>NZ_JBEPML010000008.1:0-238859 GCF_040545735.1 Aquamicrobium terrae
GAGGTGAACACTGGCACCTCAAGGGCAGGAGCGACATTCCAACTTTGCAGAAACAGGACATTTCTATTTTGCGGCAATATGTCAAAGTCGCATAATCTATCTTATGGAACTAGCGTATCATCAATCCTGACCGCAATGCGGGCCCGACAGAATTGATAATGCATTCAACCGGATACGCTTGGATCATCCAGTCTGGAGCAAGTGTCCGATTGGTGGTTTCGGCTTGTCCTGTCCTTAATCGGTGACGTTATCAATCTAAGGGCAAGGCTTCCACGGACGCCGATTGGAAGAAATGCGGCGTCCGCGAAATTCAATCGCAACCTTGGCGCGGTCTAGTCGTCCTGCTTCCAGCCGCGCAGCGGCTCGCCGGTCGTCGGGTCGAGATCGGCCTCGACGCGCATACCGTTGGCGTCGATCGCCTTGACTTCATAGACGCCGTCGTCGATTTCGATCTCGTGAACCTTGTGGCCTTGCCCCTCGACCTTGGCGACGATCTCGCTGATGCTCATCCAGCCGGTTCGGGAGGCGTTTCGGCTATCGTCGGTTCGCACGGCCTGGGCGGAGGCGGCCCCTGCGGCGAGGACAAGGACGGCGAGACCGGCAAAGGCCGCGGATGGAAGGATATTGCGCATGATGTTCTCCATTGCTTTCTGCTTCCTGCGGCGCGATCCGGCCGCATCGACGCCGCCCTTATCCCTCACCTTGCCTGACATCGCGCCTGCCGGCGCCGTCAGCGTCCTGTCAGGTCGGCCAGGATAAAATCCGGACAATGCGCCAGCTGCTCGTAATCCTCACCCTTTTGCTCGCCGTTCCGGCCTTGGCCGACGACGATCATGACCGTGCCCGGGAGGCCCTGGCGCGCGGCGAGATCCTGCCGCTTTCCAAAATCCTGGCCGTCGTTGAACGCGAAGTAGGCGGCCGCGTCATCGAGATCGACTTCGACCGGGATGACGGCCGCTATGTCTATGATGTGGAAGCAGTGTCGAGCGACGGGCGGCTGGTGGAACTCAAGATCGACGCCGCGAGCGGCGCCGTGCTCGAACGCGACTACGAGGACGACTGATGCGGGTCCTTGCCGTCGAGGATGACGATCGAATAGCCCGCGATGTCGTGGCGGCGCTTGAAGGTGCGGGCTTCCGCGTGGAGCGCGTCGCCGACGGCGAAACCGCCTGGTTCACGGGCGATACGGAAGATTTCGATCTCGTCGTCCTCGATCTTGGCCTTCCCCGCATGGACGGCCTGTCGGTGCTGAAGCGCTGGCGCGCCTCGGGCCGCAACATGCCGGTCCTTGTCCTGACGGCCCGCGGCTCCTGGCAGGAGCGCGTCGAAGGCATCGAGGCCGGCGCCGACGACTACCTGCCCAAGCCCTTTCGCATGGAAGAGCTGTTGGCGCGCGCCCGCGCACTCGTAAGACGCGCCGGGGGACTCGGCGCCGCCGTGCAGGAATTCGGCGAACTCGTCGTCAACCTGAACCGCATGAGCGTTACTCGCAGCGGAGCACCCGTGAACCTCACCGCCCTGGAGTGGCGCGCCCTCGCCTACCTTCTTGTGAACCGCGCCCGTGTCGTCTCGCCGAGCGAGCTTCTCGATCATCTTTACGGTGACGATGCGCGTGAAGCCAATGCGCTCGAGGCCGTGATTGCCCGCCTCAGGCGCAAGCTCGGCAATGGCGTTGTCGGCACGCGGCGCGGGTTTGGCTATTTCTTCGAGGGAACGTCCGGGTGAGCGGTCTCTCGCTGCGCCTGCGGCTGGCGCTGATCGGGGCGGGCGCGGTTGTTCTTGCACTCGCCGCGGCGGGCGCCGCGCTGTCCTTTCTCTTTGGCGAGCATGTCGAGCGGCGCGCGGAAAGCGAGATGCTGTTGCAGCTCGACCAGGTGCTTGCCGGCCTGGTCATGGGTCCGGATGGGCTTGCCCTCGCCACGCAGCCCGTCGATCCGCGTTTCTCGCGCCCCTATGGCGGGCTCTACTGGCAGATCGACGAGGGTGGCCGGACGCTGCGTTCACGCTCGTTGTGGGACCAGACACTCGCCCTGCCTCGCGATCGCCCGGCAGGCGAGGAGGTCCGCCTTCATGAAGTCGCCGGCCCTGATGATACCAGGCTTCTGGCAATCGAACGCGTCGTGCGCCTTCCCGCGAGGCTCGGCGGCGGCGAGGCACGGGCGGCCGTCGCCATGGACCGTGCGGAGCTTTCAGCCGCGCGTGCGGCCTTCGTCCGGGATCTGGTGCCTTATCTGGCGGCGCTCGCACTTGCCCTCATTGCCGCGCAGGTTGCGCAGCTTGCCTATGGCCTGAGGCCGCTCAGGCGCATTCACGAGCGCGTGACGGCGTTGCGCGCCGGGCAGGCAACGCGCATGGGCGGGGCATGGCCCTCGGAGGTACACCCCCTCGCCAGCGAGATCGATGCGCTGCTTGGCGCCCGCGAGGCCGACATAGCCCGCGCCCGTGCGCGCGCCGGCGATCTCGCCCATGGACTGAAAACGCCACTCCAGGCGCTGCTCGGCGAGGCCGAGCGCCTGCGAGGGAGTGGAGAGAGATCGGCAGCCGACGCGATCGAGGAAATCGCCGACGCCATGCGCATCCATGTGGATCGCGAGCTTGCACGCGTTCGCACCGTTGCCGCATCGGGCGGCGCACGTGCGGACGTGGCGACGACGGTTGCACGTGTCCATGCCGTGCTGAGCCGCACTCCGGACGGCCAGAAGGCCGACTGGCGCTTTGCTGTCCCTACCGATCTTGGCGTCGCCGTCGATCCGGCCGATCTGGCCGAGGCATTGGGCGCGCTGGCGGAGAACGCCGCACGCCATGCCCGCTCCGTCGTCACCATCCAGGCACAGGAAGTGGCCGGCTACGTGCGGATCACCATTGTCGACGATGGTCCCGGCGTGCCTGAGGAGCAGCTCGAACTTATCAGCCGGCGCGGGCGGCGTCTGGACGAGCGGACGCCCGGCGATGGCCTCGGCATCGCCATTGCCGCCGATGTCGCGGAGGCAGCGGGCGGCAAGCTGGAACTGCACAATAGTGCGGAAGGGTTCGTGGCCGTGCTCGATTTGCCCGGAACTCGGTGAGACTGGCCCGGGGACCATCAGGTCAGGTCAAGAGGGACTCGGCTTCGGCGGCAACCCGGAGCAGGTCGAGGTCGCGATACCAGGGCGCGCACAGATGCAGGCCGAGGGGCAGGCCGGCCTTCGTGTTGCCGCACGGTATGGTGATGGCCGGATGGCCGGACAGATTGTGCGGGAAGGTGAACGGATACCATGCCCCGCGCACTGTACCGCAATTGACGCCATCGATCTCGATGTCGCCTGTCGGGTCCACGTCGATCGGCAGCGGCGGGGCGGTCAGCGTCGGCGACACCAGAATGTCGAAGCGTTCGAACAGCGCCTGGAACTCGCGGAACAGCCGCGTGCGCTCCGAAATCGCGTTGGAAAGATCGACCGCCGAATAGCCATGGCCGAGCGCGATGGTGTCGATCAGCGTCTGGCCGGCCAGGTTCTCGTGGCCCTTGAGCAGCGGGCCGGTGCGGGCGGCAAGACCGACGCGCAGAATGGTCAGGAACACCGCTTCATAGGACTTGAAGTCGATGAAGGCCTCCTCGACCAGCGCGCCCGCGTCTTCCATCTTCTTCACCGCGGCGGCAGTGATCGCGGCGGTCTCGCGCTCGACGCGCGCGCCGCCCTCGGCGATGAAGCCGACGCGCAGGCCCCGGAGCGACGCGCCGCCCTCGTGCAAAAGCCTCGCCGCCTGCCCATAGGTGTCGTGGAAATCCGGGCCGTTGATCGCGTCGAACACCAGCGCCACGTCCGAGACGGTGCGTGCCATCGGCCCGACATAGGAGTTGGCGCCGAACAGGTCCGGCAGTTGCAAGTGCGGGATGGTGCCGAGCGAGGGCTTGAAGCCGACCACGCCGCAGCAGGCGGCGGGGATGCGGCTCGAGCCGCCGCCATCGGTGCCGAGCGAGATCGGCCCCATGCCGGTGGCCACCGCCACGGCCGAACCGGAACTGGACGCGCCGGGCGTGACCTTCGCATCGATCGGGTTCAGGGTGCGGCCGAACAACGGCGATGTCGCCGCCTGCAAATGGCCGAATTCCGGCGTCGTCGTCTTGCCGACGAGGATCGCGCCGGCCGCCTTCGCACGCGACACGGAGACGGCGTCGGTGGCCGGCACATTGGTCTCCAGCAGGCGTGAGCCCATGGTGGTGCGCACGCCGGCGGTGTTGAGCAGATCCTTGGCCGAATAGGGCACGCCGTGCAGCGGCGGCAGCTCGCTGCCCTTCATCATCCTGTCTTCGGCGGCGCGCGCTTCGGCAAGCGCCGCCTCGCCAGTGACGGTGATGAAGGCATTGAGATCCTTGCGCTCGTCCATGCGCTTAAGCACCGCCTCGGTCAGCTCGACCGGCGAAACCTTCCGCGCGCGAACGGCGGCGGCCATCTGTGTGGCGGTCATGTCGGCAAGATCGGACAAAGCCTTCCTCCTATATCATCCAGCGCCCGCCATCGATCAGCAGGCTCTGGCCGGTGATGAACCGCGCCTCGTCGCTGGCGAGGAAAGCGACGGCGGCGGCGACGTCTTCCGGCTCGCCGACGATGCCGGCCGGCGTACTGGCCTTGATGCGGTCGATGACTTCCTTGGGCATGGTGTCGTGCGCGCGGGTGCGGATTGCGCCGGGCGCGACCGCATTGACGGTGACGCCGAAGGGGGCGAGTTCGCGCGCCAGCGAGCGGGTAAAGCCGATCAGCCCCATCTTGGCCGAGGCGTAGTCGACCAGCCCGGTATCGCCGACGAAGGCCGCGTCGCTCGACATGTTGACGATACGCCCGCCGCGCTCGCGCATCGCGGGTGCGATAAGCCGTGACATGCGCATGGCGGTGAACAGCGAGATTTCCAGCACGAAGCGCCAGACCTCCTCGCTGGATTCATGAAACGGGGCGCTGCGCCCTCGCCCGCTCTGGCCGACATTGTTGACGAGCACATCGACGGGACCGAGTTCACCGACCACGCGCGCGTGAAACTGTTCCAGCGTCGCAAGGTCGGTGCAGTCGCCCTCGACAGCGAGCAGACGGGGCGCCGTGTCCGCCGCAAGCCCTGCCCTCAGCGGGCCGGCATCGAGGTCGAGCACGGCGACCGTCGCCCCTTCGGCGAGCAGGCGCGCGGCGATACCCGCGCCGATGCCGTCGCCGCCTCCGGTCACGATGGCAACCTTGTCCTTGAAGCGGTCGGTCTGCCCCATGGTCCCTGCCCTCAGTGGAAGGTTCGGCCGCCGTCGACCGCCAGCGCCACGCCTGTAACATAGGACGCATCGGCGCTCGTCAGCCAGGCGATACCGGCGGCGATCTCGTCGGGATCGGCGATGCGCGCCAGCGCATAGCGGGCGCGCACGGCGTCGAGTTGTGCCCTGCCCTCCTCACCCTCGGCGATGGAGGAACGAAACAGCGGCGTCTCGACCGCGCCGGGACAGACCACGTTGACGCGGATGCCAGCCTCGGCAAGCTCCAGCGCCAGTGCCTTGGAAAACATCTGCAAGCCGGCCTTCGACGCCGAATAGGCGCTGCGGAATTTCAACGGTTGCAGTCCGGCACCGGACGAGACGTTGACGATGGTGCCGCCGCCCGCCTGCTTCAGGAAAGGCGCGGCGGCGCGGCAAACCTTCATCGGTCCGGTGAGGTTGACGGCGATCAGCCGCTCCCACGCCGCATCGGTCATGGCTTCAAGGCTGGATTCGAGGTCCACGCCGGCCGAATTGACGACACCGTCAAGCCCGCCCATCTGCGCGGCCGCCTCGGCCACGGTGGCGTCGGTCACCTGCGTGTCGGTCACGTCGACCTTGAGCGCGACGACACCGTGCGCGGCCGACACGTCCGCAAGAGCCACCTCGTCCATATCGAGGCAGGCGACCTTCGCGCCGCCTGCAAGGAAGCGCAGGGCAGCCGCCTTGCCGATGCCTTTCGCGCCGCCCGTCACAAGGATGCGGCGACCGGCGAAGGCGGCTGTCACGCGACTGCTCCGGCCAGCCGCGGACGCATGTCCTCGACCATCTCGTCGCAACGGCCCATCCAGACATCGCCATGGTCGAGCGCGTGCTTGATCAGCCCTTCCAGAACGCCGATGCGCGACGGCTGGCCGATCATCTCGGGATGCATGCCGACCATCATCATGCGCTTTTCGGCGTAGAGCACGTCGAACTCGGCCTTCCAGGCTTCGAGCAGCGCCGACGGCGCCTGCATGGTGCGGCCCGGCAGCACGATCGAATACTGGAAGAACGGCGCGTCATCGAGCACCCAGCGGAACGGCAGCTCGACGATCCTGGTCTGCTTGCCGTCGACGGTGTGGATGTAGGGCGAGTCGTCGTCGAAGAAGTTGGAGGAGTAGTCGAAGCCATATTCGACCATCAGCTGCATGGAGATGTCGCTCAGTTCGGCGGCGGGCGAACGCCAGCCGCGCGGCGCAAGGCCCGAAACACGCTTGATCGACTCGAAACCCTTTTCCATCTCCTCGCGCTCCTGCTCATGCGTCAGGTTGAGGATCCAGGAATGGGTGTAGCTGTGGTGGGCCAGCTCATGCCCGGCTTCCAGGATGCGCTCCATCAGTTCGGGGCGCTGGTCGATGATGATGCCGGGAATGAAGAACGTGGTCCTGATACCATAACGGGCCAGGAGATTGAGCACGCGGTCGGTGCCGACCTTCCAGCCATAGGCGCCCTGCGACATCAGGATGGGTCGCTTGGCGTAGTCCGGGTCGCGTGCTGTCCACATCGTCTCGGCATCGAGATCGAAGGTGAGAAAGAGAGGAAAGCCCTTGCTGGTCAGATGCATGTCGGTATCCGTCAAACGAAGCGGTGGAAGCCGGTCCAACGCTCTGCGACGAGCAGCACGATCGCCGTCGCGATGATGAGGAGCGTCGACACGGCGGCCACGCTCGGATTCACCCCCATCTCCACCGAGGTGAAGATGAGGATGGGGAGGGTCGTATCCCTCGGTCCCGCCAGGAAAATCGTCACCGGCACGTTCTCCATCGACGTGACGAAGGAAAACAGCGCGCCGGCGACGAGGCCGGGCTTGATGAGGGGCAGCGTCACCAGCCTGAAGGTGGTGAGACCGTTGGCGCCCAGAACGCGCGCCGCCTCTTCCACCGAAAGGTCGAGGCCCGAGAGGCTGGCGAGCGCGGAACGCACGATGTAGGGAACGGTGATGACGACATGGGCGATCAGCAGCACCCAGAAGCTGCCGCGCATGCCGATCAGCGTGAAATATTGCAGCAGAGCCACGCCGATCACCACCGAGGGTATGATCAGCGGCGCCATCAGCAGCGAGGTTAGCGCCTCCGTGGCCGGCACCATCTTGCGGAAAATGGCATATGAGGCGGCCACGCCCAGCAGCAGCGAGATCGCGGTCGAGCCGACGGCGAGGATCAGGCTGTTCTTGATGGCGTCGAGATAGACGCGGTCGGTCAGCACCGCCGAGAACCACTTGAACGTCCAGCCCTGCGGCGGGATGGTGAGATAGGACGTCTCGCTGAACGAGGCGAGCATCACCACGATCACCGGGACCTGCAGGAACAGGATCACCAGCAACGCGACGAAGGAAACGGTCGGTCCGGGTCGGTTCTCGTTCATGCCAGTCCCGCCCAGCGCTTGGTCATCCGGCTGGAAATCCAGATGATGAGGATGGTGGAAACCGCCAGGGCGAAGGACAGCGCCGAGCCGCTCGGCCAGTCGAGAAGCTGCATGTACTCGTCATAGATCAGCGTCGCCATGACCTGGTAGGTCGGGCCCCCAAGCATGCGCGGCGTCACCAGCGCGCTGATGGTGAGCACGAAGACGAGGATGGAGCCGGCGATGATGCCGGGCGCCGTCAGCGGCAGCGTCACCGCGCGGAAGACATGCAGCCGGCTCGATCCGAGCGTCGCCGCCGCGGCCTCGACATCGCGCGGCACGTTCTGCAGCGCCGCCACCAGCATCAGCACCATGAAAGGCAGGTAGATGTGGGTGAGGCCGATCAGCAGGCCAGTCATGTTGAACATCAGCTTGAGGGGTTGCCCGATCAGGCCGAGGTCGATCAGCAGGTTGTTGACGACGCCTCGGTTGGTCAGAAGCACGATCCAGCCGAACGAGCGAACGACCAGGTTGAGCATCAGCGGAAAGATCACCAGCAGCGTCAGCGGCAGCCGCCAGCGCGGATTGCCGCGCACGACGAGATAGGCGACCGGATAGCCGAGCAACAGGCAGCTCAGCGTGACGACGACGCCGAGGCCGATCGTGCGCAGCACGACCTCGAGATAGAAGTCATCGGTGAAGATGCGGACATAGTTGACCATGGTCCACGCATCCGGGACGATGCCGTGACCCGGCCGGTACTCCTGGAAGCTCGTCGGCACCAGGAGCAGCAACGGCACCAAGAAGGCCGCCAGCAGCACGAAAAGCAGCGGCGAAAGCAGCAGGGCTCCGGTGCGCAGCGAGCTCATGCCGCCTGCCCGCCCGGCAGGGTGATGATGTCCTGCGGTCTGATGTTCACGAACAGCGTGTCGCCCTGCGAAAGGTTCGACGCCTCGCCGGAGGACGGGACTTCGACGACGATCTCGGACGAGGCGCCGAGCCGCACGACATACTGCACCTGCGCGCCGGAAAAGGACCGCAGCGCGATGGTGCCGGGAACGGCTTCTCCCTCCGTGCCGGCGGTCCGCGACAGGGTTACGGCTTCCTGGCGGATGAACACTTCGACGGCCTCGCCGTCCTTCGCGGCCAGGCTCGTCGGATGCAGCACGAGCCCGCCCGCAAGTTCGACCGCACCGCCCTTGACCATGGCGCTCAACCGGTTCGGCTTGCCGATGAAGCCGGCGACGAAGGCGGTGGCCGGGCGGTGGTAGATTTCCTCCGGCGAGGCGAACTGCTGGATGATGCCGTCATTCATGACGCAGACGCGGTCCGACAACGACAGGGCCTCGGCCTGGTCGTGGGTCACGAACAAGGTGGTGATCTTCAGATCGCGCTGCAGTCGTTTCAGCTCGATCTGCATCTCGTCGCGGAGCTTGGCGTCGAGATTGGACAGCGGCTCATCGAACAAAAGCACGCTCGGGCGCGGCGCGATGGCGCGCGCCATGGCGACACGCTGCTGCTGGCCGCCGGAAAGCTGGCGCGGATAGCGCTCGCCGTAGCCGGCAAGCCGCACCAGGGCCAACGCCTCCTCGACGCGCGCCTGCAACGCCGGGCCGTTTTCGCCCTTGCGGCGCAGGCCGAAGGCGACGTTCTCGAACACGGTCATATGCGGGAAAAGCGCGTAGGACTGGAACACCAGCCCGACATTGCGCTTGTTGGGCGGCAGGCGGGTGATGTCGCGCCCACCGACCGTGATGGTGCCGTCGCTCGGCTCGATCAGTCCGGCAACCATGCGCAGGATCGTCGTCTTGCCGCAGCCGGAGGGGCCCAGCAGCGACACGAACTCACCTTCGGCGATCTCCAGCGACACATCCCTGACCACGGATACCTTGCCGTAGCGCTTCACGAGATGCCGCAGGGAAACATTGCTCATTCGACCTCACAGATTGCTCGGAACGGTATCGGCGCCCATCCGGACGATGCGATGCCCCGCAGGGCCCGGTCCGTTCGGATGCCTTCAGGCGGCGCAACGGACCCGGCGTCTCTTGCAATGCCTGTCCTAACGCAGGACCTCGCGCTGCCAGCGGCGGGTCCAGTCCGGCAGGCGCTCGGCCATGTCGGCCGGGTTCAGGAACAGCATTTTTTCAAGCGCCTCGCCGGTCGGGACTATGGCCGACACCTCGTCCGACAGCGTGACCTTCTTGTTCACCGAGCCGATGAACTGGCGCTCCGAGAAGCACTTCTGGTTGTTGGCGTCGAGGATCGTGTCGATGAACTTGTGCGCCAGCTCTTCCTGCTTGGTGCCCTTGGGGATCGCGATGGTCGGGCGGATGCCGACGGCCCCCTCGGCCGGATAGGCGGCCGCCAGCGGCAGGCCGTTCTTGGCGGCGACGCCGGCGCGATCCGGATACCACACGGCAAGGTCGATCTCGCCGCGCTCGAACAGGGCGACCACCTGGTCGGCCTGGGCGTAGAGCAGCACGGACGACTTGGCGAGCGGCTTGATCTTCTCGATGCCCGGCGTGATGTCGTCGAGCGTGCCGCCTTCCATCTGGTTCAGCGCGGCGAGGAACTGCCAACCGCTGGTGCCGGAGATATCGCCAATGGTGACGCGGCCTTCATATTTCGGATCGAACAAGTCGTTCCACGATGTCGGCGGCGTGGTGATCTTGTCCTTGTTGTAGATGATCGTGGTCGCGCCCAGCATGGCTGCGACATAGGCGTCGTTGGCGCCCCATGCGCCGTCGATGATGTCCGGCGCGTTGCTCAGCTTGGCCCGGTCGAGCTGCACGAGCAGGCCTTCATTGGCCATCTGCACGGCAAAAGCGTCATCGGCGAAGACCACGTCCATGTCCGACTGGCCCGCGGTGGCGCGCACGGAGGCCGCATGCTGCGACGAGCTGCCGAGTTTCATGACGACGTCGGCGCCGGTGGCGGCCTTGAACGGCTCGACGTAACAGGCCGTCACATTGTCGGCGAAGGAACCGCCGAAAGAGCCGAGGACGAGTTCGTCCGCGGCTGCGACATTGGATGCGGAGGCAAGAGCGACGATTGCCGTTGCGGCCGCGAGCACGGAATATGATTTCATGCCAAGCTCCCATTGAGGATGCGGTTACGGGCCTCTTCCCTTGCGCATCGTTCAAAAATGCTATCATCTGCGATATTATCTTTCAAGAAAGATATTTTGAAGGTAATTTATCTTACATGTCATGGTTGTGATGCGGTGGCACCGCCGTTAGCAGTGGCGCAAAGCGTGCCCGGGGCACACCGGGTGGAACACCTTCGAGGGAGGCCGATCCGTGAACAAGGCCGAGATCCGGTATTGGGAGTTGGACCGCGTCGGGCGCGGCATGGCGACTTGGCGGCGAGAAAGGCCGGACATCGACTGCAGCGGCAAGGCCGTCGTCGGGCGCATCCTGCACCTGCACGACATCATTCTGCGTGCCGTCGACCGGGCGCTGGCGCCCCATGGGCTGAAATATCCGACCTACGCCGTGCTGGCGACCATCCGCGCCTATGGTGCGCCCTATCACATGTCTCCCAGCGAACTGCTCTCCACGCTGCTCCTGTCCTCGGGCGGCCTGTCCAACCTCCTGCGCCGCATGGAAAAGGACGGCCTGATCCGACGCAGGGCCGACAAACGCGACGGTCGCGGCGTCATTGTCGAACTGACCGAGAAGGGCATCGCGGCGGCCGACGCCGCCATGGTCGACCATGCCGCCGTCGAGCGTGAACTGTGTTCCTGCCTGCCGCCCGACCTGCACGAAGCCGTTGCGCGCGGGCTTGGGATGATGATCACCGTCGCCGAGCGCTGAGACGGGCACGCGATGCAGCGCACGAAAAATGCCGTCAACGTCGATGAGGTGAGGCTGGCAGCGCGGCGCTATCTGCCGGGCTTTCTCTACGACTTCATCGAGGGCGGCGTCGACGGCGAGGAAGGGCTGGTACGCAACGAGGCGGCGTTTGCCCGCCACAGCCTGCTGCCGCGTTATCTGGTCGATGTCTCGCGCCGCAGCACGGCAACCGAGCTGTTCGGCCGTCGCCATGCCATGCCCTTCGGCATCTCGCCGACAGGGCCGGCCGCCCTGTTCCGCCCCGACGCGGACCTGCTGATCGCCCGCGCGGCGGCTGCCGCCAACGTGCCGTTTATCCTGTCGGGCGCCTCCGGCACGACGCTGGAAGACATCCACGCCGTCGCGCCGGACCATAGCTGGTTCCAGCTCTACACGGCGCGCGACCGGCACATCTCCCACGACCAGATTCGCCGCGCCGCCGATACGGGCATGGACGTGCTGGTCGTCACCGTCGACACGCCCGTGACGCCCAAGCGTGAGCGGCACCTGCGCAATCGTATCAGCGTTCCGTTCAGGCTGACGCCCGGCATTGCCCTGCGCATGACGCGGGAAGTGCTGACGCACCCGGCATGGTTCGCCCGCTTCTTCGCCAGCGGTGGCATGCCGCCAATGGCCAACTGGACCCCCTACATGCCGGCGGGCGCGTCGGCTGCGCAGAGCGCGGCGTTCTTCTTCGATCAGGCCTTCGTTCCGGGCGACGCCGGCACGCCGGACTGGCGGGATCTCGAAACCTACCGCCGGCTTTGGAAGGGCAAGCTCGTCGTCAAGGGCTTCCTGCACCCCGATGACGCGGTGCGCGCGGCGGATATGGGCTGCGATGGCCTGATCGTCTCCAATCATGGCGGCAAGGCGCTCGACCGGGCACCCGCCTCGCTCGATGCCCTGCCCGCAATCAGGCAAGCCGTCGGCAACCGCATGACCCTGATGCTCGACAGCGGCGTGCGCCGCGGTTCCGACGTGGTGATAGCGCTCTGCCTTGGCGCCGATTTCGTCTTTGCCGGCAGGCCGACGCTGTACGGCGTCGCGGCCGACGGACAGGCCGGCGCGAAAAAGGTGCTCCGCATCATCGCCGAGGAGATCGATCTGGTCATGGCAATGATCGGCTGCAACACCGTCGCGGAACTGAACGCCGCCTGTCTTGCCGGGAGCACGACGCCGTGAGAATGCGCGAACTGGGACGATCGGGGATCGAGGTTCCGCCCGTCGTCTTCGGCGGCAACGTGTTCGGCTGGACCGTCGACGAGACGGCATCGTTTCGATTGCTCGACGCCCTGCTCGACAGCGGCTTGAACGCCATCGACACCGCCGATGTCTATTCCTCCTGGGTTCCGGGCCATGCGGGCGGAGAATCGGAAACCATCATCGGCGCGTGGATGAAGGCGCGTGGCAACCGCGCGCGTCTGACCATCGCAACGAAGGTCGGCATGGCCATGGGAGAGGAAAAGGGCTTGTCCGCTTCGTGGATCGCCCGCGCCGTCGACAGCTCGCTGAGACGTTTGCAGACCGACTATATCGACCTCTATCAGGCGCATATCGACGACGCGACGGTGCCGCTGGAAGAAACGCTGGGCGCCTTTGCGCGGCTGATCGAGGCCGGCAAGGTGCGCGCCATCGGGTGTTCCAACTTCACGCCGCAGCGCTTGCAGGAGGCGTTGGGCGTCAGCTCCCGCCTGGGCCTCCCCCGCTTCGAGAGCATTCAGCCGCAATACAATCTGATCCACAGGCGCGAGTTCGAGGAGGAGTTGGCCGGCCTGTGCAGGCGCGAGCACATCGGCGCAATCAGCTTCTTCGCCCTCGCGGCCGGTTTTCTCACCGGCAAGTATCGCGATGCAGCCAGTCTGGAGGGAAGCAGCCGCCAGGCGCGCGTCGCCTCCTTCATGACCGAACGCAATCTGGCGATCCTCGACACGCTGATCGCCGTCGCCCGCGACGAGAACACGACGCCGGGCGCGGTCGCCATTGCCTGGCTGATTTCGCGCCCGGCCCTGACCGCCCCGATCGTCAGCGCCACCAGCCTTGGGCAGTTGGAAGAGATCAGGCACGCGACGGCGCTGACGCTGAGCGATGCAAGCCTTGAGATTCTGGACGCGGCGTCGGCCTGACCCCTGCCCCTTCAAGCCAAAACCGATGCTGATATTCTACGATCCCCGACCGTGCTCACGCAGCGAGCGGTCGACCTCCTGCAGCGCAATGAACGCCTTGTAGCGCCACGTGTGCAACTCCCGGCTTTCCGGGGCAGTAAATGTCGTTTCACTGACGGCGGACAGCGCTTCCATGGCTGTTTGCAGGTCCGGTTCCACGCCGGCCGCAACGGCGGCGGTCATGGCGGCGCCCAGCAGAACCGGTTCGGGCGAAACGCATGTGCTGACCGGCAGGCCGCCGGCATCCGCCAGAAGCTGCCGCACCAGGGCGCTGCGCCCGGCCCCGCCGCTGACGACCACCGTTTCAAGATCGGCACCCTCCCGGCGCAGGATCTCGACAATCTGCCTGAGCCCGTAGCCGATGGAGATCACCGCCGCCACATAAAGGCGGATCAGGCTCGTTTCGTCCTCGGCCATGTCGAGCCCGGCGATGATGCCGCGCGCATCGGGGTCGGCGAACGGCGCGCGGTTGCCGAGGAAATCACCGACCACATGGACGCCGCCGAGAAGCTGGGCCAGCGGCATGTCTTCCAGAACCTCGACCGCCCTGCCCTCCAGCCATCCGGTCAGGCTCTTGCCGGCCGCCTCCGCCTTTGCGGAAGCTGCGGCGGCCCAGGCATGCTGGCGCACGACATGGTCGATGGCCGCGCCCGCTGCCGACTGGCCGCCTTCCGAGAGCCACAGGCCCGGAACCAGCGCGGAGTAATAGGGACCCCAGACGCCGGGCACGAACATCGGCGCGGCGGACACGTTGAGCGTGCAGGCCGAGGTGCCGAACACATAGGCAAGCCGCTGTTCGAGCTTGCCGGCAAGCCCGTCGGCACCGATGGTGCCGAGCGCACCAGCGTGCGCGTCGATCAGGCCCATGGCCACCGGCGTGCCGGGTGCGAGGCCGAAATCCCGTGCCGCGGCGGCGCGCAGACCACCGGGAATGGCGGTGCCGGGCGGGCTTGTCTGGTCGCCGATGCGGACGAACTTCTCGTCTGCCAGCGCACCCAGGCCGATTTCATGGAAATAGGCTTCGTCCCAGCGCTGCTCATGGGCGAGATAGGTCCACTTGCATGTGACCGTGCAGGTGGAACGCCGAAGGCTGCCGGTGGCACGCCATGTCAGGAAGTCGGTCAGGTCCATGAAATGGCCGGCCCTGCCAAAGGTCGCGGGCAGTTCCTCGGCCAGCCACAACAGCTTCGGCGTTTGCATCTCAGGCGATATCCGGCCCCCGACATAGTCGAGAACCCGCGCGCCGGTGGCGTTGATGCGCTTCGCCTGCGGCGTGGCGCGGTGGTCCATCCAGACGATGATGTTGCGCTCATCCTCGCCTTCCGCATTGACGGCGAGTGGACGCCCCTCCCCGTCAAGCACCACCAGCGAACAGGTGGCGTCGAAGCCGATGCCCGCGACCTGCTCCGGTGCGATACCGGCCTTTTCGCACGCCCCGCGCACGCTGGCCGTGACTGCCGCCCAGATATCGTCGCTCGACTGCTCGACATGATCGGGCCGCTCACGCCAGATCCGGATCGGATGGCTGGCCGCACCGAGCAGCGCGCCGGTCCGGTCGAACACGCCGGCGCGCGCGCTGGCGGTTCCGACATCCACACCTATGAAATGCATGGCATCACCGGCATCCTTCCATCATGTTCGGCCCGGGGCCGGATCAGGCGCCGTAAGGCACCCAGATCGTCTTGACCTGCGTGGCCCGGTCCATCCAGTCACGACCGCGCGCCACCGTGTCCTGCGACCAGTCGAGCGACTGGCCGTCATTGGTCCAGACCTGCTTGAGATTGCCGGCCGATAGCGTCTCGACGGCGGCAGCTCCTTCCGCGGACCCGTGGTACCAGATGCCATCGACCGCGTCGTGCTCGGCCAGGGTTTTGGCCAGCACGTCGCGCTCGCCCGTAACCAGATTGACGACGCCGCCCGGAAGGTCGGACGTGTCGAATATCTGGTAGAGCGGCTGGGCGATCAGCGCATGGGCGGGCGACGGCACGGCGACCACCCGGTTGCCGGTGGCGATCAGCGGCAGGACGAGCGACATCAACGCCAGCAGCGGCGACTGATCCGGCGCAAGCACACCGACCACGCCGACCGGCTCCTTCAGCGAAAGCGTCAGATGGCGCGGCTTGGTGGCGTGGATCGCACCGTCGTCCTTGTCGGCAAGGCCGGCATAGTAGAAGCAGCGCTCGAGCGTCTGGCGCACCTCCGCCTCGGCCTGCGCCTTGGGCGCGCCGGTCAGCCGCTGCACCAGTCCGGCCAGTTCCGTGGAGCGCGCCGAGAGGTTTTCGCCAAGGAAGAACAGCACCTGGGCCCGGCCATGGGCGTTGGCCGCCCAGCCCTTGGCCTTGATCGCGGCCTCGACCGCGTTGCGGATGTCCTTGCGGCCGGAAACCGGAGCAAGGCCAAGGACTTCACCCTTCGGGTCGCGGATGGCATAGCTTGCGCCGCCATCCGGCCGCGCCTGCTTGCCGCCGATGTAGTTCTTCATCGTGCGATCGATGAAGGCGGTGGCGGCATCGGCCTGCGGCACGGCGGAAAAGTCGGCCACGACGGGCTTGAACGGAGCACGGCGGCCGGCCCTCGCCCGTTGCAGATAGAAGGCCATGCCCTCGCGCGCGCCTTCGCGGCCATAGCCGCTTTCCTTCATCCCGCCGAAGGGCGCATTGGCGTCGAACATATTGGTGGCGTTGATCCACACCACGCCGGCCTTCACCCGCGCCGCCAGTTCGGTGGCCGCATTGATGTTCTCGGACCAGATCGAGGCCGAAAGCCCGTAGGCCGTGTTGTTGGCAAGCTGCACGGCCTCGTCCACGGTGCGGAAGGTGGTGGTGACCGCGATCGGCCCGAAAATCTCCACCTGCGAAACCGTGGCGGAGGGTTCGGCATCGGCAAAGAAGCCCGGCGCGATGTAATGGCCCTTGGGCGGCAGCGGGCAGGATGACTGCTCCAGCGTGTAACCCTCGGCGCCGGCCTGCTTTAGCAGGCCCTCGATACGCGCCTTCTGGCCGGCCGACACGATGGCGCCCATATCCGTCGACTTGTCGAGCGGGTCGCCGACGCGCAGGCGTTCCATGCGCCCGCGCAGTTTGGCCAGAAACCGCTCCGCCACCCCTTCCTGCACCAAAAGGCGCGAGCCGGCGCAGCAGACCTCGCCCTGGTTGAACCACACGCCATCGACCACGCCTTCGACGGCGGCGTCGAGATCGGCATCGGCGCACACGATGAAGGGCGACTTGCCGCCAAGTTCCAGCGACAGCTTTTTACCGGAACCGGCGGTCGCACGGCGAATTTCCCGGCCTACGGCCGTCGAGCCGGTGAAGGCGATCTTGGCGATGTCGGGATGGCGCACGATCAGCGCTCCGGTCGCGGCCCCGCCGTGGACGATGTTGACGACCCCCTTCGGCAGGCCTACCTCGACCAGCAGTTCGGCGAAGGCGATCGCCGTCAGCGGCGTCAGGTCGGCGGGCTTGAGCACCACCGTGTTGCCGGCGGCCAGCGCCGGCGCGATCTTCCATGCCAGCATCAGCAGCGGGAAGTTCCACGGAATGATCTGGCCGCAGACGCCGAGCGGATCCAGCCTGGCGAACTCGGTCTCGGCCGCGGCCGCCCAGCCGGCATGGTGGTAGAAATGCCGGATCGCCAAAGGAATGTCGGCGTTGCGCGTCTCGCGGATCGGCTTGCCGTTGTCGAGGCTTTCCAACACGGCGAAGAACCGCTCGCGCTGCTGCAAATGGCGGGCGATGGCGTAGAGATAGCGGCTGCGCTCGAAGCCCGGAAGCTTCGACCAGCGGGGAAAGGCTTTCGCCGCGGCGGCGACGGCGGCGTCGATTTCAGCTTCCCCGGCCGCCGGAATACGGGCGAGCGTTTCGCCGTTCGCCGGGTTCTCGACCTCGATGACGGCAGCGGCGGCGCCGGTGAAGCTGCCGTCGATAAAGTGGCCGAAGACGCGGCCATGACCGTCAAGCCACGCCAGCACGTCCGTCGCGGCCTCCGGGGCCGGGCCGTAATCCATGGTTTCCATGATGTCCCTGATGTTCATCTGCCGGACCTCAGCTCAGTGCGTGATGATCGTCGCTGGCGTAGCGGCCGGTGACGTGGTGTTCGAGCTGGCGCTCGATGTCGGCAAGCATGGAGGATGCGCCGATGCGGAACAGGTCGGGCTTCAGCCAGGGGCCGCCCAGCTCCTCCTTCATCAGCGCCAGCCAGGCCAGCGCGTCCTTCGCCGTGCGCAGACCGCCCGCCGGCTTGAAGCCGACGCGGAAGCCGGTCAGCTCGCCATAGTCGCGCAAGGCGCGCAGCATGGTCAGCGAGACAGGCAGCGTGGCGTTCTCCGCCTCCTTGCCGGTCGAGGTCTTGATGAAGTCGGCGCCGGCCTGCATCGCCACCATGGAGGCGCGGTAGACATTGGTCAGCGTGCCAAGCTCGCCGGTGGCCAGAATGGCCTTCATGTGGGCCTCGCCGCAGGTCTCGCGCATGGCGCACACCTCGTCGTGCAGCGCCTGCCAATCGCCGAGCAGCACATGCTCGCGGGTGATGACGATATCGATCTCCCGGGCCCCCTGCTCCACGGCGTAGCGGATTTCCGCCAGTCGCTGCGGCAGCGGCGTGAGCCCCGAGGGAAAGCCCGTGGCCACGGACGCGACCGGGATGCCGGAGCCCTCCAGCGCCTTCACCGCATGCTCCACCATGGTCGGGTAGACGCACACCGCCCCGGTGGTGACGGCATCAACCCCCATCGCCTGCAGAAGGTCGGGGCGGACGGGCTGCCTTGCCTTGGCGCACAGGCGGCGCACGCGGCCCGGCGTATCGTCGCCCGCCAGCGTGGTGAGGTCGATGCACTGGACGGCGCGCAGCAGCCATGCGGCCTGATAATTCTTCTTCACGGTACGCCCGGACGTGATGGCCGCGGCGCGGCGCTCGGCCGCCGTCCGGTTTACCTGGACATCCTCGAACCACTCGCGCCGGAGCGCGCAGCCGGGATTGCGTTCATGGGTTTCTGACATGGATCGGCTCTTATGCAGCGGGGACGGCAAGCGTCTCGCAGAAGGTCTGGAATTCTTCGGCGGATGCGTAGGATTTCTGGGTACCGCGGCGACCCACCGATTGCGCGGCGTAGCGCGCCGCGCGGTTGAGGGCCTCCTCGGTGTTGCCGGTGGCGGCGAGGAAATGGGCGAACGAGCCGATAAAGGCATCGCCCGCGCCGGTGGTGTCGACCGGCTTGACCTTCACCGCTTCGATGGTGGTGACGGCATCGGCGGTGACGAGGCGCGCGCCCCGCGCGCCGAGCGTGACGATGACCGTGCCGATGCCCTGCGCGATCAGGCTGCGCGCCGCCGTCGCGATCTCGTCTTCCGTGCCGGTCGGCAGGCCGGATAGAAGGGCAAGCTCGCTTTCGTTGGGAATGAGGAAGCTGAGACTGCGCAGGTCCACGACGTCGAGGTCGGCGGCGGCCGGCGCGGGGTTGAGAATGGTGCGCACGCCCCATTCCGCCGCGCGGCCCAGCGTGTGGCGCACCGTTTCCAGCGGGATTTCAAGCTGCATGAGGATCAGATCGGCCTGGCGCAAAACATCGGCGGCGGCATCGACATCGGCGGGGGAAAGCTCCGCATTGGCGCCCTTGACGATGAGGATGGAGTTTTCGCCGGACGGCTCGACGAAGATCGGCGCAACGCCCGACGACTTGCCCGCCACCTTCTTCACATGGGTGGTGTCGATGCCGTTGTCGGCAAAGTTCCGCAGCGTGTTGTCGCCGAAAAGATCGTCGCCCACTTTGGTGACCATGCTGACCTGCGAGCCGAGCCTCGCCGCCGCGATCGCCTGATTGGCGCCCTTGCCGCCGCAACCGATCTCGAAATCCGGCGCCTCCACCGTTTCGCCGGGTGCGGGCATGACGGTGACATAGGTGATCAGATCCACCATGTTCGAGCCGACGACGGCTATGCGCCCGGCCCTGCTGTCCGTTCCGCTGCCCATTTCGCTGGATGACGCCATGGTTCAACCCTTGTTCATATTGTTGATTTCGGAAATCGCAGCAGGAGCCTCCGCGGCGCTCAGATAGCCGAGCGTCACGGGGAAGCGCGCCACCTCGCCCGGCGCCAGCAGGCGCACATGGCCCTTGGCCTTTTCTGCGGTGTAGCCTTCGGGCTCGCAGGTGGAAGGCAGCGCAAACGCCGCCACCTGCGCATCGCCGTCATTGAGTATCCAACGCACGCAATGCGGCAGGTCCTGCGGCCTATAGGAGACGGAAAAGGCATCGCGGCCCGGCAGCTCCATCACCAGCCGGGTGCGGCCTTCGGCATCACGCCCCAGCCCGCGAATGTAGAACACCTGCTCGGGACTGTAGAGCTCCGGCTCATCGAGCTCGCGCATGCGGGCGGGATTGCGGCCGAGGTCCTCCAGCAGTTCGAGAAACGCCGGAGAGGGCGTGACATGGCCGGGTATGGTCTTGCGCACCACCGTATTCTGCGGCGAATAGTCGGCTGGCTGGTGAATCTGCGCGCCCGCCACGAAGTCGAAATTCGCATGGAGCATATACATCAGCTCCATCTGGTGGGCCGACAGGTTCTCGACCGCCATCTCGACGTCGATCAACCCGCTGTCCGCATAGAGCCGCATGCGCGGGCGGGCCATGTAATGCGGCCCGAAGCCCATCACATATTCCGCATGGCCGCCGACCTCGACGAAGCCGCCCTCGGCGTCATGGCCGAAGCGCAGATGGGCGCTGTCCATGCGTGTCACCGGCATTTCGCCGTGCAGCGGGTGGGTGTCCTGCGGGCCCGGCGTGCCATTGCGCAGGACGCCGGCGTGATAGGCAAAGGCGCCGTAGGTTTCCAGAATGGAAGCGCCGTTGCGCGGATAGGGAAACACGTTGCCCATGGTCAGGCGGCGCCCGTCGAACACCGCGTCCCAGATCATCTGGCCGAGGAAGGGCAGCACGGTGACGTGACCGCGCGCATTGGCGATGCGCAGGCCCTCCACCGACGAAGGGTAGCGAAAGGCAGTAACGGCAAAGGCCGCGCTTTCGGCAATCAAGCGCTCGCCATGGACGGGAAAATCATCCGGCTGGAGATGAAGAACGGTATCGGTGTTCATCTCGACGACCTCAGATAGTTGATGGCAATCACCAGCACCAGGAACGCGCCCCAGACGGCATCGATCATGAAGTTCGACACGCGCATGATCTGCATGCCCGAAGACAGGAGCATCAGCGCCACGAGCGCCAAGAGCACACCTGCGACCCGCCCCTTGCCGCCGGCCGGGTTGGTACCGCCGAGCACCGCGATCAGCACTGCCTGCAACAGGTAGGAGGAGCCGAAATCGGCCTTGGCGGAATTGGTGCGGCCCGACAGCAGGATGCCGGCGATGGCCGCCATCAGGCCGGTCATGGCGTAGCTGTAGAGGATCATGCGCGAGGAGCGGATGCCGGCAAAAACGGCGGCGCGCGCATTGGTGCCGATCAGCATCAGGTTGACGCCGAGATGGGTGCGGCGCAGCACCACCGCCACCACCGTGGCGACAACGATCAGGATCCAGAACGGCGCCGCGATGCCGAGCAGCTTACCGGTGCCGATCCACGTCCAGGCCTGCGGATAGCCGGCGATGGCGGGCCCGCCGGTCAGCACCAGCGCAAGACCTGCGAACACCTGCCCCGTACCGAGCGTCGCCAGGATCGGGATGATGCGCAGGCGCGCGATCAGCACGCCGTTCAGCAGGCCCGCCGCCAGCCCCACCGTCAGCGCGATGAGCACGCCCATGATCGTGTGCAGCACCACCCCTGCCCCGCCGGCGGCGATGGCTTCGGCCACCGCCGGATGGCGAAAATAGAGACCGGCCGTGATCGCCGCGAGATTGGCGATCGCGACGATCGACAGGTCGATGCCCCCGGTCAGCATCGCCACCATCATGGCGATGCACAGGATGCCAAGCTCGGGCATCACATAGGAGATCGACTCGAAATTGTAGTAGCGCAGGAACTTGTCGGGGTTCAGTCCCGCCATCACAACGAAGATCAGCAGCGTGATCGCCGCAAGCTGTATGATCGCCGCGTCCTCGCCGAGAAGGCGGCGGATGAGAGGTTTGCGCTCGGCTTTGGCGGCCATGTTCATTGCCTCCCCGCTCAAACCAGTTTCTTGCGGTCACGCCAGGCGGTGATCGCGGTGGCGGCGATGATGATGACGCCGACGACGACACGCTGCCATGTGGTGTCGACCTTCATCAGGATGAGCGAATTCTTGACCATGACGAGCGTGAACACACCGATCATCGTGCCCAGCACCGATCCGCGTCCGCCGAAGATCGAAGCCCCGCCAAGCACCACGGCCGCGATCACGTCGAGTTCCAGTCCGATGAAGTCGCGCGGATTGGCCTGCCAGATCATCGAGGAATGCAGCAGCCCGGCAAAACCCGCCAGAAGGCCCGCCGTGCAATAGACGAAGAAGATGGTGCGGCGCGTGTTCACGCCGGCACGGCGCGCCGATTCCGGATCGCCGCCATAGGCGTAGACCGAGCGGCCCATCATGGTGTGGCGCAGCACGATGTGCATGACCACCGCTACCCCGAGATAGACCAGCACCATGGCGGTAAGGCCGACGGTCGCCCCGTTCTGGGCGGTGACGGTGACGAGATCCTGCTTGCCGAAGGCGATCAGCTCCTTCGGCATCTTGTTGATGTTGACGATCGAGGTGCCGAGCAGGCCAAGCACCAGCCCGCGCACGATCGAGGCCGTGCCGAGCGTCACGATCAGCGGGATCATCCTGAAGCGCTCGATGATGAAGGCGTTGAAGGCGCCAAGCAGCACGCCGATGACCGAGGCCGCGATGAAGGGCAGAAGAACGCCGTCGTAGTCCAGCGCCACCATGGCGCGCACGGTGATGTAGAGCGCGGCGGCCGAGATGGCCGGGAACGACACGTCGATGCCGCCCGAAATCATGATCAGCAGAACGCCCAGCGCCATGATGCCGATGACAATATTGGCCTTGGCCAGGCTGAACAGGTTGTCGACCCCCCAGAAGGCGGGATTGATCAGGCCGATCAGCACCATGACCGCCACGAGCACGGCGGCGATCACGACTTCCGTCGATTGCAAGCTCCTCATCTTCGCCGTCTCACCTCAGCGCCTTCAGGCTGTCGTTGATGTTGTCCTCGGTCATGTCCGCACCGTGGAACCCGGCCACGAAGCGCCCCTCATGCATGACGTGGATGCGGTTGCAGTTGCCGGTCAGCTCCGGCACATCGTCCGAAATCATCAGAACGGCCAGTCCCTCCTTTTCGGCAAGGTCGCGGATGATGCGATGGATCTTGGCCTTGGAGCCGACATCGACACCCACGGTGGGGCCGTTGAGGAGCAGGATCTTCGCGCCTGTCAGCAGCCAGCGTCCCAGCATCACGCGCTGCGCGTTGCCGCCGGAAAGATTGCCCACCGCCGTCTCGGGCGAAGGCGCGGCGATCTGCATGTCGCGAAACATCTGCTCGGTCTTGTCGCGCATCGCCGCCCGGTCGAGGAACAGGCCGCGCCGCAGCCGCTCCAATATGCTGACCACCATGTTGCGCTCGATGCTTTGCGTCAGGAACAGGCCTTCGCTCAGCCTGTCCTCCGGCACATAGGCGATGCCGAGGTCGATCGCCTCCTGAACAGAGCGCGGGAAGACATCCTTGCCCGAAACCCGAAATGTCTTCGCGGTCGCGTTTTCCATACCGAACAGCGCGCGCGCCAGTTCGGTCCGGCCCGAGCCGATCAGGCCGGAAATACCGACGATCTCGCCGGGCCGCAATTCGAGGCTGACGCCGTTGACGATGCCCGGAACACGCAAATCCTCGACTTCCAGCGCAGGGGTCGCGGCCGCATCGATTTTGGGCGCATAGAGCTCGTCCTCGAGCTCCAGTCCGGTCATGGCGCGGGTAATGGCGGGCTCGTCGAAGTCGCGCATCGCGCCTTCGGCCACCTTCCTGCCATTGCGGAAGACGGTCAGCCTCTCGGAAATCTCCAGCATTTCGCGCATCTTGTGGCTGACGAACAGGATGGCGATGCCCTGCGCCTTCAGGTCGCGAACGATGGCGAACAGTGCATCCACCTCATGGCGGGTGAGCGCCGTCGTCGGCTCGTCCATGACGATCAGCCGCGCTTCCGCAAGAATCGCGCGGGCGATGGCGACGATCTGCTTTCCCGATGCGGGCAGGCTTTCGACATCGGCATCGATATCGATCTTCACGTCGAGACGGGCCAGAACCTCGCGCGCCATCTTGCGGGCGCGGGGCCAGTCCATCCGCCTGGCGCCTTCCAGCAGATAGGTGTTGAGGACGAGGTTCTCCGCCACCGTCAGGTTCCCGAACAGGGAAAAGTCCTGATAGATGACCTGCACGCCCTTGTGCACGGCCTGAATGGGATCCAGCCGGCCGACCGGGCTGCCGTCGACCAGGATCTCGCCTTCCTCGGGCGTGTAGATGCCCGACATCACCTTGATGATGGTGGACTTGCCCGAGCCGTTCTCGCCGGCCAGACAGTGAATCTCGCCTGGCCGGATGGCGATGGACACGTCATCCAGAGCGCGCACGCCACCGAAGCGCTTGCTGATGTTCTTCAGCTCGATCAGATACTCGGACATGGTTTTTCCGGCAGTCTGGAAGGGAACCCTCGCCTTTGGGGGCGATGTGCATTCCGGCGTCGGCAGGGCGCCGACGCCGGAATGCAGGACATGATCAGAAGTCGTACTGATCCATGTTCTCGGACGTGACGCCGACCCAGCCCGCTCCATACAGCAGGTTCGGGCGATCCGCCTCCGGAGCGGTCAGCGATTCATAGCCGGCAAGACCGAGGTTGAGGCCAGCCTTGATCTGGTCGCCCTTGCCCTCGAGAGCGGCCACGGCCAGCATGTTCATGGCATAGCCGGCCACGGCCGGGTCCCAGAACTGGATGTACTGGATGTCGCCATTGGCGAGATATTCGCCGGCCACCGAAGGCAGGCCGGTGCCCGAGAAGAACACCTTGTCCTTGAGACCGCCCTCGGCAATCAGCCGGCCGGCGCCGGCCGAGGTGGGCATCGGGGCGCCGAGAATGCCGGTGATGTCGGGATAGGCGGTCATCGCCTCCTTCAGCTTGGTGTAGTCGGTGGCGGCATCGTCATAGGTCTCGAGCCGGTCGCCGACCATTTCCATGTCCGGGAAATGCTCCTTCTGATAAGCGACCGCACCGTCGATCCATTCCATCTGGCTCTTGGACGTCAGGGAGCCGACGGTGGTGACATACTTACCCTTGCCGCCGGTGTACTTGCCGAGTTCCTTCATCAGGTTGGCGCCATAAGCGAGGTTGTCGAAGGCTTCGAGATCGTAGTCGGTGTTGGTGAGGTTCGAGGCTTCATGCGAGATCACCACGATGCCGCGGTCGCGCGCCTTCTTCAGCACCGGCTCGACGGCCTCGACCGAGAACGGCACGACGGTAATCGCGTCGACGCCCTGGGCGATCAGGTTTTCGATGAGCTGGACCTGCGCGGCAGCATCCGCCTGGCTCGGGCCGACCATCCAAACATCATGTCCGGTGTCGCTTTTGAACTGCTCGACGCCGTCGCGCATGCGGTCGAACCAGGCGATGCCGTCCACCTTCACTACAGTGGCGATGGTGTACTTCTTGTCGTCCTTCGTCGTTATCAGATCCTGATTGAGCTTGGACGTGTCGACGATCTGGTCCGCCAGCGCGGACGATGCCAACAGGGACAGAGCCACGGAAGCTGCCGTCAGCAAAGCTTTCATCGATATTTTCCTCCTCTGTACAGCCGCGCCGCCCCGGGCGGGCGGGAGATTGGATGTTGATTGAATCTACTCAATATCGCGAGCATATTGATCAATTCACTTCAATATGATCATGTTTGATCAAAACCTGCAAGCCTCTGCAAATAGCGGTTTTGGGGAAAAGCGGTTTTCGCTAGGAAGCATCACGAACCCATCAGGCCTTGGAGAAAAACGTGGCAAGACCATCCGGACGGGCAGCACGCATTCAGGCGCTCCGAAAGATGTGCGCATCGGGAGCCATCGTCCACATTGCCGATGCCGCAAAACAGCTCGAAACCTCCGAGATCACCATCCGGCGCGATCTGAGCGACAACGACAGCGGCATTCTGCGCCTTGGCGGCTATCTCATGTTCGCCAGCGACAATGGCGAGCGCTACTCGCTTTCGCACGCGCAGGGCACGAACACCCAGGCCAAGATCGAGGTGGCGTTGCAGGCGGCTGAGTTGATCGCGCCCGAAGACACGATCTTCATCGATTGCGGCTCCACCCTGCCGCATCTCGCCTCGCGCATTCCACAGAACGCCAATATCACCGTTGTGACGCAGGCGCTCAACATCGCCGAGATCGTGGCGCGCATCGAGGGGGTGAACCTCATCCTGCTCGCCGGCATCTATCATGCCGAAAGCGGCAGTTTCAGTTCGGAAACGGCGTTGAAGATGCTGCAGGAGATCAACATCACCAAGGGCTTTTTCTCGGCCGCGGGCGTGCACGAGACAGAAGGCGTCACCTGTTTCCATTTCCATGAAGTGGCGGTGAAGCGGGCGGCGATTGCCCGCTCGCAGAGGCGCTTCCTGGTCGCCGATACTTCCAAATGGGGCAAGCTTCGTCCGGCAACCTTCGCCCAGGTGAACGAATTCGACGCCTGGATCGGAAAACCCGGCCACGGCCCATCGCCTTCGGCGGCACCCTAGCCGGCCCGGCCCGCCCGGATCGAAGGCAACACTTGCGAGCGAAGTCCCGGTCTGCTTCCCTCTCCAAGGCGGGTGTTGCTCTGATTCGTAGCTCCATTGCCCCGGCCGAATACCGGCATGAAGAGCGCCTGCAAGGAAAACAGCAATGAACGCCAAACCCGAAATTATCGAGATGAAGCCCAGGATCACCGTGATCGGCGTGGGCGGTGGCGGTGGGAATGCCGTCAATAACATGATCACGGCCGGGTTGCAGGGCGCGGAATTCCTCGTCGCCAATACGGATGCCCAGGCTCTTGCCGCGTCGAAGGCATCGCGCCTGATCCAGTTGGGCGCCGGTGTCACGGAAGGGCTGGGAGCCGGTTCCGTGCCCGAGGTGGGCAATGCGGCCGCGCAGGAGTCGATCGACGAGATCATGGATCATCTTGCCGGAACCCATATGTGTTTCGTGACCGCCGGCATGGGGGGCGGGACAGGAACAGGCGCCTCACCCGTGATCGCACAGGCCGCCCGACAGGCAGGCATCCTGACCGTGGCCGTCGTCACCAAGCCGTTTGCCTTCGAGGGCAGCCGCCGCATGCAAGCGGCGGAGGCGGGAATCGAGCGGCTTCGCGAATGCGCCGATACGGTGATCGTCATCCCGAACCAGAACCTCTTCAGGATCGCCGATGCCAAGACGACCTTCGTTGACGCCTTCTCCCTGGCCGACCGGGTCCTCTATGCGGGCGTCGGCTGCATCACCGACCTGATCGTGAAGGAGGGGCTTATCAATCTCGACTTCGCCGACGTGCGGTCGGTGATGCGCGACATGGGCCGGGCGATGATGGGAACGGGCGAGGCCTCGGGACAGGGCCGGGCAAAGGCGGCGGCGGAAGCGGCCATTGCAAACCCGCTTCTCGACGAGGTGTCGATGGGCGGTGCCCGGGGTGTGCTGGTCTCGATCTCCGGCGGGCCGGACATGACGCTTTTCGAGGTCGACGAGGCGGCAACCCGCATCCGCGAGGAAGTCGACGCCGACGCCGACATCATCGTCGGCGCCATATTCGACCAGGCCCTGGAAGGCAGGTTCAGGGTATCGGTCGTTGCGACGGGCCTGCGGCAGAGCACCCGGGTGATCGAACTGGAACACGGGACCGCCTGAGGATAGGGCGGCGCGATGCCGCCCCACCCCTCCCCCGCGCCGGGCGGATCACGCTATCGGGCGGGCAAGGAAGGGCTGAACTGCATCAGGCTGAGAAGCTCGAAGAGTATTTGCGACCCGTTTTGAGCGGTGTTGGTTGTGGGATCGTAGGCGGGCGCGACTTCCACCACGTCACCGCCAACGAAATTCACGCCCTTGAACCCCCGCACCAGCGCCAGGGCTTCACGCATCGTGAACCCTCCGGCCTCCGGCGTGCCTGTACCCGGCGCGAAGGCCGGATCGAGGCTGTCGATATCGAACGACAGGTAGGTCGGGCCGTCCCCCACGACCTTTCGCGCCATTTCCACGATCGCGGGAATCCCCAGTTCGCCAATGCGGTGCGCTTCGATCACCGTCATTCCAGACATGCGGGAGAACTCCCAGATGTAGGCCGCCGAGCCACGTATGCCGATCTGGATGGTGCGTGTCGGATCGAGGACACCGTCCAGGACCGCATTGCGAAAAGGGCCGCCGTGGTGAAACTTCTCGCCCTCATACGGGCCACCGGTGTCGCAATGGGCATCGATATGGATCATGCCGACCGCGCGGCGGGCGCCGATAGCGCGCAGGACCGGATGGGAGACTGAATGGTCGCCGCCGACGCCAAGCGGCATCACACCCGCCTCGACGAGGCACCCCACGAAGGCTTCGATATCGGAATGGCTGGTCGCAAGGTCGAAGCGGCTCTTGAAGGGAACATCGCCGATATCGGCCACGCGCATCTCATGCACAGGGGCGCAATGCAGCACATCGTTATAGGGTCCCGTCCGCTCTATGCCACGCAAGGCCCTTGGGCCGAACCGCGCCCCGCCGCGATTGGTGACGCCGAGATCCATCGGCATGCCATAGAGCGCCACCTGAAGCTTCGCCAGATCGTCATCGGACGAACCCAGCACCATGGCCGGCGCGTCCAGCAGCGTCGGATGCCCGGCATAGGGAAACTGCCTGCGGCCACCGTCACGAAAGATATGGCCGGCGATCCGGGCAAACTCCGGATCGTGCATCGTGCCGCCATCCTTGTCGGAAAAGAGCGTTCGCAGTTCGTCGAGCTTTTCGGCATTCCAGGTCATATCGGACTTCCAGTTTTTCTCATGCATGGTTGGAGAGGAACTTGCGGAAACTTTCGCTGGGCGGTGCGGAGAAAACCTCGTGCGGCGAGCCATCCACCTCGACCTGCCCCTCGCTGAAGAAGACGATGCGAGTGGAAACATCGCGCGCGAACGCGATTTCATGCGTGACCACCAGCATCGTCATCCCCTCCTGCGCCAGCCCCCGCATGACCTGAAGCACCTCGCCGACGAGTTCCGGATCGAGTGCCGATGTCGGCTCGTCGAAGAGCATCACCTTCGGACGCATCGCCAGGGCGCGGGCAATCGCAACACGCTGCTGTTGCCCGCCGGAAAGATGCATCGGATAGTAGTCGGCCCGATCCGCCAGTCCGACCCGGGCCAGCAACCGCCGTGCTTCCTCGACGCACTCGGCCTTCGGGCGCCCGAGGACGTGGACCGGCGCCTCGATGATGTTCTCCAGTGCCGTCTTGTGGCTCCAGAGGTTGAAACTCTGAAAGACCATGCCGGTCGAGGCACGCAGCCGCTCCATCGCCCGGTGCGACAGCTTCCCGCTCCCCGGCTTCTCCGGGAATGCGGCCTCATGACCGGCGATCGATATGGCCCCCGTGTCAGGCCTCTCCAGAAGGTTGAGGCAGCGCAGGAACGTGCTCTTTCCCGATCCCGAGCGTCCCAGGATGGAAATCACGTCCCCCTGCCGCGCCTCCAGCGATATTCCCTTCAGAACCTTAAGCGCGCCAAAGCTCTTCTCCAGCCCCTCGACCCGGACCACAGGCATTTCATTGTTCATCGGCAACCTCCTCCCGCGATCCTTCCTGCGCCATACCGTGACACGCGATTTCGTCGATCAGCGCATCGATCATCTCGTCCGTCGTCGTCATCGTCAGCGAGCAACCGGGCGCGATCATCGTGCGCGGGGCCAATCGGCTGCCCAGCGCTTCCCGAAGGTGCCGCCGCGAGGCCGCGACATCGCTGCCGGAGACAGGCCCTTCCTCGTTGAGCCCCCCCGCGACAAGGCCGGGAAACAGCGAACGTCCCACCGCGAGCGGGGGTGACGCCATGCGGTCATGCCAGTTCAGCATATTGACCGGATAGCTTGCCAGCATGTCGAAATAGGCCGCTTCACCATGAATGTGCAGCATGCGAAAGGGAAGTTGCGCGGCGGCCGATCCCAGGATCTTCAGGTCGAACGGTATCCCGAAACGCGTGTAGTCGTCACGCGACATGATTGCGGCATCGGCGCATTGCGTCGCCAGAAACAGGCCATGTGCACCGCCTTGCACCGAAGCCTCGATAAAGCGGATCGTCGTTTCGGTTATCACTTCAAGCGCGGCTTCGAGAACATCCGGGGCCTCGCGCATGACGGCGTGCAACCCGTCTCTGCCGGCAAGCTTGAGAGCGGTGGTGAGCGGGCTGAAAGCGGTCAGCAGAACCGGCGCCTCGCCATCCAGCGCCGTCACCGTCCGCGCCAGGCCTTCGACCTGCACCCCCAGGCAGCCTGCCCCGGGATCGAGCGGCCTGAGCCTTTCCCAGTCCGCGATCTTCTCGGCCCCCAGCGCCAGCACCCTGCGGGTGCCGAAAACCGATGGCACATAGTCTGTCCTGACACCCCAGTCCTCGACGCTGAAGGTGCCGGTGGGCATGAACTTGACAAGGTCGAACTGGAAGCGGCGCTGCCAGCGGACATTGGCCTCGGCCAGCCCCGCGGCCGTTTCGTCCTCTACGGGAAAATGCCGCCAGAGGCTGACCGGCAGGCGATCGATCGGCCCACCGGACATGGCGCCCGCCAGGCGCTGCCAATGGTCGAGCTTCGCCCGCCCCGCCAGGGGCCCAAGTCTACCGCTCATGAGGAACTCCCGATTGGTGTCAGTTCCGCGGCGGAGACGGCTCGAGTGCCTTCTCCACACAGCGCACCGCAAACGCGGCAATAAAGTTGATCGCGAGATAGATCGCCCCCGCAATAGCGAGGACCTCGAACACGCGGAAGGTTTCGGTGACGATGGTGAAGGCGCGGGCCGTCACCTCCGGCAAGGTGATGATCGAGGCGACGGCGCTCATCTTCACAAGGTAGATGATCTCGTTACCATAGGCCGGCAATGCCTGGTGCAAGGTCAGCGGCAGTACGATCCGGCGCAGCATAAGCAGTCTCGACATGCCGAATGCGCGCGCGGCATCGATGTCCTTGGACGAGACCGACAGGAGACCGCCCCTGAAAATCTCCGATGCATAGGCCCCGGCGCATGCCGAGATCGCAATCACCGCGCACCAGAAAGGCTCGCGCAGGATCGGCCACAGGATGCTGCCGCGCACGACGGCGAATTGGGCAAGGCCGAAATAGATCACGTAGATCTGGATGAGCAGGGGCAGGCCCCGGAATATCGCCAGATAGCCGCGCACAAGCATCTGCGCCCAGACCGGGCCGTAGTGATGGGCGAGCGCGAGACACAGGCCGAGGGCGAAGCTGCAGACCAGGCTGAATCCCACGATCTGCAGCGTCAGGGGCAATCCCTTGGCCAGTTCCACGAGGACATAGGTATAGAATTCCATGTTATGCCCCCGCTGCCATGCTGCCGCGCCCGAAACGGCGCTCGGCCCTGCCGATTATCAGCACCGACCCGCCGGTAAGCACCATATAGATCGCGGCGGCGACGATGTAGAAGGTGAACGGCTGCCGCAGCGAAGCGCCCGCGACCGTTGCCTGGCGCATGATCTCGACCAGGCCGACGACGGAAATCAGGGAGGTCTCCTTGATCGTCGTCAGCCAGATGTTGCCGAGTCCCGGCAGCGCATAACGAAGGGCCTGCGGTCCAACGATCCGCCGCGCGCGCAGCAGCCTCGACATGCCGAAGGAAATCGCGGCCTCCACCTGACCGACCGGCACCGCCAGGATGGCGCCGCGGATCACCTCGCTCGAATAGGCGCCGCAGATCATGCCGATCGCGACCACCCCGGTCAGGAGCGGACTTACCTCGATGTAGCCCTGATGGCCGAACCAGCTTGCGAACCAGCCGAGCGTGGAACTTCCGCCAAAGAAGATCAGGTAGATAATCAGCAGTTCCGGCACGCCGCGAACCACCATCGTGTAGGTCTCGGCGGCACGGGCAAGCAGGCCCACGCCGGAGAGGCGCGCCAGCGTCAGGCCGAGGCCGATGACCTGGCCAAGCAGGAAAGCCAGGAACGCAACGATCAGCGTCATCGCCGCGGCCCGCAGCATCAGGCCGCCCCAGACACCTTCCCATAAAGGCGAGAAATCCATGATGTTCCTCTCGCGCCACAGGTCCTCGGACCTTGCGCGGATGGGTTATTCACCTGGGCGACGAAGCCGCCTCCCACAGCCGCCACATTGGGCGATGCCGGATTGCGACGGGAGAGGATGGCCCCTCTCCCGCGGGACATCAGGGCCCTAGCGGACCGGTGTCATGTCCGAACTGAACCACTTCTCGCTGAGTTCGCGGATCGTGCCGTCCTTGATGGCCTCGTCGATCACGGTCTGGAACTTCTGCTGCAGATCACTGTTGCCTTTCGCGACCAGGGCGCCCACGCCCTGGCCGAGCATGCCGCCTTCAAAGGCGGGGCCGATCAATTTGTAGGAGACGTCCTTCGTGCGCGCGATCATGTCGGTTGCGTAGGAAAGCTGCGTCAGTCCCGCAGCCACACGCCCCGAACTGACATCGATGTCGATCTCGTCCAGCCGGCGATAGCGCTTCAGATCGGCGGAACCATCGAAATAGCTCTCCACGAACCGTGCGCTGAGACCGGATGCGGAGACGCCGACCGTATGCCCCGTCAAAAGGGTGCGCATTTTCTGGATGGCCTCCTCGGCGGCCTTGGGGTCGCGGTCGAAGGACACGACGCCTTCGGCATCGGCGCTCGCCAGCGGGCTGTCGGCGACGGTGTAGAAAGTCATTGCCAGTATCGCATAGGGCCCGGCCATGCCGGCGGTCTCGGTGCGGCTCGCCGTCATGGCGAAGCCTGAAAACAGGACGTCGTAGCGTCCGGCGTCGAGGCCCGGCAGCAGCCCATCCCAGCTGTTCTGGATGAACGTGCATTCGCTGTTCAGCCGCTGACAGAGATTCTTGGCAAGCTCGATCTCGAACCCGTCGAGCTCGCCCTTCTCGTTGACGAAATTCCAGGGGCGATATGCACCCTCGGTGCCGATGCGGATCGGATCCGCCTGTGCGATGCCTGTGGTCGCCGCGAGCACGAACGCGGCACCGACGAACGTCAACTTGGTCTTCATGGGCTCCTCCACCTTGCGCGCACCGACGGGCGCAGCCACCAGTTCCGGCGAACTATCACGGAAAGAGGGATATTAACACAATCGATAATATCTTTACTTATTCCGTTAGAAATCCTAACAGGTACAGCGCACGCTCCCCATCGATGTCCCGCAGGAGTGACCCATGCGCCTTCCTCCGCTGAATGCCCTGCGCGCGTTCGAGACCGCGGCCCGCCTCGGCTCCTTCACGCTCGCGGGCAAGGAACTGCATGTCACGCATGGCGCGATCAGTCAGCAGATTCGTATTCTCGAGACCAGTCTCGGGGTGATGCTTTTCATTCGCCACGGCAATCGCATCGAACTTACGATGGAGGGCATGGCGATCTACGAGATCGCACGGCGCGGGCTTAAATCGCTGGAAGAGATCCCGCAAATCCTGCGCCAGGGCGACATGATAAAGGGCGAGGTCATTCTCAGCGCTCCGCCGGGCTTTGCCGGCCACTGGCTGACCCACCAGCTTGCCGGGTTCCACAAGCAGTATCCAGATCTGCGGCTGCGGGTCATTCCGTCCAACGACGATCGGGAAATCCAGTCCCGCGACGTCGACATCTGCATCCGCTACGGCAATGGCGCATGGCCGGGCCGCACAGTGGAGCTCCTGTCCGACATCTATCTGTTTCCCGTCTGCAGTCCGCAATTGCTGGAAACGGGCAAGACCCTCGAAACACCGGCCGACCTGCGCCAGTTTCCCATTCTATGCGCCGACGACGGCTATGAATGGGACTCCTGGCTGGGGAGCATAGGCATGACGGACGACCTTTCGGACCAGCGGCACTATCTGGGCAACGCCCTCAATACCACCGAAGCCTGCCGATACGGGTTTGGCGTGGCACTCTGCGGCAGCATCAGCTCCGCCCACTATTTGCAGCAGGGGCAACTGGTGCGCCCCTTCCGGCAATCGGTCAGGACGTCGAACTCACTTTTTATCATCACTCGTGACGATATCGTCCATAAAGCCGGCGCAGCCGCAACGGTTGGCTGGTTTCGGAACAAATTTGCACAACAGGTGCCGGTGGACTGACGATGACGCCACCCCCTGCTCCGCTGCAATCAATCGTGTCGGGGAAAGACAAATCCTGTATCTCCGGGTGTCTCGGTGCAGGCTGTGGTTGTCACCAGGGCCACACCACATGCGGTAGAAGAAAACGGTGCAGCGACGAAAGCGACAGGATGGATTTCAGTCGCGTGCGTAAACTGCAAGAATGCACTCATGACAAGCAGCCGCCGTTCCATCCTTGAAAGCACGCCCAGGCTTGTCGCCATCGGCTGCCTCCTGCTGCTCGTCGCGACCGCCGCGCTGGCGATCTTCCAGCGCCATGCGCTGATCGCCGAACTGGAGGAGGAAAGCAGCGTCCTGCACCGGCTGGTTTCGCAGCGCGCCGACCAGCACGACGCGCACATGACGGCCCTGTCGGCGATCGCAGTGGCCGCCGACGGCGCGCGGCACGACCTTTTTCTCGACGTCTCCGCGACGATCTCGCGCTTCTACCCGCGCATCGACGAGGTGCAGCTCGTGCCGCTCGAACCGCCGGGCGAGACGGTTGGCACCGAAGCCCTCGCCCCCGCAACAGCGGACCTCGTCCGCTCGGCCGCGCGGGCGTCGGACGGGCGCATCGCCCTCATGCCGCATCCCGGCAAGCCGCACCGCTACATCATGGTCAAGCGCAGCCCCAATTCGGACGCGGCGCGCTACGGGCTGATGCTCGGCATCGATGCCGAAAAGCTGCTCGGCGAAGGCGGTCCGTTCTGGGCGCGGCCCGGCGTCACGCTCGGCCTGTCCCTGCCGGATGGCCACGCGCTCGTCGGCTATCGCGGGGCGCCGCAGACGATCCGGTTCTCCAAGGCGATCGGCAGCGCCTCCCAGCCGCTTCTTCTGGAAACCGGGATGCGGATCGGCCTTGCCGACCTCTTTCCTCCGGTGAAAACCGGTTCGGCGCTTCTCGCCGTCTGCCTGATCTATCTCGCCGCCCTGGCTATCCTGCGCCAGCGGGCGCGGACGCGTCGGGCGATGGAGCAGGCGCGGCTGAGCGCGCTGGATTCGCGCCTTGCCCATGCCTCGCGCGTCAATGCGCTGGGCGAGATGGCCAGCGGCCTCGCGCATGAGCTGACGCAACCGCTCACCGCCATTCTCGCGCAGGCGCAGGCCGGGCAGCGGATGTTGGGCCGGGGCGACATGGCGACTCTGGCGCCGGTTCTCGGCGATACGGTGACGCAGGCACGCCGGGCTTCCGCCATTCTGGAACGGTTTCGCAACTGGTCGCGGCCCCAGAAGGCCCCGACATCGGCCTTCGACCTCCGCAACGCCTTGAGGAACGTGGAAGCCCTGCTTGGCCCACAGGCCGCGACACATGGCATGCGACTGACCTTCGACCTGCCGGCGCATGCCGCCCTCGTGATCGCCGATCCGGTGGAAATGGAACAGGTGGTGTTCAATCTGGTTCGCAATGCCATCGATGCCACCGCCGGGAAGGGCAGCGCGGCAGTGGTGGCGGTGACGCTGCAACAGACGGAGAACAAGGTGGTGCTGGACATTGCCGACAACGGCCCCGGCATATCCAGAGAACTGCGTCCACGCCTGTTCACGCCGTTCACCACGACCCGCACCGGCGGCACGGGGCTCGGTCTGGCGTTGAGCCAGCGCCTGGTGGAGCGCTCCGGCGGGGAAATCGCGCTGGTCGAGGGCGGGCCCGGCGCCACCTTCCGGGTCGTCCTGCCGTGCAACGAAAGTCTGGCGGAGGCCGCGCAATGACCCGTCCCGTCTATCTGGTCGACGATGACGAGGCGGTGCGTCATGCGCTGGCCCTGCTCCTGTCCACGGTCGACATCAAGGTCACGGGTTTCGCCGATCCGCAGGTATTCCTGGCACAGGTGCCGAAACTCGCTCCCGGCTGCCTGATACTCGACATCAGGATGCCGGCCATCTCCGGCCTGAAGGTGCAGGAGCGGCTGGTCGAACACGGCATCGACTGGCCGACCATCGTTATGTCCGGCCACGGCGACATCGAGGCCTGCCGCCGCGCGTTCCGCAACGGCGCAGTCGATTTCCTGTCGAAGCCGGTCGACGAGCAGGACCTGATCGACGCAATCCAGAAAGGCCAGGAGGCGCTGGAGCGCATGCTCAGCCGCCGCGCCGAGAAGGCGGAAACGCTGGCGCTGCTGGCAGCGCTGACGCCACGCGAGAGCGAGGTGCTGGGCCGCATCGCCGGGGGCTTCACCAGCCGCCAGATCGCCGAGGGGCTGGGGCTCTCACCACGCACCGTGGAAAGCCATCGCGCCGCCATCGGCGCCAAGCTCGGCACCACCTCGCAGGCCGAGATGACGCGGCTGTGGCTTGAGGGGCGCGAGGCTCCGTAGAACTACGGATATTGCCGCAAGGCCTACGAATACCGATGATACGACGCGTGGATTAGCTTCCTTTCATCAACTGGAAAGGAACCAAGATGATCCGCACCCTCGTTCTCGCCGCCACGCTGCTTTCCCCTCTCGCCGCCGCAGCGCAGGAACTGCCGACCGCCCCCTATCTGCCGCTCGAGCTGGCCAGCCAGGCTGCGGATACCGCGCTGAAGGCCTGCGCCGCTGAAGGCCACAATGTCAGCGTCGCCATCGTGGCGCGCGACGGCTCGACCAAGGTGCTGCTGAAAGCCGACAATGCCGGCCCGCACACCGGCACGAGCGCGCAGGGCAAGGCCTTCACCTCCGCCGCCATGGGCCGCGATACCGCCGGCCTCGCCGACTTCATCTCCTCCAAGCCTGCCAATGAAGGCCTGCGCGACATGGATGCGCGCATGGTCATTCAGGCCGGCGGCCTGCCGGTCAAGATCGGCAACGCGTTGGTCGGCGGCATCGGCGTCGGCGGCGCCCCCTCGGGCGATATCGACGCCGGCTGTGCCGTTGCCGGCCTGAAGGCGATCGGCGCCGCCACCGAATAAGCTGCTGCTATGGAAAGGAAACGGCCCGCCCCGCCGGCGGGCCGTTTTCGTTTCAGGAGGTGTTGCCCAGGGACATGACAGGATTTGATGCCCGGACCGGCTGCGCCTGATGGAAGCCGGGTAATCCACGATGGCAGTGTCCCGCGCGCTTTCTCGCACCTATTTGTTCAGACTTGCCATGTAGAAGAGCCTCGGCAGGCAACTTGGCGACGGAGACCGGAACTCTGACTAGTCTCGATCAGCAAACCATGTTCATGGTGAATGCACTGTTGCTGATTGTGTTCGCCGTCGCTTTTGCCTTCGCGGGACTCGGGCACAATGACCGTCGCTACTGGACCTTTCTTGTCGCGTCGAACGTTATCTTCGCTGCCGCCTTCGTCTTCTTTGCCCGCCACATCAACGGAACACCGGAGGCACTGCTGCTTCCGAACTGCCTCCTGGTCATCGGCCTGGGCTTGCGATGGCGCGCGGTCAGAACCTTTTTCGGGCATAACTCATCCTCCGCATGGTTTCTGGCGTTGGGCCTCTTCGTAGCTCTGGCGCTCCTGCTCTCCCCACTTCTCGGCAGGGGGCTGATCTTTGGATTGACCAACGGCGTCATAGCGGCCCAGATTCTGGCAATCATTATATCGATCATACTGGAACGGGAACAACTTCCCTCCCGGTGGGGATTGGTGTTCGCCTATGGAGCGGTTGCAGCATCATCGCTGTTGCGCGTTGTCCAGGGCCTCTTTCTGGATCGTGGCATGGACAACCTGCTGCCGGCCGACATCTTTCTCGACCTCAATCTGATCGCTGCCACGATCCACATCAGCGCCAGCGGGGCATTCTCGCTGTCACTGGCCTATGAACGCAGCGTCGCCAGTCTGCGCGAAACCGCACTTCGCGACCCCCTCACGGGCCTGTACAACCGCTGGAGCATTCAGGACCTGCCCGAGCTCATCAAAAGAGCCGGTGCGCCAAAAGAGGCGGCGCTCGTGCTGCTGGACATCGATCATTTCAAGGCGGTGAACGACAATCATGGGCACGCCGCCGGAGATCAGGCAATCAAGCGGTGCGCGCAACTGATCCGCAGGGTGTTTCAAAAGGATGACCTCATCGCCCGTATCGGCGGCGAGGAATTCATCATCCTGTTGCCGGGCAAGAACATCCGTCATGCATCCAGGCTTGCTGAAACGCTTCGGAAGGCAATCGAGGACGAGCCCATGCTCTTTCAAGGAAAGGACATCAGGCTCACCGCCAGCTTTGGCATCAGCCACGGCTCCCTGAATGCGCATTCCTTCACGCACCTGTTGGAAAAGGCAGATGCATGCCTCTATCAGGCAAAGAATGCGGGGCGAAACCGCATCGTGGTCGATCCAGAAAGAACCGCCTGATTTGCAGCCCTGTACGGCCAAACTCAACTGCGATGGGCGTTGTGCTTCTTCATCAAACCGGCCAGGGACGGATTGTCCTGCTGCACGGCCTTGATGGCTGCTTCGGTATCGTAGAGCCGTTCGTCCTGCCCCATCTTGAATTTCGCCTCCAGCCGCGCGATCGGGATTTCGAAACCAACGACGTGCGGCAGGCGGCGTTCCATGCCGCCGGAACCCAGTTCGCGCATACGCCAGCGGTCGGCGCGGTCCGCCTCCAGAATGTCGACCAGTTCCAGCAGGTGGCGGGCGGTCGCGCGCTGGTCGAGCAGCAGCGGCCGGCCATGGCAATGCACGACCGCGAAATTCCAGGTCGGCGCGCTGTCGCGTTCCGGCTGGCGCGGATACCAGGAGGAGGAAATGTAGCCGTGCGGGCCCTGGAAGATGGCGAGCGTTTCGCGCCCCTCGGCAAGCAGGGTATTGTGCGCATTGGCGGCGGCAAGATGTGAGACCAGCGTGCCGTTTTCCCCACGCTCGCGGTGGAGGACAAAGGGCAGATGCGAGGCGACGAGCCCCTGCGGTCCCGAGGTCACAACTGTGGCGAAAGCGGCCGCCTCGATCAGGCCGAACACCTCGTCCTGCGACAAGGGCGCGAATTCGGGCTTGGTGTACACTTGCTCCTCAACTCCTCTGGACGCGCACCGCCGGGATGAGGCCTTGCGGGCGGACCAGCAGGACAGCGATGACACCCGACAGGACGATGGCGTCGCGATAGGGCGCAAGGGCGGGCGGCAGGGTCGCCTGAAGCAGCACCTCGATGACGCCCAGCAGGAAACCCCCGGCAACCGCGCCGGGAAGACTGCCCAAACCTCCGACGACCGCCGCGATGAACGCCTTGAGCACGGGCGTGAACCCCATCAACGGATCGACCGAGGCACGGCTCGCCACCCACAGCATCGCCGCCAGACCGGCCAGCAACCCGGAGAGCAGAAAGGCGGTGGCGATGATGCGGTTTGCCGGGATGCCCATCAAGCGCACGACATCGAAATCCTCCGCCGCCGCGCGCATCGCCGTGCCCGTCACCGAGCGGCGCAGGAACAATTCCAGCGCAATCAGCGCCAAGACAGACACGACGATGGAGATAGCCGGCCCCACGCCGATGGTGAAGTTGCCGATCGAGAAGGCCCCCGACATCCAGCCGGGCATGGCGACAGCCTGCGGGCGCGCCGAGACACCGTTCTGGAACACCACCTTCAACAGGCTGGAGACGGCAAAACTGGTCAGCAACAGGCTGGTGACGCTGGCCCCCCGCATCGGCCGGAAGGCGATCCGCTCCATCGCCACGGCCGCCAGCGCCGCGCAACAGACGGCGACGAGGACGGCGGCCGGAAACGGCAGGCCGAACAGGAGCGCGGCCAGCAGCGAATAGCCCGCCAGCGTCATCAGCTCGCCATGGGCGAAATTGATGAGTCCGACGATGGAGAAGACGATGGCGAGACCCAGCGCCAGAAGCGCATAGACGCCGCCCAGGCTTACCGCATTGATGATCTGCTGCGCGATCATGGCTCAGGCTCCGAGATAGGCTTGGCGCACGAGGTCGGACGTGGCGAGTTCGCGGGCCGTACCAGCCAGCGCGACCTCACCATTGGAAAGCACCGTGGCGCGGTCGGCGATTTCCAGCGCCAGCGCCACGTTCTGCTCGACAAGAAGCACGGTCAGGCCCTTGCGGCGCAGGTCGGCGATCAGGTCGAACACCGTATCGATGATCTGCGGCGCCAGCCCCAGCGACGGTTCGTCGAGCAGGATCAGCCTCGGCTTCGACATCAGGGCGCGGGCAATGGCCAGCATCTGCTGCTCGCCGCCCGACAGATTGCCGCCCTTGATCTGGTGATAGCGACGCAGGATGGGGAAGAGATCAAGCATCTCTTCCTCTCGCGCCTGCATGTCCGGGGCCGGCAGGTGCATGGCACCGCCGAGCCTCAGGTTCTCCGCCACACTGAGGCTGGAGAAAATACGCCGCCCTTCCGGCACGAGCGCCACGCCACGGCGGGCGATCGTCTCCGGCGCCAGTCCGGTGACGTCGGCGCCGTCCAGCACCACCTTTCCGGCCGCCGCCGGCACCAGGCCGGCAATGGCGCCGAGCGTCGAGCTCTTGCCGGCGCCATTGGCCCCGACAAGGGCGACGATTTCGCCCTCGCCGACAGTGAGATCGACGCGGCGGACCGCCTCCACCTCGCCGTACCGGATCTTGAGGCCCTCGACGTTCAGCATGGCATCACGGCGCGGGAACGTCGGCCGCGTCGGGGATCACCGTCGCGATGTACTTGGCGTCGCCATCCTCGTAGCGCATCAGCACGACGGGGCGCAGCGGCATGCGGCCGGTGCCGGCATAGGTGATCTTGCCGGTGACGCCCTCGAAATCCTTGAGCCCGGCGATGGCGTCGCGGATCGCGGCAGGGTCGTCGGAACCGGCCACGCGCACCGCCTCGTCGAGGATCAGGCCGATCTCATAGCCATTGGCCTCATAGGTCGATTCCGGCGCATGGCCCGCATATTTGGTGAAGGCCTCGTTGAACGCTTCCAGCTTGCTGCCGGGCTCCGGATAGCCGGCACCGGTATAGACCACGCCGTCGACCAGCTTGCCGAGCGCCTTGATGGTGGGGGTGCCGATGCCATCGGCACCGTAGACCGGAATGGTCACGCCGGCAGCCCGAAGCTGCTGGATGAAGGCCGGGAAATCCGGCTCGTAAGCGGCCGTCATGATGAGGTCGGGCTGCTCGGGCAGCGCCTTGATGTTGGTGATCTCGGCCGAGAAGTCGGGCTGGTTCATAGTGAAGGTGCCGCGCCCGACGATCTTGCCGCCCTTCTTCTCGAACACCGTGCCGAAATATTCCGGCAGGTTGGCGACATAGGTGGTGTCGGGCGAGGTCAGCAGGTAGACGGTGCGCTTGCCTTCCGAGATGGCGAATTCGGCCACGGCGGTCGCCTGCACATTGTCGGCCGGATAGGTGCCGAACATGACGTCGCCGACCGCCTCGGTGAGCACCGGCGCGGTGCCGCACAGCGTCAGCGTCGGGATGCCGAGCGGCTGGGTGAGCTGTCCGGCGGAGATTGACGGATCGGCGTCGCAGGGCGTGATCAGGATCTTGGCGCCGGCGTCGATCAGTTCCTGCGCGGCGGTCGCCGTCTGGGCGGTGTCGGAGCGCGTGTCCTTGATCATCAGATTGACCTTGTACTTGCCGTCAAGGCCGCCCTTGGCGTTCAACTCGTCGACGGCCATCCGCAGGCCGGCCAGAGCCGGCTGGTCATAGGGCGCCAGGCCACCCGTCTGGGCGGTGGCGACGCCGATGATGATGTCTTCCGCGAGTGCCGCCGGCGTGCCGGCAAGCAACAGGCCGAGGGCGGCGGTGCCGAAAAGGGTGTGTCGAAGACGGGACGGAAATGACATTTCGGTTCTCCTTCTGGACGGTTCTTTATGGTTGTTGGTCTGTCTCGGCGGTCTTGGCTGCCGTCACCGCACGGGCGGTGCGACTGCCGAGATAGGCGGCGACGACGGCCGGATCGTTGCGCACGTCGGCCGGCAATCCGTCGGCGATGACCCGGCCACGGTCGACGACGACGATGCGTTCGCACAGCGTCATCACCAGCCGCATGTCGTGCTCGATCAGGATGACGCCGATGCGCCGCTCGTCGCGCACGGCCGAAAGAATGGCGATGAGCTCCGCCGTCTCGACCGCGTTCATGCCGGCCGCCGGCTCGTCGAGCAGCAGGAAGCGCGGCTTCAGCGCCAGGGCGCGGGCGATCTCCAGGCGGCGGCGCTGGCCATAGGCAAGGCCGGCAGCCGGACGGTGCGCCGCCCGCTCCAGCCCCATGCGCGAAAGTTCACGCATCGCCGCGGCTTCGGCGGCGGCAAGACTGTCTTCCACCACGCGGGCGGCAACCACCACATTCTCCAGCACCGTCATGTTGGGAAAGACGCGGATGTTCTGGAAGGTGCGGGCAATGCCGGCGCGGGCGAAGCGGAAGGCACCCCGGCCACCCGCCGGCTGGCCGACCGAGATGGTGCCGCCGCTCGGCGTCACGTCGCCGGCGATCATGTTGAGCAGCGTCGTCTTGCCCGCACCGTTCGGACCGATGATGCCGGTGATGGTGTCGGCGTCGAACCGCAGTGTCACATTGTCCACCGCGACCACGCCGGCATAGCGCCGCGACAGGTTCTCGACCGAAATGCGGTCCCCTTCAGGATGCGGCTGCACCTGCTGCGTGGAGGCTTCGGGCAGGTTCTGCGGGCCGCGCAGCAGGTTCAGTTCCCGCTGGCCAAACAGGCCGCTCGGGCGACGCCAGATGACGAGGATCATGGACAGGGCCAGCACGCCCTCGGTGAGGCCGAACAACACCGGCATCTGGAAGCCGAGCACCTCGCCGCCGCCCTCGAAACGCCGGACGATCTCGATCAGGACGGTGGTGACGATGACGCCGGCAAACGCGCCGAGCGAGGTGCTCATGCCGCCGACGATCAGCATGGCCAGCAGCGTGAAGCCGAGATGGAAGTAGAAGTCCTTGGGCGAGAACGCGCCGAGGAACTGCGCCATCATCGCGCCTGCGGCGGCGGCCATGACCGCGCTCAGCACCCAAGCGGCCAGCCGGGCCGTGCGGTGATCGACGCCGACAGCGGCGGCGCCGCGCTCGTCATCAGCGGCCGCGCGCGCGGCAAGGCCGAACGCCGTCTCGCGGAACAATCTTGCCACGGCAAGCGCGACAGCCGCGACGGCCGTGGCGGTCCACAGGCCGACCTCGCGCGGAACGCCGTAGAAAGGCTGGCTGCCGCGCGTGATCTCCCGGCCGGCGACAAGGACGGTGTAGACGATGATGAGCAGCGCCAGCGTGGCGATGGCCGCGCTCGATCCGCCCAGCCTGACCAGCGGCGTCCCGGTAATCAGGCCGACCACTATTGCCAGCCCCACCACCACGGCAAGTGCCGCGAGAAACGGAAGCTCGTAGCCGGCCAGGAATTGCGGCAGGTCGCGCAGGGCGGAGCGCTGCAAGGCTGCCGACATGGTGAGGATGCCGGTCGCATAGGCGCCGAGCCCGATGAAGGCGGCGTGACCGAAGGAGACGATGCCGGTGTTGCCGGAGAAAACCTGCAACCCCAGCACCGCCGTCAGCATGATCGCAGCATAGGTGACGACACGCTGCATGGCCGCGTTGCCGAACAGATAGGCGGCAAGCGCGGCCAGCACCAGAAACGCCACCATGGCCACAGTATCGGCGCCGGCATTGCGCAGCGCCGCCGGCAGGAAGGAGCGCGCCCGGCTTCCGTCCATCGCCACCGCCGTCATTGACCCGCCCCGAAACGGGCGGGCGAGAACGGCTTCAGGATCGGCTGGTCGCCATGGAGCGCAAGCCGGGCGACCGCCTCGCCAACGGCGGGACCGGTCTTGAAGCCGTGGCCGGAGGAGCCCGCCGACACGATCAGCCCCTCGACACCCGGCATGGCGCCGATGACCGGCAGGTCATCCGGGCTCATGTCATACAGGCCGGCATAACCGGGGCGGATGCCCAGTTCGGTCATAGCCGGCACGCGGGCGGCAAAGGTTTCCAGGATCTCCACGGATTCGGATTCGTCGACACCTTCCATGTAGTGATCGGGATTGTCGACGGTGCGCGGACGCACGGCTTCTTCATGACGATTGCCGGTACCGCCCCCGGCCCAGGTGCCCGCCAGCACCACACCCTCATTGTCGGGCCGGGCATAGTTGCGGGAAATGTCGTCGCACCAGGCAAAGGGCATCACCTTGCGCGCCTTGCCCCCGGCGTCGAGCACGGCCATGGGATGGCGCTCGATGTGAAGCGGCAGGTCGAGAACCGCGGTCGCCAGAAGCCGGCGCGTCCATGGTCCGGCCGCCAGCACCACGGTTCCGGCTTCCAGCACCGTACCGTCGGCGAATTTAATGCCGGTGATCCGGTCACCTTGCCGCAGCAGGCGCTCGACCCTGCTGTTTTGCATGAGATGGGCGCCATTGCTCCTCGCCGCGCGGGCCAGCGCGTTGGTGGCGCCGAAGGCGTCGGCATAGCCGTAGTCCGGCTCCCACAGACCCAGCGCCACATCGTCGGAGGCGAAGCCCGGGGCCATGCCGGCGAAATCGGCCGGGGCCAGGGTTTCGATGCGTGACCCTTCGCCGCGAATGCGCTCGGCGGCCGCGCTCCATTCGGCGGCGCTGTCATGGCCGCACACCCACATCATTCCGACCTCGGTGACGAAGGGCCCCTCGCCCGCGATTTCCGGCAGCGACACCAGAATCTCGCGTCCGCGTATCGAAAGCTGCGACAGCTCCGGCATGAGATAGAAGGCATGCAGCAGCGCCGACGACTTGCCGGTCGGCCCGCCCGCCGGATGGGTCTGGTCGACCAGCGTGACCGAAGCCCCGGCCGCAGCCAGATGATAGGCCGTGCTGGAGCCGACGATGCCGGCGCCCACGACAATGATATCGCTATTGCTCCTCATTTCCTCCGTTCCCCGGTTCTGGGTCGTTTTCAACCAGCTAAGACCAGGCTTGGAATTCTGTCAATATCTCTTCATTATTGACCGTTGTAAAATTCTCTGAAATAAAAATTACAACGAGGACGGGATTGCACCAGTTCCGGGGAGGATCATGACGATACGCGAGATCCTGATGCGACAGGACCTTTCCCTGACACCGTCAGAGGAAAAGATCGTCCGCCTGCTGCTTGCCGAATATCCGACGTCGGGCCTCGGCACCGCGACCAGCCTGGCCAAGCGGACCGGCGTCAGCGATCCCACCGTGGTGCGCCTGATGATGAAGCTCGGCTTCGAGGGATTTCCCGATTTTCAGTCGAAACTGCTGGCCGAAGTGGAGTCGCGCCTGCACTCGCCACTGCTGATGATGGAGTCGAAGCGGTTCGGCCGGTCGAACGACAATGTCGTGCTCGCCTATCTCGATTCAGTCGGCGAGGTGGTGGACAAGTCCGCCTCGATCACGCCGTTGCAGAGCTATGACCGAGCCACCCGGCTCCTTATGGAGGCCAGGGGCGACGTCGTCATGCTGGGCGGGCGCTTCAGCCGCTATCTGGCGGGCATGTTCGCCGGCTATCTGGTCCAGTTCCGGCCCAATGTCCGCGATCTCGGCGTGGTTTCGGCGCAGACGCTGGACACGCTGGCCGACCTTGGCCGCAAGGACGTGCTCGTAGTCTTCGACTATCGCCGCTACCAGCTCGATGTGGTCGCCTATGCCAGGCAGGCCGCGGCGCGCGGCGTGCGCATTCTCCTGTTCACCGACCAATGGCTGTCGCCGATCGCCGACCTCGCGGAGGTGACCATCGTCAGCCCGCTCGAGGTCGCCTCGCCCTACGACACGCTGGTGCCGGCGCTGGCCCAGATGGAGGCGCTGGTCGCCCGCATCCTTTCCACGCTGGGCGACGACGCCCGCGCCCGCATCGAGACCCTGGAGGAAGTCCGGCACGCCAATTCGGTGACGCTCGACAGCGACAGCCAGGAAAGCGGCGTAGGCAGCGCCCGCAGGGAGCCCGGCGCCAGAAAATCCAGAAAATCATCAAAGCAGGTCAGATCATGAACCAACCCCTTCCACAGCGCAACGAACCCTTCCGGCCCGGCGAGACGGCCCTGCTGCTCGTCGACATGCAGCGCATCTGGCTGGAGCCGGGCGCGGACCCGTCGCATCCGGAGCGCGGGCCGGATCATTATTTCTACCGGCACACGGCAGCGGAAACGATCCCCAACCAGGAGCGCCTGCTGAAGGCCGCGCGCGCCAATGGCGTCGAGGTCCTGCACACCATCATCCAGAGCCTCACCGAGGACGGGCGCGACCGCTCGCTCGACCACAAATTGACGCCGATCCACATTCCGCCCAGCCAGCCTGAGGGGCTGCCGGTGACCTCGCTGGCGCCGGCCGGCGACGAGATCATGCTGCCCAAGACATCGTCAGGCGTCTTCAACTCCACCAATATCGACTACGTGCTGAAGAACCTCGGCATCCGCTACCTGATCGTCGTCGGCATCATGACCGACCAGTGCGTGGATATGGCGGTGCGAGATGCGGCCGACCGCGGCTATCTGGTCACCTGCGTTTCCGATGCCTGCGCCTCCGCCACCCAAGAACGCCACGACACCGCCCTCAACGCGTTCGGCGGCTATTGCTGGGTTGCCGACACCGACACCGTCATCGCCCGTATCGAGGCCCTGGGGAAATCCGCATGACCGCCACGCTGGAACCGCTGGTCGCCGTCGTCACCACCGATCTCGCCGCCATCACCCGCGGCCGCTCGGTGGTGGAAAGCCGGCTGGACAAGATCGCCGCCACCGGCGTCGGCTGGCTGCATGCCAACCTGTCGCTGACGCCGTTCAACTCCATCGTCGATCCCAATCCCTGGGGGTCGGCGGGCGACCTGCGGCTGATCCCCGACATGAAGGCCCGCTACCGCACCACGCTCACCGGCTCGCAGACCGCCTTCGACATGGTGGCCGGCAACATCGTCGAGCTGGACGGCACACCATGGCTCGGCTGCACGCGCACCATGCTGATCGACGCGCTGGCGGAGCTGAAGGCCGAAACCGGCCTGTCGGTCGTCGGCGCCTTCGAGCAGGAGTTCCAGCTTGAGGACGCCGGTTTCGCGCCGGCCCATTCGCTCTCGCTGGCGGCGCTGCGGCGTGCCGACCCCTTCGCGGCCCGGCTGATGGCGGCGCTGGAGGAGGCCGGTGTAGCGCCCGAGGTCATCATCGCCGAGTTCGGCGCCGAGCAGTTCGAGGTCACCCATGCGCCGGCCGACGCGCTCACTGCCGCCGACCGCGCCGTGGCCATCCGCGAGATCACGCGCGAACTGGCCCGCAATTCAGGCTGGCGCGCCTGCTTTGCGCCCAAGACGGCGCCGAACTCGGTGGGCAACGGTGTCCACATCCATTTCAGCTTCATCGATGCCGAGGGAAGGCCGGTGACCTACGACGCCGCGCAGCCCGGCGGCCTGTCGGCCAGGGCGGCGAGCTTCTGCGCCGGCGTGCTGCGCCACCTGCCGGCCATCACCGCTCTGACGGCTTCCAGCGTCTCCTCCTATTACCGGCTCAAGCCGCATAGCTGGAGTTCGTCCTATACCTGGCTGGCGGACCGCGACCGCGAGGCCTCGCTGCGAATCTGCCCGACCGTCACCATCGGCGGGCGCGATCCCTCCCGGCAGTACAATGTCGAGTACCGGGCGGCGGACGCCACCGCCAATCCCTATCTTTCGCTCGCCGCGATCGTGCGTGCCGGACTTGAGGGCCTGAAGAACGACCTGCCGCCGCCGCCGCTGTTTTCCGGCGACCCGGAAAAACTCAGCGCGGGTGAGCGCGCGGACCTCGGCCTGATCCGCCTGCCGGAAACCCTGCCCGCAGCCCTCGACGCGCTGACGGCTGACGCGGTCGTCTCCGGCTGGTTCGACCCGGCCTTCATCGAAACCTTCGTCGGCGTCAAGCGCAACGAGATCGAACGGTGCAACGGGCTCGATCCGGAAGGCGTGTGCAACCTCTACCGGACGCTCTACTGATGGATGCAGGTATCGACAAGGATTGGCCGGCAGCCGTCGAGGCCGTCAACGAGGACGGCCGCTCCGACATCGTGCTCCTGTGCGAGCATGCCTCCAACCATATGCCCCCCGAATATGAACGGCTCGGGCTGGACGAAAGGCATCTCGAACGGCACATCGCCTGGGACATCGGCGCGGCCGAGGTGGCGCGGCGGCTTTCGGCGAGGCTCGACGCGCCGCTCTTCCTCAGCACCTATTCACGACTGCTGATCGACCTCAACCGGCCGCTTGGGGCATCGGGCAGCATTCCCGTGCGCTCCGAGGACACCGACATTCCCGGCAATGCCGATATCGATGCGGCAGAAAAGGCACGGCGCGCCGGGCGCATGTTCACCCCCTTCCACGACCGGGTGACCGCCTTTCTCGACAGCCGTGCCGCCGCCGGGCGGCCGACGCGCATCGTCACCATCCACAGCTTCACGCCGGTCTTTCTCGGCAAGACGCGCCCATGGCATGCCGGCGTGCTGTTCCAGAACGCCGTCGGTCTCGCCGAAGACATTCTGGAGGGACTGCGCGTCGATCCCGACCTCAACGTCGCCCCGAACCAGCCCTATGTGGTGAGCCGCGACAGCGACTATGCGGTACTGATCCACGGCGACGACCGCGGCATCCCCGCCGTCCTGATCGAGATCAGGCAGGACCTCATCTCCGACGAAACCGGCATTGCCGAATGGGCCGAACGGCTGGCGGCGGCGTTGCCCGCACGCCAGAACGAGGAGCTGACATGAGCAATCCCAGTCTGCGCCAGCGCGACGCCGCCTGCATCGCCGAGATCGGCCGCCTGCGATTTTCGCCGCTCAGCCTCGTCGGCGGCAGGGGCAACCGGCTGATCGAGGAAGGCGGACGCGAGGTTCTGGACCTGTCCGGCTCCGCCGGGCCCGCCATGCTCGGCTACAGCCATCCGGCGATCGTGGAGGCGGTCGAGCAATCCGTCCGCAGCATGGCCGGCGCCAGCCTGTTGCTCTACCCCAACGAACCTGCCGTCTCGCTGGCCGAGCGCCTGCTGGCGCTCACCCCCGGCACCGGCGAGCGACGCGTCTGGTTCGGCCATTCCGGCTCCGACGCCAACGATTGCGCCCTGCGCGTGCTGGCCGCCGCCACCGGGCGGTCTCGCTTCATCTCCTTCATCGGCTCCTATCACGGCAACCTGTCCGGCTCGATGGGCATCAGCGGCCACACGGCCATGACCCACACGCTGCCGCGCCCGGGCGTGCTGCTGCTGCCCTATCCCGACCCCTACCGGCCGCGCTTCAGCGCCGAGGAGGTATTGTCCCTGCTCGATTACCAGTTCGAGACGACCTGCCCGCCCGATCAGGTCGCGGCCGTGTTCATCGAGCCGCTGATGTCGGATGGCGGGCTGATCGTGCCGCCGCCGGGCTTCCTCAAGGCGCTGGAGGCGCGCTGCCGCCGGCACGGCATCAGGATCGTCGTCGACGAGGTGAAGGTCGGCCTGGCCCGCAGCGGCCTGCTGCACTGCTTCCAGCATGAGGGCCTGACGCCGGATCTCGTCGTGTTCGGCAAGGCGCTGGGCAGCGGCCTGCCGCTGTCCGCGGTGGTCGGCCCGAGCGAAATCATGGACCATGCGCCCGCCTTCGCCCTGCTCACCACCGCCGGGAATCCGGTCGCGGCGGCGGCCGGCAATGCGGCATTGCGCACAATAGAGACCGAAGGGCTTGTGGAGCGCTCGGCGCGCATCGGCAAGCTGTTCGCGGACGGGCTGCGCGCGCTCGGCGACAGGCACGAAATCATCGGCGACGTGCGCGGGCGTGGCCTCGCCATCGGCGTCGACCTGGTCGAGGACCGCACCACGCGCGCGCCGGTGCCGGCCACGACCACCGCCAAGATCATCTATCGCGGCTATGAACTGGGCGCCGCCTTCACCTATGTCGGCCTCAAGGCCAACGTGCTGGAGTTCATGCCGCCGCTGACCCTGACCGAGGACGAGGTGGCGGAGGGTATCGCCATCGTCGACCGGGCGATGGCCGACGTCGCGGCCGGCAAGGTCAGCGATGCGGATGTCGCTTCCTTCATGATGTGGTGAGGACAAAGCCATGGGACTCGGCTGGCGAACCATTCCTGACGACATGCGCGTCTTCATCGAGGCGCAGAAGCTGTTCTTCGTGGCGACCGCGCCCTCGGACGGCCGGGTGAACCTCTCGCCGAAGGGGCTGGACACGCTGCGCATACTGGACGAGCGCACGGTCGCCTATCTCGACCTGACCGGCTCCGGCAACGAGACCGCCGCCCATGTCACCGAAAACGGACGCATGACCATGATGTTCTGCGCCTTCTCCGGCCAGGCGATGACATTGCGCCTCTACGGCAAGGCAGAGTTGATCCGGCCCGGCCATCCCGAATGGGAAACCTTGCGGCCCCTGTTCCCGGACCTACCCGGCGTGCGCCAGATCTTCCGGCTCAAGGTCGACAGCGCCGCCACCTCCTGCGGCTGGAGCATCCCGGTGGTGGGCGAGATGCAGGAGCGCGACGAACTGGTCAAATGGGCCGATGCACAGAGCGAGGACGAGATCGAGGCCTACCGGCTGGCCAACAACGTGGTGAGCATCGACGGGCTGTCGACCGGCTACGTATCGGACGATTTCTGATGGAGCGCCAGCATATCCGCCTGACCTTCTCCGACGGGGAGGCCATGCACTTTCCGCCCGTCGACGGCGAAACCATCCTCGTTTCGGCCGAGAAAGCCGGCAACCTTCTGGCCAGCAATTGCCGCGAAGGCACGTGCCGCACCTGCGCGGCGCGGGACGAAAACGGAGACGAGGTCTTGTTGTGCGTCACGCCGGCTTCCCCCGGCATCTCGCTCGCCCTGCCCTATCGGCGCACCGACGTCGCGCCGCCCACATTACGGCGGGCGAAGATCAACGCCTTCTCGCGCGTTTCGCGCTCGGTCTGGGAAATCCGCTACAGGCTGCAATTCCCCCTGCCCTTCCTGCCCGGGCAGTATGTCGAAGCGCATTTTCCCGGCATAGACGGCGCACGCCGCTTTTCCATGGCCAATCCGCCATCGCAGAAGGAACAGGTGCTGCATGTGCGCGACCTGCCGGACGGCGCCATGTCCGCCTATCTCACCGACAGGGCAAAGCCCGAGGACGCCTTTACCGTGCGCGGTCCATTCGGTGTCTTCTACCTGCGCTCCACCGCCCGGCCCAAGCTGTTCGTCGCCGGCGGCACCGGGCTTGCTCCCATCGTCTCCATGTTGTCCAGCATCGATCCGGCGAGCGCCCCTCCTGCGCTTGCCGTCGTGGCGGGCTTTGCCGACGCCGAGGACGCCTATGCGCTGGAAGCGTTGCGCGCTCTGGCGCAAAAGCTGCCGCTGGAGGTGGTGCTGGTCGCCGACCGCGCAGGCGAAGGCTGGCCGGGCGTGACCGCCAACCCCGTCGCCGCGCTGCGCGAGGTCGCGACGGTTCCCCTCGCGCGCGGAACGGAAGCCTATCTGTGCGGCCCGCCCGGCATGGTCGCCGCCGCACGCCGTGAACTGCTTGCAGCGGGGCTCGATGCCGCCGACGTGCTCAACGAGGAATTCGTGCACGGATAATCGCTTCCAGGGCTGCCATCACATCGCATCCTGTTTCAGCAGATGAAGCTGTGGCGCTGATGTGACAGTAGCTGACATTTCTGTCAGCCGAAACTCAGAACAGGCCGCCGGTTGGCAGTCTTGCAAGGTCACGGCAAATCCGTGGGAATTGGCCAAAAACTTGACAATTAAAGACATGTTTTGAGATTTTCACTGAAGCGCCGCGCACCGGGTTTTGGATTCATTCCAAATCATTGGCATTGATGGCGTTTTTCGATCTGGCTAGAGAGCCTGCATGGTCTCACGAATGCATGACCCGCAGGACTTCCAGGGCAAGAGCCGGATGGCGCAGATGAAACAGCGTATCGCACCGAGCGGTGAGCGGAGCGGGAAGCCGTGGCGACGTCGCTGACCACGGTTTTCCTGCACAATCGCCGCTCGCTGATGTGGAGCCTGATGCGGATCGTGCGCGACCCGCAGATCGCCGAGGATCTGACCCAGGAAACCTATATCAGGGCGCGCCATGCCATCGAAGCGGGACCGATCGAGCATATCGAGGCGTTCCTCTACCAGACCGCCCGCAATCTCGCCCTGGATCATCAGCGCCGTAACCGCATGCGCGGCGGCGTCGAGCATATGGAGGCGACGGAGGTCGAACTCGCCAATGTCGCTGCCGACCTGCCGTCGCCCGAAACGGTGGTCATTCAGCGTGAGCGCCTCAAGGCGCTTGAGGAGGCACTGATGCGGCTGCCGGAACGTGCGCAGCAGGTGTGGCGGCTCAGCCGCATCGAAAAGTGGTCTTATCCGAAGATCGCCACTCATCTCGGCGTCTCGCCGAACACGGTCTTCAATGATGTCAAGCTTGCCGTCGCGCATTGCCAGCAGGCGCTTGACCGGCTCGATCGCCTCTGAATTGGGTAATATGAGAACAGTGCGGGGCGCGTGGGCAGATTCGGTCCTTGGATCAGATACGGGTATTCGAGGGCCAAGGGATTTTTTTTGTGAGATGCGGCCAGGTCATTCGTCTTACCTTTACGAGCTTCCGATCCAGCAAGAGACGGATGGCCTGAGTGGTGGATGACAGGGCCTGCGGCCCGATGCCAGATAACGGTTTCCAGCATCCCGATCCGGTCTCGGATGCGGCGCTCGACTGGTTCGTGCACCTGCAGGAAGCCCCGCAGGACAGGAAATTGCGGGAACAGTTTCAGATATGGCTGGACAGCGATCCGCGCCATGCGGCCGCCTTCGCGAAACTTGAAGCCATGTGGACGCTTCCCGAGCTGGATATCGCCAGCGCGCGCCTGGCCGCCCGTCTCGACGAAACCCCGAAGGCGCGCGTCGTACCTGCCCGCAGGCAAGTCCGCCGCACCGGCAAGTGGACCAAGAGGCTGGCCGCCCTGGCGGCGGTGATGATGGTCGCGATCGGCATCCGGTCCTATCCCGCGCTGATGCTGCGCTGGAACGCGGACCATCTGACCGCTACGGGCGCGCAGGGTGAATTCGTGTTGCCGGACGGTTCGCGCCTGATGCTCAACACCGCCTCCGCGGTTGCCCTGGATTTCGAGGGGCAGAACCGCTCAGTCACCCTGCTTCAGGGCGAGGCTTTCTTCGACGTCGTTCCCGATCCGGCACGGCCGTTCCGCGTTGCCGGCGCGTTCGGCGATGTCGAGGTCAAGGGCACCGCCTTTTCCGTGCGCACCGGCGCCGAGGATACCGTGATCCTCGAACGGGGGCGCGTCGAAGTCAGCCGGCAAGGCGACGATGCCGGTCATGCGACGCTGTCACCGGGGGAGAAGGTCGAGGTTTCGGCGGCAGGCCTGTCGCCGGTCACCGGGATCGATGCCGAAAGCGCGCTGGCATGGCGCACGGGATGGGTCACATTCCAGGAAAAACCCCTTGCCGACGTGCTGGCCGATCTCGGCCGCTACTACGAGGGACGCATCCTTACCCTCGACGGCTCTATCGGCCGCGTCAGGGTCAGCGGCAACTACCGGCTGGCCGATCCGGAGGGTGCGATCCGCTCGCTGGCCGAGGCTGCCGGCGTGAAGGTCACCCGCCTCCCGGGCGGAATCATAATTCTTCGCTAATCACTCAAGTTTTTTTGTGAGATCGATCGGGCTCGTTCGTCAGGTGTTCGAAGCGCCGCCCTGCCGGAAAAAAAGGGCGGCTCACGGCAGCAGGCGAAGGAGACCTCCTTATGGGGCACGGTAATATCCCGGGAACGCGAATTGCACCTTCCGGCAATTCGGCCGCGCCTGTCAGGCGGGCTCCGGTTCTCCTCCTCCTTGGCAGCACGATCCTCGCCTCGTCGCTCGTCTGGGGGCACGGCGTCTCCCTTGCGCAATCGCCGGAGGCGGCGACTGCCCAGGCGACCAGCTTCTCGATCCCGGCCCAGCCCCTTGCCAGCGCCCTCCACGCCTTCAGCCGCGCTTCCGGCTGGCAGATCGGCTACAGCTCGGAAATCGTGCGCGGCAAGACTTCGGTGGCGGTTTCCGGAACGATGCCGCCGGCCCGGGCCCTGCAGACCATGCTTTCGGGAACCGGCATCAGCGTGAGCCTGACCGGACCGACCACCGCGACGCTGGTCGACCGTGTGGCACAGGCTTTCGACGTTCCGGCCGACGGCGCGATGGTGCTCGCCACGATCGACGTCCAGGGCAGCACGGAAAACACCGCCTACACGCCGTACGAAACCCCGGCGCCGACCAGCCATATCACGGCCGACGACATCGAGCGGTTCCGCGGTTCCAGCCCTGCCGATATTTTTCGCGGCACGGCGGGCGTCATGTCCGGCGAGGCGCGAAACGGCGCTGGCGCCGTGGACGTCAACATCCGCGGCATGCAGGGCATGGGTCGTGTGGCGACGACCATCGACGGCGCAGAGAACGCGGTCACCGTCTATCAGGGCTATCAGGGCGTCTCCAACCGCACCTTCGTCGATCCGGATTTCATCGCCGGCGTGGACATCACCAAGGGCGCGGACACCGCCTCCTGGGGCAATGCCGGCTCGGTCGCCATGCGGACCGTGAGCGCCGACGACATCGTCAAGCCCGGCAACACCTGGGGCGTCCGGGTCAAGGGCGAGATCGGCACCAACACGTCGAAGCCGCATGCCGGCGACAAGGCAGGCTATCAATGGCCCTATGCGCCGTGGGATGCCGCGGGCGAGGTTCCGGTCGCCTCGCAAACCGGCATGGACAGGCCTTCCCTGCTTTCTCCCACCCGTGGCGCCGGCAGCGTGATCGGCGCCTACAAGGGTGAGGATTTCGACTTCCTCGCCGGTTATGCGCGCCGCAAGCAGGGCAACTACCATGCCGGCAAGCATGGGCCTTCCGCCAATCCGGTCAACAAGGGCCGGCAGCAATGGTGCCCCAACGGCGTCTGCAATCCCAACGGCACAACCTATTGGGAAAATTACTACGAAAACGACGGTATCGTGAACTATCGCGCCGGCGAGGAGGTGCTGAACACGCAGCTCGAGACGGAGTCCTGGCTGGCCAAGCTGACGGCGCGGTTCGCGGAGGACCATACCCTGCAACTCGGTTATACCGGCTATCGCAGCGAGGCCGGCGACCGTCTGGCCTCGCGGTTGATCGGCAAGCACGGGCAGTCGGAGCAGCAGGCGCAGACGGCCGGGACCAGCCTCGACACCGTCACGGCGCGCTATCGCTGGAACCCAGAGGACAGCGATCTCTTCGATTTGAAGGGAAATCTCTACTGGACGCATCTGGAACTGCGCAATCCCATCCGGGGCGGGCGGGGCGTGACCCCCGAGCAGATCGGCCTGCCTGCCGGTTTCCGGGTCGGTTCCGACTCCGACATGTGGGGCGCCGACCTCAGCAACCTGTCGAAATTCTCGACAGACTATGGCGATGTCGACCTGACCTACGGCCTGTCCTATCGCGGCGAGGATACGCGCGGCAGCCGTCACACGGCGGCGCTGGAAGCGTGGAACACCGCTCGTGACGCCGTCCGCCACGAAGCTGCCGTCTATGCCAAGACGGCGTGGAAGCCGGTCGACTGGGCCACGCTGAACGCCGGGCTTCGCTATTCGCATTTCTGGTCAAAGGACCGTTACGATCCCTATGAGCGCGACAATATAGAAAGCAGGGTTCTCGGCTTCCGGACGGACGATGGCGGATTCAGCCCCTCGGTCAGCGTCACGCTGGAGCCTTTCGACGGGTCCCAGTTCTATGTCAACTACTCCAACACCCTGCGCGCGCCCAGCGTCATCGAATCCGTCTCGGCCTTCAACAGCGTGGTCGCCAACGCGAATGTGAAGCCCGAGCGCTCCAGCAACTGGGAAGTCGGCACCAACCTCACGCGCGACGGCCTGTTCATGGACGACGACCGCGGCATGCTCAAGCTCGGCTACTTCAACTGGGATGTGAAGGACTACATCGCGCGCTCGGTCCGCACCGGGTCGGGGCCGCTCACCCTGAACATCGAGAACATCGACCGGGCGAGATTCTCAGGCATCGAGCTTTCCGGCCGCTACGAGATCGGCGGCTTCACGGCCGACCTCTCGGCCAACTATTTCCTCAACGTCGAATATTGCCGCACCGCGACCACCTGCGAGAACAAGTCGCTCTACGGCGACTATGCCACCAACCATGTGCAGCCCGAATACACCGTCGACCTGACGCTGTCGCAGAAGCTGCTCGAGGACAGGATGACGGTCGGCGGCCGCATTTCCCATATCGGCCCGCGCGCCATCGGCCATGGCGATGTGACCGCACAGGGAGCGTCCGAGTTCATTTCCATGGTGAACTGGAAGCCCTACACGCTGGTCGACCTGTTCGCCGAATACAAGATCACCGAAGACCTCACCACCGCCGTACGGGTCGAGAACCTGTTCGATCGCTTCTATGTCGATCCGCTCGGCCTCGTCACGCAGCCGGGACCGGGCCGCACCTTCTATGCGAGCCTGACCGGATCGTTCGGCGGCGAACAGACCTTCCAGCCGCTCACAAATCCGCTTGGGGGCCTCATCGGCGGGCGCGGCGGGCGCGATGGCGAACCTGTCGCCATCGACTGGAGCGGGCTCTACGCCGGTGTGCATGCCGGTGGCGCCTTCGGGCACACATGGGGCTCGACCACGACGCTCGACGGTTCCGACAGCTCCATCGCGGCGCGTGAATCGGCCGACCTCAAGCTCAATGGCGCCATGTTCGGCGTGCAGGCCGGCTACAACTGGCAGCTCGACAACGGGCTCGTGTTCGGCTTCGAGGGCGACTGGAGCAAGACCTACAACATTACCGGCTCGAAGAAGGTGTTGTCCACCGATCCCATTCTGGCGACGAAGGGCCATGTCGACGCCTATACGAGCTACGACATCGACTGGATGGCCAGTCTGCGCCCGAAGATCGGCTATGCCTTCAGCGACCGCTTCATGGCCTATGCCACCGGAGGCCTTGCCCTTGCGCGCGAAACCCAGTGGCGCGACCAGTACATCTCCAATCTGGCCGACGAGGGCCGCCCCAACGGCACGGAGACGACTGTCTTCTCCGTGGAGAAGGCCGCGGCCACGCGTGCCGGCTTCACCATCGGCGGCGGTCTGGAATATGCGCTGAACGACAACTGGTCGATCAAGGCCGACTATACCTACAGCCGCTTCGGCAAGAAGGACTTCAAGTTCAGGAACGCCCGCGCCGGCACAGGCAGGGACTATACCACCACGACCAGCGCCATTGTCGGCTACGAAACGGTAGATCCGTCGCAGGACCCCAACATGGCGTGGCTGTGCGACATGGATCCGAGCTTCTGCGAGCCTTATGAGCAGCCGATCTATGAAACGACAACGACGAACCACACCGGAAGCTCAAGCACCGTCAACGGCCGCAATGCCTCCAACGCACTCGACTTCCACACCATCAAGATCGGATTGAACTACCGTTTCTGAACTCAGCGCCATGCCGACGCCTTTCCCTGAGGCTGGAGGGCGTCGGCATCGTGCCTTGAAACCACAACACGGAGCGGAGGGCACTTCGCAAAGTGTAGCCTCTATGCCTGTTCCCCCGTGAGGATCGAGCTCGCCGTATCGAGCAGCGGGTCGTTTTCCCGGGAGGCCAGGAACGCGAAGAGGACGCGAATGGATTCATGCGCCTGGCACAGGATGTCCACCTCGTTGTCTTCCTGCGCCTGGGTTGCCGTGTTCGCATGCAGAAGCCCGATGCCGACGCCACCGGCAATCAGCGTCCGCGTAACGGATTCGCGATCGATGCCGATGGTCTTTCTCGGACGGAATTGATAGCGACGAAACAGGTTTTCCGCCGCCTGCCCGCAGCATGACTGGCCGCAGGTTGGATAGATCCACGGATACTCGCCCAGCGCCTGCCAATCCGGCGGTTGAGCGATGTCGACAAGCCCGCGGGCAGCGGCAAGGTAGATGGCGAAGCTGGCCACGTCGATGGTTTTGAGGTCCGCATCCGGCGCGCCCGGTTCATTGTAGAAGCCGGCATCCAGACTGCCGTTGCGAATGCCGTCGAGGATGTCGAGCGACGTCCCGTGCTGAAGCACGACTTCCACCTCGGGGCAGCGTTCGGACAGCCCCATGAGAAGGCGGCCCACCGGCTCGGAACTGGAATTGCTTCCTCCGCCGATGCGCAGCTTTCCAGTCAGGCGCCCCTTGATACGGGTGGCTTCCTCGATGAGTTCCCGGTGCGCACCCAGCGTCTGCTCCGTCTTGGCCAGAAGCCGTTGGCCGTCCACGGTCAGGATCATGCCGCGCGCCGTGCGCTCGAAAAGCGTGAGCCCGAGCGTTTCCTCGATCGCCTTGATATGCGCGCTGACCGCCGGCTGGCTGAGATAGAGCCGTTCCGAGGCGCGCGTGATGCTGCCTTCCCGGGCCACGGCGACGAATGTTCTCAACTGATGGATTTCCATTTCCGCCCCTGTGGTCGAGCACGGTGCTCCTGCGTCTACATCAGGCCGAGGAAATGCCACCATAGCAGATCCAGCGGCATCAATATCAGCACGGTTGCCGCGAACAATATCATGCAAAGCCGGGTGACGGCGCCGACCGGCAGTTTGGCGATCTGCACCGCCGAGACCAGGGGCGGCGCCTGATACGGGAGCAGGATGTTCGAAAAGGCAAGCACCTGGGTCATCAGCACCGTGGCCAGCGGCAGACCTGTGGCGACGGCCAGGCTCTCCGCTCCCGGGGTCATGACGGCCGGCACGCCGGGCAGATTGGTGACGAGCGCGACCGCAGTGGCGATGATGGTCAGTGCGGCGACGTTCCGAACCGGCCTGTCGGATTCGAGCCGCGCATGTTCGCTCAGGCTGTCGACGATCGTCGATCCCAGTCCGGTCGAGGAGGTGACGGCCCCGAGGCCGAGGATGCCGGCGACGAACAACAATGTCGCGTAATTGATTTCCTGGTTGATGCAGTTGTCCGCAGCGAGGCCGGAGCGCGGCCACAGGCAATAGAGCGCCGCGGCAAGCGCCACCCATCCCGGCGACACATGGTGAAGCCCGTCGGTCAGCCAGAGAATCAGGCACAGCCCCAGAACGACGATCAAATGGCGTTCCGAACGGCTGATCGGCGGGGACGGACCTTCCGCCGCCGCGTTGCGGACCGGATCGCGGTCGGGAAACATCCACAGGACAAGCACGGCGAGTAGCGCCGCCTTGGCCGCGCCGAGGACCGGGAAATGCAGCAACAGGTAATTCCAGTAGCTGATGCGATGGCCATAGAGGCCTTCGGCAGCACCGGCGAGGATCATGTTGGGCGTGTTGGCGGGCAGGATCGCGTAGGCCGGCAGGCATGTGGCGAAGGCGGCCGCGACCAGCATGCCGGTTCTGCCGTTGGAGCGCTCGCCATAGCCCATGCGATCCGCCAGCGAGGCGACGATGGGTACCAGAAGCACGATGCGCCCCATTGACGAGGGCATGATGAAGGCCAGCGCCAGGCTGAACAACACCGTTCCGGCTATCACGCCGGCATAGCGCCGGCCGAGCAGCCCGGCGAGAAGCCCTGCCGCGCGCTGGCCGAGGCCCGTGTGGCGGATCGAATGTCCCAGCACCATGCCGCCGAACAGGAGCCAGAACGTCGACGAGTGGAACCCTGAAAGAACGGTTTCGGTCGGTGCGGCCCGCAGGATGATGGCTGCCGCGAAGAACGCGAGCGCAGGCCAATATTCGGGCACCGCCCCTGTCGACCACATCCCGATGCAGAAGACGCCAAGCGTCGCGGCGATGGCCATCGGGGTCGGTAGGACCGCGATCAGCACAGGTGCGGCGACACCCGTCATGGCAGCAACAAGGATGATCTGCCGACGACGGCCGAATGAGGCGATGGCCCAGCCGGGCCCCTGGGTCTGGTTGGAACTCTTCTGGGGCGGGGCAACGCTTCGCGGTTGCACACGGTGCAGCAGGCTTTCGTTCATGCGCGGAGCTTGGACTGGCTGCGCGTGGCAAATCCAATCGTTTCTCCCAAGGACAGCCCTCGGTGCCGCTGAGGGCATTGCGGCACGCCGAGCCCTCCGCAATCATGCGCCGGGCCTGATCCACGACGCGTCCCAAGAAGTCGAAACGCCTGCTCCTGCCGAGCCTGAAACCTCTAGATACGCGCCTCGATCAGGAAGGGCCCCTTGCGCGAGACCGCCGCCTCGAACAGGTCGGTGAACTGCTCCATCGTGTCGGCACGGGCGGCGTCCACCCCCAGGCCGCGCGCCAGCGAGCACCAGTCCAGCTCCGGTGAATCGAGGTCGAGCATGCGCCGGGCGTTGCGGCCGAAATCGTTGACCCCGACATTGCGCATCTCGCCTTGCAGGATGGCATAGGCGCGGTTGGCGAGGATGACGGTCACCACGTCGAGGTTTTCGCGCGCCTGCGTCCACAGGCCCTGCACCGTGTACATGCCGCTGCCGTCCGCCTGCATGGCCACCACCTTGCGGTCCGGGCAGGCGATGCCCGCGCCCACCGCCAGGGGGATGCCCTCGCCGATGGCCCCTCCGGTGAGCGGGATGTGATCGTGCGGGACAAGGCCCGGCGACAGCGCCGTCAGCCGGCCGCCCGAGGTGATCGACTCTTCGCAGATGATCGCGCCTTCCGGCAGGGCGCGCGCCACGGCAACGGAAATGCTGTCGGCGTTGAGGGGGCCCGTGGGCGCCGCGATCTCGCGCTGCGTGAAACGATTGGGCACGAAGGGCGCATCCTGCCGCACGCCGATTTCCGCGGCCAGCGCACGCAGGGCCTCGGCAAGGTCGTTTTCATGGCCGGCCAGTTGGATGACCTCGCATTCCGGCGGCAACATGGTGCTGGGCTTGCCGGGATAGGCGAAGAAGCCCACCGGCTGCCGGCCCCCGATGCAGATCGCCACCTCGAACTCCCGCAGGGCCTGTACAGCCTGGTCGACATTGTAGGGCACGGGTTGTGCGGCGACCCGCCCGGCGCCGCGCTCGGTGCGGTCGGAGGTCTGGGAAAACAGCGCCGCGCCGGTGGCGGCGGAAATGCGGCCGGCAGCTTCCAGCGCATCGGCGCGCAGGGCCCGTCCGGCGAGGATGATGACGGCGCGCCTGCTGCCACGCAGCGCCGCCGCGGCGGCCGCCAGCGCATCGGTGGAAATCGCGGGCCGTGCCGGCAGCGCTGCCGGCGAATGCGTCTCGGGCCGGACTTCGCCCCACGCCGCGTCGGCCGGCAGGATCAGGGTCGAGACGCCGCGGCGCATCAGCGCCTCGACATAGGCTTCTTCCGTCTTGGCGCGCACATCGGTCGGACCGGCGATGCGGCCCACCCAGTGCGACATGGGCCGGGCGAGGCCTTCGATGTCGCTGGTCAGCGGCGCATCATGTTGCAGATGATAGGTGGCATGGTCGCCCACCACATTGACCATGGGCGTGCGGGCACGACGGGCATTGTGCAGATTGGCAAGCCCGTTGGCCAGGCCAGGCCCGGTGTGCAGAAGCGTGGCCGCCGGCTTGTCGGCCATGCGCGCATAGCCGTCGGCGGCTCCAGTCACCACGCCTTCCGACAATCCCAGCACGCAGCGCATCTGCGGCTTGCGGTCGAGCGCCGCGACGAAATGCATTTCGGAGGTGCCGGGATTGGCAAAACAGACATCGACGCCATTGGTCAGCAACACGTCGCAAAGCATATCGGCGCCGTTCATGTCATACCTTTTCAAAGCAGCTAGAAATAAAGAACCGGCGGCGCGGACCGCCGCCGGAAGGAAAGGTTGAGGAGCGGGCCGGAAACCAGCCCGCGAGGCTTCAGGCCACGGCCGAGAATGCCGCCTCTATGGAGGCCTCGAGAATGTCGAGACCTTCCTCCAGCGTGTCCTCGCCGATCGTGAGGGGTGCCAGAAGCCGGACGACATTGGCGCGCGTGCCGCACGACAGCAGGATAAGTCCGCGCTGCTCGGCCTCCGCCACGATGCGGCTGGTGATTTCCGGCGCGGCCTTTTTCGACTGCCGGTCCTCGACCAGTTCGAAGGCCACCATGGCGCCGAGGCCGCGCACATCGCCGATGCGCTCCATGCCCTGGCGTTCGGCCAGCGCAGTGAGACGCGCGGTCATGCGTGCGCCGACCTTGGCGGCGCGTTCGCAAAGCTTCTCCTCCTCGATCACGTCGAGCACGGCGTTGGCCGCCGCGACGGCCAGCGGATTGCCGCCATAGGTGCCGCCGAGACCGCCCGCATGCGCCGCGCTCATCACTTCGGCGCGGCCGGTGACGGCCGACAGCGGGAAGCCGCCGGCAAGGCCCTTGGCCATGGTGACCAGGTCCGGCTTCACGCCGCTGTGCTCGAAGCCGAACATCTTGCCGGTGCGCGCCATGCCGGCCTGCACCTCGTCGGCGATCATTAGAATGCCGTGGCGGTCCGCGATCTCGCGCAGCCGCACCAGGAATTCCTTCGGCGCGACGTTGAAGCCGCCCTCACCCTGAACCGGCTCGATGATGAAGGCGGCGATGCGCTCGGGATCGACATCGGAGGTAAACAGGCGCTCCAGGCCCTCGATGGCCTGATCCACCGACAAGCCGAGATAGTCATTCGGGAACGGCGCATGATAGATCTCGGCCGGGAACGGGCCGAAATTCTTCTTGTAAGGGGCAACCTTGCCGGTCAGCGCCATGCCCAGCATGGTGCGGCCGTGGAAGGCGCCGGAAAAGGCGATGATGCCGGAGCGCTTCGTATAGGCGCGCGCGATCTTCACCGCGTTCTCGACAGCCTCGGCGCCGGTGCTGACCAGCATGGTGCGGTTTTCGGCACCGGTAGGGGCAATGGCGTTCAGCCGTTCGGCAAGGCGCACATAGCCCTCATAGGGCGCGACATGGAAACAGGTGTGCGTAAAGCGCAGCGCCTGCTCCTGAACGGCCTGCATCACCTTGGGATGGCGATGGCCGGTGTTGTTGACAGCGATGCCGGACGCGAAATCGATGTAGCGCTTGCCGTCCACATCCCACAATTCGGCGTTTTCGGCACGATCGGCGAAGATGGCGCGCGTGCCGACGCCGGGGGCGACGGCGGCTTTCTGGCGGGCCTGCAAGCTTTCTGCGATGGTCATGAGGGTCCTCGGGAAAACGTCTATCCCTTACATGGCTATCATCGCTCAATATTTTGAGCAATATCTGGACAAGATACTTTCCGGTCCAGGACCAATCGATCCATGCAAACTGGATGGCTGGGACAAGCCTTCAACGGGATTTCGGGACGTCGTCTCCTGTCTGGACGGCACACCGCCGGATCGCCGATCGTTCAATACTCAGACCGAAAATATTCAATCTGGATATTATTCCATCCGAAATTCAGGGTGCCGAAGCCTGTGATCCGCTCTTCCAGCAAAAAATTATCGCAAGGGATTCCAATCGGATGCCCTCGAAACGGCATAGGCGAACCGGCCATACCGCCGCCGTGACTGTTGACAGACATAACAACGAATAGAAATATATTCATCATGGATACGAAATATTCTAATAGAATACAAGAGCAAAGTGGCGTGCGGCCGCTTTCCACCGTCATCAAGACATTGGCGGTGCTCGACGCGCTCGCATCCAGCCCGCGCGGCATGCGCCTGCCTGAGGTGGCGGCCGCCATGAGCCTGTCGCGCCCCACCGCCTATCAACGGCTGCTTACCCTCATCGAGGCCGGCTGGGTCGAGCAGGACGAGGACATGCGCTACCGCCTTTCCATGCATGCCTGCCGTTTCGCCGCCGCAGCGCTCGAACAGGCAGATCTCGGCGCGCGCGTGCAGCCGGTACTGGAAGCGCTGGTCCACAAGGTGAAGGAGACCGCCTCCGTCGCGGTGCTCGACCGGGGCGTACCCTTCGTCGTGGCGCGCGTGGATTCGGAAAGCCTGCTGCGCGCCGAGCAGAAGATCGGCACCACCTTCGAGCTGGAAGGGTCGGCCTCGGGCCGCATCCTCACCGCCTTCGCCAACCAGAGCACGCTGGCCCGCCTGCATGAAAGCGGCGCGAAACTGGCGTCCGAAGACGTTCTCTTCGAAGCCCGCGCCAAGGGCTATGCCATCTCCAGCGGCTATACGCACAGCGGCGTCGTCGCCATTGCCGCGCCGATCTTCGACATCCACGGCAAGTGCTTTGCAACGCTGTCGCTCGTCATGCCGGAGACGCGGTTCGAGCTCGAGAAATTCAGGCAGCCGCTGCTCGATGCGGCAGCCGAAATCACCAGCATCCAGCAAGGGGGACCATCGGTGAGATGACAATCGCGCCGCACGATCCGCAACATATCCAGCCGCCCGTCCCGGGCCTGCGCCCCGGAGCGCAGGTAATGCGGCCGGAAAGCCTCGCCGCCATCCAGCCGTCGCGCCTCAGCGGCTCCCGCGCCTTCATGAACAAGATGTTGCGCGAACGCTGGGACATTTCCATCCAGCGCTTCGACGTGAACGCCGATTCCGAAGGCGTGGTGGTCTATTCGATCAAGGCGCCGACGATGGAGTTCAGCTTCATCGGCTTCTCGCGCCCGCCGAGCCGCACGGCACGCACCGGCCGCATCATCGGCCAGGCCTGGGACATGATGGGTGCGCTGATCGAAGGCGCGGCGACCGAGGCCGATATCCGGTCGGCACAGGAAGAACTGCCCAAGCTCTACACCGGCCGGGCCACGCCCAATACGCTGATCTGGTGCCGCTCCAACCGCTCGATGCGCGTGTTCGACCAGACGCTGGAGGCGCTGGCCGCTGGCCGGCAGCCTTCGGTCGACGATCTCTCCCGGGCCTGCTACCTGATGCGCAACACCGGCCTCGACGGCAACGGCACCTTCGGCACCCGCTCCTTTCCCTCGCTCGGCCCCGACCATCCGCTCGGCGGCGTGCTGCAGGCGCAGTTGCTGACCGCCTACATGATGCGCGAATATTCCTGCGACCTGGTGGAGCACCTCGCCCGCCTGAAATCGGGCAAGGCCGTGTCGCTCGATCCGGCAATCCGGCGCTATCTCGGCGTCGGCAACGGCTCGGCGCTTGGCCTGATCTTCTTCATCCATCGCCATCCGCGCCTTGTCGACCAGTGGCTGGAGGCGCGCGAGACCATCATCGCCAGGATCCGTGGCCTTGAGGTGGAAGCGGGCGATGCACGCATCCGGCACCTGCTCGACCTCGTGCGCACCGCAATCACCTTCCGCAAGCAGGACCGCATGGTTTACGAAACCTTCACGTCCAGCGACGAGGTGGCCGCCGATCTGAACCAGGTTGCCGATGCGCTTTCCGAACTGCTCGCGCACGGAACATTGGACGGGGAGAAGCACGCCTATCCTCTCGACGTGCTGGTGCGTCGCTGCGAGGAGACGCTGAAGCCCGAATCCGTCGAGACGCTGCTGTCGCTGCTGATCGAATTGCTGCCGGAGGAAGCGGATGCCCTGTTCGCGGCGATCGATGCGCCCGACGAATTCAGTGTCTCGCCCGCCGAAACGGTTGACAGCCTCGCCGAGCTTGTTCGCAAGGACTATGACTGGGCCCTGGCCACCGACATGGCCTCGCCGGACGCCTACAAATATGTCTGGTACAAGTCGGAGACCGCGGAGGAGCCACGCCGCGGGGCGCGTGACGAAGTGCCCGAAGCCCTCGATCTCGGTCTCGATATCTGCGGCGGCGTGCAGTCTCTCATGGCCGATATCGGAGCCGAAGCCCCCGGCACGACCGTGGCGCGCTTCCTGCTGAAACACCCGCAGCATCGCTATCTGGTTGCGCGCATCCAGGGTTTGCGCGGGCGCGCCTACCACACGCCGCACGCCAACATCAATGCGGAGCGCTTCATCCCCATCGACCTCGTGCGGCTGATGAATTGCGGCATCCACGGCATCGACAAGACCCGCGACTTTCTCAACCGCAACCTGCGCGGCGTGCTCTATCACGGCGCGCCGACCCCGAACGACATCCGCTCCGGCTATTCCGCCACATGGTTCTATCCCGCGGAGCCTGTTCAATGAACGCATCTTCCCCCCGGCAATTCCTGCGCGTCATGCCCCGGGAAATGCGCCTGATGTCCGAGCGCATCTTTTCCATGACCGGGCAGCCCAAGGGCTTCTTCCTCGCCGTACAGGACATGGTGATGTATTCGCAAAAGCTCGGCCTTGGCGGCTTCGCGCTGCTGGAAGAGCGTTTCGACAGCCTACACGGCGCCCGGCCGGAAAAAGCCTCGGTGCTGTCCGAACAGGGCAGCGCCCTGCGCTTCGACGGTGGCGGCCAGCATGCATGGTTCATCCTGCCGGCGCTGATCGACCTGCTCGGCGAACTCGTCGCGCGCTTCGGCGAAGCCGAGATTGCGATCGTCAACACCATCGACCCGGACGAACTGGCGGTCGCGACAGGGCTCGGCAATCGCACCGGCCTTGCCGTGACTTTCGAAAACGGCACGGAGGTCACGCTGCGAGCCAGGCCGCGGCCGCTCACGGGCGATGTCAGGAACGACGATCCCTTGCTGTGGGACGTGCTGGAAAACGGCTTGCAGATCGAAGCCGGGCTGTGGTGGCGCATCTACCGCATGGCCAAGCAGGCGCTGGCGCCCGACAGCGTCGTTTCGCGCCGCCATGCCGGCCCCATGATCGTCAATCCCGACGGCACGGTCATCGGGCGCAAGGACAATGACGACGAAACCGACGTCAGCTTCCTGTTGACGCCGCGCTCGCTCGAATCCCGGACGGAAGGCACGAATTCATGATCATCGACGGTTTGCAGTGCGGTCATTTCGACCGGGAGGCCTTTCAGTCGCTTCAGAAGGCCGGCGTCGGCGGCGTGGTCGTCACCTGCGGCTTCTGGGAAGGCGCGGTGGAATCGCTAGACTCGCTGGGCCGCTGGCGCGATCTGGTGCGCGAGAATGCGGACGTGGCCGAGATCGCCACCACCGCCGATGCCGTCGACCGCATCGGCCGCTCGGGCAAGGTTGCCGTCATTCTCGGCTACCAGAACGCCAATCTGTTCGAAGGCCGCATCCGTTTCGTCGAGTTGTTCGCGGAGCTTGGGGTGCGTGTCGTCCAGCTCACCTATAACAACCAGAACGAGCTTGCCGGAAGCTGCTATGAGGCCGAGGATTCCGGCCTCGCCCGCTTCGGCAAGGAAGTGGTGCGCGAGATGAACGCGGCCGGTATCCTGGTCGATTGCAGCCATGTCGGCGACCGCTCCACGCTCGATGCTATCGAGGCCTCGTCCAGGCCCATCGCCGTCACCCATGCCAATGCGCGCTCGCTGTTCGACCACAAGCGTAACAAGTCCGATGACGTGCTGAAGGCGCTCGGCCAGACTGGCGGCGTCATCGGCTGTGCGGCCTATCGCAACATCACCGGCGACGACTACTGCAGGTCCATCGAGGCCTGGTGCACCATGGTCGCCCGCACGGTCGAGATCGCCGGCATCGACTCGGTCGCCATCGGCACCGACCGCAGCCACAACTTCACCGCGCCCGACTATGCCTGGATGCGCCAGGGCCGCTGGACGCGCGGCGTCGACTACGGCGCCAGCGCCGCCGGACGGCCGCTCAAGGCCCCGCCCCCGGACTGGTTCCAGAAGGTCGAGGACCTGAACGTCGTCCCCGGCGGCCTGCGCGCCGTCGGCTTCTCGGACAGGGAAATCGCCAAGATCACCCACGGCAACTGGCTGCGACTCTACGAGGCAACCTTCCGCAAGCAGTAAGAGGTTCATGAGGAGGAGATCGGCATGACCGACGGCACATTCACGAGCATTCTGAAGCCCAACCGCCGCAGCTTCATCAAGGGCGCCGGCGGCGCGATGGCGGCGGCCCTGGCGATGCCCTACATCGCACGGGCCCAGGCGGCACCGCTCTACATCAACACTTGGGGCGGCCCCTGGGAAGATGCCGCCCGTGCCAACCTCTTCGATCCGTTCACCAAGGAGACCGGCACCGAGATACGAACGCTCTCGCCGGTTTCCTTCGCCAAGCTCGCGCAGCAGGTGAACACCGGAACCTATGAGTTTGATATCACTACCCTCGGCGGCGGAGAGCTCGTGCGCGCCAACCAGGCAGGCATCATCGAGACGCTGAAGGAACCCTATCCGGGCGGCCTGTTCGAGAACGGCGTTGCCTCGCATGCCTTTGCGACCGTGATGGCATGGCGCACCGACAAGTTCGAGAAAGGTCCGCAGAACTGGGCCGAGTTCTGGGATGTCGAGCGCTTTCCCGGCGCGCGCTCGATGCAGCGCTATGCCGCGCGCGTGCTGCCGATCGCGCTGCTGGCCGACGGCGTGGCGGTGAAGGATCTCTATCCGCTCGACATCGACCGCGCCTTCGCCTCGCTCGACCGCATCAAGGACCATATCCGGGTGTGGTGGACAGCCGGCGCACAGTCGACGCAAATCCTGCGCGACGGCGAGGTCGATCTGATCGGCATCTGGCACGGCCGCTTCTACGAGGCGCAGAAGGCCGGCGCGCCTGTTGCCATGGCATGGAACCAGGGCGAGATCGACCGCGCCTATTGGGTCGTGGCCAAGGGCACGCCGAACGCCGAGGCGGCCAAGGCCTTCGTCAAGTTCGCCACCTCGCCCAAACCGCTGGCCGGTTTTGCCGCGCAGGCCGACTACGGTCCGCTCAATCCCGCCGCGATCGAGTTCGTGCCGGCAGAAGACGCCAGGCGCATGCCGACCGCACCGGAAAACTATTCCCAGACCTTCGAGCAGGACATGAAGAACTTCGGCGCCGATACGGCCGAAGTCGCCGAACGCTTCGAGGAATGGGTGGCCAGCTAAACCTTGTCCGACGCGGCGCGGCCGTGTCGCGCCAGATGACCGTGGCCGGAGCCGCACATGGCATCGGCCTATCTCTAAGGGGTGTGCGATGGAAAATGGCATCGCGAAACTGATGGAACGAAAGGACCTGTGGCCCTGGCTGCTTTTGGCGCCGCTGGCCCTCTACATGGCCGTGTTCTTCCTCGTTCCGCTGGCCGACGTGGCGATCATGAGCGTGACCGAGCCGCGGCCGACGCTGGCCAACTACCAGCGGGTGCTGACGGGCTCGCTCTATCTGCGTGTGTTCCTCAATACCTTCGCCACGGCGGCGGTCGTCACGTTCGCCTGCCTGCTGGTCGGCTATCCGCTGGCCTATCTGATGGCCAGCAGCAAGCCGCGCACCGCGACACTGATCCTGCTTCTGGTGACCATGAGCTTCTGGACCAGCTTTCTGGTACGCACCTATGCCTGGATGGTCCTGCTCGGCAACAACGGACCGGTGATCTGGCTGTTGCAGACGCTGGGCGTGCAACAGCCGCCGCAGCTCCTGTTCACGCGCTTTTCGTCGACGCTGGCGATGGTGCACATCCTCGCCCCCTACATGGTGATGAACATCTATTCGGTGATGCGCAAGATCGACCCGGTGCTGATCCGCTCGGCCGAGAGCCTCGGCGCGAAGGGCTTCGCGCTGTTTCGCCACGTCTACCTGCCGCTGACGGCGCCGGGCATCGCCAACGGCTCGGTGCTGGTGTTCGTGATCTGCCTCGGCTTCTACGTCACGCCGGTGCTGCTCGGCTCACCACGCGAGCAGATGGTGGCCGGGCTGATCGGCAACCAGATCGACGAATTCCTTGCCTTCGGCATGGGTTCGGCCATGGCCATGGTGCTGCTGGTCGTGACGCTGGTGATCCTCACCATCTATCACCGCCGCTTCGGCCTCGACAAACTCTGGGGTTGACCATGAACCGCTTCCTGCGCTGGCTCGGCATCGTGGTGGTGATCTTCATCGCCGCCCCGCTGGTGATCGTCATTCCGATGTCGTTTTCGAATGCGCGCTCGCTGCAATTCCCGCCGCCCGGTTACTGGCTGGGCTACTACCAGGCCTATTTCAGCGACTGGAACTGGCTGCGGCCGACCTGGAACAGCATCCTCATCGCCAGCGCCACGACAGTGTTGACCATGGTGCTGGTGGTGCCGGCGACCTTCGCGCTGGTGCGCCACCGGTTTCGCGGCAAGGGCATCGCCGACCTGATGATGCTGATGCCGCTGGCGGTGCCGCATATCGTCATGGCGGTGGGCTACTATTCCTATTTCGGCAGCTTCGGCATCGTGCACACGCATCTGGGCGTCATCCTCGCCCACACCTGCCTGTCCGTTCCGATCGCCTTTCTCGTGCTGTCGGCCAACCTCAAGGGCTTCGACCGGACGCTGGAGCGCGCCGCGCTCAGCCTCGGCGCCAGCCCGACGCGCACCTTCATCCATGTCACGCTGCCGATCCTGCGGCCCGGCCTGATCATCAGCGCGCTGTTCGCCTTCATCCAGTCCTTCGACGAGACGGTGGTGGCCATCTTCATATCAGGCCGCGATGCCGAGACGCTGCCGCGCAAGATGTTCGACAGCATCCGGCAGGAAGCCGACCCGGTCATCGCCGTGATTTCGACGCTTCTGTTCGTGGCCGTGATCGTCGGCGTGACCGCACCGCTGGTGGTCGCACGCATCCGCAACAGACGGGCACGCCTCGGCGCCGCCTGACCAATCCGGCGCGCCTGACCGCGCTGCCACAGGAGTTTCCATGAGCTATCTGAAACTGACCGGCATCTCCAAATCCTATGGCGAGTTCAACGCCCTTCAGGGGGTCGACCTCGACATCGCCAAGGGCGAGTTCGTCACCTTCCTCGGCCCCAGCGGCTCGGGCAAGACGACGACGCTGATGATCATCGCCGGCTTCGAGACGGCCACCTTGGGACAGGTGGAGATCGAGAACAGGTCGCTGTTCGGCCTTGCGCCGCACCAGCGCAACATCGGCATCGTGTTCCAGAACTACGGCCTGTTTCCGCACAAGACGGCGGCGCAGAACGTCTATTTCCCCTTGCAGATGCGCGGCGTGAGCAAGGCCGAGGGCCTGCGCCAGGCCGAGGAGATGCTGGAACTGGTCGGCCTCAAGGGTTTCGGTCATCGCTACCCCAGGGAGCTTTCCGGCGGCCAGCAGCAGCGCGTGGCGCTGGCGCGCGCGCTGGTCTTCAAGCCGTCGCTTCTGCTGCTCGACGAGCCGCTTGGCGCCCTCGATAAGAACCTGCGCGAGCAGATGCAGATCGAGATCAAGCGCATCCAGCGCGCGCTCGGCGTCACCACCATCTTCGTCACCCACGACCAGACCGAGGCTATGTCGATGTCGGATCGCATCGTGGTGTTCGAGAAGGGTCATATCCAGCAGGTCGCGACGCCGCTGGAACTCTACCACAGACCGCAGACGCGCTTCGTTGCCGGATTCATCGGCGAAAGCAACCTGATCGACGTCAAGATCACCGACGCCGCGAAGGGCGAGGCCCACGCCCCGGCCATCGGCGCGATCGAATATGCCGGGAGCGACCGCGCCGCGACCGGAGCTGATGCGACGCTGATGATCCGGCCCGAGCACATCAAGCTTTCGCGCAACCCGGTCGAAGGCCGGCACAATGTGCGCATGAAGGTCGAGACCATCGTCAACTACGGCGACAATGCATTGGTGGTCGGCAAGGTCGGCGAGCAGGCCATGCGCGTACGGGTGCTCGGCGCCGACGTGGTGATCATCCAGGAAAACGAGGAGTGCTGCATAAGCTGGCTGCGCGACTCCGTCTATCTGATCGCAAAGTGACGCCCACGGAGACCGACATGACCTTGCCCAACGAGAGTGCCGCACTCGCCGATCTCGTCACCCGCTTTGGTGTCGGCCAGCGTGCCAGCCTCGCCACCGTACACAACGGAACCGGCTATTTCGCCGTCACCCCGCAGGCGCCCTACGATGCGTCATTGAGCGTGGCAGAGCAGACCGCCCAGCTCCTGGCCAAGGCCGAGGCCCGCCTTGCCGAAATCGGCAGCGGCAAGGGCCAGATCCTGTTCGTCGCGATCATCCTCGCGGACATGGCCGGCTATGCCGAAATGAACGCGGTGTGGGACGGCTGGGTCGGCGACATCAGGCCGCCTGCCCGTGCCTGCTTCAGCGGGGCGCTGGCAAGCCCTGCACTGAAGGTGGAGATGATCATGATCTGCGCCGTTTCCTAGGCGCGCATCGCCGCAGCCAGGTGCGGACCCGTTTCCCAGACCCGCGGAAACGGCCAGCGAAGCTTCACCAACCGACCGCAGTCCATCGCGCAACGGGCGTTGGCGCAAGCGACTGCACTTCAATTCGCAACCGGGAGGAACATCATGTTGGAACAATCCCTGAAACACAAAACCGATCGCCGCCACTTCCTGATCGGCTCGGCAATGCTCGCCGGCGGGCTTGCCATGCCGGCCATGGTCCGCGCCGAGACCAGGAGCATTTCGGTCAATTCCTGGGGCGGCTCATGGCTGGATGCCGCCCGCGCCAATCTCTTCGATCCGTTCACCGTCGAGACCGGCATCGGGATCGAGACGGTTTCGCCCGTTTCCTTCGCCAAGCTGGCGGCACAGGTGAAGACCGGTGTCTATGAATTCGACGTGACCACGCTGGGAGCGGCCGAGCTGCTGCGCGCCAACCAGAGCGGCCTGCTGGAGGATCTGGAGGAGCCGTATCCCGGCGGCCTGCTGCAGAACGGCGTCGGCTCGCACGCTTTCGGCACCCTGATGGCCTGGCGCTCTGACAAATACGGCAACGAGCCCAAAAGCTGGGCTGATTTCTGGGATGTCGAGCGCTTTCCGGGCTCGCGTTCGCTGCAACGCTATCCGGCCCGCGTGCTGCCCATCGCCCTCCTCGCGGATGGCGTCGACAAGAAGGATCTCTATCCGCTGGACGTGGACCGCGCCTTTGCCTCGCTCGACCGCATCAAGAAGCACGTCGTCGTGTGGTGGACGGCAGGCGAGCAGTCGGCGCAAATCCTGCGTGACGGCGAGGTCGACATGATCGGCATCTGGAATTCCCGCTATTTCGCCGCGCAGGATGCCGGCTCCCCCGTCGCCATGACCTGGAACGAGTGTATCCTCGACAAGGCCTATTGGGTGGTGGCCAGGAACACGCCGAACGGCGATGCGGCCAGGCAATTCGTGAAGTTTGCGACCTCGGCCGGGCCGCTTGCCGGATTTGTTACGGCGCAACAGGACGGGCCGCTGAACCCGGCCGCCCTCAAACTGATCGAGCCCGCGCAGGCCAAGCGCATGCCCACCAACACGCGCTATGCCGATCTCGTGGTTTCGCAGGACATCGAGAACTTCGGGATCGAGCCGGCCGAACTGGCCGAGCGGTTCGAGGAATGGATCCTGGGCTGATCCTGGCCCGAGGCGGATGTCCGGCTGGCGTATTCCAGGCGGGATTTCATCGCGCTAGGCAATGATATGCTTCGGGCGACGACGGGTTCCCCCTCGCCGCCCGTTACCTCTGTTCCAGCTTCGGGAATTCCCATGAGCCTCGCATCCGGTCGTCACTATCTGGCCATCCCTGGCCCTTCGGTCATTCCCGACAGGGTGCTGGGCGCGATGCATCGCGCGGCGCCCAACATCTATCAGGGCGAGCTGGTGGAGATGATGCCGGGTCTGGTGCGCGACCTGCGACGCGTTGCGCGAACCGAGGCGGCGAATGTCGCCATCTACATCGCCAATGGCCACGGCGCCTGGGAAGCGGCCAATGCCAACCTGTTCTCGCGCGGCGACAGGATCCTGTCCGCCGTCACCGGGCATTTCGGGAACACCTGGGCGCTGAGCGCGAAGAACATGGGAGTCGATGTCGAGGTGATCGACTTCGGCACACAGCCGCTCCAGCCGGCCCGCATCGAGGAAGCCCTGCGGGCCGACGATGCGCACCGCATCAAGGCCGTGTTCGTCACCCACACCGACACGGCGACCACCATCCGCAACGACATCGCGGCGGTGCGCAAGGCGATGGATGCGGCGGGGCATCCTGCCCTGTTGGTCGTGGACGCCATCGCGTCGCTCGGCTGCGACCCGCTCCATTTCGACGACTGGGGCATCGACGTGCTGATCGGCGCCAGCCAGAAAGGGCTGATGACATCGCCCGGCCTCAGCTTCCTGTGGTTCTCGGACAAGGCGCTGGCGGCTTCCGAAGGGTCCGGTCTGGTGACGCCCTACTGGGATTGGAAGCTGCGCAGCCAGAGCACGGAGTTCTATCGCTATTTCGGCGGAACCGCTCCCACCCACCACCTCTACGGCCTGCGCGAGGCGCTGGCCATGCTGCTCGACGAGGAAGGGCTGGAGGCGGCGTGGGCGCGTCACGCGGCGCTGGCATCCTGCGTCTGGGCCACCTTCGAAGCCTGGTCCCGGAACGGCGACATTGCGCTCAACGTCGGGGACAGGTCGTTGCGTTCGCATTCGGTAACCGGTGCGCGCATCGGCAATGGCGGCGCGGTTCGCCTGCGCGAATGGCTGGAGAAGAAGGCCGGTGTCACGCTGGGCATCGGACTTGGCATGGCTGCCCCCACCGACCCGGCCTATGGCGACTATCTGCGCATCGCCCACATGGGCTATGTCAATGCGCACATGACGCTCGGTGTCCTTGCCGCGCTGGAAGCGGGCATGCGCTCCCTTGGCATCCCGCACGGAACGGGCGGGCTCGATGCAGCCGCACAGGCCATCGCCGAGGCTGTCTGAGCCACGAAGCCGACCGAAGGTCGTGGCCGGCAGGGTCTACGTACCTCCCGGCCACGGGCTGAAACACTCAATGCGAGATCAGGATGGGCATCAGCGGATCGTTGAGGACGCCGTTGGTCGCGCCGCCGAGCACGAAGTCGCGCACCCGCGAATGCCCGTAGCCGCCCATGACGAGCAGGCCCGCCCCGCGCTCGATGGCGCGCTGCTGGAGCGTTGCCGCGATCGGGCAATCCTCCGAACGGAGGGCGACCGTCTCGGCATCGAGGCCACGGCTGCGCAGGCCCTCGACCAGCCGTTCGCCGGCATCCCTCTCCTTCAGCGGCTTTTCATCGACGACGGTCAGGACCGAGACGCGATCGGCGCGTTGCAGGAAAGGCAATGCGTCACCCACCGCGCGGGCCGCGACGCGGCTGCCGTCCCAGGCGATGGCCACATGATCCATCGCCCCGATGTCGCAAAGCTCGGGAAGCAGCACGGACGGTCGCCCGGAGCCGAAGATGACGGCCTCGGCGGTTGCCCGCGATGTCTGGTTGCCGGCTTCCAGGCCGACGAGGGCCAGATCAAAATAGCGTGCCTGTATAGCCGCAGTCTCCGCCAGCAACGCCAGCGGCGCGGATATCGCACTCTTTCTGGAGGTTATGCCGGCGGGCGTCGCCGCCTGTTCGATGAGCGCCAGGAGGTGCTCGCCGCGCTTGCGGCTTTGCGCCTCCGCACCGCGGATCATCTCCGGCACGTCGAGGAGGAAGCGTGACAGCGCGTTGGAAACGGGCGGTATGTCGACATTGATCGCCAGCGCATGGATCTCGGCGCGGATCAGGTTCGCTACCGCGACGGCATGTGCGGCGACGATATCCGAGTTGGGATCGGGATGGGTGACGAGCGGGAGCAAGGCCTGCAGTTGCATCGGAACTCTCTTTCTCGGGCTGAGGCGGACACATTGTTCATTGCTCATATTCGCGCATATGCAGCCAGCCAGCTTTGATTTGCCTCAATGGGCGGAACAATCATCGCCGACGCAGGCATTTTGACCCAAAGCAAGGAATGGCCCTTCGCTTCTGCTATCAAGGAAGCATTCAACGCATCATGGGGACGCCCCGATGACCTTCAAGACCATCCTAGCTGTCACAGCCCCCGGGCTCGGCGATGCCGACCTGAAGCTCGCCGCAACGCTTTGCGAAGAAGCCGGGGCGCATCTTGCCGTGTTCGTCGTCGGACTGGCCGCTCCGCCGCCGATCGGCGCCTATGCCGCCGTCGTTTCGGAAGCCTGGTTCCAGGAAAGGCAGCTCGATCTGGAAAGGCTGCAGGCGCGCACCGACACCGTCTCCGGCCTGCTTGCCTCGATGACCGTTTCGTCGGACGTCTCCAGCGAGTATCAGGAAATCGCTTGGGCCGACGAGGCCATCGGCCGCCGGGCACGCTATGCCGACCTCACGGTTCTGGGGCCGGAAGGCCTGTCCTCGGAAGAACTGAAGACCAACGTGATCGAAGGTGTGCTGTTCCATTCGGGAAAGTCGCTCCTGTTGGTTCCCCAGGGGGCTGCCCCCACCTTGAAGCCCAGGCAGGTCATGGTCGCCTGGGATTCGCGTCTTGAGTCTTCCCAGGCCCTGGCCGCGTCGCTGCCGCTGCTGGTGAAGACCGAGGAGGTGCATCTGGTGCTGGTCGATCCGGTCGAGAGCGAGGACGAGCATGGCGCGGAACCGGGGGCCGATGCCGCCACCTATCTCGCCCGCCATGGCGTCAAGGTCACCGTGGACCGGCTGCCGAGCCAGGACCGGCCGGTCGCCGCCGTCCTGCGCCAGCAGGCGATAGATACCGCCGCCGAGCTCCTGGTCATGGGCGCCTACGGCCATTCCAGATTGCGCCAGCGGATTTTCGGCGGCGTCACCAGCTCGATGATCGAGGATCCGCCCATTCCGGTGCTGATGGCCCGCTAAAGCGGGCCCTTATTCAGGCAAGGTCGAGCGCCACCAGCATCAGGCCCGGCTGATCGGTGTGGTGCGTCACCGAGAAACCGAACTCGGCGCACATCTGCAGCATGGCCGTATTGTCCGACAGCACGAAGCCTTCGATGCGCGCGATGCCTTCCGCCTGCGCGTAGCTGATGATCTGCCGCAGAAGCTGCCAGCCGATGCCGCGGCCCTGCAGGTCGGTGCGCACCAGCAACGCATATTCGCCTCTGGTGCGGTCGGGATCGCAGGAAAGGCGGCCGATGCCGGCGAGGTCGCCGCTTTGTGCTTCCAGCGCTACAAAGGCCATGTCCCGGTCATAGTCGAGCTGGGTGAGACGCTTGAGCATCTCGTCGGGAAAATCCTTGCGCGGCGCGAGGAAGCGCAGCCTGATGTCGTCGGGCGACACCCGGGCGAGGAAGGCCGGGTAAAGCTCGATGTCTGCCGGCTTGATCGGTCTTATATGGTAGGTCGCGTCGCCGCCGGTGAATTCCTTCTCCCAGCCGGCCGGATAGGGGCGGATGGCAAGGGCGGGGTTGGGCCCCTCTTCCTCCACCGCCTGCGGATCGATCTCGATGCGGGCATCGAGCGCGACGGCTCCTTCCGCATCGGCCAGCAGCGGGTTGATGTCCACCGAGACGATGCAGGGGAAATCGACGATCATCTGCGACAGCCCGTTGAGCGCGGCGGCGATGGCCTTGGTGTCCGCCGCCGGCCGGTCGCGGAAGCCGGCCAGAAGCCGCCCGATTCGGGTGCGCTCGATCAGGTCGCCGGCGAGCACGTCGTCGAGCGGCGGCAGCGCCACCGCCGTGTCGTCCATGACCTCGACGGCGACGCCCCCTGCCCCGAACAGGACGACCGGGCCAAAGATGGGATCGCGGCTCATGCCGAGGATCAGTTCATGCGCGTGCTTGCGCACCACCATGGGCTGCACGGCATAGCCTTCGATGTCCGCCTCCGGCGCGCTTGCGCGCACGCGGCTTTCGATCCGGCTTGCGGCCTCCTCGGCCTGCCCTGCGGTCTCGATGCCGAGGACCACGCCACCGACGTCGGATTTGTGGGTGATCGCCTTGGAAAGCAGCTTCACCACCAATTTCGCCGACGTCTCCAGCAATTGCGCGGCGGCCTGGCCTGCCTCGGCCGGCGAAGGCGCGACGATGGTCTGCGGCACGCCGATGCCGTAGGCGGCGATAACCGCCTTCGCTTCCGGCTCGGTCAGCATGCGCCGGCCTTCCGCCGCAGCCGCGCGGAACACGGCGTGCACGGCGGCGCTGTCGCCGGCCACATCCTCGCTGCGGCTCGACGGCACGCGCATCAGCGCCTTCTGCGCCCGCGACCAATCGGCAAGGTAGGACACCGCCTGCGCCGTCTGGGCAGGCGTCTCGAAGCTGGCGATGCCGGCCTCCTGCAAGATGTGGCGGGCCGCGCGCGCCGTATGTTCGCCCAGCCAGCAGGCAAGCACCGGCTTGCCGGCGATGCGTCCGTGCTCGGCAAGTCCCGCCACGGCGGCGGCGGCATCGACCGGCGAGGCAAGGCCGGTCGGGCAGTTGAGCACCATGAGCACATCGACGCCCTCGTCCGCTGCCACGGCCTCGACGGCGGCGCGGTAGCGCTCGGGCGGCGCATCGCCGATGATGTCCACGGGATTGGCGTGCGACCATGTCGACGGCAGCGCCGCATCCAGCCGCGCAATCGTGGCCGGTGCCAACTCGGCGAGCGTGCCGCCGCCCTCGGCGATCTGGTCGACCGCCAGCACGCCCGCCCCACCGCCATTGGTGACGATGCCGATGCGGGCCTGCCGCAGGGGTGGAAAGCGCGCGGTGATCTCGGCCGCGTCGAACAGTTCCCCCAGCCCGTTGACGCGCAATATGCCGGCTCGCGAAAGGGCGGCGTCGACCACGCGGTCGGCCCCGGAAAGCGCGCCCGTATGGGTAGCCGCTGCCTTGGCCGCCGCCGCGTGGCGCCCGGCCTTGACCGCGATGACCGGCTTGATGCGGGCCGCCGCGCGCGCCGCCGACATGAACTTGCGCGGATTGGTGACGGTCTCCAGATAGACGACGATGGCGCGTGCCCTGGAATCGCCGGCCAGCAGGTCCAGCCAGTCGCCGACATCGACGTCGGCCATGTCCCCTAGCGAGACGATATGCGAGAAGCCGACGCCGTTCTCGGCCGCCCAGTCGATCAGCGAGGTGGCGATGGCCCCCGATTGGGACAGCAGCGCGATGTTGCCGGCGGCGGCCGCCATATGGGCGAAGCCGGCATTGAGCTTGGCGGGCGGAACCATCAGCCCCACGGTATTGGGGCCGATGATGCGCAGGAGATGCGGTTTCGCCGCATCCAGCATCGCCTGCCTCAGACCGTTGCCGTCGTTCAGCCCTGCGGTGATGATCACGGCGGCCCGGCAGCCCCTGGCGCCGAGTTCGGAGACGATGCCGGGCACCGTCGCCGGCGGCGTGGCGATGATTGCCAGGTCCGGCGCGCCCGGAAGTTGCGCTGTGTCGCGATAGCAGCGCAGGCCCTGGACCTCGCCATATTTCGGATTGACCGGCCACACCTCTCCCTCGAAACCGCCGTCGAGAATGTTCTTCAGCACGATGTGGCCCACGGAGCCCTCGCGTTGCGAGGCACCGAAGATCGCGAGCGATCGGGGACGGACGGCATGGTCGAGGTTTCTTATCGTCACTGGCTGTCTCCGGTTTGGCCGGTTTCGCGGATGTTGGAGTGGGAACCGTTCGGCCGTCAAGAAGGGCGGGTTGCCGATTCGATGTGCTGCGGCACTGTTTGCCTGCCGACCGTGCTGCTTCTTTGATGCCGATCAAAGCATGGCGCGCGCAGCCCTGCATTGTACGGCGATAAGGAGATCGACAATGCCGGAAATGAAGGACCTGACACCGAACTTCCGCCACGTGCGGCTTCTTCTTGCGCGCAGCACGGCTCATCCGCAGGGCGAGCCGGACGAAGGTTACGACCTGCTCCTGCCGCTCGACGAGAGCGGACGGCTCGACACCGCCACCTGGAAGACGCACCAGGCCTTTTGCCGCGTCCGGCGTTTCGGCGAGAAAGGTGAGGCGCGGATCGGCCGCTTGCGGCGCAAACCGGGCGGCCAATGGTATTTCGACTATGAGGAAGGCGATGTGGATGACGAGATCGGCTTCCGGCTGGGAGAGGAAAGCTTCGTAACCGGCGAATATGTCTCCATAAAGCAGGACGGGACCATGCGGACCTATCAGGTCGCGAGGGTCGAGAAGCCCTGAACCGGGAACGCGCCGATTTCGCGGAAAATGCACCGGAAACACGTCAAGCGAGGGTGAAATGTACAGGCATATCCTTATTGCGACCGATGGTTCGGAATTAGCGGCCAGGGGCGTCGAACACGGTCTGGCCCTTGCCGGCCCGCTGAAGGCGAAGGTGACGGTGCTCAGCGTTTCGGAACCGCTGCGGCCGACCGCGACCCGCGCGGCCATGATGGGTGGCGTCGACGATCCGGTCGCCCGCTACGACCAGCAGATCGACGACGACATGAAGAAGCGCTTCCAGTCGATCGAGCAGCGTGCCACCGAGCATGGCATCGTCGTCGACCTTGTCCATGAGATCGACGACTTTCCCGCCGAGGCCATCGTCAGGACGGCCAGGCTGAAGGACTGCGACCTGATCGTCATGTCATCGCATGGCCGGCGCGGCGCGGCACGGTTGCTGCTCGGCAGCCAGACCGCGGAAGTGCTGGCCCATACCAAGCTTCCGGTGCTCGTCGTCCGCTAGCGCGGGGCAAAGGCGAAACGCACCGGATCGATCAAGGCTGTCCCTTCCCTACAGGAACAGTCTGACCAGCAGCGGGATGATCAGCGAGGTCGCGATCGCGTTGAGCGCCATGGCGATGCCGGCGAAAAGCCCGGCGGTATTGTCGACATCGAAGGCACGTGCCGTCCCGATGCCATGCGAGGTCAGCCCGACCGCGAAGCCGCGCGCCGCATAGTCCTTGATCCGCATGGCATTCATGAAGGGCGTGACCACCAGCGCGCCGACGATGCCGGTCAACACGACCAGGACGGCCGTCAGCGAAGGGTTGCCGCCCATCGACGCCGAGATCGCCATCGCCACGCCGGCCGTCGCCGATTTGGGCAGGAAGGACAGAAGCACGTCCTGGGAAAGGCCGGCCCATTTACCGAGGATCATGATCGACAGCGCGGCGGAAAGGGAGCCTATGACAAGGGCCGCCGCCATCGGCAGCAGCGCTTCCTTTACCTGACGCCACTGGCGGTAGAGCGGCACGGCGATCGCCACCGTGGCCGGACCGAGCAGGAAGTGGATGAATTGCGCGCCCTCGAAAAACCTTTCGTAGGGCACGTCGAAGACCTGCAGGGTGCAGGACAGAAGCACGATGGAAATGAGGACCGGATTTGCCAGCGGGTGACGGTTGCACCGCACCGAGATGCTGGTGGCGGCGATCCAGATGAACAGCGTCAGCGTCAGCCACAGAAGCGGCGAGGTGGAAAGATAGACCCACAGTTCCGCAGGGTGTTTCATGAGCTATGCCCCCTGCCCGCCAGCCGCCGGACGATGATGAAAGTCCACACCGTGGCGGCGAGCGTGAAGACGGCCGAAGCGACGAGGATTGCCAGCAGGATGACGGCCTGGCTCTGCAATGCGCCCCACAGCGCCACGATGCCGACGCCGGCCGGCACGAACAGCAGGCCGAGATTGGCCAGAAAGCCGTCGGCAGCGGTTTCAGCCTCGGCAAAGAGGCCAAGGCCGAGCATCTTGCACGCCTGCATCGCGGCGAAGAGGAGGACGAGACCCACCACCGGCCCCGGCAGCGGAATACCGGAGAGGAACACGGCGCTTTCGCCGAGCAACTGAAACAGCAGCAAAAGTGCAATTCCCTTGATCATCCGTGATCCTTTCTCCGGTGGGGCACCAGCGGCAGGCTATGATGGCGCGACGGCCGGGTCCATCGCCATGGATCGTGTTTCCACGGTCCGACGCAGCGGGCCCCGCCGCCAGGCTGGACATGATCAGGACAGCAGGGCTGGCTACGGCTAACGCGCTTTGCCGTTGCCGGTGTGGCCTTGCAGCATGGTCATGAACGGGGTGACGGCCTGATCGATGTGCACACCCGAGGTGCGCTTCCTGGCATGCGTCTCCGTCTGCACAAAACCGTCGACGCCGGTCTGTTCGGCGACCGCCAGCGCGGCAAATTCCGATGCCGCCCGCCGGATCCTGCCGGCAAGGCTTGCCCCGGCCTCGCCGTCGCCGAAATCCTCGGTCGCGGCGAAGACGCCTGTCGGCACCACCACGGCGCGCAGATAGGTGAACAGCGGCCGCAGCGCATGGTCGAGGACCAGTGAATGCCGTGCCGTGCCGGCCGTTGCCGCAATGATGACCGGCATGCCGTTGAGCGCTTCCGTATCGAGCACGTCGAAGAACATCTTGAACAGGCCGCTATAGCTTGCGGTAAACACGGGCGTGACGGCAATGATGCCGTCGGCCGCGCTGATCGTTTCCTTCACCCTGGCCAATTTCGGCGTGGAAATGCCGCCGGCGCTCATCGCGGTGGCAAGGTCGACGGCGAGGTCCTTCAGCTCGACGACCTCTATCTCCGCGCTTTCGCCGCGTCCGCCGATCTGTGCCGCGACGGCCTGGGCAATGCGGTCGGCGAGCAGACGCGTGGAGGACGGTTGGGACAGGCCTGCACTGAGAACGAGGATACGACGCGACATGACATCATCCATTTCTGGGAAAAGAGGGAAGCTCCGCCCCGGTGCGGGGCGAAGCTATCTTTCGGCCGGCTCAGGCAGCAGCTTCGGCTTCGAGGTTGGTGGCAGAAATGACCTGCCGGTATTTCGAACCCGGTCCCTGCGCCACCAAGGCGGCATGGCTGGGCGGATCGCTCGGCACATGGGCCGGACGCCTCGCCTCGAACTCGCGGCGCAGCACCGGCACCACCTCGGTGCCCAGGATCTCGATCTGCTCCAGCACGACCTCTTCCGGCAGGCCGGCGTGGTCGACCAGGAAAAGCTGGCGCTGGTAATCCCCGACATAGTCGGCGAAGCCCAGCGTGCGCTCGATGACCTGTTCGGGCGAACCGACCGTCAGCGGCGTCATCTCCGTGAACTCTTCCAGCGAAGGCCCGTGGCCATAGACCGGGGCATTGTCGAAATAGGGCCGGAACTCGCGCACCGCATCCTGGCTGTTCTTGCGCATGAACACCTGGCCGCCGAGGCCGACGATGGCCTGATCGGCGCTGCCGTGGCCGTAGTGCTCGAAACGCGACCGGTACAGTTCCACCATCTGCTGGGTATGCTCCTTGTTCCAGAAGATGTGGTTGTGGAAGAAGCCGTCGCCATAGAAGGCGGCCTGCTCGGCAATTTCCGGGCTGCGGATCGAACCGTGCCAGACGAAGGGCGGGGTCTCGTCGAGCGGGGCCGGCGCCAGCGTGAAGCCGCGCAGCGGCGTGCGGAACTGGCCTTCCCAGTCCACCACCTTCTCGCGCCACAAACGCCGCAGCAGATGGTAGTTCTCGATGGCCAGCGGAATACCCTTGCGGATATCCTTGCCGAACCACGGATAGACCGGCCCGGTGTTGCCACGCCCCAGCATCAGGTCGACGCGCCCGTCGGCCAGATGCTGCAGGACGGAGAAGTCCTCAGCGATCTTCACCGGATCGTTGGTGGTGATCAGCGTGGTCGCGGTCGAAAGCTGCAGCCTCTCGGTGCGAGCCGCAATCCAGCCGAGCATGGTGGTGGGCGAGGCCGGCACGAAGGGCGGGTTGTGATGCTCGCCGGTCGCGAAGACGTCGAGCCCCACTTCCTCGGCCTTGAGGGCATATTTCATCATCGCCTTCAGGCGCTCGGATTCGCTCGGAGCACGCCCGGTGGTGGGATCGACGGTCACGTCGCCGACACTGAAGATTCCAAACTGCATCGTTCTTTCCCCTTGCGTTTGCCGCGCAAGTCCGCGCGGAAGGTGGCCGCCGGATCGGTGGTCCGGTCGATTTGCTGATGCTTCCAATTAGGGAAAGTCCGCCGGCAGTTTCAGGTGCCGTCCGGTGAACAGTCAGTCAATGCTGGCGGCAGCGTGGTTTCCAGGCAGTCTGCCGGACTTTCCCAAAGCATCCGCCGGGTCATGGCTTGCTGTCGTTCACGATATATTATGACGCATTGGCTAGCCCTCTTATGGTGTAATGCTGTCGTCGCTGGCAGCCGAAGCACACCAGGGGCGCCGGGGAATGCAAGCTGTGAAGAATCTTAAGCCTGAGGACGTCCGTACCGGGCCGCCGGCGCCGGCGCAGTCCAACGAGCCGAACCCGTTCTTCCAACCCTGGATACTGGACAATGCCCGCCGCCACCTGCTGGCCCCTCATGAGCGGTTCATGCTCGCCGGAGACGAGCGGCGGATCATCCTTCCGCTGGCGGTCGACCGGCGTATACCGGGCTGGTTGCCGACGATTGCCCACATATGGGGCCACAAGCACTGCTTCGATTCGACACCGCTGGCGCAGAACCCTTCCCGCGACGATGTGAAGTCGCTGTTCGATTCCCTGGCCGAAGAGGGCATCGACATATTGAGGTGGCGGCGCCTGCCGATGGATACCGCCTTTGCCGCGGCGCTGCTCGAGTTCCTGAAGGGCCAGGGGCTGGCGCATGAGGAGACGAAGAGCTACGAGCGCTCGCTCCTGATTGCCGACGGCAGCGGTCCGGACAGCTTTTTCGACCGTCTCGGCAAAAGGCGTCGCAAGGATCTGCGCCGGCGCCGGCAACGCCTGTCCGAACTGGGCGAGGTGGAATTCGTGACCTATCAGGGCCGGCATGACGCCATGCAATGGTGCCACGACTTCATCGAACTGGAGGCTTCGGGCTGGAAGGGGCCGTCCGGCACCCGCACCGCGATCGGCTGTTCCGAAAGCGAGCGTGCCTTCTTCGAAGCCATGGCGAGGGACGGTGCTGCCAGCGGGAACATCATCGTTCACAGCCTGACACTGGACGGCAAGCCGGTTGCGATAACCGTCAACTTCCGCTCCGGCACATGGGTCTGGGCCTACAAGGTGGCCTATCGCGAGGATCTCGCCAGCCTGTCGCCGGGCGTACAGCTCGAGGTGGAAGGCAGCCGCGCATTCCTCAGCGATCCGGGGATTGCCTGCGTCGATTCCTGTGTCGCATCGGGGCGCAGCCTGATGAACGACCTGTGGCCCGGCCGTCGGCCGATGGCGGAATTCCTGATCGCGGTCCGGCCGTCCGCCAATCCGATGGTCCGCACCAGCGGCCTGCTCTGGCGCCGCTACCTCGCGCTGAAAAATGCGGCAAGGGATACGATCAGGAGCCGGCGTTTCCCGCCCCGGGCTTCGGCTGCTGCATCCGCATAGAGGCCCGCTGCCTGTCCAGAAGATCCATGTAGATCTGTTCGACCACATCGGCCAGATGCGTATAGTCGCGATTGGCCTTGACCCATGCCGGGCCCCGGGCGCCCATGGCCTCGGCCTTTTGCGGGTCGGCGAACAGGCGCGCCACGCCTTCCGCCATGGCCTTGCCTGAAAATGCGGTGACGAAGCCGGTGCCGCTGCCGTGGATCACCTCGTTCTGGTCATAATGCACGGTGCCCACGACGGGGCGGCCCATGGCCAGATATTCGACCAGCTTCGTGGGCGTGGCGACCTGCTGCGCGGCATCCATCATGAACGGCGAAAGGCACACATCGGCGCGCTTCACCCAGCCGAGTGCCTCGGCCAGAGGCAGGCGTCCGGTAAAGATCACGCGGTCGGACACGCCGAGTTCTTCCAGCCGGTCATCGAGCCGCTTCCGCTCGAAATCGGACACCGCACCGATCAGCACCAGCACGGCGTCATGGCCTTCGGCGACCAGTTCGGCCAACGCGTCCACCGTCAGATTGGTCAGGATGCTCACGACATTGGCGCACAGATAGGCCATGCTCTTTTTGCCGGCCAGGCGTGGATCATCCGCCGCCCGGATGGAAGCGATGTTGTAGCGCTCGGTCGAGACACCCATGGGGATGGGCGTCATCTTCTGCATCGCTATGCCACGGAAGCCGACGCGCTCACGCATGCGCTTCGACTGCACGATGACATGGCTGCTGAGCGGCAGCGCCACCTTGTAGAACAGGAAGTCGGCGACGGTCGCATAGACAATGCGCACCAACCGCGATGGCCAGCTCATCGGAACCAAGTTCTTGAGGGCATCGCGCAGCCGTCCCTCCAGCACCGGATAGCTCATCCAGAACAGGCACGGCGTTCCGGAGATCCTGCCGGCCAGGGCATAGGTAATGGCCCACAGGGGCTGATCCCTGATCTGGATCAGGTCGTAGTCGCCGCGCGCCGCCCGCCACGCCAGCTTCAGCCGGAGCCAGTTCTCTGCCATGCGGTAGCGCAACGCACCGAATTTCCCCGACATCTGGCGGCGCGCCACATGGAACCGCTCGGCGCCGCGCTCGTCCACGCGCGCCGGTCCATCCTGGAAAGGACGCAGGCTCCAGTCGATCTTCAGCCCGCGGCCGACGAGATGGTTGGAAAACAATTCGACGAGATCGACCCGGAAGGCCGGATAATCATCCGGCGCCACGAACAGCATGCGCGCGCCGGCCAGCGGTCCCTGTGCCGGGACCCGTTCGGAAGCTTCGGCTTCAGCCTTCATGACCAGGCTTGTCATCGAGACCTCATGGAGAAGAGCGCCGGGACAGAAAGGCCCGCGCCCTTTTCAGATATTGCCACAGCACCTTGTTGCGGCGCATCAGGTGCTTCACCGCCTCGGCAGACCGGATCGCCGCGATCGTGGCCGAACCGAGCGGCGTGAAGGCGGCATATATGTCATCCAGTTCATGGATGATATCGCACCAGTGCGTCTTGTATTCCTCGTACCCGACGCCGAGATCGAAGGCGGACAATCCCCGTTCGCAACATTCCTCGACATGCCGGAACAGGAGCGCCCGCCCGGGACCGTAAGAGACCAGTTCGTCACTTGCGTAGGTGGAGAAGTAGGCATTGACGCGGCCGCGATGGATGCCGGAGCCCTTCACCGCCCGCATCGTGCCATCGACGGAAAGTTCCATCATCTCCAGGATAGGCTCTTCCATGGCCATGGAGCGGTCGAGGAGTTCGTGGAAGAAGTCCTGCACCCCCGGTTCGGCAAAGCTGTCGGCCTTGCCTTGCTCAGCGAGCCTCTGCCCCTTGTGCTCGAAAAAGAAATCGAGCGCCGCACCGGCACGGGCGGGGTCGCGAAGCGTCGCGTAGCGCAGGACGCCGAACTCCCCCATCTTGCGCTCCTGCTTGCGGATGCTTTTCCTGCGCCTGGAGCCATCGGTTTTCTTCAGCACGGCGTCGAAACCGCCGGCGAGATCGAACGAATACCCTTCCGTCGACGAAGGGCGGCTCGGCAGGCCGGCAAGCGGCTGGGCCACGCCGTCATGGGATTTCGGCGTTCTGGCAAGTACCGCACAATCGGCATCGCCGAGCGCCCGGCCGAGCATCCTTTCAATTTCGGCGCGCCCCAGCAAGGCCATGGCCGCGACCGCTTCCATGCTCCAGAGCCCGAAATTGTAGCCGGAATGATCGCCGCCGATCCATGTCGCCATGCGCGCCGGACCAACCTTCGAAATCGCCAGCGGCAGAATGAAAGCCGGCTGGCCGTGAAGCCTGCCCAGAACGATGGCGGGGCGAGCCTTCAGGTGCGGCAGGACATGCGTGACGTAGGAATCGACCCAGTCGTAGCGCTGGAAAACGGTCGTCACGCCATCCGATTCGAGCCGGCGCCATTCCCGTTCGATATCCGACGGCCTGTCGAACCTCTCGACTTCGAAGCCGGAACCCGTTCGATCGACTGTTCCGGCCTGCGCCGCTGTTCTGGTGACCGTATTCGGCTGCGAGGTCATCTTTCCTGAAGCTCCCTGGACCCGTTGCCGGTGCGAACGGGTCAAGTCGGCCAACCGTACGGGCGTGCCACGCCCGGTTTGAAGCATATCCCCGGTTAAGGAAAGGTCTTGAAACTATTGCAAAATGGAAATCAAGGGGAAATCCCGTGCCGTTTGTCACGAAGAACAGGGTCGAAACCGAAACGCCGACCACGTGGGGTGCGCCGGCGGCAGCGATGCCGGCCGGCCGTGCCGGAGCTTGACGGCGCCCTCGCACGGAACAGTTGAGCGGCCCCGCCGGGCCAATCAGCTCAGCGGGAAGCCCAGCTTGGTCACCATATTCAGCCAGGGCCGGCGCCAGCCGCCCTTCTCGTCGGCCGTGTCCAGCGCGTACATGGTGATTTCCGCGCCCAGCCAGCGGAACGGCTCCGGGGGCACCACCGTCGGCATGGAGGTGGCGAATTCGAGGTGGCTTTCCGGCTGTCTGGAGCCGTTCAGTATGTCCAGCCCGATGCGCGCGCCGAAGCGCGAGGCCGAAACGCCGAAGCCTGAATAGCCGCCGGCATAGACCGCCTTGCCGCCATGATAGCGCTGGAAATGCACCGCCATGCGCGTGGTCAGGTCGATAGGGCCGCTCCAGGCGTGGGAAAAGCGCAGGCCGTCGAGCTGCGGGAAGGTCGAGAAAAAGGCGCCGGCCAGCGGCTCGTAAGTGTCCAGTTCTTGGTCCACGGACGGCGAGATTTCGCCGCCATAGGCATAGGCGAGCCGCCCGCCGAAGATGATGCGGTTGTCCTTGGTGAGGCGCATGTAGTTCATCTGCGTGCGGGTGTCGTAGACGCCTTGCCGGTTCTGCCAGCCGATCGACTGCATCTGGGCATCGGAAAGCGGCTCGGTGGCCAGCACGCGGTCGCGCACCGCCACAACGCGCCGCTTGATGCGGCGGTCGCCCTCGGCGAAGGCGTTGGTGGCCAGAAGCACCTTCGATGCCTTGATCCTGGCACCGATCGAGGTCTCGACGATCAGCGTGGCTCCATTGTCGACCACCCGCTTGAGCCGGGTGTTCTCGTAAAGCCGGACGCCGAGTTCGATCGCCGCACGCTTCAGGCCCCAGGCCAGAAGGGCCGGATGCACCGTGCCGCTGATGTTCTTCGACCAGATGCCGCCGAAATAGCGCGGCGAGTTGATCTGTGCGCGCACGCCATCCGTGTCGAGCAGGGTGGAGTCATGGCCATGCTCCAGATGCAGCCGGTGCTCGTCCGACAGCGCCGGCACGTGGTCCGGATCCACCGCGACGGTCAGTTCCCCGCCCCATTCGGCGTGGCAGTCGATGCCATGCCGGGTAATGGTGTCGAGGAAACCGTGCATGTTCTCGTGGCCGAGACGCTCCAGTTCGTCGATATCCTTCGGGAAGATGCGCGCGGCGTTGGACAGGCCATGCATGACCGAGGTCGAGACGACGCCGCCGGGCCGGCCGGAAGCGCCATGGGCAACTCGGCCCGCCTCGATCAGCACCACGTCGAGATCGGGGTTCTGCTCCTTGGCCTGAATGCCGGCCCACAGGCCGGTGAAGCCGCCGCCGACGATCAGCAGGTCGCATTGGGTCGCGGTCTCCAGCGGAAACCTGGTATCGGGCGCATCGGGCCGATCGAGCCAGAACGGCTTCATCGTCACGCCTGAAAGCGCTTTGCGGGCCTGTTGGGTCATGACTTTGCTCCTGAAGGTGCTTCGGCCGGGATTTCCCGCCGCGGCGGATCGCTCGCTCAGGCCTTTGGCGTATGGAGGACGTAGATCTTGCGCATGGTCTCGAGCACCTCGAAACGGCCCTCGAAACCGGCGGTCAGCACATAGGATTCCCCGGGGCCGAAGGTTTCGACCTTGCCGTCCGGGCCGGTGATGGCCAGCTTGCCGGAAACCACCGTGCAATATTCGGTGCTGTCGGGATAGGACAGGATCTCGGCATAGGGCGTCGATTCCCAGGTGCCGATGACCAGCGAGCCGTCGGCGGTCTCGAAATGCACTTCGCCCTGCTCGTTGGCGGCGCCCGAAATCACCGCTTCCGGCGGCACCACGGAGCATTTTTCGAGGCCCGCGGCGCCTGCGCCGTCGCGGCCGATGCGGATGATGGAGGTCATGTCTTCGTCCTGTTCTTTAGGGTTCGGTTTGTATTTTGGAAGCGGCCGCAGGGCGCGGCCGCTTCCGGTATTCACATCGCAACCGCGGCCGCGAAGTTCTTAGGGCCTGCCCGGCATCAGGGCTTGCGATAGACCTCGTTGCCGGCAAGGTAGGTCGCCTCGACCTTGCGCTCGCGGATCGAACGGTCGAGCGGATCGGCCAGCGTGCCGTCGATGACCACGAAGTCCGCCCATTTGCCCACGCTGATCGAGCCGATCTCGGCGCCCCAGGGCGTCATGTCGGCACCGGCCTGGGTGTAGGCGTGGAGCGCCTGGTCGAAGTTGACCGCCTGCTCGGCATGCCACGGACCGTCGCCGAGGCCGAACGGGCTCTCGCGGAACACGGCGTCGTTGATCTGGGTGAGCGGGCTGAGCGGCGAGGTCGGCCAGTCGGAGCCGAACACCAGCGGCACGCCGGCATCGAGCATGGAGTGCCAGACATAGGCGCGCGGCTCACGCTCCTCGCCGATGCGCTCGGTGATGTACTTGCCGATCGTGCCGGTGGCATGGTTCGGCTGCATCGAGGCAACGACCTCGAGATCCTTGAAGCGCTTGACGTCGTCGGTCTCGACGACCTCGATATGCTCAATGCGGTTCGGCTGGGCACGCGGCACGGCAGCTTCGGCGAAAGCATCCAGAACCAGGGTGACGCCGCCGTCGCCGATGGCATGGACGGCCGTGGGGAAGCCGTTCTCGTTGGAGGCGCGGATGGCCGCCGCAAGCTCTTCCTTGGTCGTGAAGGGCTTGCCCTTCCAGCCATGCTGATCCGAATAGTCCTCTTGCAGATAGGCGGTGCGGGTGGAAAGCACGCCGTCGATCACGGATTTGGTGTAGCCGAGCTCCAGCAGCGGGCCCTTCTTCTCGACCTCACCGGACTCGGCCATCACCTTGTCGACCGCGTCACGATCCTTCACCGCGCCGGCGATAACCTTCGGGTCGCCCTCGAAGAAGCCGTACCAGACGCGTAGCGGCATTTTCTTGTCGGCGGCGATCGCGGCATAGTCGTGCACGCCGGCGAGGTCGCCCATGTCGTGGACACCGGTGATGCCGAGGCTGTTGGCGAACTTCATGGTCTCGAGCAGGCCCTGCCGGCGCTCGGTCTCGGAGACCTCGGGCATATGCTTGTCGATCAGGTCGCGCGCGCGTTCGAGGAGGATGCCGCTCGGCTCGCCCTTGTCATTGAGCACGACCTGGCCGCCTTCCGGCACTTCCGACTCGGCTGTGACGCCACCCACTTCGAGCGCCTTGGAGTTGACCCAGACGGAGTGGAAGTCGATGTCGCGCAGCATCACCACGCGATCCGGCACGACGGCGTCGATGTCTTCCTTGGTCGGCAGCGTGCCTTCGCCAAGCGTATAATCCCAGCCGCCGCCCAGCAGCCAGGCGCCCTTGGGCAGGCGTGTGTCGGCTTCCTTGATCTTCTCCAGCCAGGTCTTCTTGTCCGGGATGTAGGAAAGATCGACGCCGGTGACCATGTTCACGCCGAAGTCCAGATGCGTATGGCCGTCAATGAAGCCAGGCGTGATCGTCTTGCCGCCGGCGTCGATCACCTTGGTGTCGCCGTCGGCCAGCGCCCTGATCTCCTCATCGGTGCCGATGGCGGTGAACTTGCCGTCCTCCACGGCGAAAGCCTGGACCTTCGGCTTGGCGGAATCGACCGTGCGCACGTCGCCATTGACGACGATCAGGTCGGCCGCCGCCCATGCCGGTTGCGCAGCGAACGCCAGGATCGCCAGAACCGATGTCGCGCCCATGGCGCGGATGCCTGTTGGCAGCTTCATCAAACCTCCTCCTCATGCGGCCGGACCAACTGTCTCCGGCGGGCCGCATCGCCGGGATTTCATATGATGACGTAAGGGATAGCAGAGGCGGAATACTCCATCGGGCTAGGTACAGCGTCCCCGCTGAGGGCGATTTCCCCCGGCGGCAAAATGCGCTAAAGAAGATCATAGCGAGCCGTGAACAACGGGCGCATTGCGGCCAGCCATGCTCGGCCGAAGAAACAGCAAACCGGAAATACAAGCCGACATGACGGCCGCCAGCACCCCGCCCCTCAACTCGATCGCGGTTTCACTGATCGCGAGCATCGGTCGCACGGATTTCCAGTTCGAGATGGCGCGTACTCTGCGCCAGTTTCTGGCCATCGATGCGGGACTGATCCTGCTTTACCGCAGGGGCAGCGCGCCGCGTATCCTGTACAATGATTGGGTGACCCGTCGTGGCCTGTCCGACATCCAGCGTTATCTGGGCGGACCCTACCGGCTCGATCCCTTCTATCAGCTTGCCGCCGACAACCCGACCGACGGGCTCTACCGGCTGAGTGAAATCGCGCCGAAGCGTTTCGACAACAGCGCCTACTATCGCGACTACTACCGCTATTCCGGCCTGCAGGACGAATTCAACTTCATGTTCTCGCTCGACAGCGACCGCAAGGTGGCGATCTCGCTGGGACGCGGCCGGGCGCTGGGCAGCTTCAACCGCGACGACGAGGCTTTGCTGGAAAGCGTCGCGCCGCTTCTGCAATCGGCCGTGATACGTCACTGGCGCGAGCTTCGGCCGGAGACGCTGGAGCCCTCCTCGACCTACCTGAACCACGCGCTGGGACAGGCGCTGGCGCGGTTCGGCAGCTCCGTGCTGACCGAACGCGAATGCGAGGTGGCGAACCTTATCCTGCGCGGCTATTCGCTGAAGGGGGCGGCGGAACGGCTGGGCATCTCGCCCGCCACCGTAAAGCTGCATCGGCGCAATCTCTACGCCAAGCTCGACATCAATTCGCAAACGGCGCTGTTCGCGCTGTTCATCGAAGCGGTATCGGCTGCCGGCAGCCTCTATGAGGACCCGCTGCAAAGCTATCTCAAGCGCCCATCAGCCAATATCGGCTGACCGGCAGCACCCTCGTCAGGCTGCGAGGGCCGCGCCGTCCTTCTTTCCGCGCGTCAGCAGCGAGGCGATCAGCAGCCCCGTCACCACGATGCCGAGCACGATGGTGGAGATGGCGTTGATCTCCGGCGTGACGCCGAACTTCACCTGCGAATAGATTTTCATCGGCAGGGTCGTCGCACCCGGGCCGGTGGTGAAGGACGAGATCACCAGGTCGTCCAGCGACAGAGTGAAGGAGAGCAGCCAGGCCGAGACCAGCGCCGGCAGCACATTGGGCAGCCCCACCTTGATGAAGGCCAGCGCCGGTGGGCAGCCGAGGTCGCGCGCGGCTTCCTCCAGCGACCGGTCCAGCTCCATCAGGCGCGATTGCAGGATCACGGCGGCAAAGCACATGGTGAAGGTGGTGTGGGCGATGGTGATGGTGACGGGTCCGCGATTGATGCCGAGGGTGACGAACATCAAAAGCATGGACACGCCCATCACGACCTCGGGCATCACCATGGGCGCCGCGACCATGCCGCTGAACAGGTTGCGGCCCCGGAACCAGCCGAGCCGCACGAGGATCAGCGCCGACAACAGGCCAAGGAACGTGGCGATGGTGGCGGAGATCGCGGCGACGGTGAAGGAGATACGGGCGCCTTCGAGGATCGACTGATTGGCCAGCACCGTGCCGTACCACTTGGTGGAGAAGCCGCCCCAGACGGTGACCAGCCGCGATGCGTTGAAGGAATAGATCACCAGCACCACGATCGGAATGTAGAGAAACGCCATTCCGACGGCGATGGATACGGTGTTGAACCAGGAGAACCTGCGCATTGCCTGCCTCTCCTACATGCGGGTGCGCGCGAGGCGCGATTGCACGGCGATGATGGGAACGACCAGGATCGCCAGCAGGATCACGGTGATGGCGGAGGCGATAGGCCAGTCGCGGTTGTTGAAGAACTCGAGCCAGATGGTGCGGCCGATCATCTGCGTATCGGCGCCGCCCAGCAGGTCGGGGATGACGAACTCGCCGATGGCCGGGATCAGCACCAGCGCGCAGCCCGCCGCCACACCCGACAGGCTGAGCGGGAAGGTGACGCGCCAGAAGGCGGCAAAAGGCGAGCAACCGAGATCGCGCGCGGCCTCGACCAGCGTCTCGTCGGCGCCGCTCAGCGCCGAATAGATCGGCAGCACCATGAACGGCAGGTAGGTGTAGACGATACCGATATAGATGGCCGTCTCGGTGTTCATGATCGCGAGCGGCGAGGAGATCACGCCGAGCTTCAGGAGCAGCCAGTTGAGCAGCCCGTCATTGCGCAGGATGCCGATCCAGGAATAGACGCGGATCAGCAGCGAACTCCAGAACGGCACGATCACCAGGAACACCAGGATGGGACGCCAGCGATCGCTGGCCCGCGAGATGCCGTAGGCCAGCGGATAGGCGACCAGAAGCGTGATGAAAGTGGAGATGACGGCGATCTTCACGCTGGAGAGATAGGCGCGCACATAGATGTCGTCACGCAGCAGGAAGGCGTAGTTCTCGAAGTTGAGCCTGAAGGACAGCACCAGTCCATCGCGGCTGAACAGCGGCGTATAGGGCGGCATGCCGAGGCGCACTTCGGACAGGCTGATGGCCATGACCAGCGCGAAGGGCGCTAGGAAGAATACCAGCAGCCACAGATAGGGCGGCAGGATCAGGAGGGCGCGGCCGAAACGGGTTGGCGTTTTCATGCCCGCCTCCTCACTCGGTCAGCAGATGCGCGGCGCGGGCATCCCAGCGCGCCACGACCGGATCGCCGACGGCGAAGTCGTCGCCAAGGCCGTGATTGATGCGCAGGGCCTCCAGCATCGCCCCGCTTTCCAGCCGCAGCCAGTAGCGGCGCTCGGCGCCGATGTAGCTGACATCCTCGATGGTGCCCGGCAGCCCTTCGCCGGACGGCCTAAGCTCGATGCGTTCCGGCCGCACCGACAGCCAGACGCGGTCGCCGGGACGCACGCCATCGATGCACTGTCCGAGCAGGCGTCCGCCGGCCTCGTCGCTGTCCAGGGCGATGCTCTCGCCGTCGCGCTCGCCCGCCACGCCTTCATAGATGTTGGTTTCACCAAGGAACTTGGCCACGTAGCGCGATGCGGGCGTCTCGTAGACCGCTTCCGGCGTGCCGATCTGCAACACCTTGCCCTGCTTCATGATGGCGATGCGCGACGATACGGTCATCGCCTCGTGCTGGTCGTGGGTGACGATGATGAAGGTGAGGCCAAGCTCCTTTTGCAGGCGCACCAGCTCATGCTGGGTCTGGAGCCTGAGGTTCTTGTCCAGCGCCCCCAGCGGCTCGTCGAGCAGGAGCACCTTGGGCCGCTTGACCAGTGCGCGGGCGAGCGCCACACGCTGGCGCTGGCCACCGGAAAGCTGTGCGGGCTTGCGCTCCAGCATCGGCTCCAGATGCAGCTTTTCGGCCACCTCGGCGATGCGCTTGCCGATCTCGGCGCGGTCGACGCGATCCTGCACCAGTCCGAAGGCGATGTTCTTGCGCACCGTCAGATGCGGGAACAAGGCATAGGACTGGAACATCATGTTGGTGGGGCGGCGATGCGCCGGGATTTCGGTGACGTCGGCGCCGTCGAGCAGGATGCGGCCGCTGTCCGGCGTCTCGAACCCGGCCAGCATGCGCAGCAGGGTCGACTTTCCGCAGCCGGACGGACCCAGCAGCGAAAAGAATTCCCCCTGCCCGATCCCCAGCGAGATGCCATCGATCGCCGTGAAGGCCCCAAAGGTCTTCACGACATTCTCGATCGAAATGAAGGACGGACTGGACACGGATCGATTCCTCGAAGTGGATGGCGCATGCCCCGCGGATCGGCCGACCGGCGCCGCACACGCTCTCACCCCGCAAAAAGCGCCCGAACGTCGCCGTCCGGGCTCTGGAAGGGGGCTCGGTTGTCAGTTTCCGCCGGACCGGAAGGTGGTCCACACGCGGGTGCGTTCGCGCGTCTGGCGCGGCGGCAGGGACTTGTCGACGAACAGCTTCTCGCGCACGTCCTGCGACGGGTAGATGTTCGGGTTGGTGCGGATCGACTCCTCCACCAGTTCCGTCGCCGCGGCATTGGCGTTGGCGTAGTAGACATAATTGGAGATGTCGGCCACGGTCTGCGGTTCAAGAATGTAGTTGATGAAGCTCAGCGCCAGTTCGGGATGCGGCGCATCGACCGGGATAGCCATCGTGTCGAAGGAAATGATCGTGCCTTCCTTGGGGATCCGGTACTCCACCGCCACGCCCGCATCCGCCTCGTCGGCGCGCGAAGCCGCGATGCCGGCATCGCCGCTCCACATCAAGGCAAGGCAAAGCTGGCCCGAAGCCATGTCGGAGACGAGCTGGCCGCTCTGCATGTGGCGGATATAGGGGCGCAGACCTAGCAGCAGCTTCTCCGCCTTTTCCAAATCTTCCGCTTTGGTCGAATAGGGATCCAGGCCGAGATAGTTGAGGGCGATCGGAATCACCTCGTTCGGCGCATCGACCACGCCGATACCGCAATCCTGGAACTTCTGCGCGATTTCCGGCTTGAAGAAGATATCGAGGCTGTCGGTCGGCGCATCCGGCAGACGCTTGGACACAAGGTCCGGATTGTAGGCGATGCCGGTCGTCAGCCACATATAGGGCACGAGATATTTGTTGCCGGGATCCTGCTCGGCGAGCAGCTTGAGCAGGTCCTTGTCGAGGTTGCCGTAGTTGCTCAGGCTCGCGGGATCGATCGGCTGCAACGCGCCTGCCTGGATCATGCGCTCGCCGACCGTGGCGCTCGGATAGACCACGTCGAAGCCGCTGCCGCCGGTCAGAAGCCGGGTTTCCAGCACCTCCAGCGAATCGAACAGGTCGAGCCGCGTGTCGATGCCGGACTTGGCGATGAAGTTGGAAATCGTGTCCTCGGCAAAATAATCCGAGAAATTGTAGATGTGCAGGGTCTCGGCCGCACCGACCGGCGCCGCGGCCAGAATGCCGCCCACAGCCAGAACTTGCGCAAAACGCTTGAGCATCGATCAATCCTCCCCAGGGACCGCCAGCAGAAAATGACGGGTTCCGGAGAAGATTGTCATGCGTTCACTTTTAATTCTATCTTGGGCATTCGAACTTTGCTTTGAGCTTTTTCAAACAAAGTAAGGGGGACACCATGCTGAACCAGCTTTCGGCCTCGGACATGCGGGCCCTGAACGTGTTCGCCTGCGTCGCGGAGGCCGGCAGCTTCGTCGGGGCGCAGGAAATCCTCAACATCAGCCAATCCACCATCTCCGTGCAGCTTTCGACGCTGGAGGCCCGGCTGGGCTATCGGCTGTGCGAGCGCGGCCGCGGCGGCTTTCGCCTCACCGAGCGCGGGCATGCCGTGCTCGACGCCTTCAAGGAGTTGCGCACCTCCATCGACGGCTTCCGCTACCGGCTCAACGACCTGGGGGCCAATGCGGTCGGCACGCTGCGGCTCGGCATACTGGATAATGTCATGAGCGAGCCGACCTTCCGCATCGTCGATACGCTGCGGGCGTTCCTCAACCGTGCCCCGGACGCCAAGATCGAGATCACCCAGGACACGCAGCAGCGGCTGCGCGACGCCATTCTGGAAGACCGGCTCGACCTTGCCATTGGCTGCTTCGACACCCAGAACCTGGCGATCCGGGCCGTCGCGCTCTATCAGGAGCGCCAGCACGCCTATTGCGGCGTCGGCCATCCACTGTTCGGCCTGCCACGGGAAGCGATCTCGCAACGCCAGATCGAGGAAAGCGACTGGGTGCAGCGTGGCTATTTCCTCGGGCGCGGCGATCATTACGGGTTCGACGTGGTGCGTTCCACCGCCATTGCCGCCAGCATCGAGGCGGTCGCCATGCTGATCATGGCCGGCCGCCATATCGGCTTCCTGCCCAGCCACTATGCCGGACCTCACGAAGCTGCCGGGCGCCTGTATCGCCTTTCCCCCGAAACCTTGACGGTGGACCGGGCGTTCTCGATCATCTCGCGCTCGGAGCGACAGGACACGCCTGTGATGACGGTGTTCCGCGAATGCCTGCAAGAGGTGGGGATGGACAGCGCGGCCAGCGCCGAACAGGAGGAGCCGGCCTGAGACGAGTCATTCTTTGATCTCGCATAAAGTAAGCTTGCAAATATTTTCAATTTTTCAATTGAAGCGACGCGGTATCCTGTCGCCTGGTGATGGCATCGCGAAGGGAGAAGAACGACATGCACAACAGGCAATTCAACCAGCCGATGGGTGGCAACGAGATGCCCCGCTTCGGCGGCCCCGGCACGATGATGCGCTTGCCGCAAGCTGCCTCGGCCGAGGGGCTGGACGCCTGCTTCGTCGGTATTCCGATGGATATCGGCGCCTCCAACCGCTCCGGCACGCGCTACGGGCCACGCCAGGTGCGCGCGGAATCGGTGATGATCCGCCCCTACAACATGGCCACCCGCGCCGCACCCTTCGAAAGCCTTCAGGTGGCCGATGTCGGCGACATCGCCATCAACACCTTCAACCTGCCCGCCACCGTCGGCCTGATCCGCGATGGCATCGCGCGCATCCTGGAACAGGATTGCATCCCGCTCACCATCGGCGGCGACCACACGCTGACCTATCCGGTGCTCCAGGCCATGGCCGAAAAGCACGGGCCGGTGGCGCTGATCCATGTCGACGCCCATGCCGACATCAACGATACCATGTTCGGCGAGAAGATCGCCCATGGCACGCCTTTCCGCCGCGCCTATGAGGCCGGCTGCCTGAAACCCGATCTGGTCTTCCAGATCGGCCTGCGCGGCACCGGCTATACGGCAGAGGATTTCGACTGGTCGCGCGACAAGGGCTTCACTGTCGTGCCGGCCGAGGAGTGCTGGCACAAGTCGCTGGCGCCGCTGGTCGCCGACATCAAGGCACGCATCGGCGACCACAAGGTCTACCTGTCCTTCGATATCGACAGTCTCGATCCGGCCTATGCGCCCGGCACCGGGACGCCGGAGATCGGAGGCCTGACCATCGTGCAGGCCATCGAGCTGATCCGCGGCTGCCGCGGTCTCAACCTCGTCGGTTGCGACCTTGTCGAGGTCAGCCCGCCCTTCGACACCACCGGCACCACGGCGATCACGGCGGCCAACCTGCTCTACGAGATGCTCTGCGTGCTTCCCGGCGTGAAGTACAAGGACGCCTGATCGACCCGGAGCGGCCGGCAGGAACGCCCGAACGCAAAAAACTCGCGCCTTCCCATGTCCCCCGGCATGTGGAAGGCGCAGCTTCATTCGAGGACATTGAAACGATGGAAAGTCCCCTGCTCTACCGCCCCGAGAGCCTGTTCGTCGGAGGCCGCTGGCTGCGCGCCGGCACCGCCCCGTTCCCGGTGACCGACCCCTCGACCGGCAGCACCCTGGGCGAGATCGCGCCCGGTCGCGCCGCCCATGTGGAAGCCGCAGCGCAAGCCGCCGCCGCCGCCTTCCCGAACTGGTCGCGGCTTGCCTCCGGCAAGCGGGCCAAATATCTCACGGCCTTCGCGGCCGGGCTGCGCGCGCGTCATGACATGCTTGTCGAACTGCAGATGGCCAACAACGGCAAGCCGCGCTTCGAGGCAGAACTGGATGTTTCGGACGCCATCGCCACCTTCGAATATTATGCCGAGCTGGCAACCACGCTGGACGAGCGACAGGGCGCGGACGTGCCGGTTCCCGATGCCGGTTATCGCGCCCGCCTGCGGCAGGAGCCGGTGGGACCGGTGGGCCTCATCGTGCCGTGGAACTTCCCGCTGGTGACCAGCGCCTGGAAGCTGGCGCCGGCGCTTGCCGCCGGCTGCACGGTGGTGCTCAAAACCTCCGAATTCATCCCCTTCGCCGAACTCGTCTATGCCGACATTGCCGCCGAGAGCGGCCTGCCGGCCGGCGTACTCAACATCGTCACCGGCGCGGCCGAGGCGGGCGAGGCGCTGGTCGCCAGCCCGCTGTTGCGCAAGATTTCCTTCACCGGCTCGAACCGGGTCGGCGCGCTGGTCATGCGCACGCTGGCGGAGCGCACCGCGCCGGTTTCGCTGGAACTCGGCGGCAAGTCGCCGATCCTTGTCTTCGCCGATGCCGACCTCGACGCGGCGGTGGACTTCATTGTCGGCGGCATGTTCACCAATGCCGGCCAGATGTGCTCGGCCACCTCGCGGCTGCTGGCCGACAAGGCGATCCTGCCGGCGCTGGTCGACAAGCTGACCGCGCGGGTTTCAACGCTGAAGGTCGGCTCGCCCTTCGAGGACGGCACCGAGATGGGGCCGCTGACCACGCAGCCGCAGTTCGAGCGCGTGAAGCAGGTTCTGAAGGAGGCCGAAGCCGACAGGCTGAAGCCGCTCACCGGCGGCAAGGTGCGCGGCGGCGACGGCTTCTTCATCGGGCCGACCATCTATCTCGACGTGCCCGACGACCACGCCATCTGGCGGCGCGAGATTTTCGGACCGGTACTGGCGATACGCGGCTTCGCCGACGAGGACGAGGCGGTGCGGCTGGCCAACGACACCGATTACGGGCTGGTGGCGACGCTGGTCTCCCCCGACAAGGTGCGCACCGACCGCGTCGCGGCGGCCCTTGAAGCCGGCATGGTGTGGGTCAACTCGCAACAGGTCATCTTCCCCCAGACGAGCTGGGGCGGCTTCAAGGCCAGCGGCATCGGCCGCGAACTGGGGCCATGGGGCCTGTCGGCCTTCACCGGGATCAAGCACATCGTCGAGATGGTCTGACCGGCAACCCTGGCCGCCACGGGTCACGATGATGATCGCGGCGCCGCACCGTTTGCTCCTCGGTGCGGCGCGTTTTGCCTCATATCGATGACGAAGCCGGCCATCCGCGCGCCTTGGCGACATATGACCAATGGCATCATTGACCTCTCCACTGCCCCTCCATCAGTATAAATAAAAAAATCTTTCCCGGCAGGAATAAGAGGTTCGAATGAAGCGAAGATTGGCCGTCATCGGTGCTGGCCCATCGGGTCTTGCGCAATTGCGGGCATTCCAGTCTGCGGCGAGCAAGGATACCGTCGACGGTCGCAGTAGCCAAGAAGGCGGTCAGTTCATCAATCGTCTCCAAGATCTTCCGCCTCCTGATACATGGCCGCGATGAAGTCCTGGTGGTCCTCAACGTGGATGTTCACGACGTAGTGGTCCCGGTTGGTTCCCGTGGCGTCGAGGTCGTCTTTCAGCGAAGCATGCGGGCCGTTGCCCGACATGGTGAAAAGCATGTGGTCGATACGATCGGCGCGAAGGGATTTTAGGCCCACCTCGTCACGCAGGCTGCGACCTAATGCGTTGTCGTCCGGGTCATTACTTTCCAACAGCCGGTTGGCGACGAATAATAGGGAATCGGGCGTACAGCGGCCGTTGTCGCGGTCGAGCACTTTTCGGGCGCTAGTGACCGTGGCCTTTCCGAGCACCTTATTGCTTTTGGCTTCGCCTTTCAGAAGCCATAGCTTTTCGCCAGCCGCATCGTATCCCGCGCCGATGAAATCGTCCCCGCGCATAGCCATGTTGCGACCATCCTTATAACGGAGGCGACGAACGGGGACGCGCAGGCCAATTTCTTCCTCGACCAATTCGGTTGCGAGAATCTCGCCGAGATCGCCGAAGCGACCCTTGGGCGTCTGCGGCATCGCCTCGCTGAGGATTTTCGCGGCGATCTTGTAACCGAGCCTTTCCACATCTTCGGCGATGCGTTCGAGCCGGTCATAGTGCGAGCGAATGGTCTCAGCGAGGGCATCGCGAATTTCATCGCGCGCGCCGTCCTTCTCAACATAGGTCCAGTAGTGCTTTCGCTTGTCCTTGTTCTTGGTGGCGTCGCACCACGTTTCATACAGACCCATGCGACGCTCCCTTGCTTGTATTCTTCGTTGGCGGTTCTCCATCCCAGAGGCTCGACAGCGGCGCTGCCGCCAGCCTGTCGCCGAACGGCACAATGTCCGCATTGTCGTAGAGGACGATACCGAAGGCAAAGCGATCTCCGCACGCTTCAGCCAAGGCACGAAGACCGCTGAAATCACCAGCTTTTACCGTGGCGCTGGCCTTGACCTCGATCCCGACAATCATGCCGTCGTCACGCTCCAGCACGATATCCACCTCGCGCATGTCCCGATCCCGGAAATGATGCGGTGTCAATCGCAGGTCCGAAGCACTCATCAACTTCAGCACTTCCGAGAATACAAAACTCTCCAAGAGCGCACCGAATGTTCCGCGATCGGCCTTCACTCTGTCGAAGGTGAGCCCGCGCACGGTCGCCAGCAAACCGGAGTCGAGGAAGTGCAGCTTGGGTGTCTTGACGATGCGCTTCAGCGCGTTGGTAAACCAGGGCTGCACCGTTACGACCAAGAACACCTGTTCGAGTAACCCTACATAGCGCTGTCCCGTCTTATGGGTGACGTTGATGCCCGCGGCGAATTGCGAGTAGTTGACCAACTGCCCTGAGTGCTCGGCCAGCAGCCGCACGAATCTCGGGAGCTCGGTCAGTTTCTCCACATCGGCGATATCGCGCAGATCGCGCGTCAGGATCGATGTGAGATAGGATCGCAACCAGTCCTGCCGTCGGCGCTCGCTGTCGCGGCTGATCGCCTCCGGAAACCCTCCGAGCAGCACGAGCTGGACCAGGTCATCGCCGACGATCGCATTCTGCTGGCTATGAAGCTTTCCTTCGAAGAGACGCTCTAGAAAGGTTGGCGTCCGGCCTTCGACCTCGGCCTTTGCCAGCGGCAACATCTGGATGGTCTCCATCCTTCCGGCCAAGCTGTCAGCGATTCGAGGCAGGGTCAGCACGTTCGCCGAACCCGTCAGCAGGAACCGTCCCGGCCGATAGTCTTCGTCGACCGTTTTCTTGATCGCCAAGAGTAGGTCGGGCGCGCGCTGAATCTCGTCGATGATGGCTTGGTCCAGACCCCGGATGAAGCCGGCAGGATCGGAGTGGGCGGCCGCGAGGACTGTCTGATCATCTAGCGTGATATAGCTTCGACCCGCGGCGCCCATCTTTCGGACGAGCGTGGTCTTGCCGGCCCGTCGCGGCCCCACAATCAAGACCACCGGCGTATCCGAAAGGGCTTCCTCTGCCCGTCGCTCCACAAACCGTCCAAACATGCCAGCTCCGAATCCCAGCCGATTGGGATTATCGGTCTCGGCTAATTGGGAGTCAACGGGCCGCTAATTGGGAATGCAAATGTGGCAATCTGGAAGCGTGAGGGGACTACCTGTTTCGCCGACACACCAAAACTCGTGGCTGATAGTTCAGATTTGTGCGGTAATCGGCGGTGTTCGGCGTTCTCAACCAAGGCAGACTTATAGGGAGTTGGCGCGCCCGAAAGGATTCGAACCTCTGACCCCCAGATTCGTGGTCTGGTGCCCTATCCAGCTGAGCTACGGGTGCTTCCTCACTGTTCTTACGCGAGAACTCCGCGATTGTGAAGCGACGAATAGGCCTTTGGATGCGCCGTCGGTTCGTGCCCAAACGTCCGAAGCTTTCGCTTAGCGGATAACCGCTGTTGCCGACTGCCTCGCCGCCGATGAAGCGACACATCCCGCAGAAGCACGATTCTCTATGGTAGCAATTTGGTTGCAATCGCTCGCTGCTACAGAGGCAGACTTGCGTCTGATACTTCAAGTAGTTGAAACTACTGATATTTTTGTCGTTCTGTGCGCGACTCCGGAACTGCTCTTTGGCCTTCGGAGGGTAGCGCTCTATCCGACTACATCGCAACCTGGACTGTCACCAACAGGGAGGAGCAAAACAAGGGCTGAAGCCGCCCATCGAGGATAAGGTACGCGCCGGTCCGACCGTCAATTCGTATCGCCGCTGCCTGTACCGAATTCACCGGCATAGGCTGCGGCGACGGCGGCATCGGCCGATGCCGCGTCGGTTCCGACACCTGCCTTGTCGAGGATACGGCCGACAGCGCGCACGCCTTCCAGAACAGCTTCGCGGCTGGCTCGCCGACCGGTGTGATCGAGGCGCAGAAGCTTTGACGCAACGCAACCGATACCGGCCGACAGGCCTGCCGCGACGGCTGCGTCGTCCTCGGCCAGCTTTCGCGCGTCGAGCCCATCCGGTAGCAGGATGGTGGTGACGAGACGCGAGGCGTCGCGCTCCTCCTCGACCCACAATCGCGCGCCGACCGCCACCAGACCGGCGCGGGCAGCGCGCTGGGCGCGGAGATGGCGGGCGATGGTGCCGGCAATGCCTTCAGCCTCGACGCGGTCGAGTGCCGCTTCGAGCGCTTGGAATTCCAGCGCGGAGGGCATGCCGGCCAGCACGCCCCGCCCCGCATCCAGCCAGTTGTGCCTGATGTCGGCAAGTGACAGCACCGAACGCCGCGGGGCGTCCGGCCGGTCGATGGCCTGCCATGCGCGCGCGCTGATCGAGACGGCGGAAATGCTGGCCGGACCGCCCAGCGCCTTTTGCGGGCCGATGATGGCGATGTCGATGCCGAGCGCATCCACGTCCAGTTCGTACCCTCCAGCGGAGGCCACGGCATCGACCAGAAACAGCGCGCCCTTTTCCCGCGCCAGCTTGGCGATCTGAGGCAGCGGGTTGAGGATGCCGGACGCCGATTCCGCATGGACGAGCGCCACCAGATCGATCCTGTCCGCGCCCGCCAGCGCTTCTGCCACCGCCGCGACCGTGACCGGCAGGCCGGGTTCGGCCCTGAGGTCGATGACGTCCGCCCCCGCGCGCCGCAGCCAGAAGCCGAACAATTCTCCATAGGGGCTGGTGACGATGTTGAGCGCGGTCATGCCCTTGGCACCAAGGCTGGTCGCTGCCGCTTCCAGCGCCACCACGGCTTCCGCCTGCACGAACACTACATCATTCTTCGTGCCGATGAGGGCCGCGATGCGGTCGGCAAGTTTTGCATATCCCGTCGCCGGATAGGGCGGCAGGTTGAGCAGCAAACGGCGGTCGGGATCAGGCATCTTGGGGTGCTTCCCTGTAAAGGCGGGGAATGGCGGCCACCAGCGCGCGGCCGGTTTCCGATTGCGGATCGGCCACGACCGTGGCGGCCGGACCCGCCTCGACGATGCGGCCATGATCCATGATGGCGATGCGGTGCGAGACGGCGCGCACCACCGCCAGATCGTGCGAGACGAACAGATAGGCAAGGCCACGTTCGCGCTGCAGGGAAACCAGCAGGTCGAGGATTTGGCCGCGTACGGTGACGTCGAGCGCCGACACCGCCTCGTCCAGCACGATCAGTTCCGGCTCTGTGGCGAGCGCGCGGGCAATGGCCACGCGCTGGCGCTGCCCGCCGGAAATGGCGTGGACCGGCCGCGCGGCGAGGTTTTCGGGCAGGCCGACGCTTTCCAGAAGTTCCGCGACCCGGCGCGGGCGTTCCGTGCGGGAGGCGAGCCCATGTATCCGCAGCGGATCGGTGAGCGCATCGGCCACGGTGGCGCGGGGGTTGAAGGCGGCGGACGGATCCTGAAACACCATCTGGATGCGCTTGCGGATCGCACGAAGCGCCTTGCCGTTCAGCGCGGTGAGGTTCTGCCCGGTGAAATCCACTGTGCCTTCATCCGGCTCGATCAGCCGCATGACGACGCGCGCCAGCGTGGACTTGCCGCTGCCCGAAGGCCCGACGAGGCCGAGCGTTTCGCCGGCCGCGACCGACAGCGACACGTCATCCAGCCCCTTCACCTCACGGCCTCCCGAACGGTAGGTCTTGCTGAGGCCGCGGACGGCAAGCAGCGGCGTGCTCATGCCGGCTCTCCCGCAACCAGCGGCGGCGTGTCGAGCCCGATATGGCTGGCGAGCAGCTTCGCCGTGTAGGCTTGCTTGGGCGCGCCGAGCAACGCGGCGGTGGGGCCGGTTTCCACCAGACGCGCATCGCGCAGCACGACGATGCGGTCGGCGAAGCCGGAAGCGAGCGCGATGTCATGGGTGATGAAGATCAGCGTCATGCCTTCGGCGCGTACCAGCTCGTCGAGCAACGCCACGATTTCGGCCTGCACGATGGTGTCGAGCGCGCTGGTCGCCTCGTCGGCGATCAGCAGCGAAGGTTTTGCCGCGATGGCCGCCGCGATCGCCACGCGCTGGCGTTGGCCGCCGGAAAGCTGGTGCGGGAAAGCGGCAAGGGCCGTGTCGGGATCGGGAATGCGCACCCGCGCCAGCAGGGCGCGGGCCCGTTCACGCGCCTTGCGGCGCGACAGGCCGAGATGAAGGCGCGCGATTTCGGTAATCTGCCTGCCGACGGCGATCACCGGGTTGAGGCTCGCGCCCGCATCCTGAAACACGAAGCCGATGTCGAGGCCGGGCTGTGGCTGGGCGGCAAAACCCGGCCAGCCGATGCTGCCCTCGATATGCGTTTCCGGAGGCAACAACCCGCCCAGCGCCAGTGCCAGCGTGGACTTGCCCGAACCGCTTTCGCCGATGACGGCCAGCCGCTCGCCCTTGACGATGTCGAGGTCGAGCCCGTCCAGCGCCAGATGGGTGCCTTGTTCGGCGGCGTAAGTGACGGTGAGGTCGCGCAGGCTGGCAAGCAACTCGCTCATGGCCGCGCCTTTCGCGTCGCCAGCGCATCCGCCAACTCCTCCGCCAGCAGATAAACGCCGAGAACGGTGACGACGAGGCCGATGCCGGGCACGATGGACAGGAACGGCGCCGAGCGCAGCACGTTGCGCCCTTCCGAGATCATCGAGCCCCATGTGACGATATTGGGATCGCCGAGGCCGAGAAAGGAGAGCGCGGATTCGATCAGAACCGCATTGCCGACGATCACCGCCGCCAGCGCCAGCACCGGCGGCAGCGCGTTGGGCAGAACTTCGCGCAACGCGATCTCGGCCGGATGCATGCCGATGATGCGCGCCGCCGCCACATAGTCGCGCTCGCGGATGGACAGCACCTCGGCGCGCGCCAGCCGCGCCGGACCGGTCCATGCACCGAGCGCGATGGCGAGGATGACTACGGCCAAGGACGCGCCCGCGACGCTGACGAAGGCCAGCGCCAGAAGGAAGCCGGGCACGGTCTGGAAGGCATCCACCACGCGCATCAAAGCCTCGTCCACCAGCCCGCCTGCAAACCCGGCCACGGTGCCGACCAGCGCGCCAGCCACGATGGACACGGCCGCCGCCGCCAGCCCCACGGCAAGCGACGCCTGTGCGCCATGAAACAGGCCGGCCAGCACGTTGCGGCCGAGCCGGTCGGTGCCGAGCGGAAAGGCGGGATCGGTGAAGGGCGGCGTCAGCGGCGGACCGGCAATGGCCAGTGGATCGCCGGGAAAGAGCAGCGGCGCGCACAGTGCCGCCAGCGCCAAAAGGGCGAGCAGCGCCAGACCGGCCGCGCCAGCGGGCGAGCGCAGCAGGCGCTTGAAGACATTCATGCCGCCACCTCGTTGGCGCCGACGCGCGGATCGAGCAGCGCATAGGCCATGTCAACGGCGAGATTGACGAGGATGACCAGCACGGTGCTGACCAGAATAATGCCGGTGAGCAGCGGCGCGTCGCGGCCGGCCACGGCCTCATGCGCCAGCCGCCCGAAGCCCGGAATGGCAAAGACGCTTTCGATGACGACGCTACCGCCCAGCATGGAGGCGGCCTGCAGGCCGAGCATGGTCACCAGCGGCAAAAGCGCATTGCGGGCAATGTGGAAGACGGCGATGCGGCGATGGCCGAGCCCGCGCGCACGGGCGGCCAGCGCATAATCCTGCCGCCAGGCCTCGGCCATGCCGGTGCGCATCATGCGCAGGAACAGCGCCAGATAGATGAAGCCCAATGCCGCCACCGGCAAGGCCAGATGCCAGGCGATGTCGCGCGCCCGCGCCAGCCCTTCCTTGCCCGAGGCGATGGTCTCGATGCCGGAGGTCGGGAACCAGCGCAACTGCACGGAAAAGAGCACGATCAGCACGAGGCCCAGCCAGAAGCTCGGCACCGCATAGAGCGCCAGCGAGCCGGTGGAGAGCAGGCGGTCGCCCCAGCTTCCCGGTTTCGAGCCGGCGACAATGCCGAGCAGCGACCCCACGGTGAAGGAAAGCGCCACGGCGCTGCCCATCAGCCACAGCGTGTTGGGCAGGCGCTCGAGGATGAGGTCGGAAATCGGGCGGTTGAAAATGACGGACCAGCCGAGGTCGAGCCGGGCAAGCGAGGTGAGGTAAAGCCACAGCCGCGCACCGGCCGAGCCTTCCAGCCCGTAGCTCTGGCGCAGCGCTTGCACCAGCGCCGGATCGCCGCCGCCGATGGAAAGCAGATAGGCGTCGGCGGCGTCGCCGGGAGCAAGCTCCAGAAGAAAGAACGCGCCGACAATGACGATCAGCAGCACCGGGATGCTGCTGACCAGCCTGCGCCGGAGAAGGCGAAGCGCACGGTTCATGCCAGGGACCCTACCGGGACTTGCTTCGGCCTGTCACGCTTCCAGCTCGGTATCGGCCCAGTTGGAAACCGCCCAGCGCGGATTGTTGGAGACGTTCTTCACCTTCGAACTGGCCACGGTGATGAAGCCCCAGTCGGCCACGTTGATGATCGGCAGGTCCTCGGCCACCAGCACCTGAAGGCGCTTATAGAGTTCGGTGCGCTCTGCGGTGTCCACCGTCTCGCCGGCCTTGTCGATCAGCGCGTCGATCTCCTTGTTCTCATAACCGCCCTGATTGGAGAAGGGCACACCGGCGGGCGTTCCGGAGCGCACCAGAATGGTGGTGGAGATGGCCGGATCGCCACGGAACACGGTCGGCGCGACGGCAAGGTCGAAATCGTGGTCGGTGTAGACCGCCTTCTGGTGGGCGGCCGAATCGTTGTTGACGATGGCCGCATCGATGCCGATGGCGGCCAGCGCCTGCCGCAGATAGTCGCCAAACTGGCGCGTTTCGGTGAAATAGGGCGCGGGCAGCAGGCGCAGACTGAAGCGGTTGCCGCCGTCCTTCCTCGGATAGCCGGCCTCGTCGAGCAGGGCGTTGGCCTTCTCGACATCGAAGGGATAGAGCGGAACGTCGCCATTGTAGAACTCGGGCGCATTCTTCGGCACGATGCCGGTCGCCGTCTCCGCATAGCCGAGGAAGATGGTGCGCACCACGAAATCGCGGTCGATGGCGTGGGCGATGGCTTGCCGCACCTTGACGTTGGCCATTTCCGCGCGGCGGTGGTTGATCTCGACCGCGAGCTGGTAGGTCAGCGCCTCGTAGCCCTTCGAATAGACCTCGATGCCCGGCACCTTGGAGATGCGGTTAAGATCGGTGAGCGGCACCTGGCTGAAGGCGGCAAGCTGGATCTCGCCGGCCTCCAGTGCGCCTGCAGCCGCCGCGCGGTCCGGCAGCACCCGGAAGATGATCTCGTCCAGCTTCGGTTCGCCCTCGCCCCAATAATCGGGGTTGCGCTCCAGCCGGTAATATTCACCCGGACGGTGCTCGGCGAAACGGAACGGCCCGGTGCCGACGAGCTTGTTGTTGGCGTCGCTGGAGGCAATGTCGGCCACGCCCTCGAAAATGTGCTTGGCGACGACGCTCGACACCACTGGCAGCGCGTTGCGGATGAGCTGGAACGGCGTCGGCTTGGCAAAGCGGAAGACGGCGGTGTGTTCGTCCGGCGTTTCGACCGCTTCGAGATTGGCGAACACCAGCCGGCCGAGATTCTGGAGCGGCTTCCACACCTGCAGGGCGGAGAAGGCGACATCGGCCGAGGTGAAGGGCTTTCCGTCATGCCACTTCACGTCCTCACGCAGCCTGAAGGTGGCCGCAAGACCGTCGTCCGATCCTTCCCATGCTGTGGCAAGGCGCGGCGCCAGCCCGTCCTTGCCGTCGAACGAGGCTTCGGCCAGCGGTTCGATCACCTTGGAGGCGATGAAGAAGACGCCGTTCGAGGCGACGATGGCCGGATTGAGGTTGCGCGGCTCGGAATCGGCGGCGACGACGAGGCGGCTGCCGCTCTGGGCGAAGCCGAACGGCGGCAGGGCCGTGGAGGCCAGCAGAAGCGCCGAGCCCTTGAGCAACGTGCGCCGGGAATGGGAAATCGGATTCATCTTCTGCTCCACCAGCCTTTAATAGAAGGAAAAAACAATGTCCGGCATCTGCCGGAACGGGTGGCATTCTCCTGCAAGGGTGCTGCCCCATACAGTGATGAAATCCCACGTTTCATCGGGCGGCTAGAATTATCTGTTCCTTTTCCAGCGTCAACGGGAACCCCGTGCCGTGGCCCTATCGGTCCTGCCGGCTGGATTTACGGGAAGGAACAAACATTTGTTGCAGGCGCGCCTTGCGCTGCTGCATTATAAGAATTCCAAAATTCATCATTTTTTCAATTTGTTAATTTTAATCCTTCCATGACTGCACAAGCTGAATCCTCCGGCCGGTCAATTGCCTCCCTCCCGAAAATCGACTAATGACCAAATGGTAAAAAATGGGGCGGCCCTGAAGTCCGCGCCCGCACAGGGGAGCTGGTTGACGATGCCAAAAATCACGAATCCGGGAAGCGTTTCCGGCCTGTCGCGCCGCACCGTTCTGAAGGCGGCCGGCGCCGGTGCCGCACTCGCCACCATGTCGGGTCTGCCGACCCGTTTGCTGGCCGCCGATCCGCTGAAGGTGGCCGCCGTCTATACCGTGCCGGTGGAGCAGCAATGGGTGAGCCGCATCCACAAGGCCGCCAACGAAGCCAGGGATCGCGGCGATATCGAATACACCTTCTCGGAGAACACCTCCAACAACGACTATGAGCGCGTCATGCGCGAATATTGCGAGGCCGGCCACAAGCTGATCCTTGGCGAGGTGTTCGGCGTGGAGGATGCCGCCCGCGCGGTCGCCAGGGACTATCCCGACGTCGCCTTCCTCATGGGCTCCAGCTTCAAGCCGGACGAGTCGGTTCCCAACTTCTCGCCCTTCGACAACTACATTCAGGATGCCTCCTATCTCTCCGGAATCATTGCCGGTGCGATGAGCAAGACCAAGAATATTGGCATGGTCGGCGGCTATCCGATTCCGGAGGTGAACCGGCTGATGCACGCCTTCATGGCCGGTGTGAAGCAGACCGCGCCCGACACCAAATTCCAGATCGCCTTCATCGGCTCCTGGTTCGATCCGCCCAAGGCGAAGGAAACCGCCTTCGCCCAGATCGACGCCGGCGCCGACCTTCTCTATGCCGAGCGCTTCGGCGTGTCCGATGCGGCCAAGGAGCGGAATGTCCTTGCCGTCGGCAATGTCATCGACACCCAGTCCGACTATCCCGATACGGTGGTGGCATCGGCGCTGTGGCATTTCGAGCCGACGCTCGAAAAGGCCGTGGCCGAGGTCAAGGCCGGGACCTTCAAGGCCGAGGACTACGGCGTCTATTCCTTCATGAAGAACGGCGGCTGCTCGCTCGCGCCGCTGGGCACGTTCGAAGGCAAGGTGCCCGCCGAGGTGATGGAAAAGGTTGCCGAAGCCGAGAAGGCGATCAAGGACGGAACGCTCACCGTCGAGATCAACGATTCGGAACCGAAGTCGAACTAGCAGCATGTCCCGAAAAGTGGGAGCCGGTTTTCGGGCCGGATCATGCTCAAACAGGAACCGGGTCGATCGTCTGCCGGGCGGCCGGATCGTCATGAACGTCATGTGGCGGTTCGTTCGCCTTCATCGTCTTCCCCTCGTAATCGGGAGAGGATATGGACCGATCGAACCTTTCCGCAGCACCTGAGAACACCCGGCCGGCTTGCCCTTGACCAACGCTCTCCCAGAACCAGATGCCGGCCCACAAGCTGATGCCGGGGCAACGCCGGTCCTGCGGCTCAGCAGCATCACCAAGCGGTTCGGACCGCTGGTCGCCAACGATGCGATCTCCTTCGAACTGCGCAAGGGCGAGGTCATCGCCCTGCTTGGCGAGAACGGCGCCGGCAAGACGACCTTGATGAATATCCTCTTCGGTCACTATGTGGCCGACGAGGGCAGCGTCGAGGTCATGGGCAAGCCGCTTGCCGCCGGCGATCCGCGTGCTGCGCTCGATGCCGGCATCGGCATGGTGCATCAGCATTTTACCCTCGCCGAAAGCATGACCGTGCTCGAGAACATCGCGCTCGGCACCCAAAGCGCGTGGAAGCCGCGCTTCGACCGTTCCGCCGCCCGCCAGCGCATCGCCCGGCTGTCCGCCGATTTCGGCCTCGCGCTGGATCCGGACGCGCCGATCACGTCGCTTTCGGTGGGCGAGCGCCAGCGCGTGGAAATCCTCAAGGCGCTCTATCGCGACGCCCGCATCCTCATCCTCGACGAACCCACCGCGGTGCTGACGCCGAGCGAGACGGACGCGCTGTTCGGCACCCTCAAGCTGCTCGTCGGCCAGGGCCTGTCGATCATCTTCATTTCCCACAAGCTGCATGAGGTGATGGCCGTCAGCGACCGCGTTCTGGTGCTGCGCGCCGGCCGGCTGGTGGCCGAACGCAAAACGGCCGGTTCCAGCCGTTCCGAACTGGCCGCGCTGATGGTCGGGCAGGAAGTGGCAAGTCCGACCGTTGCCGAACCGAAGCCCGGACCGGTCGTGTTCGAATTAAAGGGCGTCTCGACGCAGGGCCAGGGCAATGCGGCGCGTCTCGACGGCGTGTCGCTGGCGCTGCGGGCCGGCGAGATCACCGGGCTCGCCGGGGTCTCCGGCAACGGCCAGGCGACCCTGGCTGCCCTGATGGCCGGAACCTTGTCGCCCGCTTCGGGCGAGATGGCGATCGGGGCGCAGGCGATATCCGACTGGTCGCCGCGCGCCGCACTTGCCCATGGCATCGGCCGCATTCCCGAGGATCGTCACGCCTTCGGCACCATCGGCGACATGAGCGTGACGGAAAACGTGATCTCCGAGCGCTACCGCACGCCCCGCTTCAGCCGTTACGGGTTCCTCGACTGGAAGGCGGCGCGCGCCTTCGCCGAGGCGATCGTCCGCGACTACGACGTCAAATGCCCGTCGCCCGAGGCCCGCATCCGGCTTCTGTCGGGCGGCAACATGCAAAAGCTCATCCTCGGCCGGGCGCTCGATCCCGATCCGGCCATCATCCTCGCCAACCAGCCGACGCGCGGGCTGGATGTCGGCGCGGTTTCCTTCGTTCACCGCCGCTTGCTGGAAGCACGCGACCGGGGCGCGGCCATCCTGCTGATTTCCGAGGACCTCGAAGAGATCCTGGCACTGTCGGACCAGATCATCGTGATGTCGAAGGGGCGGCTTTCCACGCCCTCGAAACGGGGCCAGCGCAGTATTCGAGAGCTGGGGGAACTGATGGCCGGACAGGGAGATAGCGCCGATGCGGCTTGAACCGAAGCCCGCGCCATCGCTCGGCGTCACCTTGCTTTTTCCGGTCATGGCGATTGCCGCCACGCTGGTCGTGGCGGCGCTGCTGGTGCTCGCCGCCGGCGCTTCGCCCTTTTCCGTGTTTCCCCTGATCGTCAAGGGCGCGGCCGGCTCGCAATTCGCCATCCTCGAAACCCTGACGCGCGCCACGCCGCTGATCTTCACCGGGCTGGCGGTGGCCGTGGCCTTCCGCGCCCGCCTGTGGAACATCGGCGCCGAGGCCCAGCTCTACATCGGCGGCGTGGTCACGGTCGTTCTCGGCACCGGCGCGCTGCCCTTGCCCGCGATCGTGCTGATACCGCTGATCATGCTTGCCAGCATGGCCGCGGGCGCGCTGCTTCTGGCCGGCCCTGCCGTGCTGAAGACGCGCTTCGGGGTCGACGAGGTGGTGACGACTCTGCTCTTGAACTTCATCGTCATCCTGTTCGTCTCCATGCTTCTGGAAGGCGTGCTGAAGGACCCGATGGGCCTCGGCTGGCCGCAATCGCAAAGGGTGATCGCCGATGCGCAATTGCCGCGCATCATCCAGGGCAAGCGCCTGCATCTCGGCTTCGCCATCGCCGTCGTTGCCGCCCTCGTCACCTGGGTCGTCATGAAGAAGACCGTGCTCGGCTACGAGATGCGCGCCGTCGGCCACAATATCGGCGCCGCGCGCTTTGCCGGCATTCCCGTCAATCGCGTGCTGATGAAGACGGCGCTGCTTTCCGGCGGGCTGGCCGCACTTGCCGGCTTTTCGGAGGTCGCGGGCCTGAAGGGCAACCTCACCCTCGACCTGTCGCCCGGCTATGGCTACACCGGCATCGTGGTCGCCATGCTGGCGATGCTCAACCCGCTTGGCGTGATCGCGGCCGCCATTTTCGTCGCCGCGATCTTCGTCGGCTCCGACGCCATGAGCCGCAGCGCCGGCGTGCCGAGCTACATCGCCCAGGTCATGGTGGCCACAGCGCTGCTCACCATGGTCACCGCGCTGCTTTTGACGCGCTACCGGATAAGGTGGAAGTGATGGAGCAGGCGTTCGACATCCTCTTCCAGACCAGCTTCTGGGTGGCCGCGATCCGCATCGCCTCGCCGCTGATCTTCGCAACCATGGGCGAACTGATCTGCGAGCGCGCCGGCGTGCTCAACCTCGGCATCGAAGGCATCATGACGGTGGGCGCCTTCGCCGGCTGGTTTACCGTCTATTCGGGCGGCGACCTGTGGACCGGCGTTCTCGTCGCGGCGCTCGCGGGCGCCTGCTTCGGGCTGCTGCACGCGACATTGACCGTACCGCTCGGCCTCTCGCAGCATGTCGTGGGCATCGGCATCACGCTGTTTGCCACCAGCCTCACCTATTTCACCTACCGGCTGGCATTGCCGGAGGTGACGACGCCGCCGAAGATCGTGCCGTTCCAGCCGCTGCCCATCCCCGGCCTGTCCTCCATCCCCGTTCTCGGCCAGGCATTGTTTTCGCAGACGGCACTGACCTATCTGGCCTTCGCCAGCGTGGCGATCGTCGCCTGGGTGCTCTACCGCACGCCGGTCGGGCTAGCGCTGCGGGCGGTCGGCGAGAGTCCGGCGGCCGTGGAGGCGCAAGGCATCAGCGTCACCGGCATGCGCATCGGCGCGGTGGTCGTCGGCAGCGCGCTGATGGCCGTCGGCGGCGCCTTCCTGACCATGTCCGCCTTCAACTCCTTCTTCTTCGAGATGATCAACGGACGCGGCTGGATCTGCATCGCGCTGGTCGTGTTCGGTTCGTGGCGGCCGGGCAAGGCGCTCATCGGCGCGATCCTGTTCGCGGCTTTCGATGCCTATCAGGTGCGCCTCCAGCAATTGTCGGGCGGTGTCGTGCCCTACCAGCTCTTTCTGATGATGCCCTATGCGCTGTCGATCCTGGCGCTGATCCTCGTGGCGCGGCGTGCCACCTATCCGAAGGCCCTGATGATCCCGTACCAGAAAGGCGAGAGATGAGCTTTGACCTGATCGTTCGTGGCGGCATCCTGCCCGATGGCGATGTCGCCGATATCGGCATCCGCGACGGCATCATCGCCGCTATCGAGCCGCGGCTGGAAGCCGAGGCCGGCGAGGTTGTGGACGCCGGCGGCAATCTCGTCTCCCAGCCCTTCGTCGATCCGCATTTCCACATGGATGCGACGCTTTCCTACGGCCTGCCGCGCATCAACGCTTCGGGCACGCTCTTGGAAGGCATTGCGCTGTGGGGCGAACTGAAGCCGCTCTTGACCCATGAAGCGGTCAAGCAGCGCGCGCTCGACTATTGCGACTGGGCGGTGTCCATGGGCCTGCTCGCCATCCGCACCCATGTCGACACCTGCGACGACCGGCTGCTCGCTGTGGAAGCGCTTCTGGAGGTGAAGAAGGAGGTCGCGCCCTATCTCGACCTGCAGCTCGTCGCCTTCCCGCAGGACGGTTTCTATCGCTCGACGACCGCCCGCGAGAACACCATCCGCGCGCTCGACATGGGGGTCGAGATCGTCGGCGGCATCCCGCATTTCGAGCGGACCATGGCCGACGGCCGCCGCTCGGTCACCGAACTGTGCGAGATCGCCGCGCAACGTGGCCTGATGGTCGACATCCATTGCGACGAGACCGATGATCCGAATTCGCGCCATATCGAGCAGCTTGCCTACGAGACCCAGCGTCTCGGCCTGCACGGGCGGGTGAACGGCTCGCACCTGACCTCCATGCATTCCATGGACAATTACTACGTCTCGAAGCTCCTGCCGCTGATCGCCGAGGCCGGTGTGTCGGCCTGTCCCAACCCGCTGATCAACATCGTCATCCAGGGCCGCCACGACACCTATCCGAAGCGCCGGGGCATGACGCGCGTGCCCGAAATGCTGAAGGCCGGCATCAAGGTGGGCTTCGGGCAGGATTGCGTGCTCGACCCGTGGTATCCGCTCGGCACCGCCGATATGCTCGACGTTGCCTACATGGGCCTGCATGTGGCGCAGATGACCAGCCCGGCCGACATGCGCCAGTGCTTCGACATGGTGACGAAAACCAACGCCGAGATCATGGGCCTCGATCATCTGGGGCTGGAGGTCGGCAAGGCCGCCAGCCTTGTCGTTCTGGACGCCGGCAATCCGGTCGAGGCGCTGCGCCTGCGCGCCGAGCGGCTGTGCGTCGTCTCGCGCGGCAAGGTCGTCGCTGCCCGCGAGAAGCGCGAGACGCAGCTTTCGCTTCCCGGCCGTCCCGCGAGCGTCAATCGCCGCCACAGGACGCCGCAGCAGTAGGAAATCCCGGCAAGAAAACGGGGCCGTTCAGGCCCCGCCGGCTTTCGCCATGCAGGTGCCGCGCAGTGCCGGCACCTGACCCGCTTTCGTCAAGCGCAGGCTACTGCTGCTCGGGGGTCCAGATTTCCTCGACCTTGTAGTTGCCCTGCTTGACGCTGATGATCGAGACCGGCTTCGGCGGCACCATCGAGGCGCGGGTGTAGCTGATCTCGCCGGTGACGCCCTTGAAGCCGCGCGTTTCCTTGAGCGCCTTCTGGATATCGGCGGGCTCGGCGGAATTGGCGCGCTTGATGGCGTCGGCCACCAGCATCATTGCGTCGTACCCGAGCGGCGCGAAGGCGTTCTCGGGTTCGCGGCCATATTCGGCCTTGTAGTCCTCGATGAACTTCGCAACCTCGGGCCGGTCGTCGGCGCGATAGGTGTGGGTGGAAAAGTAGACGTCGGTTGCCAGTTCCGGCCCCGGCACCGTCGTAACCAACTCGGTGTCGAAACCGTCACCGGAGACGATCGGCATGGTGATGCCCTGCTCGCGGATCTGCTTCACCGACACGCCGGCCTCGGAGGGAATGGCGGAGACGAAGACCGCATCGGGCTTGGGATCGACGGCGGCCAGCCGCGCGATCTGCGCCGAAAAATCGGTGTCGCCCATCATGAAGGAATCGGTGCCGATCACTTCACCACCCTTTTCGGTGAACCGCTCGGTGAAGAAGGCGCTCAGCGCCTTGGTGAAATCCATGGAGTTGTCGGTCCACACCACCACCTTGCGCGCGCCCAGCTTGTCATAGGCATAGTCGGCGATGGCATAGGACTGGTCGTCGTCGCCGAACGGCGTCATGAACATGTAGTCGCCGACCCATTCGGGCAGTTTGGGATGGGTGGCGCCTGAAGTCACGAAAGGCACGCCCTTTTCCTGGAACAGCGGCGCGCCGGCCATCACGAAAGTGGTGTCGGATTGGCCGATGCCCGCCACGACGCCTTCCGACAACACGCGTTGCGCGGCCTTTGCGGTCTCCTGTTGGTCGGTCTTGCCGTCGGGCGCGACCAGCTCCACCTGCTTGCCGATCAGGCCGCCGCCTGCATTGATCTGCTTGACCGCGAGCTGGGCGCCATAGAGCGAGGGTCCGTCCAGCGAGGACATGCCGCCGGTCACATTGTAGAGCGCGCCGATCTTGATGGTCTCCTGGGCGAGTGCGCTGCCCACCATTGCCGCCAGCGCGACGGACGCGATGAGAAACCTTTTCATTGCCGTCTTCCCCTTTGCTGTTTTCTTGTTGGACGCACGATCCGGCATGGCGCGCGGACCCTGTCTTTCATCTAGATCAACAGAGGTGCCGGGAAGAGTCAATTGAATCATACATTTTTCTTCCTATCCGGTAATTTGTCTGGTTTGATACAAATGAGGGGTGAGGACGCATGACATATTCCGAGACTGCGGATCTGGTGAAACGGCTGCGCGACGAGTTGCCCTCTCTGGGGGCCCGCGAGGCGCGCGCGGCGCGGCACCTGATGAACAACTACCCTATGGCGGGCCTGCGCACCGTGGCGGAGTTCGCCCATGAAAGCGGGGTTTCGACGGCAACCGTGCTGCGGCTGGTCAAGCGCCTGGGCTTCGGCGTCTATGCCGATTTCCAGGCGGCCCTCCACCAGCATATCGAGCAGACCCTGCAATCGCCGCTGCTGCGGTTCGAAACGCAGCCGGCGGCGGAGGAAAGCCCGTCAGGCAGCTTCCTCGACCGCTTCGTGCTCACCATGGAGGGGCACCTGAAAACGCTGCGCCAGAGCATCGCCCAGTCGGAGTTCGACGAGGTGGCGGCGCTGCTGGCCAATGACCGGCGCGATATCCATCTGGTCGGCGGGCGCTACTCGTTCAATCTCGTGCGCTATTTCGCCGACCTGCTGACGGCCTTGCGCGGCCGCGTGACCGTCATCGAGGGCCAGACGCAGACTTGGCCGCAGAACCTGCTCGACATGGGCAAGTCGAGCGTGCTCGTCGCCATCGACGTGCGCCGCTACCAGCAGGACGTGATCGAATTCGCCGCCGCCGCCGCCCAGCGCGGGGCGACCGTGGTGCTGCTGACCGACAACTGGCAGTCGCCAGCCGCGCGCTCGGCCCGCCATGTGCTGCGCTTTCCCGTGTCGTCGCCATCGATCTTCGATGTGCTGACCATTGGCCTGGCGCTGGCCGAGGCGCTGGTCGGGGCGGTGGCCATCCGGCGCGGCGATACAGGCCGCAAGCGCATGGAGATGCTGGAGGCGCTGCGCACGCCCTTCGCGCCGCGCGAATCGGAATTCAACCGCTCGCCGCAGAAGCGGGACGAGTCGACCGGAGCAGACTGAATGAAGCGCGAAGAGATCGTCATGCTGTGCACCTGCGACCTTGCCGGGCAGGTGCGGGGAAAGGGATTTCCCGCTTCCGACTACGACGTGCGGATGAGCAAGGGCATCGGCTGGACGCCAACCAACAGCATGATCACCGCCCACGGCCCCATCGCACCGAGCCCATGGGGACCGTTCGGCGATACGGTGCTTATCCCCGACCCGGCAACCCATGTCCGGGTGGATTTCGGGCCGGACCACGCCGCCGAGAACTTCATCATGGGCGACATCCGCCTGCTCGACGGCACGCCTTGGCCGGTCTGCCCGCGTTCCTTCCTCAAGCGCGTCGTGGGCGCGCTGGAAGAGCGCCACGGCCTGCGCGTACGCGCCGCCTTCGAGCATGAATTCATCTATGACGGCGTCGATGAGCGGCCCAATTCCAGCTACGCGCTCGATGCCTTCCGCCGGCAGGACCTGTTCGCCGAAGCCTATCTCGGCGCGTTGCAGCGGGCCGGCGTGGAACTCGACACCTTCATGCCGGAATACGGGCCGACGCAATATGAGGTGACGGTCGGCCCGACGGTCGGCGTCACGGCGGCGGACCAGGCCGTGGCGGCACGGGAAATCGCCCGCGCGGTCGCCACCCGGCTCGGCAGGCGCGCCAGCTTCACGCCGATCCTGCGGCCGGATGCGGTGGGCAACGGCGTGCATGTCCATTTCAGCCTGTTCGAGGCGGCGACCGGCCGGCCCGTCAACCACGATCCCGGCCACAAGGACGGCCTGTCGGCGACTGCCGGGGCGTTCATCTCCGGCATATTGGCCAAGATGCCGTCGATCACCGCGCTGACCGCCGCCGCGACCATCTCCTATCTGAGGCTCACGCCCAATCGCTGGAGCGCGGCCTACAACAATCTCGGCTATCGCGACCGGGAGGCGGGCGTGCGCATCTGCCCGGTCTTCGCCAGCGCCGGCACCGACATATCGCACCAGTATCATTTCGAGTTCCGCGCCGCCGACGCGGCGGCAAGTCCCTATCTGGTGCTGGGCGCCATCCTGGCCGCCGGGCTCCACGGGCTGGATCGCGACCTGCCCATCGCCGAAGTGTGCGAGGGCGCGCCTCAGAACCTGCCGCAACAGGAACTGGAGCGGCTCGGCATCACCCGCCTGCCGCAATCGCTGGACGCGGCGCTCGACCTGTTCGAGGCGGACGCCGACATGGACGAAATGATCGGTTCGGAACTCAAGCAGGCCTATCTTGCCCACAAGCGCTTCGAGGCCAGCCTGATGCGCGACCTGTCCGACGAGGACCAGTGCAGCCGCTACCGCGCTGCCTATTGAAAGCTGGTCAGGACCCGAGTTTTTTAAGCAGGCTGTCGGTGATTTCGGTCCGGCAATAGCCCTTGAAGGCGTTGAGCGCCGCGACATGGCGCTCCTGCGTATCGGTGGCGCAGCCGTCACTGACGCAGATCATGTGGAAACCTCGATCGGCGCCGTCGCGGATGGTGTGGTCGACGCACTGGTCGGTGAGGAAGCCGGTGACGATGATGGTGTCGAGGCCGATATTGCGCGCCAGATATTCGAAATTGGTCGAGTTGAAGAGGCTGGACGAGGTCTTGGGAATGACCATCTCGTCACTGACCGGGGCGAGTTCGTCAATCACCCTGGCGTCATGCGAACCCTTGGCGATGAAGAAGTTCGACAGCTTGTAGTCGAGGCTGCGGTCGCGGCCGTCCTGCGTGAAATTCTCCATCACCGTATAGATCACCTCGATGCCGCACCGGCGGCAGGCTGCCGCCAGCCTTTGCAGGTTCGGGATGACGGTTTCGCGCGCCTGCCGGTAGAAGGTCGGCCGGGGCTGGCGGTTGGGTTCGTCCATCACCCAGTTCTGGGCATCGATGATCAGGAGACCGGTGCGCTCGGGCACGATCGGCTGGGCGCGCGAGGCGTAGATGTCGCGCGGGCGCGGTGCGTTCATGGCAGAAAACCTCCGAAGATGCGGCGCACGAAACGCGGCTCGCCGGACCCCAGCAGCCCGTTCGGGCGGAAGAACAGGACGAGGATCAGGCCCAGCGCCACGCTGACCTGGCTGAGGCCGTAAAGGCCGAGCTTTTCCTCCAGCGGGCGCACGGCTTCCGACAATCCGGTCAGCGCCACGGCGGCGACAATGGAGCCGGTGATGCTGCCGGTGCCGCCGATCACCACCATGGCGACGAGGTTGAATGCCAGCACAACGGAGTAGGATTTGGGCGTCACCACGGTGATCAGGTGCACCATCAGGCCGCCGGCAACGGCAGCGAAGAAAGCGCCCAGCACGAAGGCCAGCATGCGGATGCGATAGGTGCTGACGCCGGAGCTTTCGGCCGCCAGCGCGTTCTCGCGCGTGGCCATCATCGCCCGGCCCAGCGAGGAAAATTTCAGGCGCAGCGCCGTATAGACGACCACGGCGGCAAAGCCGAAGCACCACCAGATGCCGGTGAGCCTCGGAATGCCGTTGAGGCCGGAGCCGCCCCTCGTCAGGCCGGTCCAGTTGGTGGCCAGTCCCTGCACGATGACGATCAGGCCGAGCGTTGCCACGGCCAGGTAATGCCCTTTCAGGCGCAGCACCGGCAGGCCGACGAGGAAGGCGATGACCGCGCCGGTTATGCCGGCCACCAGCAGCGCCGGCAGCAGCGGAAGCTGGGTCGTCATCAGGAACGACGGCAGGTCCGGCAGCATGAAATCCTTGCGCCCGGGCGGAAAGGTCAGCACGGCCGAGACATAGGCGCCGATGGTCATGAAGGCCGGATGACCGAGAGAGAACAGGCCGGCCAGCCCGTTGCTGATATTGAGCGACACGGCGAGCGCCATGTTGATCAGCATGATGGCAAGGAGGGTCACCAGATAGGAGCTGAGCACTGCCTGTGCCCCATAGACCAAGGCGGCGCAGGCGCCCAGAATGGCGATGCCGGCGACCGGACCGGTGAAGCTGCGGACCGCCGTCATGTCAGGCTCTTTCCTCGACATGACGCACGAACAGTCCCGATGGCTTGAGAAGCAGGATGAGGATGAGCATCGTGAACACGAACACATCGCGATAGCCGGCGAATTCCGGCGGCAGCAGGCCGACGAACAGCACCTCGGCCAGACCCAGCAGATAGCCGCCCAGCATGGCCCCGCCGATCGAGCCCACGCCGCCGATCACGCAGGCGATGAAGGCCTTCAGCCCCGGCGCAAAACCGAGCAGCGGATCGATCTGGCCGAACTTGCCGCCCCACAGCAGCCCCGCCGCGGCGGCCAGCGCCGAGCCGATGGCGAAGGCGGTGAGGATCGTGCGATTGACGGCGATGCCCATCAGCCGCGCCGCCGCTAAATTGTCGGCGGTGGCGCGCATGGCGGTGCCCAGCCGCGTGCGGTAGACGATGACGAGCAGCAGCGCGATCAGCACCACCGTCAGGCCGATGATGGTGAGATCGGTGAGCGAGGCGCTGACCGTGCCGATCTGCACGCGCTGGCGCATGAAGGCGGGAAAGAGGAAGTTACGCGGCTGACCCGACAGGATCATCAGGCCGGTGTTCTGGATGACGATCGAGACGGCCAGCGTGGCGATGAAGCCCGTGACCTGCTGCGCGCCGCGCATCGGGCGGAACACAGTCGCCTCGATGGTCATGCCGGCCAGTGCGCCGACCAGCAGCACGAACATCAGGATCAGCGGCCATGGCACGCCGTAGGCGACGAGGCCGAGCGTGGTGAAAGCGCCGATCATCACCAGATCGCCATGGGCGAAATTGATCAGCCGCACGATGCCGTAGATCATCGAAAAGCCGATGGCCACCAGCGCATAGAGGCTGCCCAGCGCCAGCCCGTTGATGATCTGCTGGAAGACATACTGGCTCATTGCGCCATCCCCAGATAGGCCTGCCGCACCCGGTCGTTGCCGGCAAGCTCCGATCCGGTTCCCGACAGGGTGATGACGCCGTTTTCCAGCACATAGGCGCGGTCGGCGATGTCGAGCGCCATGGCGGCGTTCTGCTCGACCAGCAGGATCGTCGTTCCCTGCTCCTTCAACGTCGCGATCACGTCGAAGATGCGCTCGATCATCTGCGGGGCCAAGCCCAGCGAAGGCTCGTCGAGCAGCAGCAGGCGGGGTTGCGCCAGAAGGGCGCGGCCGATGGCCAGCATCATCTGCTCGCCTCCCGACAGGGTGCCGCCGGCCGAATTCGCGCGCTCCTTAAGGATCGGAAACAGGTCGTGGACACGCTCCAGCGTGTTGCGCACTTCGTCGCGGTCGCCGCGCAGATAGGCGCCCATGGCGAGGTTCTCCGCCACGCTGAGCGAGTGGAAAATCTGCCGCCCCTCCGGCGACTGGACCAGCCCCTCGCCGACGATCCGCTCGGGCGTCGCGCGGGTGAGATCGACAGGTCCCGAGGTTCCCTTGAAGACGGCGGCTCCCGAACCGGGCCGCAGCAGCCCGGAAAGCGTCTGCAAGGTGGTCGACTTGCCGGCTCCGTTGGCGCCGATCAGCGCTGCCGTCTCGCCCTCGCGCACATCGAGCGATATGCCCTTGAGCACATGGGTGGCGCCGCGAAACACATGCAGGTCTCGCACCTCAAGCATTTGCGCCGCCACTTCGCCTTGTGCCGAGATAGGCTTCGATGACGCCGGGATCGTTCTGCACCTCCGTCGGGGTGCCGTCCGCCACCAGCCTCCCGCGATTGAGCACCTGAATGCGCTGGCAGAGCCCCATGACCAGGCGCATGTCGTGCTCGACCACCATCACGGCGATGCCGAGTTGCCGGTTGACGCCGCGTATGAGGGCAACGAGCGCTTCGGTCTCCGACGGGTTGAGACCGGCTGCGGGCTCGTCGAGCAAAAGGGCGGCCGGCTCGCTGGCGAGAGCGCGCGCGATCTCGACCCGGCGCTGATCCCCATAGGAAAGGTCTCCGGCGCGCCGCGCCGCCATATGGGCCAGACCGGTCAGCTCCGCGATCTCCATCGCCCGCTGCCCGATCACGCCTTCAGCCCGGCGGAAGGCCGGCAGTTGCAGCAGCGTGGAGACAAAGGATGCACCGTGGCGCATATGCGCGCCGCACATGATGTTTTCCAGGACGGAAAGATCACTGAACAGGCGGATGTTCTGGAAGGTACGCGCGACGCCGCGGCGCGCCAGCGCGTTGGGCGCCCTCCCCGTAAGATCCTCGCCAGCAATACGGATGCGCCCGGAGGTCGGGCGGATAATGCCGGTCAACAGATTGAACGCCGTGGTCTTGCCGGCCCCGTTGGGGCCGATCAGGCCGACGAGTTCGCCCTGGCGCAATGCCAGCGAATAGCCCTCGACCGCCACCAGACCGCCGAAGCGGCGGGACAGGCTGTCCGCAGTGATGACGTCCGGCGCCGACACGCTCGCTATCGTTCCTCGTTTTCTGCTGCATGAAGCGTATTCGTGAATAGGCGTTTGCGTCAACCAAAAGATACAAGTACAAAGATAATAGCGATTTTGTACAATTTCGTACATCGGAGGACCATCATGTCGCCCCAGCCTTCCGCCGTCGTGCCGTCCCGGCTTCTGGGCGCTGGCGAGCCGCATCCGCTGGAGGTGTTCAATCCGCAGGGCACTTCGGACTTCTTCCTGATCTGCGAGCATGCGGGCCGGCTCCTTCCGGCCAGCCTCGGCACCTTGGGCCTCGACGAGGTGGACCGCTCCCGGCATATCGCGTGGGACATCGGCGCCCGCGATATCGCAATGGAACTTGCCACGCTGCTGGACGCGCCGCTCTACATGCAGCGCTATTCGCGTCTGGTCTGCGACTGCAACCGCCAGCCGGACGTCGCGTCCTTCATTCCTGAGATCAGCGAAACGACCGTTGTTCCCGGCAATACGAACCTGTCATCGGAAGAAATCGAGGCGCGCATCACGGAGGTTTTCCATCCGTTCCACGACGCGGTGACCGAAGCCCTCGACGCCCGCGACACGGCGGGCCGTCGAACGATCCTGGCCACGGTGCATTCCTTCACGCCGGTCTTCAAGGGCGTCGCCCGTCCCTGGCAGATCGGCGTGCTGTTCAACCGCGACACGGTGCTCGCACCGCGGGTCGTGCATTATCTTCAGGCCAACACCGACTACGCGGTAGGGGTGAACGAGCCCTATGCGGTGGGCGACGACACCGACTATGCCATTCCCGTCCATGGCGAGAAACGCGGCTATCCTTGCGTTGAGTTCGAGATCCGCAACGACCTGACGACAGGCAGAAAGGCCGTCGAGGACTGGGCCCGGCTGCTCGCCACCAGCCTCCGGCAGGCCGCCGAAGTGGTGGCGTGACGCATCGGCGGGCAAGCGTTCGGCGGTGCGGTTGGAATTATTGCGCCACGACACACATGCAGTCGCCGGCCTTGACGAGGCCGGGGAAATGCCGGGCGACGAGAAGGCCGGGCATTTTTGCCCTGACCTTCTGCGGCGCGATACCGGTGCGGCCGAGGGAGTGGATGCGGGCAATGACCATGCCCTCGCGCACGTCCTCGCCAAGGTCCACCATGGTCTCGAACATGCCGTCGTCCTCTGCGAAAGCGAAGCAATCGTCGGACGGCATGTCCAGCCAGCGGGTTTGGGCCTTCTCGACCGCCCCATCCAGAATGCCGGCATGGCGCAGCACATTGGCGATGCCGCGCCGTGCGATGCGCACCGTTTCGGCACGGGCCGTGCCGCCGCCGCCAAGCTCGGTGGTGACGAAGACCTTGCCCATTTCCTCCGCCGCCGTGTCGTACATGCCCACGGCATCGATTTCGCGCATCTTCATCGAGAACGGTGCCGAGAAGGCCTCCACCGCCGCGAAGGCCTTCGCCTCCTGCGCCTTGTCCGGGAGGATATGCGCCGCGCAATAGGGCAGGAAATCGAGCGTACGGCCGCCCGAATGGAAATCGAAGACGATATCGGCACGCGGCAGCAGCTCGCGCTGGAAATAGTCGGCGATCTTTTCCGTCGCCGTGCCGTCCGGCCTGCCGGGGAACGAACGGTTCATGTTGCCCTTGTCGATGGGCGAGGTGCGCGTGCCCGCACGGAAGGCCGGATAGTTCATGGCCGGCACGATGATGACCGTGCCGGAAACCTGGCCCGGATCCAGCGTGCGCGCCAGTTCGTAGAGGGCCAGCGGCCCCTCATATTCGTCGCCATGATTGGCCCCGGTCAGCAGCGCCGTCGGACCTTCACCGTTCCTGACCACGCACATCGGGATCATCACCGAGCCCCAGGCAGAATCGTCGCGGCTGTAGGGGAGGCGCAGGAAACCGTGCTGCACCCCATCGCGGTCGAAATCGACGGTCGGGGAAATGGGGGAAGGCTTCGGCATGTCCTAGTCCTTCACCACCAGCTTGCGCGGCACATTGGCGAGGCATTCGACGCCGGTCTCGGTGATAAGGATGGATTCGGTAATCTCCAGCCCCATGTCTTCCAGCCACAGGCCGGTCATGAAATGGAAGGTCATGCCGGGTTTCAGCTCGGTGCGGTCACCGGGGCGCAGGCTCATGGTGCGCTCGCCCCAGTCCGGCGGATAGGAAAGCCCGATCGAATAGCCGGTGCGGTTGTCCTTGACGATGCCGTACTTCTTCAGCATCGCGAAGAAGGCGTTGGCGATGTCCTCGCAGGCATTGCCGGGCTTTGCCGCCGCCAGCCCGGCCTCCATGCCCTCCAGCGTCGCCTTCTCGGCGTCGAGGAACGCTTGCGTCGGCTTGCCGAGGAACACCGTTCGCGAAAGCGGGCAGTGGTAGCGGTGATAGCAGCCGGCGATCTCGAAGAAGGTGCCCTCGCCTGCCTTCATCGGCCTGTCGTCCCAGGTGAGATGCGGTGCGGAAGCATCGGCCCCGGACGGCAGCAGCGGCACGATGGCCGGATAGTCGCCGCCGAACCGGCCATCGGGCCCGTCCACGCCGCGCGTGCCGGCGTCATAGATCTCGGCCACCAGATCGCATTTGCGCATGCCCACCTCGACCTTGTCGAGGATGCGCTGGTGCATGGCCTCCACGATGCGAGCGGCCTTCCTCATATAGCCGATTTCGGTCGGGCTCTTGATGGCGCGCTGCCAGTTCACCAGCGCCGTCGCATCCTCGAAGCGCGCATTGGGCAAATGCTGTTGCAGCGAGGCAAAAGCCTTGGCCGAGAACCAGTAATTGTCCATCTCGACGCCGATGCGCTTCGCGCCCCACCCCTTGTCGGCGAGGATGCCGGCCAGATAATCCATCGGATGACGCTCGGTGGACTGCACATAGTGATCGGGATAGCCGATGATGTTTTCCGGGCTGAGATAGGCCGTGCGCCTTGCCCCGTTGGCGTCCTGTCCGCGTCCGAACCAGATCGGTTCGCCCTCCGGCGGCACGACCACGGCCTGATGCACATAGAACGACCACCCGTCATAGCCGGTCAGCCAGGCCATGTTGGAGGGATCGGAGCAGATCAGGAGATCGATGCCTTCCGCATCCATGGCCCGGCGCGTCTTTTCCAGACGCTCGCCATATTCCTCCCGGCTGAATTTCAGGTTGGGCTGCATTCTCGACGTTCCTCGTTAGGGCCTTGCGGCCGGCATCAGCTTTCCAGAATGGTCCCCGCCCCGACTGCCCGGGCGCGGTCGCGCGCCAGCGTGGCGATGGCAGTATCCTGCACGCCGGTGCCGGTGAGATCGGCCAGCGTGATGTCGGAGGCGGAACGGCGGCCGGGCTTGAGACCGGCGACGATCTGGCCGAGTTCCGTGACTCCGGCATCGGCGGTAACCAGCCCGGCATCGATGGCATGGTGCAACTCGCCCAGCCGGCGCGTCTGCGCGGCGCTGTCGGCGACATAAAGATCGGCCATGCGGATGATCGCCAGCGCGATCTCGTTCTTGTGTTCCGCATCCGAACCCATGGCGGTGATATGCTGGCCGGCGGAGACGAAGCCGGCATGGATGAGCGGCTCGGTCGCCGGCGTCGTGGTCACGATCACGTCGGCATCGGCGGCAGCCTTTGCCGCATCCGGCTCGGCACGCACTTCGATGCCCAGAAGTTCGCGCAGTTCGCCGGCGGTGCGTTCGGCCCTGGCCGGGTCGCGGGCCCACATGCGCGCCTGCTTTATCGGCCGCACCAGCTTCAGCGCCTCCAGTTGCAGCTTCGCCTGCATACCGGCGCCGAAAATGGCGGCGACGGCGGCATCCTCGCGCGCCAGATGTTTGGCCGCTACTGCCCCCGCAGCAGCGGTGCGGACATCGGTGAGGTAGCCATTGTCGAGCAGCAGCGCTTCGGTCAGCCCGGTCGTGGCCGAAAGCAAAACCATCAGCCCGTTGGTGCTCGGCAGGCCGAGCTTCGGATTGTCGAAGAAGCCGGGGCTGATCTTGATGGCGAAGCCGTCGATTCCCGGCACATAGGCCGTCTTGACGTCGACCTCGCCGCGATGTTCGGGAATGTCGAGCCGCAGGATCGGCGGCATAGCCACCTTCTGCGTGGCGAGCGCCCGGAATGCGTTCTCAACGCAGGCCACGGCGTCAAGGTCGAGCTTCACGATCTGCCGCAGTTCGGCTTCGGTGAGGATGGTCATCGACCTCATGCCGCGCGCTCCGCTTCCACCGTCCCACATACGATGCTTCGATGCAGGCCCATGTCGATGTTGCGGCCGGACAGGATGAGGACGGTCGGCCCGGACGGCTTCACCTTTCCGGCCAGCAGTGCTGCAATGCCGACCGCCCCGGCCCCCTCCACGATCTCGCGTTCCTGCTCATAGGCATGGACGATGCCGGCGGCGATCTCATCCTCGGAAAGCAGCACCACATCGTCGAGAAGGTCGCGGCACATGGCGAAGGTCAGCCGGTTGTCGAGCCCGACGCCGCCGCCGAGCGAATCCGCCAGCGTCGGCAGTTCCTTCACCTGCACCGGCCGGCCGGCATCGAGGCTGGCCTTCATCGCCGGCCCGCGCTCCATGGAAATGCCGATGACTTTTGCCGATGGCTTCAGGCCCTTGACCGCCGCTGCCACGCCCGCCGCCAGCCCCCCGCCGGACAGCGGCACCAGCACCGTGGCCACATTCGGCACGGCTTCCGCGATTTCCAGCCCGAGCGTGCCCTGCCCCGCGATAATGGCCGGATCGTCGAAGGGCGGCACCATCGCCAGTCCCTCATCCGCCACCAGACGCTCGACTTCGACCTGGGCGTCGTCCTGGCTGTTGCCGACGATGCGGATTTCGGCACCGAGCCGGCGGATTTCATCGACCTTGTTGGCCGGCACCAGCTTGGACATGCAGATTACGGCGCGCACGCCTTCCAGCCGCGCCGCATGGGCCAGCGCCCGACCGTGATTGCCGGTGGAAGCGGCCACCACGCCCCGCGCCTTTTCCTGCGGGCTCAATGAGGCGATCGCATTGGACGCGCCGCGCAGCTTGAAGCTGCCGGTGATCTGGCGCTGTTCCAGCTTGAGATGCACCGGCACGCCGAACCGTTCGCTCAGCGATGTGGAGGAAACCGTCGGCGTCGCCACGATGCGATCGGCGATGCGTCGGCGCGCGGCTTCGATGTCATGGAGAGGGACTGTCTGCATGGCGATCAATCAAGGGCAAGCGGCAGGGTCATCAGCCGCCCCCATTGCAGGCGTGGTTCGGCATCGCCGCACAGGCGCAGGCAGTTCCATGCCGTCGCCTGATTGGAGGTCACCACCGGCCGGCCGATCGCGGCCTCGATTTCGGCGGCGACGCCGGCCGAACGCAGCGCCGTGCAGGAGATGAAGAGCGCCTCCGCATCATCGGCCATGGCTTCGCGCGCCAGATCGACCAGCGCGGAGGGCTTTATGCGCGCCATCTCCCGGTCGTCATCCAGGCCGAGGCAGGTGAAGCTTGCCAGATCGAACCCGTGCCGGCGGAAATAGTCGGACATCGGCCGGCCGGTCTCCGTCACATAGGGGGTAAGCACGCTGATGCGCCGGGCGCCGAGCGCCTTGAGGCCGCGCATGGCGGCCATGGTGGGCGTCACCACCGGCACGCCGGGCTTGGCCGCGCGGATCGCCACCTCGATCTCGCCATCGCCGATCACCACCGAGGCCGAGGTGCAGGAATAGCAGATGGCATCGAGCGGCTCGCCGGGCAGGATGAGGGAGGCGCCTTCGGTCAGCGCCGGCTGCATGCGGCGCAGGTTCTCCGGCGTGGTCGGATTGGCATAGGCAATGCGCGCCACATAGACGCCGATGCGGTCGCTCGCCACCATGCGGCGGAAATCCGGCTCCGTGGTGTGGTCCGTGGCCAGGATGACGAGGCCGACGCGCCTTTCCAGCGGACGCGGATCGAGCGGCGGGCGGTTGCCGTGAAGGCGGATATCGACGGGAGCATCCATGGCCTAGCTCTCCACTCGCCCGAAACGCCGTTCCAGCCAGCGCAGCAACACCACCGAAAACAGGCTGATAACGAGGAAGAAGGCGCCCACCAGCGTCATCGGTTCGATATAGCGGTAGTAGGTGTTGGCGACGCTCTTGGCCTGGTTCATCAGTTCCAGCACGGTGATGGCCGACAGCAGCGGCGTTTCCTTGAACATGGCGATGAAATAGTTGGCCAGCGCCGGGATCATCGGCGGGATGGCCTGCGGCAGGATGATATGCATCCATGTCTGGCGCGCATCGAGGTTGCAGGCCTTGGCCGCCTCCCACTGCCCGCGCGGCACATTGTCGATACCGGCCCGGTAAACCTCGGCCGTATAGGTGCCATAGTGCAGGCCGAGCCCGATGACGCCGGCCAGCAGCGGCGGCAAAAGGATGCCGAAATCGGGCAGGATATAGAAGATGAAGTAGAGCTGCACCAGAAGCGGCGTGCCACGGATGAACTCGGCGAAGAAGCCGACCGGCCGCGACACCAGCCGGTTGGAGGAGCGGCGCAGCAGGGCGATGACAAGGCCGACCACCGCCGCCAGCGCCGAGCCGAGGATGGTGGCGAGAACGGTGATCTTCACCCCCTCGATGAGGGTGGGCATGATCTCACGGACGAAGTTCCAATCCCATTCCATTAGCGGGCCCACTCCATCACACACGCACCCCGTCGATGCCGCGCGCAAGCCGCCGCTCGAGGCTGCGCACGCCCCAGGAGATGACCAGCGCCAGCGCGAAATAGCCGATCAGGATGGCGCTGAACGGCACCAGCGTGTTGCCGGTCTGGGCACGCACCACCTGTGCCTGGAAGGTCAGGTCGGCCAGCGAGATCAGCGACACGATCGAGGTCGCCTTCAACAGCTCGATGGCGTTGTTGCCGAAGGTCGGCAGCATGAGAAGGAAGGCCTGCGGCAGGATGACATGGCGCATGCCCTGCCAGCGGCCGAGATTGAGCGCCACGCAGGCCTCATATTGCTCCTTGCCGATGGATTGCACCGCACCACGCACCACCTCCGCCCCATAGGCGCCGACATTGAGGCCGAGCGCCAGCACACCCGCCTGCAAGGGCGTCAGTTCGATGCCGAGGAACGGCAGCACGAAATAGGCCCAGAACAGCTGCACGAAGATCGAGGTGCCGCGGAAGAACTCGATATAGGCGGTGGCCAGTGCCCTGACGGCGAAGAAGCGCGACAGCCGGCCGAGCCCCGCCACAAAAGCCATGAAGAGCGCCAGCACCGATCCCATCAGCGTCAGCTCGATGGTGACGAGCGCGCCCTGCAGCATCAGGCCGACATATCCGGACCAGTCGATCATGGAGCCCTGTCGAGTTCGATTTCCGAATTCTCTCTCACCCGCCCTTCGCCCTGCTCGGACAGAGGGCGGGTGAGGAATCAGGATTTACTGGGCAGCGCACTGCTTCTCGCGGGTCGTCGAGATCGCCGCAGCGGCCGAGAAGCCGTAGGGCTCGATGATCTTGGCGAACTCGCCGGACTCCTTCATCTTCGCCAGTTCGACGTCGAAGGCATCGCGCAGCGCGGTATCCTTCTTGTTGAAGGCCGCGCCATCGCAATAGACCGGCGCGCCCTCGACCGGCGCGATGACCTCAAGGTTCGGATCGTTGGCCTTCTGGACCAGATCGTTGATCGACAGCACCGGCAGCGAATAGGCGTCGATGCGGCCATCCTGCACCATCTTGAGGCCGCTCTGGCCGTCCGGCACCACGATCACGCGGTCGCGCGGCACGCCAGCGTTGAGCGCCAGTTTCTCCTCGGTGCCGCCGCCCGGCGCACCGATCCTGGCGGACGGATCCTTGGCGACGTCCTCATAGCTCTTGAAGCCCTTGGGATTGCCTTTCTTCACCAGCATCGCCTCGGCATCGCACAGCACCGGCTCCGAATAGGCGACCGCCGCGCAGCGCTCCGGCTTCATGAACAGGCCGGCGGTGACGACATCGAAGCGGCCCGCCTGAAGGCCGGGGATCATGGCTCCATATTCGGAGATCGAAGCGACAACGTCTTCCACCCCGAGACGCTTGAACACCTCGCGCGCCACATCGGGAGCGGCGCCGGAGACCTTGCCGTCGGCGGCCACCGCCGTATAGGGCGGCTCGTTGGCGATGGCGAGGCGGGCAAAGCCCTGCGCCTTCAACTGTTCCAGCTTGGCGTCATCGGCTTTTGCGGTGGCGGAGACGGCCAGAACGGCAGCGAAGGCCAGTCCGGCGGCGCCTGCAAGAATTCCCATTTTTCTCATTGTTCCCGGTTCCTCTTCTGTTTTCTGTCTTGCGGTTTCTGCGGCATTCGGCGCGGCAAGCCGCTCCGTGCGGTCAGACCCGATGTCCGGCCGCGATGATCTTCTTCAGGAAGCTTTGCGTGCGCTCCTGCTTTGGATTGCGGAAGATCTCCTCCGGCCTGCCCTCTTCCACGATGCGGCCGCGGTCGAAGAACAGCACGCGGTCGGCGAAGTCATGGGCGAAACCCATCTCGTGGGTGACCAGAAGCATGGTCATGTCGGTCTCGTCGGCCAGCCGGCGCATGACGTTCAGCACCTCCTCGACCAGTTCCGGATCGAGCGCCGAGGTGACCTCGTCGAACAGCATGATCTTGGGCGACAGCGCCAGCGCCCGCGCAATCGCCACGCGCTGCTTCTGGCCGCCGGAAAGCTGTGCGGGCATGGCCTTGGCCTTGTCGGCCATGCCCACCATGTCGAGCAGTTCCATGGCGCGCTTCTGTGCCTGCGCCTTCGGCACGCCCTTGGTCAGCATCGGTGCCAGGGTCACATTGTCGAGCACGCATTTGTGCGGAAACAGGTTGAAGAGCTGGAACACCATGCCGATCTTCTGGCGCATCCTGGCCAGATGCCGCTCGTCGGCGGGCACAAGCTTGCCCCCGCGCTCCATATGGTAAAGCTGCTCGCCCTCGACCTCGATATGGCCGCCGTCGATGCGTTCCAGCGTCATGAGGATGCGCAGGATCGTGGTCTTGCCGGAACCCGAGGGGCCGATCAGCGCCAGCTTCTCGCCGGGCATGACCTGCATCGACAAGCCGTCCAGCACCTTGAAGGCACCGAAGCTCTTGGTGATCGAATCGATCCTGACAATGGGTTCGGCCAATGTCTTCCCCGCTCAAGAGGATGTTCCGGTCTTTACGATGAGGACGACTTCAAATCATGTCAATTGCCAAAATAATATCATGACAATATTTGCGAGGTCGTCGAATTTCGAGCGAAAAACAGGCGCCTCTAGATGGCCAGCAGCAGGTGTTCCGGATCGGCCAGCAGCAGCCGGGTGACGACGCCCAGCCCGGTGCGCAACTCGCTCTCGGTGGTCGAGCCGAGCGAAATGCGCACCGCCGGTTGCCATGGCCCCTCCGCAATGCGGAAGGAAGCGCCGGGCGCGATGGCCACGCTTTGCAGGCGCGCCTGCGCGACGAACCCTTCCTCGGCGCGGCCATCCGGCAGCGGCAGCCAGATATGCAGGCCGTCGCGATGGGCGCGGAAGGCAATCCCCTCCAGCGCCTCCGCGGCGATGGCGAGTCGGCGGCGCACGGCTTCGCGCTGCCAGCGCACCAGCTCCATGGCGGTGCCGTCGCTCACCCATTTGGTGGCGATCTCCGCCACCATCGGCGTCGCCATCCAGTTCGTCACCAGATGCCGGTTGGCAACGGCCGTGACGTAGCGGTCCGGCACGGCCAGATAGCCGATGCGCAGGCCCGGCACGGTGATCTTGCTGAACGAGGTGACATAAAGGGTGCGTTCCGGCGCGAAATGGGCGACAGGCGGGGCGCAATCCTCGACCAGCGGGCCGAGCACATCGTTCTCGATGATGGCGATGTCGTGCCGGCGCGCCACTTCGGCCAGTTGCGAACGGCGCACCGAACCCATCAGCGAGGCCGTGGGATTGATGACCGAGGGCTGCACAAACACGGCGCGGATGTCGCTCTGGCGGCAGGCCGCATCGAATGCCTCGGGCACGATGCCCTCGTCGTCGATCGGCAGCCCCTCCAGATTGAAGCCGAGATAGCGCGCCAGCGGCACCAGCGTATGGTGTCCGATGGCTTCGGTGGCCACGGTGGAACCGGGCGGGGCAACGCTCATCAAGGCCACCGTCATGCCTCCGGTGGCGCCGTTGGTCAGCGTGACGTTCTGCGGCGAGACCTCCAATCCGCAGGCCCGCAGCCATTCCACGGCCACAGCGCGGTGGCGGGGAAACACCATGTTGGGGCGGAACGACAGCGCCGAACTGGCCGGCAGCTCCCCCGCCAGCCAGGCCAGGCCCTGCTTCAGCCGCTCCAAATGCATCAGCTCGCACACCGGCTTGAGGATCGACAGGTCGATGACCTCGCCGGGGCGCTCGGGCAAATAGGGCGGGTCGGGCTCGCGGCGCTGGGTCTGCACGAAGCTGCCGCGGCCGATCTCCCCGACGACGAGGTCGCGCCTGATCAACTCCTCATAGGCGCGGCTTACCGTCTGCACCGAAAGCGCCAGCTCGTCCGCCAGCGCCCTGTGGGTGGGCAGGCGCTCGCCGTTTTCGAGCCGGCCGTCATGGATGGCGCGGGCGAACTGGTCGGCCAGCGACAGATAGGCAGGGCGGCGGATCAGGGCGGGGTCGGGTCGCCATTGTGTCATGACTTCATTAGAGATCGAAATCAGTTCAATTGACAATCGAAATCATTCACCTTCATGGTGCGGTCGCAGCACGAAACCGGAACGCCATGGCCGCCACGAAGCTCGACGCGACAGACCTCAAGATCCTCGACGCGATCCAGCGCGACGGGCGCATCACCAAGCTGAAGCTCGCCGAGCAGGTTGGGCTGTCGCCAACACCGTGCTGGATGCGGCTGGCGCGGCTGGAAAAGGCCGGCATCGTCACCGGCTACCATGCCCGCGTCTCGGTGCGGGCGATTGCGCCGGTCACCAGCGTGCTGGTGGAGGTCACGCTCGCCAACCACCGGCAGGCGGACTTCGGGCGGTTCGAGCGGGTTGTGCGCGACACGCCCGAGATCGTCGCCTGCTGGTCGGTGGGCGGCGGCGTCGACTATCTGCTCAAGGTGATGACCCGCGACATCGACGCCTATCAGCGCCTGATCGATTCGCTGCTCGAACGCGAAATCGGCATCGACCGCTATTTCACCTACATCGTCACCAAGACCGTGAAGGACGACACCGTGCTGCCGGTGGCTGAACTGGCCGGCCCGGCCGGCTAGAGCATTTTGCAGTCAGACGGAATTGTCTGACGTCGCATAAATGCGGCCAAGACAAACAGATGGAGCGGCAGCCCGGATTTATCCGGGCGTCCGCCGCTCTAAGCACAGGCAGAGACATCGCGCGTCATCCAGGCACGAAATAGAGACTTTCTCCATGCCGCCCGGCCGGAACGGACCCTCTCTCCCCTATCCCTGCCTAGACTGGTCCCGTCACAGGGAGGCCACGCCATGTCCGCGCATTTTTCCCGCCAGCAGCGCCATGAAGCGCTCGACCGTCTCGTCGACCGGCGGCTTTACCGCGAACTCGCCTATGTCGACGGCCACTGGACGGCCAGCGCGGCGGCCCGCAGCTTCGAGGTCACCGACCCGGCCAGCGGCGCGAGCCTCGCCTTCGTCGCCGCGCTGGACGAAGGACAGACCACGGAAGCCATCGCAGCCGCGTCGAGAGCGTTTCCCGCTTGGCGCGCGCTGCTGCCGCAGGAGCGCTCGCGCCTGCTGCGCAACTGGTACGAGCTGATCGTCGCCGCCAGGGAAGACCTCGCCCTGCTGATGACGCTGGAACAGGGCAAGCCGCTCAAGGAAGCGCGGGGCGAGATCGACTATGCCACCTCCTTCGTCGAATGGTATGCGGAAGAGGCCAAACGGCTCAACGTAGAGGGCGTAACCAGCCATCTGCCCGGCGCGGAAATGGCGGTGCGGCGCGAGCCGCTCGGCGTCGTCGGCATCGTGACGCCGTGGAACTTCCCGTCCGCCATGCTGACGCGCAAGGCCGCTGCTGCGTTGGCCGCCGGCTGCACCATCGTGGCGCATCCCTCCTCGCAAACGCCGCTGTCGGCGCTGGCGCTGGCCGAGCTTGGCGAACGTGCCGGCCTCCCCGCGGGCGTGTTCAACATCGTCACCGGCGCGGCAGCACCGATTGTCGATACGCTGTGCGCGAACAGCCGCGTGCGGGCGCTGAGCTTCACCGGCTCGACCGAGATCGGAAGGCGGATCGCCAGCCAGTGCGCACCAACCATGAAGCGGTTGGTGATGGAACTGGGCGGCCATGCGCCGCTGATCGTCTTCGCCGACGCCGATCCGGAACGTGCCGCGCAGATCGCGCTCGACGCCAAATTCGCCACGTCCGGGCAGGACTGCCTTGCCGCCAACCGCATCTATGTCGAGCGGCCGCTCTACGATGCCTTCTGTACGGCTTTTGCTCGCCGCATCGAGGCGCTGAAGGTGGCGGAGGGGCTTGCCCCTGGCGCCGACATCGGCCCGCTGATGCATGAGCGGGCCGTCGCCAAGGTCGAGGAGCAGGTCGCCGACGCACTGACGCGCGGGGCACAGCTTGTCTGCGGCGGGGCACGCCATGAAGCCGGGCCGCTGTTCTTCCAGCCGACGCTGCTGGCCGGCGTGCCCGACGATGCGCTGATCATGCGCGAGGAAACCTTCGGGCCGGTCGCCGCCGTCACCGCCTTCGACAGCGAGGACGAGGTTGTCGCCCGCGCCAATGACACCGAATATGGCCTCGTCGCCTATGTGGTGACGCAGAACGGTGCGCGGCAGCGGCGCATGGCCAATGCGCTGGACTATGGCATGGTCGCCATCAACCGCGTCAAGATCACCGGCGCGCCGATCCCCTTCGGCGGCGTCAAGCAATCCGGGCTCGGCCGCGAAGGCTCCCGCCACGGGATCGAGGCCTTCACGGACCTCAAATATATCTGCCTCGACCTGGCGTGAGCCAGCCGGCGAATCTGCAAAGGAGACAACTATGCTCGACAAGTCCAACGAACTCGCCGCCTGGGATCGCGACCACTTCTTCCACCCCTCCACCCATATGGGCATGCATGCGCGCGGCGAGACGCCGAACCGCATCATGGCCGGCGGCGAAGGCGTGACGATCTGGGACACCGACGGCAGGAAGAGCATCGATGCCTTTGCTGGACTCTATTGCGTCAATGTCGGCTATGGCCGCCAGAAAATCGCCGACGCCATTGCCGAACAGGCCAAGGAGCTTGCCTATTATCATGCCTATGTCGGCCACGGCACCGACGCCTCGATACGGCTGGCCAAGATGATCATCGACCGTGCGCCGCAAGGCATGAGCCGCGTCTATTTCGGCCTGTCGGGCTCGGATGCCAACGAAACCAACATCAAGCTGATCTGGTACTACAACAATGTGCTCGGCCGGCCCGAGAAGAAGAAGATCATCTCGCGCTGGCGCGGCTATCACGGCTCGGGCGTCATGACCGGCTCGCTGACTGGTCTCGCCGCCTTCCACAACGCCTTCGACCTGCCGCGCGTCCCGATCCTGCACACCGAAGCGCCGTATTACTTCCGCCGCGAGGATCGCTCGCTGTCGGAAGAACAGTTCTCGCAATATTGCGCCGACAGACTGGAAGAGATGATCCTCGCCGAAGGACCGGACACCATCGCCGCCTTCATCGGCGAGCCGGTTCTGGGCACCGGCGGCATCGTGCCGCCTCCGGCCGGCTACTGGCCGAAGATTCAGGCCGTTCTCGACAAATACGACATCCTGCTCGTCGCGGACGAGGTGGTGACCGGCTTCGGACGGCTGGGCTCGATGTTCGGCTCCGACCATTACGGCATGAGGCCGGACCTCATCACCATCGCCAAGGGGCTGACCTCGGCCTATGCACCGCTCTCCGGCGTCATCGTCGGCGAAAGGATGTGGGAAGGGCTGGTCAAGGGTTCCGACGCGCTCGGCCCGATCGGCCATGGCTGGACCTATTCCGCCCATCCGATCTGTGCCGCGGCCGGCGTCGCCAATCTGGAATTGATCGACGAACTCGATCTGGTGACCAATGCCGGCGAAGTCGGTCCCTATTTCAGGGACGCGCTGCAAGAGGCGGTCGGCGGCCACGGGAATGTCGGCGAGGTGCGCGGCGAAGGCCTGCTGGCGGCGGTCGAATTCGTCAAGGATCGCGACGATCGCACCTTCTTCGACGCCGCCGACAAGATCGGCCCGCAGGTGGCGGCCGCACTGGCCGAGCGCGGCGTCCTCGGCCGGGCCATGCCGCAGGGCGACATTCTTGGCTTCGCCCCGCCGCTCTGCCTGACGAAAAAAGAAGCTGATACCGTCGTCGCGAAGACGGCGGATGCGGTGAAGAGCGTACTGGGCTGAAATGACAACACCTCCCCTCCTCCCCGATACCATGGCGGCCGTCCTGCTGACCGGCCACGGCGGGCTCGACAAGCTCGTCTACCGCACCGATGTTGCCGTGCCGAAACCTGCGCCCGGCGAGGTGCTGGTGAAAGTCACAGCCTGCGGCATGAACAACACCGACGTGTGGGTGCGTGAAGGCGCCTACGGCACGGAGGAGGATGCGGCCGCAGTCTCCACCTGGCGCCGACAGGGCAACACGCTGACCTTCCCGCGCATACAGGGCGCCGACACCGTGGGAACCATCGTCGCCACCGGCGAAGGCGTTCCCACGGGGCGCATCGGCGAGCGGGTAATGGTGGACTTCTCCATCTACAACCGCGACGACGATTCGCTGGCCGACATCGACTATATGGGCCATGGCCGCGACGGCGGCTATGCCGAATACCAGGCGTTGCCGGCCGAAAACGCCCATGCCGTCGATACCGATCTGACCGACGTCGAACTGGCCACCTTCTGCTGCGCCTACCTTACCGGCGAGCACATGCTGGAGCGTGCCGGGCTGAAGGAAGGCGAGCGCGTGCTGGTCACCGGCGCCTCCGGCGGTGTCGGCTCGGGCATCGTGCAGCTTGCCCGCGCCCGTGGCGCCATTCCCTATGCCGTGGTCGGTAAGGGCAAAGAACAGGCCATCCTCGATATCGGCGCGGAAAAGGTCGTCACGCGGGGCGTTGCCGACCTGCCGGAAGCGGTTGCCAAAGCCACCGGAGGCCGGCCGATCGACGTGGTGGCCGATCTGGTCGGCGGGCCGATGTTCAACGACCTGTTGCGCATCCTGCGTCCCGAAGGACGCTACACCACCGCCGGCGCCATCGCCGGGCCGGTCGTGCAGCTCGACCTGCGCACCATGTATCTGAAGCAGCTCCAGCTTCACGGGTCCTCTCAAGGGACGCGCAAGGATTTCCGGCGTCTGGTGCATTACATCGAGGATGGCAAGATCCGGCCATTGGTGGGCGGCGTCTATCGGCTGTCGGATTTCCACCGCGCCCAATCGGATTTCATGGCCAAGGCATTTATCGGCAAACTGGTGGTCGTGCCGGACGCGGTTCATGATGCGCAGGCGGACGGCCGCTCGTGAGCGGATAAGCCTATCCGCTCGACGGCTCGGCAAAGGACCGCACGGTGCGGATCGCGCCGTCGAGCGCGACGCCATCGGCATCGGCAAGGGCCGCCTCGCGCAATCGCCTGATCCAGTCGGCGGCGTCGGGCCGGCCGCGCAGCAGGTCCAGGCAGGACAGCACCCTGTCGAACTTGGACTGGCCGCGCTTGTGGGTATCCGAATAGCCCTTGATCAGCCGGCGGCACTTCAGCACTTCGACGCCGAGGGCATAGTCGGATGCGCGTTCCCGCTCGGCAACAGCCAGCCACTCCTCGAGATGACGGCTCTCGACCTGATGGCGCAGCAGGCCGCGGCGCCAGCGGCGCAGACCGGCAAGCGACCAGAGAGTGCCAAAGCCGAGCATGCCGTCCGTACGGATCCGGCGCCCCCTGTCGACAAGCCGGTTGAACGACTTCATCAGCCCCGGCCGCCGCTCTATCGCCGCTCCCAGCCTCGCCGGCAGCAGGCCGCAGATCTCTTCCATGCGTGGATGGAAATATTCGGTGGTCCGCAGTGTCTGGCCTTCACGCAGACGGACCTCGGTGCGGACCCGGGCCGCGCGCGCCGGCCTGGTCTTGAGATCGGCCACGCGGATTATGTCGTCATAGACCATGGCGTTGGCGACATATTTCGCCGCCTCGCGTGAAAAGGCCCAGCTTCTTGCCTCTTCATCGGCGGCGACGATCCGCTCCAGCCGGCCGAGATATTCGGCGCCATAGGCCGGATCGAGGAAATCCACGACCTTGACCAGACCGGGCCCGGCCAGTTCGCGCACCGGCGGCGGCAGACGTTCGACGCGACCCAGAAGACCGTTCCACGCATCCCGGAGCCGGGCCGGCGTATTTGCAGGCTTCGGCTTCACGGCCGGGGCAGCCGGTTCGTGCTCACCATCACCACTGGCCGCGCGCTCATAGGCAAGGGCAAAGGCCCGCAAGCTGGCGTCCACGCCCTTTCCGCCGGCCTTGATGGTTTCCTCGAAGGCATCGCGCGGGAACGGCAGTTCGCCCGATCCGGCCAGGGCACCGAACAGGCTTGCCGAGACGACGCTGCCCGCCTTCTTCGCCATGGTCTCCATGTCGAAATGAATGAAACGGCGCGAGGCCTCCCCTGCCCGCCGCAGCACCGTATCCGGCGAGGCCTTGCCGTCACCCGGCACGATTTTTTCCGAAACGGCCAGCATGCGATGGCTGGATGCGATCAGCGTGGTTCGCTCGGGCGTGACGAAGCCGCGCAATACCGCCCGGCCGGCTTCCACCAGCTCGGCGGCGATCAATATATCGACGTCGCCCGGCGCAGGACTGAGCGACAGCACCGGCCGGGCATCGCCGCGGGCCGGATCGCGCGGCATCATCTCGACATAGTAGATCGTGGCGCCCGTGCGCTGGGCGACGCCGGCGACGGACGTGGACTGGACATGCCAGCCCGTGCGCTGGGCGACATCGGTCACCCAGCCGGACAGGACGCCGCCACCCTGGCCGCCCACGGCCAGTATTGCGATCTTGACGATGCCCCTTGTGGCATCGTCGCCTTCCGGCAAACCGTATTTCATGGCTGCGCCACTTCGAAGGAAAGACGGCGACGCTCCCGGCTGGTTTGCAAACTCGCGATCACGCGTCCGCGCAGAGTTGACCAGAACCGCTCCCATCCGGTGGGGTTGCTGACAACATCGGCCTGATAGAAGGACGGGCACAGCACCGCCGCATCCGCCACCTCACCGCAATTGCCGCAGCCGACGCAGTTCTCGTCGATCGCGGCCACCGGATCGTCGCGCAGCGGATCGTCGAGATGCTTGACGGTCAGCGACGGGCAGCCGGAAAGGCGCATGCAGGCGTGATCGCCGGTACACACGTCCTCGTCGACGCCGAATTTGGTTCGCACAGCACGCTTGCCTTCCGCAATCGCCTTCTTCTTCAGCGGCGCCTCGCGCCGCTGGCGGTTGAGCATGCATTCCGAGGATGCCACGATGACCTTCGGCCCCTTCTCGGGCGTTGTCAGCGCTTCTTTCAGCGTGTCGCGCATCAGCCCGACATCGTAAGTGCGCTCGACATGGCGCACCCATTTCACGCCCATGCCCCTGATGGCATTGGTAATCGGATGATTGGTCGACTTGGTGCGATTGGAAGCGCGCGAGGACAGGATGTCCTGTCCGCCGGTGGCGGCCGAATAGTAGTTGTCGACCACCACGATGACGCCGTCGTTCTGGTTGAACACCGCATTGCCGATCGAGGAGGTCAGGCCGTTGTGCCAGAAACCGCCATCCCCGACGAAGGAGATGGAACGACGGCCGGCATCCGGCGCATTGAAGGCCGAGGCCGAGGCTGGCCCCAGCCCGTAGCCCATCGTCGTCGCGCCAAGCTCGAACGGAGGCATGATCGAGAACAGATGACAGCCGATGTCGGAGGCGATGTGGTGCTTGCCCAGTTCCTCCTCGGCAAGCTTGGTTGCGGCGAAGATCGGCCGTTCCGGGCAACCGACGCAAAAGCCCGGCGGCCGCGCAGGCACTGCTTTCGCAAGGTCGTCCCAGATCGGCGGAGCGGGTACGTTGGGAGCCCGGATTTCCGGCGCCAGCAGGTCGCCCGCATGCTGGCGCAGGAAACCGCCGATGCCGGCCAGCATCACGTCGCCGGAATATTCGCCGGCCATGGGCAGCATGCCCTTGCCTTCCAGCTTCACGGAGCCGCCGGCTTTGTAGAGCATGGTGCCCAGCGCCTGCTCGATATAGTCGGGCTGGCCCTCCTCGACCACAAGCACGGCGTCCTTGCCCTCGCAGAACCGGACCAGTTCATCCTCGATCAGCGGATAGGTGACGTTGAGAACATGGAGCGGCACCCGGGTTTCGCCGTAGAGGTCGGCAAGGCCCAGCCGCTGCAAGGCGCGAACGACGCCATTGTACATGCCACCTTGGCAGATGATGCCAACCTTGCCCTCACCGCCGAAGGTCTCGTTCAGGCCATGTCGCCTGATGTAGTCGATGGCTGCCGGCATGCGCTTCGATATCTTCTCCTTCTCGTGCAGGAAGGAGGCAGGCGGCAGCACGATGCGCTGGGTGTCGCGGCGCGGGTTTTCCAGCGCGTCGGCGACGGTCATGGCGGGCCGCTTATTGTCCCTGGCAATGAAGGAGCCATGGACATGGCAGCAGCGGATGCGCACCTGCAGCATGACCGGGGTGTTGGACGCTTCAGACAGTTCGAAACCATGTTCCACCGCCGCCACGATGGACGGCAGGTTAGGCCGCGGATCGAGCAGCCAGACCTGGCTCTTCATGGCAAAGGCATGGCTGCGCTCCTGCATGATCGAGGAGCCTTCGCCATAATCCTCGCCGACGATGATCAGCGCGCCGCCCGTCACCCCGCCCGAAGCGAGATTGGCGAGCGCATCCGAGGCGACGTTGGTACCGACTGTCGACTTGAAGGTCGCAGCCCCGCGGATCGGATAATGGACCGAGGCCGCCAGCATGGCGGTGGCGGTCGCCTCGGAGGCGCTCGCCTCGAAATGCACCCCGAGTTCTCCGAGGATGTCTTGCGCGTCGGCCAGAACATCCATCAGATGGCTGATCGGCGCGCCCTGATAGCCGCCGACATAGCCGACCCCGCACTGGAGCAGGGCCTTGGTGATGGCGAGGATGCCCTCTCCGGTAAACTCCTGTCCCTCGCCCAGCTTGAGTTTCTGGACCTCCTTCGCGAAAGACCGCTCAGCCATCGGGTATCTCCTCAGAAATCATGCTTGCGGATGTTGGCCAGTACCTTCTGCAGGGTGGCGACGAAGGCTGCGTGTTCCCCGGGTTCGATACCGGCGAACATGCGCTCATAGCTGTCGCGCATGGTGGGCCACATCGTCTCGAAGGCGGCGCGGCCGGAGTCGGTGATCCAGATGCGCGTGGCCCGGCTGTCGTCGGGGTCGGGCGTGCGCCGGACCAGCCCGTTGGTCTCCAGCGCGTCGAGCGCGCGGCTCAGCGTCGAGTGCTCGATGACCGCATAGACCGCCAGCCTGCTGATAACGATGCCGTCGATGACCGACAGCACCGCCAGGCTGCGCATCTGCGGCGTGGTGAGCCCGAGCTTGGCCAGGTCTTGGCGCAGCGAGGCGTTGTAGCGCCCCATGATCCGGTTCATCAGATAGGGAGCGAACTGCTGCAAGCCGATCTCCCCGAGGCGTGGGCCGTCAATCTCGATATCGTCGGGCACACGCTCGTTCATCTGATCACCCTCGTCATTCGTCGCTTCCATTTGCCGGGCCGCCTGTTCCGGCCCGGCATCAAGGCATTCCCGCTTTCGCAGCGCGGGAATGCCGAACCTGTCCTGCCGAAACGCGTCAACCTTTCGGCGCCAGCGCCAGCGCCCGTACCGGGCTGCCGGTGCCCCTGGCGATCTTCAGCGGAGCTGCGATGAGGATCGCGCCCTTGGGCGGCAACCTGTCAAGGTTCACGAGACTGGCGAGGCCGTATCTGTTGGCCTTGTGCAGCAGGTTGTGCGCCGGGAACGGCGGCTCGAAGCCCCCCGCTGCACCGGCATCGGTGCCAATGCACTGGGTCCCCCAGCCGATCGCGCCACGTTCGAGAATATATTCGATGCAGTCGACCGACGGGCCCGGCGAATGCGGCCCGCCGGCATCCGCATTGAGGAACAGCTCTTCCGAATGGTTGCGCTGATCCCAGTCGGTGCGCATCACCACCCATTCGCCCGGCCGGATATCGCCATGCTTCGCCTCCCAGGCCTTTACCCCTTCGGCCGTGAGCAGGAAATCCGGGTTGGCGGCCGTCTCTTGCGAGCAGTCGATCACGTTGACCGGGGCGACGAAGTTCCCGGCCGCAATCGTGTCGGTGTAGCCGTCGGCAAAGTCCTTGCCGGTGATCCAGTGGTGCGGCGCATCGAAATGGGTGCCCGAATGTTCGCCCACCTTCAGCCAGTTCCACGCCCAGAACGGGCCGTTCTTGTCATATTCGGAAATCGTGTGGATCTCGATCCTCGGCGTATCCACCGCCAGTTCCGGCGGCAGTTTCAACAGCGGCGTGTCCGGCCCGAGCGTCGCGGTCAGGTCCACGACCTCGACCCCTCCCCCCACAAGCAATTCCGCAAGTTTCTCCAACGTGGCTGCGACAGCAGTCATTGCAAATCCTCCCTTCGCTACGCGCCGATGCGCGATGGCACGGTTCCGCTCCCGCGCGGACCATGCAGCCTCCTCTTCCACAATTGAAGACTAGACGGATTTAATTGCATATGCAAATATCATTGCGGGAGAATAAGCAAAGATCGTCGAAGCTGGTTGACCTGCAAGGCAAGCCGAAACAGATGGCATGGAGGCATCCAGCGGCGCCGCTATTGGCTTTTGTATAGAAGGCCGCAGAAGAGGCGGCCGAGGATGCGGAGGAAGTCCCTAGTGCCGGACGAGGCGAGTTTTCACCTCCCTACCGCGCAACCAGCACGATAATTAATTTGCAAATGCATACGAATATAGCTGCAAGAGCCCGGTGACACGGGTGAACCGAGGAGAACGGTGCCGATAAGGCCGACTGCGCAGCAGATCGGCGGCGCACCATGTGAGGACAGGAGGAGCATGAGATGAAGTTTTCGAGTCTATTGGCAGGTCTGGCCATGACCCTGGCCGTGGCCACACAGGCGAGCGGCCAGGAAAAGATCGTCGTCGGCGCCTATCCGGCCAACCCCCCGTGGGAGTTCAAGACCGAGGCCGGCGCCTTCGAGGGTTATGAGGTCGATGTCGCGACGGAAGTCGCCAAGCGGCTGAACAGGCAAGTGGAATTCCAGGACATGGGGTTCCAGGCTCTGTTTGCGGCCACGAGTTCCGGACGGATCGACTTTGCCGTCTCCTCTATCTCGGTGACCAACGAGCGCCTCCAGAACCAGTCGTTCACGCAGCCTTACTATGACAGCGCCGGCTCGGTCGTCGGACGTGAAGCCTCGACCGTCGCTTCCCTCGAGGACCTCAAAGGCAAGGTGATCGGCGTCGTGGCCGGAACCACCGGCGAAGCCTGGGCCAATGAAAACAAGGACAAGCTCGGCATTGCCGACATCACCAGCTATAACGCGCAGCAGGATCTGTTGCTCGACGTGCAGAACGGCCGTATCGAAGGCGGCGCCGGCGAACTCGCCGGCTTCCAGTATGCCATGACCAAGACGCCGGGCCTCAAGATACTGGTGCGCATCCCGACCGGAGAGCGTTTTGCCATGATGGCGCGCAAGGAGCATCCCCTGCTGGCGGAGGCCAACGAGGCGATCTCGGCGATGAAGACCGATGGCACCCTGGCCGCGATCCACAACAAGTGGTTCGGCGTCGATCCCGAAGCGGGCACGAGCGCCACGACGCCCATGCCGGTGCCGCAGCCCGAGTGAGGCATGAAGAAGCGCATCGGATCGAGGCTCGCCGCCTTCGGCAAATCCGATGCGCAAACCCAGGGGTCGCCTGACGCTCCCGAAGAGACAGGCGATCCGGCGCTTTGCTGTCACGAAACGATGCACCGTCCCCCGTGAGTGGAAGGTGCATCCCGACCGGACCCCGCCATGCAACTGATCGAAACTTTCTTCAACTGGGAGATCCTCGTCAGGTCCTTTCCGATGCTGCTGCGCGGCGTCGGCAACACCCTCCTGCTGGGCTGTGCCAGCATCGTCATCGGCGGTGCGGCCGGTCTTCTGGTCTGTCTGATGAGATTGTACGGATCGAAGCCGGTGCGCCTGCTCGCCATCGCCTATATCGATGTGCTGCGCGCCATGCCGATCCTCGTGCTGCTGATCCTGATCTACTATGCCCTGCCATTCGTGGGCATCAGGTTCTCGTCCTTCACCTCGGCCACGCTGGCCCTGTCGCTGGTGCTGTCGGCGTTCACCGCCGAAGTCTGCCGCGCCGGCATCGAAAGCATTCCCAAGGGGCAGTTCGAGGCGGCCTCGGCGCTCGGCCTCGGTTTCTGGCGAGCGATGCACAAGGTCATCCTGCCGCAGGCGCTGCGCGTCGTCGTGCCGCCGCTGACCAGCAATTGCGCCTCGATCTTCAAGGATACCGCGCTGGCTTCCGTCGTCGCCATGCCGGACCTGCTGAAACAGGCGACCGATGCGCAGGCGCTCATGGCCAATCCCACACCCCTCATCGGCGCCGCGCTCATCTACCTCGCCTTTCTGCTGCCGCTGGTGCGTCTCGTCAGCCATCTGGAAGAACGCGGCAAGAGGCAGCTCACGGCACGATGAGACATAAGCTCGGAAGATATGGCAATGAACACGCGCAATCCAGCCGATAACGGCTCCGGCTATTTCCTCTATCACTCGATCGGCATGTATCCGGGCAAGGCGGAGGCCATGGGCGCCGCCTTCTCGGAATTCGCGTCAAGCTGGGGCGCCTTCGACGACGGCCAGTGGATGCGCGCCCTTGGCGGACGTCAGAAGTTCATCGACCTGTGGTCTGCGGTGATCGGTGCCCCGTGCGGGACGCTGACCAGCGCGGAAAACGTTACCACCGCGCTCTACAGCCTGATCGGCGCGTTGCCGCAACGGCACCTTTCCGGCCGCAAGATACTGGTCGCGGCCGACTGTTTCCCCAGCCTGCACTTCCTTCTGGCCGGGCTGGCGCCGCGACTCGGCTTCACCGTGCAAACGGTGCCGGTGCGCCCCGGCGAATATTGGGTGCGCGACGAGGACATGGTCGCGGCCTGGACGGAGGAGGTGGGGCTGGCGCTGCTCACATTCGTCACCTCGACGGCATCCCACCGCTGCGACCTCGACCGGCTCGTCGATCATGGCCGCCGCATGGGCAGCCTGGTCGGGGTCGACATCACGCAAGGCGTCGGCCTGCTGCCCTTCAAGGTCGACAAGCCTGACGTCGACTTCACCGTCTCGACCACGCTGAAATGGCTGTCCGGCACGCCCGGCGCCGGCATCCTCCATGTCGCGGCGCCGCTGCTCAAGGAATGCCGGCCAGAGTTGCGCGGCTGGTTCAGCCAGGAGAACATCTTCTCCTGGGATCTCGATGCCTTCGCCTATGCATCCGATGCCCGCCGCTTCGATCACGGTACGCCCTCGGTGCTCGCTTGTGTCGGGTCGGTGCCCGCGCTGGAATGGCATGCGACACAGGATCATGCCGAAATGCTGGCCCACAATCGTAGGCTGGGTGCGGCGCTTATCGAAGGAACCTCGGACACAGGCCTCACGCTGGCCAGCCCGCCCGACGAGCGGCAACGCGGCGGCAGCGTGATGCTCCAGTTGCCGGCTGATGCGGACGCCGCCGCCGTCGTCAACGGGCTGCGCGAGGCCGGGCTCTACACGGATTGCCGGGGCCGGATCCTGCGCCTGTCGCCGGGCCCGGTCACGACCCCCGAAGGTGTCGAGCGCCTGCTCGGACGGCTCTCCACGCTTATTTCCCGCTGATATCGGGCGAAAGACCAGTCTCTGCGCGGCACAGATCCTGCAACAGCGCCTGGGTGCCGGTGATATCGGCGATCATGTGCTCGCGGGCGGCGGCGCCGTCGCGCTGGCGCAATGCCGCGACGATGGCGTGGTGATGGTTGGCGAAGGGCTTGTGCAGCCCGGTTCCCATGCGCGGCGCTATGTAGGATGAAAGCATGCGCATATAGGGCCCGTAGCGCAGCCACAACGAATCGATGAGCTGGGCCAGCACCTGCGAGCGTGAGGCGCTGTAAATCCGGAAGTGGAAATCCCGGTTCCGCAGCAGCATGTCGTAGACATCGGCCTTGGTGCTTGCCGCCTCATGCTCGGCCATGCTCTGTTCGATGGCTTCCATCTCATGCGGCTGGACCGTTTCGGCGGCGAGTTGCGTTGCCAACCCTTCGATGGCCACCCGCGCCCGGCAGATGTCGTCAAGGCGCTCGACCGAAACCGTCGGCACGCAGGCCGAGCCGTTGGAGGCCATTTCCACCGCGTTCTCCGCGCCGAGGCGACGCAGCGCCTCGCGAACGGGCATGGGACTGGTCTGGAAGGATTTTGCCAGTGCCGCGATGGTCAGCGCCTGGCCGGGATCGAAACGGCCGGTGATCAGCGCATCCCGCAACTGAAGATAGACCCGGTCACCGATCGTGATGCGCGACGAAACCGGTCCAAGTGAATTGTCAAGCATGGCCTCTCGCATTCTCCCAATCGCCGCAACGGTGTCCGTTTAAGATCAATGGTCCCCTTTTGTCACCAAGGTTCCCTTCCACGGCTACAGGGAATTGAAGAAACCGCTCAGCCGGTTCATCGCTTCCTCGAGACGGTCGTGGTCCTGCGAGCCGAAACAGATGCGCAGGTGATGTTCTCCCAGCGGCCCGTAGAAGCTGCCCGCCTCGACGACGACATCGGTCTTCTCGAGGATGGCATCGGCGGCTTCCTGGGCCTTCAGCCCGGTTCCGCTGATATCGGGAAACGCATAGATCGTGCCTTCTGGACTGGGGCAGATCACGCCGGGCATCTGGTTGAGACGGCTCACCACGAGGTCGCGCTTGCGTCTGTCGTCGTCCACCATGTCCTGAAGCACCTCGGCAGGACCGGTTATCGCGGCAATCGCGCCATGCTGGATGAAGGTGTTGACGTGGGTGACCTCGGTGGCGGTGATCTTCATCAGCGCCGGGATCATCGACTTGTCCGCGGCGAGATAGCCGAGCCGCCAGCCATCCATCGCATAGGCCTTGGTGAAGGCGAACATGCTGACCGTGCGCTCCTTCATGCCGGGCAGCGATGCGATACTGACATGCTCCGCGCCGTCGAACACGATCTGCTCGTAGACCTCGTCCGAAATGACCCAGAGATCGTGCTCAATGGCAAGATCGGCAACGATCTGAAGCTCCTCGCGGGAATAGACTCGCCCGGTGGGGTTGGACGGGTTGACGAGCACGATCATGCGCGTGCGCGGCGTGATCAGTGGGGTGATCAGGTCCTTGCGGATGCGGAATCCGGCCTTCTTGTCGAGCGGCGCCATCACCGGCTTCGCGCCCGCCATTTCGATCTTACCGAGATGCTGCGGATAGTAGGGCTCCAGCAGGATGGCCTCCTCCCCGTCGTCGAGCAGCGCCATGAAGGCCGCGAAGGAGGCCTGCGTCAGGCCATTGGTCACGAGGATTTCAGAAGCGCTGACGTCGATGCGATTGTAGTCGCGCACCTTGGCGGCGAGCACCTCGCGCAATTGCGGAATGCCCTGGAGATCGCTGTAGTGCACCTCTCCCGCCTGCAGCGCGCGGATCGTGGCCTGCTTGATGTGGTCGGGCGTGTCATGCACCGGCTGTCCCAATTCCAGATGAATGAGATCGCGACCTTCCTTGGCCATACCGGCGGCCTTGGCGAACATGCCATAGCTCTTCTTGGAAGTCTGCGTGACGCGTCGGGCGAATTTGGGCATTGCTGATCCAGTCTGTTAAGAGCTTGCCGGAATCGGTTGGAAACCATGCTTGAAGTTGTGGGCGAGCTGACCCATCTTGTCCGCAGATAGTCCGGGTTCTAGGGTTGCCGCGGGCAGAGATGATACGCAGGAGATGCAGGCGGCATGTCGAACAGAGAGATGGACCGCCAGTTCTCGTTGGACGACGTGGAAAACCTGGACGCTCTCTTTGCACGGCGCTCGGCGGCCGCGGAAGCGGCACTGTCTGCCTTCGACGCCGAAAAGGGCATCCCCTATGAAGACGCGCCGGGCCGCAAGCTGAACATCTTCCCGCACGCAGGCAAGGGGCATCCGGCACCGGTTCAAATCTTCATCCATGGCGGCTTCTGGCGCTCGCTGGATGCCGATCTCTTCAGCTTCCTCGTGCCGGGCTTCGTGCCGTTCGGCGCGATGCTGGTGGTTGTCGACTATCCGCTCATGCCCGCATGCCGCATGGCGGACGTGGTGGACGCCTGCCGCATGGCGGTCGGCTGGACTTACAGGAACTGTGCCCAGTTCGGCGGCGATCCCGACCGCATCTTCATTTCCGGCAATTCGGCCGGCGGCCATCTGGTGGCCGAGCTTGCCGACCGCACGTGGCTCGACGGCTACGGACTGCCGCGCAACGTCATCAAGGGTACAACCGCGATCAGCGGCATCTTCGATCTGGACCCGGTCCTGCGCTCCTTCCAGAACGACGCGCTTCTCCTGACCGACGAAGAAATCCGCGCCTTCAGCCCGCTTTACAGGAAGCTCGATATTGCCGGCCCGTTGATCGTCACGGTCGGCGGCGAGGAAACGGTGGAATTCCTGAAGCAGTCGGCCGCCTTCGCGCAGCATGCGACAAGCTGCGGCGCGACCGTCTCGCATATGCCTGTGCCTCAAACTAATCATATCACCATTGTCCTCGATGCGCTGGCCGAGCCCGGCCATCAATTGAACCGCGCCGTGCGCACCCAGATGGGCCTCTAAAGCGTGTCGCGATCTTTCAGATTCGCTCCTTACGCTTTGAGTTGTTGTTCTTACGCATATCGTTGTCCCGAAATCGGTTCCCACTTTCGGGCGACATGCTTTGACCGTTTCGGGGCACCGGCGGCAAACGGCCGATGCCCCGGCTTTTCTTACTGGCCGATCTCACCGATCGTTGCCGTCACCCTTTCATTGTCCCACTTGTCGAGAGTGACCAGCTTGCCGTCCTTCACGCCCCAGATCAGGTAGGGGCCGACGACATCGCCGTTCTCGTCGAACTCGAGCGGGCCGGTGGCGCCGACATAGCGGATCGCCTTGCCTTCCGAGATAAGCTGCTTGGCCTTCTTGAAGCCTTCCACGCCGGGGAAGATCTGCTCGCCGTCGCCGCTCGTCACCTTGCGGACGTTGTCGCGGATCGCCGTGCCGGTCGCTTCGCCGGCCTGTTCCATGGCCAGCAACGCCACGGCGGCAGCATCATACATGGTGTGCAGGCCGGGGCCGTTGGGTTCGCTGCCGAATTTTTCCTGCCAGTCGCTGTTGAAGGTGGTGACCGACTCGCCTTCGACCTGGGCGTTGTCGATGCCATAGGCTTCGGTCAGGTAATCCGCGCCCACCGCTTCCACGAATTCATCCGCCCGCAGCGCATTGCTGAAAACGAATTTCTGCGGGCCGCCGAAGGAAATCCATTCGCGGGTCACCGTCGCCCCGTCGGCGGGAAACGCGATCAGAACCAGCGCTTCCGGCTCGCCCTGGAGGGCAGCGTTCACTTCGGCGCGATAAGAAGCCTGCTCCTGATTGTAGGCGACCATGTTGGTCACCGTCATGCCCAGCGTTTCCGCATCCTTCCTGAAGCTGCCGGCGAGGCTGACGCCGTAGTCGGAGTTCACATGGATGATGGCGAGCTTCTTGTAACCGCGATCGGCCGCGATCTTGGCGAGCACGGCTGCCTGCGGACGATCGGTGGGCAGGGTCCGGAACCAGAAGCCCTTGGTGCCGCCTTCCCTGGCCAGGGCGGTGAAGGACGGCGCGCTGGAGCAGCACGAGATCTGGGTGACGTTGGCCGGTACGGTCACCGACGTGAGAATGGGCAGCGAGACGCCCGATTGAATGGCGCCGAGCAGCACCGGCACGCGCTCGATCTCGACCAGCGTCTTGGCCGCGTCGACACCCACATTGGGCGAGCCCTGATCGTCGCGCAGCACATATTTGACGGTGCAGCCATTGACGCCTCCGGCCTCGTTGAACTGGTCCACCGCCAGTTTTCCGGCGTCGCCGATGGCCGACCCGATGGAGGCCATGGAGCCGGTGATGGACAGGACCGATCCTACGACGACCTCGCAGGACTGTGCGTTCGCCACGGCTGCCGAGCCCATGAGCAGGCCCGCGCCTATGGCGGCGGATGCGATGAAATGTTTCATGCTATTTCCCCTTTCGACATTGGAGTGTTCAGCACTTTGCGGCCTTCTTTCTTGTCGTTCGCCAGTCGTTCCAAAGGCCCTGAACCAGGAAGGCCGACGGCGCGGCCCGCGCCAGGGCGCGCATCGGCACGGGAACCGGTTCCGAGACCGGCACCGGCAGATCGTCGGGCGCGGTTCCGGTAAGTGCATCGGCGAGGACCTCGCCGAACATCGTGGTCATCGCCACGCCCCTGCCGTTGCAGCCGGTGGCGCCGAGAAATCCCGGCCCCAGCCGGTATATGTGCGGCAGGAAATCCGTGGTCACCGCCGCCGTGCCGCGCCACACATTCTCCACCCGTGGCACAGATGCGAGATGAAGCTCGCGCGCCAGCCGGCGGGCGATGCGCTGCCCCATGCGCGTCTCCGCGCCCCAGGGCACGATGGCCATGCCGCCGGAAATCAACCGGTTGTCGGCGTCCAGCCGGAAGGTGAAGATGTTTGAGCGCGTGTCCGACACCGGCTCCCGGTTTGGCGAGAAGCGATCGGTGACAGCGCGGGAAAGCGGCTCCGTCGCGATCTGGTAGACCTGGAGCGGGATCACCTGGCGTGCCAGCCGGTGCGCCACGCCCTTGTCATCGGCATTGGTGCACAGCACCACCTTGCGGGCGCGGATTAGGCCGCTTGCGGTTTCGACGCGCCAGCCTCCGCCGGCCTCCGTCACCTCGGTGACGAGGGTTCCCTCGACGAGCTGCGCGCCGGCTGCCTGCGCCAATCGGGCCAGACCCCAGGCATAGGCGAGCGGATTGATCATGCCACCGGAAGAATCCGCCAGCGCGCCATGATAGATGCCCATGCCCGTGCGGGCGGCCGTTTCCCCGGCATCCAGCCAGTGCACGGTATCCCTGAGCGCCTGCCAGTCGCGAACCCTCTGGCGGAGGGCAGTTGCCGTGGCGGCCGAATGTGCGGGCTGCAACCAGCCGTTCTGCTCCGCCTGGCGGCCGAGCCCTGCTTCCTCGGCCAGCGAGAACACGCGCTCCCCGCCGCGTCCGACGAGTTCGAGCAGCCCCCGGCCCTTGTCTGGTCCGAGCCGCGCCATGACCGAGGCAGGATCCGCCTTGGAAAAATTCGGAACCACGAAGCCGGCATTGCGGCCGCTGGCACCCCAGCCGATCTCGTGAGCCTCGACGAGCATGACCTCGACGCCGCGCCGGGCCAGATGAAGCGCCGCGCTAAGTCCCGTAAAGCCGCCGCCAATGACAACCACCTCCGCCTCGGCATTGCGGTCGAGCCGGCCAAGGACGGGCCTGCTTCCCGCGGTGCGACGCCATAAGGTGTCTGGAGGCCGCGCTTCCATCGCTATCTCGTGTGCCGCGAGACGGCCTGCGTCTCGCCGATCAGGCCGCGCGGGCGGAAGATCAGGGTCAACACGATCAGCAGTCCGATCAGGATGACCTGGATGGCGCCGCCCTGCGATTGATAGGCGACCGGCAGGAGGCGGCTGATGGCCAGCCCGCTCATCGTCCACAGGCCCCAAACGCCGGCCGCGCCCACGATCGCGCCCAGATTGTTGCCGCTGCCGCCGACGATCAGCATGGCCCAGATCTGGAAGGTGAGGATCGGCAGGAAGTCGAGCGGGCTTATGTAGCCGATAAAACCGACATAGAGCCCGCCGGCTAGCCCCATCAACGTGCAGCCGAGGATAAAGACCTGCAAACGGATCGCGGCCGGGTTCTTGCCGAGCGAGCGGGCCGCCACCTCGTCCTCGCGCACGGCCTTGAGCATACGTCCCCACGGAGAACGGACAGCGACTTCCAGCGCGAAGTAAATCGAGGCAGCGATGACGGCGACGACGCAGAGATAGAAGAGGTTGTAGCTGCCGGGCGACCCGAAGGTTTCGAACAGGGGCCTTGGAAGGCCGACCAGTCCCTGGGCCCCGCCCGTCAATGCCTCGAAGTTGAGCGCCACGAGCTGGATGCTTATGGCGATGCCGAAGGTGGCAATGGCAAGATATTCCTCGCGCAGCCGCAAGGTCGCCAGTCCGACAATGAGGGCGGCAAGGGCGGCGAACGCCATGCCGCCCAGCACGGCGACCGGGAACGGCAGGCCGAAGCCGCCGATGAGCTGGGCCCGGTCGGGACCGATCAGGATCGCCGTGCCATAGGCGCCGATGGCGAAGAAGCCCACTACCCCAGCATTGAACAGGCCCGTATATCCCCATTGCAGGTTGAGGCCCATCGTGACGATCGAATAGGTGAGCACGATGATCAGGAAGAAGACGATGTAGGCCGCGAACCCGCTCATTTCAGGCCTCCTACGGTTCCCGGGAAGATGCCTGTGGGGCGCACGTAGAGCACCAGAAGCAGGATGATGAAAGGCACGGCCATCTTGTAGCCGGTGGGCACGATGAGCACGGCGAAGGATTCGGCAAGGCCGACAATGAGCCCGCCGACCACCGCCCCGAAGACATTGCCCACGCCGCCGAGGATGACCGCCGCGAACAGCGGCAGGATGAGATGGAAGCCGATCTCGGGACGAAGCTGGACAGTGAGCCCATAAAGCACCCCGGCCACGGCGGCGAGCGAGGCGCCGATCACCCACGTCCAGCGCACCACCATGCGCGTATCCAGGCCATTGACCCGGGCCAGTTCGGGATTCTCGGCCAGGGCGCGCATGGCAAGGCCAAGGCGCGTCTTTTGCAGGAACAGGTGAAGGCCGATGACGATGGCCGCGGTAGTGACCAGGGTAAACATCTGGTCCGGCAGGATGCGCATGCCAGGCATCACCGGCACCGCGATCTGCAAGGTGCGCGAGTAATATTGCGCGGCACCGCCGAACAGCAGGAGGATCACCATGCGCACCAGAAGCGATACGCCGAAGGAACCGAAGACGAGTGTGAGATGGTTGGTCTGGTTGCGCAAGGGGCGGTAGACCAGCCAGTCGATGGCCAGCGCCAGCAGCGAGGTGAGCCCGGCGGCAACCAGGGTCGCCAGTATAAGCGGTATGCCGAACGAGAACGGCCCGATCGGCCCCAGGAACGCGCCGGTCAGCCCCAGCACGGCCAGCGCCATATAGGCTCCCCAGGTGACCAGTTCGGCATGGGCAAAATTGGCGAAACGCAGGATTCCCATGGTGAGGGTCAGGCCCACCGCACCGAGCGCGATGATCGAGCCGCTGAGGATTCCGTCGGCAAGAGCTTGCAGCATCAGCGTTTGCGCCCCCCCGCGCCAAGATAGATGGATGCGACTTCCGGATTTTCGACGATCTCCCGCGAAGGCCCGTCGATCCGGTTGCGACCTTCGGCAAAGACATAGGTACGGTGCGAAATGGCGAGCGCTGCCTTGGCGTTCTGCTCGACCATGAGAATCGCCACGCCGGTCTCCACCAGCAGTTTCAGGCGCTGGAACACTTCCGACACCATCAGCGGCGAGAGCCCCGCGCTCGGCTCGTCCAGCATGACCAGCCGCGGCTCGGTGAGCAGCGCGCGCGCCACGGCCAGCATCTGGCGCTGGCCGCCCGACAGAACGCGCGCCTTCTTGTGACGATAGTCCTTCAGCACCGGAAAGCTCTCATAGGCGCGTTCCACCCGGCGCAACGCGTGCGCCTTGGGCAGGGAGGATGCGCCGACCGCCAGGTTCTCGTTGATCGTCAGCGTGGTGAACACATTGCTGGTCTGCGGCACATAGGCGATCGAGGCGCCGGCAAGCGCGTGGGTGGGAAACCGCGTGATGTCGCGGCCGGCCAGTGAAACGTGGCCGGAAGACACCGGCACGATGCCCGCTATCGCCTTGATGAGGGTCGATTTGCCGGCGCCGTTCGGGCCGATGATGGTCACCATCTCGGCTTCGCCCACATCGAGCGAGATGCCATGGATGATGGGCAGGTCCGGACGATAGCCGGCGACCACGCGATCGACCTGGAGCAAGGGCACACTCATTCGACCGCGCCCCCGAGATAGGCTTCGATCACCTGCGGGGCGGCGGTGACGCTGTCGGGCGTGCCGCGCGCAATCACCTTGCCGGTCGCCATGACGACGACCGCGTCGCAAAGCGACATGACGAAATCCATGTTGTGCTCGATGATGAGGAAGGTCAGGCCCCGCCGGTTGAGCTCGACGATCCGGTCCACGATCGTATCCAGCAAGGCTGGATTGACGCCGGCGCCGGGCTCGTCCAGCAGAATGATCCTGGGATCGGCCATCAGTACGCGGGCCAGCTCGACAAGTTTTTGCTGGCCGCCCGATATGGCGCCCGCAAGCTGCCGTTCGACCGGCGACAGGCCGCAGAATTCGATGATCGCCCGCGCCCGCTCGAAGATTTCCTTCTCCTGGCGCGCGACGAGACCGGGCCTCAGCCACGTGTTCCAGAAGCGCTCCCCATGCTGACCGGAAGGCGCAAGCATGACATTCTCGAGCACGGTCATGCGGGCAAACGGCCGCGGAATCTGAAAGGTGCGCGCCAGGCCCTTCTCGAAGACCTTGTAGGAGGGAAAGCTATCGATGCGGGTGCCGTCGAGCAGCACCTCGCCCGCATCGATGGGAATGTCACCGGCAATGGCGTTGAAGAGCGTCGTCTTGCCGGCACCGTTGGGGCCGATCAGGCCGGTGATGCGGCCCGGTTCCGCCGTGAAGCTCACCCCGTCGACGGCCCGGTTGGCGCCGAAGAGCTTCTCCACACGCTTGACTTCCAGTCGCCCGGCCGTGCCTGCGCACACGCTCCGGTCCGGCAGCGGACTTGCGCCCATTCTGCGTTCCCCTTGTTTATTGACCATGGAGGATAGGTGTGATCATATGATCAAGTCAATATTGCTTTGAGGTTAAAGTTTATGTCGTCGCCAAAACGCTGGACCGTGAATTCAGGCTCGAAATTCGAGGAAATGGCCGGCTATTCGCGCGCGGTGGTCGACGGCGAATGGGTCTTCGTATCGGGTACGGCCGGCTATAATTTCGAGGATGGCAGCATTTCCGACGACGCCGCCGAGCAGACTCGGCAATCGCTGCGCACCATCGCGCAGGCGCTGGAAAAGGCCGGCGCGACACTGGCCGACATCGTGCGGGTGCGGGTTTTCGTGGCCGATCGCGCCGATGTGATGGATGTCTCGCGCGTGCTGGGCCAGACGTTCTCGGACCCTCGTCCCACCAATACCACCATCGTTTGCGGCTTTGCCGAAGAAGCGATGAAGGTCGAGCTTGAAGTCACCGCGCTGAAGCGCCGCTAAGCCAGGCTGCGCAGCACCCCTATGCCTTCCCGGCACCCTGGCCCTCCAGCCGTCATTCGTGAAAAATGGATGATCGGGAAAACGGCCTGACATTCGCAGCGCCTTGTGGCACGGAGAAAGCCTACATGGAGGAGGTGCAGGGGCAATGCCCATTCGACAGGTGACGGCCGCATTCACAACCCTGCCCTGGGCAAGAGCGCTGCTCGGCGCCCTTGCCCTGCTGCTTGCCGGGCACATTACCTGCCTTGCCGATGAGCCGGTGTTGTTCGATGCCGAGACAGGGCTGCGCATCGACCATTATCGCGCCCCGCTTCCCGCCGCCATAGAAGGCGCTAAGACGGTCGATCTGGAGGATGTCGAGAAGCTGGCCGCGCAGGGCGCGGTGCTGATCGACGTGCATCCGGCCAAGCTGCCGCTGGAGCCCCTGCACGAATTGTGGCCGGCAGCCGAGACCCGCGCGATCATTCCGGACGCCGTCTGGCTGCCGGAGGTGGGGCGCGGGCGCCCCGACCCGGCGTTCCTTTCCTATTTCGAAACCGCGCTGGCCGAACTCACCCGTCAGGACCGGGAGCGTGCCATCGTCCTGTTTTGCGAGACGGATTGCTGGATGAGCTGGAACGCCGTCCACCGGGCGCTGCGGCTGGGCTATCGGGCGGTCCACTGGTTCCCGGCCGGCATCGATGCTTGGACAAAAGCCGGCCGCGCGCTTCGTTCCGCGGAGCCTTACCGGCTTTCGGACCAGGCATCGGCGCCAGAAGAGTGAACTGAGGCACTGCTTCGAAGTCGATGTGATTTCAGGGAGTGGACGGCTGGATCGGGATCCGGCCGCCACGCCACATCGGCCGGACTAGGCGGATAGCTGGATCACGCCCCGCCTGATCTGGTCTTCCTCGATGGATTCGAACAGGGCGCGGAAGTTGCCCTCGCCAAACCCCTCGTCGCCCTTGCGCTGGATGAACTCGAAGAAGATCGGCCCGATGACGGTCCTGGAGAAGATCTGCAGCAGGATTTTCGTCATGCCGCCGTTCACCACGCCCTCGCCATCGATGAGGATGCCGTGCGTCTTCATGCGCTCAATCGGCTCATCATGGCCGTTCACGCGGTCGTGCGACATCTCGTAATAGGTGTCGGGCGGGCCCGGCATGAATTTCAGCCCGTTGCCTGCCAGACGGTCGGTGGCGTCATAGATGTTTTCCGTGCCGACGGCGATGTGCTGGATGCCTTCGCCCTTGTACTTCTTCAGGTACTCGGCGATCTGGCTGGTATCGTCCTTGGACTCGTTCAGCGGAATGCGGATCTTGCCGCAGGGCGAGGTGATCGCCCGCGAGACGAGTCCGGTGATGCGCCCGTCGATATCGAAGAAATGGATCTGCCGGAAGCCGAACAGCTCCCGGTAGAAGTCCCACCACTTGTCCATATTGCCGCGATAAACGTTATGGGTGAGGTGGTCGAGATAATAGAAACCGACGCCTTCGGGCTTCGGATCGCGCTCGCCCAGCCATTCAAACTCGGCATCATAGGCCGAGCCCTTGGCGCCATATGCCTCGATGAAATAGAGTAGCGAGCCACCGATGCCCACGACGGCCGGCACGTCGAGCGTCTTGTCGTCGCCTTCATAAGGCGTCGCGCCCCTGGCAACGGCATGGTCGAAGGCATGCTTCGCATCGACCACCCGCCACGCCATCGACGGCGCGCAAGGGCCGTGCTCCTCGACGAAGCGCATGGCCTGGGAGCCCGGTTCGGCATTGACCACATAATTGATGTCGCCCTGGCGCCAGACCGTGATGTTCTTCGCCTTGTGGCGGGCTACGGGCACGTAGCCCATGCGCGTGAACAGTTCGGAGAGCTTTTCCGGCTCGGGATGCGCGAATTCGACGAACTCGAAACCGTCGGTGCCGGCCGGATTATCGGCGCTGATCTTGGCCGGAGGCGCATCGTGCGGAAACGGGCCCATGGTCTATCCTCCCAGGGAATTGAAATCGCGCACATATTGCGCCTGTTTCGATGCAATGTTCTTGCAATCAGGGCCCATTTCAGCCGAATTATGCGTAAACCATGCACGGATAAGGAATATCATGCAGTGAACGACATGCTGGACCAGTTCGATCTCAAGATTCTGCGCGAATTGCAGCGCGACGGTCGGCTGACCAACAACGAGTTGTCGGAACGGATCGCCCTGTCGGCCTCGCAATGCTCGCGCCGTCGGGCGCGGCTGGAAGCGGAAGGCTTCATTAAGGGCTATCAGGCCATGCTCGACCGAGAGCGGCTGGGGCTGGACCTGCTGGTGGTGATTTCGGTGACGCTCGCCAATCACAACCGCGACAACGCCCAGCGCTTCGCCCGTCTGGTCAACGACCTGCCCGAGGTGCTGGAAGCCTACTCGCTGACCGGCGAGATGGATTATCACCTCAAGGTGGTGGTGCGGGGGCTTTCGGACCTGTCGCGCTTTGTCAACGAGGTACTGCTGCCACATGATGCCGTGCAGCATGTGAAATCCGCCATCGTCCTCACCACGCTGAAGCAGGCCGGACCTTTACCGATCGGCTAAAGCATGTCGCCCGAAAGTGGGGACCGGTTTCGGGATAACGACATGCGTAAAAACAATAACTTACAGCGCAAGGAGCGAATCCGAAAGATCGCGATGCGCTTTAGGATGGCGGAGCGTGGCCGCCCTCCCGGCCGGTAAGTCTCGTGAGGGTCCTACGCCTGCTGTCTGTTCACCAGTGCCCGTTCCACCTCTGAAAGTCCAGCCTCGATACGCTCGATGGCGCCGGCGCCCAGCAGGCGGTCGAGATTGGCCTGATAGGCGCGCGCGAGGTCCGCGACCTCGCGATAGGCCTTGTAGCCCTGCGGTGTCAGTTCGAGATGCTCGACCCGGCGATCGGCTTCGTTGGGCCGTCGCTTCAGCCAGCGCCTTACCTCCAGCGCCCGCACCGCGCGGCTGACCTTGGTCTTGTGCATGCTGGAATGCGCGCCGATCTCGGTCGCCGCCATGCAGCCGACACTGCCGAGCGCGGCCAGCGCCCGCCATTCGGGTCGTGTCATCTGGAACCGCTGCCTGTATTCGCGCGCGAAACTTTGGCTGACCGCCTCGGTCACCCGGTTCAGCCGATAGGGAAGAAAGCTCTCCAGATCGAACGGCTCGGCCATCGCTTTCCTTTGATAGTTACAAAATAGATGGTTACATTTGCAACCATATCATGAATTCACGGCATCAGGGAGGTACAGGCCGATGCTGGACAAAACCACGAAACAGGCGACGCTCGCCAACGCGACCGGCTACATGCCGGGCTTCGGCAATGACTTCGAGACCGAGGCGCTGCCGGGCGCCTTGCCGCAGGGCCAGAACAGCCCGCAAAAATGCAATTACGGCCTCTATGCCGAGCAATTGTCGGGCTCGCCCTTCACCGCGCCGCGCGGCACCAACGAGCGCTCCTGGCTCTATCGCATCCGGCCGAGCGTTCGCCATACACGGCGCTTTTCCAATGCCGCCTATCCGCACTGGAAGACCGCGCCCTGCCTGGACGACCATTCGCTGCCGCTTGGCCAGTTGCGCTGGAACCCGCTGCCGGAACCGAAGGAGAAGCTGAATTTCCTGCACGGCATCCGCACCATGACGACGGCGGGCGACGTGCTGACCCAGACCGGCATGGCAGCGCACGCCTATCTCTTCAACGACGACATGGTGGACGACTATTTCTTCAATGCCGATGGGGAGTTGCTGATCGTGCCGCAGGTCGGCGCAATCCGCGTCTTCACTGAAATGGGCGTCATCGATGTCGCGCCGCTGGAAATCTGCCTCGTGCCGCGCGGCATGATGTTCAAGGTGTCGCGGCTGGGCGACGACGCCTTCTGCCGCGGCTATGTCTGCGAGAACTACGGCGCCAAGTTCACGCTGCCGGATCGCGGGCCGATCGGCGCCAATTGCCTTGCCAACCCACGCGACTTCAAGACGCCGGTGGCCGCCTTCGAAGACAAGGAAACGCCCTGTCGCGTACACGTCAAATGGTGCGGCAAGTTCTACGTCACCGAAATCGGGCATTCGCCGCTGGATGTGGTGGCCTGGCACGGCAATTATGCGCCGTTCAAATACGACCTCAGCACCTATTCGCCGGTCGGCGCCATTCTCTTCGACCATCCCGATCCGTCGATCTTCACGGTGTTGACGGCGCCTTCGGGCGAGGAAGGCACGGCCAATGTCGATTTCGTCATCTTCCCGCCGCGCTGGCTGGTGGCGGAGCACAGTTTCCGCCCGCCCTGGTATCACCGCAACATCATGAGCGAGTTCATGGGCCTGATCCACGGCCAGTACGACGCCAAGGAAGAAGGCTTCGTGCCCGGCGGCATGAGCCTGCACAACATGATGCTGCCGCACGGGCCCGACGCCATGGGTTTTGAAAAGGCTTCAAATGTGGAGTTGAAGCCGGTCAAGCTCGACCATACCATGGCCTTCATGTTCGAGACCCGGTTTCCCCAGCAATTGACCCGCTTCGCCGCCGAACTGGAGACGCTGCAGGACAATTACATCGAATGCTGGGACGGGCTGGAGCGCAAGTTCGACGGCACCCCAGGCATCAAATGAAGGCGAAAGGGCAGGCATGAAGCTGGCGACACTGAAGGACTCCACTCGCGACGGCCGCCTGGTCGTCGTTTCGAAGGATCTCACCCGCTGTTCGGAGGTGGGTCACATCGCCCGCACATTGCAGGTCGCGCTCGACGACTGGAGGCATGTCGGGCCACGCCTTGCCGGTGTTGCCGAAGGCCTCGAAACCGGGGCGCAGCCCGCCATGCGCTTCCATGAGCATGAGGCGACCTCGCCTTTGCCACGTGCCTTCCAGTGGGCGGATGGCTCGGCCTATGTGAACCATGTCGAGCTGGTGCGAAAGGCGCGCGGCGTGGAAATGCCGGCCAGCTTCTGGACCGATCCCCTCATCTATCAGGGCGGTTCGGACAGCTTTCTTGCCCCCCGCGATCCGATCCTGATGGCCGACGAGGCCTGGGGCATCGATTTCGAGGGCGAGGTGGCGGTAATCGTCGACGACGTGCCGATGGGCGCCTCGGCGGCAGAGGCGCGGGAAGCCATCCGCCTCGTCATGCTGGCCAACGACGTGTCGCTGCGCGGCCTCATCCCGGACGAGCTTGCCAAGGGGTTCGGCTTCTTCCAGTCCAAGCCCTCCACGGCGTTTTCGCCCGTTGCCGTCACGCCCGACGAGCTGGGCGATGCCTGGGACGGCGGCCGGCTTCACCTGCCGCTGCTAGTTTCACTCAACGGGCAACCCTTCGGCCGCGCCAATGCCGGCATCGACATGACCTTCGATTTCGGCCAGCTCGTTGCCCACGCGGCGAAAACCCGGCCTCTGGTCGCGGGGTCCATAATCGGCTCGGGCACGGTGTCGAACAAGCTGGACGGCGGCCCCGGCAAGCCGGTGGCCGAAGGCGGCGCCGGCTATTCCTGCATTGCCGAAATGCGCATGGTGGAAACCATCGCAAAGGGAGTGGCCGCAACGCCGTTCCTGAAATTCGGCAACAGCGTGCGCATCGAGATGCAGGATCAGGCCGGCCACTCGATCTTCGGCGCCATCGAGCAGACCGTGGCCAGATACGACCGCGCATGAGGTTAATGTCGTACCGGCCGGCCTATGGGAGATTGGCAGTGCAGTTCACCGATATTGACGGCGTGACGCTGCACTTTGCGCATCGGCCCGTGGCGGGCCGCCGTCATCTGGTCTTCATCAATGCGCTGGGCACGGATTTCCGCATCTGGAATGCCGTGACCGAGGTGCTGGGCGACGATGTTTCGACGCTCGTCTATGACAAGCGCGGGCACGGCCTCTCCGATCTCGGCACCACGCCCTATTCGATCGAGGATCATGTCGACGACCTTGCCGGGCTGATCGACCGCCTCGGCATCGAGGATGTGGCGCTGTGCGGCCTGTCGGTCGGCGGCCTCGTTGCCCAAGGGCTGTATGCGCGCCGCCCGGAACTGGTGAGCGGGCTGGTGCTGTGCGACACCGCGCACAAGATCGGCACGCAAGAAAGCTGGAATGCCCGCATCGCCACGGTGAAGAAGGACGGCATCGAGGCCATCGCCGACGCAGTGATGAAGGCCTGGTTCACACCGGGCTTTCACGCGCAACGCACCAATGAACTGGCCGGCTGCCGCAACATGCTGGTGCGGCAGAACGTGGATGGCTACATCGCGACCTGTGTCGCCCTGCGTGAGGCCGATTATACGGGTGTGGCGGCTTCCATTGCCGCGCCCACGCTATGCGTCGCCGGCGATCAGGACGGTTCGACGCCTCCCGATCTGGTCCGCAGCCTGGCCGATCTCATCGCAGGCTCGCGCTTCGAGGTCATTGCCGATGCCGGGCATATCCCCTGTATCGAACGGCCCGAGGCGCTGGCAGCGCTGCTGCACGCCTTCCTTGCCGATCTGCCGGCCGGAAACTGAACATCACCGGCCCCTGGATTGCGTGCAGAGCCAAATGCCTCTCACGCCTCCTTGCATGAAAGTGGCGGAGGAGAGTGGGAGTCGAACCCACCTGAGACCGGCTCGCAGCCCCACCCGGATTTGAAGTCCGGACATGCCACCAGGCATGCTTCCCCTCCCCGATACTGATATTATTTGACTTTCAACGGTGCCGCAGATCCCCTCCCCTTCAATTGCTACCCTTTTCCTTCGATCTTTCCAACCGGCTGCCAATCATATCATCAATTTGCGCGGGGGCATCGGTCGGCACTCCCATCAAGGCTGTTTTTCTTATTCGTCAAGGGGTTAGAAAAATGGAATGCCGAAAGTCTTCAATTTTTCAGATGTGAAGAACTAGATACTGTCCCACCTTGGGTGCAAGATTCGATCGGTGAGGTCACCGACTGACCTGCAGGATTCTTGCGAGGAAATTGTTGCGGCGGCAATATGGTGTGGTTCGCCTGAGACCGTTAGCTTCGCGCCGTCGAATTAGCCGCTTACCCGATGTCGAAGCGGTCTCACAAGCTGACCGTCTATCTTCCTTTTTTACGCGGTCAGCGGCAGCACCCCACATCGATAGGTCAAGTTTGGAAAAGTCTGATTTGTCCTTAAGCGCTGGCAACGAAACGCAAGTTCATTCCGAATATCGTCCGCGCATTCGGCGCAAGCATCACGCTGCCACTGCGATTCTCCAGTGCCGCACCTTGCGAAAGGAACGGCGCCATGCCGCACCATGGCTCAACGCAGAGGAACGGGGCTCCCGGCTTCTGCCAAAGTGCGAATGCCGGCAGGTTCGACGTCGACATTTCAACACGCGACATCCCACCCACAAATGTGATTTCCGTACCCGCGCCCTCGGGAAACACCATGGCCCCTGCCTCGAAATGAGCCGGGGTCACGGCGAGCATCCCCTCCTCGAAGGGAGATGCAAGCAGCTTCTCATCGATTAGGCCGGCAACGTCGTGACGCAGCATCTGTGGCGAACCACCATTGGCAAGCCTGACATGATGCGCCTCACCCCCGGCACCTGGCAGCGGCCATCTGAAGCCCGGATGAAAGCCGAACTGGAACGGCATATCGCTTGTTCCGCTGTTTTCGACGCTCACCCGGCAGGACAGACGGTCAGCATCGATACGATAGGTAACGCCCAGCCTAAACCGGAAGGGAAAGGATGCCAGCGTCGTTTCATCCGGCAGAAGCTCAAGCCGGATCAGCGAGGTGCCGGCATCGACCACGCGAAACGTGCTGTTTCGGGCGAACCCATGCGCAGGCATGGGATAAGAGATGCCCCCGATCGTCACCTCGCCATGCGGATTCTGGCCGACCACCGGAAAGAGCAAAGGCGATCTGCCCGCCCACCATGCGGGGTCGCCGTTCCAGAGCCATTCCTGGCTATCAGCACGCGTTCTGACCGATTGCAATTCGGCTCCCTTTTCCGCGACTTCCACCCGCAGGAACCCGTTTTCGAGAACGTGCATCGCGGTCAGCCCTTCGCCAGTTTCTCGCAGGACGCGTCGTAGGCGGCGATGACGGCACGCGCCTTGAGGCGCACGGCCGCAGCATCGTCGCCGGGGCGGTAAAAGGTGCTTCCTATTCCGAAAGCACGCACGCCTGCCTTCATATAGTCCTCTAGGTTGGCCGCGCTGACTCCCCCCACAGCGGCGACCAGCGTGTCCTTCGGCAGAACGACCCGGATGCCCGCAATGCCCGAAGGGCCGAGGATGTCGGCCGGAAAGAACTTCAGGCCGGAAGCGCCCGCGTCGAGCGCATCCAGCGCCTCGGTCGGTGTCAGCACGCCCGGCATGGCAACCATTCCAAGTTCCACGGCGCGCGCGATCACCCGGGGGCGCATGTTCGGGCTGACGAACAGGCGGCCGCCAGCGGCATGAACCTCCTCCACGTCACGGACGGTGAGCATGGTGCCACCGCCGACGAGTATCTCGTCGCCGAAGGCCCGCGCAAGGTTGCGTATCGAGGCAAGCGGATCAGGCGAGTTCAGCGGCACCTCGATCGCCTCGAGGCCTTCCACGATCAGCGCCGCCGCGATCGCCTCCACCTCGTCAGGCCGCACACCACGAAGGATAGCCACCAGATCACGCTGCATGCGCGGCCATTCCACTGCCGTCATTCTTCGGTTCCTTTCAGGAAAGCAGACAGCCGGGATTCATGATCCCCGCCGGATCGATTGCGGCCTTGATGCGCCGCATGAGCAGGAGTTCCGCCGGATCGGCCCGCTTCGCCAGCTCTTCGGTAAGCTTGCGGCCAATGCCATGCTCGGCGCTGAAGCTACCGCCCAGCGCATCTGCGCAATCATTGACAATGCGCCGCACAGCAAGTGTCGTCGCCGCCGGATCGCGCATGGCCTGCCAGTCGGCAGTGTCGAAATGCGTGCCGAAATGGATGTTGCCATCCCCCATATGGCTGACCACCATCGTCGTAGCCCGCGCAAACACGTTGCGGACGGCATTCGAAGCATTTTCCAGAAAAGCCGGCACGCTGGCCACCGGGACAGAAATATCCGCCGAAAGCACCACGCCGCTGCTGCGGTTCGCCTCGGCCGTGCCGTGGCGCAACGCCCAGTATGCGGCCCGCTGGCTATCGCTCGTGGCCGGGATGGCGTCCAGAAGCTCGCCCCCGGAAAGGGCCTCGCCCACCGTGTCGAACAGCAAGGCCTCGAGCGAGCCGGCCTCCGTCATGTCGGCCAGTTCGACCAGGAGATGCCAGGGCGCCTCGACCGGCACGCGCAGCTTCGGCTGGCAGGCGACGACTGCGGCAAGCTGGGCGGCATTGAGCAGCTCGAATGTGGTAAGCCGCTCTCCACAGGTCGCCCGAAGCCGGTTCAGAACCGCCAGCGCCGAGGCCGGGCTGTCGAGCGCCAGCCATGCGGTTGCGTGAACCCTGGAAAGCGGATGCAGTTTCAGCACCGCGCCCGTGACGATGCCGAGCGTTCCTTCCGCCCCTATGAAGAGCTGGCGCAGGTCGTAGCCGGTATTGTCCTTGCGCAGGCCCTTCATGCCGTTCCAGACCGTACCGTCGGGCAGGACCACTTCGAGGCCGAGCACATTCTCGCGCGTGGAGCCATAGCGCAGCACATTGGTGCCGCCGGCATTGGTGCTGACGATGCCCCCGATCTGGCACGATCCCTCGGCACCGAGGCTGACCGGAAAGAGGCGCTGGTGAGCTTCGGCGGCCGCGTGCACATCGGCCAGAATGCAGCCCGCATCCACACTGATCGTGAAATTGGCCACGTCAATATCGCGGATGCGCCGCATTCTTGCCAGGGAAACGATGACGGGCAGACGATCTCCCGCCGTTGAGGCCGGAGAGGCCGCGCCGGTCAGGCCGGTGTTGCCACCTTGCGGTATTACGCCATGCCCCGCCGCCGCGCAGGCCGACACGATGGCCGAGACCTCGGCAGTGTCGCGTGGCAGGGCAATGCAGAGCGCCTGGCCCTGCTGCCGTCCCCACCAGTCCTGCACGTACCCGGCCATGTCGGTGCCGGTGAGCACGCCGTCGCGCGGCAGGATCGAGCCAAGCAGGGTCAACAGGTCCATCAATATCCACCCGTCAAGAAGATCGCTTCGCCGGTCATGAAGCTGCATGCATCGGAAGCAAGGAAGATTGCAGCGCCCACCATCTCTGCCGGCTGCCCGGCCCGACCCATCCAGTTGAGGCTGCGGGTATATTGCGCCCATCCTTCGGGGTCGTTATCGCGGCGATGCGCGTTCCGGTCCGTATCGATCAGGCCCGGCGCCAGCGTGTTGAGAAGGACATTGCTTCGCGCATAGTCACGCGCCTGGCTCTGGATCAGGTTGTGCTGCGCGGCCTTGGTGGCGGCATAGGCGGTCACGACGCCCTTCGGCCTGAGCTGGTTGACCGATCCGATAGAAACCACCCGCCCCCAGCCGCGGGCTGCCATCAGCGGCAGTACGGTTTGCAGCATGTCCACCGTGGAGCCGAGATTCACGGCGAGCTGGAAGGAGAGATCGGCAGCCGTCAGATCGGCAAGGCCGGCGTTAATCTGCGCACTCGCATTGATCACCAGTATGTCCACCGGGGCCAGTGCTTCCGCCTGCAGGATGAGCTTGCGCCCTGCCTCGGGCGCAGCCAGATCACACACCAGCTCGTCTGCGACGCCGCCCGCGACCTCGATGCGCGCGTGTACGGCCTTTGTGCCCGCATCGGTCGTGCCGTGCAGTATCACCCGCGCCCCGGCGCCGGCCAGGCCCTCTGCGATTGCCGCACCGATGCCCCGGCTCGAACCCGTGACCAGCGCGGTGCGACCATGGAGGCCGAACACAGTTTCAAGGTTCATGTCTCATCCCTGAAAAAGCTCTGTCGGCGCGCCGGCGACGCCCGGCCGGCATGCGAATAGCCCGCCTGAAAGCGGGGCATCCGCAAGCGTCGACGCCGGCAGGCGCGTGCGCGCGCTGGTGATGAACAGCGTCCCCAGATCGTCGCCACCGAAGGAAACGCTGGTCGGACGGGGAACCGGCAGTTCGATGACCTGGTCCAAATTGCCGTCGGGAAGATAGCGGCGCACGCACCAGCCATCCCAGATCGCGCACCAGACCCCGCCCTCGGCATCGACGGAAAGGCCATCGGGCCGTCCGTCGGCCACAGCGACACGGGCAAACTCACGCCGCGCGCCCAGTGCGCCCCTATCGGGGTCGAAGTCATAGGCGTGGATCAGTCCCGGAACCGTGTCTACGAAGTAGAGGGTGCGCCCGTCGGGACTCCAGCCGAGGCCGTTGGAGACGATGATGCCGCCTTCCTTGCGCTCGAAAGCGCCCTGCGCATCAATACGATAGAGGGCGCCCGTGGGCTTCGATGCGTCGATGCGCATGGAGCCGATCCATATAGCGCCGTCGGGCCCGCGCTTGGCATCGTTGAGCCGGTTGTCGGGAATGCCGGACTCGGGACTGGAGAAAGGAGCCAGCGCGCCACTGGAAAAATCGAGCCACTCGACCCCGTCCTGCGAGGCGACGAGCAGGCGCCCGCCCTCGACCGGGATGATCGCGCTGACGAGCTTGCCGGTCTCGCAGCTTTCGTTCCGGCCGGTGCGGGGATCGAAACGGTAGACGGCCGGATGGAGGATATCGACCCAGTAGAGCAGGCGCTCCTGCGGGTGCCAGACCGGGCTCTCCCCGAGCTGCGCGCCCCATGGCAGGACGCAGGTGAGTTCGGCCATCTGTATGCCTGTCCTGGTGCGGGGCCGCGGCCGCGAGGTGATCGCCACGGCGCCCGCCGCGCCGGTGATGCGCCGCGCCGCGCCGATAAGCTCGCGGCCAGCAGGATGAATGTTGGAAGCGTCGAGCCGCGACGAGGGTCCAAGCACGACGAGCGCCCCGATGGGCGTGTTGTCGCGCCCCATCACGGGTGCCGCGACCGAATTCACGCCGGTCAGATGCTCCTCGTAGGACACCGAATAACCACGCGCACGCGTCAGGGTCAGATCCGCCTGAAGCGTTTCCGGTGTGGTCAGCGTCTGGCGCGTGAAGCCGTCGAGCGTCAGCCGCTCCATGAGCGCCCGGCCCATAGCCGGGTCCTGAAAGGCCAGCAATGCCTTGCCGCCGGCGGTGCAATGTATCGGGACGCGGCGACCTACCTCCACACGCACGGCAAGGCCGTCATCCGACCGTTCGGCCAGATATTGCACCATGGTGCCGTCGAGCCTGCACAGTGCGGCCGTCTCGCCAAGCTCGGCCGCCAGCCTCTGAAGTTCGGGCAGGGCGGCCGATACGAGGTCGAAACTGTCCCAGACCCTGTGCGACATCTCGAGAAAGCGCTGGCCCAGAACATAGGTGCCGGAAGCCTCGTCCTGTCGCACCAGCCCGTAGGCGATCAGGGTCCTCAAAATCCGCGCGAAGGTCGGCTTGGGCAGGCCCGAGGCCTTCACAAGTTCCGCGAAGCGCAATGGCTCGGGCGCATCGGCCACCATGTCCAGAAGGGTCAGCCCCTTGGAGAGTGCGGCCGTTCCCCCCGGGGTCTCGGGTTTCATCCCCGGCTCTCCCCTTGGAGACGCCGGCGTCTTGCGGCGGCGGCCTCGTCCAGCATTCGCTTCATCGTCCATTCCGGTCTGAACCCCAGGGTGCTTCTGATACGCTCGTTGGAGGTATGGTAATAGACGCCCGGGCCGGGAAGATCGACCGTCACGACGGGCATGCCCGTCAGTTCGGCCATCTGCGGTACGACCTCGGCGAAATCGACCGGAGCGTCCGAGCCGACGTTGAAGATGCCGCCAGCCGCCGCCGGATGGTCGAGCGCCAGAAGCACGCCCGCCACCATGTCGCGCGTGTCGGTAATATGCATGCGAAAGGGCCTGCCGTCCTGATTGCGCGCCAGCACATGGGCCGGCTCACCAATGTCGGCGGCGCGCAGGATGTCGGCCACGACCGTGTTTCCGAAGCTTTCCTGCTGCTTTATGCGCGGGCGCAGAAAGAAGCGCGGACCAGAGAAGAAACTGTCCTCGTCGAGGAGTTCCGCCGCATCCTGCGTATGGGCAAACCGCAGGATCACCGTTTCCATCCGGCCCGCGCGCTGGTGAAACCGCACCAGTTCCTCGCCAAGCAGCTTGGTCAGCCCGTAGGGCGTCGTGGGAAGCAGTGGATGCTCCTCGGTGACCGGCAGGAACTGCGGGTTGTTCTCGGGATAAACCTCGCCCGAGGAGGCAAACACGAAGCGGCGCACGCCGGCTTCCGAAGCCGCGTCGAGCAGCAATCGGGTGCCGTCGACATTGGCGGCGAACATGCGTTCGCGATCACCAGGCGCCCATGACATGAAGGCGCCGAGATGCAGCACGTCGGTGATGCCCGCCATCGCTCCCGCGGCGGCTCCGGCATCGTCCAGAGAACCGATGATCTCGTCCTCCAGCCCTGAACCGCGCAAATCGAAACCGCGTATCGCCCGACCTTGTGCTTTCAGCGCAGCCGCAACCGCACGGCCAACCCGCCCGGCAGATCCAGTAACAAGAATCACAGTCTTTGCTCCGTCTCAGCATTGAACAGATACAGGCGCTCCGGGTCGAAGCCGAGGACCAGGTCCTCGTCCTTCGAGAGAGAACCCGAATGCGAAACCCTCGCGATCAGGCCCTTGGACCTGCCTTCGTCTCCTTCGTTCAGCCGCGCACCCTCGGCATCGAAATAGACGTATTTTTCCGAGCCGAGGCTTTCCACCAAAGTGGGCCGCACGGGGAAGGTGACGGGAGCCTCGCCGAGCAGCAGATGCTCGGGCCTCAGGCCCACCACGACCCGCCCTTCATGCGCCGTCGCTCCGAGCATGGTCACCTCGCGGCCGAACAGCGTAAGCCGGCCGCCCTTCAGCTCCGCGTTGAGAAAGTTCATCCCCGGCGAGCCGATGAAGCTCGCGACAAACAGGTTGGCGGGAGAGTTGAACAGCTCGTCCGGCGTCGCGATCTGCTGGATGATGCCATCCTGCATGATGACGACCCGGTCGGCCATGGTCATGGCCTCGACCTGATCGTGGGTCACATAAACGGTGGTGACGCCGATCCGCTTGTGCAGCGCGCCGATCTCCGCGCGCATGTGGACACGCAGCTTGGCATCCAGATTGGAAAGCGGCTCGTCCATGAGGAATGCCTGCGGCTGGCGCACGATGGCCCGGCCAAGCGCCACGCGCTGGCGCTGCCCGCCGGAAAGGTCTTTGGGCTTACGGTCGAGATAGGGAGTGACTTCGAGGATGCGGGCCGCGTCCTCGACGCGGCGGTCGATCTCCGCCCTGGCCGTTCCGCGCATCTTCAGGCCGAAGCCGATGTTCTGGCGTACCGTGAGGTGCGGATAAAGCGCATAGTTCTGGAAGACCATGGCAATGTCGCGGTCGCCCGGTGCGAGGTCGGTCACCTCGCGCCCGCCGATGATTATCCGCCCCTCCGTCGCAGGTTCCAGGCCTGCGAGAATCTTGAGCATCGTCGACTTGCCGCAGCCCGATGGACCGACGAGAACGACGAACTCGCCGTTCTCGATCTCGAGCGAGAAGGGTTCCAGGACTTTCAGCGAACCGTAGGATTTGCTGACGTTGCGAATGGAAATATTGGCCATGCTTTATTTCTCCGCGCCAGCGGTCAGGCCGCCGACCAGGTAACGCTCGAGGAACAGGTAGATCGCGATGATCGGCAAGGCGACGAACACCGATGCCGCGGCTATCTCGTTCCAGTAGGTGACGTATTCGCCCTGCATCGTCGTGATGCCCAGATTGGCGGTCCAGTTGTCGGGCGAGTTGACCAGGAAGGTCCGCGCATAAGCGTAATCCGCCCAGCTCAGCACGAAGGCATACAGCGCCGTCGCCGCCAGGCCGGGCGTGGCGATCGGCAGCACCACGCGCAGCATCGCGCCGACCGGCGAGCATCCGTCCACCATGGCAGCCTGCTCCAATTCGCGGGGGATGGTGTCGAAATAGCCCTTCAGCATCCATGTCGCGAAGGGGATGATCATGGTCGAGTGCGCCAGGACCAGGGTCCACAAGCTGCCAACCAGCCCCATTCTGGAGAAGATTGAAAACAGCGGGATGACGAGCAGCGTCGCCGGCAGCATCTTGGCAGTCAGCACGAACAGGCCCATGGTCGCGCCACCCTTCATGGAGTAGCGGGACAAGGCATAGCCGGCGCTGACCGAGACCAGCATGGAAAGCGCCACCGAACCCAGTGCCGCAAGCGTGGAATTCGCCAGCCATTTCAGAATCGGCCTGGCTTCCCAGACGCGAACGAAAACATCCCATTGCGGGTTGTCGGGCCAGAAGGTCGGCGGCAGGCGGTAAAGCTCATCGGTCGTGGTAACGGCAGTGACCACCAGCCAGTAGACCGGAAAGAGGATCATGGCGACGGTCAGGGTCACCACCCCGTAAAGGGCAAGGCTTTGTGCGAGGGTGCGTTTCATGGCGCAGCTCTCCTCAATAGATCGACCGGGAGCGCCTGCCGAGCATGAGCAGGCTGGCAAGCACGCAGATGACCAGCGTGAGCACGCCGACCGCCGCGGCGCGGCCGAAATTGTGGTACTGGAAGGCTTGGTCGTAGGTCATGATCGACAGTGTCTGGGTCGAGCGCAGCGGGCCGCCGCCGGTCAGCACCTTGATGATCGAGAAATCCCGAAACACCCACAGCAGCGTCAGGACGACGGTGACGCCGAGCACCGGCATGAGAAGCGGCATGGTGATCCACCGAAAGCGCTGCCAGACACCCGCTCCATCCACCTTCGCAGCCGCATAGTAGTCGGCCGGGATGGATTGCAGCCCGGCAAGGCACATGATCGACACGAAGGGAAAACCCTTCCAGATCATGGTGATCGCCACAGCCCAGAACGCGGCCCCTGCGTTCGAGACCCACGGTATCATCTGCCCGGCTAACCCAAGCTGCACGGCCAGCCATCCGAAAAGTCCAAAGGAGCTGTCGAACATCCAAGCGAAGATCACCACCGCGATGATCTCCGGCACGGCCCATGGCAGTGCCATGCCCAGCCGGGCGACCGTGCGGCCGCGAAACCTGTTGTTGACGAGCAGCGCCGTGCCGAGACCGACGAGGACGCTGCCGGCGGTCACCACCACAACCAGCTTCAACGTCACCCAGCAGGCGAGCCAGAACTCCCGGGAGTTGAACAGCCACCTGTAGTTCGCCAGCGAGAATGGTTTGCCGGCAGCGCCCAGACGCGGAATCTTGACCTGCTGGAACGACAGGTCGAGCGCCACGAACAACGGCCAGACGATGATGGCGGCCACCATCAGAACCGCGGGAGCGATAAGGATGTAGCCCAGAAGATGCTGGCGGCTGGGACGCGCAAGATCAAGGAACTTGCGATGCCCCACAACGGGAGTATCGGTCACAACTGGTCCTCCGGCCGGAAATGCTGGAACATGCCCGCCGCGATGCGGGCCATGTTCCGGATGGCTGTCAGCTTTTGAAGTCTTCGGCCTTCGCCTGCATGGTCTTGACCACTTCCGCCGGATCCAGATCCTCGATCAGCATCCTCTGGGTCTCTTCCATGATCATCTTGCTGAACTCGTTGTAGTTCAACTCCAGGCCGGTCGGTATGCGGTCGATCCCGGCCTCGGATGCTTCCTTCATCGTCTCGATCAGCATGGGGAAATGCGGGATCGTCTCCTCGACACCGGCCACATCCGCCTTGGGGCTGGGCGGGGTGTTGCCCCCCATGGTCGCGTAGAGACGCTGATATTCCGGGCTCATGGTGAGCTTGATGAACTCACGGACGAGCGCTTTCTCCTCGTCGGAAATATCGGCGGGTACCGCCAGCACGTTCGACGAACCCCCGACCGGCGGGTGCAACGCAGGAGCGACGTAGACGATGTCGTCCTTGGCCAGTCCCTGCTCGGTGGTGCCGAAGAGCCATGGCCCGTCGAGGCGCAGGGCGATCTTGCCGTCGGCGAAGAGCTTGCGGATATCGCCCGCGGTCATGTCGGCAGGTCCGACACCGGCCTTGTTAATCTCCTTCCACCGCTTCAGGCCCTCGATCATCTCGGGCGTGTCGATGGTGATGTTGCCTTCGCCGTCGGTCCAGTAGGCCCCAGCATCGATGACGTAGTTCAGCATCTCGGTGAGATACTGCCCTGCACCGCCCTTCGTCTCATGGCCGGTGCCGAACTGGTCGACAATGCCGTCGCCGTTCAGGTCCTTGGTCGTCGCCTTCGCAGCCTCCAGAAATTCCTCATAACTGGTCGGGACGGCAAGGCCTGCCTCATCGAGAAGCTTCTTGTTGTAGGCCATGACGTACCCGAAATAGTTCATCATGATGCAGACGGTTTCCCCGTTCCACTGGCACTTCTGCTGACCGGCCCAACCGGTCAGATCGATCCCCTCCTGCTCGATCCATGCGTCCAGCGGCTCCAGCCAGCCATTGTCCGCGAACATCTGGAACTCGAAGGAAGCGAGATGCACGATGTGCGGCGGCTGGCCAGCCGCGAAAAGGGTTGTCATCGTATCGGCATACGAGCCACGCTCGGCCTTGGTGAACTCCACCTTGACGCCGGGGTGCTGCTTCTCGAACTCGGCAATGACCGCGTGCCACCAATCGCCGGTGCCGCCGTCGTCCGTCTGCCAGGAAATGAACTTCAGCACGGTATCGGCCATGGCCGGGGCCAGGCCGGCCGACGCCACGAGAGCATAGGCGGCCGCGCCCGTTGCGAGCCTGCGCAGGAATTTACTCATCTTTTCCTCCTCCAAAACCAGTGATTATATCCGTTCAAGCAGAGAGAGAGCCGCCTCCGACAACCTCACGCCCAGTCCCGGCCCCGTGGGCAGGTGATAGCGACCCTCGCGGCAATCCATGTCACCGCTAAGAAGCCGGCGGTTGGGCTCGAAGATCGAGTGCTGGAACTCGTGCCCCTTCAGCGTGGGCAGGGTCGACGCAGCCTGAAGGCTGGCGGCCAGGAATATTCCCGCACCTATCGTGGCGTGCGGGATCACATCGATCCCGTTTTGGGCTGCCAGCGCTCCGATGCGGATGAAGTTGGTGATGCCCTTGTGCCCCATCTCTGGCTGGACGATGGCGATACGGCAGCGCCCGATGCGGGCCAGCATGTCCCAGTGCGTGCGCCATTCCTCTCCGACCGCGATGGGAATGTCGGTGCCCTTCGAGACCGTCTCCAGACCGGCGATGTCCTCGGTCCAGACCGGCGCTTCCGCGAACCACGGATCGAAGGGCGCCATTTCGCCAATCAGTTGCAGAGCGCGTTCGGGCGTCTGGTTCCAGTGCATGTCGGCTGCGATCTTTGCCCTCGGCCCCAGTACCTCGCGCAGGTTTTCCATTTCGCGGGCCGGTCCGTCATCGGCCACCGGAGTGGCGAACTTGAAGGCGTCGAACCCGCGATCGTGCCACTGCCTCGCAAGCTCGCCGCGGGCCTTGAGGGTCTTTTCCGGCAGGCCGGACACATAGGCAGGAAAATCTTCCCGCCCACCGCCCAGCATTTCGCGCACGGACTTGCCTGCCTCCTGCCCCGCTATGTCCCAAAGAGCTATGTCGAGGGCGGCCAGCGCATCGACATAGAAGCCGCCCGTATAGCCGCGCACGCGCATCATGTCGTAGAGATCGTCATAGACGCAGGACGGGTCGGACGCTTCGCGGCCGATGACGAAACCGGCAAGCAGGTCGTTGATGATGGCCGCCACCGCGCCGGGAGCGACGATGCCGTAGGTCTCACCCCAGCCGACCACGCCGGCCTCGGTCACCATCCTTACCAGAACGCTCCGGTCGAAGGTCGGATAAACGGTGCGGTTGCCCTTGCGGACGATGTAGCCGTTGGGGTTCACCACCTCGCCTTCACGCAGGGCACCGAGATAGGGCACCTTGCGGGGCTGGGTGAGGGTGAAGACCTCGACCGACGCGACGGGACTGCTCATGCAGCCTCCGCGACCAGCAGGCCGAGCTCGGCCAGATTGTTGTCGATGTCGGCGATCGCGGGCGTATCCAGAGCAGGCGTGGGCGCGCGCACGCCGGTATGCTCGATCACGCCCCGCCGCTTCAGCACATGCTTGGTAAGGCGCATGCGATAGACCGCCTGCAGGACGAGCAACGGAAGCGTGCGCACATAGATCGCGCGCGCCTCCTCGCGGCGTCCGGCGCTCCAGGCGCGGTCCATGGCGACATGCTCCTCGATGATCTCAAGTGCGGGCATGGCCGCCGTGGCACCTCGCGCATACTCATCGAGAATGTAACGGGCGCCGCCGCCGCCGATGACGCCCTTCAGCGTCGAAGGCGCATTGGCGATGATGTGGCTGATGGCCGGGCCGGCCGGCAGCGTCTCTTCCTTCACATAGGCAACGCGCGGCAAAGCCTTCACGACCTCGATGATCGCTTCCGGCGACAGGTCGGAGCCGCGTGGAGCGGGCGCATTCTGGAGAATGATCTCCACCCCGGGCAAGGCGTCCAGCACATGGCCGAGAAACTCGATCAGCGCGGGCGCATCCACACCCACCGATTTGGGGGGCTGCACCATCAGATGGCGAATGCCAAGAGCGGCGGCGGCACGGCCATGCTCCACGACTTCGCGCCAGTCGGCCGCGCTGGCGCCCGCCACAACCGGCACCCTGCCGTCCGCCTCGGCCACCACGATCTTCAGGAGGGCGGCACGCTCCTCGCCCTTCAGCGTCTCCACCTCGCTGGCGAAGCCCGGGAACACCACGCCGTCAACGCCCTTCTCCACCGCAAATCGGACCAGGCGAGCCATGCCCGCTCCGTCAATGCCGCCACCTGCCGCGAAGGGCGTGGGCAAAACGGGCAGGATGCCCCTCAGACCAGAAGTCATTCCACTCTCCAAAAAGGTATCATATTGTGATACTTAAAAATCACTAATTGACACTACGAAGATTCAGCTCCTATGACAAGCCCCGGTTTTCCACATCACCCTGAGAGGGATCATGAGCATGGCATCGGACGCATCCTCGATTGTCGTTGACTGGGGCACCACATCGCTCAGGGCGGCGCTGGTCACCGATGCCGGCGATGTGCTGGACCGGATCGAGACGCAGCAGGGCATCTCGACCCTGAAGCAGGGCGAGCACGAGGATGTTCTGGTGCGGGCGCTTCGGCCATGGTTCGCTACCCATGGCGCGCTTCCGGTGGTGGCGCTCGGCATGATCACCAGCCGCAACGGCTGGATCGAGGTCGACTATGTACCCTGCCCCGCTGGCCCCGCGGAACTCGGGGCGGGAACGGTCAGCCGGGTTCTGCCGAACGGCTCGAAACTCGTCTTCCTGCCGGGGCTGACCGATCCGGCAGGAAGACCCTTTCCCGATGTAATGCGCGGCGAGGAAACCCAGGTCGTGGGATATGGGCTCGACCGCGACATGACGGTGGTTCTGCCCGGCACCCACAGCAAATGGGCGCGCGTCAGGAACGGCCGCATCGACCGGTTCCAGACCTTCGTCACCGGCGAGGTCTTCGCCCTCCTGATGAACCACTCCTTCATCGCCCGCGGCGCCACACAGCCGCCCGTGGAGGACGCGGCCGCATTCCGGCGCGGTCTGGGCGAGGCGGAAGGAACCAGCGCCATGCTCTCGCTGCTGTTCTCCGCGCGCACCGGCGTACTGGCGAAGCAGCTATCGGCGGATGAGGTCCGCTCCTATGTCTCCGGCCTCATCATCGGGCAAGAATTCCGGCAGGCGCGCGAGGAAGGCTGGTTCATGCCCGGCGACGACATCGCCATCGTCGGCAATGACGGGCTCAACGCGCTTTACGGCGTGGCCGCGTCCGTGTTTGAACTGAAGGCGCCGGAGGGACCGGGCAACGAAGCGATAAGGGGTGCGCTGGCCGTGCTGCAAGCTGCCGCCGCGTGATTGGGGGCACAGCTTTCGGCCAGCGTCGCGACGCCCGCTCGGCATATGCCGGGTCACCATCTATGATTTTCCCCCGCCTCTCGGCACGAACCGCCACGAGAACGACATCCACGCCGCCCTAACCCGGCTGGAGTGCAATGGCATTCCGCAAAGACCGATCGCCTTCTACGGCTCGTCTTCGTTCTGCCTCTGGCGCGCGATGGCCGAGGACCTCGGTTCACTAGATGTGGTCAACCTGGGTTTCGGCGGAAGCACCCTCCTCTCCGCCGTGTACCACATGGACCGGCTGCTGCTGCCGCTGAACCCAGTGAAGATCGTGCTCTATTTCGGCGAAAACGACATTGCCAATGACGGGCTGACCGCCGCAAGCACCTTCACCCACTTCCTTGCCCTGCGCGAAGAGATCGCCAAGTGGCTGCCGGAAGTTCACGTCTTTGCAATGTCGGTCAAGCACAGCCCGGCGCGGTGGCCCTTTGCCGACGAAGTCGATAGGTACAACGGCTGCGCGCCGGCTGGTGCAACGCGCGAACCGATACGACATGGATCGGGGCAGGAGCAGGCCTAATAGGAGAAAACGGGCGTCCCACGTCGCATTACTTCCTGCCGGACCTCATCCACATGGCCACGGTCGCTATGCTGTCTGGGCGGAAGCATTGCGAAAGTCCCCCAGACTGTTCTGACAGGCCGCAAAGGCCCAGTCGACATTCCGCTTTTTCGCACGCAAAAAAGAGGAGTGGACCCCTATATTCCCGCGCAAGAGCCAAGCTTGGTGAGCCACTCATGGGCATGACCGCGCCGGCACAACAGCTGTTTTCGTAGGTTGGACAAGGTAGGCCGGCGCGCCGTCTCGATCCTGCCGGATTGCGCGCCGGCCCGTGCCGTCCCCCTCGAAGAACAGCCTGAGCATCCTAGCCCGCATTTGGCATCTGGCAATCATCTAAAAAGAAATGCGGCGAGGGAAGTGTAGTGCAGGCAATGAATGATGCCGGCCAGGATCGAGCCAGCGGATGTATCGAAGGCAAGCTCGACCCGATCGTTGCCGATCAGGAGAAGGCCGACAAGACTAGATCGAAGGAGGGTACGGATTGGACGATCGAGAGCATCGACAAGCGGCTCGATAAGGGCGAAGAGCCGGTTGCCGAGTTCTCACGCTGACGGGAACGCGGTGTCGGCGCTGGCATGTCAATCAGTTTTGTGGCTGCCTCGATCGGTAGGCTTACTGTGGCTCTTGGCAAAAAGCATTGGGCGGCGATTGTGGGAGCGTGACGATACCTGCGGCTCTCAAAATCTCATGTTTCCCTGAGCTTCATCGTCACCACTTGATGTTGAACCCAATATTGCCTTCGAAGATTTCCTTCTTCCCACCATCGAGGTCGGTCGTGTAATCCGCAGTGGCGAAGACACTTAGCTTCTGATTGAGCCTGGCCACCAGACCGCCACCGAGTTCAAGCGAGGTTCCATCGATATCGGTTGCGATCGGATCGCCGGCGAACCCGATCGTTTGCTCGGCAGAGAAGTTGTGCCAGAGATTGGCCTTCAGATAGGGCTGAAGCACGCCCGTTCCGGTTTCGAAATTTCCCTGCAACCGCAGGCCAAGGCGGCCGGTGATGACGTCGTCCGTGTCGAACGACACCGATGAGAAGCGGTCCGCCTGCGTATCAAGCGACAGGTGGTTCCAGATGAGTTGCGCCTGGGGTTCCAGTGTCCAGTTTTGTGACAATGCGAAGGGATAGCCGCCTTCCAGGGAAGCGGTGACTGACGTCCCGTCGATGTCGATCCCGACATTGCCCCTCGACGTGGCATCGCCGCTGAACCAAGTGCCCATGACAATACCGTCGACATACCAGCCCTGCGGTCCGATATGGGTCCAGTAGCCGCCGAAACTCGTAGCGCCCATATCGATGTCGCCGACCGAAAGACCGTTCCAGCCAAGTGCTTGTCCCTTGACGTCGCCATCCGTGCCGGCATGTGCAATGAACAGGCCGAAAAGGTCCTGATGGCCGGTTTCCGTTTCCCGGCCGAACACATCCTGCCCGGCCTGGAACCCGATCAGGTTGCCGTCGAAGCTAGGGGTAACCGTGCCGCTCCATCCCATTTCGGCACTCTGACCGAAGACCCGGGCCCAACTCGTCGGCAGCCATCCGCCCCCTCGCAGAAGGCTCTGCTCGCCCCGGCGCTCATGGAAGGTGCCAAGCGTCGACAGCGCAAGGTGGTGCGCAACCGGCGGGACAACCGCATAGGTCGGGACCTCGATGCGGTAAAGCGGCACAACCTCGGCCTCGACAGGCGTCGCGCCGGGTGTCGGCGGCAAGACCGTCCTGCCCGGTACGGGCACGGGCGCGGCCTCCGTCGGGGGAGGCGGCGGTGGAGGCGGGGGATCGGCCGGTTCCGCCGGCGGGGGCGGGGGCGGTACTTCCGGTTCGGGATCGCTCACGTCCACGGGCGGGGTGGGGTCGACAGGTTCCGTCGTCGGATCGCCCTCCGACGGCAGCGGCGTGTCCGGCAGTTCGGATGGCGGTGGCGGCGGCGCGACTTCAGGCTCTTCCGGCACAGGTTCCGCGACGGGCGGCTCCACCGGATCGGGAGCCGGAGCCGGCTCCGGCGGGAGAACGACGGGAGGTGTGACCAGCGTGGAACGGAGATACCAATTGTCTTCGGTGTTGGCCGAGACACCCCCCTTGAAGAGGAAATATTCGTAGGCCCCGGCAGCGACGCGGCCATTAAGGGCAAAGGCGCCGGTATCGCTCGCGCCGCCGACCTCAACCACCATGATGCCGTCCTCAACCGTGCGGCCGCCAACACCTCCGGCATTGACGATGTTCAAGCCGGTGGAGCCGGACGCATCACCCGCCACCAGCAACTTGTCGGATTGCGAGGAATCGTCGCCAAGGGCCGTGTTCAGGAAAATCTGGCCGCCGTCACCGGTATAGTTGCCGCCAACCGTGAAGCTATCGGTTGCGCCGTCGCCGCCATTGGTCAGGTCGATGCGTCCGGAATTGACGACTTCGACAAATTGTCCCGCCGTGAAAGCGGCGATGCCCCCGTTCGCTTCTCCCCCGTAGATGGTGCTGGTGGAATCGATGGTGAAGGAACCGGTGTTCGTTGCCGAATCGCCGAGCGTCAGCGTTCCATCGAAGATGAGTTGCGTGTCGTTGGTCAGTTCGATCGTTTCCCAACTGTCGAAGCGCGCAACCTCCCCCGCCTTCACATTGTCGAAGGTCAGGGCATCGACGCCCAGCCCGCCCGTGATTTGCGGGGTCGCCCCGATATTGGCGTTGGTCAGATTGGTGAGTGAAGCCGTGTCGTCATCCTCGCCAAGATTGACGATGCCATAGATGATGCCGCCGCCATCCCAGATGAAGGTGTCCGTCCCGAAGCTCATCCGGATATCGCCACCGACCGAACCTCCCGTCACCGTCACACTGTCTGTTCCTCCGCTGACGCTGATATTACCGCCGATCGTTCCGCCGGAAAGGATGATGGTGTCATTGCCGAAACCGGCGACCAGATTCCTGTCTATGATGCCGCCGGACATGTCGAATGTATTGTCGTCGAGCTTCATGTTGACGCGCCCGATGCGGCCGCCGGTCATCACCGCATGGTCGCCGTCGTCGAAACGATCGACAATGCGACCGCCCGACATGAAGAAGGTGTCGAGATTGTCGCCTTGGCTGAGCGACTGGATCTGGCCGCCGCTCATCTGGAAATCGTCTATGCCGCTGCCTTGCTGGACATTCCCGCCGACATTGCCATCCGAGATGATGAAGCTGTCCGCGCCATCGCCCTGATTGACGGTTCCGGTGACCGCCCCGGAATGCATCTCGATCCGGTCGATGCCGGCGCCGAAGGAGACGTCCCCGTCGATGACGCCGGTGCCGCCCGCTGGCAATGTGAGCGTATTGTCGCCATCCGAATCGTTCAGCCCTCCGGCCGAGGTTCCGCTGTCGCAGACATAGGATGTGTCGCCTGCCGGAGAGCCGAAGGAACAGTCGGCCATCGCCAGGTTGCAGGAAAAAAGGAGGACCCCGGAAACAAGGGCTGTTTCAGACAAAAGAAGCTTTGGGCGGGAAAGAGTTTCGGTGTGACGTTGCACTGCCTACTCCAGAAACGCTGCTTGCCTAACAAGCCGATGCGCCCCTTTCTCCCCGCCGCGATTAAAGCCATGATCAGGCAATCAGGACAACAGACCGGCACAAATTTGCCGCAAAAGAACCAGAAGTGTGACACCATTGGCACAGGGGTTAGGGCCGAACTGGAGCGGGCACGTGTCGTCTTCTCAAGGAAACTCGGCAAGGGCTTTGGACGATTGGCAAGATGATCATTGCGGCAGCTTGGGGCGCCGGCTCGGTCTGGTATGCGATGACTGGAAGGTCACCCCATAAATTTAAATGAAAAGTCGCTGCGCCGCGCATCCCGGCAAGAGAGACTAGCTATCTTCGGCGGAACCCCACCTCATTTGAGCGGTTACCAATCAAGAAGAGCCGCCGAGGGATATCGAATGCGCAACGAGAAAGTCGCCATGGGAATTGCAGTTGGAATTGCGATCGGCGCGGGGATGGGAGTGGCCATGGACAATGTCGGCATGGGCGTAGGTATCGGCCTGGCGCTTGGGATTGCTCTGGGATCTGCGTGGAAGGCGTGGGATCAGAAATAGGCAAAAGAACCCCGGCCGGGGCCGGGGAACTGGACAGGCGCATAGAAGTCTAGTAGCCGCCACCGCCGCCGCCTCCCATGCCACCGCCTGTGCCACTATCGCTGGTCGGTGCCGGTGTCTGGGGTGCGCTTCCACTCGTCGTGTTGCAGCCGGCTACCGCCGTCAAAATCAGGAAAAGAATAGGGATCGTGACGCGTCGCATGGCTTCCTCCCTGCTGGGCCGCCCCGCGAATTGCTGAACGGATAGCGTGGCCGCATTGTTCCGCCGCAACGGCCGTTAGACTGGGCGAATCTGATTCACCTTCATGTCGGCCGCGTTGGGAGCGAAAGCTTGTAGCCGTAGTGACTGCCGACAAAGCCTAGCCGCTCATAGAACCTGTGGGCATCCGGCCGGGCCTTGTCGGTGGTGAGTTGCACGAGGTCGCAGCCACGCCCCACGCAATGTTTGATTGCCCATTCGAACATCTGCCGTCCGAGCCCCGATCCGCGATGACCGGCGGCGATCCGCACGCCCTCTATCTGTCCGCGCCACGAGCCAATTCGGGAAAGACCCGGGATGAAAGTGATCTGGAGCGTCCCGACGATCTTGCCACCCGATACCGCCACGGCCTGAAACTGGTTCGGGTCCTGATCGATCGCGCGAAAGGCATCGATATAGCGAGGGTTCAACGGGCTGCCGGCGTCCTCCCGGCTTCTGCCCAGTTCATCATCCGCCAGCAGGGTCACGATGTCAGGCAAGTCGGCCAATTCAGCCCGGCGGAAAGAAACAGGGGTCATGAGCAGGGTCCAGAAGATTCGAAACTATCTAGCACATGTCGTGCCACGCACGAAAAGCCGCCCGGACCAGATATGCAGGGGAACGTAAGCGCTAGCTATGCTGCCGTTCGAGTTTGAAGTCCGGACGCTCCGCCGGAGATGGCTCCCGTTTCTGGTCCTCGCTGGCGCGGGTGCCGAACAAGTCGAGCCTGTGCGGATTGAGCCGGCGCAGGTCGCCGCGCCGGATCGTGACTCCATGACGGTCCAGGAACTCCAGTATTTCAATGGAAACCTTGCGGCCGTTTTCCAGGCGATCGCGCAGGTCCGCGGCGGTGAACTCGCCCTTCGGCGTGTGCGAGGCGATGTCGCGCAGGGTTTCAACGATCTCGGCCAGCACGGATCGGGCGAAGAAGCTGTCATGGGCGACCTCGTGCACCAGCCCCATGCGGCTCGCCTTTTTCAGAAGTTCGCGCGTGTCCTGCTCGCCAAGGCCGGTCATGGCGGCGAAGTCGCGGGTGCGCGGCGGCCGAAACCGCTCCGTGCCGGTGAGATGCGGCCGGATCTCATTCCATATTTTCTCATCCGTTGCAGCGAACCGCACGACATGGCCCGGCAGCCGCACCCAGGCGCCGTCGAGCGAAATCTCGCCTTGCCGCTGCAAGCCTTGCAGGATGAGGCGAAAGACCGGGGCCGGTGGACGGATTTCGCCCATCATGCGCAGCCGCTCCAACCCGATGCCGGGATGGTCGGGATTTTCCGCATGATAGGAATGCAGGTCGGCAAGAATATGCTGTCGCAGCCGTAGCCAGCGCACCGGCGCCATGGCGATGGCTCCCGTTCCGGGCGGGATGCGGATGACGCTTTCCGAAAGTTTGTCCGTTTCGGCTTCCCCAAGCGCATGGTCGCGGGCAAACCGGTCGAGATCGACCAGAAAGGGCGGGGCCTCGAGAAGGGCTGACAGGGCAGCCGCCGGTTCGGGCGCGGCCAGTGCCGCCAGTTGCGCCCGGCGCTCGGGCGAGCGGCGGCGACGGGCCGGCGCCCTCAGATCGAGAAAGCGGCCCCCGCCGATGGTGCGCTGGGCCGAGGTATCGCGCACGACGAAGCGGTCGCCGCCCACGGCGGCGATGGGTCGTTCCAGCACAAGCTGCACCACGCCTCCCTGCCCCGGCTGGAGCGGTTCGTCGCTCAACAGAACGATCCGTGCCGGCACCTCGCTGGCGGCATGGTGCAGATGCACCGGAAACCACTGGCCGATGGGCTGCGTTTCGGTGGCAAGCACGCCCAGTTCGGCATCGATGCGCGCAGTCGGCGCATGAAGGGCCGGATCAAGGACCATGTCGCCGCGCGAGATCGCGTCGCGCTCGATGCCCTCGCCGACAAGATTGAGCGCGCAGCGATCGCCGGCCTGTCCGCGCTCCGCCTTCTCATTCTGGGCATGGATGGAGCGTACACGCGCCGGGAGCCCGCCGGGGCTGACGGTCACCATGTCGCCGATGCCGACCGCACCCGACAGAACCGTGCCGGTGACCACCGTGCCGGCGCCGGAAATGATGAAGGATCGGTCGACGGTCATCCGGAACCGGCCGGATGCGCTGCGCCGTCCGATCTCCCGCGAAACCTGCGCCAGCCTTTGCTCCAGCACATCGACGCCCTGCCCCGTCAGGCTTGAGACGGGCAGCACTTCGGCGCCTTCCAGCGCCGTGCCGGCAAGCAGGGCTTCGATCTCGATCTCGACCGCCAGCAGACGCTCGTCATCGGCAAGGTCGGCCTTGGTGATGGCGACCAGCCCGCGGCGAACGCCGAGCAATTGGAGGATTGCCAGATGCTCTCGCGTCTGTGGCATGACACCGTCGTCGGCAGCGACCACCAGCAGCGCGAAATCGATGCCTCCTGCCCCGGCGAGCATGGTGTGGATAAAGCGCTCGTGGCCCGGAACGTCGATGAAACCGATGCGCGCGCCATTGGGGAAGGTGCGATAGGCAAAGCCGAGATCGATGGAAATGCCGCGCGCCTTCTCCTCCTTCAACCGGTCGGTGTCGACGCCGGTCAATGCCCGCACCAGCGCACTCTTGCCGTGATCGATATGGCCGGCCGTGCCGACGATCATCGCTCCTGCTCCAGCGGTCCGGATGCGCGGCGTTCGGCTTGCCGGCGCTGGTCGGGCGACAATTGCCGGCTGGCGGCGGGAATGAATTTCTGAGCCAGATGCGAGCCGCCCGCGCGGGCGCGCAATAGCCAGGCGAGCGCCGCCACGGCATCTGGCTGGCTGCCGGTCAGCAGGGCCGCGCCCAGCATCGCCTGCCCGTCCGCATCTCCGGCGGCGGCGGCCTTGCGCCACCACAAGAGAGCCCGGGTGCTGTCGCGCTCAACACCGAGCGCCTCGTGATGGAGATTGCCGAGCCGCGTCATCGAGGCGGCCACGCCCTGCGCCGCGGCCTGTTCGGCAAGCAGGCGCGCCTGCGGATAATCGCCCTGCTCGGCCAGCATCCAGGACAGCATGTCCTGCGCCTGTGCATCGCCCTGCCCGGCCGCCAGCCGGTAGAGCCGCATCGCCTCCTCGTCGTCCTGCCCTACTCCTTCGCCCCGGAAATACAGCGTCGCGAGATTGCGTTGGCCGACCGCGTCGCCGGCTGCGGCCGACAGCTTCAGCCAACGCGCGGCGAGTTCGGCACTTTCCTCCACGCCATCGCCGCCCATGAAGCAGGCCGCGATATTGTTTTGCGCCCGCGCATTGCCCGCTCGCGCCATCGGCTCCCAGATCGCCAGCGCCGTGGCATAGTCGCCGCTGCGGGCAGCGGCGAGCGCCGTGGCCATGGCGTCATGGCCGGATGGTTGGCGGCGGAACCGGTCAAACCAGCCCATCGTCCTGCCTCCTGCCCAATTCATCGGCAAGGCTGCCGAGATTGGTGATGAAGCCTGCCTCATCCTCAAGGCAGCGCAGGTCGAGAACAAGTGTGCCGTCGGCGATGCGGCCGATGACGGGAACCGGCAGGCGACGCAGGGCCGCGGCCAATCGCTCCAGCGCCGCGCCGCTGCCATTCGTGGCGCTGATTGCTAGGCCGGCCGAGATCAGCGTGTCGAGCGGCAGGGTGCCGGAGCCGATCTGGCTGGCGCAGTCGGCCGCCGAAACGCGATAGGCCGGGGCAAGAGCCGCTACCATGGCCGGTTGCAGGCGCCGGGCAAGCGCGGCGATCTCGTCGCGGCTGCGGGTCAGCAGGCGCAAGGTCGGCAATCGTTCCGCCAGCCGGTCGGGGTCGCGGTAGAGCTTGAGCGTCGCTTCGAGCGCCGCCATGCGCAGCTTGTCGACGCGCAGCGCCCGCTTCATCGGATTGCGGTTGATGGCGGCGATCAGGTGTCTGCGGCCGACGATGAAGCCGGCCTGCGGACCGCCCAGCAATTTGTCGCCCGAGAAAGTGACCAGATCGGCGCCTTCCGCCACCGCCTCGCGCACGGTCGGCTCGCGCCTGATGTCCCAGCGCGCCAGATCGACCAGCGTGCCGGAGCCGAGGTCGTTGACCAGCGGCACGCCTGCCGCGCCGGCGAGCTTTGCCAGAACCGTTGCCGGGACCGCGCTGGTAAAGCCCTGGATGCGGTAGTTGGAAGTGTGAACCTTCAGCACGAGGGACACCCCCTCCCCTTCCAGCGCGGTGCGATAGTCCTTCTCGTGCGTGCGGTTGGTGGTGCCGACCTCGATCAGGCGCGCGCCTGCCTGCGCCATGATGTCGGGCATGCGGAAGGCGCCGCCGATCTCGACCAGTTCGCCGCGCGACACGATCGCGCCGCCGCCGTGACCGGCCAGCGTGTTGAGGGTGAGCAGAACCGCAGCCGCATTGTTGTTGACGACGGTGGCGCCCTCGGCGCCCGTCAGCTCGCAGATCAGGGCGCGCAGATGGTCGTCGCGCTCGCCGCGCTTGCCGGCCTCGAGATCGTATTCCAGCGCCACCGGCGCGCGCATGGCTGCGACCGCGGCTTCGATCACTGTCTCGGCAAGCAGCGCGCGACCGAGATTGGTGTGCAGCACAGTACCGGTGAGGTTGAAGACCGGCCGCAGGGAACTGGCCGAAGCGGCCTCGAGTTCGGCAAACGCGAGCGTGGCTATTGCCTCGGCATCGCGCAACGGACTGCCCTGCCGGGCAGCCGTGCGTTCGTTGCCCAGCAACTGGCGGATGCCGGCTGTGGTCTGCTCATGGCCGAAGCGCTCCACCGCCGCCTGTCCCGCCGGAGAGCGCAGCACGGCATCGACGGAGGGAATGGCGCGGAAGCTCTCGTTCATGGGGTGCCTAATATCCAAGCAGGAACGGGTTGAACGCGCCGCGCCGATATTTGGTTTCACGCAGCAGGAGGTCGAGGCCGAGGCTGCCCACATCGTCGGCGAAGGAGTCGAGCGACACGTCCTTCTGCTGGTTGAAAATCTTCACGTAGCAGCCGCATTCGTCGCAGGTCTCGGCCTTGATGGTGCCGGGTCCGTCCTCGATCTCCTGATAGCGGATACCCTTGGTCGAGGAGCAGATGGCGCATTTGATGCGCACATGGTGCCACAGCGTGCCGCACAGCGCGCAGGAGCAGAAGCGGGCGCCGCCGGCCTGCGGCCAGCCGACGATGATCGAAGAGACCGGCGGCCCGCCGCAGGCGGGACACGCCCCGTCGCCGACCGATTGCAGCCGGCGTTCCGGCAGAAGGGCGGCGGCGCGGGAGAAATGGAGCTGGAGCGCGGCCGCCACATAGGCATGTCCGGCCATGGAGTCGACCGGCACGGAATCGGCCATCAGGTCAGAGACCATAGCGTCCAGCCCTGTCTCGTCCGAAGCGCGGACGTCCGCCAGCGCCTTTGCGGCCGCAACGGGCTTTTCCACCACCTCCAGCGCTCCGAAGAGCCTGTCGGCCAGCAAGCGGAAGCCGGCATCCGGCCGGAAGGCGTTGCGGTCGAGCGGCGGCATGGCGTGCTCGAGCGCGCATTCCAGCTTTGCCTCGTCCAGCGGCAGCGCTGGCGGCAGTTGCCCGCCCAGCGCCTGCTGGGCTTCCGCGATGCCGGCCAGGAAGCCGAGATAGGGACCGATGCCGTCAGGGCCGGAAAGCTGATGGAAGCGGCGGGCGCGGCGTTCGAAGAGGCGGACTGGGTCCGGCACGCGGGCAAAGGGCGGCGTCTTGACCTCGCCGATCGCCGTCATGTCTCCTGAAACGGGAATTCTGCGAGGCATGCATTCCTCCACGAACCGCACCGGCCACGCGGCATTCTAATCATTGCAGGGCAAATGATCGCCCCATTTAAAGTGCCGCCGCCTTGCGGCGGCGGCGCGGCTGCTCATACCTGCCTTTTGCCGGCAGGTCTTTTTGCGGCAGGCGTCTCGTCGTCGCGTTTGCCGTAGGCGGCAAGCGCGCGCAGCCATTTGCGGTGATGGCGCCAGGCCCAGCCGCCACTGACATTGCCGCGTGTCATGGCCCGCAAGGTGTCCGCGACCCAGAACGCGGCATAGACATGGATGATCCACACGCAGATGATGGCAATGGCGGCCATGGAATGCACCAGCACCGCCACCCGCGCCTGCGGGATCGTCAGATATTGCGCGAAATAGCGCTGCCAGATCATCAGCCCGGTGGCGATGAGGATGACGATCAGCACCGACATCGCCCAGAACACGAATTTCTGGCCGGCATTGTATTTGCCGACCTCGGGCAGCTTCTCCTCGTCGCCTTTCAGGACGTCGCCAATATGCGCCGCCCACTGCGCGTCATCGCGCCGCGGCAGGTTCAGCCGGAAGAAGCGAATGAACAGGCCGGTGAAGGAGAAGAACAGGACGACGCCGATCCACGGATGGATGGCGCGGGTCCATTGTCCGCCACCGAACAGGGCGGTGAGCCAGAACAGCGACGGATGGAACAGCGCCAACCCCGACAGGGCCAGCAGGATCAGGCAGATCGCCGTGACCCAGTGGTTGAGGCGCGCCCATCTGGTATAGCGGTCGACCACGACCTCCCGCCCCACATAGAGGCGGTCGCCGCTGTCGATCTCATCCTTGCTTACCGCAGGGGCATTGTGGCCACGCAGGGTGCTGTCGGTCATGAGAGCGGCTCCTTGCCGGGGTCGAGCGGTTCCGCACCCGGTGCATTTTCCGCCAGCCGGCGAGCCTGCTCGTCATCCTCGACAGTCACCCGGTTGCGGCCCGAGACGGCCATGTGCAGCATGCCGGCAACGGCCGCGAGGCCCATGACGGCGAAACCGGCATATCTGGTGACGCCCTTCCACGCCTCGACGACCGGCGAAATGCGCGGATTGTCCGGCAGGTTGGCATAGATCGACGGCTTGTCGGCATGATGGAGCACATACATGACATGGGTGCCGCCGACGCCTTCCGGATCGTAGAGGCCGGCTTTGTCGTAACCGCGCGATTTCAGGTCCTCGATGCGCTCGGCCGCATGCGCCTTCATCTCCTCCTTGGTGCCGAAGACGATGGCCTTGGTGGGGCAAGCCTTGGCACAGGCCGGCCCCTGCCCCACCGCGATGCGGTCGGAGCACAGCGTGCATTTGTAGGCGCGGTTGTCGACTTTGGAGATGCGCGGAATGTCGAAGGGGCAACCCTTCACGCAATAGCCGCAGCCGATGCAGTTCTCGTGGATGAAATCGACGACGCCGTTGGAATATTGCACGATGGCGCCGGGCGCCGGACAGGCTTTCAGGCAGCCGGGATCTGCGCAATGCATGCAGCCGTCCTTGCGGATCAGCCATTCGAGATTCTCGGTCTCCGGGTTCACCCATTCGGTGAAGCGCATCAGCGTGAAGGTGTCCGGCGTCAGGTCGTGCGGATTGTCGTAGACGCCGGTGTTGAACCCGACCTCCTCATGCAGGTCGTTCCATTCGAGGCAGGCCGACTGGCAGGCCTTGCAGCCAATGCATTTCGACACGTCGATGAGCTTGGCGACCGGCTCGAGCTGGCGCGTCGGCTCGGGCACGCTCGAAGCGGAGCGCCTTATGTAGTCCTGCGGCCCCATCTGCATCTCGACATCCGGCGCGACGGGCGGATTGACGTTGATTGTCATTGCATCATCCTCCCTATGCCGTGGCCGGTCCGTCGGACGGCTCGATGTTGACGAGGAACGCCTTGAACTCCGGCGTTTCGATATTCGCGTCGCCCACGAAAGGGGTCAGCGAATTCGGGCCGAAGCCGTTGCGCGCCTTGCCGGTGAAGCCCCAATGCAGCGGGATGCCGACGATGTGCACCGGCTTGCCGTCGCAGATCAGCGGCTGGATGCGCTTGGTCACCACCGCCTTGGCGTGAACGGAGCCGCGCTTGTTCCACACCCGGCACCAGCCGCCCTTGGTGATGCCCTTCTCCGCCGCAAGCTCCTCCGAGATCTCGACGAAGAATTCCGGCTGCAGGACGGCATTCACCCACACATGCTTGGTCCAGTAGTGGAAATGCTCGGTGAGCCGGTAGGAGGTCGCCGCATAGGGAAACTCCTCCGCATCGCCAAAGGTCTCGGTGTCGCTGGCGAAAACCCGGGCAACCGGATTGCCGCGCACGGCGGGCGCCACCACGTTGACCACCGGCGATTCGAAGGGCTCGTAATGCGCCGGGAACGGCCCGTCGCGCAGCAGGCCCCGAGCGAACAGCCGCGACTGGCCTTCCGGGTTCATGATGAACGGCCCGACATCGCGCGGGTTGGAGGCCGGTGGAATGTCCGGCACGTCGTATCCGGCCCACTTCTCCCCGTCCCACTCGATCAGCTTGCGGGTGGGGTCCCACGCCTTGCCGTCAAGGTCGGCCGAGGCGCGGTTGTAGAGGATGCGCCGGTTGGCCGGCCACGAGAAGGCCCAGTTGGAATAGGCGCCGGTCTCGTCGGGATCGGTGTTGTCCCGCCGCGCCATCATGTTGCCGGCCTCGGTGAAGCAGCCGGAATAGATCCAGCAGCCGCAGGCCGTGGAGCCATCGTCGCGCAGGGCGGCGAAGCCCGGCACCTGCTTGCCGGCTTCCAGCGTCAGCTTGGTCGGGTCGTTCGGATCGACCAGATCGGTGATGGCATAGCCGTTCATCTCCTTGGCCAGTTCGGCCGGATGCGGATTGCCGGGGTCCTCATAAGGCCAGTGAAGGTTCAGGATCGGGTCCGGGAACGGACCCCCCTCCTCCTCATAGAGTTTCTTCACCCGCAGCCAGAGCTGCGCCATGATCCAGGTGTCGTGTTTGGCCTCGCCCGGCAGGTTCTGCGCCGGCCAGTGCCATTGCAACCAGCGGCCGGAATTGACCAGCGCGCCCTCGTCCTCGGCGAAGCAGCTCGACGGGAGCTGATAAACCTCGGTCTGGATCGAAGCAGGGTCGACGTCGTTGAAAGCGCCGTGGTTTTCCCAGAAGCGGGCCGTCTCGGTCTCCAGCGGGTCCATGATCACCAGATAGGTGAGCTTGGACAGGGCCCGCGTGATCTTGCCGCGATCCGGAAAGGCGAGCAGCGGGTTGAAGCCCTGGCAGAAATAGCCAAACATCTGCCCCTGATCCATCATCTCGAAGGCGCGCAGCACGTCATAGGCCGGCAGGTCGAGCTTCGGCAGATAGTCATAGGCGAAGTCGTTTTCCGGCGTGGCCGCCCTCCCCCACATCGATTTCATGAAGGAGACGAAGAACTTCGGATAATTCTGCCAGTAGCTGATCTGGTTCGGACGAAGCGGCTTGAAGCCCCTCGAACTGATATAGGTGGGGTAGTCGACCTCCCGTTCGGTGGGAATGTTGAGATAGCCGGGGATCAGGTTCGACATCAGGCCGATGTCGGTGAGCCCCTGGATGTTGGAATGCCCGCGCAGCGCATTCATGCCGCCGCCGCGCACGCCGATATTACCGAGGATGAGCTGCAGCATCGCCATGGAGCGGATGTTCTGCGAACCCTTGGAATGCTGCGTCCAGCCCAGCGCATACATCGACGTCATCGTTTTGGTGGGCGATGAGCATTCCGCGATCATCTCGGCGACCTTGAGGAATTTCTCCTTCGGCGTGCCGCAGATGCGCTCCACCATCTCGGGCGTGTAGGTCGAGACATGGGCCTTCAACAGGTTCCACACGCAGCGCGGGTTCTGCAATGTCTCGTCGGTGACGGCATAGCCGTCGTCGCCGATCACATAATCCCAGGTCTGGCGGTCGTATTCGCGCTTTTCTGGGTCGTAGCCGGTGAACAGCCCGTCCTGATAGGCGAAGCCGTCCTTCACGATATAGGAGGCGTTGGTGAAGGCGCGCACATAATCCCACTGCACCTTGTCGTTCTGGATGCAGTAGTTGATGACGCCGAGCAGGAAGGCGATGTCGGTGCCCTGTCGGATCGGTGCGTAGAAGTCCGACACCGAGGCCGAGCGCGTGTAGCGCGGATCGACCACGATCAGCTTGGCGCCGCGGTTGGCCTTCGCCTCCGTCACCCATTTGAAGCCGCAAGGATGCGCTTCGGCGGCATTGCCGCCCATGATCACCACCAAATCCGTGTTACGGATATCCGTCCACGAATTCGTCATTGCACCACGACCGAAAGTTGGGCCCAGACTGGACACCGTGGGGCCGTGTCAGACCCTCGCCTGATTGTCGAAGGCGACGATACCCGTCGAGCGCACCGCCTTGTAGGTCAGGAACGCCGTCTCGTTGGTCGTCGCCGAGGCCGCGAGGAAGCCCGTGGTCGTCCAGCGATTGACCGGCACGCCATCCTTGTTGCGCTCGATGAAGTTGGCGTCGCGGTCCTTCTTCATATGCCGCGCGATGCCGTCCAGCGCCTCTTCCCAAGAGATTTCCTCGAACCGGTCGGAGCCGGCCCTGCGCACCTTCGGCGTCATCAGCCGCGTGTCGGCCTTGATGAAATCGAGCAGCGCCGCGCCTTTGGGGCACAAGGTGCCGCGATTGGTCGGGTGATCGACATCGCCCTCCAGATGCATGGCCTTGGCGGTGCCCTGGGCCAGGTCGCCCTTGGAATAGATGATGATGCCGCAGGCGACGGAGCAGTAAGGACAGGTGTTGCGGGTTTCCGTCGTACCGGCGAGCTTGTAGGGCCTCAGCCCCTCGACGAATGCGGCCTCAGCTTCCCCGAAGCCGAACGCGCCAAGCGTCGTCAATGCAACGCCTGCCCCGGCCCCTTTCAGGAAATTGCGCCGTGAGATTTCCATGTTCATGGGAGACCTCCTGTATGGCGATACGATCGATCCTGACCAACCGTCTGAAAGGATGCTACCCTTGGTACGGCAGTCTGTCAAAGTACATAAAGTGGAGTTTTATAGTCATATATATTCGAGGACTGTCTTCATCTAAGATGGCCCCTAGATGATTATTGCAGTTCATTCATCCGGCAAGGGAGGCTTACATGGATTTGCCAGTCGAAAAACTGCGGCTAACCAGTCTGGCCCATGGCGGCGGCTGCGGTTGCAAGCTCGCTCCCTCGGTCCTGCAAGACCTGCTGAGCGAGATGCCGCAGGCCGGCCCCTACGCCCCGTTGCTGGTCGGCACCGACACGGCCGATGATGCGGCAGTGTGGGACCTCGACGGCAAGACCTCGGTGATCGCCACCACGGATTTCTTCATGCCCATGGTCGATGACCCCGCCACGTTCGGGCGGATCGCGGCCACCAACGCCATCTCCGATATCTATGCCATGGGCGGCACGCCGATCTTTGCGCTGGCCATCGTCGGCATGCCGATCGACAAGATGGACCCGGCCGACATCCGCCAGATTCTGGCCGGCGGCGCCGCGATCTGTGCCGAGGCAGGCATTCCGGTGGCCGGCGGCCATTCCATCGACTGCCCGGAACCGGTCTATGGACTTGCCGTGATCGGCACCTGCCCGACTGCGCAGGTGCGGCGCAACTCCGCCGCCCGTCCCGGCGACCGCGTGATCCTGACCAAGGGCATCGGCATCGGCATCTATTCCGCCGCCATCAAGAAGCAGGCGCTGCCACAGGATGCCTATGCGGAGATGGTCGCTTCCACGACCCTGCTCAACCGGATCGGTGCGGAACTAGGCAAGGACGATGCCGTGCACGCGATGACCGACGTGACCGGCTTCGGCATACTGGGTCATGGCCTCGAAATGGCACGCGGCTCCGGCCACACCGTCAGGCTCGACCACGGCGCCCTCCCCTTCCTGTCGCAGGCCGAGCGACTGGCCGGCCAAGGCTTCGTTACCGGCGCCTCGCACCGGAACTGGAAGAGCTATGGGCATGAGGTGATCCTGCCCGACATCTTTCCCGACTGGCGCCGGCACCTGCTGACCGATCCCCAGACCTCGGGCGGACTCCTCATCGCGGTCGACGCATCCTCAGCCCAGCGGCTCGCCGAGCAGATAAGGATGGCCGGCTATCCGCGCACGGCCGTTATCGGGACGGTGGAACAAGGCCCCGCCCGGATCGTCGTCGAGGTGTAGCAACGAAATCGCCGTTGATGTGTTGTCCTCCATTCCAGATGTGGAGGACCATATGAACCGCTTTCTTCAAGGCACTTCATTGGCCGGCGCCGTTTTGCTCACCGCCTCGCTGGCCATCGCCCAACCGGCGGCATCGGATACCGAAGCCGGCAAGGCGGGCACGCCGCGCGGCGACTGCGTCGATCTGTCGGATGGGCCACCACGCACAGGTTCGACCGAAGAGATGGATGCGGCATTGACCCAAGACGGCAAGACCGCCGCATCCGGCCAGGACGGCGCCACGCAATCTGGCTCCGAGACCGAGCCCGCCGCGGGTGCGGATTCAGGAACCAAGCCGGGCGGCGCCGGCTCCAGCGGCTGGACGGGCGGAACCGGCGGCTCCGACATCGGCACCAGCCAGACCGAGGAACTGGACAGCTCGCCACAGCAGGATCACCCAGCCGTGGCGTCAGGGCTCGATCCGATCAGCGGCGAAACCGCCGCCACCGGCCCACAAGGGCCTGCAAAACCTGATGCCACGCCCACCGACGGCACCGACAAGCAGGCCGCCGCGGACTGCTGAGCAGCCGGCAGGCTGCGAACAAACGGTATTGTCTGACGCCGCACGAATGTGGTCAAAGAAATTAAGCTGCAACTGCGGGGCGCCTTCGCCAGAAGGCCCGCAGCCTTAGCTTACCGACGCAAATCGATTCGGTATGTGAATATTTGAAACGTCGAAATCGTCGGCGTTTATACTATTCTAGCGCCGAGAATCACCGAAGAGCGCCACCGTTCAATCCTGAAATGCTCAGTCGGCAGGAGAGGGAGCGGAAGATCTTGTCAGCCGACAAAATCCGTACTTTCTCCATATTTTTCAATTTGTTATGGCAAATTATTGCAGTTTTTATCCTTTTCGACGCCTTGCAGCGGTTAGTTCTTCGTTAACTTAAAACATCTTGCTGGAAGGTCCGAATCGGGCATAATCACGGTTGATTGGAAAAACATCTTCAAAAATCGTTATTAGGGGATGCAGCCCGAATGAACGTGAGTTCGCCTCGACCCGTCAGAGAGCCGTTGCATTTCGAGAAGCATATTCTCGAGCAAGGCGACCAGATCTCGCAGAAGCTGCATCTTCTTAGTTTGCAGCGCTTTCCGCCGTTTGCCAAGAAGGACCTGCGCTCTTTCAGCCTGGCCGAGGTCGCGACCTATCTCGGCGTCTCGCAAAGCCACCTGAAGAAGCTGCACCTTGAAGGCAAAGGCCCGGTGCCGGAGACCTCTTCATCAGGGCGGCGCTCCTATACGGCGCAACAGATGCTGGAACTGCGCCAGTATCTCGACCAATACGGGCGGTCGGAAGCGCGCATGTATGTGCCGCATCGCCGGCCCGGCGAAAAGCTGCAGGTCCTGGCCGTAGTCAATTTCAAGGGCGGCTCCGGCAAGACGACCACGGCTGCCCACCTGGCGCAATATCTGGCGCTGACCGGGCACCGGGTGCTTGCGGTCGACCTCGACCCGCAGGCCTCGATGTCTTCCCTTCACGGGTTCCAGCCTGAGCTGGACCGGATCAAGTCTCTCTACGATGCCATCCGCTATGACGACGAGAAGGTGCCGCTGTCGGATATCATCCATACGACCAATTTTCCCGGTCTCGACATCGTACCGGCCAATCTGGAGCTGCAGGAATTCGAGTATGACACGCCGCTGGCCATGGCGGACCGCAGTTCCAATGCCGGCAAGGCCTTTTTCACCCGTATCGCCACAGCGCTCGACGAGGTGGAAAGCCGCTACGATATCGTCATCATCGATTGCCCCCCGCAGCTCGGCTACCTGACCATCGCAGCGCTGACGGCGGCAACCTCCGTGCTCATCACCATTCACCCGCAGATGCTGGATGTGATGTCCATGGGCCAGTTCCTGCTCATGCTCGGCAACATACTGGAGCCGATCCGCAGCGCCGGCGCTGCCGTCAATCTCGAATGGTATCGTTACCTGATCACCCGATACGAGCCGACGGATCAGCCCCAGGCCCAGATGGTCGCGTTTCTCCAGACGCTGTTCGGCGAATTCATCCTCAAGAACCAGATGCTCAAGTCCACCGCCGTGTCGGATGCCGGCATCACCAAGCAGACGCTCTACGAGGTGGAAAAGAACACCATGACGCGCTCGACCTATGAACGGGCGATGGAGGCGCTGGACGCTGTCAACGGGGAGATCGCCGGCCTTATCCACGGAGCTTGGGGACGATGATCTTGTCAGCTGACAAAATCGGAAGTTTGGCATGTTCTTTCAACAAATTAGCCGAGAGCAGGAGTGATTAGATGGCACGCAAGAACCTGTTGTCCGGTCTTGTCGAGGCCGGGGATATGGAGCAGGCCGTTCCCAGCAATGCAGCCTACCCCGTGCGGGGTGCCTCCAAATCCATGATTCGTTCGGTCGGTGAACTGGCCAGGCAGGCGGATGCCTATCTGGAAGGCGAGCAGGTCGTGGATCTCGATCCGGGTCTTATCGACGGTTCTTTCGTGGCCGACCGTCTCGCCGATGATGATCAGGAGCACTACCGGGAGCTGCTGGAGGCCGTCCGGGAAAACGGCCAGAATTCGCCCATACTGGTGCGCCCGCATCCCGAGCGGGACGGCCGCTACATGATCGTATTCGGCCATCGCCGGGTACGGGTTGCCCGCGAGCTCGGTAGGAAGGTGAGGGCGGTCGTCAAGGCTATCGATGACAAAGCGCATGTCATCGCCCAGGGACAGGAAAATTCCGCCCGCGCAAATCTGAGCTTCATCGAAAAGGCCGCCTTTGCCGGGCGCCTCGAGAACCTCGGCTATGGCCGCGATGTCATCTGCTCGGCCCTGGCGTCGAACGAAGCGGCGGTGTCGAAGATGATCTCGGTGGTCAACCGGATTCCCGAGGCGATCGTGCAGGCAATCGGTCCGGCGCCTTCCATCGGCCGTGAAAGATGGGTGGAATTGTCGCTGGTGGTGCCACGGCGTCCGGAACTGGTCACCGAAACCGTTGCAGAGGCGGATTTCAGCGAACTCGACAGCAATTCGCGCTTCGAGAAGCTGCTGGCGGCACTGACCGTCAAGGGCAAGACGGTGCGCAAGACGATCGCGGAACCGGCGCTGTCATGGGCCGCAAGGGACAAGTCGGTCACCGCCAACCTCAAACAATCGGGCAGGACGGCCACGCTCGCTCTTGGAGCGGCCGATGGACCACGTTTTGCCCATTGGATTTCGAGCAATCTGAACGATCTCTACGAGGCGTTCAGGGCATCGGAGAAAACCGAATAGGAGACTGAAACAGCAAAAGAAAAAGGCCCCCGAACGTCACCGTTGCGGAAGCCCTTCTCGTATCTGGACAATCCGAGAGTCGCATTTCCGCGAATCACTGTCAAGAGTTTACGGCGCCGATTCGGCGAGCAGATTTCTTTTGCCTGATTGAAGGTGGAAGGAAATGCAGACGCATATTGCAGCGACGCCTTTCGGGCGGCGGCCGATGTCGCTTGTCCTGCTGGCAACGCAAAGAGAAACAACCGGGCTTCCGGAAGGCAAGACCGTCGACAAATGGCAGGTCTACAGGGACCTTTGTGAAGGCAAATCCGTCGTCGGTGTCAGGGATCGCGCACTGGCCATCCTGGCGGCCTTGCTGTCGTTCTACCCCAGCGACCAACTGTCGGCGGAAAACGGCCTGGTCGTGTTTCCCTCGAACCGGCAGCTTGCATTCCGGGCCCATGGCATGTCGGAAGTCACCTTAAGGCGCCATCTGGCCGCGCTTGTCGAAGGCGGCATCATCATTCGCCGCGACAGCCCCAACGGCAAGCGCTATGCGCGCAAGGGCAGGCACGGACATCTGGAGGAGGCGTTCGGCTTTTCGCTCGCCCCACTGCTGGCCCGCGCCGACGAGTTTGCCAGGGCGGCCGAAACCGTACGGGCTGAAAGCCGTGCACTGAAGCGGATGCGAGAGCAAGCCACCCTGCATCGTCGGGATATCGACAAACTCATCCAGGCCGCGCTCGAAGAAAACATCCCCGGGGATTGGAACGGCTTGTGGACGCGCTTCCGTATCGTTGTGGAAACCATTCCGCGACGGGCATCGGCAGCTGAATTGGAGCAGATCGTAGCGGCGTTGATGACGATCAGGGAGGATATCGACAAGTTGTTGGAAACGCACATGAATGTTCAATCAATGAACGGCAATGACTCTCGAATTGATCGGCACCACTCTAGTACACATACCAACTTCTATTTTGAATCTGATCCTGCACAGGAAAACCACTGGCCGACAGTTGAACCAAAACCTGTCCCGCCAAACCAGCCGACAGCCTATCCTCTGGCCTTCGTGTTGAGAGCCTGCCCCGATATCATCGATTACGCCGTTCACGGCATCGACGATTGGCGCGAATTCACGGTCACAGCGGCTCAAATACGCGGATATCTTGGCATTTCGCCCTCAGCCTATGCCGAAGCCCTCGAAACGCTGGGCCAAGAGAATACCGCTATTGTCATCGCCTGCATTCTCCAGCGTGTTCAGCACATCAACTCCGCTGGCGGCTATCTGCGCGCCCTGACTGAAAAAGCACGGGATGGTACGTTCTCCGTCGGCCCCATGCTGATGGCGGCGCTGAAAACCAACCCCACACCGTTGAAAATGGCCGGATAAGCCCAAAAAAGGCCTGTCTGGCCAGCAGAAAGCGACTTGACCGTAATCTGAGATGCGAACGTAACGGCCCTGAAAAAAACTTCTGCAGGCGGCCGAAACGGGGGAGGGGATATGCCTGATCCTAAAGTCCCGCAGCCTTTGTGAGATTGATGCGGAAGCGATCACGACGGCGCTGGTATTTGCGGGTCATCTCGCCAGAAGCATGGCCGAGCTGCTTTTGCACGTGGCGTTCCTCGACCTCGGCCGAAGATGCGAGGCCTGCACGCAAGGAATGGCCGGAAAACAGGGCGGCGCGATCGGCTTCGGGCAGGTCAGCGCGCACCCCGGCGGCGAGTGCGGTCCGCTTGACCAGACGCGCGATTTCACGGTCTGCAAGGCGTTCGGGCCCGACCTTCTTCCCTTGGCCCGTGACACGTCGAAACAGCGGTCCATGGGCGATCCGGGCGAATTTCAGCCAGGTTTCGAGCGCCACCACCGGGCAGGTCGCATCGGAAGAGCCGCGCCCGATCTCGACCTCGCGCCAGCCGGTTTTGCCGCGCAACATGACGAGCAGACCGCCTGGAAGGACTTCAACCCAACCGCGACCGTCCTCGGTCTGGTCACGACCGCAGTCGAGGCCTGTAATCTCGGAGCGGCGCAGCCCCCCGGCAAAGCCGATAAGGAGCATGGCGCGGTCGCGCAGGCCGCGTAAACTCCCTCTTTCGAGGGTTTCCAGCATGGCGATGAGTTCGTCAGGGCCCAGCGCTTCCTTTTGGCGCGGCGGGGCCGCATGGCGATTGCGGATACCAGCCATGACAGTGGCGATGGCACGATCCTTGCGGTCGAGAGCGAGCCCGCGCTGGGCGTAGTTCCAGACAAGCGCCGAAAGTCGCCGTTCGATGGTGGAAACGGCATGGGGTTTCGCGCCGGTTTTCTTGCCGCGGGCGCCGCGATAGGCGGAGCGATCGGAGCTCGCCTCGGTCGTTCCGGCGGCAAGCGCGGTGATATAGAGGCCAACAACCTGCGGATCAGGGGGCAGGGGAGTAAGACCCTGGCGGCCGCACCAGGCGGTAAAATGGGCCCAGTCGGCGCTGTAGGCGCGGCGCGTATTGGGCGCACTGGCCGCCTCGACATAGATCCGCGCGCGCCTTGCCAGGCCCTGCAGATGACCCGGCAGAGCCGTTGCCGTATCCGGAGCGACCAGCGGGGCAGGGCCCTTGGCGTCGTCCGTGCGATCCTGCGTGTGAGGCCTGCCCTCGTCGCGCCCGCTCGCTTGATCTTTGCGTGTCGCATCGTCGCCCCGGCTGGTCGGAACCATCTCCATGACCACCTCGACGATGTCGGGCAGGTCTGCGGATGGATCGTCGTTCCGCGTTTCAGGATCTGTATTCATGGTGTTTCGTCGTCCGGTTCCGATCCGCTTGAAACTCAATCGCTTTTCCTGGATAGCACACAGGCGTGATTTGCACGATATGGCGAAGTGCTTCGTGAAATAGGGTGCATGCGGCGGTGGCCCAACTGCCGCTGCGGCCGCGTCATTTCGGGCGCTGCCGGACGTGTTTTCCGTCATCAACACGGATTGCGCCAAGCGGCTGAAACGCCGCTGGATAAGCCTTTCGGCAGCTGTTGGCTGAACGCTTGGGTAAGATTGACGCGAACTGAATCCCCTGAGAAGCTGTTATTTGTTGGCCATCTCGGCGCTGATTTGCCTTGCAGCATGAACCGTAACGGCTGGAAGGGGAGGGGCCTCGGGGGTGGGCGGACGCAGGGCCGATCGCCGACGCGGGCCAGACCGGCGGGCATTCGGGTGGTCCGTGAGGGCGTGCAGCCCGGTGCCGGGCAGGGATTTCGGCCCTTTGCGCCGCGACAGCGCCAATTTCGGCCCCGGGCGGTGCCAACGACCGATAAGGCAACATTATCGGACATGAGAGGTACGGGACGGGGTGTGCGGTTTTATGTTCTCTAGATCAGGAAACCGCGCGTCATAAGCTTCCCTCATGTCGATTGTCCTGCTGATGTTCATACCGTGAGTTGAGCGTGCACACGCGTTCTCGCCGTTCTGCAAGCAACGGTTACCGAGGGCCGAACTGAGTCTGCCACTGCGCGAGCTTCGTGCAGGCGCTACGAAAGCTCCGCTCATCGCGCACGAACTGCAGGGGGCTCATTCGGTTTAGATCGTCATCACGTCCCTTCAGGAAGGCAGCGGCGTTTTCCGGCGATAAGCCATGCTCCGCCAATTCGGCCAGCTTTTCCTCCCAATAGAATTTCCGAGCGACCAACCCCAGCGTCTCCCTGGCCCGGCCAAGACCCACTTCGCTCTCCTCCGCTGACTCGATCGGCATCATGCCGTTCACGTATTCCACGCCCGAACGCGCGATCCTCGAACTGCTCGATCGGGTACTCGCTAGCTGACATGCGGGCGCTACTGCGGGATATCTAAGGCCTCAACATTCTGCTCGCCAAACAATGACACGGCGGAGCTTAGCGCGTTAGTCGGCAGCGTCTGCGTCGCAAGCACCGCCAAACGCTTCATCGGCCGCGAGATCGACACGTAGAACAGGTTGCGTGCACGGTAGTATCCTTTGGAATTTGCCTGCGTGATGGCTTTGGTCGCGATCAACTCGAGCAGCTGCGGCCAGTTGTAGTGGTTCCAGCCGCCCCCGAGCACGACAAGCACGTTCTCGAACTCCGCCCCTTTGACACTGTGCTGCGTAGCGAACGGGGTCTGCTTTTCTACGAAGCGAACCAGAGCGATGATCTCGCTGTAGGCGACATCCCGCATCTCCTTGTGCCGCTGTAGTCCTGACGCTTCTTCAGGGACTGCCGCCTCGCCAAGCGCCTGCAGATCCTCCTCGCGCTTTCGCACACGATCCGGCAGAGCAGGCCGCTGCGTTGCGAGCAGGTGATCGAGGACCGCTCCGACCGTACCGTCATTGCGCAGGGCGATCAGTGCATCCATATCCTTTCGCCATGCGAGCTTGTCGGCATGGGCATCAATGCCGGGCTTGGCGCCGAACAGGCGAAATACTTCCCCGTAGCGTGACGACTGGTACGCTTCGCACAGGGGCTCCAGGATCTCGGCAAAGAACTTGATGGCAGGGTCTTCCTTACGTGCGAACAGGTCATTGCGGCGTCGGAATATGGCTGCGATCGACGGATATCCCTGTTCCTCGGCGAGCACGTTATGCGTCAGCATCAGAACCTTCGTCTTCGTGAGATCCCAGCCTTCTCCCTCCAGCCGCTGCAGAAGCCCGTGGCGCACCGTGCGGGCGAGTTCCGGAAACAGGTCCGCTTTGGAGTGTGCGGTGTTCGTGCGCGCGCCGGTGAAGCTGTTGGTGTGGAAGAAGCGCGCTTCGCCCAAAGCTGCCGGGTCCGCGACCGCCTGCGTCAGCTCGGGCCGCAAACGGTTCAGCACGTCGACGATGGCGGGGACGGAGCGGAAGTTCGAGCCCTTGTCGATGCCCTCGATCGGATAGGCGGCGAGCTCATACTCGCTATTATAGATCGTCTGCCAGTGATCGCCAAAAAGGCCGATGAGCGGGCCTTTCTTCGGCTCGAAAAAATGCGCCGTGATCGCTTCCATGAAGTTGCGATCGGTATCCTGGTATTCATCGATGAAGATGATCGGGAACTGCTGGGTTAGCAGCTGCTGGAATTTCGGCCGGGCGAGGAGCTTCGCCATGTAAAGGGGCACGTCGTCATGCGCGAGCGTGATGCGCGCGTCGTCGATGCCGAAAAAGCCGAGCTCGTATTCGACGGTCTTGGCGCCGACGCCGCCGGCTTCGTCGACTTTTTCCTTATGGTTTTCGGCCTCGAGCACAAGCTCGCGCAGCGCTTTTTGGAACTGGCGCAGGAACGCCCAAGAGAAGGCATGGATGGTCTCGACCAGGATCGCCGGGTGTCGCCCGATCTCGCGCGCGATCTCATCGCGAGCGACCTCCGTGAAGGTGATGCAGGCGATCTTCTGACCGCGCTGCATCAGCTCGGGTTCCCTTTCGGCGATCATCCGCTTGAGCGCCGCGATCAGGGAATAGGTCTTACCCGCTCCCGCTCCGGCCTCGAGACGAAAGCTCTTGGACTCGCTCAGGCAGCGATCGACCTCTTCCTGCGCTTTCTTCGCGGCGACAAGGGCGGGATTGTCGGTGCCGACGGTCATTGGGCTGGCTCGTTCGGCGGCGGAGCAGGAACAATCGGCGGATCTGCCGCGGGTGGTGGCGGCGGCTCGGACAACCATTTCAACCCTTCGCTGATGTAGCGGGGAACGTTCCAGTCCTTCTCCTGGATCGCGAAACGCAGCGCCGTGTCGGACTTCGAGAGGTCCTGCGCGACGTCCCAGGCCTCCTCTGCTTTGTCTCCATCGTCGGTGAGACCGAAACGTTCAGGGTTCGCCAGCACCAGCGCATCCTCGTAACTGCGCGCACATAGGTCAGTGCCGGCAACTTCCGGAATCTGGTAGGCGATACGCCGATAGCCTGACAGTTTGTCGGCATCGGTCTTGGCGAGGAGCACCTTCGGGTCGATATGCGGCGCCGGGGTATCCTGCCACCCTTCCGCCACCTTGGCTTCGGCAGGCCGGAACCATTCCCTGATCGCGGTATTCGATGTCCGCTCGCCCGATGCGACAGGGCATTTCTCCCAGACCGTGACCTCTGCGCCTTTCTTGTTCATCTTCTTTTTCTGCAGCACCGCATCGATATCGGTGATCACCAGCGTCTTCAGTTCGAGGAAATCCAGAAGCGGATAGAACAGGTGGGCATAGGCCCCGCCGACTTCGGCGGTGGTGACATACTGTTTCGCAAGCTTGTGTTCCTCATCCAGCGTGCGATCGACGATTTCACACAGGCGCGGCATGAGGATGCGCTCGGTTGTTCCTTCGACCAAGATCGCCTTGTCGGCGAAATAGAGGTCGCACTTCGTCAGCGTCATATATTGATGCAAGAACTCCTGATCGGGCGCGGGGATGGACGCCATCCCTTTCTTGAAATCCTTGACCTTGGTGCGCCGCTGCGACCCCGCTGCAGCCTGATCGTTCAGGAAGTAGCGCACCGCTTCGAAGGACGCGGCGTTCGCCACATGCGAGGAGTGTGTGGAGATGACGAACTGCACCTGCCAGGGCTCTTCTTCTGGGTACTTCGCGGAGAGCTTCCCCACCGCGGCGTTGAGCTGGCTGATGAAGACCTCTTGCATCTGCGGATGCAGATGCGCCTCCGGCTCCTCGATGAAGATCAGGTGCGTCGCCGGCCGCGTCGGGCGTGCCCGATACGATTTATGGTAGCTCTCGAGCTGGAGCAGCATGTAGATGAGGTTGCGTGTGCCAAGGCCATTGTACCCTTCCGGCAGATGCACGCCGTCGGTGCCGGTGTAGACGACCTTGGTATGGCCCTTGAGCAAGGTCTCGACGTTGAGCGACGTTTCAGGCCGTATCTCGGTGTCATTGAGGCTTGGAAAGCCCAGGACGCTCATCGCCGGAAGCAGGCCTTTCAACATCTCGTCGAATTCTGACTGGACGTTGCGTTCAATGCTTTCAACCGAGGCCTTCAGCTGCAGGCTGAGCTGCTGGTCGGACTCGGCGGCCGTCGCGGTGGACGCCGTCTTGAACAAGACACCCAGCAATCTTCCGATCGCGTCGGTCTCGTCCTGTTTGGCGTGATCCAAGGTCCGCTGCGCCCGGACGAGATTGCATTGCAGGAGCGAGGACAGCGCGGCCGTGCCTTCGAACTGGCGGGTGTTCGTCGGATCGGTCGGATCGACCGCCGAGACCTGCACGCTGTAGGCAGTAGGGATCGCTTCGCGCAGGTGACGCATGAAATGAGTAAGCGCATCGAGCCCTTCCGGCGGCGCAGCAACCTCAAGCAGAGCCTGTAGCGATGACAGCGTGGGCGCGTATTCGATCTTCGCGACGGCCGTCGTCGCATCCTCATCCAGATCGATGATAAAGGGTGAAAGTGGTCCAAGCGACGGCGCCGCTTTATCGTAGGTGAATGTCAGGCTGATCGTGATCGTCGGGAGCGCCCCAAGCACGGCACCCGGATCCGCGCCGGCCTCCCTCAGCTGCCTTGCCTCGGAGAATTTACCGCGCGTGCCTGCGGAGAAATCCTCGAGGCGGAACCGCGGGCCGTTTTCGCCTGCGAAGCGTTCGAAGACATCGGCCAGTGAGGTCTTGCCGCTGTTGTTGCGCCCGACGATGACCGTCGAATTCGGCTCCAGCGTGATCTCCACGTCCTGGAGGAGACGGAATCCCTGCACCCTAACTTTCTGTACCCTCATCGCCCGCCCCACAGGAATCGCGTTAAATATCTCCTTGGATAGTCTTCGCGGACCTATTAAACAACAACGAGGCACAACAGGCTGTCGATCAAGTGTTGGCCAGTTGATTCGCTCCTATTCGGTTCATCCCTTACATCGAGATGTGTGAAAGCGACTATGGCGACCTTCGGCCCGCAGTTCGGCGACGATGACCAGGGTACTATGGCGATCGAACCTAAGGAGCCCGGTGTCACTGAAGTCTATTTCAGACCTTCGGATGCGCGCCTGCGCGCCGTGAGCCGGGAAAAAGACGTGACCGCCCGGGTACGTTTGCTCCGGTTCGACGCCAACAGGGGAGTTACTACGCTCTATCCGGTCAACACCATGCCCACCTCGAGCCGGTTCCTCGAGCCCAAGCACGATCCGATCCTCTCGATCGAGCTCGCTCTGGAAAGCAGCATGCCCATCATCGTTGACGACTTTGACGACTATGTGGAGTACGTCATTCCAAAGACCCTTGAGGACGTGCAGCTTTACCTCAATGAATGCATGCCGTCCGGATTTATCAAGGATCCAAATTTCGGCTTGGGCATCGACCGCACTCTATCGTTCATCCCCTGGGCCATTGCACAGATCGAGGGTGTCGAGCAGCTTAGGCTGACCGATAAGAAGCAGCTGGAGGTCTCGGTCACCGCGGACGGTAAGACGTTCGAGATGGGCTATGCGCTTTTCGACAACCTGCGGCTGGAGGCCAATCGGTCCGACGAAAAGGCCCGGGTGGCGTCACGCAAGCGCAAGAAGCAATCAGCCTACACCAACCTACTGACCCGCCATGACCCTGAGCGGTTTCCGCTTAAATTGTTCGATCGAGACCAAGGCGATATCGCGGAGGCGATCGGCCCGACGATCGTCGACGCAAAGTTGTCGACACGTGACCGCGAAGCCGTGGTTTCGCTCGCGGCAGCGACAGTGCGCACCTCGCTCCCGACGCAGCGTGCGCGATTGATCAAGCTCCACGATGAGATCGAGCTGGCGGCCCTCGATGAACTGATCGACCATATGCAAGTGAAGCTGGCGGCCCATGCGTCCGAGGCACAATGGCAAAAGCTGTTCGAGGCAAACCCTTTGATACTCGACCTGGTGTTCAACGTACCGGTGGTGCTGCTGCAAGGGCAGGCCCATGTCGGCGGCAAACGTCTCAGCGGTGCCGGCGAGACTATCACCGACTTCTTGTTCGCCAATCAAATTACCGACAATGTTGCCGTGTTAGAGATCAAGACGCCGGCAACGCCACTGCTCAATCCACGCGAGTACCGCGGAGGGGTCTTCCGTCCGTCATCCGAGCTCACCGGAGGAGTTGCCCAGATCTTAGACCAGATAAACCACCTGCAAACAGCTATCGCCGCCATTCGGCACGCAAACCGGTCGGTGCGCATCGAATCATATGGCATCCGAGGTGTGCTGCTAGCTGGCACGATTCCGGCCAGCGACGCACATAGGCGCTCCTATGAGCTTTACAGGAATGCGCTCTTCGGCGTGAGCGTCATCACATTTGACGAACTCCTAGCAAAGCTAAAATCGTTACGCGAATTGCTTTGGACAAACGCAAACCGTTAACAGGAAAATTCCTACCTCATCGCAACGTCAAGGCCGATCATTCGTTGCCTATCCTACGCTGTTACTTGAGGTCGCTTGCCCAACGTCGGCTATCTGCCAACTGATCTCAGAACCGGACCGTCTCCTCTCGGCCCCGACTACGTCGTTGAACACGTCAAATCTTGCCTAGTCGAGCGAGTGAATTTTCACCGTAGGCATACCTTGCGCGGCAAGCTCGCACAACCGCATCCGCATTTCCTGGCCTGGCACAGGGAGCCTTGCTTCAAGCATTGAGCGCCCGAGCGGACACTAAGTTGCCATGTAACTACGCCGCCTCCCACACCTGGTTCAAAATCCTCGCGGCTAGCGCAGCCTTGTCCTGTGGCAGGAAGCGGCCGTAGTGCTGTGCGACCATGTCTGGCGTGTCCTGAATTGCATAGCTTGCCTGCTCGTAAGAGCCGGTCTGTTTCAGAATATGCGTCGCCAGCACATCGCGGACGTTGTGGGGACCATGTGGTAGGAGACCGGGAATGGCGCCACGGCCGGTATAAGGATTGTAGATGCCATACCGCTGGATGGTGAGACGCCAGGCCTCGTAAAAGGTGGTCTGGTCATATGACGCATCCTTGCTGTTCGTCTTGACCGTCTTGATGAAGAATGTGCCGGGATCGGTGGCTCCCCCGAGCAGTACGCGCCGATGCCGGTCGATATAGGCCTCGATATAGTCATAGAGACCACCGAGGTTGGGCAGGATCAGCCGAAACGGCTTGCTTCCGAAATAGGAAGAATTGGCATTCTTGAACGCGACGGAAGGGATCAATACCTCCCAGCCATTGTCGCGCTCACTCCAGCGAAGCTCTCCGCGTTTCATGTCGGCGAGCTGACGTTCGGACCGAGGCAGCCTTCCGCGTTCACAAACCATCAGCTGGCGCAGGTTCTTTTGCCGCAATCCGAGATGCAACCCGAAACGCAGCATCAGAAACGATCGCGTGGCTTCCGCCGCGTAGCGAGGATAACGGCGCTCATCCGGCATCAGACGCAGGATCTCCTCGGTGATCTTCCGATATTCGCCAACCGGGCTGTCGGCTTCCAGCACCGGCATGATCGGCTCAAACGGGTCGCGATGGATGCGCGCAACTCGCTGGATCTCCTTCACGCGGGACGCGGCGTGCTTGAAATAGATGTCGCAGGCATCGTCCCAGTCGACACAGGTGCGATCGATGTCTCTTTGCGAAACCAACCCCTCGATTGGATGCACGCGGGTTGCCAGATGAGGATGCTGCCGCAGCCAGCCCGTCTCCTTGCGGGTGAGGGCGAGGGAAATGCGCAGCATGTCCACTTCCCATGCGGTGTAGAACCCGCGCCGTCTTTCACGCCATTGCACATACCAGTCCCAGATCGACGGAAAGATGAGCAGACCGAAAGTCAGATGCTGGGGCGGCACGCCGTAGCCACGTACCGGCCCACGCGGATGTGCTGCCAGTGCACCGAACATCAATCCCAGATGCTCGACCTTCTGCGATGCCGTCTCTTCACCCCAAACTCCGTTGCGTTGCAGACCGAATGCGGTGAGCGTCGCAGTCTTAAAGCGGATTAGTTCCGCCATTTCCATCGCCAGGACAGGCGGAGCATCGATAACGCCGGACATCAGGTCGGGATCGGTGAAAGATGCACCGTCATCTTCATACCCACCACGCCGGTCTCGAGAACTGTCATTCGCGACTTCGGACTGACCATAGGTGATGCCAGGGAAACGTATGGCGTAGCGCTGCTTCATCGCAGCAGCCTGGAATCGCCTGTAATCGGTTGAGCCGCTGATGATGACGCGTCGAACCCATTCCAGAATCTCCTCCTGCTCGTCGCGCGGGCGCGTGTTGAAATCGTCTGGCAGATGCCATGCAAGTCGCCGTCGCTCTGCGGAGCCGATATCGTCAAGGATGTGCCCGGAGGCCGAGCGCGTCTGATGTGGCAGCTTTCCCTTGAAATACCCTGTCGGAAGACGATAGCGGCGCTCGATGCGAGCGAGCACCTCCAGGCTTGCAACGCTGCGTGGCGCCTTTGATTCCTGCAGCCAATGACGGATTGTCGAATGGTTGAAGTTCTCGTCATCGCGAACAACGGCGCGATGCAGATGCCAATAGCTGTCACCGTGTCGGCGCATGTGAAGTTCCAACGCCGCTGGAAAAGTTGGAGGGTCAGTCCATTCCTGGAACAGAGGTGCGGGAAACTCCTCGACTGCGCGTGGCTTGGCGCCTGGCTTCGGTCGCTCCTTGACAGCGACGTGCTCCGACTGACCAGGCGTGCTGCGTCCGCTCCCTGCAGGTGCCTTTGTCGATGCTAGCTTCGGGGGACGACCTCGCCGAGGCCAAAACTCCGGTTCCGCATGCGGAGCAACTCGCTGGGCGGGTGAAGTTGCAGGATTTTTCATGTTGCGTACGATTGCATCCAGGACGGGTTCAATCGTGGCTTTCGCAATCCGCAAGCACTCTTTATCGAGGCCGCATCGATGGCCGATTTCTTTCCAGTCATAGCCACGGGGCTTTCGTGGTGGTATTGCCGACCGGGCGATCAGGTCGAGCAGAAAAGCCCTGATCCGCGCGCTTTCCCGCGGTGGAAGCACTGGGTCAACACGAAGGCGGCAGAAGTCGGAGATTTTGCGCGTGAAGAGAGGGTGGCTGTAGGGTTCAGGCATGCGGTCGTCAAATATCGATGGCTGTGTTGGGTTGGGGAGGCGGCTCACAGCCGCAGTCTCAGGGAACGGTGCAACGGACATCCACATTGGATGGACATCCATCGGATGTGGATTTGAGTTTCTCCTGGAAACGCCCCGTGTAGCTATGGATTACGGAGCAGGAGAGGGCGCCCACGGGCCAGATTGTCTCGTCACAGGATCGGCGTCCGGCTAGGTTCCTCTGTGGCGAAGCTTTCGTTGCGGCCGTTTGTTTGAAGACGGGGCTGGCTCGATTGCGGCCTTTACGGATCCTGCTTCCCACTTGTGTGTCGGTATGGAGGTGTAGTCGATGGAGTTCGGGTTGATGAAGATGGTACGATGATAGCCTTCCACAGGTAAGCGTATGATCTCATCCTCATAAAGGTCGCTGCTTTCAATCAGCATCCAGAATGCTTCGTAGACCGCATCACTGTCCGCAAAAACATTCCGCCTTTTTCCGTCGGAAAGCTGATATGTAACATTCGTTGCCAGAGAGGCGATGAACTCTGCTTTCTTCTCCTCCTGCTCTTTCAGTACGGGTATCTGATCCCTGTCAATTGAATTGCTGTCAGCCAGTTGCGAGAACTCTTCATCTGTGGTCAGCCGCAGGATTTCCTCGATATGCTGGATGTTGGCCTCGTCGAAGTCTTCCAGGCCGACTCCATCGCAGGCTATAGCTTCGATAATTTCCCAGTCCCGGGGATCGGGCAGATGGAGAGGTGAATAAAAATCATACTTTTCTCCTTTGGGACCAAAATAATCATAGGCTTCGCTTGAGAAGTAGAGATCGGAAATCGCATCCACGCGCACTATGACTGTCTGGTTGGAAAGCGATTCTACGACGACGAACCTGGCATTCCCCTGGAGATCCCTGTAAAGATCGCTATGGCTTTTCTCGGAAATGGAGAGAAGTATCGGCTCGCCCCCACCCACAAAGTGTATCGCCACTTCACCATAATATTGCAAATGCTCCGGAGCGTCGGGATCGTGAAACGCCGCCTCAACCGGAGCGTGCTGGCCGAGAATTGTTGCTTCTGTCGTGTCCAGCGCAACTGCCAGGAGTTGCAGCTTTTCGGTGGGAATTGCGCTTCGGCCCGTTTCCCAGCGCTGGTATGTGGGCTGGGTGACGCCTGCCGTTTTGGCCAGTCGGGCTTGGGTCAGGTTGGCCTCAAGCCTCAGCCTTTTCAGTTTCAGTGACATTGCACCCCATCCAAATTATGCGCATAGTATGCGAATATTTGGATGGGCGTCAACCCTTGATAGCGTTCGCCCTTCGGTGACCAGCCGGTGCGCTTGGTCAGCCTGGTGTTGGTCGACGTCTCGGGCGAGGGTGGCCCATAAGTGCTTCATATTCCCGGTCGGTCAATCGCTCGACCGTCTGCAACTGCGCGGGAATGTCCATCCGCTCGTGCAGGACAGCGGCGACGACGAAGGTTGTTTCGTCCACGACGATATAGGCGGCGTAATGGTGCTCGATCTTATGAAGCCGGAACAAGGAAGTGCCGACCCGCTCGTCTTTCTTGGCGCGGACGCGGGCATAGGCCTCTGGAATCTCCTCGAAGCCTTTCCGAAGTCGGCGGCCATAGACTTTTGCCTGTTGCGGCGACCATTTCCGCGCCGTTTCCCGGACCGTTAGACGGTAATTCTCAATTGCTGTCGGCAGGATAAGGATGCGAGGCGCCACTATCGCCGCTCTTCATCCAGTTCCGCATCGACGGCATCCAGAACGGAAAGGGGAAGCATCTCCCCGCGCCGGAATTCCTGCTCGGCCCGCAGCAGGGAGCGAACCGCATAAAGCCGGTCCTCTTCGCGCGCCATGTCCTCGCGGATCAGCGCGCGCACATATTCGCTCGGCGTCGTGTACTGGTTCTTCCCGTTCGCGCGCATATCGACGAAGGCGCGCATTTCATCGGGCAAACTCACATGCAGGCTGCTGGTCATGTCCACACCCTCCTGATTGGATCAATTGCCTCGAATTCTCACGGATCGAGTGACCAATGTCAATATTTGACATTCAGTCATGGCAGATAGCGACAGATGTCATCGTCGAATGGAGGGCCGCCGATGCAGTTCCGTCGCTTACGCTCAGGTTTCCAAATGTGACTGCAAGGAAATCATCGGTTCTTGCACCGCCTCCATCAAGCTGGACCAGAAGAATAGCCTGGCGACTGTGCGGTCGAGCGCAACCCAGTGCGCGCGTGTCTCTGGTGACGTGGGCTTGATGCTGCTCTTCGCATTGGCCCACACCATCAGTTCCATGATCTCGGTGAGGCTCTACTCCCATCCACTCACGATACTTCAGGCGCGCGAGATAGCGCTTGTCGCTGCCTTAGGAGACCTGTGCGCGGGTCGTTGTGGACGGCGATGAGCGCCATTTTAAGCAAGTGCTGCACAGCTATCTCCTGCTCAGTCAGCCATTGGCTTCTGGCACGGCATTGAAGGTTTTATGTCGCTGCTGCGACGATGCTGATGGTGCGTTTGAAGTTGTAGGCGATTGCGGTGAGACGAACCTGCACGCCGGCTTTGGCAAGGCCTCGCCATCGCATTCGGCGCAGGCCGTAGCTGCGTTTCCAGGTGCCGAAGATCTTCTCGATGCGCCCGCGGACACGATGGATCGGCTGGTTCCAGGCATCGAGCCGTCTGAGCGTCTCGGCTTCGTCGCGTCCCCACATGCCTGTGACGACGATGCGTGGCGTGCCACCTTTGGCTCGAACCGCATCGCCGAAATGGTTGCCTTGGTAAGCGCTGTCGGCGAAGACTTCACCCGGGTTGTCCGGCAGTGCATCCGGACCGGCTTTGCCATCATTGACGTTGGCGGGCGTGATGGCAACCTCTTCCACCAGTGCCGTCTCGGCATCGGCGCCGACATGAGCCTTGAAGCCGTGCACGGCCGCCTTGCCCTTGTGCTTGACCCAGCGCGCATCGCCGTCGCCCTCACTGGCCGAGGCGATGATGGTCGCATCGACCAGCGTGCCGGTCTTGACCGTGATAGCCTTGGTCTTGAGCTGGGTGGTGATCGCGTCGAACAGCACCTTGTCCAGCGCCCGCTCAACCAGCGCCTTGCGAAAGCGGACGAAGGCCGTGCGCTCCGGCGTCGGCTCCGATGCCGAGAAGCCGCAGAAGCGCCGAAACGAGGCGCGATCATCCAGCGCTTCCGCGAGCTTGACGTCCGACAGATCGTACCAGACCGAAAGCAGCATCGCCTTGAACAGCGCCAGCGGCGGCCATGCCGGCTCCCCCTTGGCTGCGTTTGAGATATTCGACAAAGCGTGCTCGACCGGAGCCCAGTCAATGATGGTGGCCAAATCGTCCAGGGATGAACCGCGCGTGCCGCGGCGATCACCAAACTTGAAGCTCTCCTGGCCAATCCGACGACGAGACATCGCAAACCTCAATCCGTTGATCGGAGCGATGGAATCACGAACTTCCGGCGCCGTCCACAACGACCCGCGCACAGGTCTCCTAGGAGGAGCGCACCTCCCACGTCGTCGCTTCGGCGATGAGGTGTAGAAGGTCGCATGAACGATGGAACAAAGTCGGCTACTTGGGGGAGTCTCTCCGGCCGTCGGGCTGTCGACTATGTGGGCTTTGCTCGCGTCAGCTCAGTAATCACACCCAAAAGGGTATTAGCGCCAGCAATCATATGCTCGGGATCAGCCCACTCATTTTCGTTGTGGCTGATACCGTCGCGGCAGGGAATGAATATCATGCCGGTGGGACAAAGCGGGGCCATGAACTTCGCATCATGTGTCGCCCCCGAGGCGATCCTCGCGGTATCGAGGCCCACCTCAGCCGCTTGCCTTTCAATCGAGGATATAACCTTAGCAGCGAAACAAACCGGCGGCGAATTGAGGGTAGTGATGACGGAAATCTCACATGGTGTCTGCAGCGTCTCGGCGGCTTGGTAGATTTGCGTGTGAACGGAAGCCAGCAGTGCCTCGTCTGGATGGCGCAAATCGATCGTGAAGGCGACCTTCGCAGGCACGGTATTTGGTGACCCTGGCAACACCGTCAAGCGACCAACGGTGAAGCGGATTGCATCGTCTTTATCCGCTGTGACCGAACGCAATTGTGCAGTAAGGTCGAGCGCAGCCCAAAATGCGTCCTTGCGTCGTGATCGGGGCGTCGTCCCGGCATGAGCTTCCTCTCCCGTTATGCGCACCTCGAACTGGACGATCCCTTGAATGCCGGTTACGACTCCGATTGGGATTTCGTTCTGTTCTAGAATTGGTCCCTGTTCAATATGCGCCTCAACATAGGCAAGACTTTCGCTACCGAGCTCGATGCTTTTAAGTGGGCCGAGCTGTGTCAAGCTTCGCGCCAGTTCGTCACCGAGCCGGTTCCCATCCTGGTCGAAGGAACCTAGCGCCTTATCGAGGGATAATTGTCCAGCATGAACGGCAGACCCCATGGTCGTGGGTGAGAAACGAGCACCCTCCTCATTGTTCCAAACGACTACCTCGATCGGGGCGTCGGAAGCCACCTTATGATCCTCCAGCGTCTCGAGAACTTCGAAGCCGGCGATTACGCCATATACACCGTCGAAGTTGCCGCCTGGTATCTGGCTGTCGAGATGAGAACCCATGCGAAGCGGCGCCCGGCCTTCGTCGGCACCTTTCCGCCGGATGAACAAGTTACCGATTGGATCGACACTGCAGGCGAATCCCCTTTCGCGTGCAAGGTTCAGCAGGGCGAGGCGCGCAGATGTTTCTTCATCGCTGAGGGCTGGTCGAATGACACCGCCATTGCCGGTCTCCCCAAAGCCCGCCATGAGCTTGTGTCTTTCCAGCAGGCGTGCGCCATTGATCCTCAAGGCCGTCATTCGAGTGCTCTGCTGCTATATCGTGATTACAATCTTGCCCACATGTGATTTCGAGACGAACTCAGCATGGGCATCCGGGAGAGCTGGCAAAGGAAACGTCTTGGCCACGACAGGCTTGATTTCGCCGCGTTCTATATACCCGACGAGCGACTCGAAGGTTGAGCGTTGCGGGTTCCCGACACCCCACATCTGAAGGTCCTTATAGATCAGATCTCGCAGATCAATTTCAGGGTTCGGCCCGGCGATGGCGCCGGCCGAGACGTAGCGACCGGCTCGACGAAGCGATCTGAGCATGTGAAGCACCGGCGCGCCTCCTGTGACATCAGCAACTGCGTCGAGACCGCGCCAGCCGACCAAATGTTCGATCTCCTTGCCTAGATCTTCACATTCACGTGGGATGAATTCGTCAGCGCCAAGAGCTCGAACGGCAGTCTCCTTATTTCGACCTGCCACTGCGATGACCCGTGCCCCCCGCCGCTTCGCGAGTTGAACGTTCGCGGACCCGACACCGCCAGACGCACCGGTGACGAGAACGGTTTCGCCGGCCTCCAGATTGATCCTGACAAGCATTTCCTCGCCAGTCGAATAGGAGCAAGCGAAACTGGCAAGCTCGATGTCACTGAGGTTCGTTCTAACGACCCAGGCGTTCTCAGAAACTATCTTCGTATATTCGGCGTATCCCCCGTCGGACTCACTGCCGAAATATATTACGCCTTGCGAATACTTTGGAAGCGATGCATCGCGGATACAAGGGTCCACCATGATCCGCTCGCCGATCCGGCTTTGATTGACGTTCTTGCCTACCGCGACAATAACACCAACTGCATCGGCGCCCTGGATCCGGGGAAACGTCAGCGTCTCGCGGTTCCATGTCCGGAGTTCCTGACCGCCGCTCGTGAAGCCCTTGGCGCCAATCTCAGCAGTGAGGGCCGACTTGACTTCAGGCGAATACCAGCCCGTACGGGTATTAATATCGGTATTGTTGACCCCGCAGGCCGTAACCTTGATCAACACCTCGTCATCACCGACCTTCGGAACCGGAACCATCGTATAAACCAGCTTGTCGATGCCTCCATGACCCGTCAGAACGACGGCATTCATCGTTTCGGGCAGAGCAGGAGCGTCAGTCATCGAATTTCCCCGTGATGCTGGTATTCTGGGTTCTTTTTTCACACTGCACGCGTCACCTTAGCCCAATATGGCTGCCGCAACTCTCGCTTGAGAACTTTGCCGAACGCGCTTTTGGGAAGCGATGAGGCGAATTCGACTGACTTTGGTTTTTTGTAAGATGCCATTCGATCGCGTGCGAAGAGGATGAGTTCATCTGCCGAAGCTGTCCTGCCAGCCTCCAGCACCACCACCGCCTTCACGGATTCGCCCCATTGCTCATCCGGAACACCGAATACACAGACCTCTGCGACCGCAGGATGCTGGAGCAGCACTTCCTCGATCTCGCGAGGATAGATGTTTGCACCACCGGAGATGATCATATCCTTGATACGATCGGTAATGAAAAGATAGCCGGCCTCGTCAAGGTAGCCGACATCACCGGTATGCAACCAGCCGTTCTTGAGCGTCTCGGACGTAGCGTCCGGTCGGTTCCAATACCCCGGCATGACAAGATCCGAGCGAACGATGATTTCACCCGGTGTCCCGACAGGTGCCGGCTTTCCGTCCTCATCGACAACACGTACCATGACACCGGGCATTTCGCGCCCAGCCGAGCCGAGGCGGGAGAAAGCGATCGGATCGTTGAGATTATGCTCGGATTTATGAAGCCCGGTGCACGTCATGGGAGCTTCGCCTTGACCGTAGATCTGACTGAATACCGGGCCGAATGTTTCGATCGCCTGCTTCAGGACCTCAACATACATGGGTCCACCGCCGTAGATTATGTTTTTCAGGCTCGACAGATCGTACTGGTGCGCGGCTTTCGATTGCAGGAGCATCTGCACCATGGTCGGCGCCAGAAAGCTGGCGCTGACCTTCAGTTTCTGGATCAGTTCGAAGACCTTCTCTGCGTCGAAGCTGCTGGTCAGGGGAAAGGTCTGCGCTGCTCCCGCAGCCAAATGCGCCAAACCGACACTGGCTGTACCATGTGCGATCGGCGCAAGGTGGAGCATGACATCAAACTCATTGGTATCCGCAAGCAGCGTCTGACGAAATTGTTGAACCATCGTCAGCAGATTGCGATGGGTTTCCATCGCGCCTTTTGATTTTCCGGTGGTGCCCGAGGTGTAGAAGAGCCATGCGAGGGAATCCGGTTCAATCGTAATCGGTGGAAGCTCTGTCGAGCCCCCCGAGAGGAATGCTTCATAGGAGTTTTCAGTCTCCGGTTCGCCGCCGATTGCAATCCAATGTTCGACGCCGTGTACCTCCGGCCGAATCGTAGCAAGGGTTTGCGCATATTCCGGGCTGAAGAAAATAAAGTGGGCGCCTGAATCATTTAGCGCAAAAAGATGGTCGGATGGATGGCTCTTTGGATTGAGCGGTACAGCAGCCATTCCGGCGTTCATCGCCGCAAGATATACCTCGTAGGCTTCAAAGCGGTTTGCTGACAGTATGGCCACACGATCGCCCTGTTTACCGATACCTAGAAGTGCGTTCGCGAGCTGGTTGAGGCGAAGGGCACCCTCCCGATAGCTTATTGATTGGTCCAGGCTGAGCCACAACGGCCGGTTAGGATAGCGCTGGGCTGAACGGTGGACGAAATGAGCGACGTGCATGGCGGTTACCGGTTCGAAGGAAACTGGGCGGGGCGTTTCTGCAGGAAGGCCTCCATGCCCTCGCGAGCGTCCGGCTCCATAAAATTCAGACCTTCATATGCCACCGATAGATCAAAGATCGGAGCGGCCTGACGGAGCCAGTGATTGAGGCACCGTTTCGTCCATTGCACCGCCCGCTGGGGCTTCTTGCCAATTCTGTCTGCAAGCTCGAATGCGGTAGGCAGCAACTCACTAAGGGGTTTGCACATTGATACAAGGCCAATCCGTTCGGCCTCACGTCCGTCGAGCAGGTCTGCCGTCAAGAGATACAATTTTGACTTCGGTATGCCGCAATAGAGCGGCCACATCATTACTGCATGATCACCGGATGTTACGCCGATGTTGACATGAGCATCCGTAATACGGGCCTCCTCGGCGATGATCGATATGTCGGCAGTCAGAGCAACGGCAAGGCCGGCGCCGGCTGCTGGCCCGTTGATTGCCGAAATGACCGGCTTATCAAGGTTGATCATGTTGTAAACGATATCGAGCGCGCCTTCGCCCATGGAAATAATCGGCTCGATCTTGCCGAGCTTGTCAATTTCCTCGTTAAGGTCGCCGCCTGCGCTAAAGGCTCGGCCAGCGCCGGTAATGACGACCACACGAACAGTGGGGTCATTCTTTACGGTAAGCCAGATCTGCGCAAATTCCCTGTGCAGAGTATTGTTTGCCGCATTGAGCTTTTCAGGCCGATTAATGGTAACGGCGAGAACGCCGTTATCGCGGCGCTCAAAGCGAAGGAATTCGTAGTCCTCATACCGCATCAGAGTTCTCCCGAACGTGTGAGTTCATCCACATACGTGGTGATCGTTTTCTTCAGCCGACCTGCAAGGTCGTCTATCTGCTCCGCTGTAATGATCAGTGGTGGGCAGATTACAGACCACTCGCCGTAGCGCCCGCCATTCTGGCGACGGGAGTAAAGCATCAACCCGTTGTCAACGCCGATCTGACGGATTCTGTCACTCGTAAATAAAGCGCCGGAGAAGACCTCCTTCGTCTTCTTGTCGCGCACATACTCTATTGCCATCATCAGACCATGGCCGCGCACGTCACCAACGATCGGCGACTCGTCCATGATCTCCGTGAGGCGCGTTCTCAGCAGATCGCCCAGGGGACCTGCATTGGCGATCAGGTTCCGCTCGGTCATCTCGGAAAGAACGGCGAGAGCGCCAGCGCAGGTGATAGGATTGGCATTGTAGGTATGGGATAGATTGAAGCCGGTGAGCCCGGCCAACTCGTCGACCAGCGCTGCCGGGGCGAGTACCGCGCCGATGGGCGTATATGCCGCCCCGAGACCTTTAGCCGTGATCACGAGGTCCGGTTTGCAATCCGGATAATGGTGTGCAGCCAAAAACGTCCCCGTACGGCAGGCGCTGACGATCTCGTCGAAGACGAGGAAGACGCCATACCTGTCGCAAATCTTGCGAACCTCGGTGAAGAATGCCCTATGAGGCACGTTCGCCCCTGTCGACTGTCCTCCCACGGGCTCCATCATAAAGGCCAGCACATTTTCCGCGCCCAGTTCCAGGATCTTCGACTCGAGCGCCACCGCCGATCCGCGCGCGCCTTCCTCGGACGTTGTTCCGAACGGCGGACGGTAACTCAACGGCGCTGGGATCTTGTCGCCGAATACGGCCATCGGCCCCCAGACCGCGGCTGCATCCTCATCGCCTGTCCAGCCAATCGTGGCTAAGGTCCCCCCATGATAGGATGGCATTAGGGTGATGACCTTGGTCTTCTGCTTGCGTCCCTTGGCATAGGAATACTGCCGCAAGAATTTGATGCCTTGCTCGACCGCCTCCGAACCACCAGAAGACAAGTGGACGCGCTCAAAACCAGGTCCGGTCAGGGAAGCGATCTTCTCGGTCAGTGCCAGATTGGGAAGATGCCGTGTGACCCTGACATAGGAAAAACTGTGCTTGACACCTTGGTCGTACATTGCCTGAAGTACACGGGTGTTTCCTTGTCCGAGTGAGGCGGTCATGGCACCCGAGATCACGTCGATATATTGTCGGCCGGCATCGTCATAGACATAGATGTTTTCGCCACGAACGATTGTTGGTAAACCTTTGGTATTGCTTGCCGAATAGAACAAGTCTTGAGGTCCGCCTATCTCTGGACGGGCACTTATTTGATCGGCCATTTTACCTGCCCTCATTTCCCTTTGCTTTACGACGACGGACTGCAGGCGCGGTTATGCAAAGAAGTTCAAACAGAAGGTTAGCGCCGTTCAATGCCGTAATTCCCTGTGGATCGAGCGGCGGTGAAACCTCGCACATGTCGGCCCCAACGATGTCCAGCCCTTCGAGGCCCCGTAGGACAACCTGCGCGTCTCGCATCGTCAGCCCGCCTGGTTCGGGGGCGCCGGTCCCGGGGACAAATGCGCTGTCGAGTGCATCGATGTCGAATGTGACATAGCAGGGGCGATCGCCAACGACGCGCCTGATCTCGGCAATGACGCCGGCGCGTCCCAGCTTTTCAAACTCGTCAAAGTCAATGACACGCATGCCGTGTGCAATGTTAAAGTCGCGATCATGCCGGCTGAATCGCGTGCCTCGGAGACCAACGGAAATTGTTCGCTTCGGGTCAATTAGACCCTCCTCCACGCCGCGCGTAAGGAGGGTTCCATGATTGTACCGGTCTCCGTAGAGCTCCTCACTCGTGTCTGGATGAGAATCGAATTGCACGAAGCCAATCGGCTCATCCCGTACGATACCTCGCAGAACAAGGTAGGTGGCCGCATGGTCGCCGCCGCAGGCGACAGGGGTAATTCCGCGACTTTCCAACTCGGAGAAGAAGGCAGACGTATGTTCGACAGCACTCTGCGGATCGAGGGGATTGAAAGGTGCGTCGCCAATGTCAGCGATGGCACATTGGTCGAATGGCGATTCGCCTCCGCTCGAGGGGAATCTGCGGATCAACCTGGACATGTCTCGAACCTGTGAGGGGCCATGACGCGCCCCGCCTCGGTTGGTAGGAAAGTCAAACGGGACGCCGACGATGCCGATGTCGACACCCGTTCCGTCGGGAACATACGGGAGCCGCATAAAGGTTGAAATGCCAGAGAAACGCGCCACCAGCAGCGAGTCGACAGGTTTTGCAGATGTTATCTTTTGCGCCATTCAGCCCACCTTTGGAAAATTACCCAAAGTCTATGGACCCCCCGTCTGTTCGCCTATCAGAAAGGGACGATCTTTGGTTCGCCTTCGGTCGATAACAGATCTTCAAATTTTGCGCTTATGCATACGTGGTGTAGATCTTCCTTTCGGCCGGCATTGCCGAGTGAGGCAGACCCCGCACAATGTCAACGGGTTCCCGGGAAAGACACTATATCAACATCAACAAATTCGCGGTTGTGTGAATTCGGGAGTGTGTGCCGATCTGAGTAGTTGGCCGGGGCGGAGATCAAGCCGAAACAGTAGCCGTACTATAGCCCGAACAAAACCAAGGGACAGGCTTTCGCGATCGCCTGCTCGGATCCGCTGCGACCGGACTGCTGGGCGAACTGCAGCTGTTTGCATCTGTGATCCATTCACTGCTGCCTAGTCTTCACGTGAAGATAGAAGTAACCGCGAGGCGACTGCCTGCTGATGTGCGGGCCGAATCGCTCTCCGACTCCCAGACACAGTTGCAGTCGCCACCATAGCCGCTTTGTTCCTGCGGCGCCGATTCAAGAATAGGCAACTGACGATAACGAATACCTCAGATTCGCGATAGCTTGACTGGACGAGAGATATTGGAGGGGAGGTGTAGTGTGAGCGACTTGATTGGGTACTGCGACGGCGAGCTGAAGCCGATGAGTGCTGCAAAGATCCATGTGCTGGACAGAGGTTTTAGATTCGGTGACGCGGTGTTCGATAGCGCGCGCACGGTTCGTCATCGAGTATACAAATCGCGCGAGCATTTGATCCGGCTGATGCATTCGGCAACAGCGACGCATATCGAGATTGCCGAAACCCTGGACGAACTCGACACCATTTGCCAGCAGGTCGCGGAAGCAAACAGCCATATCTTGGCAGAAAACGACGAAATCTGGATCACCCCAATTGTCACACGCGGTCCGCTTAACCGTGATGCGCCCTTTTCAAATGGTCCGGCAACCCTCGTCGTTGCCGCCGAGCGCCTTAACTTTTCCCGCTATGCAGAAAACTACCGTACCGGCGCATCGCTACTGACGCCTGCAGTGCGGGCCATTCCAGCGCAGTGCATCGATTCCCGAATAAAGGCTATCAGCAGGCTTCAGTACGGACTGGCGGAGGCCGAGGTCAAGAAGCTGGACACATCAGCGGCGCCGTTGATGCTCGATCTCGACGGCAATGCCACTGAGACAACCGGTGCGAACTTCTTTTGTGTGCGCCATGGCGAGCTCATGACGGCCCCCGATCGTGATGTTCTCAATGGAATATCGCGTGCTACAGTTTTCGATCTGGCCCAGAAGCTCCAGATACCCGTAAGGCGCTGCAAGCTTCCACTGTTTGATGTCCTGGCTGCGGACGAGGCTTTCACCACTGGCACAAGCTTTTGTATGCAGCCCGTCACGCGCATAAACGGCCAGAAGATCGGGAGCGGCGCGCCCGGACAGATCACACTCTCGCTCCTTGATGCATGGAGTGCCGAGATCGGGCTTGATATCGCCGCCCAAGCGCTGTCGCACGTCAGAGCGTAGTGATTAACTTCATGTGCAGGATCGAACAGCCGCGCGGCTGCGATGCGCAACCGTACCAGCGAACTGGAGCAGTTCCATGAGACAAGGACATAAGCCGGGCACATCAGCGAGAGATGCGCTGCACCAAGCCCAGCCCTCATAAGGCACATGTTTAGCGGGCCAATCACCCGGACCGTATCATCGCATTCATTGACACGCTGGAACGGGACTCCTCTCCGTTCAACATACCTCAAGCTAAACGCCAAACATATTTCGCGAAATCTGGAGATCGAAAATGCACGATAAGAAGCCTTTGGTCATGCCAATGCTAGGATCTGCCGATGCGTCCACTTTCATGGGCGTGAAGCCGATCGGTCTCAAGGAGAAGATTGAATGCGACGTTGTGGTGCTGGGAATTCCTTGTGCCACACCCTACAGGTCGGCAACGGAGTATCTGGAAGCAAACCTCAATGCTCCGCAGAGCATTCGTGAAGGTATCGCAATGTGGGCCGGGTCGGGCGACCGCATCGATTTCGATCGGGGTGTCCCGCTGTTTTCAAAGGATCGCGTAAGGGATATGGGCGACTTGCCGGTCAAACCCGACCGGCCGGAGGCCAACCGTGCCCTGATAAAGCAGACGGTGATGGATATCGTCAAAGCTGGTGCAGTACCGATTGCGATTGGCGGCGACGATTCAATCCCTGTGCCGTTGATTGCTGGTCTGGAGGAGATTGGCCCGCTAACTATCCTGCAGATCGATGCGCACATTGACTGGCGCGATGAAGTGGACGGCGAGCGTAACGGCCTGTCGAACGTCATGCGCCGAGTCTCAGAACTCCCCTTCGTCAATCGAATGGTCCAGGTCGGGCAACGCGGTCTCGGTTCGGCCGGCCCAGATGAGTTGGCCGACGCGAAGAAGTGGGGCGTCGAGTTCTTCGGGGCCGAGGATGTATTTGATCGGGGCGTTGACCATATCCTCGAGCGAATCCCGGCCGGCGCGAACGTTCATATCAACCTGGACCTGGATGGTCTGGATCCCTCCATCATGCCAGCCGTCTTTGTCCCCGCACCGGGCGGATTGCTGTATTGGCATTTGATTAAGCTCATTCGAGGAGTGGCAAGGAAGGCGAAACTGGTGAGCTTCGCAATGGTCGAGTTTGTCCCAGCTCGCGACTCCGATTCCAATGCCGCTCTGCTGGCCGGGCGTGTGCTGACGATGGCGATCTCGGCGGCACTAGAAAGCAAGGACAAATGACATTAACGTCCAAAGGCGCCAGCACGATGCAGCACGAAACTAATTATGCGATCCGTATCGGCAGTCAGGGCAGCCCAGATGTCATGAACGTCGTTCCGATATCAGTCGATGGTCCAGGCAAGGGAGAAGTGCTGGTTCGGAATCTCGCTGTCGGCTTCAACTTTATCGATATCTCCCAACGAGACGGTCGCGCGCATTTAACCTTGCCCTCCGGTCTTGGGCATGAAGGAGTGGCGATCGTCGACGCCCTCGGCGAGGGAGTGCGCGACTTCTCTGTGGGGGAAAGGGTAGCCTACATCAATGCAGGCATAGGAGCTTACGCAACCCGACGTATCGTCAAAGCGGACAGATTGATTAGGGTGCCAGACGAGTTAGAAACCGACCAAGTCGCTGCCTTCTTGTTCAAGGGCCTCACCGCCCAATATCTTGTCAGGCGAACTTTCAAGGTTGCGGCAGGTGATCTTGTTGTTGTCCATGCGGCGGCCGGGGGAGTCGGTTCAATCGTGTCGGGTTGGGCACGATCATTGGGCGCCACCGTCATAGGAACCGTCGGCTCGGACGGCAAGCGTGGGGCAGCGCTCGCCGCCGGTTGTGTCGCGGCCGTCAACTACACAAATGAGAACTGGGTCGACGAGATTCTTGAAAAGACCGGCGGTCGGAAGGCAGAAGTCGTTTATGACTCTGTTGGAAAGAACACCGTATTGAAGTCGCTGGACTGCCTTAAACCATTTGGTCTGCTGGTAGTTTTTGGTATGGCTTCGGGGCCTTCGCCTGCGATCGACCCTGAGTTATTGAACGTAAAAGGATGCCTTTTTATGACGAGGCCTTCCGTGTTCACACACAACGCGACCACCGGGTTACTGCGCGCGAACGCCGCCGAATTGTTCGAAACAATACGACGTTCCTCATTCCCATGGCCAACAATCACGAAATTTCCTCTGTCGGACGTCGTGAAGGTGCACCGCGCGGTCGAACAACGCCAGCTTACCGGATCGGTCGTTTTCATCCCCTAGGACAAGTTAGCAAACTGGTATCATAAAAAGATGGATCAATTGTCAGCAGGCCTCAATGACCGAGTAGCTTACGTCAACGATGAATATGTGTCGGCGAAAGATGCGAGAATATCGATATTCGATCGAGGCTTTTTGTTTGCGGACGCGGTTTATGAAGTCACCGCTGTGATTGGGGGCAAGCTGATCGATTTTGACGCCCATATGCAGAGGCTGGAGCGTAGCCTACGAGAAATCCAGATACCAAACTTCTGGAGAATTGAATACCTGCGGCAAATCCATGAAAGATTGATCATCCTTAACGACGTTCAAGAAGGACTGATCTATCTGCAAATATCACGAGGCGAAGCAGACCGGGATTTTGCATATCCGCCCACACAGACGCGACCAACTCTCGTTCTATTCACTCAGCAGAAATCGATCCTGAACGCATCCCTCTCGGCGAAGGGATTAAGTGTTATCGCCGTCGAAGATCTACGCTGGGGGCGACGCGACATCAAGACCGTACAGCTGCTTTACCCCTCAATGGCTAAGATGTTAGCAAGGCAACGCGGCGCAGACGATGCTTGGCTTTGCGACGGCGACTACGTCACGGAAGGGACCGCGCAGAACGTGTACATTGTCAAGAATAAGACCTTGGTGACGCGCTCCCTGTCCAAGTCCATTTTGGGGGGAATAACGCGTGCGGCCGTACTTAAATGCGCGACTGGTTTCAATATCGAGATCGCTGAACGCGCTTTCTCGCTGGCCGAGGCAAAATCGGCGGACGAAGCGTTTTCGACATCGGCAACAACGCTGGTGATGCCAGTTGTCGAGATTGACGGCTGCACGATCGGTGACGGGCTTCCCGGCCCCATCACGAAAAATTTGTTGACACAATATATCAAGGAGCTGGTCGACTCGCGATCTCCGCAGGAATAGTTACCGGTTGATTGTCATTGGATAGAGATGGATGTGGAATGGGGATGAGGTCGCTCCAATTGCGAATAGTGACAAATCTCTGGTATCATAAGCAGCCATGGATTATTATTTCTATAAGTTTGCTAATTTCTGCAGTTGTTATTGCTGGTACTATTACACTGGCCGGAGGCAATGAAGGAAAACAGATTTTTGTCAAGTATGGATGCATCGACAGGAACGAAGTACACCACATAGAAAATCAATCTAAAACGTATCTTGGACTACGAAATTGCAGATAAGCTTTAGATGGATATATAATATTTTTTAAATTATGGTATGTATGCGTATGATGTGTGCAAATACGCATAACAATAATAATATTGCTGAAAGGATGACGACCCTATAATGCGCGAAGTGTCGGGCATCACGTGCCCATTGTGCAAAACCAACACAAAATGGGTATAGTTGGTAAGCGTCATCCTCGGCGGACATTCGTACCATTTTTGGAATTTTTAGGTGTCCTGGCTCTCCTACGAGGTGACAAGCAGTCAAGGGAGGATGGCATTGTCAAAATTGAAACAGGTGAGCGATCTTGACCTGCGGCTCCTGCGAGTGTTCGTCCAGGTCGTTGACCAAGGAAGCTTTGCCGGCGCGCAGGCGCAACTCAACATCTCGCAGTCCGTGTTGAGCGAGAATATTAAGTCCCTCGAGATTCGGATGGGCGTCAAGCTTTGTGAGCGAGGTCCTGGCGGCTTCAAGGTCCTTCCTGAAGGCAGGGAGGTTTATAGGGCGGCCAAGCGGCTCTTCGGCGCAATAGAGGATTTCAAGGGCGACTTGTCGCATATCGCGGGCGGTATGGCTGGCGAACTGGTCATTGCCCTCGAAGATGACATTCTTACCAACCCGGCCTGTGAGCTTGCTGAAGCAATGAGGGATTTCAATGAGATGCCAGGTCGCAAGCAAGTTCGCTTCCGAGTGGAGCTAATGGCCGGCTACCAAGCCATTACCCACGTTGCGGAAGGAAAGGCACATATTGCAATTACTGTTTCACGAGTGCGCGTCCCACGGCTTCTGCGGCTCCCGTTGTTCCTTGAGCGGCGTCATCTGTATTGCGCGAAGTCGCATCCGATATTCTACCAAAGCGACGAAACGACCACCGATGAGGAAATTGCCCACTTCTCCTATGCGAACCGTGGTCATTTCGAGCCCGATGGATTTGGCGTTGAGGGGCTCAGTCGCACGGGCGACATCGGACTAGGCGCTCAATCCCACCTTGTGCTTGTGCTCTCAGGGCGCAACATCGGCGTCATTCCGGACCATGTTGCACAGCCACATATAGAGACGGGCGACCTCCGCCTGGTGATGCCGGAAACGACCCTGGTCGAAGACGAGGTCGCGGCTGTTTTCCGGGCTAAGGATAGCAATATCGCGATGATCCGCCACTTTCTGGAGAGCTTGGCGCGAGTACATCACAAGTCGATAGATGACATCGTTGAAGGGTGATTCTCGTACCCTGGCAGCACGAAAGTCAATGAAACAGCGAAGTGCGCCAACAGACCCCACCTGGGTATCCTCTCGATGAACTCATGGCAGCCGGACGGCTTGCAACTTCCAGATTGACAGACTTCCCGTAAGCCTCCGGTGAGGCTTTCAATTACCCACATCGTCGGCGAGTTCCGATTGAGATGCCGAATGCAATGTCAATGAGGCGCGTCAGCCCTCGCCAGACAACAATGTTTCCGGGCGGCGGATCGTGGTTGCGGGCGAGGTAGCCGCCAAGCATGGCGATCTGAAGCAGATAGGTGGCGAGGGCTTTGCATAAGATGCGCGGCTTGGTGCGCGCCGCGTCGATGTTGTCAAGCGCCGCGATTTCGGCTGGGGTGAGAACTGTCCCTGGCTCAGCATCGGGCTTAGCTCGAGCGGACATGATGAGGAAGAAGATTCGCCAACTGACCACCGCAATGAGGGCGAGGAACGCCGTCTCGTCCTGGCCGACCTTGACGCGATGGCGTCCCTCCCAAGGCGCGGCCGAGAGCTGGGCGAAGACCCGATGTGCGCCGTGTTCCGGCTCAGCGTCGGCAGGCGCGGCAGCCAGCCGGTTGGTCTGCACCCGCACCAGAAAGCGTGTACCGAGATCCTGCGCAAGGCAGAACAGTTCATAGATGTCGCTCTCGCGATCAGCCACATGCACGCAGCGTTCCGGCGCGCCGACGAGCGCGATCGACTGGCGCAGGTTCTCCAGCCAGCGATAGCTTTCCTTCGTCTCGATCGGCACGGGTTCACATGCCGCTTGAGCGTCCAGGTTCCTTTGAACTTCGTGCGCGTCCAGAACTTCGCCGCCGTCAGTCCGAGCGGCGTACCCTTCAAGGTTACCGCCAGGCTCGAATGCATCAGCACCCCGCACAGGGTCACTACATTGGGCTGCCCCGCCTTGTAACGCCCGGCGTTGATGGTCTTCGTAAACCCGATCTTGCCCGGCTGCGCCCGGCTGTAGATGAATTCGGTGGTGTCCTGCAGAATGAGGATCGGTCCCTCACTCGCCGCGCAGCGCACAGAGGTTGCCGCGAAATGACCGGCCAGCACTCCATGCTCGGTGACGCGCGGGTTGTCAAAGAACCGATAGGCCGCCTTCGTCGCCGCCCAGTCGCCACACGCTACCGGAACCGGCTGGCCGGGCGCCGCCGACATCTGTTCAAGCAGGCGATGCAATCGGCGCGCCAAGCGTTTATCCGGAAGCCTCGCCGAAACGACTTCATCGTCAAGCCAGCCTGCTCCGGTGGTTTCCGTGTCCCTGCTCATCTGCGACGCCCCCGCGATTCGGCGTCAAAGACAGAATCACAGACGATTCAACGGGCGCAAGTCGCATGCAGGAGATGTGGGTAATTGAAAGACGGTGAGGGCCGCAGTCAGGCTGCCTTCACAGTGACGGTGGGTCGTCGCCAGTTCCACGGCAGGAGATCGGCCAAACGGCTTTGCGGCGTGTTGGCGATGCGGGCGAGCACGTCAGCGAGCCAAGCCTGTGGGTCGACATCATTGAGGCGGGCGGTTGCGATCGTGGGTAAGCGCGTAGGCGTCCCCACGTAGCGCGGTTGGGTCTGAAGTATCAGGTTCTCCTGGATGATTTCTTTCAGGAGAATTCCATGAGCGAAGCTATATCCGCTACCAGTAGCTTTCATTTGATAGGGGCGGATGTCGAGCGCCTGGAGCGCAGCCCGCCTCGAACACATCGTGCCTGGTCGCCGGATCTGAAGGCGCGGATCATCGAGGAGACGTTTGCGCCGGGGGCGAACGTGTTGGCGATCGCGCGGTCGCATGATCTTGCGCCGTCGCAGCTTTTTGCCTGGCGGCGCAAGGCGCTGGCGTCCGGGATGGTCACACCGCTGGCTTCCGAAGATTCTGGCGCTATGAGGTTCACACGGTTCGATGCCGTGCGCGGCAACATGGTGGAGATTATCGTCGGTGATGTCGTCATCCGCGCCAGGTCTGGTGTTGATGCCGGTCATCTTGCCATGGTCCTGCGAGCGGTGCGCTCGGCATGATCCCTGCTGGCGTCCAAGTCTTTGTGGCGGCCACGCCGGTGGACTCCCGTCGCGGCGTTGACGGCCTGATGGCTGTGGTACGCGACGCAGGAGCCGATCCCTTCAGTGGCGCACTCTACGTCTTCCGAGCCAAACGCGCCGACAGGGTGAAGATCGTATGGTGGGACGGGACCGGCGCCTGCCTGTTCGCCAAACGGCTCGATGAGAAGGCACAGTTCGGCTGGCCTCGGATCGGTGCGAGCCGGGTTCGCCTGAACCACGCTCAGCTTCTGGCGCTGCTCGAAGGCCTACAGGAATATCCCCGCTGGTGAGTCTGACGAATCATCGGACGAAGTAGTCCGGGTTGTGGACCCGCATCATCCACTTCTTGGCCGCTCGTTCCATGTGATCCGCCGAGTGACACGTGGAGGCGGCAACTTTCTACCATTGTACGAAGTCGAACATCGTGATGGGTCAACGTTGCTGGTTCCGGTTGCAGCAACACAGAAGTATGTCGAGGACACGAATCAGACTAAATTGAGCGTCGAGGCGGTTCGGGATCTTGTCGCGGTGGCGGAATGTCTCGAAGCTCATGACCATAGACCCAAAGAGCCTGTGGGCGACGCTGTCACCAGCTTTGCGACGTCAAATCCTCGACGAGGTCGCCGCGGTTCTGGTGGAGGTGTCTCGTGAAGTCCGAACTGGTCAAGCCGACCCATCTGGAGCGCAAAGCGGTTGTTTACGTCCGACAGTCGACGGCGCATCAGGTAGTGAGCAATCAAGAGAGCCTGCGGCTACAGTACGCGCTTCGCCAGCGCGCCCGGGAACTCGGCTGGCATGATGCCGACATCGATGTCATCGATGCCGATCTCGGCTTGAGCGCAGCCTCTGCCGCAAAGCGGAACGGGTTCAAGGAACTCGTCGGGCGGGTTGGCCTCAGAGAGATCGGATTGATCCTGTCGATCGATGTGACACGGCTGGCGCGCAACTGCTCCGATTGGTATCCGCTCTTGGATATCTGCGGCCTGCGCGGCTGCCTCATCGCCGATCGCGATGGCGTCTATGATCCCGGCAGCGCCAATGGCCGTCTGCTTCTTGGTTTGAAGGGAACGATCTCTGAGCTCGAGCTGCATACGATCCGCAGCCGTCTGACCGCCGGTTTGCTTGCCAAGGCCGAGCGCGGCGAGCTTGCCCTCATGCTGCCGATCGGCTTGATATGCGATCCGAGTGGGGTGGTTGTCAAGGACCCCAATCTTGCCGTTCAGCAACGGCTTGAACTTGTGTTTGAGACATTCCTGAAGTTCCGCACCGTCGCCAAGGTCATGCGCGTGCTGAACGAGCGTGGCCTGGCTCTGCCGCGCAGCGACCGGCATGGCGAACTGCGTTGGGCGCGCGCGACAGTCTCGGCGGTGGCGGCGATCCTGAAGAACCCGGCTTATGCCGGTGCCTTTGTCTACGGCCGGACCCGCCTGCGTGCCACCGCATGCGAAGGCGGGAGTTCGGATGCGAAGGTGGCGCGACCGATCGATGAATGGCGGATCGTCGTGAAGGATAGGTATCCACCCTACATCGATTGGCCAACTTATGAGAAAATCCGCGATATCGTGCGAGATAACCGAGCCGAGTACATGCGCATCAAAACGAGAGGCGCCCCCCGCAACGGCGAACTTCTGCTGCATGGCATCGCTTGGTGCGGGCGATGCGGACATAAGATGTATGTTCGCTACAAAGGCGGCGGAGAGTATGTGTGCAATCATCTACATTCCCATGCGGGCTTGCCGGCGTGTCAGCATATCCGCGCTTCACGCGTGGATGCAGCTGTGGCCGACGCATTCCTGACGGCGCTGGCACCCGCCGAAATTGATGCGCTGTCGCGCGCCCGTCGGGCACAGCAGCAGGTCGAAAAGGCCCTGCGCAGCAGCGCGGAACGTGAACTCGAGCGCAAGCGCTATGCCGCGGCGCTGGCAGAGCGCCAGTTCAATCGCGTCGACCCCGACAATCGTCTTGTCGCCGGCGAACTCGAGCGGCGGTGGGAAGCGGCGTTGAACGAGGTCCGCAGTGCAGAGGAAGCCGTTGCCCGACAAGCTTCGGCCGAGCCCGTTACCCAAATAGCGCTGGGCAAAGCCCTCCACCGCAAGGTCATCGCCCTCTCCGGGCGCTTGCCGCAAATCTGGGCGGACGATGCCACGACGGACGCGCACCGCAAGGCGCTGTTGCGGTGTCTGATCGAAAAAGTCATTCTCGATCGCGGCGAGCACGATATTGCCCTGGCCAGGATCATCTGGCGCGGCGGCGCGGTCACCGAACTCGAAGTAAAGATGAATGTCAACTCCGTCGCCAAGCTCACGCACGGTGAAGAAATGCGTGCGCGTTTACTCGATCTCGCGAAAACCGGCTTGCCTGACGATGAGATTGCCGCCCTCCTCAGCCAGGAGGGACACCGCTCGCCCAACTGCGCCGACAAGGTCTTACCGATCACCGTGCAGAGGATTCGTCTCGGTGCCGGGATCCGGATAGCGACACAACGCAGCCGATGGACCCACCAGGCCGTTTGGCTGAGCGCCACGCAATTGGCAGCACGGCTGCACATTCCCGTTAATTGGATCTACGTGCAGATCAGGCAAAAGCGCCTCCTGATCGACCGTCAGCCGACCGGAGCCTACCTGTTCCGAAATGCTCCTTCCGTGATCAACGCGGTCCGGGATCTCCGCAACCACACCATCAGCCACCTTGATCTGAGAATCACTCAGCCTCACCAGGAGAGGTATCAACATGCGTGATCGGTCGACGGGATGGATTGGAAGAAGGTGCGCACGGTGCCGACCCGACGTCCGCAATCGGTGGGATAGTTCGGCTGCGGCACGTTGAATCAGGGCGTCGGAAAGGCGGGCAAACCCAGGCGGAATGTGATGTGATCAGCGGCGATGATGACCGCTGCTCCAGACCTTCCCGACGACATTGACGCGCTCAAGGCGCTGGTGGTCACCATAGCGGAGAAGGCCGGCCGGCTTGAAGATCGCAATGCCGCGGTGGAAGCAGAGAATGTCCGCATCCGTGCCGAGAACGCCGAACTCGCAGCGCTGAACAGGAATGCCGACGAACGCATCGCGCAGCTGATGTCGATCATCGCCATGTTCGAACGCGCCCGCTATGGTCAGCGCTCGGAGAAGCTGCGCGTCGATTCCCTGAACGAGGAGCAATACCAGTTCGTGTTCGACGAGATCGACACGGGCCTGGCGGCGATCAGCGCGGAACTGGAGAGAGTTGGAGGAAAGACACGACCGCCGCGCACGCCTCGGCCACGCAAACCCTTTCCCGCGCATCTGGAGCGCGTCGAGTTCGTCATCGAGCCTGACGATGCTCACGGATGCGAGGGATTTGAGAAGGTCCGCATCGGTGAGGATGTCAGCGAGCGACTCGACGTCACGCCGGCGAAGTTCCGCGTGATCGTCACCCGCCGTCCCAAATACGCCTACCGGGGTCATGACGGCGTGATCCAGGCTGCTGCGCCGGCCCATCTCATAGAGGGCGGCATTCCCACCGAGGCCCTCCTGACCCAGATTGCGGTGTCCAAATATGCCGATGGCCTGCCGCTCTATCGGCAGGAAGCCATCTATGCCCGCGACCAGGTTGAACTCAGCCGCTCCCTGATGGCCCAATGGATCGGCAAGGTCGGGCTCGAACTGGAACCGCTGGCCGACCATGTCCTGATGCGGATCCGGCAGGCTGAGCGCATCTTCGCCGATGAGACGACGCTGCCGACATTGGCTCCGGGGTCCGGCAAGGTGAAACAGGCTTATCTGTGGACCTATGCCCGTGACGACAGCACCTTTGGCGGCACGTCACCGCCCATGGTGGCCTATCGGTTCGAAGACGGTCGCGGCGGCGATCGGGTCGAGCGGCATCTCGACGGCTTCACCGGTATAGTGCAGGTCGACGGCTACGGGGCCTACAATCGCCTGGCGCGCAAGGACCGTGCTGTCGGACCTGTGACGCTGGCCGCGTGCTGGTCGCACGTCCGCCGTTACTTCTTCGAACTCCATGCCGCCGGCACATCACGGGTCGCCACCCGTACGATCGAGATGATCGCTCCGCTATGGGCAATCGAGAAAGAGGTTCGCGGTCAGAGCACCGAAATCCGGGCAGCAATCCGGCAGGAGAAATCCGGCCGATCGTCGCCGCGCTCTTCAATCTATGGGCGGCGGAACTGCCGAGACTACCGGGGAAATCGAAGCTGGCCGAGGCGATCCGCTATGCCATCAACCGGCGCGAAATCCTCGAGCGCTTCCTTCACGACGGTCGCATCGAACTCGATAACAACACCATCGAGCGTGCGATCCGGATCGAGCGTGCGATCCGGTCGCAAACGATCACACGAAAGAACAGCCTGTTCGCCGGCAGCGACGGCGGCGGAAAGACATGGGCCACAATCGCCACGATGCTGGCCACCGCCCGTCTCAACAATGTCGATCCGCACGCATGGCTCACCCGGACCCTTGAGCGCATCGCCACCCGCTGGCCAAACAGCAGGATCGAAGAACTCATGCCGTGGGTGCTCCAAGCCTGACGGCCGCGCCTACGCGCTTACATGGATCCTAAATGCCAACAAACAAAGCTTTCGTTTCAGCATTCAACGCAACACGCCGAGCAGAGGTGAGTGACCACTGTTTGGCGAACCATCAACCGGTGGCGAAATCCAGCGAGGAAAGCCTATGACTGGGTTATCCTAAAGGGGGCTGGTAAGCTCGGCGAAGACGCCTGATTCCGCTACATCTCGAAACCAGGTACAGAGCTCTGGACATCATTCATTCTCTCGTTGGAAAGAAAAGCTAGGACGTGGTAACTAGCTCGTCACGGTTCACAGCGGATCCTTTACCTTCGTCTCAAGCTCTGTGTCACGATCATGATCAGAATTGCTATAACTATTAGCACCGTCGAGGCCGCAAGGATTGCCGGGCTGATCTGCTCACGGATCCCGGTGAACATTTGGCGGGGGACAGTCCGCTGATCGACGCTGCTGAGGAATATTGTTACAACGATTTCATCCAGCGACGTTGCGAAGGCGAATATGGCTCCAGAGATGATGCCGGGTGAAATGAGCGGCAATGTCACCTTGCGAAACGTCGTCATGGGTGAGGCCCCAAGGCTCGATGCAGCCCTCGCGTAACTCGGATCCAGGTTTGACAGTGTGGCGAGTACGGTGGTGACGACCAAGGGCGTGCCGAGCATGGCATGGACCAGAATGAGGCCAGTATATGTCTGCGCAAGCCCGATCATCGTAAAGAAGAAGTATATGCTGGCAGCGACAACTATGATTGGCACGATCATCGGTGACAAGATGACTGCCATGATTAATGGTTTGGCCGGCAGGTTTGACCGCGCGAGCCCGAGCGCAGCCAAGGTGCCGATCGGAGTCGCGATCGAGGTCGCGAAAACACCAATCAGCGCACTGTTCTTGAACGCCTCTCGCCACAGCGGTTCGTTCCAAAGCTGTGCGTACCACCGCATGGAGAAGGCGTTTGGGTCGAGGGCCAGCATTCCCGGCGTGAATGTAAAGTAGGGTTCTGCATTGAATGAAAGTGGGATCATGATTAGAATCGGCATCAACATCAGGAAAAAAATGAACCCGCATATGATTCTGAAAGAAATAGCCCACACCCGCTCGACAGATGTGCGCTCCACCGCCGGCGATATCTTATCCATTGTCATGCCTTTCTGTCCCGCATGTATCGGTTAAGTACCGTGTACAGGCTAATTACGACAACCAGGATTACGATGCTCAGTGCCGCAGCCAAGGCCCAGTTGAGCGAGGTCTGCATGTGGTAAGCAATGATGTTGCTGTAGAGCGTGCCGCTTTGCCCCCCGACCAAAGCTGGGGTCACGAAGTAGCCGATCGAAAGAATGAATGCGGTGCTCGCGCCCGCCCCTATCCCCGGCAGGGTTAGCGGGAAATACACACGCCAGAATGCCTCGAAAGGATGCGCCCCGAGTGACGTGGCCGCTCGAAGATATGAGGGCGGAATAAGCTTCATCACGCTATAGATCGGAAGGATGACCAGCGGCAGCATCGCATAGGTGCCAACTAGGATGGTGCCAAGCATATTGTAAATGAGAGCCAATCTCTGTTGCTCGGCAATCACGCCTGTCGCGACCAGCAGGTCGTTCACCACGCCCCTATTCTGTAGAAGTACGATCCAGCTCACAATACGGGCAAGGACCGACGTCCAGAATTGTAGAAGCACGATCGTCATCATCCACCGCGCCGCCGATGGCGACGCCCGTGCTATCGCCAACGCAATCGGGAAAGCCAGAAGCGTGCTGAGTGTCATGATGGCAAGGCCAACCAGCAGCGTGCGAACAAGCAGATAGTTGTTTACTCGCTGATCCTCGGGGCGAAGCTCGATGGATCCGTCCTCGGTCTTAACGAGGTCGACAGCTTGCAGGAGATGGGAAAGAGTGAACCGACTGCCGGCGTTCTTGATAATGGACCAGGTCTCAGGCAGCGCCCATTGCTCGTTCGCGCCGACAAAGACGGGTTTCCATTCTGTGACACCGGTTTGGTCCGTGATGCTAAGACCTCGTTGGACCAGCGAACGCATCCCCGCTGCGTCACGATTGAGACGCTGTCCAACCGCACCGATGGTACCCCGGTCACGAGTGATCAGCAATTCATCGCGAAACGCGCGAAAGACAGCCTCGGGCGGCGTGCCTTCGCTGGGCTTCCAACTTTTGAGCGCGTCAACGGTATTCGGAAATGCATCTGCGATGAGGGGATCATAGACGGCACGAACCAGAAAACTCGAAATCGGAGCTAAAAAGGTGAAAGCCAAAAAGACGGCCAAGGGTGCAATTAGAAGAAAGCCCCTCAAGCGCTCCGGACGCTGCGCCTTGCGATGAGCAGCTTTCAATAGAGTGGATGACGTTGTTCTCATGTTATCAGCACCCCACATCGCCCATGAAACACCGGCAATCCGACGTCCGCCAGCCGAACCGTATCGGTTGGCCTGGCTCAATGTCAGATTGCCCCCCTGTGTTGGCGACCTTGGACTGGTAAGTATTCGAGCCCGATCCGCGGAGTGTCACGCGGAAATGATCACCGTGGTAGACTACCTCGGTGACCGTTCCTTGGAGAAGGGTGTCGTAGTCGTCGGGAGGGTTGATTGCAATTCGTTCGGGGCGAACGGACAGTGTCGCGTTGTTTCCATTCGCCGCTGAGGCACTAACGCTTTGTCCCCGCGCCAATTGCCCATCGTCCAGTTCAACGGTGCAGCATCCATCCGCGGTCGACATGACCTTCCCCTGGACGGAATTGTTCTCACCTATAAAGTTCGCGACAAAAAGGTTTGCTGGGTACTCGTAAAGATCCCGTGCCGAGGAAAGCTGCTGAATCGTGCCGCCCTTGAAGACCGCGACGCGAGTGGACATCGTCAGCGCTTCGCTCTGGTCGTGCGTTACGTAGACGACGTTGATCCCGAGGTTTCCATGTAGCGTGCGGATCTCGTTTTGCATCTCCTCGCGCAGATTCTTGTCCAACGCCCCCAAAGGCTCGTCCATTAGAACCAACCGAGGCTGAAAGATCAGTGCGCGTGCCAAAGCGACGCGTTGCTGTTGTCCGCCAGAGAGCTGATTCGGTTTGCGTCCGGCCATTTTACCCAGTTGAACCATATCGAGCGCCTGATCGACCGCCGATTTGATGTCGGCTGCTGGCCACCTCCGGACCGAGAGTGGAAAGGACAGATTCTCCGCAATTGTGAGATGAGGAAAGAGGGCGTAGTTCTGGAACACTACGCCGATTTCTCGCTTGTACGGGGGAACGTGGTGGATGGGGCGCCCCTCCACAAGGATTCGACCGCTTGTCGGGCTCTCGAACCCGGCCAGCATCATCAGGGCGGTCGTCTTGCCGGATCCGGATGGGCCGAGCAAAGTGAGGAATTCGCCCCGCATGATGTCGAGATCCAAGTCTTCTATGACAAGTGTATCCCCATCGTAGGTCTTGGAAATCTGTTCAAAACGGACGAATGGATTCAGTTCCTCGGTCATTTCTTCCCCATCGTTTAGCTTCCGCTTTTTGCTCGCGGTTTCAGCAGCAAAAGACAAAGGATTGCCCCCTTCTGCACGCTTGACCGATGAATGCACAGTCTTGAGACCGACGACATCAGAAATTTGCGAACAAACAATCGGTGCCTCGACCAGCATAAAGCGGCGCTTAAATATATCCGGCATCCGCCACACTGGGCGCACAATGGTATCACGTCGCCGCCAGCTTCCCATGGCGCGCCAGGGGTCGCTTCTTTGGAAGGCCGATCAAAGGATTGGAAAAAGCGGATGGAACTCAGCGTCATCCGCTTGCACAATCTAAGATGAGCTAATCGACGCTCAGTAAAAGGAATATAAGGGGAACGCGCATGCTTAAGCTATCGCTTGCTATCGCCGTCTCGCTGACGGCATTGTCTTCAACCGCTTCTGCGGAATCTCTCACCGTTGTTTCCTGGGGCGGAGATTTCGCGAAGAGTCAGGAGGTCGCCTTCGTCGCCCCATTTCGGGAAGCTACTGGGGTAAATGTCCGAATGGACGACTGGAGCGGTAACATTGGCCAGATTCAGGCTATGGTCGACGCGAATAATGTGACATGGGACGTCGTAGTGGGAGAACGCAGCTTCGCAATCAAAGGTTGTGAAGAAGGTTTCCTCGAAAAAATTGATTCTTCGAAACTTCCACCTTCCCCGGATGGAAGGGCGGCAAGTGAGGATTTCCTCCCGGGCACAATACTGGACTGCGGTATCGGATCCGAAGTGTTCGCCTACGGCATCAGCTACAACAATGCAGCTTTTCCGGAAAAGAAGCCGCAAGGCGTCGCCGATTTCTTCAACCTGAATGATTTTCCAGGTCGGCGTGGCATGCTCAAACGACCCGAATCGACGCTCGAGTTCGCTCTCCTTGCAGACGGTGTGGCCAAGGAAGATCTCTACAAGGTCCTCGCCACTTCGGACGGCTTGGAGCGGGCTTTCGCCAAACTTGATTCCATCAAGGACCAAGTCGTTTGGTTCGATTCTTTTGCTCAGCCGCCACAGATTCTGAACGATGGCGAGGCGGTTATGGTCACGGGAACGCTGTCACGGATCATCCAACCCATGCTGGAGCAGCAGAAGGACTGGAACGTGATTATGAATGATTTTCTATGGGACGTCGACGTCTGGATGGTTGTGAAGAATTCCCCGAACAAGCAGCAAGCTTTCGACTTTATCAATTTCGCCAGCGAGCCGCAGCGCATCGCTGTCATCAGCACACGTGCGGCTTACGATGTCTCGCGAGCGTCGGCATCGCAGTTCGTCGACTCCAAGATGAAACCATACCTCTTTACCAACCCCGATACGATTACCAAAGGGGTGCAGGTGGATCCCCAGTTCTGGGCGGACAATATGGATCGCATCAAGGAGCGGTTCAACAACTGGCTCGTCCGCTAGGATCAGCGGAACTCCCCGATTTAGTGTCAAAGCGAGGTACGCATCGGCGTACCTCGGAACTGAAGGTGAAGAGGAAGCAATATGCAGTCCAAAGATCAAGCATCAGCACTTGATGCAAAAGTCACTCCGCGGTTTTCGCAGCCTGCTACATTCTTGAGGGCGCCGCTGAAGTCCGACTTGGACGACATCGATATTGCACTGATGGGGATTCCTTATGATCTCGGTTCGGGAAACCGATCAGGCACCCGTCATGGGCCAGCACAGGTTCGCGAGATGTCACGCCTTATCAGACGTATCAATGGATCGACTGGTGTCGCTCCCTTCGAACTTGCACGCATTGGAGACATCGGTGACGCTCCTGTCAATCCATTCATGATCAAGGAAAGCATTGATGAGATTGAGGCTTTCGTTGATGCTGTCCTCGACCGGAACGTTGTTCCGGTAAGTGTCGGTGGAGATCACACAATTACATTGCCTGTCTTGCGTGCGATCGGAAAAAGGAAAGGTCCTGTTGGAGTAATACATTTCGATTCACACAGTGATTGCGCAGATAGCTTCTATGGAAGCAAACTGAACAATGCGACGATGTATACTAGGCTGGTGGAGGGAGGATTTATAGATCCGAAACGCGTCATTCAGATTGGAATCCGGGGTACTTATTTTAGCGCCGGCGATCTTGATTTCGCTAAGGCAAACGGCATACGCGTCATAACTATGGACGAATTCGAAGAGTTGGGCCGCGATGGGGTGGTTAGGGAGATAAAGCGCGTAGTAGGTACTGGTGAAACCTATTTCACTTTTGACGTTGATGGCCTTGATCCGCCGCTATGCCCAGGGACGGGAGCACCCGAGCCTGGCGGTTTCAGTATGCGGGATATCCAGGTGATTGTCAGAAAGCTCTCTGGTCTCAATTTCGTAGGCGCAGATGTTGTCGAAGTCTCGCCTCCGCTCGATCCCGCAGGACATACGGCGGTGAATGCTGCGAATGTCTTGTTCGAAATAGTATGTCTAATCGCGCAGGGTCGCGCCGGACAAATTAGGCGAGACAGACAGGCAGCTCAGGGGTAACGTGTAATCGAAGAGATATGAGTCACCTCGGTGCGTCGGTCAGCCTCCTTTGTCTCCGGCGAACCGATGTTGTAGATTGGGAGTCTTCGAGGCAGACGAAATGGGTGTGTGCCAGGTCGAAAGGTAAGACCCGGTGATAACTGCTTGTGCGTCTAAGTGTCTGAATCATAAAGATCGGCATGTTTTCAATGTCTTGCCAGTCTGCGCGTGAGCATGCGGATATTGGCGATGAGGACCCATGCCTCGGCGG
>NZ_JBEPML010000009.1:0-212295 GCF_040545735.1 Aquamicrobium terrae
GCATTTCTAACTTGCCGCGCCCTGCCTTCCCAAGCGTGGGAGGCGACATTTCTATTTTGCACAACCCGCGACATTTCTACATCGCCGCCACATGATATATTGCAGGGTGGATTCAAGGATGACGTGCGACTACGCTGCGAGCCACCGCTCATAATCCGACACCAGCAGATGCACCGGCGCCACGTCTTCCTCGATCTGTGAAAAACGGCCGATCTGGTCGCGGAAGATGTTGTCGGTAAGATCGTCGTTCACGGTCGAGACCTCGCCGATCAGCACATCGCCGCCTTCGCCCCAGAATGCATGCCAGACGCCCGGCAGCAGCGTGACGCTTTCGCCCGGATCGAGTTTCAAGAGCCCGCCGGCCGGAAGCTTGCGGATGGTGCCGTCGACGGGAACCGAAACCTCGGCGTCGGGATCGATGCCGCCGCCCTCCTCGGGCATGAACAGTTCCAGCACCAACTTGCCGCCGCCACGGTTGATGATGTCCTCGGCCTTGATGACATGGCGGTGCATCGGCGAAAGCTGGTCCTTGCGCGAGATCATGATCTTCTCGGCATAGAGCATGCCGGCGCCCTTCTTCATGTCCTCGAAGCGGCCGTTGCGCACGGTGAACAGGAACAGGCCGAGTTCATCGAACCTGCCCTGGCCGTAGTCCGTGATATCCCAACCCAGCCGGGCGTCGAAAATGCCGGCGGAATCGGCACGCCGGTCCTGCATTTCCTGCGGCGACCAGTAAGCGAAAGGCGGCAATATGTAGCCGAAGCAGCGGATGAAGGCGTCGGCTTCGCGGATGATTTCGTTGACTTGCGAGCGCTTCATCATGCCTTCCTCTCACAATGGGCGGGCCATGTCCCTGCCCGGCTCATCGTTCGCCACGCGCCGCCAGCTTACGCATCGAAGCGATGCGCCGGCGGCTGATTTCGGTGCGCATCGCCATCATATGCAGGGCGAAGAACAGCAGCGTGAAGCCGATGGCCATGACCAGCAGCGGCCTGAGCAGGCTGCCGTCGATGGTCGGGCCGTCGAGGCGGAACACGGAGGCCGGCTGGTGCAGCGTGTTCCACCAGTCGACCGAAAACTTGATGATCGGAATGTTGACGAAGCCGATCAGCGTGATGATCGCGGCCGCCCATGCGGACTTGCTCGTGTCTTCCAGCGCACGGGTCAGCGCGATGATGCCGAGATACATCAGGAACAGCACGAAGACGGAGGTGAGCCGCGCATCCCACACCCACCACGTGCCCCACATCGGCTTACCCCAGATCGAGCCGGTGACGAGCGCCAACGCCGTGAAACAGGCGCCGATGGGCGCCGCGGACTTCAATGCCACGTCGGCAAGCGGATGACGCCAGACCAGCGTGCCCAATGCCGACGTCGCCATCAGCGCATAGCACATCATCGACAGCCAAGCGAACGGCACATGGATGTACATGATGCGTACGGTCGTGCCCTGCTGATAGTCCTCGGGGGCCGCGAAGCTCAAGTAGAGGCCGGCGGCCAGAAACAGGCAGGCCGCACCCGTCAGCCATGGAATGGCCCTGTCGGCGAAGCCGACGAAGCGCGTGGGGTTGGCGAGGTCCATCCAGTTGGACAGGCGGGTGCGAGAAGCGGTCATGACAAGCTACATAGTCCCGGCTGCTGCCGTGGGCAACAGCCGGAAGGACGCATGCCGATGTCAGGCCGCGGCATCCTCCTGCACGGCGGAGATGCGGGAAAGACGACGCACTTCCTCGTCGTTGAGCAGCCCGCCGGCACGCAGCAGCGCCGCAAAGCGACCGTTGCGCAGGGAGAGTTCGGCGAAGCCACCCATTTCGACCACCCTGCCCTTGTCCATGAACACGACCAGATCGGCGTCGCGCACGGTGGTCAGGCGGTGGGCGATGATGAAGGTGGTGCGGCCGCGACGCAGTTCGTCGATGGCCTGCTTCACCCGCTCCTCGGTCTCGACGTCCAGCGCGCTGGTCGCCTCGTCGAGAACAAGGATCGGCGCGTTCTTCAGCACTGCACGGGCGATGGCGATACGCTGGCGTTCGCCGCCCGAAAGCTGCCCGCCGCGCTCGCCGACGATGGTGTCGTAGCCTTCGCCCTTGGAGAGGATGAAGTCCTGTGCGGCGGCGGCGAGCGCTGCCTCATGGATTTCCTCATAGGTGGCGTCGGCGCAGCCGATGCGGATATTCTCCTCGATCGAGCGATTGAGAAGGCCCGCATCCTGGAACACGGTGGCAATGCAGTTGCGCAGCGAACGGGCGGTGACGGTGCGCGTATCGATGCCGTCGACGAGGATGCGCCCGCGCTGCGGCGTGAACACGCGCTGCAACAGGTTGATGAGCGTGGTCTTGCCGGCGCCGGTCGGTCCGACGATGGCCACGGTCTGCCCGGCAGCCACCTCGAAGGAAACATCGTCAAGGCCCTGCCCCGAATTCGGGAACTCGAAGCCGACATTCTCGAAGCGGATATGGCCGGTGACCTTGCCGATTTCGCGGAGGCCCGCAGGTTCCCGCACCTCGAGGGCCGAGTCCTCCATGCGGTAGAACTCCTCGAGCTTGGCCCGGGCTTCCGAAATCTGGTTGACGAAGGCGGAAACCTGGTCGAGGCGGGCGATCAGCAGCGTCGCGAAACCGGTGAAGGCAATGACGTCGCCAATGCGCAACTGGCCATGCATGACAAGGTAGGAACCGATCAGCAGCACCACCATCATCGAAATGGTGGAGGACAGCCGGTGCAGGGCACTCGCCAGCGCCCACCAGTCGAGCACCGGATACTGCGCATCCAGCAGGTCGCTGACGAAGCGCTTCAGCGCCGCGGTCTCGTGGCCGATGCGGTTGTAGCTCTGCAGCACGGCAACGTTGCTGACGGAGTCCGACACGTGGGCGAACACCTGGTGGTAGTGGCGTTCGACGCTGGCCTGCCCTTCCCGCGTCTTGCGCATCACCAGCCTGCCGATGATGAAATAGAGCGCGCCCAGCACCAGCAGCACCATCGACATGCGCAGGTCGAGGGTCAGCGCGGTGGGGATGAGCAGCATCAGCGCCACAGCGGTGGAAAGATGCTGGCGCATGAATTCCAGCCACAGCGTGAACAACGTCTCGACGGCACGCAGCAGCGTGTGCAGCGAATTGGAGGTGCCGCGCATGTGATGCCAGGCAAGCGGCATGTTGATGATGCGCTCGAAGGATTGCGAGAGCACGTCGCCGCGCAGCCTGTGGGCGAAACGATCCGCGCCGCGCGCCACCAGCACGAAAGCGATGATGTTGAAAACGCCCAGCCCCGCCCAGAAGACGAGCGACGGCACCACGTTGACGCGATCGGAAATGGCGTCGATGACCCGGCCGAACATGATCGGCTCAAGGATGGCGACAATGGCCAGGGTGACGTTGGCGCCGCAAATCAGGGCAACCCGCTTCTTGTCGGCGGCAAGATAGCCGAGCGCTCTCCAGTAGACTTGTAGAAGGGACACTCGTTTACTCCGCTAAACAGTTCATTGTGCAATGCACCATTTCTGGAAACGTATTAAACGATGCGTGCCAGAACAATGCTCCCTTACCGCTTCAGTTCCCGTTTCGCGAACAAAACATAGCTACGGAAAGTAATCTGCCGTGATCAGCTAACGGTTTGAGTTGAAAGGTAAAATGACCGCCATAAGGCGAAATTGCGGCAATCCGCGAAGGGACTGCCGCAATTTTAGCGGGAAATCAGGGGGAACGGGCGCAATGCCTCCCGATCGCCATTCTTCAGGTGGTTTTGACGGCACCCAGCCGGCTAACCGTTTTGGCGGCCGGTAACGTCAAAATTACTTCCGTCTGGCCTTCGTCCAGCGGGAAAGAATTTCCCTTGAGCTTTTTGCCGTTCACTTCAAGCACCGGCGCGGCAGCGGTCGTGCTGCGCTGCACCCGAATGGTCTGGCGCCCGCCGCCCAGCGCAAGCGTGGCCGTATAGCCCTCCCAATGCGAGGGTATGCGCGGATTGACCTCGACGACGCCGCCTCGCCTGCGGATGCCGAGGATCGCCTCGACCGCTGCCCGGTAAAGCCAGCCGGCGGAACCGGTGTACCATGTCCACCCGCCGCGCCCGGCCTTGTCGGCCCCATAGACATCGGCCGCCACGACATAGGGTTCGACACGGTAGTGCTCCGCGGCAGCCTCGTCCGGCGCATGGTTGACGGGATTGAGCATGGAGAAGCACTGATAGGCTTCATCCATCCGCCCCATCTCGGCAAGCGCGATGACATACCATGTTGCCGCATGGGTGTACTGGCCGCCATTTTCGCGCACGCCCGGCGGATAGCTCTTGATGTAGCCGGGGTTCTTCTCCCACTCGGAGAACGGCGGCGTGAACAGCTTGAGGATCTTGTTCTCCTCATCGACCAGCATTTCGCTGGCGCTGTCCATGGCCGTGCGCGAGCGGGCAGGATCGCCCTCGCCCGACAGCACGCTCCAGGATTGGGCGATGGAATCGATCTTGCATTCCTGCGACTCGCGCGAGCCGAGCGGCGTCCCGTCATCGAAGGTGCCGCGACGATACCACTGGCCGTCCCAGGCGCTGTTCTCCAGCGCCCGTTTCAGCACGGCGGCATGTGCCTGCCAGGCCTCGCTGCGTCCCTTGTCTGCCTGTGCCTTGGCGATCGGCGTGAAATCGCCCAGCGTCTTGAGCAGGAACCAGCCGAGCCATACGCTCTCGCCCCTGCCCTCGTCGCCGACGCTGTTCATGCCGTCGTTCCAGTCGCCGCCGAGGATGAGCGGCAATCCACCCGGACTGCTGCGCTTGACGGCGAGGTCGAGCGCACGGGCGCAATGCTCGTAGAGGGCGACGGATTCGCCACTCTTTTCCGGCAGGAAGAAGGCATCATGCTCGCCCTCGCCGAGCTGCTCGCCCTGAATGAAGGGCAGCTTCTCGTCGAGAATGGCCCGGTCGCCCGTCACGTCGATGTAGTAGGCCACGGCATAGGCCAGCCACACCACGTCGTCGGAGATCAGGGTGCGGACGCCGGCGCCGGTGCGCGGCAGCCACCAGTGCTGCACGTCGCCCTCGGGGAACTGGCGTCCCGCCGCATTGAGGATCTGCGCGCGGGCCAGGCTCGGATCATGGACCAGAAGGGCCAGCGTGTCCTGCAACTGGTCGCGGAAGCCGAAGGCGCCGCTTGCCTGATAGAAGGCCGAGCGCGCGCGGATGCGGCACGCCAGGCTCTGATAGGGCAGCCAGTGATTGACCATGAAGTCGAGCGTCTGGTCCGGCGTTTCCACCTGGATGGTGTCGAGGAAACCGCGCCATGCGGTTTCCGCCGCCGCAAGACGGCTGTCGAAGTCCGCCTCCCGGTGCTTCGCGATCAAGGCCGCCGCCTCGGCCGCGGTTTCGGCATCGCCCAGTAACCAGAGCAGGCTGATCTCGCCGCCCGCCGGCACCTCGATGTCGCGCGCCAGCGCGGCACAGGGATCGTCGCCGGCCTCGACCCGTCCGGACAGGGCTGTGCCCTTGAGCACCGCCTGCGGACGTTCGCTCGAACCGCCCTGCCCGATGAATTCGGCGCGATCCGCACTGACGGAGTCAGGCTGGCGGTCGCTGGCGAGGAACGCCACGCGGCCACCGAAGTCGAGATTGTACGGATTGGTGGCCAGCAATGCGCCGGTCGAGGCATCCTGCGAGGGGACAATCGTGCCTGCCGTGCGGGACCGGTGCGTGCCCAGAACCCATTCCGCATAGGCATAGACCCGCAGCCGCATCGCGTTCGCCCCGGAATTGCGGATGCGCAAGCGCGAAATCTTCACAGGGTCGGCGGGGTCGACCACATGCGCAAGCTCCGTATCCAGCACGCCGCGCCGGGCGCGGAAACTGGAAAAACCCTGCCCGTGAGTGGCCTCATAGGTCACGGCCGGATCGCGCACGACCGCCGCGAGCGGCGAGAAGGCGGCCCCACTGTCGAGATCGTGGATATAGACCCCCTCGCCCGGCCGGTTTGTCACCGGATCGTTCGACCACGGCGTGATCTGGTAGTCGCGGCTGTTGCGGCTCCAGGTGAAGCCAGCCCCTTCGGCCGAAGTATGGAAGCCGAAAGCGTCGTTCGACACCACATTGATCCATGGCTGCGGCGTGACCCTGTGGCCGGTAAGCCGCACGACATAGCGGCGGCCGTCGCCCTCGAAACCGCCGAAGCCGTTCCAGTTGGCCAGTCCCTTTCCATCCGCCGGCTTGTATTTGGCGGGCGCCACCGCCGGCAAGGGCAGCGGCACCGGCGCCTCTTCCCGCGAGGCCGGCGCGGCGGCCGAGCCATTCTGGACCTCGCGCGCCTGCAGGGCCGTGATCTCGGCACGCTCGATCTGGTCGCTGATCGTGCCGTTGCGCGTATGCAGGACCACCCGCGCCGAGGTCAGCAAGGTGCGATAGGTCGGCTCATCCATCAGGTCGCGGCGCACCGCGAAGATATGCTGGCGCGGACCGAGTTCGGAGCCGCGCAGGCGGCTGTTCTCGCACAGATAGTCAATCGCCTGCTGCAGATCCTGCACGTAGGAGGACGACTGCTCGTTGACGATGACCAGATCGGCCGTGAGCCCCCGCGCGCGCATATATTCCTGGTAGCGCAGGCCCTGCGCGACGATTTCGAGGTCGGCCAGATCGTCGATACGGATGGCGAAGATCGGATAGTCGCCCGAAATGCTGGTCGGCCACAGGCTGGACTGCTTGCCAAGCCCGGCGGTGATGGCTTCCGAGGGCAGACGCAGGTTCGGATCGGGATAGATCAGGTAGCGCGCCAGGCTCTGGCCGATGGCAGCATCCGCGAGGCTCAGGCCGAGATGGCGGGTCTGGACCTGTGAGCGGGTCCAGGACAGCATGGCCTGACGGGCAAAGCTTTCGGGATGATCGAGCCGGTTGATCGCGTCATCAAGTTCTTCCCTGTTCGAACCCACGCAGGTCCAGAAAGTGAGCGATATCTTCTTGTTGGCGGGCACGCGTACCCTGCGGCGCAGGGCGGCTATCGGGTCGAGTGTAAACCCGGCGCGGCCTTCAAGCCGCGTGCCTCCGTCCATGGCTGCCGGATCGGCGATGGTGCGTCCGCGCCCGATGAAGGCGCGCCGGTCCGTCTCGGCTTCCGTGTCGCGCGCCAGGCCGGTCGGATCGGTGACGAAATGTACGGCAACGATGTCGACCTCGCGCTCGTCGCGCTTGCGCCGGCGGGCGAAGATAGCGCCGTTGTTGGAGGAAATCTCCGTTTCCACGAACATCTTGGAAAAGGCCGGGTGGGCATTGTCCGAAGCCTCGGGCGCCAACACCAGTTCGGCAAAGGAGGTCACCTCGATATAGCGGTCGCTCGAACCGTCGTTGTGGAGCGTCACGCGGCGGCCCTCGCCGTGCCCTTCCGAGATGACGATGCATTCCACTTCCGAACGCAGCGATTGCACGCTCTTGGCGAAGGTCGCCTTGTCGTCGGAGAAGTAGGTCTGCGTCACCTCCCCTGGCGCCTGCTTCGGCTCGACGGTGGCAGACCACCATTCGCCGGTGTCGACATCGCGCAGGAAGATGTAGGAGCCCATCCGGTCTTCCACCGGGTCGGGTTGCCAGCGGGTTACGGCGAGGTCGCCCCAGCGGCTGTGACCGGAGCCGGTGGCCGTAACCATCACCGAATAACGCCCGTTGGACATCAGGCAGGTGGATCGCAAGGCCGTCGCCGGATCGGGGATGATGCGGGTGTCGAGGCTCTGCGTTTCCTGCTCGTCCAGCAAGGGCCGCTCTTCCGCTTCCGTGCGTACCGTATCGGCGGGGATTTCGCGCGGCGCCTTCTCCTGCAGCAGCAGTTCCGCGGATTCGATCACCGGGTCGGAATGGAAGCGGTCACGCAAACGCCCTTCGAACACGACGTTCGCCACGGCGGCGATGGACATGCCGGAATGGTGTGCATAGTAGTTCAGCACCACGGCATGGTCGGCGCCCTCCGGCACACGTTGCGGGGTGAAGTCCACGGCGTCGTGATAGCCGTAGCGTCCCAGCGCGCCGATGCTCCGCAGCCGCTTCAGGTTCTCCACCGCCTCGCGCGGCATGAACTGCGCCGCCAGAATGGTGGCATAGGGCGCGATCACGAGATTCTGCGCCAGGCCGCGCTTGAGGCCAAGGCCGGGCACGCCGAAATTGGTGTACTGATAGGTCAGTTCGCGGTCGCGGGCATTGTAGGCGGCTTCGGAAATGCCCCATGGCACGTTCCGCTGGCGGCCGTACTGCATCTGGCGCTTGATGACGAGATTGCTGGTCTGGTTGAGCAGGCTGCCCTGCGGCTCCTTCATCACCAGCGGTGGCATCAGATACTCGAACATCGAGCCCGACCACGACATCAGCGCGCCGCGAAAGCCGATCTCCACGATGGGGCGGCCAAGCTTGAACCAGTGCTCGGTCGGCAGGTCGCCCTTGGCGATACCGAACAGCGAGGTCAGGCGCGCTTCCGACGCCAGAAGGTCGTAACAGCTTTCGTCAAGCTGATGCTCCTCCGCGCGATAGCCGATGGAGAGCAGCTTGCGCTCATGGCGCATCAGGAAGGAGAAGTCCATCTCGAAGGCGAAGCGGCGCGCCCGCTCGCGCAGGCGAAGCAGGCGTCCCCGCAATTCCTCGACGGTGCGGTCGTCGCTGTGCGAATCGTGCACATGCGCCTCGCAGGTCGCCTCCAGCCGCGCAGCCCAGTCGACCACCACATCCGAACGGCCGGAGCCGACTTCCGCGTGGATGGCCGCCGCCAGCTTTCTGATCTCGCCGGCCAGCACCGACAGGTTGATGGTGCGGATGGACGCCATCTCGGGCTGTTCCTTGATGGTGTGCACCGCGCGGCGCATGCCATCCAGGCGGTCGGCCAGCCGTTGGCGCAGCGGACGCAACTGGCGGCGGTCGTCCGGCAATTCGTCAAGGCTTTCATCGAGAATGGCGACAACGTCGAGCACGCCTTCAAAATCGCCATGGAGATGCACCGACGGCGCTTCCGCCCATTCGGCACAAGTTGCCGCGACCGTCACCAGATGGCCGGCGAGATTGCCGCTGTCGACGGCCGAAATGTAAAGCGGATGCAGCGGCTTCAGCGTCTTGGTGTCGTACCAGTTGTACAGGTGCCCGCGTTCGCGCGGCATGTTCTCGATGGTCGACAGCGTTACCTCGATGCGCGAGACGGCATCGGCCATGCTGATCCAGCCGAAATCGCGCGCCGATACCACGGACAGAAGATAGACGCCGATATTGGTCGGCGAACTGCGCGGCGCCACAACCGGTGCCGGACTTTCCTGGAAATTGTCCGGTGGCAGGTGATGATGTTCCTCGGTGACGAAGCTTTCGAAATAATGCCATGTGCGCCGGGCCGCGATACGCAGCGCGTACATGTCGCTGGGCGCCAGGTGCAGCCGATCCTCGGTTTCGGCCGAGCGGCTGATAACCCAAGCGAAGGCCGGCGAGCCGACCCAGAACAGGGCGAAGAAGAAGGCGACGAACGCGCCGGTCGAATCGTTGAAGACCGGAATGGCCAGGCCGGCAACGCCGATGATGACGGCCCCGTACATGGCTGAATAATAGGAGCCGAGGTCATTCGCCCCGCCCTTGTGAGCCTGCGAGGCGGTGCGCCATTCGAGCAGGTTCTTGCGGGAGACGAAAAGCCGGTAGAGCGTGCGGATGATGGCATCGGTCATCATCCAGGCGGAATGCGCCATCAGCACCATGCGCAGCGCCACCATGGCCGTGCCGAAGGCGATGTCGCGCGCCAGGGCCGAGAAGTGGCCGCGCGGCGTGGAGTCCCGGCTCTTCGGCCACATGCCGTTGACGATGTTGAAGGTCGGCGCCATGAACAGGGTGAGGATCAGCAGCGCCTGCCATTGCGCGGCCTGGGTGAAAGGCAGCAACGTCCATCCGGCAATCGCCGCCATCACCCAGAAGATGGGCGTCAGCGTGCGGCGCAGATTGTCCACCATCTTCCAGCGCGACAGGGCCGGCACCCCCGACAGGGGGTTGATGATGAAGTTGAGAAGCTGCCAGTCGCCGCGTGCCCAGCGGTGCTGGCGCGAGGCATCGACCGAGTAGCGGGTCGGATAGTCTTCCACCAGTTCGACATCGGTGACGAGGGCCGAGCGTGCGAAGGAGCCTTCCACCAGATCGTGGCTGAGAATGGTGTTTTCCTCGAAGCGATCCCGCAGAGCCGCCTCGAACGCATCGATGTGGTAAAGGCCCTTGCCGGTGAAGGTGCCGGCGCCGAACACGTCCTGATAAAGATCGGACACAGCGAAAACATAGGGATCGAGGCCACGATCCGTCGAGAACACGCGCTGGAAGAACGAGGCCTCGTCGCCCGTGGTCAGCGAGGGCGTAATGCGCGGTTGCAGGATCGTGTAGCCGGCATTGACCTTCTTGCTGGCCGCATCGAAATGCGGGCGATTGAGCGGATGGGCGAGCTTGCCGATCAGCTTGGCCACGGCATCGCGCGTGGTGCGGGTGTCGGCATCCAGCGTCATCACATAGACGACGTTCTCCGGCAGCGGGGCATCCGGCGGCATGAAAGTGGTGTCGCCGTCGCCGCGCAGCAGCAGGTTCAGTTCGTGCAGCTTGCCGCGCTTGCGCTCCCAACCCATCCAGACGCCTTGCGAGGGGTTGTAGAGCCGCCGCCGGTGCAGGAGATGAAAGCGCGGCGTGCCCGTCGTCGGGTAGCGCTGGTTGAGACGAGCGATTTCGGCGCGGGCGAAATCGAGGATTTCCATATCGGCCTGGTCAAGCTCCGCATGGCTGTCGGGCCAGTCGGAGAGAAGCGCGAAATAAAGCTCGTCCGAGACATTGGCGAGGTGGTGCACTTCGATATTGCGGATGTTCTCCTCGACATCGTCGCGCGACCCTATCAACGACGGCACCACGACGAGGGTGCGCGCTTCGGTGGGTATGTCGTCCTTGTAGTCATAACCGACGAGACGTGTCGGCTTGAGGAACAGAAGCACCACCGTGTTGAAGAAACCGAGCATACCCTCGCTTGCCGGCACCGCGAACAGCACCAGCATCAGCACGATGGCCCACACCGGCAGGCCGAGCACGGCGAGCGCGTTGCCGCTCAGATAAAGCAGCAGCGCGGTGAGCGCGAACACGGGAACGAAGATGCCCAGCCAACCCGCCTTGCGGAAGGATCGCTTCAGCGACAGGCCGAAAGGCGGGTGATAGCCGATTTCCTTTTCCAGCACCTCGCGGCAGGCGCCGACGAGATAGAAACCGACATCGGAAGGCTCCCCGCCGGCGCCCGGGCGGCCGACCGACCTGGCCGCCATATCGACCGCAGTCTCGGCCACACTGTATTCTGAGCGGCCGGAGCGCCGCGCCAGTTCCTCGATGGCCGTGCGATATTGGTCGCGCGACGAGAAATCGAGCGCCGAATAGTCCGCCTTCTGGCGCAGGACCTCGTCGATGCGGCTGACTTCCTCGAACCAGACCGTCCAGTCGACATCGTTGATGAGGCGCAGGCCGCGGATGATGTTGCCGGTGGTGACGTTGCCGGCCGAAAGCGTCCTATGCTCGGCCATGATGATCTGCTCGGCGTCCGAATCGGATTTCTCCAACTCGCCTTCCAGCCATTCGAGCGCCCTGCCCGCATTCTGCGATCCGTCGCGCAAGCGGTAGAGGAGCTGGGTCGCGAAGGTGGTGTCGCGGGCATAGGCGCCGTAGCGGCTCAGCATTTCCTCGCGTTCGCCGCCGTCGGCCGAGGCAAGCGCCCGGTCCGCGACCTCATTGGCGATCACGCGCATCTGGCGCGCCCGCTCGACCCGCAGGGCAAGCCGGCGCAAATTCTCGATCAGGACAAAGCGCAGCAGGGACGGCAGGGCCCAGATTTCACCGATCTTCATCGGCTCGACGGACTGGAACCCTTCGACGATCGCCTTGAACGTCTGCGCCGAAACGGAGCTGTCCGAATGCGCGACATAGGCCCAGGCGATCGCCAGGGCGCGAGGCACACTGGTGCCGTCCGGAAGCTTGAGGGTCGGCAACTGGCGGTAGAAGCGGCGCGGCAGGTCGCGCTTGATCTGGTAGATGGTTTCCTCGACCAGATAATTGTTGTCGAGCAGCCATTGCGCGGCTGGCGTAATCGTTTCGCCCTTGGCCTGTGCGGAGTTGGTCGAGCGATAGACCTCCAGTATCCTGGCGGCGCTTTCGCGGATACGAGTCTGGAAATCGAAGGTGCCGAGCCCGGCCAGGCTCTGCGTTTCGCCCTCGGCCATCTGCTTGCCGAGCAGCCGCAGCCTGTCTTCCTGGTAGAACTGAGCCCTTATCGGCAATTCCGCCGCCAGGGGCATGGCAGCGGTTTGGGCTTCAAGGCGATCCGGGCTGATCTGAATATTCATTAAAAATCCACAAGGCGAAAAACGAGCGTGGCATCGGGGAGGCCATTGCAACCATAAACCGTTTTAAATGAGAATGGTTGCATCGCGCGACAGGCCGGGAGTCCTGGCTTCTCCCCTGCCTGCCACTCTGGCTGTTTCCCCCAATCCTAGAAGCGAAGCGCGTCGATCGAAAGGAAAGAATTCAGGCTTTTTCGTGTTCTGGGCGGGGTATGGCGGTTGCCGGCGGCCAACTCCGATAACGCTTTGCAACAGCCCTTAACGAAGAGGCCAAAGCGCGTGAGTCCCTGCAGATTGGAACGATGCCGCGCCCTTCGGACAAGACGGGCGCGGCACCGGCACTCTTGTCAGACAGCGGCGGTGACGATGATCTCCACCTTGTATTTGGGAGCGGCCAGCTTGGCTTCGCCGGTCGCACGGGCCGGAGCGTGTCCCTGCGGCACCCACTCGTCCCACACCTTGTTCATCTCGGCAAAGGTCGACATGTCGGAGAGCCAGATGATCGCCTGAAGGATCTTGGTCTTGTCGGAGCCGACCTCGGCGAGCAGCATGTCGACGGTGGCCAGAATATCGCGGGTCTGCGCCTCGACGCTTTCACCCTCACCCACCTGACCGGCCAGATAGGCGGTGTTACCATGCACGACGACCTGGCTCATGCGCTGGCCAACTTCGACACGACGAATGCTCATTTTGTCTTCCTTCCTGAAACCTGTCCGCCCTGACTGGGCAGGGCTTGTGTAGATAGAGCATTCCTCCACGGCAAGCCCGGCAGGGAGCGAAGATGAGGGCATGTCGCAAAAACACCGCGATGGCAGTTCCATATCTTGTCTGCGACCTTCAGCTTTGGCATGAAGGGCGCGCCCGCCGCAGGTCATGCGGCTCCCAGTCCTTCCAGAGGTATCCATGGAAATCCGTCAGATCAGCGAAGACTATTCGGTCACCGGCCAGATCGCGCTCGAGGACGTGGCACAGATCAAGGCGGCCGGCATCAAAAGCGTGATCTGCAATCGTCCTGACGGCGAACAGGTGGACCAGCCCACGCAGGATGCGGTGCGCGCGGCCGTCGAGGCAGCGGGCCTGACCTTCCGCTATATTCCGGTCGTGAGCGGCCAGATGACCGCCGACAACGTCGCTGATCAGGCCAAGGCACTGGAGGAGCTTCCGGCTCCGATTCTCGCCTATTGCCGCTCCGGCACCCGCTGCACCAATCTCTTCCTGGCCATCCAGCAGTCGAAGGCCTGACCTCAGCCCGCCTCAGATACGCAGGCCATAGCGCAGGCCGTCATAGATCGCGGCATGTATATTGCGCGAGGCGACGGCGTCGCCGATGCGGAACATGATCAGGCCGCGTTCGCCGTTGCGGACCGGGAAGATATCGCCGCCGTGCACCAGCCGCTCATAATCGATGGCGCCCCGGTTTCGCGACAGCGGCTTGAGGGCGAGATAGAGGTCATCGAGCGGCGCGGTGCCATGTTCCACCACCACCTGATCGACGCACCGCTCGGCGCTCCAGCCGTCGGCGAAATCCGACCCCAGCGTGGCCACGAGCTGGTTGCCCTCGCGCCGCACCGATCTCAGGCGCGTGTTGATGGTCACGGTGACGCCCTTTTCGTGGAAGACGCGCATATAGGGCACATGGTTCATGCCGCCCATTTCCGGCGCGAAGAACCGCTCCGGTGAAATCAGTTCCAGCTTCGAGCCGGCATTGGCGATCACCTCGGCCGTGCCCATGCCCTGATGGCCGCCATTGTCGTCGAACAGCAGCACGGTCTCGCCCGGTTTGACGCTGCCGGCCATGATATCCCAGCTTGAGGTGACGAGATCGTCGCCGGCCTCCAGAGGCGGATTCTGCGGCAGGCCACCCGTCGCGACCACGACCACATCTGGCGCCAGCGCCAGGACATCGTCCTGCTCCGCCCATGTGTCGTAGCGCATTTCGACGCCCAACCGGTCCAGCTCCGCCAGCCGCCAGTCGACGATGCCGATCAACTCCCTGCGGCGCGGGTTCTGGGCGGCGAGCCTGACCTGGCCGCCGGCTTCACCCGTGGCTTCCAAAATGGTGACGGAATGACCGCGCTCGGCGGTGACGCGCGCCGCTTCGAGGCCGGCTGGCCCCGCACCGACGACGACGATCTTCTTCAGCGGCCCATCCGTCCTGCGGATGATGTGCGGGATGGCCGCCTCGCGCCCGGTCGCGGCATTGTGGATGCAAAGTGCCTCACCGCCTTCATAGATGCGGTCGAGGCAATAGGTTGCCCCCACACAGGGGCGGATCTCGTGTTCGCGGCCTTCCATCACCTTCTTGACGATGTGCGGATCGGCAATATGAGCCCGCGTCATTCCGACCATATCGAGCTTGCCGGTGGCGATCGCATGGCGCGCGGTGGCGACATCGGCGATGCGTGCCGCATGGAAGGTCGGGAACTTCGTTGCCGCCCTCACCTCTCCGGCGAAATCCAGGTGCGGGGAAGAGCGCATGCCGGTGATGGGGATCACCTTGGTAAGCGCGGCGTCCGTCTCGATGGACCCGCGGATGATGTTGAGGAAATCGATGCGGCCGGACCCCGCCAGCCGCTGGGCGATCTCCACGCCTTCCTCCCGGGAAAGGCCGGTGGCGAAATCCTCGTCGGCCACCAGCCTGATGCCGACGACAAACGTGTTCCCGACTGCCTTGCGGATCGCGTCGAGCACCATGAAGGTAAAGCGCAGCCGGTTTTCGAGCGGCCCGCCGTGCTCGTCCTCGCGATGGTTGGTGGCGGGCGACCAGAACCCGTCCATCAGATGGCCGTAGGCCTCGAGTTCGATGCCATCCAGTCCCGCCGCCTGACAGCGCTGCGCGGCGGCAGCATAGTCCGCCACGATGCGCTCCATGTCCCAGTCTTCGATGGCCTTGGGGAAGGAACGGTGCGCGGGCTCCCGCACCGGTGACGGCGCCAGCACCGGCAGCCAGTCCCCCTTGTTCCAGCCGCTGGTGCGGCGGCCGAGGTGGGTGATCTGGATCATCACCTTGCAGTCATGCTCATGGCAGGCATCGGCCAGTTCGGAGAGCCACGGCACGATGGCGTCGTCATAAAGGTGCAGATTGCCGAAGGCAGGCGGGCTGTCGCGCGAGACGATGGCCGAACCAGCCGTCATGGTCAGCGCCATGCCACCCTTCGCCTTTTCCGCGTGATAAAGGCGATAGCGCTCCTTGGGCATGCCGTCCTCGGAATAGGCCGGCTCGTGGCTGGTGGACATGACGCGGTTCTTCAGCGTCAGATGCTTGAGCTGATAGGGCTGGAGCAAAGGGTCCTGGCTGGCCATCGTCTTTCCCGGTATGCGATGCTGGCGGTTCTGTTCGCTAAAGCGTGTCGCGATCTTTCAGATTCGCTCCTTACGCTTTAAGCGATTGTTTTTACGCATGTCGTTGTCCCGAAACCGGTTCCCACTTTCGGGCGACATGCTTGTGTGCCGGATGCCGGTTCCTATTCGGTCTCTCCGGCGAAGCATTCGAGTTCGCTCAGCCGCCAGCCATTCGTCTTCGACGCAATGTCGGCGACCTTCCAGCGGCCATCGATGTTCTTGAGCGACCACACCATTTCGCGGGAGGCGTCCTCGCTGTCGGCAAACAGGTCGAATGTCGCGGTTACCTCGGCCTGGTCGCCATTGACGGTTTCGGAAAGCTTCAGCGTGCGGGCAAGTTCGGCATCGTCGAAATCCTGCGCGTCCAGTGCCGGATCGGCATCTATGCAGGGCAGGCCGTCTGCGCTGGCGAGCGCCGCATCGTTCTGGTCGAACAGCTTTTTCACCGGCTCGACCAGACGGTCACGATAGTCCGGATCGCCCACGAACCGCCCCTGCGTGTAGAAGAACTTCACGGCATCGGATGCCGGGCCGGCCATGGCGGCGGCCGGAACGAGGCTTCCCAGGACGAGGGCAAGCAGCGGCAGTTTCATCATGATCCTCCTGCGATGAACCTGCCTTTCAATACCATGCATCCTCCATAGCGTCCTTGCGGCGCGCCATGAAATCCTGAAGCGCCTCGTCGATCGACTGATCGAGGGGCGGCGCTTCATATTCAGCCAGCATCTTCTTCCAGCGCCGATTGGCACGGGTGGCGGCATCCAGCGAACCTGCCGCTTCCCATTTCTCGAACGGCTCATTGTCGGCGATCTCGGAATCCCAGAAAGCCGTCTCGTAGTTGGCCAGCGTATGGGCGGAGCCGAAGAAGTGATTGCCGGGTCCGACCTCGCGGAAGGCATCGAGCGCCAACTGGTTGTCGTCGATCTTCACGCCGTCGAGATAGGTATGCAGCGCACCGCAGAAATCCGCATCCATGACGAATTTCTCGTAGGACATGGAGAGCAGCCCGTCGAGGAAACCGGCCGAATGCAGGATGAAGTTGGCGCCGCAATGCACCGCCGCCAGCATCGACATGGTGCCCTCGTTCATCGCATGCGCATCCGGCAGCTTGGAGGTGGTGAAGTTGCCGGAACAGCGCAGCGGCAGGTTGAGCCGCCGAGCCAGTTGGCCGATCACCATGGAGCCGACGGCCGGTTCGGGCGTGCCGAAGGTGGGGGAGCCCGAGCGCAGGGACATGGAAGACAGGAAATTGCCGAAGATCACCGGCGCGCCCGGCCGTTCGAGTTGGGTGAGCGCGCAGCCGGCCATGGTCTCGGCCAGGGATTGCGCAATCGCCCCGGCGTTGGTCACCGGCCCCATGGCACCGCCGAGGATGAAGGGCACGATCACCGCGGCCTGGTTGGCGCGTGCATAGGCGCGCAGTGCCAGTGTCATGGTGCCGTCCCAGACCAGCGGCGAGTTGACGTTGACATTGCCGAGGATCACGCAGTTTTCATCGGCAAAGTCGCGCCCGAACACGATGCGGGCCATCTCGATGGAATCCTCGGCCCGGGATTCGGCGGTGACCGAGCCCATGAAGGCACGGTCGGAATATTTGATATGGCTGTAGACCATGTCGAGATGGCGTTTGTTGACCGGCACATCGACCGGTTCGCAGATCGTGCCGCCCGAATGGTGCAGCCATGGCGAGGACTGGGCGAGCTTGATGAAGTTGCGGAAGTCCTCGATGGTGCCGTAGCGGCGGCCCTTGTCGAGGTCCATGACGAAAGGCGAGCCGTAGGCCGGCGAGAACACGACCTTGTTGCCGCCGAGCTGCACCGAGCGCGCGGGATTGCGTGCATGCTGGGTGAATTCCGCCGGCGCCGTCTTCAGCACCTCGCGCAGCAGGCCCGGCTCGAACTTCACCAGCACGCCGTCGACCTTGGCGCCGGCCTTGCGCCACAGATCGAGCGCTACCGGATCGTCGCGAAATTCGATGCCGATTTCGGCCAGGATGCGGTCGGCCGTTTCCTCGATACGGACGAGATTTTCTTCCGACAGGATGTCGTAGGTGGGAATGCCGCGGACGATATAGGGACGGCCGAGCCCTTGCGGCCCATGCGAGCGCTGCTCGCGCCTAGCATGGCGCCCGCCCCTTTCCCGACGCGAAGGTTGACCGCTTGTCTCGGCAACGGCTTCGACAGTACCCATGTCCTCCCCTCCGGATCTGATACGCATTGCACGAATATCATGCTAACTCCGGTCGATCCGGCTGTAACGCCTGAAAATCGTGATTGATCGTATGAGTTTTAATTATGCGACAGGCACCACCCCTCCCCTCGCAGGCGGCATGATTTGGCTGGGGGCGAACGGCACCGGTCGCTTTCTTAGCCCGACAGAATCCGGCTAATGTAGCGCCATGCCGATCCGTCAGCTTTCCGAAACCATGATCAACCAGATCGCCGCCGGCGAGGTGATCGAGCGCCCTGCCTCGGTGGTGAAGGAATTGGTCGAAAATGCGCTGGACGCCGGTGCCGGCCGCATCGAGATCGTCACCGGCGGCGGGGGCCTCAACCTCATCCGCGTGACCGACGACGGCTCGGGCATGAACGCGCAGGAGCTACCGCTGGCCATCGGCCGCCACTGCACTTCCAAGCTCGCCGACGATATCCACGACATCCGCTCGCTGGGTTTCCGGGGCGAGGCCCTGCCCTCGATCGGTTCGGTGGCGCGGCTTTCCATCCGCTCGCGAGCGCAGGACGGCGACAGCGGGGCAGAGATCGGGGTCGAAGGCGGGCACATTACGCCGGTGCGGCCGGCGCCTGCCAATCGCGGCACCACCGTTGAGGTGCGCGACCTGTTCTTCGCCACGCCGGCCCGGCTGAAGTTCATGAAAACCGAGCGTGCCGAAAGCTCGGCGACCAGCGACATCGTCCGGCGCATCGCCATAGCCTTCCCCTCGGTCCGCTTCACCCTGGCGGGAGCCGACCGCACGACGCTCGACCTGCCGGCGACCGTCGATGCGCCGGACGGGCGTCTGGAGCGCATCGCGCAGGTGATGGGGCGGGAGTTCGCCGACAACGCGATCCCCATCGATGCCATGCGCGAAGGCGTCCATCTGCAGGGCTATGTGTCGATCCCCTCCTACACCCGCGCCAACGCGCTCCAGCAATATGCCTATGTCAACGGCCGGCCGGTGCGCGACAAGCTCTTCGCCGGCGCGGTGCGCGGTGCCTATGCCGATGTGCTGCCGCGTGACCGCCATGCCGTGACCGTGCTGTTCCTGACGCTCGATCCGGCCACGGTGGACGTCAATGTGCATCCGGCCAAGGCAGATGTGCGGTTCCGCGATCCCGGACTCGTGCGCGGGCTCATCGTCGGCGCGATCCGCCAGGCGCTGGCCGATGCCGGCATCCGGGCGGCGACCACCGGGGCGGCCGGGATGATGGCGGCCTTCCGCTCCACGCCTCCACCATCGGGCGCCGGCGGCGCGTCTTTCATTCCCCGGAACGGAACGCCGTTTCGACCGGCGGCGGGTTTCGATCTTCAGGTGTCGCCCTATCGGCCGCTCGTCAACGGGCTTGCCGAAAGCCGGCAAGCCGCTTTCACGCCGATGACAGCAGCCAGCGCGGACATGCGGGCTGGCCAGGCGGAAGCCGACGAGCAATTGCAGCGGACGACCCTCGGCGCCGCGCGAGCGCAGGTGCACGAGAACTATATCGTTGCCCAGACCGGGGATTCGCTGGTCATCGTCGATCAGCATGCAGCCCATGAGCGGCTGGTCTACGAGGCGCTCAAGACGGCCTTGCATTCGCGCCCGGTGCCTTCGCAAATGCTGCTTCTGCCCGAAATCGTGGACCTTCCGGAAGACGATGCCGAGCGTCTCGCCCTGCATGGCGAGACCCTGGCGCACTTCGGCCTGCGGCTCGAACGGTTCGGGCCTGGCGCGGTGGCGGTGCGCGAGACGCCTGCCATGCTTGGCGAAGTCGACGTCCCGCAACTGGTGCGCGACCTGGCCGACGAGATCGCCGACCATGACACCACCGAAACGCTGACCGAACGCCTCCATCACATTGCCGCGACCATGGCCTGCCATGGTTCGGTGCGTTCCGGTCGTCGCCTCAAGCCCGAGGAGATGAATGCGCTGCTGCGGCAGATGGAAGCGACGCCGGGGTCCGGCACCTGCAATCACGGCCGCCCGACTTATATCGAGCTCAAGCTGGCCGACATCGAGCGCCTGTTCGGCCGGCGCTGACCCAAACTTGACCTCGCCACTTTTTGCGGCGATGACATGCTGATTGAATCTGGTACGCTTCCATGATGAACCGCTTTGAAGGTCCCGGCAGCCGGGAGGCCCGCATCCGTTATCTCGATGGTGACTTTCAGGTCACCAGCCCCGGCGCTTATGTCCGGTGCGCGGTGACGGGCGAGCACATCACGCTCGACGAGCTGAAATACTGGAGCGTCGAGCGGCAGGAAGCCTATGCCAGCGCAAGGATTTCCTTCGAGCGTGAGCTGGAAATGAACCCGGACCTGCGCAGCCGGGCGAAGTAGCAGGATACGGCACCTCGATCGGACGGCGGGGAAAGCCGCGAACCGGTTCCCGTTTCGATCCGATGCCTTATCCCGCCAGACGCCGTAATTTCCAGCTTTCCACCGTCTCGTTGATGATGCGGGCCGGCGCCTGCTCCTGATCGAATACGGTTTCGATCTCCAGCACGTTCAGATGCTTCAGGAATTCGGGGCTGGCCGCGCCGTGGCGAAGCCGCACCGCATCCTTGGCGGTCGTGATCAGTTCCAGATCCTCCGCCCTGGCCATCGCCAGCAATTCATCCAACTCATCCGCGGCGTAGAAATGATGATCGGGAAAGGGGCGCGTACGAACCACCGTCGCGCCGGCCTTTGACACGGTGTCGAAGAATTTTTCCGGATGGCCGATGCCGGCAAAGGCAAGAAAGCGTCGCCCGGCGAAGCGCCCGGCATTGCACGGCCGGGTCCAGGCATCGAAGATCGGCTTGCCGGCGCGGGCCGCCTGCCGCACCACGGCATCGGCCGCGCTTCCCTCGCCCATGCGCAGGAGCGCGTGGGCATGGACAAGCTGGTCGACCACCCTGGCCCGCAAGGGGCCGGCGGGAATGACGCGACCGTTGCCGAGCCCATAGCGTGCATCCACCACCATCAGCGCGTAGTCGATATGGATGCGGGCGCTCTGGAAGCCGTCGTCCATGATGAGGAAATTGCAGCCGTGCTGCTCCATGAGGAGTCGCGCCCCGGCGGCACGGTTCGCCGTCACCGCTACCGGCGCATGCTCGGCCAGAAGTAGCGGTTCGTCACCGACATGCCTGGCCGCATCATGATGGGCATCGACGATATGCGGGCTGGAAAAGCCGCCGCCATGGCCGCGCGACAGGATGCCGGGCGCGAACCCCATGCTACGCGCCTGCTTCGCCAGCGCGATGGCCACCGGCGTCTTGCCGGTGCCGCCTACGGTGAAATTCCCCACGCACAGCACCGGGGCGGACATCTTCTCGCGCCGCGCCTTGTGCAGCCGGCGACCGGCGACGAAGGCATAGGCGGCGGAAAGCGGCGAAAGGCCAAATGCGCGCCAGTCCGGCTTTTCCCACCAGAAAGGCGGTGCCTCGCTCGCCATGTCAGCCCTTGCCCGCCCGGCTCAGCCTGGCCTGCACGACCAGCGGCTGGATGAAAGGCTCCAGCACCTTCATGGTGGCCGAAAGGGCGCCGCGCATGTCCTGCACGGTTGCGGCGGCGGCCGTCATCATGGTGCGGCGTGCTTCTTCGTTCACCAGCAGATAATTGACGGCGCCGGCCAGCATGTTGCGGTCACGCACCAGCTTGGCCCCGCCCCGGTCCAGCAGCCGCTTGTAGGCTTCGCGGAAATTCTGGACATTGCGGCCGGCCAGGACGGCCGTATCCAGCATGGCCGGTTCGAGCGGGTTCTGTCCGCCGGTAGAGGATAGCGACCGGCCGACAAAGGCGATTTCCGTAAGACGCAGATAAAGCCCCATCTCGCCGATCGTATCGCCGAGCAGAATGTCGGTGTCGGCGGCAATCGGCTGGCCGAGGCTGCGGCGCACCAGCTTGAGGCCCATGGAGCCGATCTGTTCCGCCAGTTCTTCGGCCCGGGCCGGATGGCGGGGCACGACGATGGAGAGCAGGCCGGGATGGCGCTTGCGCAGGGCGGCATGGATTTCCGCCGCCATCTTCTCCTCGCCTTCGTGGGTCGAGACGGCGGCCCATGTCGGCCGATTGCCGATCTGACGCTTCAGGACCTGCAACGCCTTTTCGTCCACCGGAGGGGGCGGCGTGTCCACCTTGAGGTTGCCGGATACGGTAACCGGCCGCGCGCCCAGCGTGCGGAAGCGTTCGCCGTCGATCTCGGATTGCGCCACGACATGGGCAAGGTTCTCGAACAGGGCTTCGGCAAGGCTTGTCCGCTTCTTCCACGAAGCGAAGGAACGGTCCGACATGCGCCCGTTGACCAGAACTTGCGGCACGTTGCGGGCACCGAGTTCCAGGATGGTCATCGGCCAGATCTCGGACTCGGCGATGATGGCAAGGTCCGGCACCCAGTGGTTCAGGAAACGGCTGACGGCCGGCTTGATGTCGAGCGGCACATATTGATGGATGACGCTGTCGCCCAACCGCTCGGTCACCACCTTGGCCGAGGTTACGGTCCCCGTGGTCAGGATGACGTTGACGCCGTAACCGAGGATGGTCTGCACCAGCGGAACGACGGCGATCGTCTCGCCGACGCTGGCGGCATGCACCCAGATCAGCGGCCCGTCGGGGCGCTCCTGCCCTGCAATGCCATAGCGCTCGCGGGTACGGCCCTTGTCTTCCTTGCCCTTGGAGGCGCGCCAGGCCACGTAAGGACCCATCAGCGGATAGGCTGCGGCTCCGGCATAACGGTAAAGGGTCAGCAGGGTGCGGGCGGCGCGTTCGCTCATCGCGCCCCGTCCACCAGGCTGTAGGCTTTTGCCGTCGCTTCGTTCAGCGAACTTGTCACTTCCTGCCTTTTGCGTTCCATTTCCGCATCGTCGGCATCCTTGGCCACGAAGACGGGCGTGCCGACCACGATGGAAGAGCGCCCGAACGGCAGGTTGATGGTCGTCTTGTCCCAGCTTTTTTCCAGCACCTTGCGGCGGCTGGTGGCGATGGCCGCCGGCAGGATCGGCCGGCCGGAAAGACGGGCAAGCAGGACGATGCCAAGTCCGGCGTCGCGCGGGGTGCCATGGGGAATATCTGCGATCATGGCGACGTTCTTGCCGGTCACCAGCGACTTTTTGAGGGCAATCAATGCCTTGGCGCCGCCCTTGTCGAGATGGCGGGCATTGTCGCGTCCTCCCGAGCCGCGCACCGCCTCAATACCGAATTTCTCGACCACCAGCGCGTTGAGCTCGGCATCTGCGCTGCGCGACACCATGGCCACAAGCGGCCGCCCCTTGGGATAGAATACGGGCGCCATGATGTGCTGGCCATGCCACAGCGCAATGATGCCCGGTTCGAGATGGCCGTATTCGCCACCCGCGATGGCGGTCGAACCCTTGGTCAGCGGATTGGTGAGCCGGATGAAGCGCAGCGCCTGCGCCAGCAGGCTGGCGACAGCGGATTTGGCGAAGCGCGACTGCGCCAAGGGCTGGCGAATCCGGCGCCACAGCCGTTTCGACGCCTTCTGGCGCTTGTCACCGGAGGCGGACGAGCTGCTCCGCACCGATGCGGCTTCCTGCTTCATGCTCAAGCGTCAACCTTGTGTTCCGGATCAAGCAGCCTGTGCAGATGCACCACGAAATAACGCATATGGGCATTGTCGACGCTTGCCTGTGCCTTGGCCTTCCAGGCGGCATGGGCTGCCTGATAGTTCGGATAAATGCCCACTATGTCCAGCGCGTTGAGGTCGCGGAACTGGTTGCTGCCAAGTTCCTTCAATTCGCCGCCGAACACCAGATGCAGAAGCTGCTTGTCGTCACCGCTGCTCATGTTCATCCTTTATCGGTAGAATTGCTGGCTTGGTCTAATCCAAACCGGCAAATATTTAAACCTGTACCAATACCCAAACTTCTAAGAATGCGTTGCAGCGCCTTCCGGCTGGGCAATGACGGCGGCAAGCTCGGCCAGGAGTTCGCCACTCCCGGCGATCAGCGCGCCATGGCGGATACGCTCGCCGGCGAACGGCGGGGTACGCCCGGTCGCATCCAGCAGCGAGCCGCCCGCTTCTTCAAGGATCAACGCCGCCGCGGCAAGGTCCCAATCATGGGAATCCGGCTTGACGAAGGAGGCGTCGATGCGCCCGTCGGCGATCATGGCCAGGCGGTAGGCAAGCGACGGCACATAGTCGACCCGTTGGGTGCGGGCGAGCAAATCCGGCTCCAGACGGTCGACGAGCGCCTTGGGACCGGCGATTTCGGGTTGCGGTCCGGGCGCCCTCACCGCAAGCCGCTTGCCGTCGAGAAAGGCCCCGGTGCCATGTGACGTCCAGAAAACCTCGCCCTTCGCCGGACAATCCAGCACACCGGCCAGCGACCTGCCCTGCTCGACCACGGCGACGCTGACGCACCAGGTCGAATTGCCGGCAAGGAATGCCCGCGTCCCGTCGATGGGATCGACGACGAAGGTGCGTCGCGCCGCAAGCCTGCTGCGGTCATCGGCAGTCTCTTCGGACAGCCAGCCATAGTCAGGCCGGGCCTTCAGAAGCGTTTCGCGTAGGAATTTGTCGGCGGCATAGTCGGCTTCGCTGACCGGAGACGTGCCGGCCTTAATCCACACCTGGGGATCCTTGCCGAAATAGCCCATGGCGATGGCGCCGGCCTGCTTCGCGGCCTCGCGCAGAAGGACCAGATCTTCCTCCGGTGCCGGAAGGCCGGGTTTGTCAGCTTCCGGCAAGGGTCATTCCTTCGATGAGCAAGGTGGGTGCCGCGGTGCCGAAATTCCGGTCCAGGTCATTGGCCGGCGTCATGCGCAGGAACATGTCCTTGAGATTGGAAGCGATGGTGACCTCCGAGACGGGATAGGCCAGTTCACCGTCCTCGATCCAGAAGCCGGATGCGCCCCGGCTGTACTCGCCGGTGACCATGTTGACGCCTTGTCCAAAGACTTCAGTTACATAGAAGCCGCTTTTCAACCCATGTATCAGGTCTTGAGGCGAAACCTCTCCGGCCTCGATGGTGAAGTTGGTGGAGGAAGGCGACACCGACGAGCCGTGGCGTGCGCCGCGCCCGTTGGTGACGAGGCCCAGTTCCAGCGCTGCCGAGGTCGACAGCAACCAGTGGTTCAGCACGCCCTTGTCGACCATCACCAGCTTTTCGCCGGCCACGCCTTCGCCGTCGAAGGGACGCGAGGCCTGGCCGCGCCGGCGCAGAGGATCATCGGTCACCGTAATCGCGGCATTGGCAACCTTGCCGCCCATCATGTCGCGCAGGAAGCTGGTCTTGCGGGCGACAGCCGCGCCGTTGATCGCTCCGGCAAGATGGCCGGCAATGCCGCGCGCCACGCGCGGGTCGTAGATAACATCGACCGTGCCCGTCGCCGCCTTGCGTGCGCCGAGGCGTTTCACCGCCCTTTCACCGGCCTTGCGACCGATATCCTCCGGCGAATCCAGGTCGGCGAAATGCTGGCGCGAGGAGAATTCGTAGTCGCGCTCCATGCCGGTTCCCTCCCCGGCGATCACGCTGGTGGAGCGGGAAAACCGCGTCGCCGCATAGTGCCCGACAAAACCGCCGGACGTGGCGAGCACCAGCCCGCCCATGCCCGCGCTGGCGCTGCTGCCGGCCGAATTGGTCACTCCCTTCACGGCAAGGGCTGCGGCCTCGGCAGCCAGTGCATCGTCCTTCAGCCGTTCGGCCGGTATTTCGGTGGCGTCGAACAAATCGAGATCAGCTTGCCGCTTCATCAGAAGGGACGGGTCGGCAAGGCCCTGGTAGGGGTCTTCCGGCGACACCTTGGCCATGGCGACCGCCCTTTCGGCCAGGGTGGCCGGATCGGAGGCCGCCGTTGCCGAAACGCTGGCAACGCGCCTGCCGATGAAGACACGCAGCGAGACGTCCTCGCTTTCCGAGGATTCGGTCCCTTCAACCTTGCCGAGCCGCACCGAGACGCCGGTGGAGCGGCCGAGGATGGCGACCGCGTCGGCCGCGTCGGCTCCGGCCTTTCTCGCCGCTTCGACCAGTACGGAAACACGGTCGGTCAGCTTTGCGGCGTCGATCTTGTCTGTCATGTCGAGTTCCCGTGGCGGGTGAGAATGCAGGCCCTTGCGTCCCCATCTATTGTCGACGCCCCGCTTTCGCAATGGCGAAGGGATATGCAGGCGGTTTTTGCGGCGATATCAATGCTTTTGGGGCTCGTAGCGGGCCTTTGCCGCTTCCTCGACCCTGCGCTTGACCTCGTCCTTGATCGAGGCGGTTTCCTTCATCACCGCATCGATCTTGAGGAAATCGAGCACCCTGAATTTCGAGACCGGCGGCCGGATCAATATGTCGGGCCGGCTCTGGCTCAGCTTGCTGTCGATGATCGATTGCATCATGAGCTGGGTGGCGCCGAACATCAGGTCGACGGAATTCGGACGCCGCAGGCCGTTTTCGACAGGGGCGCCGACCACGTCGATGGCGACCACGATATCCGCCTCATGGTCGACAAGGTCGAAAGGAACGGGGTTGTAGATGCCGCCGTCGATCAGCACCCTCCCGCCGCGCGTCACCGGCCTGAAAACGGCCGGAATCGCGGCCGAAGCGGCCAGGGCCGAGATCAGATCACCTTCCTCCAGCACGGCGAGCTTGTGACCGTAATAGTCGGTCGCCGTTACCTTCAGGGGAATCTGCAACTGGGCAAAGCTGGAGGGTATGATTTCGGGCAGGAATGCCTTCAGGATGCGCTCGACGTTGAACTGGCTGACATGCAGCCCGCCCTTCATCAGGTCGGCGAAACTGTCGGGCCGGGCCTGCCACATGCGGCTGGCGACCTCCGAGCGACGCGACAGGATCGAGCGGGCATAGTCGCGGATTTCGCGGCCCGTCATTCCCGACGCCATGGCGGCGCCGACAATCGCGCCGATCGACGAGCCGGCAATGGCAACGGGCTTGATGCCGAGTTCATCGAAGGCCTCGACGACATGGATATGCGCGAGGCCTCGCGCTCCGCCACCACCGAAGGCTATGCTGAATGTCGGGCTCATTGGACATTTGCCTTGTGCGCTTCGGGGCCGACCAGCATCATGGCCGGCTCGGTGGTGAGCAGTCTGGTGGCGACCCTTTTCACGTCCTCCACCGTAACGGCTTCGAGCAGTGCCGGCCGCCGCTCGATATAGTCCCTGCCAAGCCCGGCGAGCTGCAACTCCACCAATGTGCTGGCGATCGCGCCCGACGAGCTCAGATTGTTGATGGCATAGGCGCCGATCAGATATTTCCGGGCCGCTTCCAGTTCTGCAGCGGTCGGCCCCTCCTGTGCCATGCGCCGGGCCACATCCCGTACCACCTCGATCGTTTCGGCAGCCCTGTCCGAGCGGGTCGCGGTGCTGATCCCGAGGAAAGAGGAATAACGGCGGTTTGAAAGGACCGAATCGACGGAATAGGCGAGCCCGCGCTTTTCGCGCACCTCCTCGAACAGCCGGGAGGTGAAGGTGCCACCGCCGAGGATTTCGTTCATCAGGACCGCGGCGTAGAAATCGGGATCGGTGCGCTCGATGCCCGGAAAGGCCATCTGGATCGATGTCTGGGGCAGATCGTAGGTCACCTTGAGCTGCTGGCCGAGCTTGAGGTCGATGCGCTCCACCGGCTTCAACTGCTGCTTCTCGGGCAGGCTGCCGAACAGGCGGTCGAGATCGCGCTTCAGCGTTTCCGCATCGATGGCCCCGACCACGGCGACATGCAGGCCGCTGCGCGCAAACTGCGCCTTGTGGAAGGCGCGCAGGTCTTCGTCGGTGATGCCGGCGAGGCTCTGTTTCGTGCCTTCATCGGGCTTCGCGTAAGGATGGTCGCCGTAGATCGCCTGCATCCACTGTTTCCTGGCCTGCTCGTTGGGGTCGCGTTCGGCGGCATCGATGCCGGTGAGGATCTGGCTGCGGATGCGATCGATCGGCTGTTGGTCGAAGCGGGGGCTCTCGATGGCAAGACGCAGCAGTTCGAACGCCGCCTCCTTGTCGTCGGCCAGCACCCGCATGCTGCCATAGATATCGTCGCGGCCACTGGAAAAGCGTATTTCCGCGCCCGCCTCATCGAGCTTTTCCTGGAAGGTGTTGCTGTCGAATTCGCCCGCCCCTTCGTCGAACAGGCCGCTCATCAGATTGGCCAGCCCCTCCTTGCCGGCGGGATCCTGAGTGCTGCCTCCTTCAAAGGCGAAGCGCAGCGTGACGATGGGAACCGTGTAGTCCTCCACCAGCCAGGCGGTGATGCCTTTTTCGGAGCGCACCTCCTGTATGTTCACGCCCGCATGCGCAGGCAACGCAAGGAAAAGCAGGAGCGCAAGCAGGGCGACGAACCGCGCACCGGCATGGCTGTACGACATCGAAAGCTTCTGCATGGCTCAGTTCCCGCCTTTCGCCTGCGGAAGAAGATAGCCGGTCGTCGAACGCAACGGCAGGAGGTAGCGGGCTGCGGCGGCTTTCACCTGCTCCGGCGTCACCTTGGCGATGCGCTCCGGCCATTCCTGCAAATCCTGCACCGTTCCTCCGGTTGCCAGCGTGCTGCCGAAGATGTTGGCCATGCCGGACTGGCGGTCGCGCGCGAAGATGGTGGCGCGAACGAAGCGCTTCTTCGCCTTTTCCAGTTCGTCGGCGGTGACGCCGTCGCTGGCTATGCGGGCGACCTCTTTTGCAACTGCCTGCTCGACATCTTCCAGCGAGGCATCGCCGCGCGGCGCGCCATAGACGGCGAAGCTCGTATCGTCCAGCATCGTGCCGCTATAGGAGGCGCCGGCGCTCGCGGCGACACCCTGCTTCACAACCAGTTCCTGGTAGAGCCGGCTGCGCGTGCCGCCGCCCAGTATCTCGGCCAGCAGGTCGAGCGCCTCGGCCTCGCCGGGTTCCGCGGTGCTGTAGGACGGCACCACCCATTGCGCGGAAAAGCTCGGCACGCTCACCCGCCCGTCGGTCAGCGTCACCGTGCGCCGGGTGTTCTGCTCGGGCTCGACCGGGCGCAGGCGCGGCGGCAGGTCGGGCCCGCGCGCGATCTTGCCATAGGTGCGCTCGGCCATGGCCTTCACGGCCTCGGCCTCGACATCGCCGGCCACCACCAGCACCGCATTGTTGGGCGTATAATAACGATCGTAGAAAGCCTGCGCATCGGCGCGGTTCAACTGCTCCATCTCCTGCATCCAGCCGATCACCGGGATGCGGTAGGGCTGGTTCTGCCAGAGCGTGGCGCTGACTTCCTCGTCCAGCAGGGCGCTGGGGTCATTGTCGACACGCGAGCGGCGCTCTTCCAGCACGACATCGCGCTCGGTGGCGATCACCTCCTCGGTGAGGAGCAGATTGCGCATGCGATCCGCCTCGAACGCCATCATCCGCTCCAGCGCGTCGGCCGGCACCATCTCGAAATAGGCTGTGTAATCGTAGGAGGTGAAAGCGTTGTTGTTGCCGCCGATCTCGGCGACGGCCCGGTCGAACTCGCCGGCCGCGTGGTTGCGCGTGCCCTTGAACATCAGATGCTCGAAGAAATGGGCAATGCCGGATTTGCCCGGCGGCTCGTCGGCGCTGCCGACCTTGTACCATACCATATGGGTGGCGATGGGCGCGCGCCGGTCCGGGATCACGACCACTTCCATGCCGTTGTCGAGCACGAAGCTCGAAACCTGCCATTCCTTGCCCGCCGGCGCTTCCGCCAAGGCCGGCATTCCGGCCAGCCCCAGGAACAGAGCCAGCGACGCCACGCAAAGCCGGTACAAGTCTGGTTTCATTGCGGGCTCCGGTTGATCATGCGCCGAATCTCAAGGATTGCGGGTGATGTGAAGGCCGAAGGCGGCGGAAGTCAGGCGGCGGCGATGAAGCGGATCACCGTGTCGCCATAGCTGCGTTCATCGAGGATCGAAAAATCGGGACCGAGTTCGAACGGCACCGAGGCGGCTTCTTCCACAACGCACAGCGCATCCGGTTGCAGCCAGCCGCCGGCCCGGACGCTGCGCAGGGCCCGCTCGCCCAACCCCTTGCCATAGGGCGGATCGGCGAAAACCAGCCCGAACGGCGACATCGTCCCGATATCGCCGATGGCAGTCGCGTCACGGCGGAAGATCTTGGTTCTGCCCGTGAGCCCGAAGGCTTCGACATTGGTGCGGATGAGCCCTCGCCCCTCGGCCGATTCTTCGATGAAAACGGCATGCGAGGCCCCGCGCGACAGGGCTTCCAGCCCCAGCGCGCCGGTGCCGGCAAACAGGTCGAGCACGCGCGCGCCCTCCAGCCTGTCGGGGAACCGGTGGGCCAGCACGTTGAACACTGCCTCCCGCGCGCGGTCGGTGGTCGGCCGGATGGAATCGGTGCGTGGCGTGGCCAGCGGCCGGCCGCGGAGCGCACCACCGACGATCCTCATGCTACGACCTCTTCGGTCCCTTGCCCGAACTCCCACGGCCTGCGGGTTTGCGGGGCGCCCTCGTGCCATGCTTGCCGGCATCGGGCTCGCGCTCGCGTACCGGCCGTGCGCCGGGCGCCATCCACACATTGGCCTTGCGCTGGCCGGGCGGCTCCAGCGGCGGACGCTCCTTCTTGTGCAGACCCTCCTTGCCGCCTTCCGCCTTGCGTGGCGGCTTGCCGCCGAAACCGGGTTTCGGACGGGTGGAAAGCTTGCCCAGCGCCTCGTCGCGGCTGCTCTCGCGCATCTTGCGACGCTTGATGAGGCCGCCCTCGCCTATATCCAGTCGCGACGACTTCTTCGGCGCCGGCCTTGCATCGTCACCCTCGCCATCACGGCGCTTCTCGCCCCGGACCGGCTTGTTGGAAAACGGCTTGGCGATCTCGGCATCGAAATTGGCGCCCGATTCCTCGACCAGCCGTTCGCCCAACTGGTCGCGCAGCATCCGCCCCTTGATCTCCAGCACATGACCTTCCGGCAGTTCGTTCAACTGGAACGGGCCATAGGAGATGCGGATGAGGCGATTGACCTCAAGGCCAAGCGCGCCGAGAATATTGCGCACTTCACGGTTCTTGCCCTCACGCAGGCCGATGTTCAGCCAGGCGTTGGTGCCCTGGACACGTTCCAGCGCGGCTTCGGCGCCGCCATAGAACACGCCGTCGACCGCGATGCCGTTCTTGAGATCGGCCAGTGCCTTTTCATCGACCTTGCCGTGCACGCGAACGCGATAGCGCCGCAGCCAGCCGGTCGCCGGCAGTTCCAGCACCCGCGCCAGTCCGCCGTCATTGGTCAGCAGAAGCAGCCCCTCTGTGTTGATGTCGAGGCGGCCGATGGTCATCAGGCGCGGCAGGCCTTCGGGCAGGACATCGAATACCGTCTTGCGCCCTTCCGGGTCGCGGTTGGTGGTGACGACGCCTGCCGGCTTGTGGAACAGGAACAGGCGCGTGCGCTCGATCGGCGGGATCTCGATACCGTCGACCAGAATGATGTCGTTCGGCTGCACGTTGAAGGCGGGCGAATCGAGCACCGCGCCGTTGACGCGAACGCGACCGGCAGCGATCAACTCCTCGGCATCGCGGCGCGAGGCGATGCCGGCGCGCGCCAGCCTCTTGGCGATGCGCTCGCCCGTCTCTTCCTCAGCGGCGGCCGGACGCGGCCGTGGCTTGAACTGTCCCGCCGGCTTGCGACCGCCGGAGAAGTCCCGCTGGGGGCGATCCGTGCGCGGGCCTTTGGAAAAACCTGAACCGCCTTCACTGCGGCGGACGAACGGCCTGTCGCCCTCTTCCCGCTTGGCGAAAGGCTTTCCGCCGGGACGCGGCCCCTTGCCGAACCTGTTTTCGCCCCGGTTTTTCTCACCTCGGGGCGCATCGCCGTCCTCGCGCGGACGCCTGTCCTGCCGGAAATCGCGCTGCGGCCGCTCACCGCCTTCAGCCCGGCGCTTATCTCCGTCATAGGCGCGGAACGGGCGCTCCTCGCCTTCCCGCTTGCGGAACGGCTTGCCTTCAGGGCGTGGTCCCTTGCGGAAGGGCCGCTCCGCCCGTGCCTCGGCATCCTGGGGCCGGTCGGAGCGCTTGAAATCACGCTTCGGGCGCTCGTCTCGCGCAAAATCGCGCTTTGGGCGTTCGCTGCCCTCGAATTTCCCGGGTCCGTCGGCGCGCTTGGGGCCGTCGAACTTGCGTTTCGGGCGCTCCGGCCGGGAATCTTCTCCCGCGCGCTTGGAAAAGCTCTTGCCCCCCGGCTTGGAGAAGCTCTTGCCGGTACCCGGCCCGCGTTCATGGCGCCCGCCGGACTTCGCGCCGGGTCTGCGTTTTGATCTGTCGTCTTCGGTCATGTGGTGTTTGCTCTTTTGGCGGGCTAGATAGCAGGAGAGCCATCGGCTTGCGAGTGGATAATAGGAGAACAGCCTGCATGAAGCGACCGGACTTCATGGCCCTTGCGCTTCAGCAGGCAAAAGAGGCGGCAAAGCGTGGCGAGGTGCCGATCGGCGCCGTGCTTGTGGCGGATGGGGACATCATTGCCGAAGCCGGCAACCGAACCCGCGAACTCGCCGACCCGACCGCCCATGCCGAGATGCTGGTCATCCGGGAGGCCGCTGCCAAACTATCGGCCGAGCGGCTCGGCGGATGCGATCTCTATGTGACGCTGGAGCCTTGCACCATGTGCGCGGCGGCAATCTCCTTCGCCCGGCTGCGTCGGCTGTATTTCGGCGCTGCGGATGAAAAAGGCGGCGCGGTGGTTTCAGGCGTGAGGTTCTTCTCCCAACCCACCTGCCACCACACACCGGACGTCTATTCCGGCTTGGGGGAAACGGAGGCGTCCGCCTTGTTGAAGGATTTTTTCAAGGCAAGGCGCTAAGCACCTGCGCCCCAAGGATAAAGCCTACCAGGGCAGCCAGTCGCGCAGGCCACCCTTCTTGGTGGCGGCCCGCTTCAGTCGACGCTCCTTGACGCTCTCGTCCTCACCCAGATCGTCCTGTGGCGCGGTGGTGGCGGCCACACGATAGTCGAGCGGCGGCTCGCTCAGATAGCGCCGGGTGGTCGGGCTGCCCTGACGCGACTGGGCAAGGCGCTTCTGGATTTCGGGGCGCTGGGCCTTCGCCACACGGGCGTTCTCGGTGAGATCAAACTTGTCCGAGACCTCCTTCGGAGCTTCGCCCCTGCTTTCGGCCGGCAGGTCGTTGATGATTTCCGATTCATAGAAACGGTTGTTCTGATTGGCCGTCGCGTTGGCACGGATGCGGTCGCGGCGCTGCTCGGGCGATTCCGGCCACTGGGTGCTGGCGGTCTGGACGACATTGTCCTGCGGCGTGGGCAGGTTGCCCTTCTGGCCCGGGGCCGGCTTCACCAATTCAGGCCGCGGCTTGTAGTCGATCTTCTCGCGCTTCGGCGGCGCGAAGGTCAGCGCGCTGCTGAGATCGGTCGCAAGCTGCTCCGTGGCCGTCTTGTCGGTGCCGTAAGTGGGCGAGGAAACGCAACCGGCCAGCAGCAGGCCCGAAGTGGCGAGCGAAGCCAGCACGGCCAAACGGCCACGATGGGTGTCAGTCATGCCGAAGAAACTCACTTAGAGCGGCCCCCTGATTGATGCCGGCCGGACACGGGCAGATTCTGTCCTGTCCTTGTAATGGTAAATCCGGCGACAATTTGTCGGCGGAAGCCATGGTCTTTACCTCAAGCCCGGGCCAAGGGCAACGCGCGCTCGATCTACGCGCTGCCCTCTTGCCGATCAAAGACGGCCAAGCGCTTCCAATTTGCGCAGAACGGCCGCATCGCGGGCCGAGACATCGGGGAATGCGGGGTCGCTTCCGACATCGGCCGTATAGCGCCACGAGCGCGCGCATTTGCGCAGGCCCCGATCAGCCGCCTTCTCGATCACCACGGCAACGCCCGGAACCTCGCGCAGCGTGAAGGCATCGGCCGGCGCGGCATCCCGCGCAACGACGAGATCGCTGGTGATGCCGATCTCGGCGAGATCGACATCGGCGATCGCCTGCAAAAGCGCATCATCGGAGATATGAACGACCGGCACGGCCTCCAGCGACGAGCCGATGGTCTTCTTGGCCCGTTCCAGTTCCAGAGCCCCGGTGATGACGCTGCGCACCTGCCGCACCTTGCGCCATTTCGCGGCCAGTTCGTCGTTGCGCCATTCGGACGGAACCTGCGGGAACTGCTCCAGATGCACCGAGCGCGCCTGCGGGTAGCGGTCCGCCCATGCCTCTTCCGTGGTGAAGGGCAGCATGGGGGCCAGCCACTTCACCACGCAATCGAACAGATGGCGCACCACCTGAACCGCGGCCTTGCGCTTGAGGCTGGACGGCGCGTCGCAGTACAGGGCATCCTTGCGGATATCGAAGTAGAAGGCCGACAGTTCGACCACCATGAAGTCGAGCAATGCGCGGGTGATTCGCTTAAACTCGAAGCCGTCATAGCCGGAGCGGACCACCTCATCGAGCTCGGCGAGCCGGTGCAGCATCAGCTGCTCCAGCTCCGGCATCTCGGCCAGCGGCACATCCTCGCCCTCGTCATGGGCAAGTGTGCCCAGCATCCAGCGGATCGTATTGCGCAGCTTACGATAGGCGTCGATGTTGGTTTGCAGCACGTTCTTGCCGAGCCGCTGGTCTTCCCAGTAGTCGGTCGTCATCACCCACAGGCGCAGGATGTCGGCGCCCGACTTGGCCATCACCTCCTGCGGCACGACGACATTGCCGAGCGACTTCGACATCTTGCGGCCGTCCTCGTCCATGGTGAAGCCATGGGTGACAACCGTGTCGTAGGGCGCCCTGCCCCGCGTGCCGCAGCTTTCCAGCAGGGAGGAATGGAACCAGCCGCGATGCTGGTCCGAACCTTCCAGGTAGACATCCGCCGGCCATTTGAGATCGGGGCGGTCTTCCAGCGTGAAGGTGTGCGTGGAACCGGAATCGAACCAGACATCGAGAATGTCGGTCACCATCCGCCACGGCTCGTTGGCGCGCGAACCGAGGAAGCGCTCGCGCGCGCCTTCGGCAAACCACGCATCGGCTCCTTCCTGCTCGAAGGCTTCGAGAATGCGGGCATTGACCGCCTCGTCCTTCAGGATATTGCCGTCCTCGTCGGCGAACACGCAGATCGGCACGCCCCAGGCGCGCTGGCGCGAGAGCACCCAGTCAGGCCGGTCCTCGATCATGGCGCGCAGGCGGGTCTGCCCTGCCGCCGGCACGAAGCGGGTGGCGTCGATGGCATTCAGGGCGCGGGAGCGAAGCGTGGTGTTGTCGCCCAGGTCCTTGTCCATGTAGACGAACCATTGCGGCGTGTTGCGGAAGATCACCGGCTTCTTGGACCGCCACGAATGCGGATAGGAATGCTTGAGCCGCCCGCGCGCGAACAGCATGTTTTTGGCGATCAGCGCCTCGATCACGGCCTTGTTGGCATCGCCCTTCTTGCCGTTGTCGTCGATGACGCGCGCAGCGCCGCCTTCGCGATCCGGCCCGAACCCCGGCGCGTCCTTGGTGAAGAAGCCGGCATCGTCCACGGTGAAGGGGATTGCCGTGTCGATGCCGCGCGCGGCGAGGTCGCGTGCCGCATCCATCCATGCGTCGAAGTCCTCGCGGCCATGCCCCGGCGCGGTATGCACGAAGCCCGTGCCGGCGTCGTCGGTGACATGATCGCCGGGAAGCATGGGAACCGCAAATTCATAGCCGCCGCCGAAACCGGCGAGCGGATGGGCCAGCGTGATGGCTGCCAGCTCATCGGCGCTCACGTCCCGCAGGCGCTTGAATTGCAGCTTGGCCTTGGCGAAAGCCTCTTCAGCCAGTGCATCCGCGAAGATCAGTTTTTCGCCGGGCTGCGGCCCGAAATCATTCTCGGCTGCCGTAACCTCATACAGGCCGTAGGCAATGCGCGGCGAGTAGGCGACGGCGCGGTTGCCGGGGATGGTCCACGGCGTGGTGGTCCAGATGACGACCGCCGCGCCCGCCAGCGATGATGCGCTGCCGGCCACAGGGAACTTCACCCAGATCGTGTCGCTCTCATAATCCTGATATTCGACCTCGGCCTCGGCCAGTGCGGTACGTTCAACCACGGACCACATCACCGGCTTGGAGCCGCGATAGAGCTGGCCCGACATGGCGAATTTCAGCAGCTCGCCGGCGATGCGCGCCTCGGCGTGGAAATTCATCGTCGTGTAGGGCTTCTTGAAGTCGCCGATCACGCCCAATCGCAGGAACTCCTGCGTCTGCACATCGATCCAGTGCTGGGCGAATTCGCGGCATTCCTGCCGGAACTCGTTGATCGGCACCTCGTCCTTGTTCTTGCCGGCGGCGCGATATTTCTCCTCGATCTTCCATTCGATCGGCAGACCGTGGCAATCCCAGCCCGGGACGTAGTTGGAGTCGTAGCCGCGCATCTGGAACGAGCGGGTGATGACGTCCTTGAGGATCTTGTTCAGCGCGTGGCCGATATGGATGGTGCCGTTGGCATAGGGCGGGCCGTCATGCAGCACATATTTCGGCCGGCCGGCGGCATCCTCACGCAGCAGCTTGTAAAGGTCCATCTCCTGCCAGCGGGCCACGATCTGCGGCTCCTTCTCCGGCAATCCGCCGCGCATCGGAAAATTCGTCTGCGGCAGATAGAGTGTCTTGGAATAATCGATCGTCTCGACGGTATCAGTCATCGGTTCGCCATATCAATTGCCCGGTCGTAACGGACTCTGGGCTTGAAATTCACAATTCTGGAAAATGCGCGGGTTGCGCGCGCCACAATTCCCGGCGGCTCCGGCAGGCGAGTTTCACCTCAGCCCGCCCGGAACACCGGGCTGGTAATTCGTATCGCGAACACAACATGGCGCGGCTGGCGTGTCATGGCCGCGCTTCTAACCCATGAACGGCGAAGAATAAAGGCCGCTACATGGTAAAGTCGAAGCGATAGGTGGCCGAAACGCCGACCGTGAACTGGTCGCGCGAACCGCGCTCGCGCACGATGCTGGAATCGGCCGCCGGCCCTTTCAATCGGGAATATTCGCCGAACAGGCTGGTCGTGACAGGATCGCTGACCTTCCAGGTGATGGCGCCGCCGACACCGATTGCCCGGACACCGCCGCCGGGATCATACTCACTGATGCCGGATCGCCCGCTTTCGTCGGCACTGACACCGTAATAGGCATCGAAATACTTGGAGGACGCGAAGGAAACGCGCGGCCCGCCCGAGATGCGGATTTTCGGCGTGACATCGTGGAAGGCATCGACGGCAATGTCGGCAACCACGCCCTTGTGGGCACGGATGCCCTGCCGCGCCTCGGCGCGCATGCGCAGCCAATCCAGGGGATAGAACTCGAAGAAGCCGCCGACCTCGCCGCCCCATCTGACGGGATCTAGGCCGCGAATGCCGTCTTCGTCATTGTCGCGCTTCCACAGGAACTTGCCGGCCAAACCGACGCGCAGGTCGCCCTGATCGACCAAGGCAAGAGAGATATTGTCGTTGCGCGACGAAAACCGCACCGGGTTGCCGGCCTTGCCAAGTGAAATGATCGGCGTTGCGCTGAGAAGGTACTTCTTGCTGCCCTCGAAATCCGGCGCCACCATCGCGGTCGCGCCCACGGTAAGATACCAGTCGCCGGACAGCCACCCACCGATCCCGTCGGCAGCATTCGCCGCACCGGGCAGGCCAAAAGCGATCATCGCCGCCAGGGCGGATGTGGTCTTCAGCACACGCATGTCTCACCGTTTACGCAATACAAATGGGAGTTGCAGCAACTGTTGCGCGAAATTCGGTAAAATTTGATTTAAATCCGGAATGTTATGGGGGTTGTGGAAGCTGGACGCCGTGCGGCGGCGGTACTAGCCTGTGGTCGTGGACGGGTTCTCAGTCAGGAGAGGAACCATGACTTTCGACAGCAACACGATTCGCGGCGTCACTGACGAAGTGCGCGGCAAATGGGGATGGTTCGTGGCACTCGGGGTGCTGCTGCTCATCCTCGGCGGCATCGCCTTCGGAAATCTGTACATCGCCACCGTCGCCTCGGTCTATTTCGTCGGTTGGCTGATGCTGTTTTCCGGCATTATCGAGATCATCCATGCCTTCGGCGTGAAGACGTGGGGTCGCTTCTTCTTCTGGCTCGGCAGCGGCCTGCTTTATGCGCTTGCCGGCATCTTCGCCTTCTACAATCCGCTGCTGGCCTCTGTGGCCCTGACATTCCTGCTGGCCGTGGCGCTGGTCGCATCGGGTGCCCTGCGCGCATGGGTCGGCTACCAGAACTGGGAGCAGAAGGGCTCCGGCTGGATCGTGACGGCCGGCATCGTCACCATTCTCGCCGGTCTCGTCATCACCCTCGGCTGGCCGGTCAACAGCCTGCGGATCCTCGGCCTGTTCCTGGCCATCGACCTGATCTTCCAGGGCTGGACCTTCATCGCCTTCGGATTGGCGCTGAAGAAATAGGCGGTGGCTGTCAGAAACTGACGGCCGCGTCGAGATCGGACAGCGGCCGCACGCCGGCCAGAACCGCCCTCGCCTCGTCCTCGTCGCGCTTCATCTGCGCGACGAGCGCCTCCAGCCCGTCGAACTTTTCTTCTCCGCGCAGATAGCCGAAGAACGACACTTCGCAGACCTCGCCATAAAGATCGCCGGAAAAATCGAACACGAAGGTTTCCAGCAGCGGCGTGCCATTGTTGTCCACGGTTGGCCGGCGGCCGAAGCTTGCCACCCCGTCATGCAGCGTCCCGTCAGCGCGGCGGAACCGCACCGCATAGATGCCCTCGCGCAGCGCGACATCCGCCGGCAGGCACATATTGGCCGTCGGAAAGCCCAGCGTGCGGCCAAGCTTCTGCCCGCCTATGACCTCGCTCTGCACAGTGAAGCGGTAGCCGAGCAGGCCGGCCGCCTGCGAGACATCGCCCTGCACCAGCAGTTCGCGGATGCGGCTCGAGGAGATGATCTGCGCGCCTTCGTCGCGAAAGGCGTCGACCAGTGTCACGCCGAAGCCATGGCGCTGGCCCGCATCCATCAGGAAGGCCGGGCCACCCTGGCGATCCTTGCCGAAATGGAAGTTGAAGCCGGTCACCGCATGGCAGATGCCCAGATTGTCCTGCAGGATGACGGCGACGAAATCCTCGGCAGACTTCGTGGCGAGTTCCGCCGTGAACGGCTGTTCGACCACCGCTGCAAAGCCCATCTCGCCAAGCAGGCGCGCCTTCATCTCGGGCGGCGTCAACACGAATAGCGGCACCTGCGGGCGGAAGAACTTGCGCGGATGCGGCTGGAACGTAAGCACCAGAGCCGGCACGCCGCGCTTTTCGGCTTCCGCCAGCGCGCGCCGGAGCACGGCCTGATGGCCCCGATGGACGCCATCGAAATTGCCGATGGCCACGACGCCGCCGCGCAAATGCGCGGGTAGCTGCACATTTCCGGGCATGCGCTCCAACATGGACAAGACCTATTGGAGGCGCGGCATGACGGCCACGGGATTGTACCCGTGCTGCGTCAGGAAGGCTGCCAGCCTCTGCGGATCGGGCGCCAGCGGATCGCCATAGTCGCGGGCATGGATGCCGCCGGATATGTAAAGGGCATCGAATCCGTTGCCGACGGCGCCCTTGATGTCGGTCATCATGCCGTCGCCGATTGCCAGAATCTCGCTGCGTTCCAGTTTCCGTCCGACGGCCTCGGAAGCCGCCTTGAGCGCGGCGTCGTAGATCGGAGCATGGGGCTTGCCGGCGATCAGGGTGCGGCCGCCCATCTGGCCATAGTCGCGGGCAATGGCGCCCGCGCACCAGATCAGCCTGTCGCCGCGCTCCACCACGATGTCCGGGTTGGCGCAGATGAACGGCAGGTTGCGCGAACGCAGCCGCACGAGCAGGTCGTGATAGTCTTCCGGCGTCTCGGTTTCATCGTCGAACGGGCCGGTACAGACCACGGCCTGCGCCTCGAACTCCTCGACCAGTTCGACGTCGAGGCCGTCATAGATGTTGGTGTCGCGGTCGGGGCCGATATGGAAAATCCGCCGTGGCGCCTCGGCGATCAGGTCGCGCGTCACGTCGCCGGAACTGACCAGCCGGTCATAGGTGCCGTCGGGCACGCCGATCGCCCGCATCTGAGCGGTGACATCGGCGCCGAGGCGGGGCGAGTTGGTGATCATCACCACCGCCACGCCGCGGTCACGCGCCGCCGCCAGCGCGGCCGTGGCTTGCGGGAAATGGTCGACGCCGTTGTGCACGACCCCCCATACATCGCAGAGCAGAGCTGCATAGCGGCCCGATATGGCCTCGAGCGAAGGGATGATGGGGGAATGAACCGTCATGTCGGCGGGCATGTCCATGGCTGAAAATGGTCGGGTCTGTTGGCTTCGAGGCCCCGGATAAACGATGTGCCTTGGACTGTCACCAGCTTTCCTGCCTCGGCCGGCCACCGCCTGGTTAACGCCGATTGAAAAAGCGGCCGCGTTTTCAGGCGATTTCGCAAACCTGAAATTTATCCATTCCTGCGATTGTGCGCCCTCGACACCATTAATGGGCAGCGGGGGCTGAAGCCAGATGTTGCGGAAATTCCTGGCCGACAAGCGCGGCAACTACGCCATGATCACCGGTTTGCTGATGGCGCCGCTGTTTGGCGCCGTGGCCTTGGCCGTCGACTATTCGGAAATGTCGCGTCAGCGGCTGGACACGCGAAACGCGCTGGACGCGGCCAACATCGCCACCGCCCGCGAGCTACAGAGCGGCGTCAGCGATGCCAAGGCCATCGCCTACGCCAACGACTTCTATTTCGCCAATCTGCGCCATGTGAAGCCTGCCAAGACCAGTCTTGCCGTCAGGCTTCCAAGCCAGGTTGTCGGCGGGGGCACGATGGAAATGTGCGCCACGCTGAATTACTCGCCCTACTTTTTTCCTGCCGCCGCAATGCTGATGGGGCAGCAGTCAAGGGACTTCGACTTCAGAACCTGTTCCGCAGTGCGGCTGAAGAACACGCTGGAAGTCGCGTTGGTGCTCGATAATTCCGGCTCCATGGACTTCAAAGGTACCGGCTCAAATCAGACGCGCATGGAGTTGCTGAAAAAGGCCGCTGACGAGTTGATCATCACAATGGTCAATCAGGCTGACAGTGTGAGGCAGTTGGAAAGACCCATCCAATTCGCGGTGGTGCCGTTCGCCTCTTCGGTCAATGTCGGTAAAACCAATAAAGATGCTTCCTGGATGGATACGCGAGGGGTATCGCCCATTCATCATGAAAACTTTAATTGGAAAAGTTTTAATTGGCAGAATCGTAAAATCGAGAAGCAAAATGATGTGTACGTTAAGGTCGGAAGCGATTGGGGAGAGCAGGCAGGTCAGATTGTCACACGATTTACGCTATACAACGAGTTAAAATACTACAAGGATAAGAACGCGACCCAGACTGCAGCTTTCGCCGAATGGGAGGGCTGTGTCGAACAGCGTCCCTACCCCTATGATGTGTCCGATGAACTGCCCCGGCAGGGAGATCCTGCCAGCCTTTTTGTGCCCATGTTCTATCCGGACAACGCCACCAACGGCTACAATGACTGGCCGACGCGAAACTCAGGCAGCTATTCAGCCACGTATTCCTGGGACCCTCAAGTTGGAAGCGGTTCAAACAAGACAGGCAACAATCCATCTTCCTACATGCCAAAATACTTTGACATGCGGGTGGTGAAAAGTTCGAAAGTCACAGAACAGCTGGGGTTTGTTGCGCCATACCAATCGGAAAAACTTGATCAGGGCAAAGGTCCGAATGCCGGCTGCACCACATCCGCTATCACTCCGCTGGTTGACGTTACCAACACGGCTGGCATGAAGGAGATTAAGGACGCCATATCCGCCATGCAGCCGAAGGGCGGCACCAGCGTGGGAAGTGGTCTTGCATGGGGTTGGCGCGTACTCTCGAACGCTGAACCGTTCACTGAAGGGCGTCCAGAGACAGATCGCGGCAACGACAAGGTTGTCATCCTACTAACCGACGGCGCAAACACATATTATACACCCAAAAGCCTTACTCCCTTGAACGGCAATGATTCACGCGCAACCGACCATGAGCAGCAAGGCTCGATCTACGCCGATTACGGCTTTCAGAAACCTTTTGCCAAAACCTATGACTATGGTCGTCTGTTTATGGGTCTAACCAGCAATATCGATAAGACGTACCAGAACGATGCCAATTACTCGCGTGCCATGAACGAAAAGCTCCAGATGCTGTGCGCCAACGCCAAGGCTGCCAACATAATGATCATGACCGTCGGGCTCGACCTCGAGACAGAGGCCAAGAAGGACGCCAAGGTTCGCGATCAGATTACCGGTCTCAAGAACTGCGCCTCGGAATCTCGGAACCGGCGCGACCCGGATGATCCATCCAAGCCAGCCAAGCTATTCTGGAATGCTGCCGGCAACGACCTGTCGAACGCGTTTCGTGAAATCGCAGACGAACTCTCGAACCTGCGCATCACAAGCTGACAACAGTCTAGGAAACCAAGGCCCGGACGCAAGCACGCGCCGGGCCTTTTGCATTTCTACATCGGCCGCCGCATGGAGCGGTCGGGCTCCACCAGCTTGCGATAAAGGTGCCAGGTCGAATGGCCGAGCACAGGCATCACCACGGCCAGGCCGGCCAACAGCGGGATAGCGCCGATCACCAGAAGGGCGGCGACGATCAGGCCCCACAGCGCCAGGGGAAGCGGATTGGCCCACACGGCCCGCATCGAGGTTTCCACGGCTGCCACGGCGCCGGCGTCGCGATCGAGCATCAGCGGAAAGGCCACCACACTGGTGGCAAGGGCCACCACGGCAAAAATGAAGCCGGCGGCATTGCCGAGCAGGATGAGCATCCAGCCCTGCCTCGTAGTCAGCACCTCATTGAGGAAAACGCCGATGGAGGCTGGCGCCGCCTCGCCGAACAGGCTCGTATAGATGGATTGCGCCGTGTAGAGCCAGAGCAGGAACAGGGCGAACAGCATGATGCCGACGACGGCTATGGACGGCAAGGCCGGTGAGTAGCGCAGCTCCAGCGCATGCCGCCAGGAGGTGTCCATGCCCAGTTCGCGCCGGCGGCTGATCTCGTAAAGCCCGATCGCTGCGAAGGGTCCCAGCAGCGCGAAGCCGGACATCAGCGGATAAACCAGATGAATGGCCCCTGCCCCGGTCGTCCACCGCGTCAGGATCAGCCCGACGACGGGATAGATCAGGCACAGGAAAACATAGTGCGACGGCTTTTGCCGGAAATCATCCAATCCCAGACGCAGCGCGTCCATGATATCGGCGGTGCCGATGCGGCGAACGACGGGCTGCACACGCATGCCGCGCGCGTCCGTCATAACGTGGAAACTGGCCATGACCTTCCTCCCTGCCTAAGCAAGATGGGGCGGTCACCGCCAGATGGCCGCCCCGGGCTGCCACTTCAAAACGGTCGTGTCTTAGCAGATTTCGCTATCGCTGTCGCGCAACCGGGGCGCGTGTGCCGGTCCATTACGGAATTTTTACCGGCTGCCCGGCAAAAGCCATGATCGGCAGCCTATCAGGCGTCATGAGCATGTCCCGATCCGATTTTTCCTTTCCCGTCCTTGAGCCATGCCTCAACCGCCGCACTCTGGTGCTGGGGGCCGGTGCTTTCGCACTTGCCGGGCTGGCCGGCTGCGGGTCGCTGTCCCGGCAAGGCGCCGGCGGCGGGGCATCGACCTCGGCCAGCGCCGCGATGGCTGGAATTCGCAATGCCGAGGGCTTGCCCGTGCTCTCGCCGGACAGCCAGTTGGAGCGGGCCGCGTTGCAGCAGGCACACTATATGGCAGCGTCCCGCAGCATGACCCATACGACAGGGTTCGGAAAAGGGTTCCCCACGCGTGTGAAGAGCAACGGAATCAGGGGCGCGGCGGCGGAAAACATTGCAGAAGGCCGCATGGATGTCGCCCGCGCCATCGACATGTGGATGAACTCGCCACCGCATCGGCGCAACATGCTCGACAGCCGCTTCCATCGCTTCGGCCTGGCTTGGGCCAGCGGTCCCGACCGTCCCGAGTGGCGCTACTGGGCGATGGTGCTGGCGAGCTGAAAAAGGCCGCGCGCATTCATTCGCGCATGAAACGCTTTCCGGTCCTTGACACCGATCTGGCTGCTGACTATCTCATTCGCCGTTAGCACTCTGTTATGCCGAGTGCTAACAGGTCCGGCAGCGCCGGACGGAGGGAATTCTTTCTCATCATTGTGACCGAGGAAATCAAATGGCAAAGACGAAGTTCCGCCCGCTTCATGACCGCGTGGTCGTTCGCCGGGTCGAGTCCGAAGAAAAGACGGCTGGCGGCATCATCATCCCCGACACCGCCAAGGAGAAGCCGCAGGAAGGCGAAATTGTCGCCGTTGGTTCGGGCGCCCGCGACGAGAGCGGCAAGCTCGTTGCCCTCGACGTCAAGGCCGGCGACCGTGTCCTGTTCGGCAAGTGGTCGGGCACCGAAGTCAAGCTCAATGGCGAAGACCTTCTGATCATGAAGGAATCCGACATCATGGGCATCATCGGCTGATCCGGCCGGTCCCATTCTTCAACACTCACTGCAATCCGAATTTCGGGCCACAGGCCCAGGAGTAAGCAATGGCTGCCAAAGACGTAAAATTCTCCCGTGACGCCCGCGAGCGCATGCTGCGCGGTGTCAACATCCTCGCCGACGCGGTGAAGGTCACCCTCGGCCCCAAGGGCCGCAACGTTGTCATCGACAAGTCCTTCGGCGCTCCGCGCATCACCAAGGACGGCGTCTCCGTCGCCAAGGAGATCGAACTGGAAGACAAGTTCGAGAACATGGGCGCCCAGCTCGTTCGCGAAGTCGCTTCCAAGACCAACGACAAGGCCGGTGACGGCACCACCACCGCCACGGTCCTCGCCCAGGCCATCGTTCAGGAAGGCCACAAGGCCGTTGCCGCCGGCATGAACCCGATGGATCTGAAGCGCGGCATCGATCTGGCCGTCTCCGAGGTCGTCGCCGATCTCGTCAAGAAGGCCAAGAAGATCAAGACCTCCGAGGAAGTCGCGCAGGTCGGCACCATCTCCGCCAATGGCGAGAAGGAAATCGGCGAGATGATCGCCGAGGCCATGCAGAAGGTCGGCAACGAGGGTGTCATCACCGTCGAGGAAGCCAAGACCGCCGACACCGAGCTGGAAGTCGTCGAAGGCATGCAGTTCGACCGCGGCTACCTGTCGCCCTACTTCATCACCAATCCCGACAAGATGATTGCCGAACTCGAGGACGCCTACATCCTGCTCCACGAGAAGAAGCTCTCCAACCTGCAGGCCATGCTGCCGGTGCTCGAGGCTGTCGTGCAGACCTCGAAGCCGCTGGTCATCATCGCCGAGGACGTCGAGGGCGAGGCCCTGGCCACGCTGGTCGTCAACAAGCTGCGCGGCGGCCTGAAGATCGCTGCCGTCAAGGCTCCGGGCTTCGGTGATCGCCGCAAGGCCATGCTGGAGGATATCGCCATCCTCACCGGTGGCCAGGTCATCTCCGAGGATCTGGGCATCAAGCTCGAGAACGTCGGTCTCAACATGCTCGGCCGCGCCAAAAAGGTGCGCATCGAGAAGGAGAACACCACGATCGTCGACGGTGCCGGCAAGAAGGCCGAGATCCAGGGCCGCGTTGGCCAGATCAAGGCCCAGATCGAGGAGACCACCTCCGACTACGACCGCGAGAAGCTGCAGGAGCGCCTGGCCAAGCTGGCTGGTGGCGTTGCCGTGATCCGCGTCGGCGGCTCGACCGAGGTCGAGGTCAAGGAGAAGAAGGACCGCGTTGACGACGCCCTGAACGCCACCCGCGCCGCGGTTGAGGAAGGCATCGTCCCCGGCGGCGGCGTCGCCCTGCTGCGCGCCACCCAGGCGATCAAGGCTGCCGGCGCCAATGCCGACCAGGCTGCCGGCATCAACATCGTGCGTCGCGCCCTGCAGGCTCCGGCCCGCCAGATCGCTACCAACGCCGGTGCGGAAGCCTCGATCATCGTGGGCAAGATCCTCGACAACAAGAGCGCGACCTACGGCTACAACGCCGCCAACGACGAGTATGGCGATCTGATCCAGCTCGGCATCGTCGACCCGGTCAAGGTTGTTCGCACGGCGCTGCAGGACGCCGCTTCGGTCGCCGGCCTGCTGGTCACCACCGAGGCCATGATCGCCGACGCTCCGAAGAAGGAAGCTGCGGCTCCGGCCATGCCCGGCGGCATGGGCGGCATGGGCGGCATGGACTTCTAGAAGTTCTTTCACCGTGAATTGGAAAGGGCGGCCGGTGGCCGCCCTTTCTTTTTTGAAAAAAGATACGCCGGCATGGAACTAATTTCACGGCCGGCCGTTCTGGTCCTGTCGAAGCAATTCAAAGGAGAAATCCGGAGAAAGGCTAACGACAAAAGAGACGCCTTCCACACATTCAACGGTGCGGGAGGCGTCTTTTTGCGATGTGTGATGGTTTTCCATCAACTTGTTATTTCCAAAGAATAATCCGGAACAAATCGACAGCAGCTCCGTTGAAGTCGGCGAATCAACCCAGGAGATGCGATCATGGTGAACAAGGATCAGGTGGCCGGCGCGGCCAAGCAGGCAAAGGGCGCCGTCAAGGAAGCCGCAGGCAAGCTGACCGGCAGCAAGAAGACCGAACTCAAGGGCAAGGCGGAAAAGGCAGCCGGCAAGGTTCAGAAAACCTATGGCGACACCAAGGAAAAGGTGAAGAAGGCCATGTAGGCCGATTGACCCTCACGGAATATGCACGCAAAGGCGGTCTGCGGACCGCCTTTTTTCGCGCTCCGCTGACGGGCAGGCAGGCGCTTCACGTGCCCAGCTTTCTGGTGAACGCATTGGTGAAGGCGATGCCGTCCCCATCATCCCTTGCTTCCCCCAGCACCACCTCCATCACACCGTTCGTGACGCGGACAAGCGCAAAACCGCCCATGAAGGCTGCCTTCGGCTTGAATAGATCCAACCCGTTTGCCTCATAGATCATCGGGGTTTCGTGCTGATGGCCGTGAAAGAGCCCGAACGTTGAAAGGCTTTATGACCGCCAGCAAGGCCGCCTGTTCGGCCTTGCTCCACCAATGGGGCTTTCCGGTGCCTGTGTCGTCGAAAGTCTTGCGCTCGCTGTCCCATACTTCGAGCGAGAACGGGTCCCATCCATAATGCTGGAACAGGACGACCGGCCTTCCGTCGGCGGCGTTCGCCTGCAGGTCCTGCCCCAGCCAGTTCAGCCCGCTTACCGCTCCTTCCCGCGTATCGCCGCCGAAGCGATGCAGTTGCACCAGGTGCAGGCCGCCCCAATCCCATGAATAGCAGTCGGAATCGACGTCATAATTCGCGGCTGGCACCGGCGGCTTGAAGAATACGCCCGGCCTGTGGTTCATCTCCACGTAGTCGCGCAGCTCGCGCCGATACCAGTCGACATGGGGCGGTGGTCCGTTCTGGTCGAGATCGTGATTGCCAAGGCCGGCATAGACAGGCATGTGCACCCGGTCGGGACCGACGCCTTGCTGATAGCGCTGGCTGAACTGGAGCAATTGCGTGCCTTCGCTCGGCTGCACGGTCTGGCCCCCACCGTCATCGGTCATGTCGCCGCCGACGACCAGCCCAAGGGGTGTCGCGATGCGCTGCCCCGCAGCCTCCAGATGCGTCGCCTTGCCGTCGATCTCGGCCGGCCACACCTTGCCCGTGATTGCGTTCAGCCCCGCGATGTGGCGCAACAGGTTCGCATCGGTCTTGCCTTCCTGGGCGCAATTCGGGCTAAGGCCACTGGCCATTCGGCAGGCATGGACATCGCAGATGAACAGGAAGGTCGCGTCGATGGGCGGGATTGCGGCCTGCGTGGCGATCGGCAAAAGGGTTCCGGCAGTCCATGCAAGACCTCCGGCCAGCATTTCGCGACGGGACAGCCGAAACAAAATGCGCGCGCTCATGATCCTTCAATTGAGCACGGGAGCGGGGCCTGGTCCAGTTTGCCGCCGCCGCCTATGGCATTGAAACGATTTGGAAGCCCCGGCTTGAAATCTTGGCTTGAAGCCCTCTTGGCAAAGCGATAGGCCGGGGCCACCCCAATTCGCTTGTTCAGGAGACCTGCCCGTGAGCGCTCACAAGACCAGAACCGAAACCGATACGTTCGGCCCCATCGAAGTGGCCGCCGACCGCTATTGGGGTGCGCAGGCGCAACGGTCCCTCGGCAATTTCAAGATCGGCTGGGAAAAGCAGCCGGCCTCCATCGTTCGCGCGCTGGGCATCGTCAAGCGCGCCGCCGCGGAAGCCAATATGGAGCTCGGCAAGCTCGATCCCAAGCTTGGCGCGGCGATCATCGAGGCCGCGCAGGAAGTGATCGACGGCAAGCTCGACGAGCACTTCCCGCTCGTGGTCTGGCAGACCGGTTCCGGCACCCAATCCAACATGAACGCCAATGAGGTGATCTCCAACCGGGCGATCGAGAAGCTTGGCGGGGAGATGGGCTCGAAGAAGCCGGTTCATCCCAATGACCATGTCAATATGAGCCAGTCGTCGAACGACACCTACCCGACGGCCATGCACATCGCCTGCGCCGAGCGCATCGCACACGACCTGCTGCCGGCGCTGAAGCACCTGCACGCCGCCCTCGAAGCCAAGGCCAAGACCTTCGACCATATCGTCAAGATCGGCCGCACCCATACGCAGGACGCAACTCCCCTCACCCTCGGCCAGGAATTCTCCGGCTATTCCCAGCAGGTGAAGAACGGCATCGAGCGCATCGAAATGACGCTGCCGGGGCTGATGCAGCTTGCGCAGGGCGGCACCGCGGTCGGCACCGGCCTCAACGCCCCGGTCGGATTCGCCGAGAAGGTGGCGGAAAAGATCGCCGCCATCACCGGGCTCGACTTCACCTCGGCACCGAACAAGTTCGAGGCGCTGGCCGCCCATGATGCCATGGTCTTCTCGCATGGCGCGATCAACACGGTCGCGGCCTCGCTGTTCAAGATCGCCAACGATATCCGTTTCCTCGGCTCCGGCCCCCGCGCCGGCCTTGGCGAGCTTGCCCTGCCGGAGAACGAGCCGGGCTCGTCGATCATGCCGGGCAAGGTCAATCCGACCCAATGCGAGGCGCTGACGCAGGTGTGCGTGCAGGTCTTCGGCAACAATGCCGCCATCACCTTCGCCGGCAGCCAGGGCCATTTCGAGCTGAACGTCTACAACCCGCTGATGGCCTACAACTTCCTCCAGTCGGTGAAGCTGCTGGCCGACGCATCGGTGTCCTTCACGGACAACTGCGTCGTCGGCATCGAGGCCCGCGAGGACAACATCAGGGCTTCGCTGGAACGGTCGCTGATGCTGGTGACGGCCCTGGCCCCGACCATCGGCTACGATGCGGCGGCCAAGATCGCCAAGACGGCGCACAAGAACGGCACGACGCTGCGCGAGGAAGCGCTCAAGACCGGCCTGGTCAGCGAAGCCGACTATGAGCGCCTGGTGCGGCCAGAGGACATGACCCATCCCGGCTGAGCCATCTGGCTGCCGGGTTGCATTTCGGCTAGTCTGCGGCCATGCGCTACGTGATCATCATCGTGACCATCGCCTGCTTCATCATCTGGGACGGCCTCTACAATGGAGGCCGTTACATCGATGCGTCGGTGACGAGCGTGAAGAACGTCGTGCGCATGGTCACCGGCTAGTTCACCTGCACCATTTTCCGGCGCGACATCCTGCCGGTTGACGCGACGCGGTCTTCCGGACCAGAAGATGTCCGCCCCCGGCCGATGCCGGCAGCCGTTCCCGAACCGATTCCCAGGAGGCCGAATTGATCCGGCACATCGTGTTCTTCACCGTGAAGCCGAGCATGGACGTAGAAGCCGTGCGCGTCGGGCTGATGGAACTCGGGCGCATCCCGCATTCCCGGCATTTCGAGGTGACCGTGAACCGCAAGGTCGATCTGTTCGAGAACGAGATCGACATCGTCGTCTATGCGGAGTTCGAAAACGAAGCCGCCTTGCACGCGTTCAAGGCCGACCCGATCTACGCCGAAACCACCGCCAAGGTGCGGCCGATGCGCGAACTGCGCTTTTCGGCTGACGTGGTGGCGGCAAACTGAACGCCGCACTAAACGGCAGTCAGTCCGCCAAGCCGATTTCGGAAGCTAGTTTCCCCAGCGCAAGGACGGTGCGCCAGTTGCGCGCGGTCGACACCGTCCCCAGCAGGCGGTCGATCACCGGCGGCAGCTTGGAGGCGCTGAAACCGTCTGGCACATGCAGATAGAGAATATTGCCGCTGACATGGAGCCGTTCACCGGCCGCGCGTGCCTGTAGCGCCTCCACATCCTTCTGTTTCGGTTCGTCCTTCAATACGAAGACATGCAACCTCGTTGGGCTGTCGGCGGCTTCCGGAAACGGATTGGCGTCGATGATCCGCTGCCACTCGTCGCGGCTGGCCAGCATGATCTCCTTGTCGAAGCCGAAATCGCGGCGGGCGATATCGCCAATCAGCCTGTGTGTTTCCTGTCGGCCCGTGTCGGAGACGAGAATGGCATTGCCGCTGTTGATGTAGGTGGAGACATGGCCAAACCCGGCCTTCGTGAGCGCCGCACGCAACTTTGCCACCGGCAACTGGGTCGCGCCGCCGACGCCGCGAAACAGCACGATGTAGACATCGCCCGCGGCCTTGCCGCTCATATGATGAAGCTCGCCAGCGTCTCGTTCTCGGTAATGTCCTGATACTGCACGCCCTCAGCCTCGAACTTCGCCTGGAGCGTGGTGAAGTTGCGGCTGTCGCGGGTTTCGATGCCGATCAGCACCGAACCGAAATTGCGCGCCGACTTCTTCAGATATTCGAAACGGGCAATGTCGTCGTCGGGCCCGAGCATCTGCAGGAAGTCGCGCAGGGCGCCCGGCCGCTGCGGCAGGCGGATGATGAAATATTTCTTCAGCCCTTCGAAGCGCAATGCCCGCTCCTTGACATCGGGCAGGCGCTCGAAATCGAAATTGCCGCCGGACACCACGGCCACGATGGTCTTGCCGCGGATTTCCTTGCGGCTGAAATCCTTCAGCGCGTCGATGGTGAGCGCGCCGGCCGGCTCCAGGACCACCCCCTCGACGTTCAGCATCTCGATCATGGTCGCGCACAGCCGGTTTTCCGGTACGAGGCGCGCCGTCTCGGCGGGAAAATCCTTTAGCAGCCGGAAATTCTCGCGGCCGATTTCCGCCACCGCCGCCCCGTCGACGAAGTTGTCGACGCGGGGCAGTTTCACGCGCCTGCCTTCGGCAAGGCTGCGGGCAAGGCTCGGAGCCCCCGACGGCTCGCAGAACAGGAAGCGCGGCGCCTGCCCGGCAGCCTCGAAATATTGGGTCACGCCTGCCGCCAACCCGCCGCCGCCGACAGGCAGCATGACGATGTCCGGCGCCCTTCCCGTGCCGATCTGCTCGATGATCTCCTGCGCGATGGTCGCCTGTCCCTCGATGATGTCGCGGCTGTCGAAGGGCGGCACCATGTGAGCGCCGGCGGTTTCGGTGAACTCCAGCGCCGCGTGATAGCAATCGTCGAAGAAGTCGCCGATCAGCCTGATCTCGACGAACTCCCCGCCGAACATGCGGGTCTTGTCGATCTTCTGCTGCGGCGTCGTCACCGGCATGAACACCACGCCCTTGCGGCCGAAATGGCGGCACACGAAGGCGAAGCCCTGCGCATGGTTGCCGGCGGAAGCGCAAACGAACAGGCTGGCCTTGTTGCCTGCGGCAAGCGTTTTGCGGAAGAAATTCAGCGCGCCGCGGATCTTGTAGGAGCGCACCGGCGTCAGGTCCTCGCGCTTCAGCAGGATGCGCGCCCCATATTTCTGCGACAGGTAGTCGTTTTCCTGCAAAGGCGTTTCGGGAAAAATCTCCCGTATCGCCTGGGCAGCAGTTCCAACCCTGTCGGCGAAGCTTGTCATGGCGCGGTCCTGTGGCGTGAATGAGCATCCGTTCCTGCCGCGATTTTGGCATTTGCGCAACACCGAACCTGTCGCAAACGGACCAGCCTCATCTAAGCGACGCTTTGACTTACTTCCGCCGTGTTCTGCGGGTGGAGGAAGCGGGGCTCTGGCATCATGCCATGCCCACGGCGAAACCGACGGACATCGAAGTGCCCTTGAAGACCCTGCTTGCAATCGCGCTTTCCCTGGTGGTCGCCGGCTGCACCACCAACAGATCGGAAGAAATCCTCGGCAGCGCCCTCGTGCCCGCCGCAGTGACCGATATTGCCGGGAACCACTCGATCTTCATCGCCACGACGCGCAAGCGCTCCACCGACCGTTCCAAGGTGTTCGAGGGGGAACGCTCGGCCACGCTCAATTTCGCCCGCGTCAACGTCACCGTGCCACGCGAGCACAAGGTCGGCCAGATCGAACGCCGCAAGCGCGGCAGATCCGACGATCCGTCAAAATATTTCATGGCCTCCGATGCCGCCGGGTATGAGACGGGGCCGCAGTTCTCCCAGGCGCTGAATGCCGATATTGCCGCGCGCGGCGGCCGCGTCATGGTTTTCGTGCATGGCTACAACACCGGCTTCGATGCCGGCGTGTACCGTGCGGCCCAGATCGCCCACGATTCCGGCTACCCGGGCACGCCTGTCCTGTTCTCCTGGGCTTCGGGCGGCTCGACCACCAGCTATGTCTACGACAAGGAGAGCGCCAGCGTGGCGCGCGACCAGCTCGAGGTGACACTGCGCCTTCTGTCGCAAACCGGTGCGCGCCGCATCGATATCGTTGCCCACTCGATGGGCACCTGGGTGACGATGGAGGCGCTGCGCCAGCTCGCCATCACCGGCGACCGCAACCTGCGCGGCAAGCTGGGTGACGTGGTGCTGGCCTCGCCCGACATCGATGTCGACGTGTTCAAGAGCCAGATGCGCCGCTACGGCAAACCGGAAAAGCCGTTCATCCTGCTTCTGTCGCAGGACGACAGGGCGCTGCGGCTGTCCGGCATGCTGGCCGGTTCGCGCCCGCGCGTCGGCGACTATGCCGGTGCCGACAAGGAACTGGCCGATTATGGCGTGACGGTCGTCGACCTGTCCAAGGCGAAGGGCGCGGATTCCTTCAACCACACCAAGTTCGCCGACAACCCGGTTCTGGTGCGCATGCTGGGCCAGCGCCTGCGCGAGGATGACGGGTTCGCCAGCGACCGGGAAATCACCGACCGCATCCGGCTTGTCACACAGCAGGCCGCCGCCAGCGCATTCTAAAGCCTGAACAGATCCAAGGCAGGGCTGGACCAGGCAGGTTTCTGCCTATATTGCGGATGCAGGTCCAGGCGGCGCCGCAAGTATAGGGCGCCATATTGGGAGCAGCGGTGCTGTGCGCTTGAAAGCCTTGTTCGTTGTCGCTTTTGCTGCACTGCTGGCTGGATGCATGGCATCCAGCCGCCATGAGCTGCTCAATATCTCGTCCTTTCCGGCCAATCCTTCCGATATTTCGGCCGAGCACGAAATCTTCGTGGCCACCACAAGACGCCAGTCGATCGACCAGCCGCGCATCGTGTTCGGTGGCGACCGCTCCCCCAACGTGGCCTATGCCAGCGTCGACATGACCGTTCCCCGTATCCATGAAACCGGCAGGATCGAGCGCGCCAAGGGTCGCGCTCAGGCCGACCCGGCCAAGCATTTCACAGCACGAAGCGTGAGCTTCTACAAGGAACCGTCGCAGTTCGCGCGAGCCATCGATGCCAACGTGGCCCGGCATAAGGACCGGCGCGTGCTGGTCTTCGTGCATGGCTTCAACAACGGTTTCGATGACGGCGTCTACCGCATCACCCAGATCGTGAACGATACGAAATATGACGGGACGCCCATCCTGTTTTCCTGGGCTTCCAACGCAAGGACGACGGGTTATCTCTACGACAAGGAAAGCGCCAACGCCGCGCGCGACGATCTCGAGGCGACGCTGCGCATGCTGGCCAGGAGCAAGGCCAAAAGCATCGACATCATCGCCCATTCGATGGGCACGTGGGTAACGATGGAAACCCTGCGCCAGCTCGCCATAGCCGGCGACCGCGACCTTGGCGGCAAGCTCGGCAATGTCGTGCTTGCTTCGCCGGACATCGACGTCGATGTGTTCAAGAAGCAGATGCTGCGTTACGGCAAGCCCGACAAGCCTTTCGTCGTGCTGCTCTCGGACGACGACCGCGCCCTCCAGCTCTCCACGTTCATTTCGGGCGACAAGCCGCGCGTCGGCGACTATTCCGATGCGGCCGATCTGGCCAGCTACGGGGTCATCGTGGCCGATCTGACGCAGGCCAGCTCCGGCGACAGGCTCAACCATGCCAAGTTCGCCGACAATCCGGTCCTCGTGCAATTGCTGGGCGACAGCCTGAGGACCCATGCGGGCCTGGCGGCGGCCGAAGATGGCGATTTCGGCAGCCCGATGAGCACGATCGGCAAGGACATCGGACAAGCGGTCGGCTCGGTCGCCGACATCGTCATCACCACGCCGTTCAAGGTTCTGTCGATCGCCGCCGGGGGCTAGAAAAGGATCGCGGGACACCCGCAAGGCGGGAAAAGGTCGACGCCAGCGCCCCGCCTGCCCCTGCGTCATGTCGGAGAGCCCGCCCTAATCTCTTGATTTGACTTTCTATTTTACGTTTCTATTTCTCGGTATATAGTCCGATAGTTGTGTTGCGCTGGTGCCCGGATGTCGTGTTTCCTGCACTGGGGTCTGCGCGAGACGACAATGGGATCGCAGATACAAGACGCAAACGATACCCGGGAGGAAAACGTGAAGAAACTGGTTGGCGCCCTGGCGATGGGTGCAATGCTTTCTATGACCGCCGCATACAGCTACGCGGCCGATTATCCGGAACGTCCCATCACCGTCATCGTGCCGTTCTCCGCCGGGGGGCCGACGGATACCGTCACGCGCCTCGTCGCGGAAGCCATGTCGAAGGATCTCGGGCAACAGGTTCTGGTCGAGAATGTCGGTGGCGCCGGCGGTACGCTGGGCGCGGCGCGCGTGGCGCAGGCCGAACCGGACGGCTACACGCTGCTTCTCCATCATATCGGCATGGCGACCAGCGCAACGCTTTATCGCAAGCTGCCCTACGATACGCTCAACGCCTTCGAATATGTCGGGCTCGTCACCGAAGTGCCGATGACCATCGTGGCCCGAAAGGATCTCGAGCCGACCGACTTCAAGGCGCTGGTGGAATACGCCAAGGCCAACAAGGATTCGGTCACCGTGGCCAATGCCGGCATCGGCGCGGCTTCGCATCTGTGCGGCATGCTGTTCATGAGCGCCATCGACACGCCGCTGGTCACCGTTCCCTACAAGGGCACCGGCCCGGCGATGACCGACCTGCTCGGCAGCCAGGTCGACATCATGTGCGACCAGACCACCAACACCACCAAGCAGATCCAGGCCGGCACCATCAAGGCCTATGCCGTCACCACGCCCGAGCGGCTGGAGGTGCTGCCGGACCTGCCCACGACCAAGGAAGCTGGCGTCGACGGCATGGAAGTCTCCATCTGGCACGGCCTCTATGCGCCGAAGGGAACACCGGCCGAGATCGTCGATCGGCTGTCGAAATCCCTGCAACTCGCCCTGAAGGATGAAAATGTGGTCGCCCGCTTCGCCGAACTGGGCACCGCGCCTTCGCCTCAGGAAGATGCGACCCCTCCGGCATTGAAGGAAAAAGTCGAAAGCGAAATCACGCGCTGGAAGCCGGTGATCGAAGCCGCCGGCCAATACGCGGACTGAGGCGAGCATGGGCGGGCGGCTGCAAGGCCTCCCGCCCTGCCACGATCTTTCCCGTCAACCACCGTAGAGAATTTCCATGAAATCCTTGTCTGTCGACAGGACGAACGGCCTGTGCGCCGTATTTTTCATCGGGCTCGGTGTCTTCTTCGCCTTCGAATCGCTTGATCTCGAACTCGGCACAGCGCTGCGGATGGGCCCCGGCTACTTTCCCCTTGTTCTGGCCGGTATCCTCATCCTCCTCGGCGTCGTCGTGCTGATCGATGCCATACGGGTCGAGAGCGAGCCGATCGGCCACATCGCGTGGCGCGGGCTGGTGCTCATCCTTCCCGCGCCGATCTTCTTCGGCCTCACGGTGCGCGGGCTGGGCTTCGTTCCGTCGATCTTCCTCACCTGCCTGATCGCGTCCTTTGCCAGCCAGAAGATGAAGCCGCTGACGGCCCTGATCCTGTCGGCCGGGCTTACGCTGTTTGCACTGATCGTCTTCAGCTATGCGCTCGGGCTGCCTTTCGTGCGCTTCGGGCCTTGGCTCCGCTTCTAAAGGCAAGCTCATGGATCTGTTCAGCAATCTTGCCCTCGGCTTTGCCACCGCATCCACGCTGTGGAACCTCCTGTTCTGCCTGATCGGGGTGCTGCTCGGCACGCTCATCGGCGTGCTCCCCGGCATCGGCGCGACGGCCACCATCGCCATGCTGCTGCCCATCACCTTCCAGATCGGCGATCCGGTCTCTGCCCTGATCATGCTCTCCGGCATCTATTACGGCGCGCAATATGGCGGCTCGACCACGGCGATCCTCATCAACATGCCGGGTGAATCGTCCTCCGCCGTGACCGCCATCGACGGCTATCAGATGGCGCGCAAGGGCCGCGCCGGGGCCGCCCTCGCCGTCGCGGCGATCGGCTCCTTCTTCGCCGGCACCGTATCGACCTTTCTCGTCGCCCTGTTTGCCCCGCCGCTCACCGTCATCGCCCTGAAATTCGGCGCGGCGGAGTATTTCTCGCTGATGGTGCTCGGCCTCGTCTCTTCCATCGCGCTTGCCCATGGCTCGGTCATCAAGGCCATCGCCATGGTGGTGCTGGGCCTGCTGCTCGGCCTGGTGGGAACCGACATCTACACCGGCACGCCGCGCTTTACCCTGGGCATCCGCGAATATGCGGACGGGCTGAATTTCGTCGCGGTGGCGGTCGGCGTGTTCGGTATCGCCGAAATCCTGCGCAACCTGGAGAACGAAAAATCGCGCGACGTGCTGATGGCCCGCGTGACGGGCCTGCTGCCCACCCGTGACGACGTCCGGCGCATGGTCGCCCCCATCCTGCGCGGCACTGTCCTGGGGTCGGCGCTCGGCATCCTGCCAGGCGGCGGCGCCATCCTTGCCTCCTTCGCCTCCTATACGGTCGAGAAACGCGTCTCCAAGACCCCGGAGGAATTCGGCCATGGCGCCATCGAAGGCGTCGCGGGCCCGGAATCAGCCAACAATGCCGGCGCGCAGACCTCCTTCATCCCCATGCTCACCCTCGGCATTCCGGCCAATCCGGTGATGGCGCTGATGATCGGCGCCATGATCATTCAGGGCATCGTGCCCGGCCCCAATGTCGCGACAGAACAGCCGGCGCTGTTCTGGGGCATCATCGCCTCGATGTGGATCGGCAACCTGATGCTGATCGTGCTCAACCTGCCGCTGATCGGGTTGTGGGTGAAGCTGCTGACGATCCCCTACTACGTGCTGTTCCCGATCATCATGGCGTTCTGCTCGATCGGCGTCTACAGCGTGAACTCCAACGTCTATGACCTCTATGCCGTCGCTTTCTTCGGTCTGCTCGGCTATGTGCTGCTCAAGCTGCGCTGCGAGCCGGCGCCGCTGCTGCTCGGTTTCGTGCTGGGGCCGCTGCTGGAGGAGAATCTGCGCAGGGCCATGATCCTTTCGCGCGGCGATCCGACAACCTTCCTCACCCGCCCGATCAGCGCCACCCTGCTCGGCATTTCGGCGCTGGTGCTGGTCGTGGTCTTCCTGCCCAGCATCAAGAAAAAGCGCGACGAGGTCTTTGTCGAAGAGGATTGACGGGACTGCCCCAGGCTGGTGCGGACGGCGGGGATCGAACCCGCATAGCCGAAGGCTGAGGGATTTTAAGTCCCTTGCGTCTACCAGTTCCGCCACGTCCGCGCGGGCTGTTTGTCAGAGGTTTGGGCGGATTCGTCAACAGATGTTTGCAGCCATCGTCGCATTCCCAGGGCTGCCGGCCATCTGGTCTGCTTTCAGGAATTTACCGCCTGTCGCCTGATAGACTTGATTTTCACCGAACTCGGCAGGCCAAGCAGGTCGTTGAGATGGAGCCGAATGGCCGCCATCTGGATGAGCACCGGGATGGCTATCGCCGCCACAGTCGCGGTCGGGATCAGAATGGCCGGGTCATCTATTCCCATGAACCGTAACAACACGGTCCGGACGAAGCCAAGCACGAGAATATGCAGGACATAGATCGACATCGAAAACTGACCGAGCAGGGCCAGAAGACCGCATAACCCCTCAAAGGACTTCGACTGTTCGAGCCTTGCGCACAGTGCCAGCATTGCGGCGATTCCAAGAATTGCAGCCAGAACCGGCAGGCGTTCCGGAATGCCGGCGTAATAAGCGCCAACTGCCGCCAGCAGGAACAAGGCACAAAGCGCACCTGTCGCCATCCGGGAAACCGGCAGCAAAGTCAGCCAGATGCGTTCGCGAGCCAGCATGCCGAGCGTGAAGTAAAAGAAGCCGTAGGCGATATCTCCAACGACGCCGGCGCCTGCGAAATGCAAGGCCACAAAGGCGATGAATGCGCCCGCCGCCAGCATGTCGGTGCGCAACATGGCAAGCACGTAAGCCAGGACATTGCAAAAGAACAGAGCGTAGAGGAACCAGAAGGGCGAGATAGGCACCCACAGGATTTCCAGCAACCGGTCGGCACCGACGGTCGCGTTGACGGCGCTCGAACCGGACAGGGCGACCTGAATGGTGCCCTGCACCAGTGACCAAAGGAAGTATGGATAGACGATCATCCTGAGACGGCCCAGCCAGAAACTTCCGGCCGGCTTGTCTCTGGAACCAGCGAAGAAGAGGCCGGATATGAAGAAGAAGACCGGCATATGGAATGTGTAGATAACATAGTCCGTAAGAACCAACCCGGAGTCCGGCGGCACGATGTTCGCGCTCAACAATCCGCGCAGGCAGTGGCCATAGACCACCAGGATAATGGCGATACCCTTGGCCATATCGAGCGCTTGCGACCGCTGCCCTGTGCTTGTTGACGCCAACGTCATAACCGGCCTTTGGCTGGATCCGGGAACCTTCCGACCTGAAACTGTAGCCCAACCGAGGCAGGCGGCCAGCGTCTCCTTTTGGCGAATGGCGCCATCGGATGGAGATAGGCAACCGCGCTGGAGGGTCACCTGCCCCAATCGATTTCGGAGCTTCCGGATAACCCAGCGGGTGGCAACGAAGCGGCATTCAACCTAAATAGCCAGGACTTGTACGGAGCCATTCATGACTGCAGCTCTTTTCCAGCCGATCACGCTCGGAAATCTCGCCTTCCCAAATCGCATAGCCGTGGCGCCCATGTGCCAGTATTCCGCCGATGACGGTTCGGCCAGCGATTGGCATCTCCAGCACTGGATGAACCTCGCCATGTCCGGCGCCGGTATGGTCACCGTGGAGATGACCAATGTCGAGCGTCGCGGCCGCATCAGCCATGGCTGCCTCGGGCTCTATAGCGAAGCCAACGAGGCAGCGGCCAAGCGTGCCCTCGATGCGGCAAGGCGCGTGGCGGCGCCCGGCACCAGATTCGGCACCCAGCTCGCCCATGCCGGCCGAAAGGCCTCCTGCCGGCGGCCTTGGGAAGGTGGCGGCCCCTTGCAGCCCGGCGAGGACCCGTGGCCGATCGTCTCTGCCTCGGCGATCCCCTATGACGAAGGCTGGCAGACGCCACACGCCCTGAGCGAGGACGAGATCTGGCAGGAGGTCGATCACTTCGCGCAGGCCGCCCGAAGGGCGGAACATGCCGGATTCGACTTCATCGAATTGCACGGCGCGCATGGCTACCTGATCTTCCAGTTCCTGTCGCCCCTCTCCAACAGGCGGGCGGACCGTTGGGGCGGCTCGCTTGAAAACCGGATACGCTTTGCCGTGGAGGTTGCGCGCGCGGTGCGCAAGGCCGCCCCTTCCCTCATGCTGGGCATCCGCCTTTCCGTGAAGGAATGGGTGCAAGGCGGCTTCGACGTCTATGATGCGATCGAAGTCGCAAAGGTGCTCAAGGGCGAAGGCATTTCCTATATCTGCTGCTCCAGCGGCGGCAATTCCCCGCTACAGAAACTTCCCTCCGGGCCCGGCTACCAGGTCGATCTGGCCGAAGCAGTACGCAAGGGCGCCGACATTCCCGTCCGCGCTGTGGGCCTGATCACCGAGCCGAGACAGGCGGAAGCAGTGGTTGCCGAAGGCAGGGCGGATATGGTCGCCCTCGGCCGTGCCTTCCTTGCCGATCCGCGCTGGGGCTGGCGTGCGGCAGCCGCTCTTGGCGAAGAGATCCAGGCAGCCCCGCAATTGCTGCGCTCGGTCACCACCATGCGGCATTGGGTGGAGCAGGCCTGACAAACGTCAGGCAACCAATGACGGGTCGCCGCGTTCTGCAATCACCTCTACAACAGGTGATGAGCGGAGAACGAGGATGGCGAAGGTCGTCTATAAAATCGTCGAGCATGACGGGGGCTGGGCCTATCAGGTCGGCTCGACCTATTCGGAGACTTTTCCAAGCCGCGAGGCCGCGGTTCGGGCTGCCGAACAGGCAGCGCAGGAACAACAGATTTCCGGAACCTCGGATGGCATCCAGTACGAGGACAGTTCCGGCAACTGGCACGAGGAACTCTCCGACGGCCGCGACCGGCCGGAGACGGAGGTTTCGGAGTAGCCGTCCCGTTCAATTTCTGTTCGATGGCTCAATTCCAAGCAAAAAGGGCGGCCAGTGGCCGCCCCCTTGCATGGCAAAGCCGTTTGAGCCTTAGCCGTGCAGCTTGGCCGCGATCTCGGCCACCCGCTTGCCCTGGAAGCGCGCGCCTTCCAGCTCCTGCGCCGAAGGCTGGCGCGAACCGTCGCCTTCCGTGGTCGTGGTCATGCCGTAGGGCGCGCCGCCGCGCACCACATCGTTGCCCATCTGGCCCTGATAGGCATAGGACAGCGGCACGATGATCATGCCGTGATGCTGGAGCGAGGCCTGCGTGCTGATCAGGGCCACCTCCGCGCCGCCATGCTGGGTTGCGGTGGACGCCATCACCGAAGCAACCTTGTTCACCAGCGCGCCTTTGGCCCACAGCGGGCCGGTCTGGTCGAGGAAGTTCTTCAACTGGGAAGCCATGGCGCCGAAGCGGGTGGAGGCGCCGAATATGATGGCGTCATAATCCGCCAGTTCGAGCGGCTCCGCGATCGGTGCTTCCTGATCGAGCTTGTAGTGGGCGGCCTTGGCTACTTCCAGCGGCACCAGTTCGGGAACCCGCTTGACGGTCACGTCGGCGCCGGCCTCGCGCGCGCCTTCGGCCGCGGCCTTCGCCATCTGCTCCATGTGACCCCAGCTCGAATAATAAAGGACAAGCACCTTCGCCATTTCCATCTCCACGGTTGCGGCCGCGGACGCCACGTCCGCTTCGAATACCGGGGCAATCTAGGGCGGTGCATGTTCATGGAAAAGTACCCCGGCGCCGACACACCGTTCACAAATCCTGCATCTTTGCGCAGTTCGCGCCAACGGGTTATGGGAAGGCGATAAAATGTTCGAGGAGTCGTTCATGACCGAGATTGTCACCGCCGCCATGCTCGTCATTGGTGACGAAATCCTGTCCGGGCGCACCAAGGACAAGAACATCGGGCATCTTGCCGATATCATGACTGCCGTGGGGATCGACCTGAAGGAGGTTCGCATCGTCCCGGACGACGAGGACGACATCGTCGCGGCCCTCAATGCCGTGCGCCAGCGCTATACCTATGTGTTCACATCCGGCGGCATCGGGCCGACGCATGACGACATCACCGCCGATTCGGTAGCAAAGGCCTTCGACGTTCCCTGTGAATACGATACCGCTGCCTACGCCATGCTGGAAGCGCATTATGCGAAACGCGGCATGGAGTTCACCGAGGCGCGCAAGCGCATGGCGAGGATGCCGCGCGGGGCCGCCCATATCGAAAACCCCGTCTCGGTCGCCCCCGGTTTCCGCATCGGTAACGTCCACGTCATGGCCGGCGTGCCGTCCGTCTTCCAGGCCATGCTGGACAAGGTCGTCCCCACGCTGAAGACCGGCGTGAAGATGCTGACCGCTACGGTCCCCTGCCCCCTGGGCGAAGGCGTCATCGGCGGCCCGCTGTCGGAAATCCAGAAGGCGCACCCGCTCACCATCATTGGTTCGTACCCGAAATTCGGCGAAGGCAAGTTCTGGACCGAGCTGGTGGTGCGCGCCCGCTCCGAGGATGCGCTGGAGGCAGCCCGCAAGGATGTCGAGGCCATGGTGAGGGACCTTGGCGAAGCAAGTTGAGGCGACACGGAACCGGAAGCGTTCCGGCGCGTTTAGCTTGGCCATTTTTCTATCGAAAAGGGGCCGGCCATGTCGTTCAAGACCATTGCAGCCATATTGCAGGGCGAGCAGGAATTTCAGCGCGTACTCGATTGCGCCATTCCGCTGGCTTCCCGTCTCGAAGCTCACCTCGTCGGCATCCATGCCGAGGTTCTGCCTGTGCCCTACACGGCGGCGGCGGGCTTTCCTGACACCGACTTCATCCAGGTTTCTACCGAACTGAACAAGGAAGCCACGCTGAAGCTGCGCGGCACCTTCCACGAACGCGTCGAGGATGCAGGGCTTTCCTTCGAATGGCGAACGCTTGAAAGCTTCTCCGGCGACGGAACGCTTGCGGGCCTGCCCAATGTCCGCGCCGCGGACCTGATCGTCGCTGCCCAGCGCGACGTGGAAAGCGACGACGGAACCGATGTCGAAAGCCTCGTCTACGATGCCGGACGGCCGGTTCTGATGGTGCCGCATTCCGGGCCGATCCTTTCCTCCTTCCGGCGTGTCCTGCTGGCATGGAACGGCAGCCGTGAAGCGGCGCGGGCGACGTTCGACGCCCTGCCCCTCCTGATCGAGGCGGATCAGACGGACATACTGATCATCGATCCGCCGGAAAGCTCCGACGACACCCCGGATGCCGCAGGCTCCCGCATCGCGGCTTCCCTGGGGCGGCATGGCGTATCGGTGGGCGTGTCGGTTCGCAATTCCCAAGGGCAGTCGGTGGAAACCCTTATCCAGGATAGGCTGGCCGCCAGCGGCGCCGACCTTCTGGTGCTCGGTGCCTACAGTCATTCATGGCTGCGGGAACTGCTTTTTGGCGGAGTCACACGCTCCATTCTGCGTTCCGCACCGGTCACCGTCTTCCTGTCGCGCTGAATAGCAGGGGTCGGTTGCAGCCGGCCCTTGCCAAGCATGTGGATTTCCGGCTAATTCCGCCCGCATTCCATATCATCTGCGCGCTCCAGCGCGCCTGCGGAGTGTGCCCGAAATGTCCCTTCCCGACAAAGCTTTCCCGGTATCCTGGGATCAGTTCCACCGCGATGCCCGCGCCCTGGCGTGGCGGCTGTCCGGTGCCGGCCAGCAATGGAAGGCCATCGTGTGCATCACTCGCGGCGGACTGGTGCCGGCGGCGGTCATTTCACGCGAATTGGGCATCCGTGTCATCGAGACGGTCTGCGTCGCCTCCTATCACGACTACAGCTCGCAGGGGCAGTTGCAGGTGCTGAAGGAGATCAGCCCGGTTCTCCTCGAGAATGACGGCGAGTCGATCCTGATCGTCGACGACCTGACCGATACCGGAAAGACCGCCGGAATCGTGCGCGCCATGCTGCCAAAGGCCCATTTCGCCACGATGTATGCCAAGCCGAAGGGCCGCCCGCTGGTCGATACCTTCGTGACCGAGGTCAGTCAGGATACCTGGATCTATTTCCCCTGGGACATGGGTTTCACCTACCAGAAGCCGATCGCCGACGATCAGGTGGGCTGAAAACCCCAGCCTGCGCCCGGAAGGCCAATGTGAGCGGATTTACTTTTCCTACACCATGAATGGCGTAGGCTTACCAAGCTGGCAAAATGATTCCATCCGGGCGCTGCTTCGATGCTGACGGGGCCACAATCTCACGCACATCTCGCCGAAAGGGTGCGCAAGCTGTTCGGCACGGTGCCATGCCGTTTGCAAGTGGCTGCCCTGCCCTGGCACGAGGTGGGCGGCGTGGTCGAGGTCATGCTCATCACCAGCCGCGACACCGGCCGCTGGGTGCTGCCGAAGGGATGGCCGGAAGCGCGCGAGCCGCTGTGCGATGCAGCGGCGCGCGAAGCCGATGAGGAAGCCGGCATTTCCGGCCGCATATCTCCCGTCGAGGCCGGCCGCTATTTCTATGCCAAGACAATGTCCGGCGGTCACGACGTGCCGTGCGAGGTGCTGGTCTTTCCCCTGCTGGTCGAGAACATGACGGAACGCTGGAAGGAAAAGCGCCAGCGCACCCGTTGCTGGATGACCGGTGAAAAGGCGCAGAGCCAGGTCGCGGAACCGGATCTCGCCGAGATCATCGGCCACTTCTGCGCCAACCGGCATCTCTACGCAGCGGTCTGAATTCCACCATTCCCAGATACAAAAAAGGCCGCCCGAAAGGCGGCCTTCCTGTTTTCCGGGAAAGGGAGCCGTTACTCGGCGTCCTTCTCAGCCTTCTTCTTCGGCGCAGCCTTTTTCTTCGGAGCTTCGGCCTCGCCTTCCTCGGCCTTGGCGGCAGCCTTCTTCGGCGCGGCCTTCTTCTTGGCCGGCTTGGCTTCAGCTTCGCCGTCCTCGTCCTCGGCCAGAAGTTCTTCCTTGCTCACCTTCTGGTCGGTCACGGAAATCTCGCCGAGCAGGTGGTCCACCACCTTCTCCTCGAAGATCGGGGCGCGCAGCGTGTTCAGCGCCTCGGGGTTGCTGCGGTAGAACTCGAACACTTCCTGCTGCTGGTTGCCGGGGAAGCGACGGACCTGCTCGAACAGGCCGCGCTGCAGTTCCTCGTCCGAAACCGTGACGCCGGCCTTCTCGCCGATCTCGGCCAGAACCAGGCCAAGGCGCACGCGGCGCTCGGCCAGGCGCTGATACTCGGCGCGGGCCTCTTCCTCGGTGGTCTCTTCATCCGCGAAGGTGCGACCGGCCGCCTCCAGGTCGCGGTTGACCTGATTCCAGATGTTGGTGAATTCAGCTTCCACCAGCTTGGACGGCGCCTCGAATGCGTAGGCGGCGTCGAGCTGGTCCAGAAGCTGGCGCTTCACCTTCTGGCGGGTGATCGAACCGAACTGGCTCTCGATCTGGCTGCGCACGATCTCGCGCAGGCGATCAAGCGATTCGAGGCCCAGCGCCTTGGCGGTCTCATCATCGATCTTCAGTTCGCCCGGCTTGGCAACTTCCTTGACGGTGACGTCGAAGGTGGCTTCCTTGCCGGCCAGATTGGCAGCCTGGTAGTTCTCCGGGAAGGTGACGACGACCTGCTTTTCATCGCCGGCCTTGGTGCCGACGAGCTGGTCCTCGAAGCCCGGAATGAATTCCTTGGAACCCAGAACCAGCGGCTGGTCGGAGCCGGTGCCGCCGGCGAAGGCTTCGCCGTCGATCTTGCCGACATAGTCGATGGTCAGGCGGTCGCCTTCGGCGGCCTTGCCATCCTTCGGCTCGTAGCTGCGGGTGGATTCGGCCACGCGCTGCACCTGCTCGTCGATCTCCGCCTCCGGCACGTCATAGACCGGACGGTTCACCTTGATGTCGGCGAAGTCCTTGATCTCGATCGGCGGGATGACCTCGTAGTTGAGGCTGAATTCGAAATCGGCGCCGCCTTCAAGGATCTTCTCGGCTTCCTTCTCATCCTCGGTCATGATGACCTCGGGCTGCATGGCGGCCTTCTCGCCGCGCTCGGTGATGATGGAGCGCGCGTCGTTGAGGATCTCATTGACCACTTCGGCCATGAAGGACTTGCCGTAGACCTTGCGCAGATGCTGCACTGGCACCTTGCCCGGGCGGAAGCCGTTGATGCGGACCTTGCCCCGGGCATCGGTCAGGCGCGTCATGAGCCTGGCTTCCATGTCGGTAGCCGGCACGACGACCTTAATCTCGCGCTTGAGGCCGGAGTTGAGCGTTTCGGTGACCTGCATCATCAAACCTTTATCTTGACCCATAAGACTGCAAAACGGCCCCTGCCGTTCACAGCCTGCCGGTGCATTCTTCCGGGGTTGGCTTCGGGGCGAAGCCGGATGAACCGGTCAAGGCTTGACCCAATCATCCGGGTAACGCTCCAAAATGTGAATAAGTCTTTGTTGTTCCTACTTCTTTTCACATTTTGCAGAAGCGGATCGTCGCATCCCGTCACATTCGATCCGCCTTTTGTCACAGGCGAGGCCAATTTTCAACCATCTTCGCGCCGTTGCGGGCGCATGTAAAACGGCCACCGGGCGGTCTCGTTCCCGTCACTGAACACATTGACAGCGACCGGCCTTCATGGGATTGGCGAGGCCGCGCGCATGTGGCGGAACTGGTAGACGCCCCGGATTTAGGTTCCGGTGCCGAAAGGCGTGGGGGTTCGAGTCCCTCCATGCGCACCAGCATCCAAAGATGCCTGCGAAACGTGCCGTCACCCGCGGACCATTCGGCAGGCATCGTCTTCAGGAGGCCGACAGGGCGTTGTCCCAGGTCTGATAGAGCAGAGCATCAAGATGACACGATCCGACAAGGGTGAAGGCGTTTCACCGCGCAACGCCGACAAGCCATTCCGTCCCGACGTGGAACTTTATGATCCCTGGAGCCGGCATTTCGCCTCCGACCATCACCGCAACGAGTTCCGCAAGGCGCTCGAGGCCGGCGAGGACGAATAACGCCCCGTCGCCGCCGCGCGGCCGCCAGACGGCCAACTCAGTAGAGCGGCTCCTCGAACAGCATGTTTTCGCCATCCATCAGCGCCTTGACCTGCGCCGTACCGGATGACGAGACAGCGGCCCGGACGCCGAAGGGCCGCACGCGCATGTCGCGCTCGATGGCGCGGCCCTCGCCCTCGGGCACATAGAAGCGCTCGATGCCATAGGTAACACGGACCTCTCCATCCACATGCGCGAGGTTCAGAGACGGAACCTGGCCGACAATATCCACTTCATCGGCTCCTGCCGGATTGGGCGGTGTCTTGAGCCAGGCGCCGCCGGCACGCCAATAGCCATCCTCTTCCCTGCGCAGGCGCACGGTGACGCTGTGCGTCGGGACCAGATCGTGCCGGACCTCGCCGATGTCGGCGATCATGGAGAGCGGCAGGCGCGAGATGTCGTAGTTCAGGATGACATAGTCTCCGCGCAGCAGATCCCTTGGGTCGACAGGCTCGACCTTCAGCAACACCTCGCGGCCGTCGCGCAGGACGGCGGCCCGGCCGACAATCATCCAGCCGAGGAACCCCACCTGGACGAGCGCCAGCAACAGCGCGGACAGGACAAGCTTCTTGCCATTGTTCATGCCCCGCTCCTTTCGGCCTGCGACCGGCCCATCCGGCCTTCAAGCCGAATGATGAGCGCGGCAAGAATGCCCAGCAGCACGGCGGCGAACAGGAAGAAGCCGGCAGTCCCCAGCATCGTGCCCATGGTGATGCCATAGATCAGGCACAGCTCGATGGCGAAGGCCAGATAGGCAAGCCCGCGCAGCCCGCGGCTCTGCGGTCCTTGCAGAAGAAGGGCTGCGACAATTCCGGCCAGGGTTACGGCGGCCGCTATTATAAAGCCGGGTCCCCCTTCCAGTTCGACCTGGATCAGCGCCATGGCCACCAAGAAGGCGATCAGGGCATGCAGCGGCAAGCGGCCGTTGATGCGCACGATGTTGTCGGTTTCGCGCGGCGCGATATGCGCAACCGCAAAAATGCCCGCCGAAACGCAGGCCATCAGGAAGCCGACCTCGAAGGCATCGCCATCCGCCGCCAGCCATGTGACATAGGCGACGAGCGACAGCAGGATCAGATGGCGCGCGGCCTGGCTGCGCGTCCAATAGGAAATGGCGAACAGGGCCGCCGCAATCGGCAGGAACAGAAGGGGCGTCTCCAGGTTGGAGAGCGTGCGCAGGCCGCCCAGGAGCGAACCGGCGAGCCATGCATCGGCAATGCCGACCGCCGCCACGGTGAGCGGGCCGGAGCGCAGGACAAGGGCCGCGACAGCGGTGGCGGCACACCAGGTCAGCATGGCGGCCGACTCGTCGCCGGACATGTGATACATCTGCCCGATCAAGGCCATGGATGCACCGAAGGCCGCCGCCGCGACGATCCAGGCCGCCTCGCCGAATGCGTCGTGATCCCTGCTTTTCAGAACCGCGCCACCGACGTAACCGCCGATTATCAGCGCAAACAACACAGCGACCCGCAAGAGCCGGGGAAACGCTTCCCAATTGGCGGCGACGAAGATGAGGATCGCCGCACCGAGCAGCAGCGTCGCCATCATGGCCAGCACGGTGCCGGACCCGAAGGAATTGCGGTCCCGCCGCTCTGCATCGGCGACCAGTTTCGCTGCCGTCAAACGGTCAATCAGCCCGGCTTTGGTCCAGCGCTCGACGTCTTGCCGAAGCCGCACAACGTAGCGGGCCATCATGCCTTTTCCATTAAATTAGTCGATTTAGAAAGCATCATTTCCAAGCCGTTGTTCAAACGTCCTTTTTCGAATTTGGCCTTTTTATGTCACGGGTGTGAAACCGTCAGGATATTGCATTGCACAAAACGCATTGCTGCCATGCATCATCCGCTCTTTCAAAGCCCGCCGGTCGGTCGTATCTAAGCTGCGTACGAAGACGACAGAAACCGCAAGAACAATAAGACGAGCAAGACCATGAACCTGATCCGCAATTACCGCAACTGGCGCCGCTATCGGGAAACCGTTTCCGAGCTGAGCCGCCTGAGCAACCGTGAACTGAACGACCTCGGCATCAGCCGCGGCGACATTCACTTCGTAGCCCGCAAGTCGGTCTAACCCCTTCGGGGTGGCCATCACCCCGAACAGTTTCGCTGGTAAAAGACGATGAACCTGATCCGCAGCTATCGCAATTGGCGTGCTTACCGCAACACGGTACATGAGCTGGATCGTCTGTCTAACCGCCAGCTCGATGATCTTGGAATATCGCGCCACGAGATCGAACAGGTCGTGCGCCGGGTGTTCTAGGAACGAGATTTCATCGAGGCGACCTCCTCCCCGCCCCGATGGATAAGGTCAGCCCCTCCTCCTCCCAATAAAGGCTGACCACCCAAACGGCGCCCGCCGGACCTCCTCCCCCGGCGGGCGCTGTTAAAACCCGAGATTTAGCTCCCCCTGGAGCAAAGAGTTTCGTCGAAGCCGACCTCCTCCCCGGCAACGACGATCGGTCGATCTTCTCCTCCTCCCTAGGATCGACCACCCAAACGACACCCGCCGGACCTCCTCCCCCGGCGGGTGTTGTCGTTTCGGGACCCCACGGCCAAGCGTGCCGCACATTGCATTCCACCAGCCAAAGGATTAAGTGCGCGGCATGAGCATCAAGCCCGTTCACATCATCGGCGGCGGCCTTGCCGGATCGGAGGCCGCCTGGCAGGCGGCGCAGGCCGGCGTCCCCGTCATCCTCCACGAAATGCGGCCCGTGCGCGGCACCGACGCCCACAAGACCGAGGGCCTGGCCGAACTCGTCTGCTCCAACTCGTTTCGCTCGGACGATGCCGAGACCAATGCGGTCGGGCTCCTGCATGCCGAGATGCGTCTCGCCGGCTCGCTCATCATGGAATCGGGAGATACCCATCAGGTCCCGGCCGGCGGCGCGCTGGCGGTCGACCGCGACGGCTTCTCCCAAGCTGTGACGGCGAAGCTGGAATCACATCCGCTCATGACCATCGTGCGGGAAGAGGTGTCGTCGCTGCCGCCCGAGGAATGGGACCAGGCGATCATCGCGACCGGCCCACTGACGGCCCCGGACCTTGCTGCGGCCATTGCCGCGAAAACGGGCGCCGACGCGCTGGCGTTCTTCGATGCGATCGCTCCGATCATCCATTTCGACAGCATCGACATGAATGTCGCCTGGTTCCAGTCGCGCTACGACAAGGTCGGCCCCGGCGGAACCGGCAAGGACTACATCAACTGCCCGATGGACAAAGCCCAGTACGATGCCTTTATCGAGGCGCTTCTCGCCGGCGCCAAGACCGAGTTCAAGCAGTGGGAAGGCACCCCCTATTTCGACGGCTGCCTGCCGATCGAGGTGATGGCGGAGCGTGGCCCGGAAACCCTGCGCCACGGCCCCATGAAGCCCATGGGCCTCACCAATGCCCATAACCCGACCGTGAAGCCCTATGCCGTCGTGCAATTGCGGCAGGACAACGCGCTCGGCACGCTCTACAACATGGTCGGCTTCCAGACCAAGCTGAAGCATGGCGAGCAGGTCGCCATCTTCCGCACCATCCCGGGGCTGGAGAATGCCGAGTTCGCCCGGCTGGGCGGGCTGCACCGCAACACCTATATCAATTCGCCGGAACTGCTGGACGGTACGCTTCAACTGAAGGCACGGCCGGGCCTGCGTTTTGCCGGCCAGATCACCGGCTGCGAAGGCTATGTCGAAAGCGCCGCCATCGGCCTGCTGGCCGGACGCTTCGCCGCTGCCGCGCGGCAGGGCCGTCCGCTTTCAGCTCCGCCGGTCACCACCGCCTTCGGTGCGCTGCTCAACCACATCACCGGCGGCCACATCGTCTCGGACGACGAGCCCGGCAAGCGCTCGTTCCAGCCCATGAATGTCAATTTCGGCCTGTTCCCGCCCGTCGAGGTGCCGAAAGTCGAAGGCAAGCGCCTGCGCGGCAAGGAAAAGACCTTGGCCAAGAAGCGAGCCATGACCGCGCGCGCCTTGCAGGATTGCGGCGCATGGCTGGCCACGGGCGAAGTTACAAAGGCCGCCGAATAACCTTCCGGCGGCTACCGCCAGCCCCGCATGGCATGGCGCCACAAAAGCCAATGACGGCGCAGATGCGAAAGTGAGATGCCGCCGTCGAGAACGGCGCTCTCCCTGCCCTCCATGCGCCGCACCCAGGCGGATGTCATGGCCAGCGGCAGATAGGCCGGGCGCAATGTCTCGGGAAGCGATGCTGCATTCTTCTCGAAAGCCGACAGATGCTCCCTCGCCAGCGCGACCATGGCCGCCACGGCGCGCTTCGCCGTTTCGGCGTTCTCGCCCTTGATGAAATCCTGCGGTGAAGTACCGACCGCCCGGAGGAGATCTGCCGGGATGTAGCACTGGCCCCGCGCCCGATGCAGCGGCAAAAGCAGAAGCAGACCGGTCATGGCCTGCGCGCAGCCGGCGTGCCCCGCCAGTTCGGAAAAGCCGGACGCCTTGTCCGGGTCGAGCACCACGGACGCCAACTGTATGAGGGTGCACGCCGTTTCGCCGCAATAGCCTTCGAGATCGGTGCGCGAGGGCATCGGATCGTCGTAAAGGTCGAAAATCCGGGCTTCGAGATAGTTTTCGAAGGCAGGCAGCGGCAGGCTGTAGTCCTTGATTGTCGCGCGAAGAGCGTCGGCAACCGGTTGCCCGGTTTCTTCGCCTGGATAAGGGGCGGCCAGCATATCGCGCCACCATTGCAGCCGAACCTCGCCCGGTAGGGCCTCCCTGATACGGTCGCGCACCCCGGCAATCTCGGCGTTGAAGGCATAAAGCGCCATCAGCGGCGCGCGTTTCCCAGGCGGAGCGTAGAGAGTGGTCAGATAGCGGTCGTGATCGGCCTCGCGCACGGCCTGCGTGACCAGTGACGAAGCGTTTTCCATGGAATCAGTCGACGGCGATGAGTGCGGCCGCAACGGCGCGGTCGTCGGCAAGCAGCACGTTGTAGGTGCGCACGGCCGCACCGGTCGACATCGGGTCGGAGGTGATGCCCGCTTCCTTCAACGTCGCGCGCAAGTCCCGCGGGATGGGGCGCAGATCCGGGCCGGTGCCGACCAGGAAAATCTCGACATCGGCCGCCTCCGCGAGGAGGCGGCTGAAATCATCGGCGGTCAGCCTGGCCGGATCCTGCGGCTCCCAGCCATAGATGCCGGAGGGAAGGCACAGGATCGACCCTTTGTGCGACATATCGGCAAAGCGGAATCCGCCGTTGCCATATGCCTCAATGGGCGCACGACCGGGGAAATGCGCTTCGCGTATGACGATGCCCTGCCCCATCTGCAATCACCGCCGGCCCTTGCCTTCCGCAGCCATTCGCTCAGCCGCCCGAGGCGGGAGCTATCGTGGATGACGGTCCCTTCTTGGACGTGTCTTCCTTCTCGAACAGGCCCGGACGCAGCTTGAACAGGATCAGCATCGGGCCGGCAATGAACACCGACGAATAGGTGCCCACGAAGACGCCGACGATAATGGCGAAGACAAAGGACGATATCACCTCGCCGCCGTAGAGATACAGCGACAGCAACGCCAGCAACACGGTCAGGCCCGTCAGGATCGTACGCGACAGCGTATGGTTGAGTGCCAGATTGATGACTTCTTCGATCGGCATCTTCTTGTATTTTCGCAGCATTTCGCGAATGCGGTCATAGATCACGACGGTGTCGTTGATCGAATAACCGACCACTGTCAGGATGGCTGCAACACTGGAGAGATTGAACTCCAGCCCGAAGAACACATAGATGCCGACGATGACGATCACGTCATGGGCGGTCGAAACCACCGCGCCGACGCCGAACTGCCATTCAAAGCGGAACCAGATGTAGATCAGCAGCGCCAGCATCGAGACCAGGATACCGATGGTGCCGGTCTTGGCCAGTTCGCTGGAGACGGTCGGGCCGACGGTTTCGACCCGGCGGAAATCATAATCCTCCGCGAATTCGCTCTTGATCTTCTCCACGGCGGATTGCTCGGCATTGTCGCCGGCATCCTGTGCGGCGACGCGCACCATCAGTTCGCCTTCGTTGCCGAATTCCTGCACCTGCACATCGCCGAGATTCAGTTCCTCCAGGCGCGAGCGCACATCGGCGGCGTCCGCCTGCTGCGACTTCGCCTGGATCTCGATCATCGACCCGCCCTTGAAATCGACGCCGTAGTTGAAGTCCGTGACGAACATCATGGCAACGATGGCGACTGAGACGGCACCCGACAGGGCAAAGGCCCAGTTGCGGAAGCGCATGAACGGCAGCGACGGTTCCAGCGGCAGATAGTGCACGAGGCCCTTGGGGAATTCGGTGGGCCGTGCGCGCTTGATCCAGAATGCCACCATCCAGCGCGTCAGGGTGAAGGCGGTGAACACGGTGGTGACGATGCCGATGCCGAGCGTGACCGCGAAGCCGCGCACCGGGCCGGTGCCGATGTAGAACAGGATCACCGCCACGATGAAGGTTGTCAGATTCGCGTCCACCACCGTGGCAAGCGCCTGCTTGAAGCCCTGATCGAAGGACTGGACGATGGATTTCCCGTAGGATCGCTCCTCGCGGACGCGCTCGAAGATGATGATGTTGGAATCGACCGCCATGCCCATCGTCAGCACGATACCCGCGATGCCGGGCAGCGTGAGTGTCGAGCCGAGCGCCGTCAGGATGGCGATCATCATGGCCACGTTGGCGGCCAGCGCCAGATTGGCGATGAGGCCGAGCCTGCCATAGACCAGCAGCATGCAGACGATGACCAGAATGGCGCCGACGGCAGAGGCGAACTTGCCGGCGCTGATCGAATCCGCGCCGAGGCTCGGGCCGACCGTGCGCTCTTCCACGATGGTCAAGGTGGCCGGAAGCGCGCCGGCGCGCAGCAGAACGGCGAGATCGTTGGCGCTCTGCGGCGTGAAGGAGCCGGAAATCTGGCCCGACCCGCCGAGGATCGGCTCATTGATGCGCGGCGCCGAGATGACCTGGTTGTCGAGGATGATGGCGAACAGCTTGCCGGTGTTCTGCTGCGTCGCCTGGCCGAAGCGCGAGGCGCCCTTCGAATCGAAGCGGAACGAAACCACCGGCTCATTGGTGCGCTGGTCGAAGGTCGCCTGTGCGTCCACCAGATTCTCGCCCGAAACGATCACCCGGTTCTCGATGAGATAGGGGATCGGCGGATCATCGCGCGAGAACATGACGGTGGAGCCTGCCGGCGGACGCCCTTCCATGGCTTCCTGCACCGGCACCGTCTGATCGACCATCTGGAATGTCAGCTTCGCGGTCTGGCCCAGAATATCCTTCAGGCGTTGCGGGTCCTGCAGGCCGGGCACCTGGACCAGGATGCGGTCGTCGCCCTGACGCTGGACGATCGGCTCGGTGGTGCCGAGCTCGTTGACGCGGCGGCCCACCACCTCGATCGACTGGTTCAACGCCGTGGCGGTGCGATACTGGATGCCCGCATCCGTCATGGTGAAGCGGAGCACGCCGGGCTCCGGTTCGTCCATGGACATTTCCGTTACGCTGCCGGAGCCGAACAGGCCGGAGGAAACCGGCGTGGTCAGCGATGTCAGCGCCGCCTTGGCGGCCGCTACCTGGCCGGCATCGCGGATGCGCACCTGCACGACCTTGCCGGTGCCCGACAGGCCCGTATAGCCGATACGCGCATCACGAAGCTGTGTCCGGATTTCGTCTCGCGCACTTTCCAACTGGGCCTTGATCAGGTCGTTGGTATCGATCTTGAGCAGGATGTGCGACCCGCCCTGCAAATCGAGGCCGAGCGTCATCTGCTTGGTCGGGAACCAACTCGGCAGCGAGGAGATCAGCGACTGCGGATAGATATTGGGCAGGGAAAGCAGCACGCCCAGCAGGACGACGGCCCAGATCGAAAACGTCTTCCAGCGCGAGAAATAAAGCATAAGTCGAGAACCTGTTGGCGTGCCCGTAGGCTATGCAATGGGGCCATCGGCCCGCATTACGGTTATTTCTTGGCGTTCTGGTTCGCCACCGGCTCGCCCTTGACGCGGACGTCGGCGATGGTCGAGCGCAGCGCAGTCACCTTCATCCCGCCCAGGTCGATCTCGAGCTCGTTGTCGTCGATGACCTTGGTCACCTTGCCGACGAAACCGCCGCCGGTAACCACCGTATCGCCCCGACGAATGGCCGCGAGCATCTCGCCGCGCTTTTTCATCTGCGCGCGCTGCGGGCGGATGATGAGGAAATACATTACCACGAAAATGAGGATGAAAGGCAGTATGCTGACGAACATATCGGGTGCGCCGCCTGCGGCCTGCGCGTATGCCGGGGTCACGAACATGAACAACTCCTGGATTGTAAGGAAAGCCGCAATCCGGCCAGAAAATCCGGCCGGAATATAGTCGCTCAAGCAGCCATTGCAACCGCGCTCGGCGGCCAATCCCGCGCTTTTCGCTCCATTCCGTGCGTGCTACAGCCTGTTCGTTCCTCAATTGACAGATACGAAACAATATTACCCATGACCGATAACAACATCGATATCCTCACCCGCAAGCTCGACCGCCTGATCGAGGCCGTGAACCGCCTGGCGCCGCCGCAGGCGCCGCCGAGCGACCTCGAAGCGGCCGATTGCTTCGTATGGCAGGCCGAAATGTCGTTTCTGGAGCCGGTGCACAGCGTCAACCGCGTCGACATCGACCTGATCAAGGGCGTGGATCGGGTGCGCGACATATTGGTGGACAACACCGAGCGCTTCGCCGCGGGCCTGCCCGCCAACAACGTGCTTCTGTGGGGCACGCGAGGCATGGGCAAATCGTCGCTGGTCAAGGCTGCCCACGCGACAGTCAACGCTTCGGCCAAAACCGACAAGCCCCTGAAGCTGATCGAGATTCACCGCGAGGACATCGACACGCTGCCGAAGCTGATGTCCATCCTGAAGGCCGCGTCCTATCGCTTCATCCTCTTTTGCGACGATCTCTCGTTCGACCACGACGACACCTCCTACAAGTCCCTGAAAGCGGCGCTGGAGGGTGGTGTCGAGGGGCGTCCTCACAACGTGATCTTCTATGCGACGTCGAACCGTCGGCACCTGTTGCCGCGCGACATGATCGACAACGAGCGTTCGACCGCCATCAATCCCTCGGAAGCCGTGGAGGAAAAGGTGTCGCTGTCGGATCGCTTCGGCCTGTGGCTCGGGTTCCACAAATGCTCGCAGGACGACTATCTGGCCATGGTGAGCGGCTATGCCGGCCATTACGGGCTGGACGTGGAGGAAGAAAACCTGCGTGCCGAGGCCTTGGAATGGGCGACCACGCGCGGCAGCCGCTCGGGCCGCGTCGCCTGGCAATTCATTCAGGACCTGGCCGGCCGGTTGGGCAAGCCGCTGGATCCCCATGCGACCGGCAAATCGCGCGCAGCCGATCCGGCGGTTTGATCGAACATCGGACGGAGAAGCGGCCACCGCCTTTCCGTCCCTCCTTTCCTGCCAACTGAAAAACCCGCCCTTTTGCAAGGGCGGGTCGAGCGGGCGGGCCGGACTGGAGGTCAGGCGGCCCGCTACGGGTCGTTCCTGTTATTCCAGGAGGGTCGACGGATCGACCGGCGCCGAATTCTTGCGAACCTCGAAGTGCAGTTTGGGCGACGTGGCGTTGCCGCTCATGCCCGAAAGCGCGATCTGCTCGCCGCGCTTGACCGTCTGGCCGCGCTTGACGTTCAACTCGCTGGCATTGCCGTAGACCGTGACCAACCCGTTTTCGTGCCGCACCAGAACGGTATTGCCGAACTCCTTGAGGCCATCGCCGGCATAGATGACGACGCCGTTTTCGGCCGCCTTGACCGGCGTGCCCTTCGGCACCGAGATATCGATGCCGTCGCCGCCCTGTCCGAAGCCGGAAATCACCCTGCCCCGCACCGGCCAGCGCATCTTGCCGATGCCGGTCGAATCGGGAGCGACCGCGCCGTCGTCCTCGACCTGCTCGACCGCCTTGGTCGCCTGCTTGGGAGGCGTGTAGGAGGCAAGCTTCTCGCTCGGTGTCTGCTGCTGGGCGACCGGCGGCGTGGAGGCTGTCTTGACCGGATCGACATTGGCCGGCTTTGCAGCCGCCACCGTGGTCGTGGTCGCCGCCGCACCTGCCGCACCCGGGAGCTTGAGGGTCTGGCCGCTGCGAATATTGCCGTCGGCAAGTCCGTTGGCCTGCTGCAACGCAGCCACGCTCACTCCGGTCTTGCGCGAGATTGCCGACAGCGTATCGCCCTGCTGCACCGTGTAGCTGCCGCCAGCGGCCGGCTTGGCTGGCTGCGGCTGGGCCGCCACCTGCTGGGGCTGGGTGAGTGTCGGCGCATTCGCGAGTCGCTTTGTCTCTTCGCCGGCGGACTGGAACGGCTTGTTGGACGGTGTCGGCGCGGGCTGCGCCTGACGGACGGTCCCGGTTGTCGTGGTATCGACCGCCGGAGCGGAAGCCACCTGAACCGGGGCCGGCGCAGGAGCCGGCTGGGCCTGTGCGACGGAAGGCTGCGAAGGCGGCGGCAGCGAAGAGCGTCCGACCGAACCGGAGCTGTAGCCACCGCCCGTCGACACAGGCTGGGCAGCGACATCGCCGGGGTATGGCTGGGAAGCCTGCCCGTAGTTGCCGACATTGGCCTGCGGCGTCGAGGCCGTGGTGATGCCATCCAACCCATCGGCGAAGCGCATTGCGCCCGAACTGCAACCCGATGCTGCGGCGGCAATCACGAGGACGGCACAACCTCGCGCCAGATTGCGCCCTTTTGCCTTCAAAACGCTGAACTGCATGACACTACCCGCGCTGACCCGGAACGAACTGGGTACGATTAAAGCGCGTTAATGTTACTGGTCGGTTAAACCATTAAATTCAGCGGAAATTTTCTTAAAAGCTGTGGTCAAATGACGGCTGCGATGCCGTGAAGGATCGGCTGAAGGCGCACGATGCCGATGTCTTCGCGTTCGAAACGGCTGCCCACCTTGGTCAGCTTGGCCACCACCTGCTCGCCCTCCTCCGGCCCGATCGGCGCTATCACCACGCCGCCGCTGGACAGTTGCTCGAGCAGGAAACGCGGCAGGCTCTCGAAGGCTGCCCAAACCACGATGCGGTCGAAAGGCCCCTCGTTGGGCAGGCCGTTGGACCCGTCGGCATGGCGCACGATGACGTTGGAGATGCCGAGCGCCTCGAAGCGCTGGCGCGCCTGATCGGCCAGCGTCCTGTAGCGCTCGACGGTCACCACCCGCCCGGCCACCCGGGACATGACGGCGGCCGTGTAGCCCGAGCCGGTGCCGATCTCCATGACCCGCATGCCCGTTTCCAACGCCATGGCGGCGAGGATGGCCGCCTGGATGTCGGCGCCCTCGATGGCCTCGCCGCACTCGATCGGCAGCATGCGCTCCGACCAGGCGACCGCGCTGAACTGCGGTGCAAGGAAGCCGCGCCGCGGCGTGGCCTCGATCGCGGCGATGAGCGCCTTGGGAACGGTTCCCTTGCCGCGCAGGCGCAGCAGGAAGGCGGCAAACCCCTCGCGATCGTCGTCCGTCATGCCAGAGCCTTGGTCAACTGATCGCGGATTTCGTAGGCGGTGAAGTCGAGTTGCAGCGGCGTGACCGAGACATGGCCGTTCTCGATCGCATGAATGTCGGTGCCGGCCTTGCCGTTGCTTTCGCCCCGGCCGAACCGCATCCAGTAATATGGCAGGCCGCGCCCGTCGCGGCGCTCGTCGATCCACAGGCGATGAACGACCTTGCCCTGCGATGTCACCTGCGTTCCCTTCACGTCCTGCGGCGCGCAATTGGGGAAGTTGATGTTGATGAGCACGCCTTCCTGTTGCGGCATGGCCAGAAGCTTCTTCAACAGGGCAGGCGCAAGCGCTTCCGCCGTCTCGTAAGGCACGACGCGCTCCTCGCCGTCATGGCTGTAGGCCTGGCTCAAGGCGATCGAGCGAATACCGAGCAGCGTACCTTCCATGGCGCCGGCCACCGTTCCCGAATAGGTCACGTCGTCGGCGATGTTGGAGCCGGAGTTGATACCCGACAGAACGAGGTCCGGCATGCCGGGCAGGACCTTGCGGGCGCCCATGATCACGCAGTCGGTCGGCGTGCCGCGCACGGCATAGCGCTTCTCGCCGATCTTGCGCAGGCGCAGCGGCTCCGAGATCGACAGCGAGTGCGCATAGCCGGACTGGTCGTTCTCGGGGGCCACGACCCACACATCGTCCGACAGCGTCCGGGCGATACGTTCAAGCGATTCAAGGCCTTCGGCATGGATGCCGTCGTCGTTCGTGAGCAGGATGCGCATTATTTCACTTCGATCTTTTCGAGACCGCCCATATAGGGCCGCAGGGCATCGGGAACAGCGATGGAGCCGTCCTCGTTCTGGTAATTCTCCATCACCGCGATCAGCGCGCGGCCGACGGCCACGCCAGAACCGTTCAGGGTATGGACGAACAGGTTGCCCCGGCCGTCCTTGTCCTTGTAACGGGCATTCATGCGCCGAGCCTGGAAATCGCCGCAGACCGAGCAGGAGGAGATTTCGCGATAGGTCTTCTGCCCCGGCAGCCACACTTCGATGTCGTGGGTTCGGCGCGCGCCGAAGCCCATATCGCCGGTGCACAGCACGACGGTGCGGAACGGCAGGCCCAGGCGCTTCAACACCTCTTCGGCGCAGGCCGTCATGCGCTCGTGCTCCTCGATCGAGCTTTCGGCGTCGGTGATCGACACCATCTCGACCTTGTAGAACTGGTGCTGGCGCAGCATGCCCCGCGTGTCGCGGCCGGCGGAACCGGCCTCCGAACGGAAGCACGGGGTCAGCGCGGTGAAGCGCATCGGCAGCTTTTCATGCGCTGTGATCTCCTCGCGCACCAGATTGGTGAGCGGCACTTCGGCGGTGGGAATGAGGCCCAGCCTGTTCTCGCCATGGGGCACGAAGAACAGGTCTTCCTCGAATTTCGGCAGATTGCCGGTGCCGAACAGCGCATCGTCGCGCACCAGCAAAGGCACCTGCACCTCCGTGTAGCCATGCTCGGTCGTGTGCAGGTCGAGCATGAACTGGCCGAGCGCCCGTTCCAGCCGCGCGAGCTGGCCCTTCAGCACCGTGAAGCGCGAGCCGGACAGCCGCGCCGCGCGCTCGAAGTCCATGAGCCCGAGCGCCTCGCCAAGGTCGAAATGCTCGCGCGCCCAGTTGGGAGGCGGCGTGACCTTGCCGACCTTGCGCAACTCGACATTGTCGTTCTCGTCCTTGCCCACCGGAACATTGTCCAGCGGCAGGTTGGGAATCACGGCGAGCGCGTCGTTCAACGCCTTGTCCAGACGGCGCTCTTCCGCCTCCCCGTCCTGGATGAAGGATTTGATGTCACCCACCTCGGCCTTCAGCTTCTCGGCCAGTTCCATGTCCTTAGCGGCCATGGCCTTGCCGATCTCCTTGGAGGCGGCATTGCGGCGCTCCTGCGCCTGCTGGAGCTTCAGCACATGGGCGCGGCGCGCCTCATCGCGGGCGACAAGGTCATCTACCGTCGACTTCGCCTCGGCCTGCGACCACGAACGCTTCGTCAGTGCATCGACAAGAGCGTTGGGGTTCTCGCGAATCCACTTGATGTCAAGCATGGCAGGCCTGTTCCCTGGTGAAGTGTCATGGGCCTAAACCGCATCCCAAGACGTTTCAAGCTTGGGCCATGGCAGGGACCGCAATTTTTCACCGATTGGCCCGTTTCTCGATGTCGCTTCTTGCCGATCCGGGGAATTGGGAGGAATGTGCGCTTCGCCGCGCACGGCAAAACAGAATCACAGCAAGCGCGAAAGTCCAAGAGCCGATGACCGATTTCGTCCTGCCGCCGCCGCCCGTCCCTTCCGTCGCCGTTCACGACAGCAGGCAGCGCTTCGCGGTGCGGCGCATCTTCTGCGTGGGGCGCAATTATGCCGCCCATGCCCGCGAGATGGGCAATGACGAGCGCGAGCCGCCCTTCTTTTTCACCAAGCCGGCCGACGCCCTCGTGGATTCGGGCAGCACCATTCCTTACGCCGCACTGACCCAGAACCTTCATCACGAGATCGAACTGGTGGTCGCCATCGGCAAGGGCGGCGTACTGATCAGCCGCGATGCGGCGCTCGACCATGTCTGGGGCTACGGCGTCGGCATCGACCTTACCCGGCGCGACCTTCAGGATGTGGCCAAGAAGATGGGCCGGCCGTGGGATTGGGCCAAGGCGTTCGACCAGTCCGCGCCGTGCGGGCCGCTTGTGCCTGCACAGGCCAGCGGCCATCCGCAGAAGGGGCGCATCCGGCTTGCCGTCAACGGTGAGGTGCGCCAGCAGGGCGATCTCGCCGACATGATCTGGCCGGTGCCGGACATCGTGGCGATCTGCAGCGAAGCGGTGGAGTTGCAGCCGGGCGACCTGATCTTCACCGGCACGCCTTCCGGCGTCGGACCCGTCGCCGTCGGCGACCGCCTCAGCGGCGAGGTTGAAGGCGTCGGCACGGTCGAACTGGAAATCGGACCGCCACGTTAAACAGGGGCATTCTGGCGAACGCGCCCCTGCGGCTCCAGTTCGCCGGACGCAAATACCCTAGGAGGCCGAGGTGCGTGGGCCGGCCTTCCGGCGTCTTTCGTAGAACATCACCAGGGTCTCCGCGATCAGCGCCGGCTTCTCCTCGCCCTCGATATCAATGGTGTTGAGGAATTTCATCAGATACTGGCCGGGCGCCTTCTCCTGCATCGACAGCAAGGTGGCGCGCAGGCGTACCCGGGAGCCGACACGAACCGGCGACAGGAAGCGCACCTTGTCGAGCCCGTAGTTGAACGCGGCTTGCGTGTTCTCCGGAATGGCGTCGATTTCCTGGCAGAGCGCCCCGATGATCGACAGCGTGAGATACCCATGGGCAATGGTGACGCGCAGCGGGCTTTCACGCTTCGCGCGCTCGGGGTCGACATGCAGCCACTGACGGTCACCGGTGCATTCGGCGAACTGGTCGATCCGCGACTGGTCGACCAGCGTCCACGCCGAAACGCCAAGCTCCTGCCCGATCATGGTCTTCAGTTCATCGAATGTCGGTGGTCGCTTTTCCATTTCGCCTTTCCGGCACATGCCGTACGCCTGTTTCACCCCCGGTTACGACAACCTGGCACCGAGGGCAATGTTTCCCGAAGACTGGCCAGACATTTCCCAGGAACCGGCTTCATCGAAAAGATCAACCGAGCTCGGTGAAATCCGGAGACCATTCCGATTCCTGTTCAGGTAAGGAATATCCTCTCGAAGACATAGAGCACCACGCCGGCAATTCCACCCACGATCATGCCGTTGAAGCGGATATATTGCAGGTCCTTGCCGATATTGATTTCGATCAGCCGGGTAAGCTGCGCAAGATCCCACCGCTTGACCTGATCGGCGATGAAGCTCGACACGCCGCTTTTCTGGCTTTCGACGAAAGCGGCCAGCGCCACGATGAAGCCGGCGTTCATGTCGGCCTTCACTTTCGGGTCCTGTGCCAGATGACGGCCGATCTCCACGAACATGTTGGTCAGATGCGACTGGATCGCCGTATCCTTGCCCGTCGCCCCCTGTTCGATGAAGCTGCGCAAGCTGCCCCACATGGTGCCGACCAGATCGCGCATCTCCGGTCGCGCCAGCAGGTCGCGCTTCAGCTTGTCGGCACGTTTGGCGTAGTCTTCCGACGTCTTGAGCTGGACGATGAAGCCCTGCACGAAACGGTCGAATTCCTCGCGCAGCGGATGGTCGGGGTCGGCCATGACGTCGTCCAGCAACGTTGCCGCCGAAGCGACGATCTTCTTGAGGAGATAGGCGTCGGCCCGGAAAAGGTTGAACAGCGTCGGCAGCTCGGCGCGGATCTTTTCCCGCATGGCCTGCAAGGCCTTCTCGTCGGCCAGGAAACCGGAGACGCCGCGCACCAGCTCGTCGAACAGCTTCTGATGCCCTCGGTCATGGGTGAAGGCCGACAGAAGATCGGCGGCAAGCGGCGCCACCTGCACCTTCTCCAGCTCGTCCATCAACCGGCGCCCGACGAATTCGCGCAACCCGGACTGCTCGACAGCCGCCAGCATCTGCGGCACCAGCCGTCCGATGAAGCGCGACAGGCCGGCGGCGCGTTTCTCGTCCGCCAGCCAGTCGGCCACAAGGGCCGCGAAATCCACCTGCCTGAGCTTTTCGCGCACCGGCCCGGGCGCCAGGAAATTCACCTCGATGAAACGGCCGAGATTGTCGGCAATGCGGTGCTGGTTGGCGGGGATGATCGCGGTGTGCGGGATCGGCAGGCCGAGCGGCCGCCTGAACAGCGCCACCACGGCATACCAGTCAGCCAGCCCGCCGATGGTCGCGGCTTCAGCGAAGGCCGCGACCAGCCCCATGGCGGGATAGCTCGGCTCCAGCATCTTGGCAGTGGCGAACAGGGCGACGCAGCCCAGCAGCGCCATCGCCGCGGCAAATTTGGTGCGCCGCAGCGCCGCGATCTTGGCTTGGTCCTGCGAGGCGGCATCGCCATGCGCGACATATGCTGTCGAATTTTCCATTGCATCGGCCCGTTCGATTCTCCCGGCCATTATCGGCCCGGCGATGTCATGCAGCTATGGCTTGCAACCCGTCTTTGCCAACATCGCCCCTCCCCAGCATTAAACCGCCGAGGCGCTGGCAAGTTGCCCGTCACTTCTGTACTTGTTGCACCCCGTCCGTGACGTTCAAGGAGCGAGCATGCCCTCGAGGACCATCGACCATGCCTTCACCGCGCGGAGCCAGCGCGGCGCGGCCGCCGATCCCACCTATGCCGGCGCGCTGTCCTTCATGCGTCGCAAGTTCACCAAGGACGTATCCAGCGCCGATGCGGTCGTCTGGGGCGTGCCGTTCGACGCGGCGGTCACCAACCGGCCGGGTGCGCGCTTCGGGCCGCAGGCGATCCGCCGCGCCTCGGCGATCCTCGACAACGATCCGCAATATCCGTTCTCACGCGACCTGTTCGAAAATCTTTCCGTGGTCGACTATGGCGATTGCCTGCTGGACAGCGGCAATCACCAGAAGACCCCCGCCACCATCGAGCGCGAAGCGACGAAAATTCTGAAATCCGGCGCCTTCCTGCTGACGCTGGGCGGCGATCACTTCATTACCTGGCCGTTGCTCAAGGCCCATGCCGCCATCCACGGCCCGCTGGCGCTGGTGCAGTTCGACGCCCATCAGGATACATGGCCGGACGACGGCAAGCGCATCGACCATGGCTCCTTCGTCGGCCGGGCCGTCAAGGAAGGCATCATCGACCCCGACCGTTCGATCCAGATCGGCATCCGCACCCACGCGCCGGAAACATTCGGCATCAAGATCCTGCATGGCCATGAGGTGGAGGAAATGCGCGCCGCCGACATCGCCTATGCCATCGTGGAGCGCACCGGCGGCCGCAAGACCTACCTCACCTTCGACATAGATTGCCTCGACCCTGCCTTCGCGCCGGGTACCGGCACCCCGGTGGCCGGCGGGCCTTCCTCGGCCCGGATGCTTTCGACGCTGCGCCAGCTTGGACAGGTCGACATCGTGGGCGCCGATGTCGTAGAGGTTGCGCCGGCCTACGACCATGCCGATATTACCGCAATCGCCGGCTCGATGATCGCCATGCACTATCTCGGACTTCTGGCGGAACGGAAGGCCAAGCAGGAAGACGGCGCCAACAACACCCATTACGGGCAGGACATCTGAGTCCCTCCCGGCTTTCAGGCAGACAGGAATGAAACCGAAAATCTTCATCGACGGCGAACACGGCACCACCGGGCTCCAGATCCGCACGCTGCTGGCCGGGCGCGACGACCTGGACATCATCTCGGTGCCGGTCGAGCGCCGCAAGGAGAAGACGGCGCGGGCCGAATATCTCAACGCCGCCGATGTCGCCATTCTGTGCCTGCCGGACGATGCCGCCCGCGAGAGCGTGTCGCTGATCAAGAACGATATGACGCGCGTCATCGACGCCTCCACGGCGCACCGCGTCGCCGAAGGCTGGGACTACGGCTTTGCCGAAATGGACAAGGAGCAGCCGGCACGGATCGCCGCCGCCATGCGCGTGGCCAACCCCGGCTGCTGGCCGCAGGGGCCGATCGCCACGTTGCGTCCGCTGGTCGATGCCGGCCTGCTGCCGGCCGACTTCCCTGTGACCATCAACGGCATCACCGGCTATTCCGGCGGCGGCCGCACCATGATCGAGGACTACGAGGCAAAGGGCGAGAATGCCTGCGAATTCTTCCCCTATGGCCTCTCGCTCCAGCATAAGCACATTCCCGAAATCAAGGCCTATGGCCGGCTCACCCGCGATCCGATCATGCAGCCGGCAATCGGCAATTTCGCGCAGGGCATGATCACCATCGTGCCGCTGCAGCTGGGAACGCTCGACTACATCCCGAGCGGCGCCGATCTGCATGCAGCCATTGCCGACCACTACGCCGCCATTCCGGGTTCCGTGGTGGAGGTCGCGCCCTACGAGCAGGTCGAGCGCGTGCCGGATATCGACCCCCAACGCTACAACGGCACCAACCGCATGAAGGTCTATGTGTTCGCCAATGACGAGCGCGCACAGGCGCTGCTCATTGCCGTCTATGACAATCTCGGCAAGGGTGCGTCGGGCGCGGCCGTGCAGAACCTGGACCTCATGATCGGCAAGGATCTTTGACGACAAGGCCGGACTTTCCTCCCCACTGGAAAATAATCGGGGCGCGGCTGATTGCGGACACATTCAGCAGCCGGGTCTGGAAGGTTGCCCTCGAAGACGGCTCGCCCGCCGTGGTCAAGGACCTGAAACCGTTCGACGACGTAGAGGACGAGTTGCGCGGCGCGCACCTGCTGGCATGGCGTGACGGCCATGGGCTGGTGCGCCTGCTCGCCCAGGACGGCAATCGCATGCTGCTGGAGTTCGCCGGCGAGCGGCACCTCACGCAAGTGCTGGAAACCGAGGGCGACGCAGCCGCCACGGAGATCGCCGCCGAAGTGATGCAGCGTCTGCACGCGCCGGGCGAGAACCCTGCCCCATCCGGCTTGCAGCCGCTGTCCGAGCGCTATGAGGCCCTGTTCGCAAAGGCCGATCAGGATCGCGCTGCCGATATTGCCTCTTCCTATGTGCAGGCCGCCGCGCTGGCGCAGCAACTGCTCGACGATGCGCGTGGCATATGTCCGCTGCATGGCGATATTCACCACGAAAACATTCTCGAAAGCCCGCGCGGCTGGCTGGCCATCGACGCCAAGGGCGTGCTTGGCGACCCGGGCTTCGATGCGGCCAACCTGTTCTACAATCCGCTGGAGCGGGACGATCTGTGCATGGATGCCGAGCGTATCGCCCGCATGGCGGCGCAGCTTTCGCGCTCCATGGGCCAGGATCCGCGCCGGCTTCTCGACCACGCCTTCGCCTATGGCTGCCTCTCGGCGACCTGGCATCATGGCGACGGCAATGTCGCCGACGAGGGCCGGGAACTGGCCGTGGCCGCCGCCGTGTGCGCCGTCAGGTCGGGTTTCTGATCTCGCCGGGCAGCGGATAGGCACCCTTGGTGCCGCGCCAATGCGCGGCGGCGAATCCCAGCACCACCAGCGCGAAACCCTGATGCGTCAGTGCAAGGTGCATGGGCACCTGCATCACCAACGTGGCGATGCCGACGATCGCCTGTATCAGCACCAGAATGAACAGGAGCACGGCGCGGCGGGCGTGGGTGCTGCCCGGGATGCTGCGGCCGGTGGCTATCATGTGCCACAGCGCCACCACGAACAGCGTGTAGGCGCCGATGCGGTGGACGAACTGCACCGTCTTCGGATTTTCGAAGAAATTACGCCAGACCGGCTCAAGCAGCAGCAGGTCGCCGGGAATGACCTTGCCGTCCATCAACGGCCATGTCGTGTAACTGAGGCCGGCGTGCAGCCCGGCGACCAGACCGCCAAGATAGATCTGCACCATGACCAGCAGCGTAAGAATGCCGGCCAGTCTTTGCGTCCGGCGCCCGGCCGGGGCTTGCGAATGCGGTGCCAGACCGCGGGCCACCACCATGGTGGCCATGAAGATCAGGGAGGCGATGGTGAGATGGGTGGCGAGCCGATACTGGCTGACCGAGACACGCTCGACCAGCCCCGACGCCACCATCCACCAGCCGATGGCGCCCTGCAAGCCGCCGAGCGCGAGAATGCCGATCAGCTTGGGCGTCAGGCCGCGCTCGACACGCCGCGTCACCCAGAAGAAGACCAGCGGAATGGCGAAGAGGAAGCCTACGCCCCGCGCCAGCAGGCGATGCGCCCATTCCCACCAGAAGATGCCCTTGAACTCGTCCAGGCTCATGCCGTGGTTGATCTTCTCGTATTGGGGAATCTGCTGGTATTTCAGGAACTCTTCCTGCCACTCCGCCTCGTTCAGCGGCGGGATGACGCCATGAATGGGCTTCCATTCGGTGATCGACAGGCCGGAGCCGGTCATGCGCGTCGCACCGCCGACGAGGATGAGGGCAAACAGGACGACCAGCACGCAATAGAGCCAGAAGCGGACCTGCGCGCGATTCCTCAACAGACGGTCCCGATCGGGCACGGACGATGCGTAATCGGCATTGGCAGCCATTGCGGGTCTCCAGCAACTCGAAGGAAGCGGCGGATAGGTGGACCATGGCGCGGTTGCTGGCAAGGCCGCACAGCGCGGCACGCCGTCGCGCCGCTTTGGCTTGCGCCAGGGATGCACACGCCCTATGCGAAGGAAACGGAAAGGATCGCCAGATGCCAGTTCGCCTCAAAAAGCTGATCGGAACGATCCTGCTGGTGCTGCTCGTGGTGGTCTATTCCATCGTCGCCACGCTGATCGCCGTGGCCCAGCTTTCGCAATCCGGGCCGGTCGTCCACCTGCTGTTCTTCCTGATCGGAGGGTTGGTGTGGATCCTGCCGGCCATGCTCATCATCAAATGGATGGTGCGCGAACCGAAGCCGCGCAAACCGGCGCGCAACGGTTAGAGAGTTTCTCTAACCATTTGTTTTCACGCAATTCCGGACGCAAAACCGCTTCGCAGCTTTGCTGGAATTGCTCTTAACTCGACGGTGCACGCACCGCTTCGGTCGCGTCGATCGCCTGCCGCAGCCTTGCATCCCGGCCATAGACATCGCCGAAATACTCCACCTTGCCCGACATGTCCGGCCAGGCGGTGAAATAGGCCACGTAGACCGGAATCCGGCGCGTCACCTTTTCGGTCGAATGTCCTTTTTTGAGCTTGTCGGCGATGTGGTCGACCGAGGTGCCAAGCACGGCAGCCGCCATGCCGCGCGGGTCCTGCAAGCGCACGCAGCCATGACTCAGCGCACGCATATCGCGCTGGAAGAACGATTTCTGCGGCGTGTCGTGCATGTAGATGGCATGCTTGTTGGGGAACAGGATCTTCAGTTCTCCCAGCGCATTCGCCTCGCTCGGCGCCTGGCGCACGTTGAACGGCACCTTGCCGCCATATTGCGACCAGTTGATGGAGGACGACGGGATGCGGCGCCCCTTCGCATCCGTCACCTCGTAGCCCGACCGGTCGAGATAGCCCGGATCGCTGCGCAGCCGCGGCAGCATCTCGTTGACGATGATCGATTGCGGTACGCCCCAATAGGGATTGTAGTCCACCTGCTCGATCTCGTCGTAAAAGAAGCTGGTCTGGTTGGTCGTCTTGCCGATGACGGTGCGCGTCTTCAGCTTTTCCTCGCCGCCCTCGATATAGCTGGCGGTGAAGGCCGGCTGGTTGATGAACACGCGCGGACTGCCAAGGTCGGAGGGCAGCCAGCGGATCTGCTCCATGGCGATCCGCACTTTTTCCAGCCGGTCGGCCTTGGATTCGCCAGCCACCACGGAAACGGTGCGCGGGCCGATAATGCCGTCCGGCTTGAGGCCGGCCTTTTTCTGCACTTCCTCGAATACCGGCACCAGTTCGGGATCGTAGGTCTCGCTGCCTGCCAGGCGCGCCAGCGTCTCGCCATGCCGGGTGCGCATCTCGTCATCGAGGCCGCGCTGGATCAGCGTCAGCAGCTTCGGCAGCTCAGGGCTCGACTGGCCCGGTTTCAGCAACAGCTTTGGATCGACGACGATCTCGTTTTCCGCACTCGCCTCCAGGGCTTCGAGCTCGACGCGCAAGGCCTCGTATTCCGGATTTTGCGGATGGCGCGATTCCAGATAGGCGCGAACCTCGCGGGTATGGGCGAGAATGCCGAGGACACCGGGCAGGTTGATAGACTTGGCTGGGAAGTCATAGTAGCCCGAGATCCGGTTGGGCTGCACGCGGCCCTGGCGCGCATCGCGAACATATCGAAGCACCTTTGCCGACAAGGCCATCTCGAAGCGCATGAGATCGTCGGCGCCCTGCCCCGTGGCCGGCACGTCAACCGCATAGTCGGCCGGAAAGAAACCGTGACTTGCCGCGTCGCCAAGCACGCGTACGGCTTCGCGGGCCTTGTCGTCGATGGCGCCGTTCGAAATCCAGACGAATTCCGGATTGGCGGTGTAGTGATCGACCAGCGCCTTGGCGATGGCCGGCTCGGCCAGCAACTGGAACCCTTCGAGCCCGCCCAGCGCCTGGCGGAACGCATCGGCATTATCCGCAGGTGTGAAAGCCGCCTTCTGCGGCACAGCCATCAGCGCCGTGAAATCCACCTGCGTCAGCTTGTCAGGCTTGTAGGTGTTGTAGCCCGGGCTCGAAATCCTGGTGATCGGCGCTGCTTTCCTGGGCGCCGGCGGTGGCGGGAACTCGCCTTTCAGAGGTGCCGATTGCCGCCTCGACTGCCCGCCGAACAGCATGTCCATCAGGGTCTGGGCATTCGAGGGCTGCGCGCCCATTGCAAGGCTCGCGCCAAGCACGGCCAGCGAAACGAGCCGTATCCTCTTCCCCAATAGCTGCATCAACGACCACCTGCTCTGGAAGCGACCCCGGCTTGTCGAGCGCATCGGTCCACCCGACCTTCCAAGGGCAATTATATTGATTCACCCCTGTTTGGTTAAATTTGTCTGAATTTTTCGGCCCGGGTGGCCACCAGCGGCTCGCTGTGCCATCAATTCCCGCCAGCAGACATTGAGTGGAGGAATGGCGCATGAAGAAGGGATTCCGTGCCTTGCTGGACGAGGCCAACGCCGAGGTCGAGGCCATTTCGCCTGACGAGGCCGCCGCGCTTCTGGGCGACGAAAGCGTCACCTTCGTGGACCTGCGTGACCCGCGCGAGATCGAGCGCGAGGGCAACATGCCCGGCGCCCGGCACTGCACGCGCGGCATGCTGGAGTTCTGGATCGATCCGGAAAGCCCCTACCATAAGCCCTTCTTCGCCACCGGCAACACCTTCGTGTTCTTCTGCGCCGGCGGCTGGCGCTCGGCGCTCGCGGCCAAGACCGCGCAGGACATGGGCCTGGAGCCCGTCAAGCATATCGGGGGCGGCTTCGGCGCCTGGAAAAAGGCGGGCCTGCCGGTCGAGCCCGCAGTGAAGAAGTCGTGAAACCAAAAGCGCCATAACAATTCAGGTTCGCTTGCCGCTTTAGATTGTTGTTTTCACACATATTTTACCTCGGAAACAGTTCCTGTTTCGAGAGATTTTCTTCAATGCAGCAGCATCCGCACCTGACGGTCGCGGGTGACAAAATCCACTGCCCGCCCGACGACGGTCTTGTCGGCGAGGATGCGGCGATGGCCAAGCCCTTCCGCCCAGTGCACTTCGACGTGAGGTCCGGCACGGCCATAGGCTCGCGCCTGCTCGGCCGATACTTCGCGATCGTCCGGCGCGTGGATCACCAGCGTCGGCAGGGGAAGCCCTGCAAGCTGGCGGTCGCCGAGGAAGTCGCCGAGCGGCCTTCCCGAAATCTGCCGCACGCGATCCGCCATGATGTCCTGCGAGCGGGGGCCGACATTGAGCATGCGGCTGTAGCCCTCGAACACCATCGGCAGCGAACTGGGCGCCGCGATCAGCACCAGCCGCTTCGTCTGCAAGGGGGCGATCCCGGCAATCGCGCCGGCTGCGGCGTTCACCGCCACCGCGCCGCCGAAGGAATGGCCCACCACCGCCTCGAAAGGTCCGAACCAGTCGCCCACGGCGCTCGCGGCCTCGACCGCATTGACCATGGTGAGCTTGCGGCCGCCCGACTGGCCGTGCCCTGGCAGATCGAGCGAAACCACCCGGTAGCCGGCATCGCGATAGCCGGCGATCAGGAACCGCATATATTCGGTGCGCGAGCGCCAGCCATGCAGCACGAGGACCGTGCCGGGCTTGCGCCGCGACGGTTCCGGACGGAATTCATGCGCCGTCACGCGCCCGTGGCGCGTCGTCAGGCAGTGCCGGCGGGCGCCTTCCATAAAGTCTGCCGCACTCTGCACCGCCTTGCGCTCTCCCGGCGTCAGCTTGCGGGGATCGGGCGTGCGGCAAAACAGGGCGAAAGCGGCGCGACCCGTGACACCGGGAGCCAGCCTTTCGCCGACGCCGAACATGCACCGGATGACCTTCTGCCGAAATGGTGCCATAGTGTGAAATCCAAAACTGGTTCAACAGTGAACATTATTAGTTCAATAATGAACAATAAACAAGAGCTTCCCTGGGACAACCCCCGCTTTCGCAACTGGGTGTCGGTGGCGCGCGCCTGCCACGCGCTCGAACGCACGCTGGCCGTGCGGTTGGCTCCCCTGGACCTGAAGCCGGCGCAACTCGATGTGCTGATGAACCTCTATCGCCATCCCGGCATGTCGCAGCACGACCTTGCCCGGAAACTGCTGGTGGGGCGCTCGAACATCACCATGCTTTTGCCGCAGCTCGAAAAGCGCAAGCTTGTTCGGCGTGAAGGCGACCCCAAGGATAAGCGCATCCTGCGGCTGGCGCTGACGGCTTCCGGCACCGCGCTGCTGATGGACGCGCTGAAGGTCTATAATGGGCTGATCGAGATCGCGATGGCCGAATCGACACCGGACCAGTGCGATCTGGTCGGGGACCAGATGCGACGGGTTGCCGAAGTGCTCGACAAGGCCCGCGAAGGATGATCCTACAGATTCGAGATAGCTTGCAACCTGCTGTAAAATACAGAATCAGCGGTTCCTGTCCCGGCTCAATCCCTTTTCGGCCAACTCATCCAGATAGGCCTGCCAGCGGCTATCCTTCTCCGTGCCGAGTTCGGCGAGATAGGTCCAGGTGAAGATGCCCGTGTCGTGGAAATCGTCGAACGTGATGCGTACCGCGTAATTGCCGACCGGATCGATGCGGGTGATGGCGACATCGCGCTTGCCCGGCACAGTCACCCGCTGCTCGGGCGAATGCCCCTGCACCTCCGCCGAGGGCGAGAGCACGCGCAGCATTTCCGCCGGCAATTCGAACGGCTCGCTCCCCGGGAACGTGACGGTCAACAGCCTGCGGTCCTTCGAAACCCGCAATTCGCTCGGCGCGGTCATGGCGGCATCCTTTTCGACATGCGTCGGCTATCGTTACAGCACCCGCATGCCGGCCGCTACAGATGACGATATGTCGCGAACGACACGGCAATTCGTCTTGAACAGGGCCGCGCTTCGTATCACATAGTAGTATATAACGCTTGCACATGCCGAGCACCGGGAACTGTGGGAACGCCCAATGGACATGATCGACCCCTTCGGTCGCGCCATCACCTATCTGAGGGTTTCGGTCACCGACCGCTGCGACTTTCGCTGCGTCTATTGCATGGCGGAAGACATGGCCTTCCTGCCCAAGAAGGATCTTCTGTCGCTGGAAGAGCTGGACCGGCTGTGCAGCGTGTTCATCGAAAAGGGCGTGCGCAAGCTGCGCCTGACCGGCGGAGAGCCGCTGGTGCGCAAGAATATCATGCACCTCGTGCGCGAACTCTCGCGCCATCTCAGGAGCGGCGCGCTCGACGAACTGACGCTGACCACCAACGGCTCCCAGCTCTGGCGCTTTGCCGGAGAACTCGCGGACGCAGGCGTGCGGCGCATCAATGTTTCGCTCGACACCCTCGACCCCGACAAGTTCCATGCCATTACCCGCTGGGGCCATCTGGACAAGGTCATGGCCGGCATCGATGCCGCCCAGGCGGCCGGGCTCGACATCAAGATCAACGCCGTCGCGCTGCGTGATTTCAACGATCTGGAACTGCCCGAGATGTTGCGCTGGGCCCACGGCCGCGGCATGGACATGACGGTGATCGAAACCATGCCGATGGGCGAGATCGACGCCGACCGCACGGACCAGTACCTGCCGCTTTCGGTGCTGCGCGCGCAGCTTGAACGGCAGTTCACCCTGACCGACATTCCGTTCAAGACCGGCGGCCCGGCCCGCTATGTCGAGGTCGCGGAAACCGGAGGACGCCTCGGCTTCATCACGCCGATGACCCACAATTTCTGCGAAAGCTGCAACCGGGTGCGCCTCACCTGCACCGGAACGCTCTATATGTGCCTCGGACAGGAGGACGCGGCCGATCTGCGCGCGCCGTTGCGCGCCTCGGAAGGCAACGAGCTTTTGTCGGCCGCCATCGACGAGGCCATCGGCCGCAAGCCCAAGGGGCACGACTTCGTCATCGACCGCCGCACCAACCGCCCCTCCGTATCGCGCCACATGAGCGTCACCGGCGGCTGACCGGGCCATTTGCGGCCCATGGGCCATTGCCGTTTCCCTCCCGGCTGATACAGATTCCGGAGCCAGCCGGAGGGGACACATTCTTGGATATCTCCCACAATATGCGCGGGGCCCTTTACATGGCCGTCGCCATGGTCAGCTTTGCGAGCAACGACGCCATCACCAAACTGATGTCGGAGTCCATGAATGTCGCGCAAGTCATGCTGGTGAGAGGCGTTTTCGCTTCCACGGTCATCGTTCTGATCGGCTGGCGCAGCGGCGCCTTTTCCCGCATGCGCTTGCTGTTGCAGCCCCTGGTGGCCTTTCGCGCCGTCAACGAGGTCGCCGCGACCGTCACCTTCCTGCTTGCCCTCGCTCATCTGCCGATCGCCAATGTCTCTGCCGTGCTGCAAGCCCTGCCTCTCGCCGTCACCATGGGAGCGGCGCTGGCTTTCGGGCAAAGCGTGGGGTGGCGGCGGTGGCTGGCCATCTGCGCCGGCTTCATCGGGGTGCTCATCACGGTCAGGCCGGGCTATGAAGGCTTCAGCGCCTATTCCCTGTTCGCCCTCGCCAGCGTCGGCTTCTGCACGATGCGCGACCTTGCCACCAGCCGCCTGCCCGACAATATCCCGACGCAACTGGTGTCCGCCGTCACTTCGGTGTCGGTAACCCTGACCGGCGCGATCCTGCTCGCGCCCATGGGCGGCTGGAGCGCCATGGCTCCCTCAGGCGCGATGCTCCTGGCACTCAGTGCCATGCTGCTGTTGCTCGGCTATCATTTCATCATCATGGCGATGCGAACCGGCGAGATATCGTTCATCTCCCCCTTCCGGTACACGTCGCTTCTGGCCTCGATCCTGTTCGGCCTCATCATGTTTGCCGAGGTGCCGGACCTGCCGATGACCGTCGGTTCGACGATCATTGTCGCTTCGGGCCTCTATACGCTCTATCGTGAACGCGCCGTCGGCAGATACAAGACCGCCGCCGCAAGCGCCGGCGCCAGCATGGGGCCGGACGGCATATAGGAAATGACGGAATGCGCGAGGCGATTGCAGGATTGATACTGGCCGGCGGGCTCTCGAGCCGGATGGGCGGCGGTGACAAATGCCTGCTGAACCTGGCCGGCAAACCCCTGCTGCGCCATGTCATCGACCGTACCGAACCGCAACTCGATGCGCTGGCGCTCAATGCCAACGGCGACCCGCACCGCTTTGCCGCCTTCGGCCTGCCGATCCTGCCGGACACGGTGCCGGGCTTTCCGGGTCCATTGGCCGGCGTTCTGGCCGGCCTCGAATGGATGGAGGCGCAAACCTCGTTCCGCCGTCTGGTGACGGTCGCCGGCGACACTCCCTTTTTCCCGCACGATCTCGTTGTCCGGCTCGCATCGGCAGCGGATGAGGCCCCGAACGCGATAACCATCGCCAGAGCGGCCGGCCGCGAACATCCGGTTTTCGCCCTGTGGCCCGCCGGCATGGCCGCGCCCCTGCGCGCCTATCTGGCCGAAGGCGGTCGCAAGGTTTTCGATTTCATCCATTCCCGGCCTTTCGTCTGTGTCGATTTCCCGGCCGCGACGGGCCTCGCCCCCTTCTTCAACATCAACACCAAGCAGGATCTGGCCGAGGCGGAACGCATGATGGAGGGCGACAGCCAATGAGCCGGCGTATTTTCGGAATCACCGGATGGAAGAATTCCGGCAAGACGACCCTGACCGCGCGGCTGGTGTCGGAACTGGTGGCACGCGGCTGGAAGGTCTCCACCGTCAAGCATGCGCATCACGACTTCGACATCGACAAGGAAGGCACCGACAGCCACCGCCACCGCCAGGCCGGTGCCCGCGAGGTGGCCATTGTTTCCGGCCGCCGCTGGGCCCTGATGCACGAACTCGACGGCGAGGATGAACCCGCCCTTGGCGATATCCTTGCCCGGCTCGCGCCTTGCGACCTCGTGCTGGTGGAAGGCTACAAGCGCGAATCGCATCTCAAGATCGAGGCCCGGCGGCGCGGTGCGCGAGATCACACGCCGCTGGCGCGCAACGACGCCAATATCGTGGCCGTGGCCGCCGATTTCCCCCAACCCGGCGAGGTGCTGCCCGTATTCGACATCGACGATGTCGCGGCCATCGCCGATTTCATCGAGGTCGCCACCGGGTTGAGTGCCTGAGAACGCCTTTTCGTCGCAGATTGAACGGAAAACAGCCTTGCCGCAGCGTCACCGCGAGCCTGTCACAAAGCGGTTTTTGCGGTTGATTTTCAAATGGAAACAATGGGAGTATCGACCCATCAGCGGCCCGGGAGAACCGCCTGCGAATGCCGTTCAGGCATTCGTGACACCAAAATCGAACGACAAACAAGCGGGGGGTGATGCAAGGCGTGTGGACGCTGCTCAGTTGGGGACCTGAGGGCTGGATGGACGAGATCGCCTATGGCGTTTTCGTCACCGTCAGCCTGGCCCTGGCGACCCTGCCCGTCGGCCTGTTCATCGGCTTCCTGATCGCGCTTGGCAAGCAATCGCCGGAGCGCTCGCTAAGACTTGCGGCCGACATCTACACCACCATTTTCCGCGGCCTGCCCGAGCTTCTGACGCTGTTTCTGGTGTTTTATGGCGCGCAGATCGGCATCCAGCAGGTGGTGCGACTGTTCAACCCCAGCGCCGCTATCGAGGTCAACAGCTTCGTCTCCGGCATGATCGCGCTGGGCGTGGTCTTTTCCTCCTATGCCAGCGAGGTCTTCCTTTCCGCCTTCAGGGCCATTCCGCAGGGGCAATATGAGGGCGGCTATGCCATCGGCCTGTCCAAATTCCAGACCATGCGCCTCGTCGTGCTGCCGCAACTGGTGCGCATCGCCCTGCCCGGCCTCGCCAATCTGTGGCTGATCCTGCTCAAGGACACGTCGCTGGTGTCCGCCATCGGCCTGACGGACATATTGCGGCAATCGGGCGTGGCGGCGCGCGTTACGAAGCAGGCCTTCCTGTTCTTCGGCCTTGCGACCCTGATCTATCTCGCACTGGCGATCCTGTCGTCGATCGGCATCGGCCTCATCGAGCGCCGTGTCGGCAAGCAGGAGGCGCAGCGATGAGCAGCATCGACCCGACCGCCGGCGAAGTGATGCGCCCGCCCCTGCCGGAGCGCGGATGGCCACGCCAGCGCATCATCGGCTACATATTGGTGGCGCTGTGGACGCTCGCTCTGCTCGGCCTCGTCGCCTATCTCGTCTCGGCGTGGAAGCCGGACATGTTCTGGAGATACGCCCCCGGCTACGTTTCCGGCGTCTGGATAACCATCAAGCTGGTGGCCATCTCGGTGGTGATCGGAGCGCTCCTGTCCGTGCCTGTCGCCTATGGGCGCATGTCGCACAACCCGGTCATCTCAGCCCTTGCCTACGCCTATGTCTATTTCTTCCGCGGAACGCCGCTGCTGGCGCAGGCCTTTCTGGTCTACTACGGCTTCGGCTCGTTCCGCCCGCAGCTCGACGCCATCGGCCTGTGGAGCTTCTTCCGCGACGCCTTCAATTGCGCCCTGTTCGCCTTTTCCCTCAACACGGCCGCCTATCAGGCTGAAATCCTGCGCGGCGCCATAGAAAGCGTGCCCAAGGGTCAGTGGGAGGGTGCCGCGTCGCTCGGGCTGCAGCGCCTGGTCACGCTGCGCAAGGTCATCCTCCCGCAGGCGCTCATCGTCGCGCTGCGCCCCTACGGCAACGAACTGATCCTGATGGTGAAGGGCTCCGCCATCGTCGCCATCATCACCGTCTACGACCTGATGGGCATCACCCGCCTCACCTATTCGCGCACCTTCGACTTCCAGTCCTACCTGTGGGCGGCCATCATCTACCTGCTGATCGTCGAAACGCTGCGCCACGGCATCGACTGGATCGAAAGACGCATCACCCGCCATCTCAAGCGCTGACTCCCCTAACCCGTCGCAATGCTTTAAGACGCCACCGAAGCAGGCTTGAAAGGACGCGAACGATGGCGACAGTGGCATTCCTCGGACTGGGCGTTATGGGCTATCCGATGGCGGCTCACCTCAAGAACAGGGGCGGCCATGACGTCACCGTCTACAACCGCACCACGGCAAAGGCCGAGCGCTGGGTGGCGGAACATGGCGGACGGCTGGCAAAGACACCGGCCGAAGCCGCCGAAGGCCAGGACTTCGTGTTCGCCTGCGTTGGCAATGACGACGACCTGCGCTCCGTAACGATCGGGCCGGACGGCGCCTTCAAGAGCATGAAAAAGGGCTCCGTCTTCATCGACAACACCACCGCCTCCGCCGAAGTGGCCCGCGAGCTGGCGGCAAAGGCCGATGCAGCCAGGTTTTCGTTCCTTGACGCTCCCGTTTCGGGCGGCCAGGCCGGAGCCGAGAACGGCGTGCTGACCGTCATGGTCGGCGGCGATCAGGCGGCGTTCGAACGTGCGCGTCCGGTCATCGATTCCTTCGCCCGCATGGTGGGGCTGATGGGACCGGCAGGGGCCGGCCAGCTCACCAAGATGATCAACCAGATCACCATTGCCGGACTGGTGCAGGGCCTCGCCGAGGGCATCCATTTCGGCAAGAAGGCCGGCCTGGACATCGAAAAGGTCGTCGAGGTCATTTCCAAGGGCGCTGCCGGCTCCTGGCAGATGGAAAACCGCCACAAGACCATGAACGAGGGCAAATACGATTTCGGCTTCGCCATCGACTGGATGCGCAAGGATCTCGGCATCTGCCTTGCCGAAGCCGACCGCAACGGGGCGGCGCTTCCGGTTACGGCGCTGGTCGACCAGTTCTACAAGGATGTGCAGGCGATGGGCGGCGGCCGCTGGGATACATCCTCGCTTCTGGCCCGCCTCGAACGCTGAACTCTCGCCCCCCTGTAACGGAGCAGCATTCTTGCTTGCTCACACCCTTCAATCCGATAATCATTGCATCCCATGGCCAGCGCATCGCAAGAACAACGCAAAATGACCCTCGACCGTATCGACATCGCCATTCTCGATACGTTGCAGAAGGACGGCCGCATTCCGAACGCCGCGCTGGCGGAAAAAGTCGGCCTGTCGCAATCGGCCTGTTCGCGCCGGCTCGACAATCTGGAGCGTTCGGGAACCATCAGGGGTTACCATGCGCGGCTGTCCAATGCCGCGCTTGGCCATCACACCACGGTCATCGTCCATATCTCGCTGTCCGGCCAGTTCGAAAAGACGCTGTCCGACTTCGAGGCCGCCATCAAGCGCTGCCCGAATGTGCTCTCCTGCCATCTGATGTCCGGCGAATACGACTACATATTGCGCATCGCTGCGCGCGATCTGGCCGACTATGAGCGCATCCACAAGGAATGGCTGTCGGCCATGCCGCACGTCACCCGCATCAACTCGTCCTTCGCGTTGCGCGAGGTGGTCGACCGCACGGCCCTCGGCATGAAGCCGGAAATGGCCTGAACCGGTCATTGCCGGTTTTTGATGCCCGCTACTTGGCGGCGACCACTGCCGGCTGTCCTTCGACAGCCAACGCCATGCGGCGCCCCAGCACCTTGCCGAGCTGGGCCAGCCGGCCGGCGGGCCGTTCGCCATAGAGCCCGGCAAGGTTCGACGGGATGATGAGCGCCAGAACGCCGTCGTCGCGCAGTTCCCATTTGAGTTGCGGGATGACGCCGGGCATCGCGGCCGAGAGCAGATAAACCACCCGCATCGTGCCGGCGAGAATGCGGGCACGCTCCAGATAGCGCGGCGTGGCCAGCGACCGTATCTCGGCAGCCGATTCGCTGAACAGCCCTTCGTGCCGGAACAGGTTTGTCAGCGCCAGATAGGCGCGCCCGGGATGGTCGACCCCGAGAAAAGCCGCATGCGCAATGATGTTGAGCGACTGGGTGCCCCGATATTCGGGATGCGCGCGCCAGCCGATATCGGCCAGCAGGCAGGCGGCCTTGCGGTAGCGCGCCTCGTCCACCGTTTCCTCGACGCCGAACATGTCGAACGCCCGGCCGGTCCAGTCCGCCAGCTCCTGCGCGTGGGTATAGGAGCGGGACCGCAGCCGCGCCAGTTCCTCGCAGGTGGAAAGCAGCGGGTCGGTCTCCTGTTCCGCCGCCGTCAGCAGCGAATAAAGATAGCCTTCGCGCACGCCCACCGCCGACACCACGATGCGCGCCGGGTTCATGGCGTTGATGATTTCGCGCTGGACGATCGCGCCATAGGGCAGCAGTGCGCGGCGCGCCTTCGAGACACCCTCGATGCCTTTGATGCGCTCGATACTGCCCTTGGCCACCTGCTTGAGGAACGACAGCGCGCTGGCCGTGTCGATTTCATAGTGATGCATGACGCCGAGCGGGTAGCCGGTCTTTTCCATGTGCAGCCGGGCAAGGTTTCGCCATGTGCCGCCCACGGCATAGAAGGTGCGTCCCTGTCCTGCCTTCAGCAGCGTGGCCTTGGCGACTTCGCTGCGCGCGATCTTCGCCGCCTGCTCCAGCGAGTTTCCGGCCATGTCCTGGAGGCGCAGGCCACCCAGCGGCAGCGTGATGCCCTCGCCGATCGCCTCGCCGTCGATATCGACCAGTTCCAGGCTGCCGCCGCCGAGATCGCCGGCAATGCCGTTGGCGGGCTGGAAGCCCGAGATCACGCCCAGCGCCGAATAGTAGGCTTCCTGGCGACCGCTCAGCACATGGATTTCGGTGCCCAGCACCTCCTCGGCACGGTGGATGAAATCCGGGCCGTTTTCCGCCTCGCGCGCCGCCGCCGTCGCCAAAACATGCATGTGCACGGCGCCGGCCTGGTCGGACAGGCTGCGGAAACGCCGGAACTCCTCCATCGCCCGCGTCACCGCCTCGGGATCAAGCCTGCCGGTCGAAACGATGCCCCGGCCAAGGCCGGCCAGCATCTTTTCGTTGAACAGCACGGTCGGAGAACGGGCCAACCCCTCATAGACGACCAGCCGGATCGAGTTCGAGCCGATGTCGATGATGGAAACCGGTCGCCGGTCCTGAAGCCGGCCTTGCGATGCGGCCATCATCCGCCGGTCGTCGAATCGATTTTCTTGCGGCGCTTGAATTGAGCGATCCGCTTCGGCGCATGCGACTTCAAGGCATCACCCCGTCCCGACAGGCTGGGATTGGTCATGAAATATTCCTGCGCATTGAACGGCTCCTCGCCATCTTCGGGCACGACGCGCCGCGACGTGCCATCCGGCAATACTTCGAAACTTTGCTGGTTGTCCACCAGATTGCCGAGCATGATCTGCTCCAATATCTGCTCGTGCACGGTGGAATTGGTGATCGGCACCATGGTTTCGACACGCCGGTCGAGATTGCGCGGCATCAGGTCAGCCGAACTGATGTAGACGATGGCGTCGTCGGACGGCAGGCCGTGGCCGTTGCCGAAGCAATAGATGCGGCTGTGCTCGAGGAACCGGCCGACGATCGACTTGACCCGGATGTTCTCCGAAAGGCCCGGCACCTGCGGCCTGAGACAGCATATGCCGCGCACCACCAGATCGATCTCCACGCCGGCGCGGCTCGCTTCGTAAAGCGCATCGATGACCTGCGGGTCGACCAGCGAGTTCATCTTCATCCAGATGCGCCCGGGCCTGCCCTCGCGGATGTGGGCGATCTCTCCTTCGATATGGCCGAGGATGCGGCTGCGCAGCGTGTAGGGCGACAAGGCGATTGTCATTTCATCCGCCGGCTCCGCGTAGCCGGTGATGAAGTTGAAGATCTGCGCCACGTCGCGCGCGATCTGCGGATCGGTGGTGAAGAAGGACAAATCCGTATAGATGCGCGCCGTGATCGGGTGGTAGTTGCCGGTGCCAAGATGCACATAATTGCGCAGCCTGCCGTCCTCGCGCCGCACCACCAGGGACATCTTGGCGTGCGTCTTCAATTCCAGGAAGCCGAAGACCACCTGCACGCCCGCCCGTTCGAGGTCGCGCGCCCAGCGGATGTTGGCTTCTTCATCGAAGCGCGCCTTGAGCTCGACCAGCGCCGTCACCGATTTGCCGGTTTCCGCGGCATCGATCAAAGCGCGCACGATGGGGCTGTCGTTCGAGGTCCGGTAAAGCGTCTGCTTGATGGCCACGACCTCCGGATCGACCGCCGCCTGGCGCAGGAACTGCACCACCACGTCGAAGGATTCGTAAGGGTGATGGACGACGATATCCTTCTCGCGGATGGCCGCGAAACAGTCGCCGCCATGCTCGCGGATACGCTCGGGAAAGCGCGGGTTGAACGGCGTGAACTTCAGGTCGTCACGGGCAACGGCGACGATTTCCGAAATCTGGCTGAGAGCCAGCGGCCCGTCGATGACGCTGATGCGATTGCCCGCGACACCGAGCTCGCTGGCCACGAAGTCGCGCAGTTCCTCCGGCATGCGGCTGTCGAACTCGATGCGGATGACCGAACCGCGCCGTCGTCGCTTCAACGCCGTCTCGAACAGGCGCACCAGGTCCTCCGATTCTTCCTCGACCTCGATATCGCTGTCGCGGATGATCTGGAACGTGCCCGAACCCTTGACCTCGTAGCCGGGAAACAGCCGTCCGATATAGAGCCCCACCACGTCCTCGAGCGTGACGAAGCGGACACGCCCCTTGCGATCCGGCAGGCGGATATAGCGCTTGAGCGCCGGCGGCAGGCGCAACAGCGCGCTCATGTCCTCGCCCTCGCGCAGATGGCGCAACTGCAACGCCATCGAGAAGCCTAGGTTGGGAATGAAGGGGAACGGGTGCGCCGGGTCGATCGACAGCGGCGTCAGGACGGGGAAGACCTGTTCGCGGAAATGCTCCTCCAGCCAGACCTTTTCATCCTTGGTGAGCGCGGAGACGCTGACGGTCTCGATGCCCTCGCCGTTGAGCAGGGCCATCAATTCGGCCAGCACCTTCTGCTGGTCCTCCTGCAACCTCTCCACTTCGCGCAATACCTGTTCGAGCTGCTGTTCCGGCGTGCGCCCGTCCGGGCTTTTCAAGGTGATGCGCTGGCGCACCTGCCCGGCAAGGCCGGCCACGCGCACCATGAAGAACTCGTCGAGGTTGCCGGCCGAGATCGACAGGAAGCGGACGCGCTCGAGCAGCGGATGGCGTTCGTTGCGCGCCTCCTCAAGCACCCGCCTGTTGAACTGCAACCAGGAGAATTCGCGGTTGACGAAACGGTCAGGGTTGCCGCTTTCGGTCGCGGCCACATCCGAAGTGGTGAATTCTGCCTGTATCGGCCTCAATTCGCTCATATCCCCGCTTTCTCCACCGCCGGCAAGGTCGATACTCCCCGGCCTGCCAGCCGGCTACACGTTTCACATTATCCTCTGGCAGGGTTTTGCGACAGTTTGATTTCAGCGCGCTTGCAAAGAACGGTCTTATGTTCCAAACGCTGGATAACAGCTCGAAGGAGATGATCATGGCTGGCGGTATCATTCCCCACTTCCAGAACGATCAGGGTCACGCGGCGATCGAGATCGGCGTCAAGGAATTCATGTGCGTCGGAGCCAACCCGCCGTTCGACCACCCGCATGTGTTCCTGGACATGGGCGCGGACGACGAAAAGGTCTGCCCCTATTGCTCGACCCTTTACCGTTTCAACGCAGAGCTCGGGCCGGCCGAGACCATTCCTGCCGGTTGCGCCTATATCCAACGCGTCGCCTGACCCGCAGCTGGTCCGTTCCCCCGGATGACGAAAGAGGGCAAGAGCCCCGTATTGATCGCCGGGGCCGGCATCGCCGGCCTTACCCTGGCGATCGCGCTGGCCCGGCGTGGTATCTCAAGTCATCTCTACGAGCAGGCGCCGCAACTGGAAGCCTTCGGTGCGGGCCTGCAACTTTCTCCCAATGCCTCGCATGTGCTGGCACGGCTCGGCGTGCTGTCGGGCCTGCGCCCGCAGGCCGTGCAGCCGCAAGCCGTCCGCCTGCGGGATGCCTCGACGCTGCGCCTGCTGACCAGCGTTCCCCTTGGGCAAGAAGCCGAGCGGCGCTGGAGGGCACCCTATCTGGTGGTGCATCGGGCGGACTTGCAGCAGGCGCTTCTGGCCGAGGCAGCCACATGGGCCGAGATCGAGCTGACGAAGGGAATGCAGTTCACCGCCCTGGCGGCCGATGCCGGCGGCGGCATCGACGCCCGTTTCCTTGATCAAGGCGGAAAAACCCGGGAAGTCCAGGGCGCCTTGTTGGTCGGCGCGGACGGTGTCTGGTCGAAGGTGCGCCGAAACGTCCCCGGTTCGGCGCAGAGCCGTTTCAGCGGGCAGATTGCCTGGCGCACGACGATCAAGATCGACAGCGAGGCAGGATCGGCCTTTTGCGGGCTGGCCGACACTGACTGCGTCACCGCCTTCCTGCATGGCGATTTCCATCTCGTCGCCTATCCCTTGCGGGCGGGAGCCGAGATCAATCTGGTTGCTTTCACACCCGCCGAACGCATTGCGGAAGGCTGGGCCATACATGCCGACCCATCGATCCTGCTGCAGGCCGTTGGCCGGAGCGCGCCCCAATTGGCAAGGCTCGTCGAGATCGCAGGGCCATGGACGGCGTGGCCACTGCATACCGTCGACCCCAAAGGCAGGTGGACCGCGCCGGGCATCGCCCTGATCGGCGATGCCGCCCATGCGGTGACGCCCTTTGCGGCGCAAGGTGCCGCCATGGCGATCGAGGACGCGGTCACCCTCGCCCATTCATTGGCAACGGCCTCGAACACGCGGGAAGAGCTTTCCCGCTGGGAAGAGGGGCGCAAGGCGCGCGTCAGCAGGGTCGCCAAGCGTGGGGCGCTGAACAAGCTGGCCTGGAACGCTGCCGGGCCGGTCGCGCTGGCCCGCAATGTCGTGCTCGGCCTGCGCTCGCCGGAACGGCTCGCAGCCGACCTCGACTGGCTCTACGGCTGGCGCCTGCCGCAAGCCGAACTTGAGATCTGACAGCGATCCGCCTGCGGCGAGTGCCTGCAAATCCTCAGTGCAGGATCTGGCTGAGGAATAGCCTGGTGCGCTCGTGCTGGGGATTGTCGAAGAACTCGGCCGGCGTGTTCTGCTCCACGATCTGACCCTGATCCATGAAGATCACTCGGTTCGCGACCTTGCGTGCGAAGCCCATCTCGTGCGTCACGCACAGCATGGTCATGCCCTCTTCGGCAAGGCTCACCATCGTCTCCAGCACTTCCTTGACCATCTCAGGGTCCAGCGCCGAGGTCGGCTCGTCGAACAGCATGATCTTCGGCTTCATGCACAGCGAACGCGCGATCGCCACGCGCTGCTGCTGGCCGCCCGAAAGCTGGCCCGGATATTTGTGGGCCTGCTCGGGAATCTTGACCCGCTCCAGATAGTGCATGGCCGTCGCCTCGGCCTCCTTCTTGGGAACCTTGCGCACCCAGATCGGTGCCAGCGTGCAGTTCTCCAGGATGGTCAGGTGCGGGAACAGGTTGAAGTGCTGGAACACCATGCCGACCTCGCGGCGCACCTCGTCGATCTTCTTCAGGTCGTTGGTCAGTTCCTTGCCATCGACGATGATCTTGCCCTTCTGGTGCTCCTCCAGCCGGTTGATGCAGCGGATCATGGTCGACTTGCCCGAGCCCGAAGGCCCGCAGACGACGATGCGCTCGCCCCGCATCACCTTCAGGTTGATGTCCTTGAGGACGTGGAACTCGCCATACCATTTGTGCATGCCGATGATCTCGATCGCCACATCGGTCTTCGAAACCTGCATCTTGCCGGTATTGACCTGGATTTCTTCCGCGCCGACTGCGTTTTCGGTGGCCATGTGCGGTTCCCTTGTTTTCTAGCGTTTGTGCCCGGTATCGAGCCGGCGCTCCATATATTGCGAATAGCGTGACATGCCGAAGCAGAATATCCAGAAGATGGCGGCAGCGAAGATATAGCCGGTCTTGGCGGTCTGCGGCGTCGCCCAGGTCGGATCGCCCGAGATGTTCTGCTTGACCACGCCGAGCAGGTCGAACATCGAGATGATGAGCACCAGCGTCGTGTCCTTGAACATGCCGATGAAGGTGTTGACGATGCCCGGGATCACCAGTTTCAGGGCCTGCGGCATGATGATGAGGCCCATCTTGGGCCAGTAGCCGAGGCCGAGCGAATCCGCGCCCTCATATTGGCCCTTGGGAATTGCCTGCAGGCCGCCACGCACCACTTCCGCCATATAGGCCGAGGCGAACAGCGCCACGCCGATCAGCGCCCGCAGCAGCTTGTCGAAGCTCACGCCCGGCGGCACGAACAGCGGCAGCATGAAGCTGGCCATGAACAGCACGGTCACCAGCGGCACGCCGCGCACCGTCTCGATGAAGACAATCGACAACAGCTTGACGATGGGCATGTGGGAGCGGCGCCCGAGCGCCAGGAGGATGCCCAGCGGCAGCGAAACCACGATGCCGACATAGGAGATCACCAGCGTGACCATGAGGCCGCCCCACAGCGGCGTTTCGACATAGCGCAGGCCGAATATACCGCCGACCAGAAGGAAGAAGGCGACGAACGGGAAGACGCCGAAGAACAGGATGGCATTGAGCCGCTTGTAGGGCACGCGCGGTATGAGCAGCGGCGCCAGCAGCGCGATGAAGAGCACCCCGGTCAAGACCACGCGCCAGCGCTCGTCCATCGGATAGCGGCCGAACATGAACTGGCCGAAGCGGCCGCTGACGAAGGGCCAGCAGGCGCCGGACCAGCCGGCGGGAAGCTGCCCGCCCTGCTCCGTCGTCAGGCAGGCGGTGCGGTCGGTGCCCGTCCACACGGCGCCGAAGAAAAGCCAGTCCAGCATGCGCGGCAGAAACGACGCGATTGCCAGAAGCGCGATGACCGTGAGCACCGAGTCGAGGGGTGTGGCGAACAGGTTCTTGCGCACCCATGCCGTCAGGCCGACCTGCGAGCGCGGCGCCGTCTCGGCAAGGACCATTTCAGTACGCACCCAGGACATGTCATGTTCCTGCATCGCTCACCTCTCCTTCAGCGCCATCTTGGTGTTGAACCAGTTCATGAGCAGCGAGGTAATGATGCTGATGCTGAGATAGACGGTCATGAAGATGACCACCACCTCGATCGCCTGGCCTGTCTGATTGAGGATCGTGCCGCCCACCGCATAGAGATCCGGGTAGCCGATGGCCACGGCGAGCGACGAGTTCTTGGTCAGGTTCAGATACTGGCTGGTAAGCGGGGGAATGATGATGCGCATGGCCTGCGGGATCACGACCAGCCGCAGCCCGTCATTCGACCGCAGGCCGAGCGCGGAATAGGCCTCCGTCTGTCCCTTCGGCACACCCATGATGCCGGCCCGCACGATCTCGGCGATGAACGACGCCGTATAGAACGAGAGCGCAAGATAGAGCGACAGGAATTCCGGCCGCACATTGGTGCCGCCGGTCAGGTTGAAGGTGCCTTTCTGCGGATAGTCGACAGAAATCGGCATGCCCGAGACCACATAGGCGAGAAGAGGCAGGCCGACGATCAGCGCGACGCTGGTCAGGAACACCGGGAACCGCTCGCCGGTAGCCATCTGACGCGCCCTGGCGCGCCGCGCCACATACCACGACAGCACGATCGCGGCGATGAAACCGGCCAGGATCAGGCCTGATCCCGGTTCCCACACCAGCCGCGGGAAATAGAAGCCGCGATTGTTGAGATAGGAGCCGAGGGGAAGCGACAGGCTGTCGCGCACGCTTGGCAGCACCGCCAGCACACCCTGATACCAGAACAGGATGACGAGCAGCGGGGGAATGTTGCGGAATATCTCCACGTAAACCATCGCCAGCTTGCGGATCAGCCAGTTGTTGGACAGCCGCCCGATGCCGACGAGGAAGCCCAGTATGGTCGCGGTCACGATGCCTGCCGCCGCAACGGCCAGCGTGTTGGCGATACCGACCAGCAGCGCCCGGCCGTAGGACGAATCGGATGTATAGTCGATCAGGCGATCGGAAATATCGAAGCCCGCCCGACCGCGCAGGAAGGCAAAGCCGGTGGAAATATTGGAGCGGCGCAAGTTCTCGATGGTGTTGTCGACGATCCACCACACGCCGAGCGCAAGCAGAACGACCAGAAGGACCTGGAAGAAGATACTGCGAACCCTCGGGTCGTAGATCAGCGGGACCCGCGCGGACTCGTCTCTGATGACATCTTGTGACACATGGTTCCCCTTAACCTGGTGTCGGATCCCGCCGGCTCTTGTGTTGTTGTCCCGGCGAGAACGAAGGCCGGGGAGACTGGCTCCCCGGCCCTTTTATGCTTAGCGGATCGGCATGCCGTATTGCAGGCCGCCCTTCGTCCACAGCGCATTGATGCCGCGGGCGATCTTGAGCGGGCTTTCGGCGCCGACATTGCGCTCGAAGATTTCGCCGTAATTGCCTGTAGCCTTGATGATATTCACCACCCAGTCATTGCTGAGGCCCAGATCGGTGCCGATCTTGGTTTCCGCCTCGGTGCCGAGCAGACGGCGAATGTCGGGGTTGGAGCTGTTCTTCATCTCATCGACATTGGCCTGTGTGATGCCGGCTTCCTCGGCATTCAGCAGCGCGAAGTAGGTCCACTTGGCGATATCGAACCACTTGTCGTCACCCTGACGCACCGAAGGCCCCAGCGGCTCCTTGGAGATGATTTCCGGCAGAACGACGTGGTCGTCCGGCGCCGACATCTGCAAGCGCACCGCATAGAGGCCCGACTGATCGGTGGTGTAGGCGTCGCAACGGCCCGCATCATAGGCCGCATTGGCCTCTTCGAACTTCTCGAACACCACAGGATTGTATTCCATCTTGTTGGCGCTGAAATAGTCGGCGAGGTTGAGTTCGGTCGTCGTGCCGGCCTGCACGCAGACCGACGCGCCCGAAAGCTGCAGCGCGGAATTCACGCCCGGCAGCTTCTTGGCGTTGATCATGAACCCCTGGCCGTCATAGTAGGTGACGCCCGCGAAGTTGAGGCCGAGCGCCGTATCGCGGTTGACCGTCCAGGTGGTGTTGCGCGAGAGGATGTCCACCTCGCCCGACTGCAGCGCGGTGAAACGGTCCTTGGCGCTGAGGCCGGTGAACTTCACCTTGGTGCCGTCGCCGAAGATCGCGGCGGCAACGGCACGGCAGTAGTCGACGTCGAGGCCGGTCCATTCGCCCTTGTCGTTCGGTGCCGAAAACCCGGCAAGCGCCGTGTTCACGCCGCATTGCAGAAAGCCCTTGGCTTTCACATCGCTCAGCGTATCCGCGCTCGCCGCACCGGCAGTGATGCTGATCGCGGCCGCGCTCAGGATACCAATTGCCAATTTCTTCATAACCCACTGACCCTTTTCTGTTATCCGGGATACGACCCGGTTTTCGTCGTGCCTCCGTGGCCGTCCGCAGCCACGCATCCCGGGATGTGATGTCGCCTTCGACCCATAACCCGCTCCCATTCACGAACCTCATCGAAGGCGATAATCTTCGTGAGGTCAAGAAAAATGAATGATTGGGCCAGCGTTTCACCACCCTGCGAAAGAAGGGGTTGATATTTCAGGCTGAATCGCCCGAAAGCGGGCGCCAAAGTTCCCTTGCGGCAGCCTCGACAATAGCCTGAAAGCGACACAAACTGCCGCCGACCCATCGGTAGACGACATAGGCCCGAAGCGCCGCCGACACCTGTGGATCATCGCAACTTCCCGGGCTGGCGGGCTCGCCAAGATTGCACCTTGGCGCACTCGGCTCTAAAGCTCTTTCATCTTCTTCTAGGGCGATCTCACATGGTCAAGAACAGCATGGAACTGGGCGTCAACACGCGGCTTGCGCATTGCGGCAACGATCCGCGCGATTTTCACGGCTTCGTCAATCCGCCGGTCGTCCATGCCTCCACCGTGCTTTTTCCGGACTCGGCCACGCTGGTCAACCGCGCCCAGAAGTACACCTACGGTACCCGCGGCACCCCGACCACCGACGCCCTGGCGACGGCCATCGATCAACTGGAAGGCTCTGCCGGCACCATCGTCGTTCCCTCCGGCCTGGCGGCCGTCACCGTTCCGCTGCTGGCCTTTTCGGACGCCGGCAGCCACGTGCTGATCGTCGATTCCGTGTACCATCCCACCCGGCATTTCGCCGACACCATGCTGAAGCGGCTGGGTGTCGAGGTGGAGTATTACGATCCGCGGATCGGCGCCTGCATCTCGGCCCTGATGCGACCCAACACACGCGTCGTGTTCACCGAATCACCAGCCTCGAACACCTTCGAGATGCAGGACATCCCGGCCATCGCCAAGGCCGCGAAGCAAGCCGGCGCGGTGGTGATGATGGACAACACCTGGGCCACTCCCCTTTATTTCCGGCCGCTCGACCACGGCGTCGACATTTCCATCCACGCCGCCACCAAATATCCCGCCGGCCATTCCGACGTGCTGCTCGGCACGGTTTCGGCCAATGAGGAGCACTGGCCGCGCCTGCATGACGGGCTCATCACGCTGGGCTGCTGTGCCGCGCCGGACGATGTCTACCAGGTGCTGCGCGGATTGCGAACAATGGGCGTCAGGCTGGAGCATCACAGCAAGAGCGCGCTCGACATCGCACAGTGGCTGGAAGGCCGACCCGGAGTTGCCCGCGTGCTGCACCCTGCCCTGCCCAGCCACCCGGACCATGCCCTGTGGAAGCGCGATTTCTCCGGCTCGTCCGGCATCTTTTCCGTGGTGCTGGCCGGCGGCGGCCAGAAACAGGCCCATGCCTTCCTCGATGCGTTGCAGATTTTCGGGCTTGGCTTTTCGTGGGGCGGATATGAAAGCCTGGCCGTCCCGGTGTCCCTTGGAGACCGCACGATCGCCAAGGGTCCCTACGAAGGGCCCGTCATCCGCCTCCAGATCGGGCTGGAGGATGTGGAAGACCTGAAAGCCGATATCCAGCGCGGGCTTGAAGCCGCCGCTTCCGCTGCATAGCCCACTTTTTGCCCTTGCCATCAAAGGCCGAAACCAATAGGCAGCAGCATGGTTTCGGAGTGTAGCGCAGCCTGGTAGCGCACCTGATTTGGGATCAGGGGGTCGCGTGTTCGAATCACGCCACTCCGACCATCTTCACCAGCCACGGAAAGCCCGACTGCGGCGTTTGCGGCCTTGCCGCCGCGCGCTTTGCGCAGTAAGCAGTCGGCAACGGCTGACGAGCCGAGCAGCAAAGAGGTTTCCATGTCCGCGCGCATCTTCAGCCCCGCCAAGACGGCCATGCAATCGGGTACCGCCAAGACCGGCTACTGGATTCTGGAGTTCGAGCCAGAGCAGCCGCGCAAGATCGACCCCTTGATGGGCTACACCTCGTCCGGCGACATGAAGAGCCAGATCAGGATCAGGTTCCAGAGCAAGGAAGAGGCGATCGCCTATGCCGAGCGCGAAGGGCTGGCCTACCGCGTGCAAGAACCCAATCCGCCCAAGCGCCGGCAGATCTCCTATGCCGACAATTTCCGGTATGACCGCCGCACGCCCTGGACGCACTGACGACAGCCGAGTTTCCCGCCGCCCGCGCAATGAAGCGCGGCGGCTGGACGGTCCCGTAGCTCAGCTGGATAGAGCACCGGCCTTCTAAGCCGATGGTCGCAGGTTCGAATCCTGCCGGGATCGCCAGTATCCGCAATTTTTTTCGTTGTCAGGATTTTTCTTGCAGTTGTTCTTAGAAACCCTTTGCTCCAATATTATTTGAGCCGCCAAAAATTCCCGCTTCACTTAAAAATTTAAATCCTTGCAGAAATCTTGCTGCACGGTTTCTTCTGGCCTAAGCAGTAGTTGGGGTTATTATTGTTTGGGGGACCGCACCATGCTTATGTGCGGAAAATGCGTCGGACTCGGGTGCGTTTTTGATTGTCCGCGTTGGCCGGACTGCAGTTGTCCGGATGGGACTATCGATGACGATTGCCCGGGAAAAACGGTCGTCTGCTCCGAATGCAATGGAACGGGAAAGGCCCGTCCCGCATTTCAATCCAATGAAGACCGGCAAAGGAAAGCGCAACGTTGACTGTGCATACGAAGGTGGACTAGGAAACCTTTCCGTCGATATAGAACCGGAGTGGAATAATGGCGGCTAGGCGCAAGGTGCTTTTTATCGGCCCCGGGGTGAAGGCGACTAACCAGGTCTGGGGCGGCTCCATTGCGACCTCGTACAATTTCCTTCGAAGCATGGAGCTTTCCAAGCGATATGAAGTGCAACACATTGATCGGAGGCACATAAAAGGCCCTCGGGAATTGTACGACACATTGAGATCGACAAATTACGATGTGCTCCACGTGGATGATGCCGGGAGCGGGCTTCAGATATGCTATTCAGCCGGCGTTCTGCCCGATGTCATTGGCCCTATCTCCCGCGCTCCCAACGGCGTGAAGGAGTATAAGATCGGAGGCGAGCTCTGGGAATCGATTTACACTCCGGAATGGTTTTATCAGGCTGTTGTGATCCGCCTGAACGCCAACGAGGAGCGCGCACCCTACTATAAGGATAAATATCTTAGAATTTCACAAGGCGTTGACACGGAAAAGCTACGTCCGGAGACCAATCCTAGGGAGAGGCGCTATGTTCTATGGGCGGGTGACGCCAATCGTCCCGCCAAAAACTATGCTCTTATAGAAGAAATTATATCCATAACGGTGCTGCCCGAGCCTTATGAATTCAAGGTCATGTCGGGATACCAGGTTGAGGATTACTGGAATACTCTTAATGACACAGTGATACTTATAAACACTAGCAAGTATGAGAGTTTTTGTGCAGCCATATTCGAGGCGAAGGCCAAGGGCGTACCAACAATATACCGGCAAAAACTTCATAACGACCGCTTCCCGGATGGCCGCATACAAGTTCCCTATACCGCTGAAGCTTATCGCGATGAAATCCTCAAACTCCTGGGCGATCCTGAACTCCTCGAACAGGAAGGTCGCATGAGTCGCGACTACTGCGTCGAGAACGCCTCATTCGAGGTCATGAAGAACTCATATGAGGCAGCCTACGATATCGCCTTTGCACGCAAATCATCCTAATGCCATTATTCGATGGAGTCCGTGTTGCACCTCCCGTTTCAGTCTTGCTGGGAGTTAGAGCGGGGAATAGTCGCAATGCTGGTTGCCCTTGAATTTCCCCATTTTTAAGCAACCAAAAATGTTCAGAAGCTGGCCAAGCGACGACATAGAGCGGTAGTAAATTACTCGTACGACTCGCCCGCGGTGACAAAGAATTGGCCGGCATCGTGACGTTGACGGTACATCGTGCGGTATCTGCAGCGCGCCGACGCCATTGTTCCTCCATCCGTTATTCCGGTTCGCAGAGAACCCGTCAACGAGGATTTGGACCAGTCGGCGAACAGAAGTGGCTTCGATATTTTTACGACCGCATCTCCGGCGACCGCTCGCAATCTCGATAGGAATTCTGAATCTGCTCCGAACGGGACTGTTTCGTAGAAACCCAGATTCTGCGCTACCCAACTCCGCCTGTAGCATAAAGAGGACTGATCCTCCTGGACATAGCCGCGCTGCCGCGGCTTGATGCCGATATCCTTGTTGATGCGGAGCAGGCTGCCGATTGTCGCTACAGACTCTTGGTTTGCCATCAAAGGCGCGACCAGTTCCTCGATCTTGACTGGGTGCGCCCAATCGTCGGAGTCGTTGCAGGTGAAGAATTCACCCTTGGATTCATGTAGTGCCCTGTTCCTGGCTCGGTATGTGCCACCATTCTGCGGTTGGCTGAATACGCGCACCCGAGGGTCGCGCTTTGAAAACAGCGTTGCAATTTCGACCGTGGCATCGCTGCTGCAGTCATCGACCACCAGCACTTCGATGTTCTTGTAAGTCTGGCGCAGAAGGCTTTCGAGCACCGGCCCCAGGGTTGCCTCTGAATTGAAGGTCGACATGGCTATACTCACCAACGGATCAGCCCAGAATCCCTTGTCCGTGGCAGAGGTCAGATTTTTTACCGAGATGCCCTTGTCATCATTTTTCAGGCTTACCTCCGACAACTGAAGCATGGCCAGAGCCCTATTGAACTCTGTCACCTGCCCAACAAAATCGCCGCGCCGCAATCTCAGATTCGACCAGAACAGGAACAAATCTGATGAAGCCGAGGAGCCTCGTGATCTTAGGCCATGCCTGAGGCACGCCTCCTCGCCAAGATAATTCAATGCCGTATTATTGGCAAATATCTCTTCCTTCAATGTCATCTTGAACTTCGTTTCGCCAGCAATTTGATCGAAAATTGATCCCAGCAGATGTTTGTCTTCAAGAAGATATGCCTCACCCAGCATCCTGAGGAGCGAACGCTGATCGAAAGCACCCAAAATCAGGGTATCCCGAGCGAATTCATTCGCTTCCTTGAACTTTGCGAGCGAGAGCAAGGCAATGAAATAGTCTAACCGGAATGTGGGATGTAACCAAAGACGCGTTGGGATCTGTGACGATGCGGCAAGGAGCGCTTCAGGCTCGCCGGTTTCCAGACACTCTTTTGCAAATCGCCGATAGCGTTGAGCTTCGGAAGGCTCCGCCTGACCCGCTCGTGAATCATCGACGGCAAGACCGTAAGCATAATCGGCGTTACCAGCATGGCGCCGTTCACCGAACCGACGAATATAATACTCGTCGTATGTGGCAAAGTTCGCAACGGTGCTGTGATTGAAGCTTTTCCGAAGCGAGTAGGACAGGCGTGGTGGCAGATTGGCGTTGATTCGCTGCAAGAGGGATAGCTTCGTCACTTGATGCCCTTTCATTCCACCCGCGTGTTTAGAATAGCCGTTGGTCAGGTTTCAAGACGAGCCGACACATAAACTCGCTCAATCTTCGGCTTTGTCGCCTCGGGGTGCCCGTCTCCTCCCGCCATACAAGCGAAACGGGGTCTCGATCGAGGCCCCGTTTCTAGTTTCGAGCATGTCAGCCAGTGCTATCCGACCCGGACCGCAGCCGGCGGCGTTTCGCCGGAGGGTGCGCTTTCGCTGGCTTTCCATTCGGCCCAGCCGGGCTCACCCTTCATGAAAGCCTCGATTTCGGCACGGCTGGCTTCAAGCTTGGGATCGTGCTTCAGGTAATACCTGGTCTCGCGCACGATCAGTCCCGAGAGGATCAGCAGGCCGATCAGATTGGGGATCGCCATCAGGCCGTTCATGACGTCCGAGAAGTTCCAGACCACGCCGAGCTGCACCGTGCAGCCGAAGAACACGACCAGCGAGAACAGCACGCGGAACGGCATCACGCCGCCACGGCCGACAAGGCGCTCGACATTGCGTTCACCATAGTAGGCCCAGCCCAGAATGGTCGAATAGGCGAACAGCACCAGGCCGATGGTCACGATCCAGTGGCCCCACTGGCCAGGCAGGCCATGGCTGAAGGCCTGGCCGGTCATGATGGCCGCCGAGATCTGCTTGCCGGTTTCGGGATCGACCGAATTCCACACACCGGTGGTGATGATGACCAGGCCGGTGCAGGAAACCACGATGATGGTATCGATGAAGGTCTGCGTCATCGACACCAGCCCCTGCCGGACCGGATGGGTGGTCTGCGCCGAGGCAGCGGCGATGGCCGCCGAACCCATGCCGGATTCGTTGGAGAAGATGCCGCGAGCCACGCCATATTGAACGGCGATCATGATGGTCGAGCCGACAAAGCCGCCCACCGCCGACGAACCGCTGAAAGCCGAGGTGAAAATCTCGACAAAGGCGGCCGGAACCGAGGCGATGTTGACCATAAGGATATACAGCGCGCCCAGCACGTAGAACAGGATCATCACCGGCACCAGCCCGGCGGTGACCTTGCCGATCGACTTGATGCCGCCAACCAGCACGAGCATCGTCATTGCCGCAAGCACCGCCCCCGTCGTCCAGGTGGGAACATGGAAGCTGCGCTCCAGATTGGAGGCGATGGAGTTGCCCTGGGTCATGTTGCCGATGCCGAAGCAGGCGCAGACGGTGAAGATCGCGAAAGCCAGGGCGAGGAACTTGCCGAAACCGTTGGGGATGCCCCGCTCCAGATAATATTGCGGGCCGCCAGACTTCTCGCCGGCTGCGTCGGTCGCCCGGAAGCGAACGCCAAGGAAGGCTTCCGAATATTTCGAGGCCATGCCCAGCAGCGCCGTCACCCACATCCAGAACAGCGCGCCCGGGCCGCCGATGCCGATGGCGGTCGCCACGCCGACGATGTTGCCGGTGCCAACCGTGGCAGCCATGGCGGTGGTCAATGCCTGGAACTGGGAAATGTCGCCCTCGGCATCATCGTCCTTGCGCTTGATCAGCCCAAGTCGCAACGCAGCTCCCAGCCGCAGGAGCTGGATGCCCCTCAGGCGCACGGTCAGATAAAGACCGGTACCGAGCAGCAGCGGTATCAGCAGGTACGGCCCCCAGACAATGCTGCCTATATCTCCCAGAAACTGTTCGAGCCCATCCAAATTCATATGCAGAATCCTCCGCCTACATTCCAATTTGCGGGATGGGTCAGCAAGTTTGCCCGGCAATGTCAAGCAGCCGGAGATTGGGCCAGAACGGATTTCCACTTTCTTCACTGCCCGGAATTCGACTTTTGTACTATAGAAAAATTTCCGCGTTGGCGGTAGCGGCCCCTCCCCTTCAGGTTGTATTTCCCATAGAACTTCAAACAGCAAACAAGCCTGTCGAGGCTTCCGCTTCATATTCCTGAATGTCCGGGAAAGGCTGCCGACCGGCAGTCGCGAAAGGGTCAGAAGCCCAGTTCGCCCTGACCTTCATCCATGGCGCTGACGGCCTCGGCCGCGAGCGCACGGGTGATGCGGCTGTGCTCTTCCAGCGCCATACGGTCGAGCTTTTCGACGACACGAATGGCGGTCGCCAGCGAGCGCTCGATACGGCGTACCAGATATTGCACGACCGCAAGGTCCACTTCGATCTGGCGGTCGGCGAACAGCTTGGTGATGACGCCGGCCAGCAGCATGTCGTCCGGCTCGTGAATCTCCACGGTCGGGGCGGCCGTCAGGCGCGAAACGAGATCAGGCAGCCGCACGCCCCAGGCCGAGGGAAAGCGCCGGGCCGTCATCAGCAGATGGCTGCCATTGGCGCGCACGTGGTTGATGAGATGGAACAGGCCGTTTTCATCGATGACCGCGCCGTCGACATCGTCAAGCAGCACCGGCCGGGCGTCCAGCGAACCGACCGTCTGCGAAAGATCGTCCGCGCGCAGTGAAACCGCGCCCGAAAGGGATCGCCAGATTGCGGCCAGATGCGTCTTGCCGGCTCCCGTCGGACCGGAAAGCACCATCACCGGCGCCGGCCATTCCGGCCAGCGGTCGATCAGCGCCACCGCCTCCTCATTGGCCGGCGACACGACGAGATCGTCGCGCGAGTAGCCGGGAGCATGGCTGAAATCCAGCGGTAACTGTCGGGGCCTGTCCATTTCCTGCACCATATAAGGCGTCAGTCGTTCTTGCCGGAAGTGCCGGTGCGCGCAACCGCGGGCGCGTCTTCATCCCCGTTTCCCCGATAGAGCGGGGAGTCCAGATAGCGGGACAAGGCAAACCGCACCAGGACGGCGATGGCCGCTGCCGCCGGCACGGCAATGAGCAGGCCGACGAAGCCGAACAGGGCGCCGAAGGCGAACAGGGCGAACATCAGCCACACCGGATGCAGGCCCACGCTTTTGCCGACAAGCTTGGGCTGGAGGATGTTGCCCTCGATGAACTGGCCGACGAAGAACACGCAGGCCACCGCCACCACCATGATCCAGTCCGGCCAGAACTGCACGAAGGCGACGCCGACGGCCAGAACCAGCCCGGTCAGCGAGCCGACATAGGGAATGAAGCTGATCAGCCCGGCGAACAGGCCGATCAGGATGGCGAAGTTGAGGCCGGTTAGCGTCAGGCCGAACGCGTACATGGCGCCCAGCACCAGGCACAACGTGCCCTGCCCGCGCACGAACCCGGCCGTCGCCGTGTTGATGTCGGCAAAGATGGTCCGCACTGTCTGCACATGGTCGCGCGGCACCCAGCTATCGACCACGGTGATCATGCGATCCCAGTCGAGCAGCATGTAGAAGGCCACTACCGGCGTGACCACCAGCAGGCTGACCACGGAAACCAGCGCCATGCCGGAGCTCCAGATCGACTGGAACAGCGTCGTCAGCAGCCCAAAGCCGGAGGTCAGCAGCGAATTCAGCCCTTCCTTCAGCCCCGCCGCATCGACCCCGAAACGGCGTTCCAGCCATTCCGGGTCGAAATTGGTGACCAGCGCCTGCAAGCGGGTCATGTAGTCGGGCAGCCTTGCGGCGAAATCCGCCATCTGCGAGGCAAGGACCGGCACCAGAACCACAAGCGCAAGCACCAGCACGATGATGAATGCGAACAGGATGACGATGGTGGCCATCAGCCGCGAAAGGCCGAGCCGCTGCAAGCGGTCGGCCACCGGATCGAGGAAATAGGCCAGCGCCATGCCGGCCACGAACGGCAGCAGGATGCTGGAAAACACATAGAGGAAAGCCACCAGCACAAGGGCAGCGGCGCCCCAGAATAGCGCCTGCCGTCGCCACGCAACGGACATCTCGGCCCTGGCGGCGCCCTCATCAGTTCTGGATCGTGCCTTTGCCATTGCCGCTCATATGCTTAAGCCAGCCGAGGAGATAGGCTGCCGCCGAAGCCACGGTCAAGAGGCCCGACAGGATTATCAGGAGAAGGCGGAGGGGGCCGAAGCCCATGCCGAAGGCGAGTTCCGCCAGAACGATGCAGGCCAGCAGGATCTGAACCGCCGTGTTGACCTTGGACACCAATAGCGGCTTCATCTCGACCGGATTGCCGATGATCGTGGACAAAAGCACGGCACAGACGATCAACCCATCGCGCGACACCGCGGCAATGACCAGCCAAAGCGGCAGTTCGCCGATATAGCCCAGAACCACGAACACGCTGACCAGCAAGGTCTTGTCGGCGATGGGATCGAGATAGGCGCCGAGCTGCGAGCGCTGGTTGAACTGGCGCGCGATGAAGCCGTCCACTCCGTCCGAAACGCCGGCCACCAGGAACCCCGCGAACGCCCACTCCCAGCGTCCCTGCAGCATGGCCAGCACCACGCCAGGGACAAGCAGGAGACGCAATATGGTGATCAGGTTCGGTACGGTCACTTCGGTCTCGACATTCAACCGGCAATAGATGGATCAGCAAGGCCGGCGCGGCAAGGGAAGACAAGGTTCCGCAAGCTTGCGGCGCATGCCTTTCCCCAGTTCCATCCGCCTGCACATCTGCGCTACCTTGCGGGACAGGGCCGTTCATGCGAAGAGCCCGCCATAGCAAGGGGAAAGCGATGGCCGAACGCAAGACCGGGCTGACTTATGCCGAAGCAGGCGTCGATATCGATGCCGGCAATCTGATGGTGGAAAAGATCAAGCCGCTGGTGCGCGCCACCCGCCGGCCGGGCGCCGATGGCGAGATCGGCGGATTCGGCGGGTTGTTCGACCTCAAGGCCGCAGGCTTCACCGATCCGGTTCTGGTGGCTGCCAATGACGGCGTCGGCACCAAGCTCAAGATCGCCATCGATGCCGGCAAGCATGACACCATCGGCATCGATCTGGTCGCCATGTGCGTGAACGATCTCGTCGTGCAGGGCGCCGAACCGCTGTTCTTCCTCGATTACCTCGCCACCGGCAAGCTCGATCCGGACCAGGGCGCCGCCATCGTCGGCGGTATCGCCAAGGGCTGCCGGGAAGCCGGCTGCGCGCTGATCGGCGGCGAGACGGCGGAAATGCCGGGCATGTATCACGGCGACGACTACGACCTTGCCGGCTTCGCCGTGGGCGCGGCCGAGCGCGACCAGTTGCTGCCGACGAACGACATCGCCGAAGGCGACGTGATCCTCGGCCTTGCCTCCTCCGGCGTGCATTCCAACGGCTACTCGCTCGTGCGCCGCATCGTGACGGCGGCCGGCCTCGGCTGGAGCGACCGCGCGCCCTTCGACAAGGGCCAGACGCTGGCCGAAGCGCTGCTGGAGCCGACCCGCATCTATGTGAAGCCGGTGCTGAAGGCGATCCGCGGCACCCATGGCATCAAGGCGCTGGCCCACATCACCGGTGGCGGCTTCCCCGAAAACATTCCGCGTGTGCTGTCCAAGGACTTCTCGGCCGAACTGGACCTCGACACCATCGAGGTGCCGCCCGTCTTCTCGTGGCTGGCCGAGGCCGGCGGCGTGGAAGCCACGGAAATGATGCGCACCTTCAATTGCGGCATCGGCATGGTGATCGTGGTCGCGTCCGGGCAGGCCGCACAGGTCGCGGCCGTGCTTCAGGAAGCGGGCGAGACGGTGACGTCGATCGGCCGCATCGTACCGCGCCGCGATGCCGGCGTGATCTATCGGGGGACCATCGGCCTATGAGAACTGCACGCAAGCGCACGGTGGTGCTGATTTCCGGGCGCGGCTCGAACATGACAGCGCTGATCGAGGCGGCATCCGATCCGGACTATCCGGCGGAGATCGTCGGCGTCATCTCGGACAAGGCCGATGCCCACGGACTGCGTGTCGCCGCCGCGCGCGGCATCCCGACACAAACCATTGCCCGCAGCGACCATGCCAGCAAAGCCGACCACGACAAGGCCATCGACGCCGCGCTTGCCGGCTTCAAGGCCGATATCGTGGCGCTGGCCGGTTACATGCGCCTGCTGACCACGAGTTTCGTGGAAAAGTGGTCGGGGCGCATGATCAACATCCACCCTGCCCTGCTGCCGGCCTTCAAGGGGCTGGACACGCACAAGCGCGCGCTGGAGGCCGGCATCAAGGTGCATGGCTGCACCGTCCATTTCGTCACGCCGGAAATGGACGACGGGCCGATCATCGCACAGGCTGCCGTGCCGGTTCTGGTGGGCGACGACGAGGCCACGCTTGCCGCGCGTGTGCTCAAGGCCGAGCACCCCCTTTACGTGCTGGCGCTCAAGCTGCTGGCCGAGAACAAGGTGACCATGGCCGGCGGAAAGGTCTGCTTCGCCACCGGCAACGGACTGGTCGAGAACCCGGACACGACCCTGTTCTCGCCTGCCGACCTGCGCGACGAGGTCGACCTCGAAGCCCTGGCCCGCTTTACCCCCTGACCGGCCGGATGCGGCAATGCGCCAGCTCCTGTTGCTGCGTCACGCCAAATCGAGCTGGGACGATCCTGCGCTTGCCGATTTCGAGCGCCCTCTAGCGCCGCGCGGCAGGCAAGCCGCCCCGCTGATCGGCAGGGAAATGGCAGAGCGCGGCTGGCTTCCCGATTTCGCACTGGTATCAGCTGCAGTCCGGACACGCCAGACGTACGAACTGGTCTCCGGGCAATGGCCCGCCGGAACCTCTGCCGCGGCATTCACCGAAGCGATCTATGAAGCGGCGCCCCGCGACATTCTGGGTGAGATCCGGCAGGTTTCCGCCGATGTGCGCTGCCTGCTCGTCGTCGGCCACAATCCGGGCCTCGAAATGCTTGCCCGCGACCTTGCGGGACCGGGAACCGACCCTGCCGCCCTTGAACGCCTCAAGGCCAAGTTCCCGACCGCCGCGCTGGCCCGATTCGAGGTCGCGACGGGCTGGCCGGAGCTTTGCGCCGGCTCGGCCCGCCTCTCGGATTTCATCCGGCCGCGCGATCTGGGCTGACGCCTTACTCGGCGATGCCCTCCTCATATTCGGCCGACATTTCCAGCCAGCGCTCTTCCTGCCCGCTTAGTTGCGTGACGAGGTCGGAGCGCTCCTTGGCCAGTTTCGTGGCCTTGGCGGCGTCCTTTTCGTAAAGCGCGGGATCTCCCAATTCGTCCTCGATCAGGTCGATGCGCTTGCGCAGCCGGTCCATCAGGCCTTCAGTGGCCCTGATCTGCTTGGCCAGAGGTTCCAGCGCGGCGCGCCGCTGGGCGGCCTCGCGCCGGCGATCCGCCTTGGACGCCTTCTCCGCCTCGCGCCTGTCGCGGCGGTCCGCCGGCTGGCCCGTCACCAGCGTCTTGTAGTCGTCAAGGTCGCCGTCATAGGGATGAACCGCCCCGTCCTTGACCAGCCACAGGCGATCGGCCGTCGCTTCAAGCAGGTGGCGGTCGTGGCTGATGAGGATCACCGCGCCCGGAAAGTCGTTCAGCGCATGGATCAGCGCTTCGCGGCTGTCGATGTCGAGGTGGTTGGTCGGCTCGTCGAGAATGAACAGATTGGGGCCCTCGAAGGCGGCAAGCCCCATCAGCAGCCGCGCCTTCTCGCCGCCCGAAAGGTCCTTGGCAGCGGTGTTCATCTTCTCGGTCGAGAGGCCGAACTGGGCGACACGCGCCCGCACCTTCGATTCCGGCGCGTCCGGCATCAGCCGCCGCACATGCTCATAGGCATTCTCTTCCGGCCGCAGATCGTCGAGCTGGTGCTGGGCGAAGATCGAGGTCTTCAGGCCCGGCGCAACGGTGATCGTCCCGGTCTCCGCGGTGAGGCGCCCGGCCAGCAGCTTGGCGAAGGTGGACTTGCCGTTGCCGTTGGCGCCCAGCAGCGCGATGCGGTCATCGTTGTCGATGCGCAGGGTCATGCGCTTCAGCACCGGCTTGCCGGGTTGGTAGCCGACATCGACGCCCGACAGCGCCACGATGGGCGACGCCACGGTCTTTTGCGGCTCGGGGAAGGAGAACGGCCGCACGCTTTCGTCCAGAACCGCGCCGATCGGCTTCATGCGCTCCAGCGCCTTGATGCGCGACTGCGCCTGCCTGGCTTTGGAGGCCTTGGCGCGAAAACGGTCGATGAAGGATTGCAGGTGCTTGCGATGCGCCTCCTGCTTGGTTCGGCTCTTTTCCTGCAACTCCCGCTGCTCGGCAAGCTGGCGCTCGAACTGATCATAGCCGCCGCGCCAGAAGGTGAGCTTCTTGCCGTCGAGATGCACGATGGAATTGACGGCGCGGTTGAGCAGGTCACGGTCGTGGCTGATGAGCAGCACGGTGTGGGGATATTTCGCCACATAGGTTTCGAGCCACAGCGTGCCTTCGAGGTCGAGATAGTTGGTCGGCTCGTCCAGAAGCAGCAGATCGGGCTCCGAGAACAGCACCGCCGCCAGCGCCACGCGCATGCGCCAGCCGCCGGAGAAGGACGAGGCGGGGCGCTTCTGCGCTTCCTCGTCGAAACCCAGGCCCGACAGGATGGTGGCGGCGCGCGCTTCGGCGGAATGAGCGTCGATATCTGCCAGGCGGATATGGATTTCGGCGATGCGATGCGGATCGGTCGCCGTCTTCTCTTCCTCCAGCAGGGCTGCGCGCTCCTTGTCGGCCTTGAGCACGATATCGATCAGCGGCTCCTCGGTGCCCGGCGCCTCCTGTGCCACCTGTCCGATGCGCAGCCCCTTGGGCAGGCTGATCGATCCCGTTTCCGAAGGCATGTCGCCGGTGATGGCGCGAAACAGCGTGGTCTTGCCGGTACCGTTGCGCCCGACAAGGCCGGCCTTGGTCCCGGCCGGGAGGGTGAGCGAGGCATGGTCGAGCAGCAGGCGCCCGGCAATCCGCAGCGAAAGGTCGTTTATGATCAACATGGTCGCGCGTTTTGGCCTGCCGGCACGCCGAAGGCAAGGCCGAAAGCATGGGCCAAGCGATCAGGCGTAGGCCCTGCCCTCTTCCGTGCGCTGGAAATAGACGAGGTCCAGCACCACCGATTGCCGCCCGAGCATCGTCAGGATCGTGTGCGCCTGTCCGCGATGGTGGGTCTGGTGGTTGAAGAAATGGCCGAGCGCCGGCGAAAGCCGCTGCGAAATGGTGCGCATGTCGGTCACGGTGATGTAGGTGAAACGGCCCGCCAGGTCCTCGGCCCCCAGGTTTTCAACCCAGCCGGAAATGCGCCTGTCCTCGGCTTCGCGCGCCGCCCGCAGTTCCGGCAGGTCCTTGTGGAGGATCGTATCCAGTTGCGTGGGTGCATCGCCGTCGCCCGTAAAGCGCTTCATCCAGATACGGTCGGCGACGAGCACATGGTTGAGCGTGCCCATCATCGAGCCGAACGCGGCGCCGACATCACGGCGGAACTCGTCATCGGTGAGATCGGCCGCCGCATCATAGATGCGCGTATTGGCCCACCGGTTGTAGGCTGCAAACATCATGAAATGGCGCTTCATCCGCTTTCTCCCGCCGCTTTGCCGAAAGAGGTCTAGCGCTGCGGCTTCCCATCGCCAACCCCTGTTGCGGCCTCCCCTTGGCAATAGGCCGGGCGGCCTGTATAGAGCGCGCCACACAGCAATCCCAAAATCAGAAGGACCACCCATGGCGCTCGAACGCACCTTTTCCATGATCAAGCCGGATGCCACCCGCCGCAACCTGACCGGCGCCATCACCAAGATGCTCGAGGATGCCGGCCTGCGCGTCGTCGCTTCCCGCCGCGTGTGGATGAGCCGCCGCGAAGCCGAGGGCTTCTATGCCGTGCACAAGGAGCGCCCCTTCTTCGGCGAGTTGGTCGAATCCATGTCCTCCGGCCCGACCGTGGTGCAGGTTCTGGAAGGCGACAACGCCATCGCCAAGAACCGCGAAGTGATGGGCGCGACCAACCCGGCCGACGCCGCCGAGGGCACCATCCGCAAGACCTTCGCCCTGTCGATCGGCGAGAATTCCGTGCACGGCTCCGACGCCCCGGAAACCGCGGCGCAGGAAATCAGGTACTGGTTCTCCGACACCGAGATCGTCGGCTGAGCGAAAGCTGCCGCAACGAAAAAAGCCGGGGCATGTCCCCGGCTTTTTTATTGTCTGATCAATGCGTTATCTGCTTTATCTGGTAAAATGCAGCAATTCCTTGCCGTCTGTGTCGCTCAGCACCAGCTTGTCCTCGGCCGTAGCGTGGCTGGCGACCTTGCCCAACGCCTGGAAGAAGGCTTGCTCGGCTTCCATCCGCTTCTGCTCGCAGACCATCTGGGTCGCGCCGACCTGGCTGAAGGAAATGGCTTCGCCTTCGATCTTCACGCCGGCGAAATAGCCGTTGCACGGCCCCTTGCCGTGGGCGCGGCCATCCTGACCGAGGGTCAAGGTCGCAGGGTTTTCCGGCAAGTCGTCAAACCCGTCCATGAAGGTCAGCTTCCACTCGATGTCGTGGAGCGCATCGGTGCTTTCCTGGGCAACACGCTTCACCAGCACGGTCTGGGCCTCTGTCGTCCGCGGATCGACTTCATGGCGCGTGTCGTTGATGAACCAAAGCTGGTTGTCGACGGTGATGCGCGCCTGAAGCGCATAGGTCATGTTCGGCTTGATGACCGAATCGTCGAACTTGATTTCAAAGTGCACCGGCACCTGTCCCGAAGGCGAAATCTCCTGCTTGCCGATCACGGCCGCCGGCGCGTCGGCAAGCGACACATCCGCCAGTTCGACCGACACCACCGCATTGTCGGGCAGCGCCATGCGCTCGCGATAGGTGACCTCGCCTTTGAGCACCATCTCCGCCGCGAGAGACGGCCCGTTCATGGCCACAAGGCCGGCAACAGGCACCAGACCCAACAAAATGAGTTTTTTCAGCATCTTCTGTCCTCGTTTCGGTGTCCCACAGCGCAGCAGGATTGAGGAAAAACCATGACGCAGCGCAAAATCTGCGGTTGACCCAAGGTTATCTCTTCCAACCGGAGATTGCCAGTTCGTCGGCCTCCTTGGCCTCGACCCAATCGCCTTCGGAGCCGTCCGCGCCATGCTCCTTCTTCCAGAAAGGCGCGCGCGATTTCAGGAAATCCATGACGAAGGTGGCAGCCTCGAACGCGGCCTGCCGGTGGCTGGAGGCGGTGACGACCAGCACGATGTTGTCGCCGGGGTTCAGTTTGCCATGGCGATGAATGGCGGTGAGGCCCTGCAGTGGCCAGCAGGTGCAGGCCTCGGCGGCGATGCGCCTGATCTCGGCCTCGGCCATGCCGGGATAGTGCTCGAGTTCCAGCGCCGACAGCCGCCCGGCCTCGTCGCGGCACAGGCCGGTGAAGGTGACGACCGCACCGATGTCCTTGCGCCCCTTCGTCAACCGGGCGATCTCTTCGGCCACGTCGAAATCGGCGGCCTGGATGCGGATGTCCGGCTCGACGTCGGCCATGGCCGTCAACCGCCGGTCATCGGTGGAAACAGGGCGATCTCGCTGGCGCCGGCGATCTTCTCGCCATGGCCGACATGTTCCTGATTGATCGCCACGCGGATCACCTCGGGATGCTGCAAGGCGTTTTCATATTCCTCGCCGCGCTGCCTCAGCCATTTCAGCAGATCCGAGACGGTCACCACATCGGCCGGCAGATCGAGGTCTTCCTGCGGCTTGCCGATGCGTTCGCGCACCCAGGCGAAATAGATGAGCTTCATCGCCCTACTCGTCGACAATGTGCTTCAGGCCGGCCCTGAAGTAATCATAGCCCGTATATAGGGTCACGATGGCCGCGATCCAAAGCAGCACCAGCCCGGTCAGCGTCGTGTAGGGGAAGATCTTGTCGCCCGCCGGCCCCGCCAGCAGGAAGGCGATGGAGACCATCTGGATGGTGGTTTTCCACTTTGCGAGCTGTGTCACCGGCACGCTCACCTTCAGCGCAGCCAGATATTCGCGCAGGCCCGAAACCAGGATCTCGCGGCACAGGATGATGATGGCCGCCCACAGCGACCAGCCGGCGATGCCACCGCGGTGATCCGTATCAGCGGCAAGAAGCAGAAGGCAGGTCGCCACCAGCAGCTTATCGGCGATCGGATCGAGCATGCGGCCGATATTGGAAGTCTGCTTCCAGGCGCGGGCGAAGTAGCCGTCGAAATAGTCGGTGATGCTGGCGGCGAGGAAAACCGCCAGCGCCGACCAGCGGGCGAAGTCGCTCGATTTGAGATGCCCCTCGAGATAGAAGCACAGGACGACCAGCGGCACCGCCAATATGCGGGCATAGGTCAGCATGTTCGGCAGGTTGAAAGCTGGGCTGGCCATTTTTGAAAAGTACTCGTCGCAGGCAAATCGGATCGGATTGACCATAGTCAAATCAGAAGGCGGTCACCGGGGCAACTGTCGAAAGCCGTCAACGCGGCAAAACAATGACGATTCCGGCACTGTGGCTCAGCCATTATCGTGGAAGTGGTCATAAACCAGCCGCGCGACCCGCTCGGAAATGCCCTCTACTTCCATCAGGTCGTCCATGGCGGCGCGGCTCACCGCCTTGGCTGTGCCGAAATGGTGAAGCAATGCCCGCTTGCGCGTAGGCCCGACGCCGGCAATCTCGTCCAGCGGGTTGCGCACCATCTCCTTCTTGCGCCGCGCCCGGTGCGAACCGATGGCGAAGCGATGGGCCTCGTCGCGCAACCGCTGCACGAAATAGAGCACCGGGTCGCGCACCGGCAGAGTGAACGGGTTCCTGCCCTGTGCAAAGAAGCGCTCGCGGCCCGCCTCGCGATCCTGCCCCTTGGCGACGCCGATGGCGACGACACGATCCTCGATCCCGAGATCGGCGAGGATCTGGCGCACCGCCGTCATCTGCCCCTGCCCGCCGTCGATCAGGATGACATCCGGCCAGGCAGGAAAGCCGTGCGTATCCTCGACCTCGGCGGCGTCCTCCTCGCCATGCTCCTTGAGCAGGCGTGAGAACCGCCGCTCCATCACCTCGCGCATCATGCCGAAATCGTCGCCCGGCGTGATGGTGGTCGAGCGGATGTTGAACTTGCGGTACTGGTTCTTCACGAAGCCTTCCGGCCCGGCCACGATCATGGCGCCAACCGCATTGGTGCCCATGATGTGGGAGTTGTCGTAGACCTCGATGCGCGTCGGCGCCTTGTCGAGCCCGAAAGTGGCCGCAAAACCTTCCAGCAGCCGCGCCTGGGTGGAGGTTTCGGCAAGGCGCCGCCCCAGCGCCTCGCGCGCATTCTGCAGGGCGTGATCGGTCAGGTCCTTCTTTTCGCCGCGCGCCGGCACGGAAACGGCGATCTTGCGCCCCGCCCGCGCGCTCAGCGCCTCGGCCAGAAGTTCCCTCTCCTCGATATCGTGGGAAAGCAGGACGGCGCGCGGCGTCGGCTTGTCGTCATAGAACTGGGCAAGGAACGAGCCCAGCACCTCACCCGCCTCCAGCGCCGGGTCGGCCTTGGGGAAGTAGGCGCGGTTGCCCCAGTTCTGACCGGTGCGGAAGAAGAACACCTGGATGCAGTTCTGCCCGCCCTCCTGATGGATGGCGAAGACGTCCGCCTCCTCCACCGACTGCGGATTGATGCCCTGATGGCTCTGGACGTGGGAAAGCGCGGCAAGCCTGTCCCGGTAGATGGCGGCATGCTCGAAATCGAGATTGTCGGACGCGCGCTGCATCGCCTGCGATATCTCCTCCTTAACCTTCTGGCTGCGGCCGGAGAGGAAATCCTTCGCCTCGGCAACCAGCGCCGCATAATCCTCGTGCGAAATCTCGCCGGTACAGGGGGCGGCACAGCGCTTGATCTGGAAAAGCAGGCAGGGGCGCGTGCGATTCTCGTAGAAGGAATCGGTGCAGCTTCGAAGAAGGAAGGCCCGCTGCAACGAGTTGATGGTGCGGCCGACCGCCTGTGCCGAGGCAAAGGGGCCGTAATAATCGCCCTTTCGCGAGCGCGCACCACGGTGCTTGTAGATCCCCGGAGAGGGATGATCCGCCGTCAGCAGAATGTAGGGAAACGACTTGTCGTCCCGCATCAACACGTTAAAGCGTGGGCGCAACCTCTTGATAAGATTTGCTTCAAGAAGCAGAGCTTCTGTCTCCGTGCGGGTGACGACGAATTCCATGCGCGCCGTTTCGCGCACCATGCGGCCGATGCGGTTGGTGTGGAAACGGCCTTGCGCATACTGTGTCACGCGCTTCTTCAGGCTGCGGGCCTTGCCGACATAGAGCACATCGCCGGCCGCATTCATCATGCGGTAGACGCCGGGCGCATTTGGCAGGCGTTTGACCAGCGCCTGGATCACCTGCGCCCCGGTTTTGCTTTCACCTTCCTCGCCGTCACGATCGAGATCGATGCCGGTGAACGAAACCTCCGGCAGAGGGGCCGCCGACTCCTCCGCCACCTCTTCCAGTTCCGTGTCTGGCATGTCTTCGAGGCTGCCGCCCGGCCTTCCGTTTCGCCTCACCGCGTTCATTCCACGACACCCGCGATGTCCGGCGTCTGCCACGCCAGGTGCTGGCCGCCGTCAAGCGCGATCATCTGGCCGGTGACGGAACGCACCTGCCACAGATAGCGGATCGTGGCGCCGAATTCGGAGAGTTCCGGCCCCCTTTGCAGCAGCAGGGCATCCACCTGCTTGCGGAAATCAGCCTCGTCCTGGCGCGCATTGCGCAGCGTCGGGCCCGGGCCGATGGCATTGACGCGGATGCGCGGCGCAAGGGCCTGCGCCATGGTGCGCGTGGCGGTCCACAGGGCAGATTTGGAAAGCGTATAGGAGAAGTAGCGCGGCGAAAGCCGCCACACCCGCTGGTCGATAATGTTGACCACCAGCCCGTCGGCTCCTGCGGGCAATCCTTCCGCCATATCGCGCGCCAGGAGCACGGGCGCCTTCAGGTGGATCGAGAAATGCGCATCCCAGCCCTGCCAGTCGAAGTCGAGGACCGAATCATCCTCGAACAGCGAGGCGTTGTTGACCAGCAGCCTCACCGGCCCAAGCGCCTTCGCCACGCGTTCCATCAGGGATCCGGCTTCGCCCATGTCGGTCAGATCGCCATCGAAGACTTCCGCTGTACCGCCCTGGGCATTGATCTGCGCCGCCAGTTCGAAAGCTTCGGGCGAGGAATTGTGGCCGTGGATGGCGACGGCAAAGCCATGGGCGCACAGGTCCTCCACGATGGCGCGACCGATTCGTTTCGCCCCCCCGGTTACCAGCGCTGTTGCGGCCGCCTCGCTCATCTATCGATTCCCATTCTCGTCCATGCGGCCCGAACAAAGCCGGCGCACCTGCCCGCGATCGCCGGTCGGCGTTCAGACTCCGTTTGTGCCTACGGCAGGATTGTGGCAGAAACGCCCAAGGTTCTATCCGATTCACGGGTTCATGGAACCGTGACACGGGCAATATAGGTCCGCCAACGCCTTGCACCAAGCGCGTTTCGCCCCATAGACCGGCAGTCTCCTGACAAATCCTGTTGCATGATTGCAACGCCCTGTTTCGGCCTTATTCGTGCCGGAGAATCACCCAAATTCAGGTTCGCTTCCGCCGCATTTGCCGACGAGATTTCGGAACCGATGAGCGGCGGGATCGTTTTCCTCCCAAAACATTCCCGTTCTCACGTCAGAGAAGCCAGTGTCTGTGGCTGAAGGAGTAACGACCATGACAACCAAACTCAAATTCGCAAGGCCCGCAGCGGCAGCGCTCGGTATCATTGCCTTCGCCGCATCCGCTCCGGCATTCGCCGCCGATGTGGTGATGGAAGAGCCGCCGGCACCCGCGCCGATCGCCGAACTTCCGGTGGCTTCGTGGACTGGTCCCTATGCCGGTGTGAACCTCGGCTACGGCTTCAGCGGCCGCGTGAGGGAGCCGGGCAATTCGATCAGCACCGACGGTTTCCTCGGCGGCGCCTTTGTCGGCTACAACTACCAGATGGACAACAACTTCGTCCTCGGTGCGGAAGGCGACATCGGCTATAGCGGCGTCAAGGGCAGCAATGCCGGCGTCGAAGCCAAGGCTGGCGTCGAAGGCTCGCTGCGTGCCCGTCTCGGTTACGCGATCAGCCCCGACATCCTGCTCTATGGTACCGCCGGTGGCGCAGCCCAGAGCCTGAAGGTTACCGATCAGACGACCGGCGACCGCGACCGCAACACCATGCTCGGCTGGACTGCCGGTGCCGGTACGGACATCAAGTTCACCGACAACGTGTTCGGCCGCGTCGAGTATCGCTACACCGACTACGGCAAGGAAAGCTTCAACCTTGGCGCTGCCGGTACGGCCGACTTCGACTCGCGCGACCACCGCATCAACTTCGGTGTCGGTATGAAGTTCTGATCCAGACACCGGATCGCATGAAAAAGCCGGGGCAATCGCCCCGGCTTTTTTTGTTGGCCTTGTTCCCGGCTGCGAAACCGGTTCATGCCTTGATGCAAATCAGGACGGAAGAGAGGACTTCAGCTCAGGGAACTTCTCGTCGAAACGTGCCGCCCACCGGGTCAGGCGACCGCGACCCCGCTCCCATTGTCCGGCGAATCGCAGCGACAGGTATCCCAGCATGGCGCGAACCGCGATCTGGCCTGCCGTGATCTTCTTCGGCAGCTTCGGCGGATTGGCGTTGAGATGGTCGAGCGCCCGCGCGATCTTGCGCCACTGGCCATCGATCCACTCCTGATGCACCTTTTCCTCCGGACGCATGCGGCGCTCATAGACGATCGCCAGCGCACAATCACAGATGCCGTCCGCCAGAGCTTCCATAACCTCCGCTTCGGTGCGCCTGTCCGGATTGCGCGGGAACAGCGCGTTCTTCGATTCGCGGTTCAGATATTGGGTGATGGCGCGGCTGTCGAAGATCACGCGCCCGTCATCGAGCAACAGCGTCGGGATCTTGCCCAGCGGATTGGCGCCGATCAGTTCGGCCGGCTGGTCCGCGGTCTGGGTAAGCGCTCCCTCGATGGCAATGCCCGCATAGGCCGCCACCATGCGCACCTTGGCGCTATAGGGTGAGGCTGGGGCATAAAGCAGCTTCGGCATATTCTCTTCCAATCCTGGTTGCATGCGAACGAAAGCCTGCCCCGAGGCGTCCACCTTCGGGGCTGGAGGTCATTCCAATCTGGTCAGCGTGTTAGCGCAGAACCCGGCAATGCGCGTTGTAGACCAGCCAGCGGTCAAAGCCCGACACGCAGAATTCGACATTGTTTCCGACCGAGGCAAATCCCTGCCCCTCCTCGATCAGATACCAGATGTCGCGGTCATAGCCGTCCGAGAGCGTCACCTTCGCTCCGCAATAGTGGCGCGCGATCGGCCAGCGCTCGCTTGCGGGCTCGCTGCGGCGCAGGTGGATGCGATGGAAATCGGAAATGGCGACCTGCGGCAGGTTCGGCACGTTGCCCACCTGATGCGAGAACTTGCTGGTGATCCGGTTCAGCACCGAAGGCGTGCTGCAAACGCTGGGCACGCTCTCCTCCACATAGGGAGCAAGATCCGCCGCATGCGCAACGGGCTGCATGAGCAGCGGAGAACAGATGCCGGCAATGGCAAGAAGGGCGGACTTGGCGGCGCGGATCATTTCAACCTCTCAAGGTGATTTGGCGGCACTGTGAGGATTTCGCGAGGCGCGGTCAAGCGTCTGCCTTCTCTCCCGCAAGCCAGCGCAGGGACCATTTCGAGCCGGGTTCCAGCGCCAGCAGGCGATGAAGCTCCGGCAACAGGACCTTCAGTTCCGCCTCCAGCGTGAACGGCGGATTGACTACCACCATGCCGCTGCCGTCCAGCCGGGGAACAGAGGCCGCCGGCCGTATATCGAAGGCGATATCGAGCACGCGCGGAATCCCCGCTTCCGACAATGCGGCGTGAAAGGCCGCAACGGCCCGGCGGTCCTTGATCGGATACCACAGCGCATAGATGCCGCCCGGCCAGCGGCGATGCGCGCGCACCAGCCCGTCCACCAGCCGTTGGAACTCGCCGCCTTCCTCGAAGGGCGGGTCGACCAGCACAAGCCCGCGCTTTTCCTTCGGCGGAAGATGGCCCCCAAGCGCCAGCCAGCCATCCAGCTCGATCACCCGGGTCTGAATATCGCCTTCGAATCGGGCTTTGAGAGACGCCGCATCCCTGGGATGCAGTTCGATGGCCGTCAGCCTGTCCTGCCGGCGCAGGAGATGACGCACGATCATCGGGGAGCCGGGATAATGCACAAGATCTTCTGCGTCATTCACCGCACGAACGGCATCGAGATAAGGTGCCAGCAACGCCTGCGCCTCGGCACGGAGCTTCGTCCCGGTGACCTTGCCGATGCCATCGCGCCACTCCCCGGTCTTGCCGGCTTCCTCCGATGCCAGATCGTAGAAGCCGATGCCCGCATGGGTATCGATGACGCGGAAAGGCTTTTCCTTGCGCTTGAGATATTCGACGATGCGCGCGAGCACCGCGTGCTTCACGACATCGGCGAAGTTGCCGGCATGGTAGGCGTGACGATAATTCACGGCCCGTTCCCCCTGCCCCAGCGCGGCGGTTGGCAATTCGGGTTGTCCGGCCGGTTCCTGCGGCGCCGGAACGCCAGCACCAGTCCGACGACCCCGACTCCCATCAAGGACAGGCCGACCGGCTGCATGCGCGAATCGACCGCGCCTGACTCGCGCCGCAACACCAGTTCAACGGCCTTGATGTCGGCATCCACCACGTTGCCCCTGCTCAAGTCGAAGCGGTATGTCCCCGCATCCACGGCTTCGATCAATCCGGCATCGTCGCGGAACACACGCTCGGTGATCTGCGGGCTCTTCTGACGCGGCGTTGGGCCGGCACGGAAATCCAGCGTCTCCTCCAGCACCCTGCGGCCGTCATGCGCGGCAGTGATACCAAGCTGCGCCCTGCCGCTCTGGACGGCATGCGGGCGCCAGACGGTCAGATCGACCAGCACCCGAACGGGCGCATCGGAAGGCCGCAACGAAATTTCCGCCGGCACGAAGCGGCCCGCCTCGTAGACGCTCCATGTGCCGATTTCCGAGCCGGAGAAATTCGCAATGGCCCAGGGATAAAGACCAAGCGCGGCCCCCGCCAGCAGGACCAGCAAGAACAGGAAACGCATCACCAGCCCCGCCCGCACCACGTCATGCCTTGCGCTCCCAGCGGCGATCCGGCGTCTGCTGCCAGTACGTCACCTCGTGTCCGGCGGCCTTCATCGCCTTCCAGTGGTTGCGCGCGGCCTCGAGCTGCACCGCGTCATGGCCATCGAACAGGAACACGGCCCGTTCATAGGCCGCGAGATCGGGCGGTTCGGCCCCATCGACGAGAAAGCGGATCTGGGCGCCGTTCGCATTGTCCGTTCCGGTCGTCAGCAGGACCGGCTGCTCGCCAGGAAATGCCTCGCGATCGGTGCCATGGGCGAGGAACGAATCGTCGCGAAATGTCCACAGATGCTGGTCGAGCGCATCGCGGCGATCTTCCGAGCCGGTTTGCACGACCACCCGCCAGCCGCGCTGCAGGCTGCGCTCCAGCAGGCCGGGCAGCGCATCCTCCAGCGTCGATTCGGTCAGGTGGTAGAACAATATCTCGGTCATGGCATCGCAGTCGGTCCGGCGCGGATCAGCGGCCTTCGTTATTTCTCATAATGATCGCGCACCAGCCGGTCGAGCAGCCTGACGCCGAAACCCGAGCCCCACGAGTGGTTGACGTCTGTGGACGGCGCGCCCATGGCCGTGCCGGCGATGTCGAGATGCGCCCAGGGCACATTGTCCTTGATGAAGCGCTGCAGGAACTGCGCGGCGGAAATCGCACCGCCATAGCGGCCGCCGGTGTTTTTCATGTCGGCGTTCTTGGAATCGATGAGCTTGTCGTATTCCGGGCCGAGCGGCATGCGCCAGAGCCGCTCCTGCGTGGCGAGACCAGCCTGCGTCAGCCGGTTCGCCAGATCGTCATTGTTAGCGAACAGGCCGGCGTGATGCTGGCCCAGCGCCACCATGATGGCGCCGGTGAGCGTGGCAAGATCGATCACGGCCGTGGGCTGGAAGCGATCGCAGCAGTACCACAGCGCATCCGCCAGAACGAGCCGGCCTTCCGCGTCGGTGTTCATCACCTCGATGGTCTGCCCGGACATGGAGGTGACGATGTCGCCGGGGCGCTGCGCATAACCATCGACGGCGTTCTCCACCAGACCGACGATGCCGACCACATTGGCCTTGGCCTTGCGCGAGGCAAGCGCGTGCATGAGCCCGGTGACCGCCGCCGCGCCGCCCATGTCGCCCTTCATGTCCTCCATGCCGGACGGCGACTTCATGGAATTGCCGCCGGTATCGAAGGTCACGCCCTTGCCGACCACGGCCAGCGGCTTTGCGCCCTTGCGGCCGCCTTCCCAGCGCATGACCGCCAGGCGCGCGCCCCGCGGCGAGCCTTGCGCCACGCCCAGCAGCGCGCCCATGCCGGCCTTCTTCATCTCCTTTTCGGTCAGGATATCGACCTGCAAGCCGAGCGCTTCCATATCCTTGATGCGGGAGGCGAACTCCACCGGGCCAAGGACATTGGCCGGCTCATTGACCAGATCGCGGGCCAGGTTGACGCCGTCGACCATGGCTTTCAGGCCGGCAAATGCCTTGCGGGCGCCGGCCGGGTCCGCACACATAATCGTGATGCGGGCCGCCTTGCGGCGCGCCCCTGCGCTCTCGTCGTCCTTCTCGGACTTGCGGGTCTTGTATTTGTCGAAGGCGTAGGAGCGCAGCAATATCCCTGCCGCGACATTCGCCGCATCGGCGGCCTCGGCCGCTGCATTTGCGGGCAAGTCGAGCACGATGGTCGCGTCCTTCGCCTTCGCCGTAGCAGCCGCGATCGCGCCGCCGAGACGCAGCCATGCATGCTCGTCCAGATCGTCGGTCTTGCCGGCTCCGATGACGGTCAGCTTGTCAAGCTGCGTGCCCTGCGGTGCCAGAAGATCGAGCTTGGCCCCGAATTTGCCGGAAAAGTCCGCGATCCCCAGAACGCGCTCAAGTACGCCGGCCGGATCGATGCCGGCGACCGCCTCCCCGAAGCCGGCCTGCTCGGCAAACAGGAGGCAGGCGCTGCCCTTCGTGGGCACGGAGAACTTGGCGAAGCTTATGGCAGGGGTCGATGTCATCAAACTGTGCTTTCGGTATCGTGGAAGATCGCGAGAGTTGGTCGTTTTGCGTGTCTTGGCAAGCTATGGTGAATGCCATGGATAGCAGATCGCGCGATTCGATTGCGCATCGTCGGCCGCATTTTTAAACCATCCTTTTTCGAAACCTGTTGTTAACCATGAGCCTTCGCGCTTTTTTATCCATTCGGAACGACATTGCGCCCATGGGAAGCGCGATCCGGGCCATGGTTTCGGGTCGCGTCAGTGTGCGGGCGGCACCAGGGCCGACATCCCTCTTTGTGAGGCACGATGCCAGATAAACCGCTCGAGACGCCATCCGCATGAAGGTCATCGAACGCTATATACTGCGCCGCATGCTGCTGCTCTTTCTTGGAGCGCTGGCATGGACGCTGGCTATCGTGTGGACAACGCAGGTTCTGGCGCGCATCGATCTCGTCACCGACGGCGGCCAGTCCGCCCTCACCTTCTTCGAGGTCGCGGCCCTGATCATCCCGACAGTCATTCCCATCGTCGTTCCCTTCGCGGTGGCCGGCGCCGTCGCCCAGACGCTGTCGGGAATGAATGCCGATTCCGAACTCGTGGTCATCAACGCCGCCGGCGCATCACGCATGACCGTGGCGAAACCGGTGCTGCTCCTGGCGGTGGCGGCCAGCATATTCTGCTTCGTGATCCAGAACGGCGTCGAGCCCTATGCGCGCCAACGCAACCGCGACCTCATCGCCGAGGCGCGCGCCGATTTCCTGTCGCTGGTCATCCAGGAAGGCACCTTCCGCAAGATCGAGGACGGCCTGTTCGTCCAGGTCGGCGAGCGGCTGCCCGGCAATCGCCTGGCCGGCATTTTCGTGGCCGACAGCCGCGAGGAGGGCATCGATCTCATCTATTACGCCAAGACCGGCGCGGTGGTGGACCGGAGCGACACCAAGGCCTTGCTGATGAATGACGGCGTCGTCCAGCGCAAGGCGGTCGGCGGCGACATCTCCATCGTCCACTTCACCTCATACGCCTTCGATCTTTCGGCCTTCGATGCGGACACGGGCAGCGCGGTGCGCATGCCCAAGGACCAGACGACCACCTATCTGCTCAACCCGAACCGCAACGACGAAGTCTACAAGAAGTCGCCGCACCTCTACAAAAACGAGCTGAACAAGCGCTTTTCGGAATGGCTCTATCCCATCGCCTTCGCGCTCATCGCGCTTGCCGTGGCGGGTGATGCCAAGTCGCATCGCGAAGCACGTATCCACCCCCTGGTGACGACGATCTGCATTGCCCTGTTCGTCCGCTGGATGGGCTATTTCGCCGAGGGCCAGACAAAGACCCAGCCGCTGTTCAACTATGTGCTCTATGCCGTGCCGATCGGCATGGCGCTGGTATCGGTGTGGTGCATCAGGACGCAGCGCGCCATGGAGCTTCCGATCGGCTGGGTGGATGCGATCAACGCGTTTTCCGGCCGCGTGTCGCGCTTCCTCACGGATCTCAGGCTGCGCATTTCCAACAGCCGGATCGGCCGGGGGTCCGTCTGATGGGCTGGACGCTGGGCCGCTACTTCTTCTTCCGCTACGCGACCATCGCCACATGGTTCTTCCTGGGCATTTTCGCGCTGGTCTTCCTGATCGATTTCACGGAACTGACCAGCCGCACCGCCCGCATCCCCGGCTTCACCTACTGGATCGGCGCCACCATATCGGCCCTGCGGGTGCCGATGCTGGTGCTGCAGACGGTGCCTTTCGTCGGCCTGTTTGCGGCGATGGCGACGCTGGTTTCGCTGAACCGCAAATATGAGCTGGTGGTGGCGCGGGCGGCCGGCATCTCCGCCTGGCAATTCCTGCTGCCGGTCTGCCTTGGCGCGTTTCTTTTCGGCGTGCTCGCCGTCGTCGTGCTGAACCCTCTGGCCGCCAGCGGGCTGGTGCATTCGCAGCAGGTGGAAAATCTTCTGCGCTCCGGCAATTCGAATGCGGTCGACAGCAGTTCGGTGCCGTGGCTGCGCCAGAAGACCGCCTCCGGCGACACCATCATCGGCGCCCGCGCCATCCTCAGCCAGGGGCTGGAGATGGCCGACGCCACGTTCTTCATGCTCGACAGCGACGGCGACATATTCGAACGCAGGGATGCAAAGCGGGTGTTCCTGCGCGACGGCTATTGGGAGCTGCAAAACGTCACCGTTCGGCCATCCAACGGTCCCGGCGAGAAGAAGGATATCGACCGGGTTCCCACCGACCTGAAGCCGGAATTCGTCCAGGAACGGCTGGCGCAGCCCGAAACGATCCCATTTTTTGAGTTGCCGAAGAAAATCGAGGTTGCCCGCTCCTTCGGCCTCGGGGCAAATGCCTTCGCGATGCAATTCGATTCGCTGATCGCCCTGCCCTTCCTGCTGGTGGCCATGACGCTGATCGCCGCGACGGTGTCGATGCGCTTCGCCCGCATGGGGCAATCCGCGACGATGATTCTGGGTGGTGTTGTCGCAGGCTTTCTGCTTTATGTCGTCTCGGTTCTCGTCAAGGCGTTCGGTGTGGCGGGGTTCGTGCCCACGGTTGTGGCGGCATGGTTCCCGGTTGTCGTTGCCATGTTTTTCGGAGTAACATTCCTTTTGTATAAGGAAGATGGCTAGTGAGGGGGGCGGTTTTGCAACGCGGTCGGTTCAGCCGATTGTCGCTCCTGTGCGGCGTCAGCGGGCTTGCGTGCCTGCTGGCAAGCGGCTTGGCGACTGCTCCTGCCTTCGCGCAATCCATGGAGGATCTGGCTTCGGACGTTCCCTCCGATGCCCAGATGCTGCTGGAATCCGAGACCCTCGTCTACGATAACGATTCGCAGACCGTGACCGCCGTCGGCGGCGTGCAGATCGACTATGCCGGCAACCGGCTTGTCGCGCAGCGTGTCGAATACGACCGCAAGACGCAGCGCCTCGTCGCCAGCGGCGATGTCGAGATCATCAACAGCGACGGAACCAAGATCAATTCCGAGCACATCGACATCACCGACGACTTCGCGGACGGTTTCGTCAACGCGCTGCGCGTCGAGACTGTGGATAAGACCTATTTCGCCGCCGAAAGCGCCGAGCGCATGGGTGGCGTGCTGACCACATTCCACAACGGCGTCTACACCGCCTGCGAACCGTGCGAGGACAAGCCCGACAAGCCAGCCATCTGGCGGGTGAAATCGCAGAAGATCATCTGGAACAGCCAGAAGAAGACGATCCGCTTCCAGAACTCCAATTTCGAGTTCTTCGGCATGCCGATCGCCTATCTGCCGGTGTTCGAGATCGCCGACCCGACGGTGAAGCGCAAGAGCGGCTTCCTGTTCCCGTCGATCTCCTACAAGTCCGACCTCGGCGTCGGCGTCGGCATTCCCTATTATTTCGCCCTGTCGCCCACCTACGACCTGACGGTGAAGGGCAACTACTATTCGAAGCAAGGTTTCCTCGGCGAGGCCGAGTGGCGCCAGCGCTTCAACAACGGCCAGTACAACCTGAAGATCGCCGGCATCCGCCAGCAGGATCCCGGTGCCTTCGATGCGAACACCGAAAACAGCGGCCCTTCGGACAAGCCGAACAGATTCCGCGGCATGATGGGAACGGAAGGCCAGTTCGCGATCAATTCGCGCTGGGATTTCGGCTGGAACATCCTGCTGCAGACGGACAAGAACTTTTCCCGAACCTACGGCATCGACGGCTTCGAGGAATATGTCCATCGCTCCGAGGTCTATCTGACTGGCCTGAACGACCGGAACTACTTCGACCTGCGGGGCATGAAGTTCCAGATTCAGGAAGATATTCTCGCAACGGATTTCCGCCAGCGTGGCCGCGATGAAAAGCAGCCCTGGGTGCTGCCGTCCTTCGATTACGCCTATATTCCCGACACGCCGTTGGCTGGCGGACAGCTTTCGTTCAACGTCAACGCACGCGCGCTTAGTCGTGATCGCATCGATCAGACTTTCAACACTCCGTATGTTCCCGGGTCTGGTGTCCAGCGTGTCCGCGGCATCGAGGGTGAAAGCGGTCGCCTGACGGCCGAAGCGGAATGGAAGCGGTCCTTCGTCACCGATGGCGGCATGGTTTTCACTCCGCTGCTCGCTTTCCAGGCTGACGGCAACTACGTCAATGCATCCTCAGGATCACTTGCAGCCATCAACGAGATGGCAAACAACCGCGGCACGACAGACGATATGCGCTCGTCCTTCTTCCGGGGCATGGCGACGCTGGGCCTCGAATGGCGCTGGCCGATCCTGTTCTCGGCCACGGGTTCGTCACATGTGCTGGAGCCGATGGCGCAGCTTTTCGTGCGCCCCAACGAATCCTACGTCGGCGGGCTCGCGGTTCCCAACGAGGACGCGCAAAGCTTCGTCTTCGACGCCTCGACCCTGTTCGAGCGCGACAAGTTCTCCGGCTACGACCGCATTGAAGGCGGCACCCGCGCCAATGTCGGCTTCCGCTATGTCAGCAGCTACGACAATGGCTGGACGACGAACGCCATGTTCGGCCAGTCCTACCACCTGAATGGCGAGAACTCCTTCGCAGCTCCCGACCTCGTCAATGTCGGCGCCAATTCCGGCCTTGAGACAGACCGCTCCGACTATGTCGGCCTGGTTGGCCTGAGCAGCCCGAACGGCATTTCCGCCTCGCTCAGCGGCCGCTTCGACGAGCAGACCTTCGAGGTTCGCCGCTCGGAAGTGAAGCTCGGCTACTCCGGCAGCCCGATTTCCTTGTCGGCACGCTATGCCTTCATCCAGGCACAGCCGGATTATGGCTTCACCGAGGATCGTCATGAAGTGTCCTTCGGCGGCTCGGCCCAGTTCGCGGAAAACTGGCGTGTCTTCGGGTCCGGCACCTATGACCTCGAAAAGAACGTCATGGTCAGGAACGGCATCGGCTTCGGCTATGCCGACGAGTGCTTCACCTACCTGATGACCTATTCGCAGACGCGAGACCGTGACGACAAGGAAGTGTCGCAAAGCATCGGCTTCAACATTTCCTTCCGTACGCTTGGCGACTTCGGTTCCGCGACAAGCAACTTCATCCAGTAACGGATATGGCGCTCGACACGGTTTTGCCGCATAACGCGGGCAGAAACGTCTTTTCCAAGTTATCACCCGACGTGAACTGAAAGCTGGATGCCTGGAATGAGGAAATACTTCCTGTCAGCGAGCCTTGCGCTGTTCGTCGCGGCAACGGCCGTTTCGGCGGTGGCTGTCCCGACCCCGGCTGCGGCCGCCGAGATCAAGTATGTCGTCAACAACGTGCCGATCACCACGACCGACATCCAGCACCGCAACGCTTTCTTCCGCCTCCAGCGGCGCAAGGGCGACGCGGGCAACGAAATGATCGAGCAGACCCTGCGCCTTGCCGAGGCCCAGCGCCTGGGCATCCGCATCAGCGACAAGCAGGTCAACGACGCCTATGCGCGCTTTGCCTCCAGCAACAAGATGCAGGTTGCCCAGCTCGATTCCATCCTGGCGCAGGCCGGCGTCACCAAGCAGCATTTCAAGGATTTCATCCGCTCGCAAATGGCGTGGAACCAGGCGATCGGGGCGCGCTACCGGGCCGAACAGTCGAGCACCGGCCTCTCCAGCCAGCAGGAAGCGGTGCGCAACATGCTGAAGAAGGGCGGCAGCAAGCCTTCCGCCACAGAATACATGCTCCAGCAGGTGATCTTCGTCATTCCCCCGGCCGAACGCAAATCGACGCTGGGCAAGCGCAAGCGCGAGGCGGAGGCGCTGCGCGCGCGCTTCAACGGTTGCGCCAACACGCATCAGTTCGCCAAGGGCCTGCTTGACGTGACCGTGCGCGACCTCGGCCGTATCCTTGCACCTCAACTGCCCCCGGAATGGGCCGACCAGATCAAGAAGACCAAGGCCGGCGGCGCCACCGGCGTGCGCGAAACGGATCGCGGCGTGGAATTCATCGGCGTGTGCAGCGCCCGCGAGGTCTCCGACGACCGGGTGGCGCAGCTTGTCCTTCAGGAAGAGAACGCCAATACCGATGCCGACGAACTCGGCAAGAAATACATGGAAGAGCTGAAGAAGAAAGCCAACATCGTTCGGCGCTGAGATGCATAGCCAAGGCGCTCCGCTTGCCCTCAGCATCGGCGATCCGTCCGGCATAGGCCCGGAAATCGCCATGGCCGCCTGGCAGCGGCGGCATGAAGCCAGCCTTCCGCCCTTTTATATGCTTGCTGATCCGGCACTCGTCACCGCGCGCGCCCGGTTGCTCGGCGAGGATATTCCCCTTGCAGAGGTGAACCCGGCACAGGCCGTGGCGAGCTTTTCCGATGTCTTGCCCATTGTTCCGCTTGAGAATCGTTTCATCGACACGCCCGGCCGGCCCGACAAGGCCAACGCCGCCGGTATTGTCGAGGCCATCGACCGTGCGGTGGCGGATTGTTTTTCGGGCGCCGCCGCTGCAGTGGTGACCTGTCCCATCGCCAAGAAGCCGCTTTACGATGCCGGCTTCAGCTTTCCCGGACATACCGAGTATCTCGCCCATCTCGCTTCCGGGCGCGCGGGCAGAGCCGTCATGCCGGTCATGATGCTGGCCGGCCCGGAATTGCGGACGGTGCCTGTCACCATCCATATCGCGCTCGCCGAGGTGCCGAAGGCGCTGACCACCGAACTTGTCGTCGAGACGGCCCGCATCACCGCCGCGGACCTGCGCGACCGTTTCGGATTGGCCGATCCGAGGCTCGCCATTTCAGGGTTGAACCCGCATGCCGGCGAGGATGGCGCAATGGGTACCGAGGACCGCGATATCGTCGCGCCCGCCATCTCGACCTTGCGGGCAGAAGGGATCAACGCCTTCGGCCCGCTGCCGGCCGACACCATGTTCCATGCCAGCGCCCGGGCCCGCTACGATGTCGCGCTGTGCATGTATCATGACCAGGCCCTTATCCCCGCCAAGGCGCTCGCCTTCGACGACGCGGTGAATGTGACGCTCGGCTTGCCCTTCATCCGTACGTCGCCGGACCATGGCACCGCCTTCGACATAGCGGGCAAGGGGATTGCGCGCCCGGACAGCCTCATCGCGGCGCTCAAGCTTGCGGGCCGAATGGCGCTCACCGGCAGAACGGCGGAAACCGCTTGAGCTTCGACGGTCTGCCCCCGCTGCGCGACGTCATCGACCGCCATGAATTGCGGGCGAAGAAGGCGCTCGGGCAGAATTTCCTGCTCGACCTCAACCTGACCGGCAAGATCGCCCGCGCCGCCGGCGATCTGACGCATGCAACCGTCATCGAGGTCGGCCCCGGGCCGGGAGGGCTGACGCGCGCCCTGCTTGCCCATGGCGCCAAGCGTGTCATCGCCATCGAGAAGGACGAGCGTTGCCTGGCCGCGCTCGACGAGATTTCCCGGCACTATCCCGGCCGCCTGCAGGTGGTGCCGGGCGATGCGCTGAAGACCGATTTCGCGCAGCTCGCCAGCACCGGCGAGCCGGTCAGGATCGCCGCCAACCTGCCTTACAATGTCGGCACCGAATTGCTGGTGCGCTGGCTCACGGTCAGGCAATGGCCGCCCTTCTACCAGTCGATGACGCTGATGTTCCAGCGCGAGGTCGCGCAGCGCATCGTGGCGGAGCCGGGCAGCGAGGCCTATGGCCGGCTGGGCGTTCTGGCCGGCTGGCGCACGCAGGCGCGCATAGCCTTCGACGTGCCGCCGCAGGCCTTCACGCCGCCGCCCAAAGTCACCTCGTCCGTGGTGCATGTGGTGCCGCGTGAAGAGCCCCTGCCTGCCGATGTCGGAAAGCTCGGAAAGCTGACCGAAGCGGCCTTCGGCCAGCGCCGCAAGATGCTGCGCCAGAGCTTGAAAGGACTGGGCGGCGAGAGACTTCTGGAAAGCGTCGGCATCGACCCGACGCGCAGGGCCGAGACGCTCAGCGTCGAAGAGTTCGTCCGCCTCGCCAACGCAACCTGAGAGCGGCCTCAGGCGACGGCTTCGTCCATCAGCCCGGAAACGAAATCGAACAGGCCCGGACGGCGGTCGCGGCGCAGGCGTTCGGCCGTGACGATCGATACCACCTCGGTGAAGGCACGGTCGAGGTCGTCATTGACGACGACGAAATCATATTCCGTCCAGTGCTCGATCTCGTCACGGGCGTTGTTCAGGCGGGTCTCGATCACCGCTTCCTGATCTTCGGCACGGCGCATCAGTCGCGCCTTCAGCTCGGTCATGGACGGCGGCAGGATGAAGATCGAAACGATGTCGCCCCGCATCTTCTCGCGCAATTGCTGGGCACCCTGCCAGTCGATGTCGAACAGCATGTCGCGCCCTTCGGCCATGGCCTTTTCGGCGGGACCACGCGGCGTGGCGTAGAAATTGCCGTGCACTTCGGCCCATTCCAGCAGCTCGTCATTGTCGCGCAGGATCTCGAACTCGCGGCGGCTTCGGAAATGATAGTGGCGGCCGTCGATTTCGCTGCCCCGGCGCGGGCGCGTGGTGACGCTGACGGAGAGTTCGAACTGGTTGTCGCTTTCCAGCAGATTGCGCGCAATCGTCGACTTGCCCGCGCCGGAGGGCGAGGACAGGACCAGCATCAAACCCCGGCGACGGATTTGGGAACCGACATCTTTTGGCGGCATCTGCTACTCCAGATTCTGAACCTGCTCGCGGAACTGATCGACGACGGCCTTCAGGTCAAGCCCGATGGCGGTGATCGAGGCGGCGTTCGATTTAGAGCATAAGGTATTCGATTCGCGATTGAATTCCTGCGCAAGAAAGTCGAGCTTGCGGCCGACCGCTCCACCCGTGGCCAGCAAGGCACGCCCCGAGGCCACATGGGTCTTCAGCCGGTCGATCTCCTCGCGGATATCGGCCTTGGTGGCAAGGAAGGCGGCTTCCTGATGGAGCCGTGTTTCATCCAGTTCCCCGCCGGCGTCGAGCAAAAGCTTCACCTGCTCCGCCAGCCGCTCCCGAATGGCCGTCACCTCGCGGGACGGGTCGGCTTCGGCCCGCAAAGTCAGTTCCTCGATCCTGTCCAGATGGCCGAGAAGAAGGCTGCCCAGCGCTCCTCCCTCATCGAGCCGCGCCTGCTCCAGTTGTGCAAGCGCTGCTTCGAGCGCCTGCTGGATGGAGGAATCGAGTGCGGCGCGCATTTCCGGTGTTTCCACCACCTCCGGGATTTCCAGAACGCCGCGAAGAGCAAGCAGGCCGTCGGCACTGGGCGGGGCCACGCCGAACTGCTCCTGCAGACGCTGCGCCAGCCCGGCAACGTCCCTGAGGAAGGCTTCGTTGACCACAGGCTGCGCCAGCGTCCCGGCCGGCCGGGTCACGGTCAGCGTCGCCTGAAAGCTGCCGCGCGCGAAGCGCTTCTGGATCGACTGGCGTACCGGCAGTTCCAGCCTGTCGAAACCGGGCGGCAGGCGCAGCCGCACCTCGGCGCTCTTGCCGTTGACCGATTTCAGTTCCCAGGCGATGGCCGCCCCTTCGTGTTCGGCCGCCACCCGGGCAAATCCCGTCATGCTTTGCAGGGTCATATGATCCTCCCCCGGCCCGCCATCGGAAATCCCCGGCACACCCGTTCTGCCCGGAAACCGGCACGGCCTTCCGTTCTACTGTGTGGAGCTGGGTGCGGCCGCGTCACCGCTTGCATCGGTGCCGGTTTGCCCGGGAGCAGCCTTGGCCGCCTCTTCCGCCTGCTTGCGCTGCCAGGCGCGATAGCGGGCGACGTTGTCGTTGTGCTCTTTCAACGTCGTCGCAAAAGCGTGGCCGCCGGTGCCATCCGCCACGAAGTAGAGTTCCTCGGTTCGGGAGGGGTTGGCGACAGCCTCAAGCGAAGCGCGACCGGGATTGGCGATCGGCGTCGGGGGCAGACCGTTGATCGTGTACGTGTTGTAAGGTGTCGGCTTCTCGATGTCGGACTGGTAGATCGGCCGGTCGCTCGGCTTTCCCTTGCCGCCGAACAGGCCGTAGATGATCGTGGGGTCCGATTGCAGGCGCATGCCCTTGCGCAGCCGGTTCAGGAACACCGCGGCGATGCGCGAGCGCTCATCACCGCGCGAAGTCTCCTTCTCCACGATGGAGGCAAGCGTGACGAACTCGTTCTCATCGGCCAGCGGCAGGTCGGAAACGCGGCGAGCCCAGATCTCGGTGACCATCGCCTTCTGGTCGGCCAACAGCTTGTCGACCATCTGCTGGCGGGTGGCGCCACGGGTAAAGCGCAGCGTATCGGTGGCGATGCTGCCCTCGGGCGGCAGGTCCTTCGGCATGTCGCCGCTCAACGCCTCGTGCGCGGCAATACGGTCGAACGCCTGATGCACGGTCAGGCCCTCGGGAATGGTGAGCGCATAGGTCACCGACTTGCCGCTCTTCAGCAATTCCATGATGTCGCGCATGGACGCATGCGGCTTGATTTCGTACTCGCCGGCCTTCAGCGCCTGGTCGTTGTCATAGGCGCGCACGCCAAGACGGAAGATTCGCGAATCACTGATCAGGCCGCGGCGCTCGAGCTGCTCCGCGATCTGCGCCACGCCGGTGCTGGGCTTGACCAGGAAGGTTTCGCCCGTTGCCGACGGGCCAGGCTCCACGAACGCCTTCTTGCCGAAATAGACGGCAAGGCCCGCGCCCACCATCACCAGCAGGATCAGCGAGAGCATGAAATTCATGAAGACGATGATCTGGCTGCGGGAACGACGCGACCGCTTGGCCGGCGGCGGCGTTCCCTTTTCCGGGCGCAGTGCTTCGTTTGCCGTCTTCGGCACAATGGGACCGCCCGGCGGTACCGGGCGCTGGCCGAACTCGTTGCCCCCAGGATTGGTGTTCATGGCACCCCGATCTGATGTCGTATCGATTCCCCTCCGGCAGAGTAGGAGCGAATATGGCAAAATTCGCGGCGCCCGGCACGACCGGACGCCGTACGCGACGGCTTGTCAGCCATTAAAGCGCTGGAAGATCAGCGAAGCGTTGGTGCCGCCGAAGCCGAAGGAATTGGACAGCGCCACGTCGATCTGGCGCTGGCGCGGCTTGTTCGGCACGAGATCGATCGCGGTCTCGCGTTCGGGATTGTCCAGATTGATCGTCGCCGGCGCGATGTTGTCGCGGATGGCGAGGATGGAGAAGATCGCTTCCGCCGCGCCGGCGGCGCCAAGCAGGTGGCCGATCGACGACTTGGTCGACGACATCGAAATCTTCGACGCCGCATCACCGACCAGGCGCTCGACGGCGCCGAGCTCGATCGTGTCGGCCATGGTCGAAGTGCCATGGGCATTGATGTAGTCGATGTCGGACGGCTTGAGATTGGCGCGCTTCAACGCCGCGGTCATGCAGCGGAAAGCACCGTCGCCATCCTCGGAAGGGGCAGTGATATGGTAGGCATCGCCGGTGAGGCCATAGCCGGTCACTTCGGCGTAGATGTGCGCGCCGCGGGCCTTGGCGTGTTCCAGTTCCTCCAGAACCACGACGCCGGCACCCTCGCCCATGACGAAGCCGTCGCGGTCGCGGTCATAGGGCCGCGATGCCTTTTCGGGCGTGTCGTTGCGCTCGGTGGAAAGCGCGCGGCAGGCAGCAAAGCCGGCCAGTGAAAGCCGTGTCACCGGGGCCTCGGCGCCGCCAGCCAGCATCACGTCCGCATCGCCCCACATGATCAGCCGCGCCGCATCGCCGATGGCGTGCGCGCCGGTCGAGCACGCCGTCACGACTGCGTGATTGGGACCCTTGAGGCCGTGGCGGATGGAAACCTGGCCCGAGACCAGATTGATGATCTGGCCGGGAATGAAGAAGGGGCTGATGCGGCGCGGGCCACGCTCCTTGAGCGTGAGGGCGTTTTCGGCAATGCCCTCGATGCCGCCGATACCCGAACCGATGAGGACGCCGGAGGCGCAACGCTCCTCCTCCGTCTTCGGCTCCCACCCGGAATCCCTGATCGCTTCGTCGGCGGCAGCAATCCCGTACAGGATGAACTCGCCGATCTTGCGCAGTTCCTTGGCTTCGAGCACGGCCTCCGGGTTGAAGGTGCCGTTCGTCCCGTCGCCACGGGGAATGACGTGGGCGATCTTGCAGGCAAGATCGTCCACCTCGAACTCGGTCACACGGCGTGCTGCGCTGCGGCCGGACAGAAGCTCCTTCCATCCGTGCTCGTAACCCATACCGAAAGGCGAAAGCAGGCCGAGACCCGTAACGACAACGCGCCGCATGTCAGAAATCATGTCCGCCGGAAGAGATCAGGCGGAAGCCTTGTCGATGAACTTGACGGCGTCACCGACGGTCAGGATGGTCTCGGCGGCATCATCGGGGATCTCGACGCCGAATTCTTCCTCGAATGCCATGACGAGCTCGACCGTGTCGAGGCTGTCTGCGCCCAGATCGTCGATAAAGCTGGCCTGCTCGGTCACCTTGTCGGCGTCGACGCCGAGATGCTCGATAACGATCTTCTTGACGCGCTCTGCGGTGTCACTCATTTGGGCATCCTCGTCTTCAGGTTAGGTCTGTCTTCGTTAGCGGTCGCAATGCCGCTAATCAAGTTGAAAAGATGGTCCTGCAACAAACGCTACAAAGCAGGCCGCTTCCGGCGAGAGCCTTGGAATTGCGGGCCGCATTACACGAAAATTCCCGCGCGTCCAAGGCGAAAAGCCGACTATACCTAGATCATCGACCTAGATCATCGCCATGCCGCCATTCACATGAATGGTCTGGCCGGTCACATAGGCGGCTTCGTTCGAGGCGAGATAGGCGACCGCGGCGGCGACTTCGTCGCCGGTGCCCATGCGCCTGGCCGGAATGGCCGCCATGATGGTTTCCTTCTGCTTGTCGTTGAGCTTGTCGGTCATGGCCGATTCGATGAAGCCCGGCGCCACGCAGTTGACGGTGATGTTGCGGGTGGCGATCTCCTGCGCCAGCGACTTGGAGAAGCCGATGATGCCGGCCTTGGAGGCGCAGTAGTTCGCCTGGCCCGGATTGCCGGTCACGCCCACGACGGAGCTGATGTTGATGATGCGGCCGTGGCGGCGGCGCATCATCGGATGCGTCAGTTCCCGCGTCAGCCGGAACACGGCCGACAGGTTGACGTTGATGACGTCGTCCCAGTCGGCGTCGCTCATGCGCACGAACAGGCCGTCGCGGGTGATGCCGGCATTGTTGACGAGGATGTCCACGCCTTCGAGCTCGGCTTCCGCCTTCTGGCCGAGTGCCTTGACCTCGCCGGCATCCGACAGGTTGGCCGGAAACAGCTTCACCCGCTCGCCAAGTTCGCCGGCCAGCGTCTCGAGCTTTTCAACGCGCGTGCCGTGCAGGCCGACGATGGCGCCATTCGCATGAAGCACGCGGGCGATGGCCTCGCCTATTCCGCCGGTCGCGCCCGTCACCAGCGCCTTGCGGCCAGTCAGATCAAACATTTCTGCCTCCTTCAACGCCCCACAAGGCGGCTTGTCCGAAATCAGCCGAGAGCGGCGAGTGCCGCATCCACATCGGCCGGCGTTCCGACGGAACTGACAGCGATATCGCGATTTATACGGCGCGCAAGCCCGGAGAGCACCTTTCCAGCGCCAATTTCATAAAGCGTGGTGACGCCGTTGGCGCCGAACCACTCGACCGTCTCGCGCCAGCGCACGCGGCCCGTCACCTGCTCCACCAGCCGGCTGGTGATCAGCTCGGGATCGGTCGCCGGCTCCACGGACACGTTCGAAACCACGGGCACCACCGGAGCATTGCGCTGCACGCCGGCCAGCGCCTCGCGCATGGCGTCCGCCGCCGGCGCCATCAAGGCGCTGTGGAAGGGTGCGGAAACCTGCAGCATCAGCGCCCGCTTGGCGCCCTTTTCGGTGCACAGCGCCGCCGCCCGCTCGACCGCAGCCTTGCTGCCCGAGATGACGAGCTGACCGCCGCCATTGTCGTTGGCGATCTGGCAGACCTCACCTTGCGCGGCTTCGGCGCAGGCGGCGTCCACGTCCGCCTGTTCGAGACCGATGATGGCAGCCATGGCGCCCTCGCCCGGCGGAACCGCCGCCTGCATGGCGTTGCCGCGAATGCGCAACAGCCGCGCCGCATCGGCAATCGAGACGAAACCGGCCGCAGCAAGCGCCGAGTATTCGCCGAGCGAATGGCCGGCGACATAGGCGACCTTGTCCTTCAGGGAGAAGCCCCGCGCTTCCAGTGCGCGCATGGCAGCCAGCGACACCGCCATCAGCGCCGGCTGGGCGTTGGCGGTGAGGGTCAGCGTCTCTTCCGGCCCCTCGAAGATCAGGGTGGAAAGCTTCTCGCCAAGCGCCTCGTCGACTTCCTCGAACACCCGGCGCGCCTCCGGATAGGCATCGGCCAATTCCTTGCCCATGCCCACGGTTTGACTTCCCTGCCCCGGAAAGGTGAATGCGATTGCCATGATCCGCCTCGGTTAGCGCCTGGAACAGGCGGCAGTCAGGCCGGAATCGCCTGGAGCCGCGCATGCGAAAAAATCAAAACGGTGACCGGCATTCGTCGGAATGCGCGCCGCTCTGCCCCCGCGTGTCGCGCATTGAGGCCCGCCAAGTCAAGTCCGGCCCATACATTATGAGGCCGGAACATCGGTCATGATGTTCCGGCCTCATCGATGATCGGGCTGGCCAATCGCGCCGCGGTTGCCCGAAGCGGGCATGGAGTGCCGCTACTTGCGGGGTAGCTGGGGCACCAGGCTGCGCTTGCCTCCTTCCCTGGATTTCGGCTGGGCCTTCGGAGGCGAGGCCTTCTTGGCCACGGTCTTCCTGGCGGCGGGTTTGCGGGCTTTCGGCCGCTCCTCCGGCTCCTTCTTCGGCTGCACCTTCGCTTCGTCGGGCACGGTTTCCAGCTTCAGGCCGGTTTCCCCGGTTTCCTTCTTCTCGACGGTCACCCGCACCGTGCCGCCCTTCTTGAGCTTGCCGAACAGCACTTCCTCGGCCAGCGGCTTCTTGATGTGCTCCTGGATGACGCGGCCGAGCGGACGGGCGCCCATCTTTTCGTCATAGCCCTTGTCGGCCAGCCACGCGACCGCCTCCTCCGACAGGTCGAAGGTGACGCCACGCTCGGAAAGCTGGGCTTCGAGCTGCATGACGAACTTCTGCACCACCTGATGGATGACCGGCACCGGCAGCGAGCCGAACGGGATGATCGCATCGAGACGGTTGCGGAACTCCGGCGTGAACAGCCGGTTGATGGCCTCCATGTCGTCGCCTTCGCGCTTCGACGAGCCGAAGCCGATGGCCGCCCTGGCGAGATCCTGTGCGCCCGCATTCGTGGTCATGATAAGGATCACGTTGCGGAAGTCGATCTGCTTGCCGTTGTGGTCGGTCAGCTTGCCGTGATCCATCACCTGCAACAGGATGTTGAACAGGTCCGGATGCGCCTTCTCGATCTCGTCCAGCAAAAGCACGCAGTGCGGATGCTGGTCGACGCCGTCGGTGAGCAGGCCGCCCTGGTCGAAGCCGACATAGCCGGGAGGCGCGCCGATCAACCGCGAAACGGTGTGGCGTTCCATATATTCCGACATGTCGAAGCGCAGCAATTCGACGCCGAGCGACGCAGCAAGCTGCTTCGCCACCTCGGTCTTGCCGACGCCGGTAGGACCTGAGAACAGATAGGAACCGATCGGCTTGTCGGGCTCGCGCAGGCCCGCGCGGGCCAGCTTGATGGCCGAGCTGAGCGCGGTGATGGCGGTGTCCTGGCCATAGACCACGCGCTTCAACTCGTTCTCGAGACCGGCCAGCACCTTCTCGTCATCGGCGGACACCGTCTTGGGCGGGATGCGCGCCATGGTGGCGATGGTGGCCTCGATTTCCCGGATGCCGATGGTCTTCTTGCGCTTGTTCTCCGGCACCAGCATCTGCGAGGCGCCGGTCTCGTCGATCACGTCGATCGCCTTGTCCGGCAGCTTGCGGTCGCTGATGTAGCGGGCCGACAGTTCCACCGCGCCCTTGATGGCGTCGTTGGTGTACTTGACCTTGTGGAACTCCTCGAAATAGGGCTTCAGCCCCTTCATGATCTCGATGGCGTCCTCGACCGTCGGTTCGTTGACATCGATCTTCTGGAACCGGCGCACAAGTGCCCTGTCCTTCTCGAAGAACTGGCGGAATTCCTTGTAAGTCGTTGATCCAATGCAACGAATTGCACCAGAGGAAAGCGCCGGCTTCAGCAGGTTGGACGCATCCATGGCCCCGCCGGACGTCGCCCCGGCACCGATCACGGTATGGATCTCGTCGATGAACAGGACCGCGCCCGGATAGTCCTCAAGCTCCTTGACGACCTGCTTCAGACGCTCCTCGAAGTCGCCGCGATAGCGGGTGCCGGCCAGCAGCGTGCCCATGTCGAGCGCGAAGATGGTGGCATCGGCCAGGACTTCCGGCACGTCGCCCTCGACGATGCGCTTTGCCAGTCCCTCGGCGATGGCCGTCTTGCCGACGCCGGGATCGCCCACATAGAGCGGGTTGTTCTTGGAGCGGCGGCACAGCACCTGGATAGTGCGGTTGATCTCGGCCGCCCGGCCGATCAGCGGATCGATCTTGCCGGCACGGGCCTTCGCATTGAGGTTGACGCAATAGGCGGTGAGCGCGTCCTGCGCCTTCTTCTTGCCGTCCTCGTGCTGCTCGCCGGGGCCGCCGCCGGGCTGCTCGTCCTCGGCACCGCGCGGGGTGCGGGATTCCGAGGCGCCGGGACGCTTGGCGATGCCGTGGGAAATGTAGTTGACCGCGTCGTAACGGGTCATCTGCTGTTCCTGCAGGAAATAGGCGGCATGGCTCTCGCGCTCGGCGAAGATGGCGACGAGCACATTGGCGCCCGACACTTCCTCGCGGCCGGACGATTGCACATGGATCACCGCACGCTGGATGACGCGCTGAAAGCCGGCGGTCGGCTTCGAATCCTCGTCATAGCCGGTGATCAGGTTGTCGAGTTCGGTGTCGATATAGTTCATCACCGTCTGCCGCAACTCATCGAGGTCGACGTTGCATGCACGCATTACCGCGGCCGCCTCGGCGTCGTCGATCAGTGCCAACAGCAGGTGTTCCAGGGTCGCATATTCATGATGACGCTCATTGGCGATCGTCAGCGCCTGGTGAAGTGCCTTTTCCAAGCCTTGGGAGAAAGCTGGCATGTTACCTCACTTCTTCTCCATCACGCATTGCAGCGGATGCTGATTTTGTCGGGCGAAATCCATGACCTGAGATACTTTGGTCTCGGCCACCTCGAATGTGTAAACGCCACATTCTCCCACACCGTGGTTGTGCACATGGAGCATGATACGCGTGGCCGCCTCCCGGTCCTTCTGGAAGAAACGCTCCAGAACGTGGACGACGAACTCCATCGGCGTGTAGTCGTCGTTGAGAATGAGCACGCGATAAAGATTGGGACGCTTGGTCTTCGTCTGGGTGCGCGTGATGACGGCCGTGCCGCGGCCGCCGCCATTGCCGCCTTGATCCTTCTGCATTCGCGCCGCATTTGCCACGGCAACCAGACTGCCAGTCACTTTTATCCCTGCCTCTCGATCCAGCCCCAGGGCCAGTCCCCGGGCCAGCCCCATTGAGCAAATCGACATGTAGGTCGTTCTTGTCGAATTTTAAGCCCTTCTGTGTCCCTGACAATACGGTCGTAAGACCAATAATGCGTCAACGCCAAATAACGTTTCCGCCAGCCGCTCCCAAAAGCAAAAACCCGGCTGCGCGGGAACGCAGCCGGGTTCTGGCCGGATAGGCCGGCAAAAGAATGTCGGGAACCTTAGCGGGCCTTGGCGACGATGCCTTCGAACGGCTTGTAGGCTTCCTTGGCGAGTTCCGAATAGAGGTCGCCGAACTTCGTCGCCTCGGCCACGAAGGACTCGTAGGCCTGCTTGACGTAGTCGGTCTGGATGCCGAGCGCGTCCTCGAACGACTTGGCCGAAAGCAGCTTCTCGAAAGTGGCGCTGCCGGCTTCGAGGCTCTTCTTGGTGTATTCGCTGGCCTCGACGGCGATTGCCTGCGCGCCCTTGGACAGGGAGGCAATGCTCTTGAGACCCGAATCGGCAAATTCCTTGCCGTACTTGCTGAACTCTTCGTAGGTGGTATCGGACATGTGCTGTCCTCCTTCGTGGATCCAAATGGCCGGACGCAAAACCGGATGCCGGCACTTGTGCAATGCCGTATAAATATTGTGCGATGCACAAAATGTCAATCGCGAGGTTGTCGGCCGGCAATTGCTAAGAAACCCATAAAATTTGCCTCGACTGTGCCGGAATTGGTGAACGCGGCGGTTACCATAAACGGATTGGTAACGGTGGGTGGATAGGCTCGGAAAAATCAGGCTGGGATAGGACCTTTGCCATCCCTACCGCAATGAAACCCAAAGGAAGTAACAGTGCGTAAGGCGTTCTCCGGTATCGTTTCCCTTTCCGCGCGTTCTTTCCGGGCAGTGGCCACCGTTGCGGCAACGGCCGCCTTTCTCGTCGGAGCCACGGCGGCATCGCAGGCAGCGGCCAAGGATGCCGCCATCGTCATCGATGCCAATACCGGCAAGGCGCTCTATTCCTCCAATGCCAATGCGCGGCGCTATCCGGCGTCCCTCACCAAGATGATGACGCTCTACCTGACCTTCGAGGCGCTTTCGAAGGGCAAGATAGCCAAGTCGACGCAGGTTCGCTTCTCCGCCAATGCGGCGGCGGAGCCTCCGACCAAGCTGGGTGTTCGCAAGGGCGGCTCCATCACCGTCGAAACGGCCATCCTGTCGATGGTCACGAAGTCCGCCAACGATTCATCGACCGCGCTTGCCGAACTGCTCGGCGGCAGCGAGGCGAATTTCGCCAAGATGATGACGGCGAAAGCGCGCTCGCTGGGCATGTCCAACACGGTGTTCCGCAACGCCCACGGCCTGCCCAATCCGGGCCAGTTCACCACCGCGCGGGACATGGCCACGCTCGGCATCGCGCTGCGCGAGCATTACCCGCAATATTATGACTATTTCGCGCAGCGCTCCTTCATGTACGGGCGCCAGCGCATCAACGGCCACAACCGTCTGCTCGGCCGCATCAAGGGCGTGGACGGCATCAAGACCGGCTATACGCGCGCCTCCGGCTTCAACCTCGTCTCCTCGGTGGCGGTGGACGGACGCAAGCTCGTCGCCGTCGTCATGGGCGGCAAGTCCGGCGCCAGCCGCGACAACGAGATGGCGCGTCTGATCAACGCCTACCTGCCCAAGGCCTCGCGGCGGGGCGGCGGCGCCCTCATCGCCAGGACGGACAACGACAGCGCCTCGCAGGCGATCGCCAAGGTCGTGCTGCCCAAGCATGATGCCCCGACGCCGGACGCCAAGCCGGGCACGGTCGAAGCCATCGTCGCCAGCGCGGCGCCGGTCGCCGCCAGCGCGGCACCGGTTCCGTCTCGGGCGCCGACGCCCAAGCTGGCGGTCGGCGCCGACTCGGCCGAGCCTGCAGACATTCCGTTCGCCCAGGCCTATGCCGGCCCGGAACCGTCGCAGCAGATCGACCCGGTCAACACCGCATCCCTGCCCACTGGCTGGGTGGTTCAGGTGGCGTCGTCGCCGAGCAAATCGGAAGCGGAAGCCGCTCTCGGCAAGACCGCCACCCAGGCGCGCGCCATCCTCGCCAGCGCCTCGGGCTACACCGTTCCGTTCAGGAAAGGCGGCGTGACCTATTTCCGCGCCCGCTTCGGCGGCTTCGAGACGCAGACCGCCGCGCTCAAGGCGTGCAGCGCCCTGAAGAAGCAGCGCATCGAATGCTTCGCCGTGCAGCAGTAGCAGCGCGGCGAACGACTCCCGGAAGAGTTCAGTGTCGAAGGAGTTTCAGTCGTGATCGGAGAACAGCAGGTTGCCGGCTTCATCAACCCGCTTCGCCAGCAGAAGGACCCGGCCAGTGACATCGGAACGCAGGCCCTCTATCAGGCCGCGACGCGACTGAAGAACATCCGCCCCGGCAACTCCCGTTTCAAGACCAAGGATCTTGTGGGGCTGCTTCTCAGCCACGGCGCGCGCACCTGGCGCAACACCCAGCCGGTGGTGCAGATACGCCTCAAGGCCTTCGCGCCGAACGGCCAGCCGGCCATCAGGCTGAAATTCCAAAACCGCTGAATCCCGGCTTAAAGAAGCCCCAGTTCGGCCAGTTCCTGGCGCAGCTTGGGCGGCATTTCCGCCATCCCCGCCCTGCCCTTGCCGAGGTCGGCGGGGGCATCTTCCGCCTTCAGATAGCGCCAGCCCTGAAACGGCCGGCGCGGCTGCCAGTCGGTGCGGACGATCACCGGATCGAGGATGAGCCGGCACCGCCCAATCCCCTGGTCGTCGGTGAAGGGCCGTATCTCGGTGATGAGCTGGCGGCACTGCACATTGCCCTTGATCACCCAGTAAAGCGAGCCGCCATCGGTGATCTCCGGGCCCCGGGCCGGCACCATGCGCGTGGTGTGCCAGTGCTCGACCGGCTCGCCATTGCGGCGGCGCTCGGCCAGTTTCTGGGCGACCCACGCCTCAAGTTCCTCGACGCTGTCGCAGCCGACGCACAGTTTGAGAATGTTCAATGCCATGGCGAGAAACTAGCGTCTGGCCGTTTCGCGTTCAACGCGACATCGTGTTCTGCATCAGCGGGTTTTCCACAGGGGCCGGCTTGTGGATCAACACTCCACAACATTGACGGCGAGACCGCCAAGGCTCGTCTCCTTGTAACGCTCGTTCATGTCGGCGCCGGTCTGGCGCATCGTCTCGATGGCGGCATCCAGCGGCACGAAGTGCTTGCCGTCGCCCTTGATGGCCAGCGAAGCCGCCGTCACCGCCTTGACCGCACCGAGCGCGTTGCGCTCGATGCACGGCACCTGCACAAGCCCGGCGACCGGATCGCAGGTCATGCCAAGGTGATGCTCCAGCGCGATCTCGGCTGCGTTCTCGACCTGCTCCGGCGTTCCGCCCATCACCGCACACAGGCCGGCGGCGGCCATGGCGGAAGCGGAGCCCACCTCGCCCTGGCAGCCGACCTCCGCACCGGAGATGGAAGCGTTGGTCTTGATAATGCCGCCGATGGCGGCAGCGGTCAGCAGGAAATCCCGGATCGAGGCCGGGTCGGCCTCGGGATGGAAATGCAGCCAATAGCGCAGCACCGCCGGCAAGGTCCCGGCCGCGCCATTGGTGGGCGCGGTGACCACACGGCCGCCGGCGGCGTTTTCCTCGTTGACCGCCATGGCGTAGATCGACAGCCAGTCATTGGCGAGCAGCGGATTGGGCCTGTTGCGGCTCCACTCCTCCTGCAACTTCTCATGAAGCTGGCGCGCGCGGCGGCGCACCTTGAGCCCGCCCGGCATGATGCCTTCCTGCGACAGGCCGCGATCGATGCAGCCCTTCATCGCCCCCCAGATTTCGTCGAGTCCGGCATCGAGCTTCTCGCGCGACATATGGGTTTCTTCGTTGATCCGCTTCATCTCGGCGATGGACAGCCCGCTCTTGGCGGCCATGGCCAGCATCTCGACGGCGTTCTTGAAAGGATAGGGCACCTTCTTGCCTTCGGTGGTGATCGAACCGCGCTGCTTCATGCGCTGCAGTTCCTCGTCCGAAACGACGAAACCGCCGCCGATGGAGTAGTAGATGCGCTTCAGGAGCAGCCTATCGCCCGCATCATAGGCGTAGAAGGCCATGCCGTTGGCGTGGCCGGTGAGCGGCGTCTTCTTGTCGAGGACGAGATCGCGCGCCGGATCGAACCGATAGGCGGGATGACCGGGCGGGGAAACCCGTTTCTCGGCGGCAACCTTGTCGACAATGGCATCGGCCTTGTCCGGATCGACCTTGACCGGCACCAGACCGGTGAAGCCGAGGATGACCGCGCGGTCGCTGCCATGGCCGACACCCGTATAGGCCAGCGAACCATGCAGGCTGGCCCCGACCCGATCCACCTTCGCGTCTGCGGGGCGCGGCCAGTCGTCCGACAGGATTTCCGACAAGAACCGCGCCGCAGCCGTCATCGGCCCCATCGTATGGGAACTCGACGGCCCGATACCGATCTTGAACAGGTCGAAAACCGAAAGAAACAACGCCCGCTACCTCCCGAGGCCAACCAACGCATCTTTGCGCCCGACGCCTATATAGTGGTTCCAGCGATGGTTTTCCGCACTTTTCCATAGGGCCACACCCAATTCATGGATGTGACCGACCTCGCCTGCTCCTTGCGCGACATCACGTGTGATAGAAGGGGAACATGGGCGATTCCTTCCATCTCTCCACGGCCGATTTCGCCGCGCTGGGCTTCTTCCTGCTGGCGTGGGGCCTGCACACGCTCGCCTCGGACGGGCGGATATTTCATCGTCCGTCCCTCACCACGGCCATGAGCCGCCAGCGCGAAATCTGGATGGAGCGCATGGCCGAACGCGAGATCCGTATCGTCGACACGGCGATCATGAGTGGGCTTCAGCAGGGCACGGCCTTCTTCGCCTCAAGCGCGCTGATCGCCATCGGCGGCTGCTTCGCCCTGCTTGGCGCTTCGGATCAGGTGGTCGGCGTGCTTGCCGACCTGCATCTGCAAGGCACGGCCACCCGCACGGCATTCCAGCTCAAGGTCGTCGGGCTGGTCATCATCCTGGCGTTCGCCTTCTTCAAGTTCGGCTGGTCCTACCGGCTGTTCAACTACTGCTCGATCCTGATCGGGGCGGTGCCGGTGGCCTATGGCGAGCAGGCGCATAACCCGGTCACACGCGCGGCTGTCCAGCGTGCAGCGAAGATGAACAAGCTCGCCGGCAAGCATTTCAATTCCGGTCTGCGCGCCGTCTTCTTTTCCATAGGCTATCTGGGCTGGTTTGTCGGTCCGATCGCCTTCGTGCTCTCCAGCGCGCTGCTGACGGTGGTGCTGCTGCGCCGGCAGTTCTTCTCGAATGCACGCGCGGCGGTTCTGGCGGCAGACGAGGAAACGGGTCAATCAGCCGGTCCCGGCAGCGGCGAATCGATCCGGCCGGACAGCCAGTAGGCGAGAAGGCCGATCCATTCGCGCATCGCGACGGTCAGGTTCTGCAACGAATCCGCCACATTGTCCTGGGTCAGGCCGACATGTTCGTTGCCGGCGGTGCGATAATCGGCCGGCCACGGCACCACATCGAAGCCGGCCTTGCGAAACAGGGCGACCGAGCGCGGCATGTGGAAGGCCGACGTTACCAGCAGCCAGGTTTCTCCTGCCTTCGAATCAACCATTTCGCGTGTGAAAACAGCGTTTTCATAGGTATTGCGCGAGCGGTTCTCCAGCACCAGCCGGCCGGGCTCGACGCCGAGCGCCGTCAGCAGGCGCGGGGCGGTGTCGCCATCGCCCTCGCCTTCCAGCATCAGGCTGCCGCTTCCGCCGGTCACCACCACGCGCGCCTGCGGGTAGCGCCGCGCCAGCACGGCAGCCTCGACGAAGCGGTCGCCGCTGGAATTCAGCTCATAGCCGCCGCGAACGAGGTTCACGCCGCCCTCGAAGCCGCCGCCGAGGACGATGATGCCGGCAACCTGTGCAGGCGCAGGATCGGGCCGCGCGAAACGATCCTCAAGCGGATGCAGGAGCAGCGCGCCGGTAGACGTCCATGCGCCGATGGCGAGGATCAGGAAGGCGCAGAACGACAGCAAGAGCGACAGGCGACGCCAGCCGGCGATGGCCAGCAAAATGCCCGCCACTATCAGCAGCCCGATCAGGTTGACCGGCTGGGCGACGAACCAGAACAGCTTGGAGAGATAGAAAAACACGGCCTATCTCTCCATCTGGAAGCCTACCACCACTTCTCGGGCTGGAAGGTGCCGGCGGCCTGCTCGACGGCGTGCGCGGTGCGGAACAGGGTTTCCTCGTCGAACGGGCGGCCAATGAGCTGCAAGCCGAGCGGCAGCCCTCGATCGTTGAGCCCCGCCGGAACGGCGATGCCGGGAAGGCCGGCCATGTTCACCGTTACGGTGAAGATGTCGTTGAGGTACATCTTCACCGGATCGCTCGCCATGTCCTGATCGGCAATGCCGAAGGGAGCCGATGGCGTTGCCGGGGTCAGGATGACGTCGACGCCGGCCGCGAATGCGTCCTCGAAATCCTTCTTGATCAGCGTGCGCACCTTCTGCGCCTGCAGGTAATAGGCGTCGTAATAGCCTGCCGACAGCACATAGGTGCCGATCATGATGCGGCGCTTGACCTCGTCGCCGAAGCCGGCGGCGCGGGTCTTCTCGTACATCTCGACGATGTCCCTGCCGGGCACGCGCAGGCCATAGCGCACGCCGTCATAACGGGCGAGGTTCGAGGAAGCCTCGGCCGGCGAGATGATGTAGTAGGTCGGCAGCGCGTATCTGGTGTGCGGCAGCGAGATGTCGACGATCTCGGCGCCCGCTTCCTTCAACCAGGCGATGCCCTGCTGCCACAGCGCCTCGACTTCCTGCGGCATGCCCTCGACACGGTATTCCTTCGGGATGCCGACCTTCAGGCCCTTCACCGACTGGCCGAGCGCGGCTTCGTAGTCCGGCACCGGACGGTCGACCGACGTCGTGTCCTTGGCGTCGACCGAGGCCATCGACTTCAGCAGGATGGCGGCATCGCGCACGTCGCGCGCGATCGGCCCGGCCTGATCGAGCGAAGACGCATAGGCGACGATGCCCCAGCGCGAGCAGCGGCCATAGGTCGGCTTGATGCCGACGGTGCCGGTGAACGCGGCCGGCTGGCGGATGGAGCCGCCGGTATCGGTGGCCGTCGCGCCGGCGCACAGGAAGGCCGAAACGGCGGCGGCGGAGCCGCCCGAGGAGCCGCCGGGAACGAGATCGGCGTTCGATCCCTTCGCTCGCCACGGGTTCTTCACCGGGCCGTAATAGGAGGTCTCGTTGGAGGAGCCCATGGCGAACTCATCCATGTTGAGCTTGCCGAGCATCACCGCGCCGTCCGCCCACAGATTGGCAGTCACCGTCGATTCATAATGCGGCTTGAAGCCATCCAGCACATGGCTGCATGCCTGCGTGTGCACGCCTTCGGTGGCGAACAGGTCCTTGATGCCGAGCGGAATGCCCTCCAGCGCTCCCGCCTGCCCCGAGGCAAGCCGCGCATCGGATGCCTTGGCCATGTCGCGCGCCTTGTCGTGGGTGACGGCGACATAGGCATTCAGGGCCGGATTGGCCGCGTCGATGGCGGCAAGATAGGCGTCCGTGAGTTCCACGGCAGAAATTTCCTTGCCGCGCAGCTTCTCGCGCGCCTGCGAAATCGTCAGTCTGGTCAGATCGGTCATCGAAATAGCTTCTTCTGGAAAACCTGGCAGGAAAGGTATGACACGCGGCGTATACCGCTATTCGACAACCTTCGGCACAAGGAAGAAATTCTCCTCCGTGGCGGGCGCGTTGGCGACGATGTCGGCGGCCTTGTTGCCGTCGGTGACCTCGTCCCCGCGCTTCTTCATCTCCATCGGGATGACCGAGGTCATCGGCTCGACGCCGGTGACATCGACCTCGCCCAGTTGCTCGACGAAGCCCAGTATGGAATTGAGCTTGCCGGTCATGGCCGCCGCCTCCTCCTCGCTCACCGCAATGCGTGCAAGGCGCGCGACGCGCTTGACCGTCTGTAGATCGACCGACATGTGAAAGCCTGCTTCAAAGCCTGTTTGGAACCTGCCTGCGCTATAGCGGTGCAGGCAGGCAGGTGCAACATCAACCGCCGATCAGATCTCGATCGGCTCGCCGATCTTCGGCAGCGCAATCTTCACGCCGGCGCCTTCCATACCCTCCACGAACTTGTCGGGCGTCTGGTCGATCAGCGGGAAGGTGCCGAAATGGCAGGGGACCACCGTCTCGAAATTGAAGAAGCGCCGGCAGGCAAGGGCGGCCACCGCGCCACCCATGGTGAAGCGGTCGCCCACCGGCACGATGCCGACCTTCGGCTCGTGCAGTTCATTGATCAGCGCCATGTCGGAGAAGATATCGGTGTCGCCCATGTGGTAGAGCGTCGGCGCGTCCGGGAAATGCAGCACCAGCCCGCCCGGATTGCCGAGATAGGTGTTGCCGCCCCCTTCCCCGGAAGCCGAGGACGAATGCAGCGCCTGCACGAATGTGGTGGTGAAGCCCCCGCAATCGACGGTGCCGCCGATGTTGCCGGGATTGATCCTGGCATCGCTGACGCCCTTGCCGACCAGATACATGCAGATCTCGAAATTGGCGACCAGCATGGCGCCCGACTTCTTGAGGATTTCGGCCGCGCCGCTGATGTGATCGTCATGGCCGTGTGTCAGCAGAACGTGCGTGACGCCCTCGGCCGGCTCCTCCCAGCCGCCCTGCCACACCGGATTGCCGATCAGATAGGGATCGATGAGGATCCTGGCATCACCGGTCTCGATGCGGAATGCGGAATGGCCGTACCAGATCAGTTTCATGTCGCGCGTCCTCGATTTTTTCCCTAAAGCGCGTGGCGATCTTCCAGATTCGCTCCTTACGCTTTAAGTTGTTGTTTTTACGCATGTCGTTATCCCGAAACCGGTTTCCACTTTCGGGCGACATGCTTCTCGCAAGGATAGAAGCCTGAAAAGGCATGTCAAAGGAAAGCCGGTGCAGAACGTCATCGAGGTGGAAGAACTGGCTGAACGTCTCAGGCCGGGCCGGACCGTGGCCGGGATCGATCTCGGCGACAAGACCATCGGCGTTGCCGTTTCGGATGCCGGCCTGTCCTTCGCCCATCCCCGTCCCGTCATCATGCGCAAGAAGTTCACGCAGGACGCCACCGCCCTGCTCGCCCTTCTGGCGAAGGAGAATGTCGGCGCCATCGCCATCGGCCTGCCGGTCAACATGGACGGGACGCATGGACCCCGCGCCCAGAAGTCGCGTGCCTTCGTGCGCAACATGGCGCCTCTGACCGACCTGCCGTTCCTGTTCTGGGATGAGCGCCTATCGACCGTGGCTGCCGAGCGCACCCTGATCGAAATGGACTTCTCGCGCGCCAAGCGCAGCGGGAAGATCGATTCGGCCGCCGCTTCCTTCATCCTGCAAGGCGTTCTCGACCGGTTGCGCCGGCTGCGCGCCGGCTGATTCCGTCTCCAGGCCGCGCTTCTTCCTCACCCAGGCCGCGATTTCGCGCCGCCGCCGGAACGCCCAGAAGGCAAGCAGAAGGCCGGTGTCGATGATGCAGGCCCGGGCCACCAGCCCCGGAATGACGGCCGGATCGATACCCAGGGTTTCGCCGTAAAGCTGGAACACGAAATCGTGCAACTGCCGGCTCAGCATCACATAGCCGAAATTGATGTCGTTCAGGGACAGGAAGAACCAGCCCCAGAACAGGATAAGCGGAGCGGCCCACAGCGCGAATATATAGCGCATCAGCGGAAGCCCCCCACCTTGCAGGCGGTGCCGGTTGTTTCCGGTCTTCTCATCGGCACGCCCCGGCGACCCCGCTGGTTAACGACTTGCTAACCATAAATGTGACGCCGACCGGCATGCATCGCAACGGATTCCGTTAACTATGGTTAACGACCGCAGCAATAGGCTGCTTCTCGGGGTTCTCACGCCTCGGGAAGGATCAGCTTGCCTGTGGATAGAGCGTGTCGACGATCAGCCGTGCATCATGCCGCGAATCGAGCAGGCCGTAGGTCGTGCGCCATTGCCCGGCCAGACGCGTTTCCACGAAGGCGTCGGCAATGCGCCCTGCCCCGAGCCGGCGCAGTTCGGCTGCCGCCGCGGCAAGTGCAAGCTGTTCGGTGAGGATGCGGGCCGAGCCCTCGTCGCTCGATGCCACCTGCATGGCGGCCTTGAGCACGCCGACCGTGCCGTGGCCGCTGGCGCCGAGGTCGCGGTCGATGCCGGCCAGCACCTCGTCGAACAGGCCCGGTCCTCGGCCAAGCACGCGCAGCACGTCGAGCGCCATGACGTTGCCGGAGCCTTCCCAGATCGCATTGACCGGAGCCTCGCGATAGTAGCGGGCCAGCGGCGCCTCCTCGACATAGCCATTGCCGCCCAGACACTCCATCGCTTCATAGAGCAGCGCCGGCGCGAGCTTGCAGACCCAGTATTTTACCACCGGGGTCATCGCACGGGCGAAGGCTGCCTCGCCGCGATCACCGGCCGCCTCGTCGAAGGACCGCGCCAGCCGGAACGAAAGCGCGGTCGCCGCCGCCACGTCGAGCGCCATGTCGGCCAGCACGCGCTGCATCAGCGGCTGGTCGAACAGCTTCTTGCCGAAAACCTGGCGATGACGGGAATGATGCACCGCCTCGGCAAGGCCGGCGCGCATGAGAGCCGCCGACGCGATGGCGCAATCGAGCCGTGTCAGCGTCACCATGTCCATGATGGTGCGCACGCCCGCCCCGGGCTCGCCCACCATCTCGCCGATGGCATTTTCGAACTCCACCTCGGACGAGGCGTTGGAGCGGTTGCCGAGCTTGTCCTTCAGCCGCTGGAAGCGGAAGCCGTTGCCGCTGCCGTCGCCCAGAATGCGCGGCACCAGGAAGCAGGACAGCCCTTCCGTTGCCTGCGCCAGAACCAGAAAAGCATCCGACATCGGCGCCGACATGAACCATTTGTGGCCGGTCAGCCGGAAGAACCCCGTCGAGCCGGCCCGCTCGGCCCGGGTGATGTTGGCGCGCACATCGGTGCCGCCCTGCTTCTCGGTCATGCCCATGCCGAGGGTAAGGCCCGTTTTCTCGACCGGCGGCTTCTGCGTCTGGTCATATTTGCGGGTGGTGACGCGCGGTGCCCATTCGCGGAAAATCTTCGGGCTGCCCATCAACGCCGCCAGCGAGGCGCTGGTCATGGTGATCGGGCACAGATGGCCGACCTCGAGTTGGGCCGTTAGGTAGAAGCGCGCGGCCCGCACCTGATGGCGGCGACCGATCTCGGCATCGCCGTTTTCCCAGATGGACGAATGCAGGCCATTGGCCACGGAACGGCGCATCAGCGCATGGTAGGCCGGATGGTATTCGACCAGATCGATGCGCCGGCCTTGCCGGTCATGGGTGCGTAGGCGCGGCGTCTCGGTATTGGCCAGGCGCGCGAGGTCCTGCGCCTCATGCGTCAGCACGAAGCGGCCGAGCCCGTCGAGGTCGCGGCGCACGGGTTCGGAAAACTGCTCGGCAAGCTGGATCAGCAGCGGATCGCCTCTCCAGGCGTTGGCGCCGGTGAGCGGCGGCGGCTGGTTCGTCACGTCGTCTGTCACGCAATGTCCCTGTATGTCTTGGCGGCTTGAATCTTGGGCGGCTTGTATCTTGGCGGCCTGTCGAATCCGCAACAGTGGCGGCTTTATAGCCCATGGCCGCATATGCGGCGATGAAAATAGGGGAAGATGGCCCGCGAATGCAAAGCTGGCGCTTGCGGCGCACCCCGCCTCGCCCTATAGCAGCGCCCTGAGATGACCAAAACAGACGCGCCCCTGCCGCTCTTTCCCCACCGCCATCTGCTTGGCATAAGGGATCTTTCTCCACCCGACATTGAAATCCTGCTCGACCGCGCCGACCGCGCCGTCTCCATCTCGCGGCAATCCGAGAAGAAGACGTCCACGCTGCGCGGGCGCACGCAGATCAACCTGTTCTTCGAGGCCTCGACCCGGACGCAATCGTCCTTCGAGCTGGCCGGAAAGCGCCTCGGCGCCGATGTCATGAACATGTCGGTGGCCAGTTCTTCAGTGAAGAAGGGCGAGACGCTGATCGACACGGCCATGACGCTCAACGCCATGCGCCCCGACATCCTCATCATCCGCCACCAGTCGGCGGGCGCGGCCGCACTTCTGGCCCAGAAGGTCGGCTGCTCGGTGGTGAATGCCGGCGACGGCACGCATGAGCACCCGACGCAGGCGCTGCTCGACGCGCTGACCATACGCCGCGCCAAGGGACGGCTGGCCGGGCTCGTGGTGGCGATCTGCGGCGACATCCTGCATTCGCGCGTCGCCCGCTCCAACATCATCCTGCTCAACGCGCTCGGCGCGCAGGTCCGGGTGGTCGCCCCCTCGACGCTGATGCCGTCGGGGATCGAGCAGATGAGCGTCAACGTCTTCCGCAACATGGAGGAAGGGCTGAAGGGTGCCGATGTGGTCATGATGCTGCGCCTGCAGCGCGAGCGCATGGCCGGCAGCTTCGTGCCCTCGGTGCGCGAATATTTCCGTTATTTCGGCCTCGATGCCGAGAAGCTGAAGGCGGCGAAGGAGGATGCGCTGGTCATGCATCCCGGCCCGATGAACCGGGGCGTCGAGATCGCATCGGAGATCGCCGACGGACCGCAAAGCGTGATCCAGGAACAGGTGGAAATGGGCGTTGCCGTGCGCATGGCGGTGATGGAGGCGCTGCTCGACCCGCGCCGCAATCCGGAAGGGCGCAGCGCATGACGACCACGATCTTCAGCCACGCCCGCATCGTCGATCCTTCGCGCGGGCTGGACGAAACCGGCAGCGTCGTCATCCGGAACGGCAAGATCGCCGCGGCCGGCAAGGACGCGCTGAACCAGGGCGCGCCGGAAGGCGCCACCGTCATCGACTGCACGGGCAAGGCGATCATTCCCGGGCTGGTCGACAGCCGCGTGTTCATCGGCGAACCGGGGGGCGAGTATCGCGAGACGATCGCCTCGGCCAGCCAGGCAGCCGCCGCCGGCGGCGTCACCTCCGTCGTCATGATGCCCGATACCGATCCGGCCATCGACAATGTCGCATTGGTGGAGTTCGTGTTGCGCACCGCGCGCGACACGGCCTGCGTCAATGTCTTCCCGGCCGCCGCCATCACCAAGGGCCTCGAAGGCCGGGAGATGACCGAATTCGGGCTGCTGCGCGAAGCCGGCGCGGTCGCCTTCACCGACGGGCGCCATACCATCGCCAATTCGCTGGTGATGCGGCGCGCGCTGACCTATGCCCGCGATTTCGGCGCGACCGTCGTTCACGAGACCCTGGATGCCGACCTCGCCTCCTCCGGCGTCATGAACGAAGGGCTCTATGCGAGCTGGCTCGGCCTTTCCGGCATTCCGCGCGAGGCAGAGACGATCCCGCTGGAACGCGACTTGGCGCTGGCCCGCCTGACGCGCGGCAATTACCACGCCGCCAAGATATCGACGGGAATGGCCGCCGACGCCATCCGCCGCGCCAAGGGCGACGGCGCCAATGTGGGCGCCGGCGTGGCGATCTACAATCTGGCGCTCAACGAGCACGATGTCGGCGAATACCGCACTTTCTTCCGGCTCACGCCGCCGCTGCGCGCCGAGGACGATCGTCTCGCCATGATCGAGGCGCTGAAGGACGGCACGGTCGACCTGATCGTCTCCTCGCACGATCCGCAGGATGTCGACACAAAGCGCCTGCCCTTTTCCGATGCCGCCGCCGGCGCCATCGGGCTGGAGACGCTGCTCGCCGTGGCGCTTCGCCTTCATCACAACGGGGAGGTTCCGCTTATCCGCATCGTGGAAGCGCTCTCCACCGCCCCTGCCCGCCTCTTCGGACTGCCGGGCGGCCGGCTTGCGCCCGGCGCACCGGCGGACCTCGCCGTGGTCGACCTCGACGAGCCGTGGGTGGTGAACGAGGCCGGCATCCGCTCCCGCTCCAAGAACACCTGCTTCGAGGGCGCCCGGTTGCAAGGCAGGGTCTTGCAAACCATGGTCGGCGGCCACACAGTGTTCGGGGCATAAAGCAGTTCCAGCAAAAGTGCGAACCGGTTTTGCGTCCGGAACCGGCCAGCAGGGGGAAGCATGACCTTCACGACCGTCGCAGCGTTGATCTTCGGCTATCTGCTGGGGTCGATCCCCTTCGGCCTGCTGTTGACGCGTGCCGCCGGGCTCGGCGACGTGCGTTCCATCGGCTCCGGCAACATCGGCGCGACCAACGTGCTGCGCACCGGCAACAGGAAGCTCGCCGCGGCGACCCTGGTGCTCGATGCGCTGAAAGGCACGGCGGCCGTCCTGCTTGCCGGCCGCTATGCACCCGAGCTGGCGCCATGGGCCGCCTTCGGCGCGTTCCTCGGCCATCTGTTTCCTGTCTGGCTCGGCTTCAAGGGCGGCAAGGGCGTGGCCACCTATCTCGGCGTGCTGATCGGGCTTGCCTGGCAGGTGGCGCTGATCTTCGCCGCCGTCTGGCTGCTGGTCGCCATCCTGTTCCGCTATTCGTCGCTGGCGGCACTGTGCGCCGCGATCGCCGTGCCGGTCGCGCTTTGGTTCCTCTCCACGCCGCAGATAGCGGGGCTGTTCGCGCTGATGAGCGTCATCCTCTTCGTCAAGCATCGCGCCAATATCCAGCGCCTGGGCGCCGGTACAGAAGGCAGGATCGGGGCCAAGGGGTGAGCCAGCCGTCCCTCCGGCTGAGCGACCGGCAGCGGCTGGCCTGGCTGCGGCTGATCCGGACGCCCAATGTCGGGCCGGCTTCCTTCCGCGATCTGATCAACCGCTTCGGCTCGGCCCAGACGGCGCTCGAGATGTTGCCGGAACTTGTGCAGTCAGCCGGTTCGCGCAGACCGCTGCGCATTCCCGCCGAATCGGAAATCATCCGGGAAATGGACCATGCGGCGCGCATCGGCGCGCGATTCGTATGCATCGGCGAGCCGGACTATCCGCCGCTGCTGAAACGAATCGAGCACCCGCCGCCGGTCCTGGCTGTCCTGGGGGACGGGCCTGTCCTGCGTCTTTCCGCCGTTTCGGTCGTCGGCGCCCGCAATGCTTCCGTTGCCGGTACGAGACTGGCGGCCGCGCTGTCCATGCAGATCGGGCAGGCCGGCTATGCCATCGTGTCCGGCCTGGCGCGTGGCATCGATACCGCCGCCCACCGCGGCAGCATCGCCACCGGCACCATCGGCGTTCTGGCCGGCGGGCTCGACAAGCCCTACCCGCCGGAAAACGAAACGCTATGCCGCGAGATCGTCGACCGTGGTGGCGCCATCGTTTCGGAAATGCCGTTCGGTTGGCAGCCGCGGGCGCAGGACTTTCCACGGCGCAACCGCATCGTGGCCGGCATGGCGCTCGGTCTGCTGGTGGTCGAAGCGGCGAAACGCTCCGGCTCCCTGATCACCGCCAGGCTCGCCGGGGAAATGGGCCGCCTGGTCTTTGCTGTGCCCGGTTCCCCACTCGATCCGCGCGCCGGCGGCACCAACGGCCTGCTCAAGGATGGTGCGACCCTGACGACCGAGGCAAACGACGTGCTCGATGCCATCGCGCCGTTAGGCGGCACCTCCCGCACGATCGAACTGCCGCTTGAGGAACCGGCCGACCTGTCCGCCGCCGCCACACCTCACGAAGATCAACGCCTGCTGGTGGTGAACGCCCTCGGGCCGACGCCCGTCGAGGTCGACGAGATCATCCGCCACACTGCGCTGAACCCGGCCCAGGTGCAGATGATCCTTCTGGAACTCGACCTGGCCGGGCGCCTCGAACGCCACGCCGGGGGACATGTGTCGCTGCTGGCCACCTAGCGGAAATTGCTGCGGGGACACGGCGCGTTCTCCCCTCATTTCAGCCGTTCGATGGTGAGCCGGGAGGGGATCGAACCCTCGACCACATGATTAAAAGTCACGTGCTCTACCGCTGAGCTACCGGCCCATCACTGCGGTGCGGGCATTTTGTACGAGGCTGTCGGCATGTGCCGGAAGCCTGCCCGCCAACGGTCTTTCCGACCGCGTTTCGCAGAGTTGCCCGCCGCGAATTGGGCCGGAACATAGGGAGCGCCGCGGGGCCGGTCAACCGGAAAAAGCGCCTCTTCGCGGCCTTTCCCGCCTGATCAGCCCGCTCGGTAAAAACGGGACGGGGTGACAGCCGGACGCCAGCTCATGCCAGGCTGAATCTCGTTTCGGAGGGAACAATTTCGCCTTAAAGCTGTTCTACCCGCAAAGGGACGCCATCGCAGTTCAGGAGAACATGATGAAACGCATTGTTGCAGGCCTGCTCGCATCGGCCCTCTCGCTGTCGTTCATGGCAGCGGATATAGCTGTGGCCAATGCGGCACCGACCTATATCGCGCCTATTGCACCGGCGACGCAACCCTTAGCCGCTGATGTGCAACAGGTCGACCATCGCCCCGGCCATCGCATCATCAGACGCGACCACCGTGGGGTTGACAGGCGCGACTTCCGGCGCATAGACCGGCGCGATTTCCGGGACCGCCGCGATTTCCGGCGCGATTTCCGTCGTGATCGCAACGTGTATTGGCGAGGTCACCGGGGTTACCGCGACTATCGCCCCGGCTATCGCCGGCATGGCGACTACTGGTTCCCGCTCGCGGCCTTTGCTGCCGGCGCGATCATAAGCGGCGCCATCGCCAACAGCGCTCCGCCGCCGCCCCCTGTCTACAGCGGCGGGAATTCACATGTGAGCTGGTGCTACAACCGCTATCGCAGCTATCGCGCGTCGGACAACACGTTCCAGCCCTATAATGGGCCGCGCCGCCAGTGTGTCTCGCCGTACTACTGAGGCAGGCACAAGACAGAAGAAAGCCCGCGAATCTCGCGGGCTTTCTTTTTATTTCAATGCGTTGCGAACATCACCTGATTGTCCGGGTGAACGACATCAGCGGCGGATTGAAGTCGACTGGGTCGTCAGGGTGCGCTGTACGGCGTCCCGCCATCCCTTCAGGCTTGCCGCACGGGTCGCCTTGTCCATCTCCGGGGTAAAACGCCGGTCCAGCGCCCAACCCTTGGCGAACTCCTTCATCGCAGGCCATACGCCGACCTTCGAACCAGCCAACCATGCGGCACCCAGAGCAGTCGTCTCCAGAATGGTCGGGCGATCCACCGGCGCGTCAAGGATGTCGGCCAGCCGCTGCATGGTCCAGTCCGACGCCACCATACCGCCATCGACCCTCAGCACCGTGTCGGCGCCGTTCGCCCTCCAGTCCCTGTGCATGGCGTCGAGCAGATCGCGGGTCTGGTAGGCGACCGATTCGAGCGCCGCGCGTGCGAACTCGGCCGGGCCGGTGTTGCGGGTCAGACCGTAGATCGCCCCCCTCGCCTCCGCGTCCCAATGCGGCGCGCCGAGCCCGACGAAGGCCGGCACCAGATAAACGGCTTGCGACGGATCGGCCTGCCGTGCCAGCGGCCCGGTTTCGTCGGCGCGACTGACGATCTTCAGCCCGTCGCGCAACCATTGCACCGCCGCCCCGGCAATGAAAATCGACCCCTCCAGCGCATAAGTCGTCTTGCCATCCAGCCGATAGGCAATGGTGGTCAGCAGCCGGTTCTTCGAGCGCACCAGATCGCCGCCGGTATTGAGCAGCGCGAAGCAGCCGGTGCCGTAGGTGGATTTCATCATGCCGGGCTGAAAGCAGGCCTGACCGATGGTGGCCGCCTGCTGGTCGCCGGCGACGCCGAGAATAGGAATCGCCGCGCCGAACAGATTTTCCTCGGTCGCGCCGAAGTCGTCGGCGCAATCCTTCACCTCGGGCAGCAGCGCGGCCGGGATGTCTAGGATGCGCAGAAGCTCCGCATCCCACTGGTTCCTCTCGATATTGTAGACCAGCGTGCGGGAGGCATTGGTCGCGTCGGTGGTGTGCACCTTGCCGCCGGTCAGCCGCCAGATCAGGAAACTGTCGATGGTGCCGGCAAGCAGCTCGCCCTGTTCGGCGCGCTTCCTTGCCCCCTTCACCTTGTCCAGCATCCAGGCGATCTTGGTGCCGGAGAAATAGGGATCGAGCAGCAGGCCGGTCTTGCGTGTGAACTTCGGCTCCAGCCCCTGCTTCTTCAGCTTTGCGCACAGCGGCGCGGTGCGGCGGTCCTGCCAGACGATGGCGTTGTGGATCGGCCTGCCGGTGGCCTTGTCCCAGATGACGACGGTTTCGCGCTGGTTGGTGATGCCGATGGCGGCGACATCCCCGGCCCGGCATTTGGCCTTTTTCAGCGCTTGCTTGACGGTCGCGACGACGCTCGCCCAGATTTCCTCTGGGTCGTGCTCGACCCAGCCGGAAGCCGGGTAATGCTGGGTGAATTCCTGCTGGCCGACACCGACCACCCGTCTGTTCCTGTCGAACAGGATCGCCCTGCTCGACGTTGTGCCCTGGTCGATGGCAAGGATGAAGCCGTCCACGGTGTCTCTTGTCCTTGATGCAACTTGATTTGGCGCATGTCGTCATCCCGAAACCGGTTTCCGCTGTCGGGCGTCATGCTCAGGGAAATTGCATCCTCCTGCATTTGGCGGGCGGGATGCAAGACTCAGGCAGGTGTCATCGACACAAAGGACGGGGGCGACAGATGCCGCCCCCGCTGCTTGTCGCGTGGAGGACTATTCCTGCCAGCTCTTGACCAGCTCGTCGTAATTGACGGTGATCGGCTTTTCCTTCTCGTTCTCGATCTTGAGCTGTGGCGCGAGATTGCCCTTCGCCACGGCGTCCTTGTTCCAGTATTCGAGGTCGTGCTCCTCGGCCATCTTGGGGCCGAAGTCACCCTGCACGCCGGACCGCTCGAGGCGCTCCATCACCCTCTCCTGCTCGGCGCAGAGCGAGTCCATGGCTTCCTGAGCGGTCTTGGCGCCCGAAGAGGCATCGCCAATCGCCTGCCACCAGAGCTGCGCCAGCTTCGGATAGTCCGGTACGTTGGTGCCGGTCGGCGACCACTGCACGCGGGCCGGCGAGCGGTAGAACTCGACCAGACCGCCGAGCTGCGGCGCACGCTCCGTGAAGCTCTCATGCCGGATGGTGCTTTCGCGGATGAAGGTGAGGCCGACATGGGCCTTCTTCACGTCCACCGTCTTGGAGGTGACGAACTGCGCGTAAAGCCATGCGGCCTTGGCGCGGTCGTCGGGCGTCGACTTCATCAGCGTCCACGAACCAACGTCCTGATAGCCGAGCTTCATGCCGTCCTTCCAGTAAACGCCATGCGGCGACGGGGCGAAACGCCACTTCGGCGTGCCGTCCTCGTTCATCACCGGCAGGCCCTCCTTGACCATGTCGGCGGTAAAGGCGGTGTACATGAAGATCTGCTGCGCGATCTCGCCCTGGGCCGGCACCGGGCCGGATTCGGAGAAGGTCATGCCTTGCGCGGAAGCGGGTGCGTAGGCCTTCAGCCAGTCCAGGTATTTCTGGATGGCATAGACGGCGGCCGGGCCGTTGGTGTCGCCGCCGCGCGCCACACAGGAGCCGACCGGGCGGCTGTTCTCGTCGACCTTGATGCCCCATTCGTCGACGGGCAGGCCGTTCGGGATGCCCTTGTCGCCATTGCCGGCCATGGACAGCCAGGCATCGGTGAAGCGCCAGCCGAGCGACGGGTCCTTCTTGCCGTAGTCCATGTGACCATAGACCTTCTTGCCGTCGATCTCGCGGCCGGTGAAGAACTCGGCGATGTCCTCGTAGGCCGACCAGTTGACCGGCACGCCGAGGTCGTAGCCATACTTCTCCTTGAAGTCGGCCTTGTTCTTCTCGTCGTTGAACCAGTCGTAGCGGAACCAGTAGACATTGGCGAACTGCTGGTCGGGAAGCTGGTAGAGCTTCTTGTCCGGCGCGGTGGTGAACGACAGGCCGATGAAGTCGTCGAGGTCGAGGTTCGGATTGGTGACGTCCTTGCCCTCGTTGGCCATGAAGTCGGTCAGGTTGCGCACCTGCTGGTAGCGCCAGTGCGTGCCGATCAGGTCGGAGTCGTTCACCCAGGCGTCATAGAGGTTCTGCCCCGTCTGCATCTGGGTCTGGATCTTCTCGACCACGTCACCTTCCTGGATCAGGTCGTGCGTCACCTTGATGCCGGTGATGGCGGAGAAAGCCGGTGCCAGCACTTCCGATTCGTAGGAGTGGGTGGTGATGGTTTCGGAGACGACCTTGATATCCATGCCCGCAAAGGGCTTGGCGGCGTCGATGAACCACTGCATCTCGGCTTCCTGATCGGCGCGCGAGAGCGACGATACATCGCCGATCTCCTTGTCCAGGAACGCCTTCGCCTCGTCCATGCCCGCATAGGCGCTGCCGGCGCCGAGCAGGAGGACGAGAGCCGTTGTCGATGTCAAAAGCTGCCGTCGCATGAGATTCCTCCACTGTTAAAGTTTGTGTATGCGTACGCCCGGCGCGGCCGTTGGCATGCGGCCGCGCCAACAATTTCTCCCTCTATACGTAGCGGAACACCGCTATGGCGTAGGCCACGGAGAGAGCGAGAGCCCACCACAGGCTGGGGCCGACGAGGCCCAGCCAAGCGAGATGGATGAATGCGCTGCCGAGCAGCGATATGAAGAGGCGGTCGCCGCGCGTCGTCTCGAAGCGCAGCACGCCCACGCGCGGATTTCCTCCCGGCGAGACATATTCCCACACGCTCATGCCGACGAGCAGCAGGGCGATGACGATGAAGAAGGTGGCCGTCGGCCAGGTCCACGCCATCCAGGACAGATCGAGGTGCATGGTCAGACCCTCCCCAGGGCGAAGCCCTTGGCGATGTAGTTGCGGACGAACCAGATGACGAGCGCGCCGGGAATCAGCGTCAGCACGCCGGCGGCGGCGAGCAGGCCCCAGTCCATGCCCGAAGCCGAGACGGTGCGGGTCATGACCGCAGCAATGGGCTTTGCATCGGTCGTGGTGAGCGTGCGGGCGATCAGCAGTTCCACCCACGAGAACATGAAACAGAAGAAGGCGGCGACGCCGATGCCGGAGGCGATCAGCGGCATGAATATCTTCACGAAGAAGCGCGGGAAGGAATAGCCGTCGATATAGGCGGTCTCGTCAATCTCCTTCGGCACGCCCGACATGAAGCCTTCGAGGATCCACACCGCCAGCGGCACGTTGAACAGGCAGTGCGCCAGCGCCACGGCAATGTGGGTATCGATCAGCCCGAAGGCCGAATAAAGCTGGAAGAAAGGCAGCGCGAACACGGCCGGCGGCGCCATGCGGTTGGTGAGCAGCCAGAAGAACAGGTGCTTGTCGCCGAGGAAGCGGTAACGCGAGAAGGCGTAGGCGGCCGGCAAAGCCACGGCCACCGAAATCACCATGTTCATAACGACATAGATGATCGAGTTGATGTAACCCGAATACCAGGAGGCGTCGGTGAAGATGATGCGGTAGTTGCGCAGCGTCGGCTGGTGCGGATAGAGCGTCAGCGACGAAATGATCTCGGTGTTGGTCTTGAAGCTCATATTGATGAGCCAGTAGATCGGCAGCATCAGGAACACGATGTAGAGGGTGGGGACCAGCCACCACCATTTCGATTCCTCGCCGCGACGCTTCATCAGCCGCGCGATCGCCTCCTGCGACATGCCTGCCGACGATTGTCCGGCATCGGCGCGCGTCGATGCCGCCTGCCCCGTCCGTTCGTTCACGCCAGCCATGTCAGCGCTCCGCGTCGTAGTTGGTCATGACGGTGTAGAACACCCATGACAGCAGAAGGATGATAAGGAAGTAGACCAGCGACATCGCCGCGGCGGGGCCGAGATCGAACTGGCCGAGCGCCATCTTGACGAGGTCGATGGACAGGAAGGTCGTGGAATTGCCCGGGCCGCCGCCGGTGACGACGAAGGGCTCGGTATAGATCATGAACGAGTCCATGAAGCGCAGCAGCACGGCGATCAGCAGCACGCGCTGCATCTTCGGCAACTGGATGTAGCGGAACACGGACCAGCGCGAGGCGCCGTCGATCTTGGCGGCCTGATAGAAGGCGTCGGGAATGGAGACGAGGCCGGCATAGCACAAAAGCACGACGAGGCTCGTCCAGTGCCACACGTCCATGACGATGACGGTCACCCAGGCATCGAACGGGTCCTGCACATAGTTGTAGTCGAAACCCAGCCAGTTCAGCCCGTAGCCCAGCAGGCCGATGTCGGTGCGGCCGAACACCTGCCAGATGGTGCCGACGACGTTCCACGGAATGAGCAGCGGCAGCGCCATCAGCACCAGGCAGACCGGCACGCCCCAGCCCTTGCGGGGCATGTTGAGGGCGATGAAGATGCCGAGCGGCACCTGGATGGCGAGGATGATGAAGGAAAAGATGAGGTTGCGGCCCATGGCCTGCCAGAAACGGCTGGAATGCAGCAGTTCCTCGAACCATTCGGTTCCGGCCCAGAAGAACTGGTTGTTGCCGAACGTGTCCTGAACCGAATAGTTCACCACCGTCATCAGCGGGATTACGGCCGAGAAGGCCACCAGCACCAGAACCGGCAGCACTAGGAACCATGCCTTGTTGTTCCAGGTTCTTTCCATCTCAGGCCTCCTTTTCCGAATGGCCCGCGTCGGCCCGCCCCATCTCCACCCGCCATGAATCGGCGTAGATGTTGATGGCGTCGGGCTCGAAGCGGACTTTCGGCTCGGCCGGGATCGCGGCATCCTCTCCGAGGACAGCGGCGATCTCCTGCCCTTCCAGTTTGGCGCGCACCACCTTGTGGCGGCCGACATCGTCGACGCGCGTGACCGAAACCGGCATGCCCTCGGTGCCGACGCGCACATATTCGGGCCGGATGCCAAGCTCCACCTTGCCGCCGTTCACCGAAGGCGAACCGGGCAATTCGATGACCAGCGTGCCCAGCCGCGCCGCTCTGCCCTCGATTTCGGTGGGCAGGAAATTCATGCCGGGCGAACCGATGAAATAGCCGACGAAGGTGTGGCGCGGCCGCTCGAACAGTTCGGCCGGCGTGCCGATCTGCACGATCTGGCCGTCATACATCACCACCACTCGCTCGGCGAAGGTCAGCGCCTCGGTCTGGTCGTGGGTGACGTAGACCATGGTGTAGCCGTAGCGGCGGTGAAGCTGCTTGAGCTGCGAGCGCAGCACCCATTTCATATGCGGGTCGATGACGGTCAGCGGCTCGTCGAACAGGATGGCGTTGACATCCGAGCGGACCAGCCCCCGTCCCAGCGAAATCTTCTGCTTCTGGTCGGCCGTGAGCCGCCGCGCCTTGCGCTTGGCCCAGTCGGCCAGGTCGATCATGGCCAGCGTCTCGCGCACCTTGCGATCGACCTCCACTTCCGGCACGCCGCGGTTGCGCAGCGGAAAGGCCAGATTGTCGTAGACGGTCATGGTGTCGTAGATGACCGGGAACTGGAACACCTGCGCGATGTTTCGCTCCTGCGTCGAGAGGGCGGTGACGTCCTTGCCGTCGAACAGCAGCCTGCCGTGCGACGGTTTCAGCAGGCCCGAAATGATGTTGAGCAGCGTGGTCTTGCCACAGCCGGAGGGGCCGAGCAGCGCATAGGCGCCGCCGTCCTCGAATGTGTGGTGCACTTCGCGCAGGGCGAAATCCTCCTCCCGCCTGGCATTGGGCAGGTAGGAATGGCGGATATGGTCGAGATCGATGCGGGCCATGTTCGGCTCCTATGCCGCCTGCCGCGCTGCCGAGACCGAGCGGCCGGCAGCGTCGAAAACGAGAAGATGGCGCGAGTCGATGAACACCTCGATCTCCTCGTCCGGCTCGAACTGGTGGATGCCGTGGGCGAGCATGACCCAGCGCACATCGGCGAAATCGAGATGCACGAAGCTTTCCGAACCGGTGATCTCGGTGACCGACACCTTGGCGCGCACCGGCACCGATGCCGCATCCTCCCGCTCCAGAGACAGATGATGCGGCTGGAAGCCGATCGTGTAATTGCCATCGGCGATGGCGGCGATGCCGGCCGGAACCGGCAGGCTGATGCCGCCATCCAGCAGGAAATTCGGCCCCTTCTTGACCAGGACGATGGTGTTCAGCGGCGGGTCCGCGAAGGTGCGTGCCGTCAACAGGTCGACCGGCTTGCGGAACACCTCGACGGTCGGGCCGAACTGGGTGACGCGCCCTTGCGATAGCGTTGCGGTATTGCCGCCCAGCAGCAGCGCTTCATGCGGCTCGGTGGTGGCGTAGACGAAGATGGTGCCGGATTCAGCGAAGATGCGCGGCAGTTCCAGCCGCAGTTCCTCGCGCAGCTTGTAGTCGAGATTGGCCAGCGGCTCGTCGAGCAGCACGAGGCTGGCATTCTTGACGATGGCGCGGGCAAGCGCCGTGCGCTGCTGCTGACCGCCGGAAAGGTTGAGCGGGGTGCGGTCGAGATAGGGCGTCAGCTTGAGCAGTTCGGCGGCCCGGCGCACCTCCCTGTCGATGGTGGCCCTGTCCCTGCCGGCCACGCGCAGCGGCGAGGCGATGTTCTCATACACCGTCATGGCCGGGTAGTTGATGAACTGCTGGTAGACCATGGCGACATTGCGCTTCTGCACCGCCACGCCGGTCACATCCTTGCCGTCGAACCAGATGGAACCGGAGTTGGGAACGTCCAGCCCCGCCATCAGCCGCATCAGGCTGGTCTTGCCGGAAAGCGTCGGCCCGAGCAGCACGTTCAGCGAGCCGTGGGCCAGTGTAAGCGACACGTCATCTATGTGAGTTTCGCCGCCTACTACCTTGGAAACATTTCGTAATTCGAGCACAGGCCTCTCCCGCTATTCCGCCGCGGCCGAGTGCCGGCGGCCCAGGCCCTTCATGAATTCATCGAGCGTCTGGGCCTCGGCCGGCGAGAGCCGCAGGCCGCGCTTGGTCCGGCGCCACAGCACGTCCTCGGCCGTCATCGCCCATTCACTGGCGATCAGATAACGCACTTCGGCCTCGTAGAGATCGGCACCGAAATGACGACCCAGATCGGCAACCGACTTGGCCAGGCCAAGCAGGTTCTGCGCGCGCGTGCCGTAGAGGCGCACCAGCCGGCGCGCATGGCGAAGATCGAGGAACGGGTATGCTTCCTTCAGCTTCTCAACCTGCGCCTCGTAGCCCGTGGCCGGGAAATCGCCGCCCGGAAGCGGCGCATTCGCCGTCCACGGCTTGCCCTTCTCGCCCAGCATCTCGCCGATCTTTTCCAGCATCGCCTCCGACAGGCGGCGGTAAGTGGTGATCTTGCCGCCGAAGGCGTTGATGAGCGGTCCAGTGCCCGACTCCATCCGCAACACATAGTCGCGCGTCGCCTCCTGCGCCTTGGAAGCGCCGTCGTCATAGAGCGGCCGCACGGCGGAATAGGTCCAGACAATGTCGGAGCGCTTCACCGGCTGGACGAAATATTCGCTGGCCGCCGCACACAGATAGTCGACCTCGGCGTCGGAGATCTTCACGTCGTGGGGATCGCCGGAATAATCCTGATCGGTGGTTCCAATCAGCGTGAATTCTTCCTCATAGGGAATGGCGAAGATGATGCGCCCATCCGCGTTCTGGAAGAAATAGGCGCGCGGATCGTCGAACTTCCTGCGCACCACAATGTGACTGCCCTGCACCAGCCGCACATTGTGGACATTGCTGCGGCCGAGCGCCTGCGACAGCACGTGATCCACCCACGGCCCAGCCGCATTGACGATGAGGCGCGCTTTCACCTCATAATGGCTGTCCTTGACGTGGTCATGCACAAGAACGGTCCATGTTCCATCTTCATAGCGCGCATCCTCCACCTCGGTGCGGGTATGGATGCGGGCGCCGCGGTCGGCGGCATCGCGGGCGTTGAGAGCGACGAGGCGGGCATCGTTCACCCAACCGTCGGAATATTCGAAAGCCTTGGCGAATATGGGCTTCAGGGGCCGGCCGGCCGGGTCGCGGCGCATGTCCAGCGTGCGGGTGGGCGGCAGCAGCTTGCGGCCGCCGATGTGGTCGTAGATGAACAGGCCGAGCCGCAGCATCCATGCCGGGCGCAATCCCTTGACATAGGGCAGCACGAACCGCAGCGGCCAGATGATGTGCGGCGCGTTACGCCACAGCACCTCGCGCTCCATCAGCGCTTCACGCACCAGCCGGAATTCATAATGTTCGAGGTAGCGCAGGCCGCCATGGATCAGCTTGGTGGAACCCGAGGAGGTGCCGCTGGCAAGATCGTTCATTTCGGCCAGGAAGACGGAATAACCCCGCCCGGCCGCGTCGCGGGCAATGCCGCAGCCATTTATGCCGCCGCCGACGACAAAAATGTCATGGATCGGGGAATCTTCCACGAAATGCCTCCCGCAGCTTCGCAATGCAGCAAATGGCCCACCGCCGAAACCGTGAGGGGATTATTTCGAAATAGATACGAATGTCAAACGAAATATAACGAAGGTGATTTTGCTATCCCACAGCTGCCGAAGTTTCGATCAGCCTGACGTCCGTTTCCGCGCAGATCTGCCGCACGGACTCGATATCGCAGCGGTCCGTGATGAAGGTGTTGACCTGCGACAGATGGCCGATGCGTACCGGCGCCGTGCGTTCGAACTTGGTGCGATCCGAGACCAGGATGACATGGCGGGCATTGGCGATGATGGCCTGCGCCACCTTCACCTCGCGAAAGTCGAAGTCGAGCAAGGCACCGTCATGGTCGATGGCCGAGGCCCCGATTACCGCGTAGTCGACCTTGAACTGGCGGATAAAATCAACCGCCGCCTCGCCCACAACGCCGCCGTCGGAGCCGCGCACCACACCGCCGGCGATGACCACCTCGATGGAAGGATATACCCGCATCCTATTGGCAACATTGATGTTATTGGTGATGACCATCAACCCGGAATGATCGAGCAACGCCTTGCTCACCGCTTCCGTGGTGGTGCCGATATTGATGAACAGGGAGGCGCTGTCGGGAATGAGATCGGCGGCGGCCTTGCCGATCGCATCCTTCTCGTCGGCGGCGATCTTGCGCCGCGCCTCATATTCCATGTTCTCGATACCGGAAGGGAACAGCGCGCCGCCATGGATGCGGCTGAGCAGGCGCTGCTCGCACAGATCATTCAGGTCCTTGCGGATGGTCTGCGGCGTGACGGCGAAATGGGTGGCAAGGTCATCGACCAGCACCCTGCCCTTGTCCTTCGCCATTTGCAGGATTTCGGCATGGCGCAGCGGCAGGTACAGATCGGGCATGCTACTCTGGCTCCATTTTCGCTTTTTTCGCTTTTAAACGAAAACGAAAATGAAGACCAGCAAAAAGCTTACCTTACGATATGCTCACTCGGCCGGATCAGAAGGCGCGGAAGGTCACCGTGGTGAAAGTGTCCTTGATACCTGGGACGATCTGCACCCGCTGGTTCACGAAGTGGCCGATGTCCTCGTCATCATCGACGTAGAATTTCGCCAGCAGATCATATTGGCCGGCGGTGGAATAGATCTCCGAGGCGATCTCGGCATCCGCCAGTTCGCTGGCAACCTCATAGGCCTTGCCGAGGTCGCACTTGATCTGCACGAAAAACGTCTTCATCGCCTGTCCAGTCCCAATAGCGTTGAGATGGTCTGTTGTCGCAGTTTGGCGGGCAGGTTTCAAGCCGACCCGCCGGTAGCCGGCCTACAGGGCCGGGATATCGCCCCTCGCCCAGCCTTCCGAGATCTCGGCGGCGCGGTCGGCAAACCGCCCGGCCTCGATGGCGTCGCGGATGTCCTGCATCAGCCGCTGGTAATAGGCCAGGTTGTTCCACGTCAGCAGCATGGCGCCCAGCGCCTCCTGCGAGCGCACCAGATGGTGCAGATAGGCCCTGGAATAGTCACGCGCGGCGGGGCAATAGCTCTCCTCGTCCAGTGGACGGTGGTCATCGGCATGGCGGGCATTGCGCAGGTTGACCTTGCCGCGCCTCGTATAGGCAAGGCCGTGGCGGCCTGCCCGCGTCGGCATCACGCAATCGAACATGTCGATGCCACGGGCCACGGACTTCAATATGTCGTCCGGCGTGCCGACGCCCATCAGATAGCGCGGCCTGTCCGCCGGCAGCTCGGGACAGGTGATTTCCAGCATCTCGAGCATCACCGCCTGCGGTTCGCCGACGGCGAGGCCGCCCACCGCATAGCCTTTGAGTTCCATGGCCTTCAGCGCCTGTGCGGAACGCACGCGCAATCCGGCATTGTCGCCGCCCTGCACGATGCCGAACATCGCCTTGCCGGGCTGGTCGCCGAACGCCGCCTTGCAGCGCTCCGCCCAGCGCAGCGACAGCTCCATGGCGCGCTCGATCTCGGCCGGCTTGGCCGGCAGCGCCGTGCATTCGTCGAGCTGCATCTGGATATCGGAATCGAGCAGCCCCTGAATCTCGATCGAGCGCTCGGGCGTCATCTCATAGGGCGCGCCATCGATATGCGAGCGGAAGGTGACGCCGTGGTCGGTCAGCTTCCTCAGCTTCGACAGCGACATGACCTGAAACCCGCCGGAATCGGTGAGGATCGGCCACGGCCAGCGCGCCATCTCATGCAGGCCGCCCAGCCGCGCCACGCGCTCCGCGCCCGGCCGCAGCATGAGGTGATAGGTGTTGCCAAGGATGATGTCGGCCCCCGTGCCGCGCACCTGATCCATGTACATGGCCTTGACCGTGCCGCCGGTGCCGACCGGCATGAATGCCGGGGTGCGCACCGTCCCGCGCGGCATGGCGACTTCGCCGCGCCGCGCACCGCCATCGGTGGCGATCAGCCGGAAGGAAAAATTCGTGTTCATGTCTGCTGCCTGAAGAGGAGGCTGGCGTCGCCATAGGAATAGAAGCGGTAGCCTGTCGAAATCGCGTGCGCGTAGGCTGCCCGCATCGTGTCCAGCCCCGCAAAGGCGGAAACCAGCATGAACAGCGTGGAGCGCGGCAGGTGGAAATTGGTCATCAGCATGTCCGCCGTTTTGAAGCGGTAGCCGGGCGTGATGAAGATATCCGTGGCGCCGGACCATTCCTTCACGGTGCCGTCCTGCGCCGCAGCACTTTCGAGCAGGCGCAGCGAGGTCGTGCCGACCGCGACGATGCGCCGGCCCCTTACCCGCGCCGCATTCAGGGCAGCGGCCGTTTCGGCTGATACGGTGCCGCTCTCGGCATGCATCCTGTGCTCGTCGGTATCGTCGGCCTTCACCGGCAGGAAGGTGCCGGCACCGACATGCAGGGTGACGAAACGGCGCTCGACACCCATGGCATCGAGTGCGGCGAACAGGTCCGGCGTGAAATGCAGGCCGGCCGTGGGCGCGGCAACCGCGCCTTCCTCGCGCGCATAGATGGTCTGGTAGTCGCGGCGGTCGCGCTCGTCGTCTTCTCGCTTGGAGGCGATGTAGGGCGGCAGCGGGATATGGCCGACGCTGTGCAGCGCCTCATCCAGGAACGGTCCCGATACGTCGAAGCCCAGCAGCACCTCGCCGCCCTCGCGCTTTTCCAGCACCATGGCGTCGAGCTGGCCGAGGAAGCAGGAATTGCCGTCATGGCCGAAATGGATGCGGTCGCCCTCGGCGATGCGCTTGCCGGGCCGCATGAAAGCGAGCCAGCGGTCCGGCCCTATGCGCATATGCAGCGTCGCCTCGACCTGAGCGGTCGCTTCGCCGCGCCGGCGCACGCCTTTAAGCTGCGCGGGGATGACCTTGGTGTCGTTGAAGACCAGAACGTCGCCTGACCGAAGCAGCGACGGCAGGTCGCGCACGGTCAGGTCCTCGGGCGGCGCGCCGGGGACAACCTTCAGCAGCCGCGCGCTGTCGCGCGGCTCGGCCGGGCGCAAGGCGATGCGCTCCTCGGGAAGGTCGAAATCGAACAGATCGACGCGCATCAGAGATAGCGGACCATCACCGCGCCGACGAGCAGCAGGCAGGCGCCGGCAAAGCGGCCGAGGGTGATCTCGCGCACCGCCACGCCGAGGAAGCCGATCCGGTCCACCACCATGCCGGCAATGAGCTGGCCGGTGATCAGGAAAGCGATCAGCGCCGCCGCGCCGATGCGCGGAATGAGCATGATGTTGGTGGTGACATAGACGGCGCCGAGCAAGCCCCCGGCCACGAAAAGCCACGGTTCCGGCTCGCGCCAGCCGATGACGACGCCTTGCATGCGGCCGATCACGAAGGTGAGCAGGCCAAGCACCAAGGCGCCGGACAGGAAAGAGATGGCGGCGGCGGCCAGCGTGGAACCCAGGCCGCGCGCCAGATCAGCATTGATCGGCGCCTGGATGGCGACGAACGCACCGGCCATCATGCCGAGCAATGCCCACAAAAGCCCCGCCATCTCTCGCTCCTTCAGCGTCAGGCGGCGACGTCGGCCGCGACCTTCAGCGACACGATCTTGTCGGGGTCCTGAACCGGCTCGCCGCGCTTGATCTTGTCGACATTCTCCATGCCCTCAATGACCTGGCCCCAGACCGTGTACTGGCGGTTCAGGAACGAGGCGTCATCGAAGCAGATGAAGAACTGCGAGTTGGCGGAATTGGGGTTCTGGGCGCGCGCCATGGAGCAGGCGCCACGGCCGTGGTTGGCGTTCGAGAACTCGGCCTTCAGGTCCGGCTTGTCGGAGCCGCCCATGCCGGCGCGGCCCGGGTTGAAATCCTTGGAGCCGGTCTTGCCGAACTTCACGTCGCCGGTCTGGGCCATGAAGCCGTCGATGACGCGGTGGAAGACAACGCCGTCATAGGCGCCTTCGCGCGCCAGTTCCTTGATGCGGGCGACGTGGCCCGGAGCCAGGTCGGGATAAAGTTCGATCACCACCTGCCCCTGAGTGGTATCCATGATGAGCGCGTTTTCGCGGTCCTTGATCTCGGCCATGTCAAAAATCCTTTCTGGAAATGATCAGTTGTCGGCGGCGATGCGCGCCTTGACGATGCGGTCCGGCTCGGCCACCGAGCCATTCTCGGCAGCCGAACCCTTCTTGATGTTATCCACCTTTTCCATACCGCTCTCGACCTTGCCGATCACGGTATATCCGCCGTTCAGCGACGCCGCCGGCGCGAACATGATGAAGAACTGCGAATTTGCGGAGTCCGGGTCCTGCGCGCGGGCCATGCCGACCACGCCGCGCTCGAACTTCTCGCTAGAGAACTCGGCCGGCAGGTCCGGCAGGTCCGAACCGCCGGTGCCGACGGCGCGCGGATTGTAGCCGTCTTCCATGTCGCCATACTGTACGTCGCCGGTCTGCGCCATGAAACCGTCGATCACGCGATGGAAGGCAACATTGTCATAGGCGCCGTCGCGCACCAGCTTCTTGATCTGCTCGACATGCTTGGGCGCGATATCCGGGCGCAGCGCGATGGTCACGTCGCCGTCCTTGAGGGTGAGGACCAGCGTATCCTCCGGTTCGGCGGCGAAGGCCGGCAACGCGGCAGCGGCAAGACCGCCGACCACGATGGCAAAGGCCGCGAGCTTCTTGAGCGTCATTGGGGGTGTCTCCAGCTATTTCGCGAATTTGGCGGTCAGCGGCTCGACGACCGCAGCGGGCACGAACGGCTCGATATTGCCGCCCATGGAAGCGATCTGGCGCACGAGTGTGGCGGTAATGGTTCGCACCGACGGGCTGGCCGGCAGGAAGATGGTCTGCAATTCCGGCGCCATCACCTCGTTCATGCCCGCCATCTGCATCTCATAGTCGAGGTCGGTGCCGTCGCGCAGGCCACGGATCATGATCGAAGCGCCGTGCTTGCGCGCCGCATCTACGACCAGTCCGTCGAAGGCAACCACCGCGAGCCGCCTGGCATCGGAGCCGAATTCCTGCGCGGCCACGGTCTCGATCAGGCCGACGCGCTCCTCGAATGAAAACAGCGGCTTCTTGCCGGGGTGAATGCCAATGGCGGCGTAAATCCGGTCGGCGATGGCGAGCGACGCCTTCAGCACGTCCAGATGGCCGTTGGTGAGGGGGTCGAACGACCCTGCGTAGATGGCGATGCGTTCGGTCATGGCCTTCGCTTCTAGAGACAGCCGAAGCCAAACGCAACGCATGAACGCCGGATGAACGGCCGGGTCAGAACCCGTTCAAGCCGAATCGCGGAAGTTGTACGCCAACCGGATGAAACCAAACGCACGCCCGTGCGTTTTTCAAACACAGGAGGTACGTTCATGATCATCTACATGCTCGCCGCCGCCATGACCATCGCCATGCTGATCGCCACGGCTTTCGGGCTGCATCAGGAGGCAGAGCGCAGCCGCGCACCGCGCCGCACCGGCGGCTTCCCCTTGCGCTCGCGCAACCCCTACCACCTTTAATTCAACAAGGTGCCGGCGGTGACGAAAACGGGCTGAAGCCGCGGCGGATCACTCCGCCTGCGGCTCCTCGCCAGTCGTGCTCCCGGCCTCAATCCCCGTCCCATCGGTGACGGTTTCATTTCCGGCAGCATCGACGTCGTCGTTCTCATCCTCGTCGGAGCCCGGCTCGGAAATGCGCTCGACCGAAACGACCTTCTCGCCTTCCGCCGTGTTGAAGATGGTGACGCCCTTGGTGGCGCGGCTGGCGAAACGGATTCCGTGGACCGGCACGCGGATGACGGTGCCGCCGTCGGACACCAGCATGATCTGATCGTCATTGCCGACCGGGAACGTCGCCACCAGCCTGCCGATCTCATCGACCTTCGACACGTCGGTGGCGCGGATGCCTTTGCCGCCGCGATTAGTCAACCGGAAATCGTAAGATGACGAGCGCTTGCCGTAACCCAGTTCCGTGACCGTGAGCACGAACTGCTCGTGCGTCTTGAGGAATTCGTAGCGTTCGTCGGAAAGCTGCGCCTCCTCGCCGATCTCCTCGTTGGTAAGAGCGATTTCCTCGTCCTCGCCATTGCCGGACAGCAGGCGCCTCTCGGCCGCGGCGCGCTTGAGATAGGCGGCACGCTCCGACGGATCGGCATCGACATGCTCGATGATGGTCATGGAAATGGCGCGGTCGCCCTCCGCCATCGAGATGCCGCGCACGCCGACCGAATTGCGGCCGGCAAACACGCGCACGTCCGAAACGGAGAAGCGGATGCACTGGCCCGACGCCACGGTGAGCAGCACGTCGTCGTTCTCCGTGCAGGTCTCGACGCCGAGAATCTCGTCGCCCTCGTCCAGCTTCATGGCGATCTTGCCGTTGCGCTTGACGTCGACGAAGTCGGACAGCTTGTTGCGGCGAACGGTGCCGCGCGTGGTGGCGAACATCACGTCCAGTTCGCTCCAGCTCGCCTCGTCCTCGGGCAGCGGCATGATGGTGGTGATGCGCTCGCCCTGCTGCAAGGGCAGCATGTTGATGAGCGCCTTGCCGCGCGACTGCGGACTGCCGACCGGCAGGCGCCACACCTTCTCCTTGTAGACGATGCCGCGCGAGGAGAAGAACAGCACCGGCGTGTGGGTGTTGGCCACGAACAGCCGGGTGACGAAATCCTCATCCTTGGTCGACATGCCCGAACGGCCCTTGCCGCCGCGACGCTGCGCCCGGTAGAGCGACAGCGGCACGCGCTTGATGTAGCCGGAGTGGCTGACGGTGACGACCATGTCCTCGCGCTGGATCAGATCCTCGTCATCCATGTCGGCGCCGCCATCGGCAAGCTCGGTGCGGCGCGGCGTGCCGAACTCGTCGCGCACCGCCGCCAGTTCGTCCTTGACGATCTGCTGGATGCGCGCGCGGGACGACAGGATGTCCAGATAGTCGCGGATTTCCTCGCCGATGGTGTTCAACTCGTCGGCGATCTCATCACGGCCGAGCGCGGTCAGGCGCTGCAGGCGCAGTTCGAGGATGGCGCGCGCCTGTTCCTCGGAGAGATTGTAGGTGCCGTCCTCGTTGATGCGATGGCGCGGATCGTCGATCAGGCGGATCAGCGATTCCACGTCGGCAGCCGGCCAGCGGCGCTCCATCAACTGCTCGCGCGCCGTCTGCGGATCGGGCGCGTGGCGGATGAGCTTGATGACCTCGTCGATATTGGCCACCGCGATGGCAAGGCCGACCAACACATGGGCGCGATCGCGCGCCTTGCGCAGCAGATATTTGGTGCGCCGGCTGATGACCTCCTCGCGGAAGCTCACGAAGGCCTTCAGCATGTCGATGAGGGTCAGCACTTCCGGCTTGCCGCCGTTCAGCGCCACCACATTGGCCCCGAACGAGGTTTGCAGCGGCGTGTAGCGGTAGAGCTGGTTGAGGATCACCTCGGCATTGGCGTCGCGCTTCAGCTCGACGACGACGCGGTAACCCTGGCGGTCGCTCTCGTCGCGAATGTCGGAGATGCCCTCGATGCGCTTGTCTCGCACCAGTTCGGCCATCTTCTCGATCATCGAGGCCTTGTTCACCTGGAAGGGAACCTCGGTGATGACGATGGCCTCGCGGTCGCCGCGGATCGGCTCGATCTCGACCTTGCCACGCATGACGATGGAGCCGCGTCCGGTCGAATAGGCATTGTAGATGCCCGAACGGCCGAGAACGATGCCGCCGGTCGGGAAATCCGGGCCGGGAATGATCTCCATGAGATCGGTCAGTTCGATGGCCGGGTTGTCGATGATGGCGATAGCGCCGTTGCACACCTCGGCCAGATTGTGCGGCGGGATGTTGGTGGCCATGCCGACCGCGATACCGCCCGAGCCATTGACCAGGAGGTTCGGGAACCGCGCCGGGATGACGCGGGGCTCCGCTCCCGAGGCGTCGTAGGTATCCTGGAAATCGACCGTATCCTTGTCGATGTCCTCGAGCAGTTCGTGCGCGACCTTGGCGAGGCGCGCCTCTGTGTAGCGCATCGCCGCCGGCGGATCGCCGTCGATGGAGCCGAAATTGCCCTGCCCGTCGATGAGCGGCACGCGCATCGACCAGTCCTGCGCCATGCGCACCAAGGTGTCGTAGATCGAGGCGTCGCCATGCGGATGGTATTTACCCATCACGTCGGCAACAGGGCGGGCCGACTTCACATATTTGCGGTTCCAGTGGTAGCCGCTCTCATGCGAGGCGTACAGAATGCGCCGGTGGACCGGCTTGAGGCCGTCGCGAACGTCAGGCAGAGCGCGGCTGACGATCACGCTCATGGCGTAATCGAGATAGGAGCGCTGCATCTCCTCGACGATGGAAATCGGTTCGATGCCGTTCGGATCGCCGTCGGCACCGCTCGGTGTTTTGTGGTCGGTCAAATCAGGTCACACGTGTTGGGAATCATTCCTGTCTTATATAGGAACGGCACCGGATTCTCCAACAATGAACGATCTTTTCCAGAACTGATTTTCGACGTTATTTCAAATGGATATGCGATTTTTGGGGAAATCGCGACAACGTGTGCACGCTTGTCTTTATCCGCCGGCCGCCACAGGCCGCCTTGCGGCTGGCGCCGGTTGCGGCATTGCGCTAGCCTGAAAATTCAGGGGACAGTTGCCGATGCCGAATTTCGACAGTCTTTTCAACGCCTTCGTTACCTTACTGGTGACCATAGATCCGCCGGGCCTGGCGCCGATATTCCTCGCCGTCACCCGCAACATGAACCGGGGCGAGCGGGGGCAGGTGTCGGTCCGGGCAAGCATCATCGGCTTTGTCGTGCTGGCACTGTTCGCCGTGGCCGGAGCCGCGATCCTGTCCGTCTTCGGCATCACGCTGGCAGCCTTCCGCGTGGCCGGCGGATTCTTGCTCTTCTTCATCGCCTTCGAGATGGTTTTCGAGCGGCGCAACGACCGCAAGGAGAAGATTTCCGACGTCGCCATCACCCGCGACCATATCCACAACATCGCGGCCTTCCCGCTGGCGATCCCGCTGATCGCCGGGCCAGGCGCCATTTCCGCGACCGTTCTCCTGTCCGGCTCCTTCCAGGGCATCACGGGCCAGATTGCGCTGGTCGGCATCATCTTCCTGTGCCTTGCCCTTACCTATCTGGTTTTCCTGCTGGCCGAGCGCATCGACCACATACTGGGCCAGACCGGCCGGTCGATCCTGACCCGACTGCTCGGCGTGATCCTGGCGGCCCTCGCCGTCCAGTTCGTGGCCGACGGCGTCAAGGCGCTGATCGCGGGCTGACGCAGAGACGGAAAACCCAAGCCCGGCAAGCGGCGCGAAGCGAATTCTTAACCCTGAATGCGGAGTTTCTCCTTCGATCACCAATTCAGGAGAAACGATATGAGCAGGATTCTGATCATCTCTTTTGCCGCCCTGTCGCTATCCGCCTGCGGTTCTTCCCAGGCCATGAGGACAGCGAGCGGCGCGGCCATCGGCGCCGGCTCCGGCGCTCTGGCGGGTGCGGCGGTGGCAGGAACAGGCGGCGCGGTGGTGGGCGGCCTCGGCGGCGCAGCACTTGGAGCCGTGATCGGCTCCAGCCGGTAACCCCAAAAAAAGGACCGCCCCGCCGGTCAGGCGGGGCGGCCCAAGTTTCACACGAAGGTTACGCTATTCCTTGGCGTCCAGATTGGTGCCCAGCGTATCCTTGACGAACAGCATGCCGATGATCAGCGACATCGCCGCGATCGCCACCGGATACCAGAGGCCGAAGTAGAAGTCGCCCTTGTAGGCGCTGAGCGCGAACACGGTTGCCGGCAGCAGTCCACCGAACCAGCCATTGCCGATGTGATAGGGCAGCGACATGCCGGTATAGCGGATGCGGGTCGGGAACATCTCCACCAGAATGGCGGCGATCGGCCCGTAGACCATGGTCACGTAGAGCACCAGGATGAACAGGATGCCGATGGTCAGCGGCCAGTTCACCTTCTGCGGATCGGCGAACATCGAGAACGCACCGGAATCCGGGATCGAGTAGGCGGTGATCTCGGTGGCGCCCGCCGCCTCTTCGGCCGTGACGACCTTGTCGGCGATGGCCTTATCGACCGGGATCGTCTTCTTCTCGCCGGCGCGGATCGCCGCCGCGTCGAGGTTCAGTTCCGGATTGGCAGCGACGAAGGCATCCAGCTTCTGATCGGCCACCATGCTGGTGGCGCGATGGATCGGATAGCCGCCGTCCATCAGGGCGATATTGATGCCCTTGCTGAAGGCAGCTTCTTTCGCCTTGGCGTCGTCGCCGGCGGCGATGGCGTCATAGGACTCCACCGTCTCGTTGCCGATGGTGACCGTTGCCGGCGTGCCGGGCGCGGCGGTCGCCACCACGTCGTAAGGCACCGAGCTGCGGGTCAGGAAGGACGTGGCGATATCGCAGGATGTCGTGAACTTCGCCGTGCCGACCGGGTTGAACTGGAACTTGCAGTCGCCCGGCGCGGCGGTCACCGTGGCGCGCACATTCTGCTGTGCCGCCGCCAGTGTCGGGTTGGCGGCCCATGTCAGCGCCTTGAACAGCGGGAAGGTCGTCAGGATCGCCAGGACGAAACCCGCCATGATGATCGGCTTGCGGCCGATCTTGTCGGATAGCCAGCCGAACACGACGAAGAAGATCGAGCCCACGGCGAGCGCGGTGGCGATCATGATGTTCACCGACCAGGCGTCGACCTTGAGCACGTTGGTGAGGAAGAACAGCGCGTAGAACTGGCCGTTGTACCACACGACGGCCTGGCCGGCGGTGAGGCCGAACAGCGCCAGGAGCGCGATCTTGGCGTTCTTCCACTGGCCGAAGGCCTCGGAAAGCGGCGCCTTGGACGTCTTGCCCTCCGCCTTCATGCGCTTGAACGCCGGCGATTCCGACAGCGACAGACGAATCCAGATGGAGATGCCAAGCAGGACGAACGAGATGATGAACGGAATGCGCCAGCCCCAGGAAGCATAGGCTTCAGCGCTCAGCGAAGCCTGCACGATCAGGATGACGGCCAGCGAGAGGAAAAGACCCAATGTGGCGGTGGTCTGGATCCACGACGTGTAGAAGCCACGGCGGTCGTCCGGCGCATGCTCGGCGACATAGGTCGCGGCACCGCCATATTCGCCGCCCAGCGCCAGGCCCTGCAACAGGCGCAGCAGGATGAGGATGATCGGCGCGGCGATGCCCCAGCTCGCATAGCCGGGCAGGATACCGACGAGGAACGTCGACAGGCCCATGATCGTCATGGTGACGAGGAAGGTGTATTTGCGGCCGACGAGATCGCCGATGCGGCCGAAGACCAGCGCACCGAAGGGCCGCACAAGGAAGCCGGCGGCGAAGGCGAGCAGCGCGAAGATGTTGCGGGTCGCTTCCGGGATGGCCGAGCTGAAGAAGGTCGAGCCGATGAATGCGGCCAGTGAACCGTAGAGATAGAAATCGTACCATTCGAACACGGTACCAAGCGACGAGGCGAAGATGACCTTCTTCTCCTCACGCGTCATGCCGCGGCTCGAACCGCCGGCGGTGGATGCCATTGCCATGGTGGTTCCTCCTTTTTGCTGCCTCCGTGGCGACCCTCCTGTCGCCGGCGAGAGGCAAATGGGGCGCGGACTCAAATGAGCGCCATCGGGCAAAAAGTGACAGAAAGCCGCAGCAAACGGCACCAGTGCTTTGGAATTATGACTTTGGTCTAATGTAGCCGCAAGCCTGAGCCGGCCGGCGGCCGCGGGCTCAGCCGGCCAGCGCGTCGAGCAGATTTACCGCCGCGACGAAATCCCTGTGGCGCTGGGAACGGCGCGCGACCGCCTCGGCATCCTGTCCCCATTGCTCGATCTGCCAATCCTCATCGACATGAGCGGCCAGCCATGCGTTTTCGGCATCCAGCTCGGCGGCCTCGACCGCCAGCGCCAACAGCGCCGAGCCGGTGAGCGACGTCATGACGTGCAGGGAGGTGAGCCGGAACGGATCGTTGCGGCGGGCAAGCCAGGCGCCGAGCACGGCGATCGACTCGCGCGGCTGCTCGACATGCATGACGCCCTCGGCCAGGTTGAGGCGGGCGCCGATGGCGGCCTGCGCCCAGTCCAGAACCTTGTCCCAATGCCTGTTCTGGCGCTCGACCAGGCCCTGCGGCCCATCAGCCCGGTAGCAGAGCATGTCGGACGAGGCGAAGCGCAAGATGTCTTCCAGCACGGCTTGCGGATCGGAAGCGACACCGTCGATCGCCGTGTTGACCAGCCGCAGCACCGGCATGGCCACCGGGTCGATCACGTCCTTCTGGGCCTCGAACTCGGCTGCGACCAGTTCCGCCGCCGCCTCTGTCGGCAGCGCCAGCAGGTTCCTGCCCGGCGTGCGCACCGGCTTGCCGTCAAGCTCCACGGCAAAGCCCCCGTCGCGACGCGTCACCGCTGCATGGCTGTAGAAGCGCTTGGGCAGGGGCGCGCGCATCTGGATCTGGGCGCGGCGGACAGGGTCGGGGTCCGACAGGTGGATGCCTTGCTCGATATCGTTCAGCATGTCGCGCATATCGACCTTCCTGCCCTCACCCGATGATCTGTTTTCGTACCGGCCTGTTGACGATGATAAGCCCGACGCCGATCAGCAACAACGCCGCCGCGATGCGCCAGCTCAACGGCTCATCCAGAAGCAGCGCGCCGCACAGAACCCCGAACACCGGGGTCAGGAAGGCGAAACTGGACAGGCCCGATGCAGGATAGCGCCTGAGCAGCCAGAACCACAGCACGAAAGTGAAGCCCACGATATAGCTTGCCTGAAACAGCAGTGCGGCGGTCGCCACCGGCGTCACCGAACGGATCGGCTCGGCCGCGAACGGCAGGGCGACGGCACTGACCACGAACGCGCCGGCAAGCTGGTAAAGCAGCACCTTCTCGGCGCTCACACTGGTCAGGCGCGAGCGCTTGATGGTCAGGTTGGTGGCGGCCCAGACAATACCCGCGCCGAGGCTCAGCACATCGCCGACCAGGGTGCCCGACCCATCGAGCCGGTCGGAAAACACCACGACCATGCCGGCGAAGGCGAGCAGCAGGCCGAACAGCTTGCGCGCGGTGAAATGCTCGCCAAGCAGGAAGTGGCCGCCCAGCAGCATCCAGAAAGGCATGGCGTTGACCAGCAGCGTGTTGCGGGCCACCGTCGTATGCTCGAGACCGACCAGCAACAGCAGGAACTCGATGCCGAACAGCAACCCGGCCGCCATGCCGGCCAGCAGCGTGCCGTCCTTCTCGAACAGTGGAATGCGCCGCCACAGGCACCACAGGAAGACCAGCGCGCCACCGAGCGCGGCACGGACGAACGATACGAAAAGCGGATCGAAGCCCGTATAGGAAATCTTGGCCGCCACATAGTTGAGGCCCCATGACAGCGTCAGCCCGATCATCAAGGCGGTCGCCGTCAGGTCGATCGCGTCGCGGCGATCGATTGCGCCCGTTGCCGTATTCACGCGTCGTTCTCGGCGCTCTGTTCGTCAAAACCGAGCAAATTCCAGCTCTGGCGCATGTGCGGGGGCATGGGCGCGGTCACGTCGATCCTGCCGCCGTCGGGATGCGGGATAACGATGCGGCGCGCATGCAGATGCAGACGGTTCTGCATACCGCCTGGAAAATCCCAATTGGTGTCGGCTTCGAAATATTTAGGATCGCCGATGATCGGGCAGCCGATATGGGCAGCGTGGACACGAAGCTGGTGCGTGCGCCCCGTATAGGGCTCCATCTCCAGCCAGGACAGCGACTGCGCCGCCTGCTCGACCACGCGGTAAAAGGAAACGGCATGGTCCGAGCCCTTCTCGCCGTGCCTGGCCACCCGCATGCGGTCGCCATCGGGCGTCTGCTCCTTGACCAGCCAGGTGGAAATCTTGTCCTCGCGCTTCGGCGGAACGCCCTTCACCAGGGCCCAATAGGTCTTCTTCGTCTCGCGATGACGGAACGATTCCGACAGCTTCATCGCCGCCAGCCGCGTGCGCGCAACCACCAGCACGCCCGAGGTGTCGCGGTCGAGCCGGTGGACCAGACGCGGCTTCTCGCCCTTCTTGTTGCGCAGGGCTTCCAGCATGTCATCGACATTGCGGGTCACGCCGGAGCCGCCCTGCACCGCCAGCCCGGCCGGCTTGTTGAAGACATAGACCTTCGGGTCCTCGTGCAGCAGCATGCGCGCCAGCACATCGCCATCGTCCTGGTTGCGGATCGAATAGCCGGTCATCTGGTCGCTGGCCTTGCGGTCCACGTCGAGCGGCGGAATGCGGATGACATGGCCGGGCTCGACCCGCGTGTCGGCCTTGGCGCGGCCGCCATTGACCCGGACCTGCCCCGACCGCAGCAGCTTCTGCAGATGGCCGAAACCGAGGCCCGGATAATGGGCCTTGAACCAGCGGTCGAGCCGCATGCCGGCCTCGCCGGCCTCAACCGTTATCTGTTCTACGCCTGCCATGAGCCTGTCCATTGATCCCGGCCGCCAGATAGCATCAAGCGCCCGCCTTTGCGAGCCGGGTTGCGACATGGGAAAGTTGTTATGTCAGCCGCGTTCCTTGCGCAGCTTGGCCCAATATTCAAGGCGCTTCCTGATTTCGCGCTCGAAACCGCGCTCTGGCGGATCATAGAACGTCTGCCGGCCTATCTTTTCGGGGAAGTAGTCCTGCCCGGAAAAAGCATCCGGCTCGTCGTGATCGTAGCGATAGCCGGCGCCGTAGCTTTCTTCCTTCATCAGCTTGGTCGGCGCATTGAGGATATGCTTGGGCGGCAGCAGCGAGCCATGTTCCTTGGCCGCCCGCATGGCCCCCTTGAAGGCGGTATAGACGGCGTTCGATTTCGGCGCCGTGGCGAGGTAGACGCAGGCCTGCGCAAAGGCCAGTTCGCCCTCGGGCGAGCCGAGATAATCATAGGCATCCTTGGCGGCATTGGCGACGACGAGCGCCTGCGGGTCGGCCAGGCCGATATCCTCGACCGCCATGCGCACCAGCCGCCGGCCGAGATAAAGCGGGTCCTCGCCCGCGTCGAACATGCGCGCAAGGTAGTAGAGCGCCGCGTCCGGATCGGAGCCGCGCACGGATTTGTGCAGGGCCGAAATCAGATTGTAATGGCCGTCCTGTCCCTTGTCGTAGATCGGCGCGCGCCGCTGAACCACGGCAAGCAGGCCCTCGGCATCGAACACCTCGCCCGGCCCCACCGCGCGCCACACCTCTTCGGAAAGCGTGAGCGAAGCGCGGCCATCACCGTCCGCCATCCGCACCAATGCCGCCCTCGCCTCCTCGTCGAGCGGCAAGGGCTTGCCTTCGGCCTCCTCGGCACGCGCCAGAAGCTTGGCGATGCTTTCCTCGTCGAGCGAACGGAAGGTGAGCACGCGGGCACGCGACAGCAACGCCGCGTTCAGCTCGAAGGACGGGTTTTCCGTCGTGGCACCGACGAGAATGACCGTGCCATCCTCCATCACCGGCAGGAAACTATCCTGCTGGGCGCGGTTGAAACGATGGATCTCGTCCACGAACAGCAAGGTCTGGCGGCCGTTGGCACGGCGCAGACGGGCCGTCTCGAACACCTTCTTGAGGTCCGCGACACCGGTGAAGATCGCCGAAACCTGCTCGAAGGCAAGGCTGGTTTCGCCCGCCAGCAGCCGCGCCACCGTGGTCTTGCCCGTTCCCGGTGGTCCCCAGAAGATCATGGAACCGAGCGAGCCGGAACGGATCATGCGCGTCAACGCCCCGTCCGGGCCGGTCAGGTGCTCCTGCCCGACGACCTCGGCAAGGCTCTTCGGCCGCAGCCGGTCTGCGAGCGGCTGTCCCACGGGCGCCGCCAGCGGCTTATCGGGGCTGAACAGGTCCGCCATGTTCTTCCGATCTCAGTAGCGCAGAACCTGGCGCATCAACTGCCCGTCGCGCTCGATGGTGAAACGCCACCAGCGCGAGTTCTGCTGCGATGCGTCGGCCAGCTTGCGGGCGCTGTCGATGGTCTGGCCATTGACCTCGCGCACGATGTCGCCCGGCCGCAAGCCGAAATCGCCGGCAGGTGAATTGCGGTCCACCTCGACCACGGCAACACCCTTCGTATCGGCATTCATGCCGAGGCGCTGGGCCAGCCGGGGCGAGAGTTCCGCCACCTTGGCGCCGGCAAAGGGGCTGCGCCCGCGCAGTTGCACCTGCGCGTCGGCGGCGCCCTCCGGCGCCCGCTGCAAGGCGATATCGACCTTCTTTTCCTCGCCCTTGCTCAGCACATCGAGCGCGGCCTGCGTCCCGATCGGTTGCGTCGCCAGCCGATAGCCGAGCGCGTCCACGCCCTCGATGCGGGCGCCGTTGAAGCTCAGCACCACATCACCCGGCCGCAACCCGGCCTGATCGGACGGGCCGCCCGCCTCGACGGCCGAAACCAGCGCGCCGTACGGCAGTTCCATGCCGAGCGATTCCGCGATCTGCGGGGTCACCGGCTCGAAGGTCGCGCCGATATAGGGCCGTTCGAAGAAGTCGCGGCCGGACTTGGCGGCTTCGACGAAGGCACGTACCATGTTGGCGGGAATGGCGAAGCCGATGCCGATGGAGCCGCCGCTGCGGCTGTAGATCGCGGTGTTGATGCCGACCAACTGTCCCGCCATGTTGATGAGGCCACCGCCGGAATTGCCGGGATTGATGGCGGCGTCGGTCTGGATGAAGAAGCCGGAATCGGAAATGCCGATATGGCTGCGGGCCAGCGCCGAGACGATGCCGGAGGTGGTCGTCTGGCCGACGCCGAACGGATTGCCGATGGCCAGAACGAGGTCACCCACCTGCAAGGCGTCGGAATCGCCGATGGCGATGGTCGGGAACGGCTTGTCGGACTCGATCTTCAGCACAGCCAGGTCGAGCGACTCGTCCTTCAGCAGCACCTTGCTGGTGAATTCGCGGCCATCCGACATGGCCACCTTCACCTCGTCCGCATCCTTGATGACGTGGAAATTGGTGACGACGAAGCCGGCTTCGTCGACCAGAACCCCCGATCCCAGGGAGGACTGCGCCCGCGGCATCGAACGGCCGAAGAACTGCTCGAAGAACGGATCGCCCTCGAAGGGCGAGCGCACCCGGGCCGTCTTGGAGGCGTAGACATTGACCACGGCCGGCGCCGTTTCCTTGACCAGCGGGGCAAAGGAAAGCTGCACCTCCTCACGGCCGAACGGCACGCGGCGGTCGGGGCCGGACGTCGTGTCCGCATCGCCGGAACCTTGCAGCAGATCGGTCAGCACCTCGCTGAGGCCGGGCGACTCGCCCTTCCTTTCCTGGGAAAGCGCCTGTGGCGCAAACGGCGCGGCAAGAAGCATGGACAGGACGCCGATAACGGCGACGGTCAGACGCTTGGGAGCCATAAACGAATCCTCCGAGCAATGTCGCCGTCCATTGTCGCGACGATTGTGCAAAATGAAAGGCTTGTTAAGCCCGATTGGCGCGGCGCTTCAAGGCACTTCCCAAGCGTTGCGGCTTCCCTGGGCCTGCAGGTTCCAACGCCGGCGTGCGACCACGGCATGGCCCTGGGCCGACTACACGAAAATGTGGCCAAGCGTGATCCCGATGGCAGTCGAAACAGCATTCCACGCCCGTTATATAGTCGATGTCGCAACCATCACAATGCCAGCGAGGCGACCGTCATGCCTGCCTACCACCCGCCCCGGATCGCCGCCGGGGAAATCACGCCCGAATCGATTTTCCTGAACAGACGGGGTTTCCTCGCCGGAGCCGGTGCTGCCGGCCTGCTTGCCTTCGGAAGCAGCGTTCCGGCCGGAGCCGCGGCATTGAAGGCATCGGAAAGCCCCTTCTCGACGGATGAAAAGCTGACATCGGAGGACGACGTCACCGCCTACAACAATTTCTACGAGTTCGGCCTCGGCAAGGGCGACCCGAAAGCCAAATCGGGCAAGTTCAAGCCGACCCCATGGACCGTCAAGGTCGACGGCATGGTTAGCAAGCCACGCGAATTCGGCCTTGAAGAACTGCTCGCCTTCCCGCTCGAGGAACGCATCTACCGGATGCGTTGTGTCGAGGCATGGTCCATGGTGATCCCGTGGGCGGGCTTCCCGCTGGCCGCGCTTCTCGACAAGGTCGAACCGCTCGGCTCGGCAAAATACGTGGCTTTCGAAACCGTCGTGCGGCCGGACGAGATGCCCGGCCAGGGCGGTTTCTTCCAGTCCCTGGCATGGCCCTATGTCGAGGGCCTGCGGCTTGACGAGGCCCGCCACCCGCTCACCATCCTCGCGCTCGGCCTTTACGGCAAGACCTTGCCCAACCAGAACGGCGCGCCGGTGCGGCTCGTGGTGCCGTGGAAATACGGCTTCAAGGGCATCAAGTCGATCGTACGCATCACGCTTACCGACAAGCAGCCGCCGACCACCTGGAACATCGCGGCGCCGAACGAATACGGCTTCTATGCCAACGTCAATCCGGCGGTCGATCATCCGCGCTGGAGCCAGGCCAGCGAAACCCGCATCGGCGAAGGCGGCTTTTTCGGCGCCAACCGGAGGCCGACCCTGCCCTTCAACGGCTATGAGGAAGAAGTCGCCAAACTCTATGCCGGGCTGGACCTGAAGGCCAACTTCTGATGCCGCTTTCGCCACGCTTGCGTAAAGCCTCCGTCTGGGCACTCTATGCCATCGGGCTCGTTCCCGCCGCCTGGGGCTTCTGGCTTGGCGCCACCGGCCGGCTGCCGGGCAACCCGGTCAAGGAATTCGAGCATCTGTTGGGCCTGTGGGCGCTGCGCTTCCTCATTGCCACGCTCGCCATCACGCCGCTGCGCGACATCTTCGGGCTGAACGGGCTGCGCTACCGCCGGGCGCTCGGGCTGCTCGCCTTCTGGTATGTGCTGATGCACTTCACCACCTATATGGTGCTCGACCAGTTCCTGAACTTCGCTGCCATCGTCGAGGATATCGCCAAGCGTCCCTTCATCACCATCGGCATGGCGGGGCTGGCGATGCTCGTTCCGCTGGCACTGACCTCCAACAGCTGGTCGATCCGCAGGCTGGGCGCGCGCTGGGGAAAACTGCACCGGCTAGCCTATATTATCGCCGCGGCGGGCGTGCTGCACTACGCCCTGTCGGTGAAGGTTGTCGGGCCGGAGCAGTGGGTCTACATCGCGATCATCGCCCTGCTGCTGGCCTGGCGACCGCTGCGGCCATATTTCAACCGCCGCAAACGCGCCCCACGACACCGCGTTACAATCGAGCGTGCCTGAGAAAAACGGAAAGGCAGAAAAGCAAAAAGGCCGGGAGAGCGATCTCCCGGCCTTTTCGATTGAATATGCCCGAAAGATCAGGCTGCTTCGGCCTCGTCAACGCCTTCGGCCTCGACGCGGGCGCGGTCGCCGGCGCCCTTGGCCGAGGTGTCGCGATCGACGAACTCGATCACGGCCAGCGGGGCGTTGTCGCCGCGGCGGAAGCCGGCTTTCATGATGCGCAGGTAGCCGCCATTGCGGGTCGCATAGCGCGGGGCGATGGTGTCGAACAGACGCTTGACGACATCCTCGTTGCCGATCTGCGCGATCACCTGGCGGCGGGCGTGCAGATCGCCGCGCTTGCCGAGGGTGACGAGCTTCTCGACGATCGGACGCAGGTCCTTCGCCTTCGGCAGGGTGGTGACGATCTGCTCATGCTCGATGAGCGAGACGGCGAGGTTGGCGAACATCGCCTTGCGGTGGCTTGCACTGCGTGAGAAACGACGGCCTTTGAAACCGTGGCGCATGGCTCTTTTCCTTCTTCAGCTATTCAGGAGGCCACGGCCTCCGATGGTTTTCCGCATGGCCGTCGGACCGGACGAGCCGGTCCTCGGTACCATGCTCTATTCAGGCTCAGTACTGGTCTTCGTAACGCTTCGCGAGATCTTCGATGTTCTCCGGCGGCCAGTCCTGAACCTCCATTCCGAGGTGCAGGCCCATGGAAGCCAGAACTTCCTTGATCTCGTTCAGCGACTTGCGGCCAAAATTCGGAGTGCGGAGCATTTCCGCCTCGGTCTTCTGGATCAGGTCGCCGATGTAGACGATGTTGTCGTTCTTGAGGCAGTTGGCCGAACGGACCGAAAGCTCCAGCTCGTCCACCTTCTTCAACAGTGCCGGGTTGAAGGCGAGTTCCGTCACCTGCTCGGCGGCGGTTTCCTTCTGCGGCTCCTCGAAGTTGACGAACAGGCTGAGCTGGTCCTGCAGGATGCGGGCAGCGAAAGCCACCGCGTCCTCGCCCGTCACCGAACCGTCGGTCTCGATGGTCATGGTGAGCTTGTCGTAGTCGAGAACCTGGCCCTCGCGGGTGTTTTCGACCTTGTAGGACACCTTCTTGACCGGCGAGTAGAGGCTGTCGACGGGGATCAGCCCGATCGGAGCATCCTCGGCGCGGTTGCGCTCGGCCGGGACATAGCCCTTGCCGGTGTCGACCGTGAACTCCATGCGGATCTCCGCACCCTCGTCCAGCGTGCAGATGACGTGGTCGGGGTTGAGGATCTCGACATCGCCAACGGTCTGGATGTCACCGGCGGTGACGGCACCGGGACCCTGCTTGCGCACAACCATGCGCTTGGGACCCTCGCCTTCCATCTTGATGGCGATTTCCTTGATGTTGAGGACGATGTCGGTGACGTCCTCGCGCACGCCTGCAATCGAGGAGAACTCGTGCAGCACGCCGTCGATCTGGACAGCCGTGACGGCAGCGCCGCGCAGCGACGACAGCAGAACCCGGCGAAGCGCGTTGCCCAGCGTGAGACCGAAACCACGCTCCAGAGGCTCGGCAACCAGCGTGGTCACCGTCTTGTTCTTTGACGAGAACTCGACCTTGTTCGGCTTGATCAGTTCCTGCCAGTTTTTCTGGATCATATTGCCTTCCTTCCGTTTCCCCACCACCATCCAATCGTGGCGGGCGACCTGGAAAACCGCAAAAGCGCCCGTGGGCGCTCAAGCGGCGAAAAATGAAATGTCAGACGCGGCGCTTCTTGCGCGGACGGCAGCCATTGTGCGGGATCGGCGTCACATCACGGATCGAGGTGATGGTGAAGCCGGCAGCCTGAAGCGCGCGGAGAGCCGATTCACGGCCGGAACCGGGGCCGCAAACCTCGACCTCGAGCGTGCGCATGCCGTGTTCCTGCGCCTTCTTGGCGGCGTCTTCGGCAGCCATCTGGGCAGCGAACGGGGTCGACTTGCGCGAACCCTTGAAGCCCTGGGCACCGGCCGACGACCAGGCAATCGCATTGCCCTGCGCGTCGGAAATGGTGATCATGGTGTTGTTGAAGGTCGAATTCACGTGGGCAACGCCCGACGAGATGTTTTTACGTTCGCGACGACGAACGCGAGCGGCTTCCTTGGCCATGTTTTTCCTTTCAGTTGATCTCTACACCGCCGTAATGCCAGCGGCTACACCTGTTGGGGAGTAGGGCAGTAGGGGAATAAGGGAGTATGTTTCCGTCGCGGCAGGCCGCAGCGTCTTTACATACTTCCCTACTCCCCTACTCCCCCATTCCCTGAAATTACTTCTTCTTGCCGGCGATCGCCTTGGCCGGGCCCTTGCGGGTACGCGCGTTGGTGTGCGTGCGCTGACCGCGAACCGGCAGCGAGCGGCGATGGCGCAGGCCGCGGTAGCAGCCAAGGTCCATCAGGCGCTTGATGTTCATCGAAACTTCGCGGCGCAGGTCGCCCTCGACCTGATAATCGCGGTCGATGGCCTCGCGGATCGCCAGCACCTCGGCATCGGTGAGCTGGTTCACTCGACGCTCGGCCGGAATGCCGACCTTGTCGATGATCTCCTGGGCAAACTTCTTGCCGATGCCGTGAATATATTGCAGCGCGATAACGACGCGCTTGTTGGTCGGGATGTTGACGCCGGCTATACGGGCCATCTTCGTTCTCCATGTGGGCCGGCCATGCCGACGCTGTTGCTTTTACCCGCGTCCGGTGGAGGCCGGCCCTTGCAGGTGTTTCTTCAAGTTGCAGCAAGCATGCCAAAACGGCACGCCCACCTCACGCCTTGTGGGAATGAGGGGTCGCCATACTCCACATGACCGCTGCCGTCAAGTGAAGGCGAAAAGTTTCAGCCGACGGCCTCCGGCAGCAGCGCCTCGATCTGCGCCGTCACCTCGTCCATCGAGGCCATGCCGTCGACGCCCTTGAGCATGCCCTTGGCATGGTAATAGCCGATCAGCGGGGCGGTCTTCTTGTAATATTCGCGCAGACGCTCCTCGAACACTACGGGGTTGTCGTCCTTGCGCACCGGCTGGCCGGCAGCCTTGGCTTCCTCGGCCCGCTTGACGATGCGGCCGACCAGCGCACGGTCGTCCACCACCAGCTCGATCACGCCGTCCAGCTTCTTGCCACGCTCCTTGAGCATGGCCTCGACAGCGTCGGCCTGCGCCAGCGTGCGCGGGTAACCGTCAAGGATGAAGCCCTTGGCGCAATCGGGCTGGTCGATGCGTTCGGCGACGATGGCATTGACCACGGCATCCGAGACCAGCTCGCCGGCATCCATGATCGCCTTGGCCTGCTGGCCGACCGGCGTCTGCGCCGCCACCGCGGCGCGCAGCATGTCACCGGTGGACAGTTGCGGAATGCCGTATTTGCTTACGAGCCTCTGGGCCTGGGTGCCCTTGCCCGCCCCAGGCGGGCCCAGCAGTATAAGCCTCATCGTCCCCTCTTTCCTCCACGCAGCTTCGACTTCTTGATCAATCCCTCATACTGGTGCGCGATCAGGTGTCCCTGGATCTGCGCGACCGTATCCAGCGTCACACTGACAACGATCAGAAGCGAGGTGCCGCCGAGATAGAAAGGAACGCCCGTCGCCGCAATCAGATATTCCGGCAGCAGGCAGACGGCGACCAGGTAGACCGCGCCCAGAACCGTGATGCGGGTGAGCACATAGTCGATGTACTCCGCCGTGCGCTCGCCGGGGCGATAGCCGGGAATGAAGCCCGAATGCTTCTTGAGCTGGTCGGCCGTATCCTTCGGATTGAAGACGATAGCCGTGTAGAAGAACGCGAAGAACACGATCATCGCGCCGTACAGGAACATGTAGATCGGCTGGCCGTGGCCGAGGGCCGACAGGATGCTGGAAGCCCAGGCCGGCATGTTCTGGGTATTCGAGAAGCCGGCAAGCGTGGCCGGCAGCAGGAGCAGCGACGACGCGAAGATCGGCGGAATGACGCCCGACGTGTTCAGCTTGAGCGGCAGGTGCGAGGTATCGCCCTGGAACATGCGGTTGCCGACCTGGCGCTTCGGATACTGGATCAGCAGGCGGCGCTGGGCGCGCTCCACGAAAACGATGATGGCGATGACCACCACCGCAAGCGCCATGATGGCCAGCACGAGGCCGGTCGACAGTGCGCCGGTGCGGCTCAGCTCCAGCGTTCCGCTGATGGCGCGCGGCATGCCGGCGACGATGCCCGCGAAGATGATCAGCGAGATGCCGTTGCCGATGCCGCGGGCGGTGATCTGCTCGCCCAGCCACATCAGGAACATGGTGCCGCCCGTGAGCGTGATCACCGTGGAGATCTGGAAGAACAAGCCGGGGCTGGAAACGATGTTGTTGCCGCTCTGGAGGCCCACGGCGATGCCGTAGGACTGGACCAGCGCAAGCAGGACCGTGCCGTAGCGGGTGTACTGGTTGATGATCTTGCGGCCCTGCTCGCCTTCCTTCTTCAAGGCTTCGAGCGTGGGAATCACCGAGGTCATCAGCTGCATGATGATCGAGGCGGAGATGTAGGGCATGATGCCGAGCGCGAAGATCGCCATGCGCTCGACGGCGCCGCCGGCGAACATGTTGAACATGCCCAGCACGCCGCCGCTCTGCTGCTGGAAAGCCTGCGCGAAGGCTTCAGGATTGATTCCCGGCAGCGGGATATAGGTGCCAAGCCGATACACAAAGAGCGCACCGAGCGTGAACCAGATGCGCTTCTTCAGATCCTCGGCCTTGGCGAAGGCCGCAAAATTGAGATTGGATGCCAGTTGTTCAGCAGCCGAAGCCATGCAAATTTCTCCGCTGGACGACGCGGGGGCCCGCTTCGGGCGGCGCGTATCACCGAAGACCCGAGATAGGCCCGGCGCGGCCAAGATGCAAGCGGCCGCATTGACGCGGCCGCTTTGTTATTCCGGTATTATTCAGCCGCCGCAGCTTCGGGCAGCTTCACCGATCCGCCAGCCTTCTCGATCTTCTCGATCGCGGCCTTGGAGGCGCCGGCAACGTCGAAGGCAACCTTGGCCTTCAACTCGCCGTCGGACAGGATACGGACGCCGTCCTTGAGGCGGCGCACGACGCCGGCCTTGACCAGCGATTCGGCCGTCACCGTCTCCTTGGCGTCGAGCTTCTTGGCGTCGATGGCAGCCTGGATGCGGGCCAGCGACACGGCATTGTAGCTCTTCGAGAAGAGGTTCTTGAAGCCGCGCTTGGGCAGACGGCGATAGAGCGGCATCTGGCCACCCTCGAAGCCGTTGATGGCCACGCCGGAACGCGACTTCTGGCCCTTCACGCCGCGGCCGCCGGTCTTGCCGAGGCCCGAGCCGATACCACGGCCCACGCGCTTCTTCGAATGCGTTGCGCCTTCGTTGTCACGCAGTTCGTTGAGTTTCATATTCTGTCTCCTGCGCTGTGGCTCAGCCCTCGTCCACGACGCGGACGAGATGCGAGACGGAGGCGATCATGCCGCGCACCGAAGGGGTGTCCTCCAGCGTGCGCTGCTTGTGCATCTTGTTGAGGCCGAGGCCGACCAGCGTCGCGCGCTGCTCCTTCGGACGGCGGATCGGCGAGCCGATCTGCTCAACGGTGATGGTCTTGGTAGCTTTCTTTGCCATGATGATGGTCCCTCGTCAGCGCCGACTATTCCTCGGCAGCCACGGCGGTGCCGCGACGAGCCTGGAGGGTCGAGTACTTGATGCCACGAGCGGCAGCGACATCCTTCGGGTGCATCTGCTTCTTCAGCGCATCGAAGGTAGCGCGAACCATGTTGTAGGGGTTGGAAGACCCCATCGACTTGGCAACGACGTCATGCATGCCGAGCGTCTCGAACACAGCGCGCATCGGACCACCGGCGATGATACCGGTACCCTGCTTGGCGGTGCGCAGCAGAACGCGGCCGGCGCCGTGACGGCCCTCGACGTCGTGGTGCAGCGTACGGCCCGAGCGCAGCGGCACGAAGATCATGTCGCGCTTGGCCGATTCGGTCGCCTTGCGGATGGCTTCCGGCACTTCGCGCGCCTTGCCGTGACCGAAGCCGACGCGGCCCTTCTGGTCGCCGACGACGACGAGCGCGGCGAAGCCGAAGCGACGGCCGCCCTTCACCACCTTGGCGACGCGGTTGATGTGAACGAGCTTGTCGACGATGCCGTCGTCGCGCTCTTCGCGGTCACGGCCACGCTCGCGGCCGCCTTCCCTACGTTCCTGTGCCATATCCTGATCCTTATTTTTTTCCGGAAGCACGGATTGCTGAAATGCCGGCAGCCCTGTTTCGGGATGCCGGCGGCGAAATTCACGTCTCCTGTGAACGATCCAGAGGAAAAAGTCAGCAACTTTTTTGTCGCTGGCCCTTTCCGGACCGCCTTAGAAGCTCAGCCCGCCCTCGCGAGCAGCCTCGGCCAGGGCCTTGACGCGGCCATGATAGATGTAGGCGCCGCGGTCGAAGACCACTTCCTTCACGCCCGCCTTGATCGCGCGCTCGGCGATCAGCTTGCCGACTTCGGCAGCCGCAGCGCTGTCAGCGCCGGTCTTCTTGGAAGACTTGAATTCCTTTTCCAGGGTCGAAGCGGCGGCCAGGGTGCGGCCCTGGGCATCGTCGATCACCTGCACATAGATGTTCTTCGACGTGCGATGAACCGACAGACGCGGGCGACCGTTGGCAACGGCCTTGATCTGACGACGGACGCGCGCGGCGCGGCGCTGGGTGGATTCCTTGGAAGCCATGTGTATTTCCTGCCTTGTAAAACGGGAGCTGCCTTATGCGGTAGGCCGAAGCGCCTCCCGCGACACCTTCCCGTGGCGTTGACGTTCTTACTTCTTCTTGCCTTCCTTGCGGAAGATCTTCTCGCCCGCGTAGCGCACGCCCTTGCCCTTGTAGGGCTCCGGCTGGCGGTATTCGCGGATCTCGGCGGCCACCTGGCCAACCTTCTGCTTGTCGATGCCGGTGATGCTGATCTCGGTCGGCTTCGGGCAGGCGAGCGTGATGCCTTCCGGAGCCTCGTAGATCACTTCATGGCTGAAACCCAGCGAAAGCTGGATGTTCTTGCCCTGCATGGCGGCACGATAACCGACGCCCTGGATCTCGAGCTTGCGCTCGAACCCGTCCTTGACGCCGACCAGGATGTTCTCGATCTGCGAACGGGACATGCCCCACTTGGAACGCGCATCCTTGGAGGCGTCGCGCGGCTCGACGCTGATCTCGCCGTTTTCCAGCTTGACCAGAACCTCGTCGTTGACGACGAACTTCAGTTCGCCCTTCGGACCCTTGGCCGTAACGGTCTGGCCGTCAACGGTGGCGGTCACGCCCTGCGGCACGGCTAGGGGCTTCTTACCAATACGAGACATTGTGTTGTCCTCGTCACTCTTATTGTTTCAGGTCCTGCCGGGAGACGCGGGTCTCACCGGCAATTCCTATCGGGAACGGTTACCGGATCAGAAGACCTGGCAGAGAACTTCCCCGCCGACATTCTGTTCACGCGCCTCGTGGTCGGCCATCACGCCCTTGGGCGTCGAAAGGATGGCGATGCCAAGGCCGTTGGCAACCTGCGGGATCGACTTGGCCGAAACATAGACGCGGCGTCCGGGCTTCGAAACGCGCGAAATCTCGCGCACCACCGGGGAACCGTCGAAATACTTCAGCTCGATCTCGATCTCGGACTTGCCGTTGTCGAAGTCGGTCTGGCTGTAATCGCGAATATAACCTTCCGCCTTCAGCACTTCGAGGACGCGGGCGCGCAGGCGGGAAGCCGGCGTGGACACGGTCGTCTTCTTGCGGCCGTAGGCGTTACGGATACGGGTCAGCATATCGCCGAGAGGATCGCTCAGGGACATCTCGTCTACTCCTTACCAGCTCGACTTGACCAGGCCCGGGATCTTGCCCGTGTTGCCCAGGTCGCGCAGCGCGACACGCGAAAGCTTGAGCTTCCGATAGAAGGCGCGCGGACGGCCGGTGACTTCACAACGGTTGCGGATGCGGATCTTCGCCGAGTTGCGCGGCAGGGCCGACAGCTTGAGCTGGGCGCGGAAGCGCTCCTCAAGCGGCAGCGACTGGTCCATCACGATGTCCTTCAGCGCCTTGCGCTTCGCGGCATACTGCTGGACGAGCTTGCGGCGCCGGTTGTTCTTCTCGACTGAGCTGGTCTTTGCCATTTCAGATTTTTCCTTTGCTCGCTGCCGTTACTGGCGGAAGGGGAAGTTGAAAGCCTTGAGCAGCGCCCGGGCTTCGTCGTCCGTCTTCGCAGTCGTACAAACGATGATGTCCATGCCCCACATCTGATCAACCTTGTCGTAGTTGATCTCCGGGAACACGATGTGCTCCTTGAGGCCCATGGCGTAGTTGCCACGACCGTCAAAGCTCTTCGGGTTGAGGCCCCGGAAGTCGCGAACGCGCGGCAGCGCGATGTTCACGAGACGATCCAGGAACTCATACATCTTCTCATTGCGAAGGGTGACCTTCGCGCCGATCGGCATGTTCTCGCGCACTTTGAAGCCGGCGATCGACTTGCGGGCGCGGGTCACCACGGCCTTCTGGCCGGTGATCAGGGCCAGGTCCTCGGCCGCGACGGACGGCTTCTTGGAATCCGCGGTCGCCTCGCCGACGCCCATGTTCAGCACGATCTTCTCGATGCGCGGAACCTGCATCTCGTTGGAGTACTTGAACTGGTCCTTCAGCGCCTGGCGGATGGTCTCGTTGTAGACCTTCTTCAGGCGCGGCGTGTTCTTGGCTTCTGCCTGTGCTGCTGCCTTAGCCATTGATCGTTTCTCCCGAGCGCTTGGCAAAGCGCACTTTCTTGCCGTCCTTCTCGACGCGGAAACCGACGCGGGTCGGCTTGCCATCCTTGGGGTCGGCCAGCGCGAGATTCGAGAGTTGAATCGGCGCTTCCTTGGTGATGATGCCGCCTTCCTGGGAAGCGGACTGCTTCTGGTGGCGGCGGATGAGGTTCACGCCACGCACGATGGCGGTGTCTTCCTTCGGCTGTACGGAGAGGACCTCGCCGGAGCGGCCCTTGTCCTTGCCGGCCAGGACGACAACCTTGTCGCCTTTACGGATCTTCTGCATGGTTGCGGCTCCTTACAGCACTTCAGGCGCGAGCGAAATGATCTTCATATGGTTCTTCGCGCGAAGCTCGCGCGGAACCGGCCCGAAGATGCGCGTGCCGACCGGCTCTTTCTTGTTGTCGACCAGAACCGCTGCGTTCTTGTCGAACCGGATCACGCTGCCGTCGGGACGACGGATGTCCTTGGCCGTGCGAACCACGACCGCCTTCATCACATCGCCTTTCTTGACGCGGCCGCGCGGAATGGCTTCCTTGATCGACACCACGATGATGTCGCCGACGGAGGCATACTTCCGCTTCGAACCGCCCAGCACCTTGATGCACATGACACGACGTGCGCCGGAATTATCCGCCACGTCGAGGTTTGTTTGCATCTGAATCATGACTGGCCGCCTTTTTCTTCTCTATTGGGAGAGGCCCTGCCCTCCCCGGTCTGTCCAAAATTCGCTCTACGCCCGATCAAGCCTGGTCCTGGGCCACGACGACCCAGCGCTTGTCCTTGGAGATCGGCGCCGATTCCTGGATCAGGACGGTGTCGCCAACCTTGTGGGCGTTGTTCTCATCGTGCGCCTTGTACTTCTTCGACATGCGCACGACCTTCTTCATCACCGGATGCGTGAAGCGGCGCTCCACCTTCACCACGACGGTCTTGTCGTTCTTGTCGCTGACGACGACGCCCTGCAGAATACGCTTCGGCATGGTTTTTTCCTTATGCCTTCTTGGCCGCGGCTTTTTCCGCAGCAATGGTCTTGATGCGCGCGATGTCCTTGCGGACCTGCTTGACGCGGTCGGTCTTCTCAAGCTGGCCGGTGGCCTTCTGGAAGCGCAGGTTGAACTGTTCCTTCTTCAGGGAAGCCAGTTCGTCAGAGAGCTGATCCTGCGTCTTCGAGCGGATATCTGAAGCTTTCATCTCTGCTCTTCCTTATTCAGCGATGCGCTGCACGAAACGCGTGCGCACCGAAAGCTTGGCAGCACCCAGACGCAGCGCCTCACGCGCGACATCCTCCGGGACGCCGTCGATCTCGAACATGATGCGGCCGGGCTTCACGCGGGCCGCCCAGTAATCGACCGAGCCCTTGCCCTTGCCCATACGGACTTCGGTGGGCTTGCTCGTCACGGGCAGATCCGGGAAAATACGGATCCACACGCGGCCGGCGCGCTTCATTTCACGGGTGATCGCGCGGCGGGCCGCCTCGATCTCACGCGCGGTGACGCGGTTCGGCTCCAGCGCCTTCAGTCCGAAACCACCGAAATTCAGATCGGTGCCGCCCTTGGCGGTGCCGTGGATACGGCCCTTGAACTGCTTGCGGAACTTTGTGCGCTTTGGCTGCAGCATCTTACTTGCTCCAAATTCTCAATTATCAGGCGTGCTCGCGACGACGCTGGCCGCCACGATCGCCGGTATTGGCTTCGCCCTCGGTCGCCCGGCGCTCGGAAGCCATCGGGTCGTGCTCGAGGATCTCGCCCTTGAACACCCACACCTTGACGCCGCAGATGCCATAGGCGGTCTGAGCCTCGGCAGTGCCGTAGTCCACATCGGCGCGCAGCGTGTGCAGCGGAACGCGACCTTCGCGGTACCACTCCATGCGCGCGATCTCGGCGCCGCCGAGACGGCCGGCGCAGTTGATGCGGATGCCTTCGGCGCCAAGACGCATGGCCGACTGCACAGCGCGCTTCATGGCGCGGCGGAAGGCGATGCGGCGCTCGAGCTGCTGCGCGATGGACTGCGCGATCAGCGTAGCGTCGGTCTCGGGCTTGCGCACCTCGACGATGTTCAGGTGCGTCTCCGACTGGGTCATCTCGGTCAGCTTCTTGCGCAGCTTCTCGATGTCGGCACCCTTCTTGCCGATGATCAGGCCCGGACGCGCGGCGTGAATGGTCACGCGGCACTTCTTGTGCGGACGCTCGATCACCACCTTGGAGATGGCAGCCTGCTTCAGCTCCTTCTCCAGGTATTCACGGATCTTCAGGTCCTCGTGCAGCAGCTTGCCGTATTCCCCGGTGTTCGCGTACCAGCGCGAATCCCAGGTCCGGTTGATGCCGAGGCGGAGACCGATCGGATTGATTTTCTGGCCCATTACGCGGCCTCCCCTTTCTCTTCCACTTCACGAACGACGATCGTGAGGTGCGAAAACGGCTTTTCGATCCGGCTGGCGCGACCGCGGCCACGGGCGTGGAAACGCTTCATGACGATCGACTTGCCGACATAGGCTTCCGCAACAATCAGCGAATCAACGTCGAGGTCGTGGTTGTTCTCTGCGTTTGCGATCGCCGATTCCAGCGTTTTCTTCACCGTCTCGGAAATACGCTTGCGCGAGAATTCCAGATCGTTGAGCGCAGTCTGGACCTTCTTGCCACGGATGAGCGCGGCAACCAGATTGAGCTTCTGCGGGCTGACACGGATCGTGCGCAGAACGGCGCGCGCCTCGTTGTCAGCAAGCCTGCGCGGAGCTTTGGCCTTGCCCATCGTTACTTCCTCTTCGCCTTCTTGTCCGCACCGTGACCGTAGTAGGTACGGGTCGGGGCAAATTCACCGAACTTGTGGCCGACCATGTCTTCGTTCACCGAAACGGGAACATGCTTCTGGCCATTGTAAACACCGAAGGTGAGGCCGACGAACTGCGGCAGGATGGTGGAGCGGCGGCTCCACATCTTGATCACCTCATTGCGACCGCCTTCGCGAACCTTGTCTGCCTTCTTCAGAAGGTAGCCATCAACGAAGGGGCCTTTCCAAACAGAACGAGTCACAGGCTTACCTCTTATTAGCTCTTGCGCTGATGGCGCGAGCGCACGATGAACTTGTCGGTCGCCTTGTTGGACCGCGTCTTCTTGCCCTTGGTCGGCTTGCCCCACGGGGTCACCGGATGGCGACCACCGGAAGTGCGGCCTTCACCACCGCCGTGCGGGTGGTCGACAGGGTTCATCGTCACGCCGCGGTTGTGGGGACGCTTGCCCCTCCAGCGCGTGCGGCCAGCCTTGCCGTCCTTGATGTTGGCGTGCTCCGGATTGGAGACGGCGCCCACGGTCGCGAAGCACGAACCGTGCACGATGCGCTGCTCGCCAGAGTTCAGGCGCAGGATCGCCATGCCCTGGTCGCGGCCGACGAGCTGGCCATAGGCACCGGCCGAACGGGCGATCTGACCGCCCTTGCCCGGCTTCAGCTCGATGTTGTGCACGATGGTGCCGACCGGCATGGCCGACAGCGGCATCGCGTTGCCCGGCTTCACGTCGGCGGTTTCGCCGGCCACCACCTTGTCGCCGGCAGCGAGGCGCTGCGGGGCCAGGATGTAGCTCAGCTCGCCGTCCTCGTACTTCACCAGAGCGATGAAGGCCGTGCGGTTCGGGTCGTATTCCAGGCGCTCGACCGTGCCGACGACGTCAAGCTTGCGACGCTTGAAGTCGATGATGCGGTAGGTGCGCTTGTGACCGCCGCCGATGAAGCGGGCGGTGACGCGGCCGTAGTTGTTGCGGCCGCCCGACTTGGTCAGGCCCTCGGTCAGGCCCTTGACCGGCTTGCCCTTGTGCAGGCCCGAACGGTCCACGATGACCAGCTGGCGTGTGCCCGGCGTGATCGGATTGTAATGTTTCAATGCCATTTTCTTATCCTCGCCGCTTCGCTCACAGGCCCGTCGCGACGTCGATCGAGTGACCGTCGACCAGGGTCACGATCGCCTTCTTGACGTCGCCCTGGCGGCCAACCGTGCCGCGGAAGCGCTTGACCTTGCCCTTGCGGACAAGCGTGTTCACAGCCGAAACCTTGACGCCGAACAGCGCCTCGACAGCAGCCTTGATTTCCGGCTTCGTCGCCTTCTTGGCAACGTTGAACACGACCTGGTTCTGCTCGGAAGCGATGGTCGACTTTTCGGTGATCGCCGGCGAGACGATCACATCGTAATGACGAAGGTCGGTCATTTGAAGCGCTCCTCGAGAGCCTCGACGGCGGCCTTCGAAAGGACCAGCGTGCCGCGGCGCAGAATGTCGTAGACGTTGATGCCCTGAACCGGCAGCACGTCGATGTTCGGGATGTTGGTGGCAGCCAGCTTGAAGTTGGCGTCCAGTTCCGCACCGCCGATGACCAGCGCATTGGTCAGGCCGAGCGACTTCAGGCTGGCCAGCAGCGACTTGGTCTTGGCCTCTTCCAGCTTCAGCTCGTCGACGACGATGATCGACGCCGCCTTCGCCTTGGCGGACAGGGCGTGCTTCAGGCCGAGCGCACGGACCTTCTTGGGCAGGTCGTGCTCATGGCTGCGGGAAACCGGGCCGTGGGCCTTGCCGCCGCCGCGGAACTGCGGAGCGCGAGCCGAATGGTGACGGGCGCGGCCCGTACCCTTCTGCTTGTACATCTTGGCGCCGGTGCGCGCGATGTCGGCGCGGCCCTTGGCCTGATGGGTGCCCTGCTGCTTCTTGGCAAGCTGCCAGCGCACGACGCGCTGCAGGATGTCCTCGCGGGGATCAAGACCGAAGATCTCGTCGGAGAGCTCGACCTTGCCGGCATCCTTGCCGGCGAGCGTTGTGATCTTGATGTCCATTATTCCGCTCCCTCAGTGGCCGGAGCTTCGTTCTTTTCAGCCGCCTTGGCAGAGGCACGGAAGGCCGCCGGCTTCGGCGCATTCTCGGGCAGCGCCGACTTCACGGCGTCGCGCACCAGGATCCAGGCACCCTTGGTGCCGGGCACGGCGCCGCGGATGAGGATCAGGCCGCGCTCGACATCGGTGGAAACCACTTCGACGTTCTGCGTGGTGACGCGGGTGGCGCCCATGTGGCCGGCCATCTTCTTGCCCTTGAACACCTTACCGGGGTCCTGGCGCTGGCCGGTCGAACCGTGCGAGCGGTGCGACACCGAGTTACCGTGCGTGGCACGACCGCCGCCGAAATTGTGGCGCTTCATGACACCCTGGAAACCCTTACCGGTCGAAGTGCCGGTCACGTCGACCTTCTGGCCGGCGACGAAGTGATCGGCGGTGATCTCGACACCGATATCGAGCAGGTTGTCGTCGGAAACGCGGAACTCGGCCAGCTTGGCCTTGGGCTCCACGGAAGCGCTGGCAAAATGGCCACGCATCGCCTTCGACGTGTTCTTCACCTTGGCGAGCCCGACGCCGAGCTGCACGGCGGTGTAGCCGTTCTTCTCCTGCGTGCGCTGCGCGACGACCTGGCAGCTCTCCATGCGGAGAACCGTGACGGGGACATGCTCGCCCGCATCATTATAGATGCGGGTCATTCCCAGCTTCTGTGCAATTACACCTGAACGCATCGGTTCATTTTCCTTCAGAGGAGCTCCGGGTTGCCCCTGGGAGCTCATGGTTCAGCTCTTAGAGCTTGATTTCGACGTCCACGCCGGCGGCCAGATCGAGCTTCATCAGCGCGTCGACCGTCTGCGGGGTCGGGTCCACGATGTCGAGGAGACGCTTGTGGGTGCGCATCTCGAACTGCTCGCGGCTCTTCTTGTCCACATGCGGCGAACGGTTGACCGTGAACTTCTCGATGCGGGTCGGCAGCGGGATCGGGCCGCGGACATTGGCGCCGGTGCGCTTGGCCGTCGAAACGATCTCACGCGTCGAAGCATCGAGCACGCGGTGGTCGAACGCTTTCAGGCGTATGCGGATATTCTGTCCGTTCATTCGTCTATTCCTTGTTCTGGCGCGGCGCGGGCGTTTACCCGCCCGCGACAGATCGATTGCTTGTTCTTATTCGACGATTGCGGCGACGATGCCGGCGCCGACGGTGCGGCCGCCCTCGCGGATGGCGAAGCGCAGGCGCTCTTCCATGGCGATCGGCACGATCAGCTCCACGTCCACCGTCACGTTGTCGCCCGGCATCACCATCTCGGTGCCGGCCGGAAGCGTCACGATGCCCGTCACGTCCGTCGTGCGGAAGTAGAA
>NZ_JBEPML010000010.1:0-200628 GCF_040545735.1 Aquamicrobium terrae
GACGCAACACATGCCGCCATCGGCACCGAGGTCGAGATCGGCAAGCTCGACGGCCACCAGAAACGCCTGCCCGCAAAAATCGTCCCCTTCGCCCATTACGACCCCAAAAAGGAAAGGCCAAGGTCCTGATTTTCCGGGCCTGTCGATCAACCGGCACTGTTCAGGGAGCATGCGCAAGGAGAGGCAATGGCTGGAAAGGGCACCAATCCGATACCAGGCCGGCCTGACGGGGCCCCGTCGGAACTTTCGCAGGATATTTCACAGTGGCGCGTGGGCGAGCGCAAGCGCCTGATCGGTCTTCGCCTTGCCATGAGCGCAGACGAGCGCGCCAGCAAGACAAGAGCGATCGCGGCCGGTCTTGATCGCCTGATCGGCTCTCCACAGGGGCGCATTGTCTCCTTGTACTGGCCGTTCCGTGGTGAGCCGGACCTGCGCGAATGGTCGACCAAGATCATCGAGGCGGGCGGGCAGATCGCATTGCCGGTCGTTATCGCCAAGGCGCAGCCTCTGGAATTCCGGCTTTGGGCACCGGGCGAGCCGCTGGAACGCGGTGTCTGGAATATTCTCGTCCCTTCCAGCGGTCGTGTGGTCGAGCCGGACGTCGTGGTGGCCCCGGTCGTGGGGTTCGATGCGGCAAACTATCGGCTCGGCTATGGTGGTGGCTTCTACGACCGGACGCTCGCAGCAATGACCAAGCGGCCGTTCAAGGTCGGGGTAGGTTATGCGGGCGCCAGGCTTGCGACGATCCATCCGCATGCGCAGGACATCGCCATGGACGCAATCGTGACAGATGAACGAGGCTCCCATGAGCACTGACGAACTGGTTATGGACCCTGTAGTTGCGGGTACCTCGGCTCGCGGCGGCCGGGTTTCCCGCCGCGATATCGCGGGTGCGATGTACAAAATCTTCATGAAGAACTGCGCGTTCTTTGCCCGGCACGGCGTGCTGGACGAGGAAGAACGGCTTGGCCAACGGTTCTATGTGGACGCCGAGCTGGATGTGCGCCCCGCGGTGGGGATCGAAGAAGATTCGATCGAGGCCACTGTGGATTACGGGCTCGCCTTCGCCGAAATCGAAAAGATCGTCACTGGCCGCCGGCGCTTCCTGATAGAAACCCTGGCTCTCGACATCAGCCGGACCCTTTGCTCGGTGTTTCCACAGATCACGCGTGCCCGGATCACGGTGCGAAAGCCCAACGCGCCCGTACGCGGTGTGCTCGACCATGTCGAGGTAACGATCGTCTGGCCTCAAGGTCCTGTCGCAAGCCTGTAGTCGGGGCGCAAAGAGTCTGCTTCCGCGACGTATAAACAGCCGGGATTCGGCTTGGCCGGCTATCCACGGTGAGAGATCAAAGCCAGTGCTTCTTGCCAGAGAAGGTTAGGATCATCTCGTCCAAATACCCAACGTTGTTTGGGTTGGGAGCTTTCGTGCCGTGTTGAGCATCTACACGAGAATTCGGCAGCCGGAAGCGCTTCGAATGTGTGAAGCCTGGGCCTTCACATCGGAACGGGAGGATGAAGGGTTCCTCCAGTGCCATATGTCGGATATGCAGGAACGAAGCCCAGGCGATGTCGGCGTGCGCCGGTGCGGGCGGCTCCCCGCAGACCTTCACATGCTTTACCAGCATCTTGTGGGAGAGCATCGTACTCATGATAGTGATGTCGCTTTCCTTAAGAGGGTGGAGGGCAAGGGTGCGTTCACGCTTCCTGTCATGGACATCTTGGAGTCTTGGCGAGATCGGTGACAGCGTTCGCGCAAGCCGGTTGGCGGGCTACAACCACCCGATTGACGGCCTATCCGTCCCTCGAAGCGGTTTACTTTACCAGGCCTGACCTTGTCGCCTGCCGTTTCCCGGCTCTCATGGATTCGGGCGATTGCCTGCTCAAATTGCTGTCGGGCGTGGAACGGCCGTAAGGCAAAACATTTGCAACCCATAATGTGACCTGGAAATGGTGGCAGCCACAAGATGACGGCAGCTGCGATGCGGATTGTCGAAAAGGCCATCGATCCATCGGCCGGGGGATTGGGACCGAGGCCAGCCATGCCTTTCATTCCGCTGCAACGTTTCGGGTAGCCGACTGCACGGACGGCGAAGCAGAACTGTAGGCGAGACGTGAACCCGCACGGAAATTGCCGACGCCCTGCAAAATCTGCCTTGACACAACAGATAATGATATAATTATTATGCAGTAATAATATTGCTAACAAACTTTTCCCCACAGTTCGGGGTGAGGGAGGTGCTGGAAAGCGGTGATGCATGACCACGAGGTGATGCCCTTTTGTGGAGGTCAAGTCATCGCGTTCGCTGTAGCTCAGGCCCTCCGCCAGAAGAGGGTGTGACCAACCTGGGGCCAGTGGCCCTTATCAACCATCCAAGGGGAAGTGTTATGAAAAAGATACGGTATGCGTTGTTTACGACCATTGCGTTGGGTGCACTGACTTCGTCCGCCTTGGCCGATTGCAAGCTTCGGGTCACGACTTGGGGCGGCAGCTATCAGAAGACCTATCAGGCGGTTGCCGCGAAATTCGAGGAGGAACACAACTGCACTATAGAATGGGTGGTTGGCGCCAGCCCCGACCATCTGGTGAAATCGCGCCTTGGCCAGGTCGATGTGGCGACGAACACGCTTCTCAATTCGATCGCCGGCGAGAAGGAAGGGCTCTGGATGGAGCTCGACAAGGCCAAGATTCCCAATATGGCCAATCTCTATGACAATGCGGTCTTCTCGCCCTACACGATCTTTGCCAATGTCGGCGACTATGTGCTGGCCTACAACACCGACAAGGTGAAGGAGGCGCCGACAAGCTGGGATGAGTTGTGGAAGCCTGACTATAAGAATCATGTCGTCATCTACGGCTTCGAGCATATACCGACCCTCAGCCTGACGGTCCTCCAGGCTGACAAGAACGGCGGCGGCATCGACAATATCCAACCCGGACTGGACCGCATGGCCGAACTGGTCAAAAGCGGCAATCTGATCGGTTCGCTCGATGTTGAAAGCCAGATGGTATCGCTGTTCCAGACCGAGGATGCTTGGCTCGGCATGCTCGCGACGGGGCGGATGAAGGAGTTGCTGGAAAAAGGCACCTCGAACGTCAAGTTCGTGCGCCCTGCCGAGGGCACTTTCCCGCTGATCAGCACGGTCAATATTACCAAGGCCGCAAGGGACCCGGCGATGGCGCAGGCATTTGTCGACTATATTCTGAGGCCCGAGGTCCAGGTCGCCTTCGCGGTCAACAATCTCTATGCCCCGACGGTCCAGAACGCGCCTATACCGGATGATTTCGCCTATCGGGACTTGCTGGTGCAGAATGAGGAGTTCAAGCGACTCTACCTGCCGGATCAGGAGAAGATCACGGCCCATAAGGCGGAATGGCAGAACCAGTTGAACCGCATGACCAGCAAGTAGGATGTCGAAAGACGCCGGCGGCCGGATCACGCAGCCGCCGGCGCTTGTATTAGTTGGCTGAGCGAGCGCAGGAATTATGAACCACGCCACCGAACACGCCATACAGGTGCACCGCATCTTCAAGCAGTACGGACGCATCACGGCTGTAAATGATGTTTCCTTCGAAGTCGGGCAAGGGGAGTTCGTCTCCCTGCTTGGCCCGAGCGGATGCGGCAAGACGACCACCCTTCGCATGATCGCGGGCTTCATCATGCCCAGCGGTGGCACGATCCGTGTCAATGGTCGTGACGTGACCCATCTGCCGCCGGAGAAGCGTGAGGTGGGTTTCGTATTCCAGAACTATGCGCTGTGGCCGCATATGACCGTGGCCGAGAATGTCGCCTTTGGATTGAAGCTTCGCAAGCACGGCAAGGATTTCATCCGCAACAAGGTCGAGGAGGCGCTGTCTGTAACAGGGCTGTCGGGCTATGAGGACAGGCTGCCGCGCCAGCTTTCCGGCGGACAGCAGCAGCGGGTGGCCTTGGCGCGCGCGCTGGCGCTGGAGCCCCAGCTCCTGCTAATGGACGAGCCCCTCAGCAATCTCGACCGTGCCTTGCGCATTGCCATGCGGCGTGAGCTGAAGCAGTTGCAGAGCCGGCTCAACATGACCACGCTCTATGTAACGCACGACCAGGAAGAAGCACTGTCCATGTCGGATCGTGTGGTCGTGATGAATGGCGGCGAGGTCGCGCGCGTTGCCCGCCCCTTCGAGATCTACGAGGATCCCCAGTCCGAATTCGTCGCCGATTTCGTCGGCACCACGAACTTCCTTGACGGCGAGGTCTTGCGTACGCAGGGCGGCCAGGCTGTGGTGCAGGTGGGGAACTCCCCTCTTCAACTCGTTGTCGATAGCGAGATGCCGCCGGCGCAAGGCGCGCCGATGCGCATCCTGTTGCGGCCGGAGCGCGTGCATGTCTCCCGAGACAGGCCCGAGGGTGCCAATGTCTTTGCGGCCACCGTCAGTTTCATCGAATATTTCGGGCCAACCATCCGCTACACGGTCGAGGTCGAGGGCAAGCGCTTGCAAGCCGAGGTCCACAATGTCGATCGTCCGCTCGCTATCTCTTCCCCGGTATGGGTGCGCATCGATCCGGGCCATTTTCGCCTGATCGATCGCAAGGGTGCCTGAGCCATGAGGTCTAAGGCCGCCGCCGTCCTTCTGGCTCCCTCCTTCATGCTTTTGCTGGCATTTGTGATCCTGCCGCTGTTGTGGGTGGCCCGGGTCAGTTTCAATACGACGGTGGACGGAGCCTATATGGTTTCGGCCTTAACCCTGGAAAACTACACCCGTTTCCTTGGAAGCCCCTGGTACCTGGTCAACACGCTGTGGTTTTCCATTCGCATCGCGGTCCTGTCCACGGTGATCTCGGTGGCACTTGCCTATCCCATGGCGCTCTACATCGCCCGCACGTCAGGCGCCCAGAAGAGCATCCTGATGACCATGGTGCTGTCGCCCCTCCTGATCGGCCTGGTAACACTCGTCTATGGCTGGATCGTAATCTTCCGGGGCGGGGGTTTGCTCAATTCGCTCATGATTGCGTTGCGCGTCTATGACGAACCCGTGCGCTATATGTGGGACTTGAAGGGCGTTGTTATCCTGTTGGTCTATATCGGCATGCCCTATATTGTGCTGTCGCTGCTCGACTCCATCGAGCGCATCAACCCCTCGCTGGTCGAGGCGGCTCGCAATGTGGGCGCCAGCCCTTGGACGGCGTTCTGGAAGATTACCTTCCCGCTGACGATGCCGGGGCTTCACGCGGGGCTGATCATCGTTTTCTCGCTGAATTTCGCGGCCTTCGCCGTGCCGCTCATGGTGGGCGCCAACGATACGCAGATGATCGGCCTGGTCATTTACCGGGAGGCGCTGCTCAACAACGATTTGCCGTTCGCCTCGAGTCTGTCGGTCATCATGGTGGCCGCCAATGCTCTGATCCTGACGGGCATGGGCTTCGTTTTCGGCAGGTTGATCCTGAACAGGCTGGAGGCCACGAGATGATGCGCACCGATGTCGGCGGCTGGGCGCTGCGCCTGTTCACCTATATCTCCATGGCGTTCCTGTTCTTCCCAGTTGCCATCACCTTGCTGGTGTCGATCAACCCGCGGGAATTCGTCCTGCCCCCGACAGGCTTCACGCTGGAGTGGTTTCGTGCCGCCTGGGCTTCTGATACCTTCGTGCGAGCGATGGGGGTCAGCCTGTGGCTGGGGCTGACAGCGACCATCGTTGCCAACGCAATTGCGTTTCTCGCCGTGTTGGCGATGATCCGCTACGATTTCCGGGGCAAGACTCTGATCAATCTTCTGATCATGTCGCCGCTGCTGATCCCGACGACGATCTTCAGCCTGGCGCTCTACGTGTTCTTTGCCCGTCTCGGCTTCGGTGCCGGCATTCCGGCGCTGGTGATCGGCCACACCCTGCATGTCCTGCCCTTTGCGGTGCGCATTCTTATGGCGAGCATGCAGAACTTCGACATGTCGCTGGAGGAGGCGGCGCGCAATGTCGGGGCGGGTCCGGTGCGCACGCTGTTCTCCATCACGCTACCGGTGATCAGGACGGGTCTGCTTTCCAGCCTGGTACTCTGTTTCGTGCTGTCGTGGAACGATTTTCCGATCTCGGTCTTCCTGGCGCCGCCCGGCTGGACGCCGCTGCCGGTCGAGCTCTTCTCCTATATAAAATACCAGTACGATGCGGTCGGCGCCGCCCTGGCGAGCTCGCTGATCCTGATCTCGGCCCTGGCCATCATCGTCATTGACAGGATGTCCGGTCTTCGCCAGGTCGTGAACCACTGAAGCGTGCTCTGTAACGAATGGGCGCCTGGCTGCTTCTGAAAAGAGGTCGGCCTTTGTCCGCCATCGGCAAGCACGGTTTGTGCCGCAGACCTATCGGATCGGCTATCCGCATATAATATCATTATTAAAATCGCCGGCTGCAGTCGGCGCCTTTTTATTATCCAGATAAATCAACAAGATCATGCTTCTGGCGGCCGGATTTCGTGCCTTGTCCCGGGTTCATGGGCTGTTGACAGGAAGGATATCAAAATATACCAGTTATTATGATATTATTTTATGGGCAAATACCTATCAATAATAGCCCAACTGGAGGAGCAAATGAAATCAGTGGCGCGCATGCTGGCGTTGGCTGGTACGGTTGCAATGTTGGGGATCGGTGCGGCCCACGCCGCCGACAAGCTCACGATAGGAGTGCGGGCGGCCGCGACGAGTATCGATCCGCACTATCACCTGCTCAATCCAAACAAGGATCTTGCGGCCCACATGTTCGACGGCCTGACGGCCATGGATCAGAACGTTCACCTCAAGCCGTCGCTGGCCATATCCTGGCGGCTGATCGACGACCAGACCTGGGAGTTCAAGCTGCGGGAAGGGGTGAAATTCCACAACGGTAATGCCTTCACTGCCGATGACGTCGCCTTCACCATCGACCGGGTGCCAAACGTCGCCAACAGCCCGGGCTCCTACGCGGTGTACACCAAGCGTATTAAAAGCGTGGAAGTGGTGGACGACTACACAGTCCGCTTCACCACCGACGGCGTCTACCCGCTGCTGCCCATCGATCTTTCTATGGTTTTCATGCTCGACCGGGAGACCCACGAAGGGCTCGGGACGGAGGACTTCAACTCCGGTAAGGGAGCCATCGGTACCGGCCCGTACCGTTTTGTCTCCTTCCAGCGGGGCGACCGTGTTGAGCTTGAGCGCAACGACGATTATTGGGGCGGCAAGCCCGAATGGGACGAGGTGACATTGCGCGTCATCTCCAATGATGCCTCGCGTCTCGCGGCGCTTCTCGCCGGGGACGTGGACATCATTGATGCGGTGCCCACCACCGATCTTGAGCGCCTGCGCAACGAGGCACGCGTCAAGATGTGGGATGCGCTGAGCATGCGCGCCATCTTCCTGTGGATCGATCACCATCAAGCCGAGGGAGCCACTTTTGTCAGCGGTCCGAACGGCGAGAAATTTTCCGAAAATGTGCTCCGGAATCTCAAGGTTCGGCAGGCCCTCAGCATGGCCATCAACCGCGATGCCATCGTCGAGAGATTGATGCAGGGTGCCGCCGCCCCTACCGGCCAGTTCCTACCCGAAGGTGCCTTTGGCTACGATCCCGGGATTTCGTCTCCCGCCTTCGATGCCGAGGGCGCCAAACGCCTGCTTGCGGAGGCGGGCTATCCGGACGGTCTGCGCATTACCCTGCACGGCCCCAATGACCGCTATGTGAACGACAGCCGCATCATCCAGGCCATCGGCCAGATGTGGGAACGGATCGGCGTCACCACCAAAGTCGAGCCGGAGCCTTGGTCGGCCTACATCGGCCGCATGACGCGCGGCGATTTCTCCATCGGCCTCCTCAGCGTCGGCACCTCGACGGGCGAGGCCTCCAATCCGCTGCGCTCCGTGTTCGCAACCACCAATCCCGACAAGGGACTGGGTGCATCCAACTATGGCGGCTACTCCAATCCTGAGATGGATGTTGTCGTTGAAAAGGCGATGGGCACCACGGATGATGCGGCCCGCGAGGCGCTGCTGCGCGAGGCAACCAGGCTGGTGATGGACGATGTGGCGGTGGTGCCGCTGCACATCCAGAAGAGCTTCTGGGCCTCGAAGCCTGACCTCGCGCTGGAGGCGCGCCGCGATGAGTCCACGCGCGCCATGGAAGTGCATCGCAAGAAGTGACCCGGCGGTCAGCCCTCGGGCCGCCGCCTCACTGGGATGCCGTATTAACCGGCATCCCATCAGCAACTTTTCCGGACGGACCAGACTTCTAATGGCCATATGGGTGTTACGGCGATTGATGCAGGCCCTGCTGGTCGTCTTTGCGATGACCCTGATCGTCTTCATGGCGATCAGCTTCATGGGCAATCCGGTCGACATCATGATTTCGCCTGATGCCGACCAGGCCGATCGCGCCAAGGCTATAGCCGCACTCGGGCTCGACCTGCCCGTTTGGCAGCAATATCTGCGTTTCCTCGGCGGCGCCATACAAGGCGAGTTCGGCCGCAGCTTCGTCTTCAACGAGCCGGCCATCGGTCTCATACTCAGCCGCATGCCGGCGACGCTGGAACTAGCCGTCACCGCCACGCTGCTTTCGATCGTTATCGGCCTTCCACTCGGCCTCTATGCGGGCCTGCGTCCCGACACCGCGCTGGCCAAGATACTCATGGGCGGCAGCATTCTCGGCTTCAGCCTGCCGTCGTTCCTGATTGGCCTGTTCCTAATCGCGGTGTTCGCGGTGGAGCTGCAATGGTTGCCGAGCACCGGCCGCGGTCAGACGGCGCCCCTCTTCGGCATTCAATGGTCGTTCCTGACAGCCGACGGCCTTCGCCATCTGATGTTGCCGGCGCTTAATTTGGCACTCTACAACATCGCGCTCATCATGCGCCTGACACGGGCCGGCGTCGCCGAGACCATGCAGGCCGAATATATCAGGTTCGCACGGGCAAAAGGCCTGACGACCCGCCGCATCGTCTTCGTTCATGTGCTGAAGAGCATCCTGATCCCGATCGTGACGGTCATTGGCATGGAATTCGGTATCACCATAGCCCTGTCGGTGGTGACCGAGACGGTATTCGCCTGGCCGGGAATGGGCAAGCTGATGATCGACAGCATCGGCGTTCTCGACCGCCCGGTCATCGTCGCCTATCTGATGATCAGCGTCTTGATCTTTGTCCTCATCAACTTCTTGGTCGACATCTTTTACACCGTGATCGATCCGAGAGCCGATCTGGGAGCTGCTGAATGAATGCCGGTGCCGTCCAGGACACTGCTTCCCCGATGAGGAATGAGGAAGCGCAAATAACCGACGATTCCCGGCCATTGGTACTGGCTGCTCGCGTCTTCGTAGGTTCGAAGGTGGCGATGGGAGCACTGGTCTTGCTGCTCTTGCTTGTGTTCGCGGCACTCTGCGCTCCGTGGATAACACCGCAGGATCCCTACGATCTTGGCCAACTGGACATTATGGACGGGCGTCTGCCTCCCAGTTCGGTTGGCATGTCAGGCCTTACATACTGGCTGGGAACCGATGACCAGGGCCGCGACATCTTCTCCGGTATCCTGCACGGCCTGCGTATCTCCCTCGGGGTTGGGGTGGGAACCGCGTTAATCGCGGCGATCATCGGCGCGACACTTGGCCTCGTCGCGGCCTTCTTGGGCCGGCGCACGGACACGGTGATCATGCGCGTGGTCGACCTGCAGCTTTCCTTCCCGTCGGTGCTCGTGGCGCTGATGATCCTGGCTTTTCTTGGCAAGAGCGTCTGGAACGTCGTTTTGGCCCTCGTCATCGTCGAATGGGCTTATTATGCGCGTACCGCGCGCGGTGCGGCGGTGGCGGAACGGCGCAAGGAATATATCGAGGCCGCTTCCTGCCTGGCAATCCCCGGCTGGCGCATCCTGTTCTTCCATCTGTTGCCTAATTGCCTGCCACCTCTGATGGTCATCACCACCATTCAGGTGGCGAGGGCAATTTCTCTGGAAGCGACATTGTCCTTCCTGGGCGTCGGTGTGCCGGTAACCGAGCCATCGCTTGGCCTGCTTATCGCCAACGGCTACCAGTACATGTTCTCCGGCCAGTACTGGATCATTTTCTTCCCCGGTGTGGCGTTGCTGCTTCTGATCGTCAGTATCAATCTGGTAGGGGACCGATTGCGCGACATCCTTAATCCGAAGGGCGTGTCATGAAGCCCACGTTGCAGGTCACGGATTTGCGAACGCATATCTATCTGCGTTCCCATGTTCTCAAACCGGTGGATGGCGTCTCGTTCAATATCGCACCCGGCCGCATACTCGGGCTGGTGGGAGAGTCGGGTTCCGGGAAATCCACGGTTGGATATTCGGTCATGAGAATGATCGATCCGCCGGGCCGTGTCGCTGGCGGCAGCGTGGAGTTCAACGGAACCAATATATTGGATCTGGACGACGCAGAAATGCGGCGCCTGCGCGGCAATCGCATTGCCATGGTCTTCCAGGATCCGATGATGACCCTCAACCCCGTGCTCACCATTGGCACCCAGATGATGGAAACCATCGCTGCACATGAGACAATCGGCAAGATGCAGGCACGGGATCGCTGCGTGCACGCGCTGGAGCTGGTGGGGATTCCCGCACCGGCCGAGCGGCTGAAAGCCTACCCGCACCAGATGTCGGGGGGCATGCGGCAGCGTGTGTCCATTGCGATCGCTTTGCTGCATGAACCCGGCCTGATTATTGCCGATGAGCCGACAACAGCGCTCGACGTGACCGTCCAGGCCCAGATTCTGTCGGAAGTCCAGAAGCTGGCGCAGGACAGAGGGACCGCCTTCCTGTGGATCACGCATGACCTGTCTGTCGTATCCGGTCTCGCCGACGATGTGGCGGTTATGTATGCGGGTAAGATCGTGGAACAGGGCAGGACCATCGACGTTTTGCGCAACCCGCAGCATCCCTACACGAGGGGGCTTATCGGATCGATCCCATCCGGCACGGCGCAGGGAGAGATGTTGACACCCATTCCCGGCAGTGCGCCCAACCTCACGCGGCTACCGCAAGGCTGTGCGTTCGAGCCCCGCTGCCCGCACCGCCTGCCACAATGTGCCAGCGCAGTTCCACCGCAATCGGCGGGGACAGGCCGCGCGCTCGCCTGTTTCAACCCTCTGGTCGATGCGAGGTGATGGCTATGACACAGACGCCGATCCTGGAACTGAGGAAGGTCGCCAAATCCTTCGCGAAAGGTGACGATATTGTATCGCGGGCCGCGCGAAAGCTTGGGCTGCTGGCTCCCAACCGTCCCCTTCATGCGGTGCAAGAGAGCAGCTTGCAGATCTGGAGCGGTGAGATTGTCGGACTTGTCGGGGAATCGGGATGCGGAAAATCGACGCTCGGCCGCCTCGCGGCCGGCCTCATCCGCCCTACTTGCGGCGCAGTACTGCAAGATGGAAAGGACGTCTCCACAATGACCAGGTCGGAGCGGCGTCAAGCCAAGCTCAAGACCCAGATGATCTTCCAGAATCCTTATGCGAGTCTCAACCCGCGGGCCAAGATTGGACAGGCAGTCGGAGAAGCTGCCCGGTTCCATGGCCTGCTCGATGACGGTAGCGGCAGGACAAGCTATGAAGACTATGTCGAAAGCCAGTTGGCTCGTGTAGGTCTAGACAGCGGCTATAAGAACCGCTTCCCCCATCAACTCAGCGGCGGCCAGCGCCAGCGCGTGGCTATTGCGCGCGCCCTGGCTGTCAAGCCGCACATGCTGATCTGCGACGAAGTGGTTTCCGCTCTCGACGTGTCAGTACAGGCTCAGATACTCAACCTGTTTATCGAGCTGCGTGACCGGCTCAATCTGACTTATCTTTTTGTTAGCCACGATCTGCATGTAATCCGTTATCTCTCGGACAGGGTGGTGGTCATGTATCTTGGCCAGGTCGTCGAAGAGGCACCCGCCGAGCAAATTTATCGGCATCCCAATCATCCCTATACGCGTGCGCTGCTGGCTGAAGTGCCGCGCCTTGGCGAAGGCAAAAGCCAGTTCACCGCGATCAAGGGGGAGATGCCGAGCCCGCTCGATCCGCCCAAGGGTTGTCCTTTTCATCCCCGTTGCATCCACGCCACCGCGCGTTGTGCCGTGGAAGCACCGGCAATAGTCGAGATTGCTCCCGGTCACCGGTCGGCGTGCCATCTCAACCAGATGTCTCACTGAAATTGCATGCAAGATGGAGATTCCATTGAAGAAGGATGTGTTGAAGGCAGTCGAGGACAAGGCGCCTGCCTATATCAAGCTGGCGGACTCCATCTGGGATACGCCGGAGCTTTGCTTCAAGGAGTTCAAGTCTTCGGCAATGCAGATGGCGTTGCTCGGGCGCGAGGGCTTCCTGGTCACCAAGGGGCTTGCCGGCATGTCTACCGCTTTCGTGGCTGAGGCTGGCAAGGGCAGGCCTATTATCGGCTTCCTTGGTGAATTCGATGCGCTTTCGGGACTGAGCCAGGACGCGGGCGTGGCAGTTCAACAAACGTCGACTCCGGGTGCCAACGGCCACGGCTGTGGACACAATCTGCACGGCGCTGGTGCCATGCTGGCCGCCGTAGCGCTGCGCGATGTTCTCAAGGCTCACGGTGTAGAAGCAACGGTCAGGTATTATGGCTGTCCAGCTGAGGAAGGCGGTTCCGGTAAAACCTTCATGACGCGCGCTGGCGTGTTTGATGACCTTGATGTGGCGCTCAACTGGCATCCTTCCAGTTTCTCGACGGTTAAGGCATTCCCGTCGCTGGCGGTCATCCAGGCGGCCTTTCGCTTTACTGGCAAGGCTGCCCATGCGGCAGCGGCCCCGCATATGGGACGCAGCGCACTCGACGCCGTCGAGTTGTTCAATGTCGGAGTGAACTATTTACGCGAGCATATGCCCGATCAGGCCCGTATCCACTATGCCGTTACCGACAGCGGCGGCACCTCGCCCAATGTCGTGCAGGCTCGGGCCGAGGTTCTCTACTATGTGCGCGCACCCGATATCCACGAGACGAAGGAACTGTTCCAGCGGGTCAAGAAGGTAGCCGAAGGTGCGGCCTGGATGACAGAAACGACGCTTGAGGTTTCCACCAGCCGCGGTTGTTCGAACAACATTTACAACAAGGTGTTGGACGATGTCATGTATGACAATCTGCTACAACTAGGGCCCCCACCCTTCGATGATGTGGACCGTGAATTTGCGGCGGAAATCCGCAAGACCTTCAGCGAGGAAGATGTCAGCTTCAATGCGTTGAACTTCGGTTTCCCGAGCCAGTCCTCCAAGGTTCTGAGCGATGACGTCGTACGTGAGGCACCGCAATTGCTCGGCGGTTCGTCCGACATGGGTGACGTAACCTGGGTGGCGCCCACCACCCAGTATTTCGGCGCCTGCTATGCCATTGGCACCGAATTTCATACCTGGCAGCTCGTCGCCCAGGGAAAAACCCCTGCAGCTCACAAGGGCATGATCCATGCGGCAAAGGTGCTGGCAGCGACCGCCATCGATTTGATCCAGAACCCGGTCATTATTGAGAAGGCCAAGGAAAACCTGAAGTTGATGAAGAGCAACCGACCCTATAGCTGTCCGATTCCGCCGGAAGTTCAGCCCCCATCCTATGCTGAAGCGTGCTGAGGTGGCGAATATGTTGCAGGCTCGCCTGGATGGGTTGCGAGCAATGATGACGGATCAGGGTCTCGATGCTGTGGCCCTGGTTCCAGGCAATGCGTTCCGGTACTTTCTCGGGCCGGATATGCCTTTCCTGGAGCGACCAACCGTTGTCGTTATCGATCGGCAAGGGGGCAGCAAGGCTGTCATCCCCGCGATCGAGCGGGCAACCTGGCAGAAAGTCAAGCTCGATGGCGATACGTCCTACTGGCGCGATGAAGATGGATATGCCGGCATCTTTGCCGCGCAGAGAGGGCAGGTGAATGCGCGCCGCATAGGCGTCGAAAGCTTCCGCATGCGGGTGGCCGAACTGAACGCACTTCAAAGCATGGTGCCGGACGCAGAAATCGTGCCGATCCACACTCAGTTATGGGAACTCAGGTCATGCAAGGATGCCAGCGAAATCGATATGATCCGTCGGGCGGTGTGTGCCTCCGAGGAGGCAATACGAAGCACTCTGGAAGAGGTCCGGGTTGGCATGAGCGAGATGGATGTAAAGGCTATCTTGCAAGGTCATATAACGTCTTGTTCCGGCATAGGGATTACCGGCGAGCTGCTGGTTCTGGCTGGCGACAACTCGGCCCGGCCGCATGGCCGATCGCGGATGGACTATCGTATCCGCAAGGGCGACGCCCTGCTGATCGATTTCGCCGCGACCTGCGAGGGCTATTGTTCGGATGTCACCCGCACCGCCTTCGTCGGGGCGATGTCGGATGAGCAGCACCGGCTCTACGATACGGTTCTGCGCGCCAATGAGATCGGCCGTGGGCTTGTACGGCCGGGTGTCAGCGCCCACGAAGTGGATGATGTCGTTCAGTCCTTTCTGGAGGCCAGCCCCTTCCGCGACTTTATCGTGCACAAGACCGGGCATGGACTTGGCCTCGATGTGCATGAGTTGCCTCATCTTATGCGTGGCAACCATACCCCGCTGGCGCAAGGCAATGTGGTGACGGTGGAACCGGGGCTCTACAAGCCAGGCGAGATCGGGGTCCGCATCGAGGATGTCCTGGCCGTTACCGAAAACGATCGCGAGGAACTGTCGACGTTCACGCGGGAGCCGCTGGTTGTGGGGTAGGGCCGTCTCGGCCAGCCCGGACGACTTCGGCTACAGCGATGATGTACGCCAATGCCCTTTCCACCGCGCCATTGCGACTATCGGCTGGAACAAGGCCCGTCAGGGTTTCGTTTGAGGTCGGCCCGGCGCCGGTCGCGTTCTCCTCCAGCCAGTAAGCGGCGAAATCGACCTGCAGGCGTTCCGCCATCAGTTCCGCCTTTTTGATGTCGGCACGAAGCTGTTCCTTCGCGCTCTCCGCGATGTCCTGCCGTGCTGGCTTTAGCGCGCGCCTGATGCTGCGCAGGGGTAGCACCGCATCTTGACGCCAACCTGACATTCCGGCCCGAAGCGTCGCAATCTCTTTGTCCGTAAGCGGTTTGCCCAAGGCTATGTCGGCATAGATGAGCATCAGCATCTCCACCACGTCCAGTCCTGCCTCGTCCTGCAGGAGGAGACAGGCTTCGGAAATACCGTTGCGCCGATAGAAATCGAGCAGGAACGCCCATGCGGCATCTGCGGGGAAAGGCCGTTCGCTCAAATCAATCCTCTCCATATTGGCTGGCCAGTTCGCCGACTGTAACGGGCTTCAGCGGCGCACGGATGCGGTAATATCCGGTCGCATCAAGGGTCTGGCGGGTTTCGCAGGCGATGATGGCGCTGACCGTAGGGCCGCACATGCGGCCCTGGCAAGGGCCCATGCCCGCGCGCAGGAAAGCCTTGGTCTGGTTCGGTCCGAGACAGCCTTGGCGGACGACCTCCCGGATGCTGCCGGCACGAATCGCCTCGCAACGGCATACGACTACCTCGTCGGCTGGAAAAAGGATTTCCCTGCGTGGACGGTAGAGTCGGTCGAGGAAGGGTCTGACCGTCAAATGGGCGGCATACGCCCGCTGCGTGGCCGTCTGCCTGCTTGCAAATTCGGTTTCGTGAATCTTGTCGAGACGTTTCAGGATCACCAGCGCGCAGAGTGTGCCGCAATGGGCGCTTGCCTCGGCCCCCACGATGCCGCCGCCATCACCGGCGATGAAGATACCGGGAACGGAACTTTCTCCCATGGGGTCGAGGATCGGCCGGAAACACTGTTGCCTCTCGTCCCATTGGTGGGCACAGCCGATGGATCTGGCGATCTGCTGGTTCGGGATTATGCCCTCGTGCAAGGCGACCAAGTCACAGTCGATGCGGTGGGAGCGTGTGCCGACGTTGAAACTAACTGCGCTTGCACGCTCGGTCCCCTCAATATGAAGGTTGGAGACCTGACGATGGATTTTCACTCCGTGTCGGTGCAGTTTCGCTACCAGGCCGAGACCTTTCCACAGATAACGCGGACCATGGCCGAAGATGGCTTTCGGCAGATAGCGCAGTGCAGGGACAAGATTGGCGCGCACGGCCGTGTCGAGAAGTACCAGATCGGAGATCCCGGCTTGGAGGCACTGGGCAGCGAACAGGTAGAATAGTGGACCACAGCCGGCCAGCACGAGACGACCGGAAGGGCGAAGTCCGGCATCCTTGAGCATGATCTGCAAGGCGCCGATCGTCATGATGCCCGGCAGCGTCCAGCCGGGTATCGGAACCGGCCGCTCGATCGCTCCGGAGGTGAGGACGAGGGCCTTTGCCCGTAACCGTTCGACCTTGGCGTCGGCCTTCGTCCAAACAGTGCCGTCAGTATCGACGCGCCACACACTCGTGTTGAAGCGCAGCTCGGCAGCACTGGCGCGCAGCCGGGCCACCAGCGCAGCGCCATTCGCATAGTCGGGGCCAAGTACTGTGGTGAGTGTCGCGTTCTGACTATTGCGTTCGACAGCACGGTAGACCTGGCCGCCGGGCGCCGGTTGTTCGTCGATGATGAGCGTGCGTGCACCGCCTTCGGCCAGCGTCGTGGCAGCCATCATCCCGGCCGGCCCGGCGCCGATCACGATGGCGTCCCATAGGTTACTCATGCGAGCGTCCTCGCACCACGCTGGCGTCTGACGACCATGCCGGGATGGGCCCTGGTCAGGCAGGATTGTTGATTCTGCTTGCCGTCAATCTCGACCAGACACTCGAAGCACACCCCCATCATGCAAAAGGGGGCTCGCGGACTTTCATCGACTGGGTTCTTTCGCAGTGGCGAAACCCCGGCCTCCAGAAGTGCTGCGGCAACGCTGTCACCGGGCCGGAAGGGAAGCTGCGACCCCTCGAAGATCAGGACATTGTCGCCTGCGGGCAGCGCAGAACTGCATTCAACTCTGGTGAACATCGAACCTCTCGCTTGTGAAGCTCGAAAGATGCGAAGGCAACCGGCCTTGTACCAGTGCTGGGCCGATTTCCAGCGCATGGACGCTGGCCAGGGTGACGCCGCTATGGCAGGTCACGGCAAAGGCGCCTGGATAACGCGCGGATTCCTCGTAGATGGGCAGGCCGTCGGGTGTCATGACGCGCAACGAGCCCCAACTGCGCACGACCGTGGCATCGGCCAGCGCGGGAAAGACACGCGCGGCCGTCCTGCAGAGCGCGGCCGTAGTGGCCACATCGGTTCCTTCGTCGAAACCCCGCTCCTCATGGCTGCTGCCGAGCAGGACCGTGCCTTCGACCGATTGGCGGACGCAGTTGGTAGCATAGGGCAGGAACGACTTTACCCGCTCGGTCACAACGATCTGCCCCCGCTCGGGCTTCACCGGCATCGACAGTCCCATCTGCGGCGCGAGCTTGGCGGCGCCCAGCCCAGCGGCCAGAACGATGCGCCGGCCCAAGACGCTGCCAATTTGACTAGACGCCCGAAACGCGCCTGTTTCCGCATTGATGTGTTCAACCCGGAAACCCGGCCGATAGTGGCCGCCAGCGGCCTGGAACGCCAGTTGCAGGGCTCGCAGTAAATAGAGTGGGCTGACGTGGCCGTCGAGCGATGAAAAGGACGCGCCCACTACCTCGTCGCCTATGTCCGGTAACAGCGCCCGCAAATCGGCCCGGTCCAGGATGGAAATGTCGATGTCGCCGCCGTCTGCTTGCGTACGGGCGATGATGTCGCGGCGTTTGGCGATTTCTGCTTCGCTGAAACAGAATTGTAGCCCTCCAGGCTGCCGCCAGCCGATGTCGAAGGAAACGGCGGTACTCAGCCGCTCGGCGAAGTCCGGCCACATCCGCCCGGCCCGAAGTGACCAGTGCATATAGGGCGGGATACCGACGCCTTTGCCTTGCAACCATACCAGACCAAAATTACCGCGGGCCGCCCGGAAGGCGACGTCGCCTTCGTCGAGAAGGACGACATTAGCACCGGCGATCTGCGCGCCCCAGGCGAGGGCGGCTCCCACGAGGCCGCCGCCAACCACGATCAGGTCGAACGCCCCCATCGCGCCGCGTTCAGGGAAGGGGTTCGGAGTGGAAGTTGCGAGGCCTGAGGCCCGCGTGCAACCACTCGACCAGTGAGACAACATCGTAGACCGGCACGCCAAAGGTCCGCTGGATGGCTCGGGAATAGGGTGGCAGGTTGGCACATTCGCTGACTAGGGCGCCGATAGACGGCGTTTCGGCCAGCATGCGCTCCACCGTTTGGAACGCGTCGCGCTCCTGTGCTGCATAGGAGACCCGAGCGGCGTTGTTGCGCATGTTGGCGCGGATTGGCCCGTCGAAAGCAAGCTCACCGAGTGGTAGGTCCACAGGCGCACCGACATTGAGGAAATGCTGGTCTGTTATCGACTTGCGGTCGGAAATGATGACGCCGACCGTCCGGTCGACCGGCAGGGTCTGCAGTACAAGTGGAATTTGCATCAGGCTGGAGGAGGCGACCGGCACGCTGCTATAGGCGCGCAATTGTGGATGTACCATGGCCAGGAACCCGCAACTGGTGGCGATGCCGTCCACGCCTAGCTCTGTCAGCCGATCGATTGCGTCATAAAAGGCTGGTAGGGCCTTTTCGGGATTGCCCTCGATCACATCCTGCGGGCGCACTCCAGTCACGACATGGTAATGGACCGGAAACCGCCACGTCATGGCGTTGGCGACATCGCCTGGAAGGCGCTCGAACCCGGTGTCGAGCACGATGATGCCGATGGTCGCGCCATGCACCGGCCGCCGGCGGGGAGGGCGGTTGGTGGATTGCTCGACAGTCATGAGGGTTCGCATCTGCAAGGTTCCGGCTTCGTCAGGAGGCGCCGCCGCCGGGCTTCAGGCTAGCTTCACGGTCGGCGCTCATTCCCTTCCACCGCTCCACCTTGCCGCTGTCGATGCCGAACAGATCGAGTGCGCGGCCGACGCTGTGGTCTACCATCTCATCGAGCGAGCGTGGCTTGGCGTAGAACGCCGGAACCGGCGGCATAAGAATTGCCCCCATTTCTGCAAGGGAAGTCATCGTCCTGAGATGGCCGAGATGAAGAGGTGTCTCACGCAGCATCAGCACGAGCTTGCGGCGCTCCTTCAGCACCACGTCCGCGGCGCGACTCATGAGGCTGGAGGTTACTCCCGAGGCAATTTCAGACATCGTTCTTATGGAGCAGGGCGCTATCAGCATGCCAAGCGTCCGGAACGAGCCGCTGGAGATCGAAGCTCCGATATCTTGTACATTGTGGCAGACGCTGGCCCGTTCGGCGACCTCCGCCGGCCGCATGTCCAGTTCCTGGGCAAGTGTCAGATGCGCCGACCGCGTCACGATAAGGTGGGTCTCAATGCCAGCGGCCTTGAGTTGGTCGAGCGCCCTGACGCCATAGACGGCGCCGGATGCGCCGCTGATACCGACGATGATGCGGGGCGGCGGTTCTGCCCCGCCCTCCTGCCGGAATGCAGCCGGTTCGCTCATGCGTTTTCGAACCAGTCAGCCAGGTCGACCTTGTCAGCAAGGCGGATCTTCTTGCGCTCGAATTCGGCCTTGCGATGGAATGGCTTGGTGGCGTCCACGAGCAAGCGGCCCCAGTGATCCTTGGCCTCGTCACGATAGAAGGACGGCGTTTCGGGAATGATAATCATATCCTTGTCAGGGCGGCAGCGGGTCAGCGTCGCCCACATCACGTCGTCCATGCTGTAGATGTCAACGTCCTCGTCGACGACGGTGATCACCTTGGCCCAGATCGGCTCGGCGCCGATCGTGGCCAGCATGACCTGGCGAGCGTGGCCCTCGAATTGCTGGTCGATCTTGATCACGGCATGGTTGACGAAGGGCTGGCAAGTGACGTCGAGGATGCCGGGCAGCGCCGCGCTCAACCGCTGGAAGATGTTGGCGGACACCGACAGTTCCAGCGTCAGAACCTCCTCGGCCGAACCGCACAGGATGCTGTGGAACATGGCATCGCGTCGCACGGTCACCCCTAAAACCTCGAACACTGCATTCGGGCCTTCAGGCACATAATAGCCCATGAATTCGCCGAATGGCCCCTCGGGTCGGCGTTCGTTGGGCAGGAAACGACCCTCGATGACGATCTCGGTATCGGCGGGGACTTCGAGGTCGATATATTTGCACTTGCGCATGGCAATGGGACTGCCCTTAAGCCTGGCTGCGACCTCGAGCTCGTCTACGTCATAGGCCAGCGGCGCTGCAGCGGTGAGAAAGGATGTCGCCGGCGCACCGATCAGCATTGCCGCCTCCAGTGGCTTGCCCATCTTCTCGGCCTTCTCGTGGTAGATGGTGAGGTGATGACGCGGTGCTAGGCGACAGCGCAACTCGTTGTCGTTCACATACATGGACCGATGATACGACAGGTTGCCGACCCCAGTCTCGGGATCTTTGGCGATGAACATGGCCGAGGTGAAATAAGGTGCGGCATCACGGTCGGAATAGGTGATGAGCGGCAAGTCCGACAGCTTGCATTCCTTCAGTTCGGAGTCCTCCACCTTGATGAAGGGTTCGCCGATGCTTGCGGAGCCTAGATTGGCGAGGTTGCTCCACTGGCGGCAGAAGTCGGCGGAATCGATGCCGATTACCTCTGCCAGACGATCTCGCGAGCCGTAGACGTTGGTAACGACAGGAAAGCGCGTGCCTTTGACGTTGGTGAACAGAATCGGCTTGCCCCAGCGCTTCTGGGCCATATGAGTGACGGCCGCCAGTTCGTGGAAGGGGTCGATCTCTTTGTCCACGACAAGCAGATCTCCGCGTTCACGCAGGCGGGCAACGTAGTCTCTCATCGGATTCTCCTTGATGCCGCGGCACCTCGCTGTTGCGTGGCGCCAGTCCGGCTGGGTGTGGCTTCATGTGAACTGCGCAACCGGTACCGGTCGCCGGGATAAAGGAAGCGGCTGCGGGTGACGGGCACGCCGTCGCGCCAGGTACGGCGATCGAGCAGGAGACAGGGCTGGTTGCCGTCTATCTCTAGGGCGCGTCTGCTGTCCTCGTCAGCCCGTATAGCCCGGATCGTGTTGTCGACATAGGTAACCTCGGTTTCCCGCAGCAGGTAGGCGTGAGGCGTGATGCGTGTGAAGTCCTGTTTCAGATAGTCAGGGGCCTCTACCGAGTTGACAAAGCGATCCTCGATTTGGATGGGCGTGCCGTCTTCCTTGTGAAGCAGACGTGAGTGGTAAACGGGTCCGTCATAGGGCAGGGGCAGCATGCCGGCGAACAGGCTTTCCGGCGGCACGACGCCCAGAAAGAGCACCTCGCTGGTATGTACGCCGCCACTCAGGGCGATTTCCTCGGAAACGTCCGGTAAGTCGAATATGGCGCATTGCATGCGGGGACCGACGACGAAGGTGCCACGCCCCTGGATGCGAACCAGCATGCCTTCCGATTGAAGCTCCCGCAGCGCCCGGCGCACGGTCAGGGAAGAGGCGCCGAATTCTTCGGCCAGCGATTCTTCGGAAGGCACCCGGAAATCGGCCGGCCATTCGTCGCCGCGTATGCGCTTTTCGATTGCCAATTTGATTTGCTCGTAAAGGGGTTGCGAGTTTTGAAGTTCGTTCGCCATTCTCTCCCCGCTTCCTATTATAATATCATATCTTGTGTGGATTGATACGCCGAGTTCAGGCGCATTGTCTAGTGTCATTGTGGGTACGCCTGTTGCCGCAGTCGGGAAATCGACAACAAATTCATTGAGAATTCGCGAAATTGGTGCAAGCGAGGGAGGTGCGGCGCGCGTTTGTCCGGGGAGGTCCCCTGCAATCTCCTCCTTGACATCAATAAGATTTCACGATTATTCAGGTCTAAATGTATATTATTATGCATTTGATTTGATAGTGTAGATTTGCGGCGGTAACCCGGGCGAGGCGTGAAGGGTTGCGGCGGAGTGCGGTGCCAGCAAGAGGATTGTCAGGCAAATGGACGAGATGCCGAAACTGAAGATGTATATCGGCGGCGAATGGGTCGAGCCGTCGAGCGGCGAATATTTTGAGACGATTGATCCGTTCACGGCAAAGCCCTGGGCGCTGGTGGCGCGGGGCAATGCCGAAGATGCAGACCGCGCCATTCGCGTCGCACACAAGGCTTTCAAGGAGGGGCCGTGGGGACGCATGCATCCGTCCGAGCGCGCCAAGCTAATCCATCGGCTCGGTGTGCTGATGGAGGAGAATGCCGACACTCTGGCTGATGTCGAGGTGCGCGACAATGGCCGTCTGCTGGCAGAAATGCAGCACCAGATCCGCTATCTCCCCAAATGGTACTATTACTATGCCGGCCTGGCCGACAAGATCGAGGGCGTCGTCCACCCGTGCGACAAGCCGGCGCTGAGCTTCTCGCGCCATGAGCCGCTCGGCGTCTGCGTCGGCATTGTGCCCTGGAATGCGCCGCTACTGCTGTTTTCGCTGAAGGCCGCGCCCGCGTTGGCTGCGGGCAACACCATCGTGATGAAGCCGGCGGAGCATACGTCCGCGACCGCGCTCAAGCTTATGGAACTGGTCGAGGCAGCGGGCTTCCCGCCGGGTGTTATCAATGTCGTGACCGGCTTCGGCAAGGAGGTCGGCGAGCCCCTCGTCACCCATCCGCTGACCCGTCATGTCGGCTTCACGGGTTCCACTGCCACCGGTTCCCATCTCTATTCGCTGGCGGCGAAGGACGTGAAGCGCGTCAGCCTCGAACTCGGTGGCAAGTCGCCCAACATCGTCTTCGGCGATGCTGATCTGAACAATGCGGTTCGTGGCGTGGTCGGCGGCATCTTCGGGGCCACGGGACAGACCTGCATTGCCGGATCGCGCCTGCTGGTTCATCGCAGCATCCATGATGAGTTTGTCGAAAAGCTCGCGGCCTTTACGAAATCCGCCCGCGTCGGCGACCCGCGCAACGTGCAGACCCAGATCGGCCCTATTGCCAATCGCATGCAGTATGAGCGCGTACTCGGCTATGTGGACATTGCCCGACAGGAAGGCGCCGAGCTGATTCTGGGCGGCAAGCGCCCCGATCTGGACGAATGCGCGACCGGCTTCTTTGTGGAGCCGACCATCTTCGCGGGCGTGAATAACGACATGCGGATCGCCCGCGAGGAGGTGTTCGGGCCGGTTCTTTCGACTATCGCCTTCGACGAGGTGGAGGAGGCCGTCGCCATCGCCAATGACAGCGAGTTCGGCCTCGCGGCGGGCATTTGGACCTCCGACATGAAGCGTGCGCTGCTGATGTCGGAAAGACTCGATGCCGGAAGCGTATGGATCAACACCTATCGCGACATTTCCTATACAACGCCCTTCGGCGGCTACAAGAAGAGTGGCATCGGCCGCGAAAACGGTGTCGAGGGGATCAGGGAATATCTGCAGACCAAGGCCGTGTGGATATCCACGGCCGAGGAGATTGCCAATCCCTTCGTCATCGGCTGAGGACGGACGGTAACAGGATGCGGCATTCAGGATGGCCCGCCGGGAGCGTGGGCGAAAGCGAGAGCAGTATGGTCAAGAGAAAAGGCAGCGAAATACTGGCCGACGAGTTGGCGCTCAACGGGGCGGAACTCATATACCATGTTCCCGGCGAAAGCTTCTTGTCGGCGCTCGATGCGCTTTCCCTGCGTCATCCTTCGATTCGCCTGATTTCGTGTCGTCATGAAAACGGCTCCGCTCAGATGGCGGAGGCCTATGGCAAGCTGACCGGCAGGCCGGGCTTGGCGTTCGTGACCAGAAGTCCCGGCGCCACCAATGCCGTGAATGCCGTGCACACAGCCTATCAGGATTCGTCGCCGATGATCCTGATCGTCGGGCAGGTGAAGCGCGAACTGATGGAGCGCGAGGCCTTCATGTCCTACGACTTCCGCACCATGTTCGCCCCGATGACCAAATGGGTCGCCCAGATCGACGATCCTGCGCGCATTCCCGAATTCATTCAGCGCGCCTATCACACCGCGATGACGGGTCGCATGGGGCCGGTCGTCCTGGTTGTACCGGAAGACGTCTTCGAGGAGGAGTGTGAGGTCCAGCCCGGCAAGCCTTATGAACGCGCCGTGGCCGGCTCCCCGGATGCTGCCTCGGTTGAGCGGGTGTTCGACCTGCTTTCGCAGGCCAAAAAACCGCTTCTCGTGGTCGGCGGCTCTGGCTGGAGCGAGGCGGCACGCGAAGACATCCAGACTTTCGCCCGCGTCAACAATGTGCCGGTGGTCACCACGTTCCGCCGCCGGGATATCATCGACCACGACCTGGAATGCTATGTTGGCGAGATCGGGATCGGCTCGAACCCGGCTCTGCTCGCCCATATAAAAGACAGTGACCTTGTCATCATGTGCAACGACGCGCTGAGCGACGTGAACACGATCGGCGCTGGCTATATGGAAGGCTTCACCCTGTTTGCCATCCCAGTGCCGCGCCAGAAGCTCGTCCATGTCACCAGCAGCTTCGAGGAATTGAACCGCGTCTTCCAGGCCGACATCGCCCTGCTTGCGGACAACGACGCCTTCGCCCGGGCGCTTGCCACCCATGCACCCGTGGACAGCACCTCGCGGGCACAATGGACCCGCGATCTGCGTCAGACTTTCCAGGCGGAGACGGCTCCCGGCGCCTGTCCGGGGGCGATCGACCTGCCGGCGGTCATGAAATGGCTGCGCCAGCGTCTGCCGCAGGATGCCATCGTCACCAACGGTGTCGGTGCCTATGCCACTTGGAGCCAACGCTATTTCTCGCACCACAAGTTGCATACCCAGCTCGGGCCGATCAGCGGCACGATGGGATACAGCCTCCCGGCGGCGATCTCGGCCAAGCTTCTCTACCCGCAGCGGCCGGTGGTGTGCTTCGTTGGCGATGGTTGCTACCAGATGAGCGGCGAGGAACTGGCAACAGCAGTTCAGTACGGCGCCAATATCGTCGTGGTGCTGTTCAACAACAACATGTATGGCACCATCCGGATCCATGAGGAGAACCGCCTCGATGGCCGAGTGAACGGAACTCAGCTCGTCAATCCTGATTTCCATATGCTTGCAACCGCCTATGGCGCCCACGCCGAGCGGGTGGCGACGACCGCGGAGTTCGCGCCTGCCTTCGATCGCGCACTGGCCGCCGGCCGGCCGGCATTTATCGAACTGACAATCGATCAGGACGCGGTCCATACCCGCTATTCGATGACGCAGCTCAGAAACAGGAACAGGAATAGGAACAAGTAATAGCCTAACGACAGGGAGGAGAACGGAAATGCACTTTGTAAGGAATCTCGTTGCGGCCTTGTGTTTGGCGCCGCTGGCTCTGGGGGCGGCGGCTTCGCCGGGTCTTGCGGCCGAAACGCCCAGCACGCCCATGCCCACGTTGAAGGCCGATCCCGCCCTCAACGCCATGCTGCCGGAGGCAATCCGGAAGGCCGGCGTGATCCAGCTCGCCACCGATGCCCAGTATCCGCCATGCGAAAGCTTCGCCGAGGACGGCAAGACCATAGTGGGATGGGAGCCCGATATCTGGAACGCGATGGCCCAGAAGCTTGGAGTGGAGCTCGAAGTGTCGTCGATAGCCTTTGCCGGTTTGATCCCGGGCGTCCAGAGCAAGCGCTTCGACATGGCGATGGAATGCATGGCCGATACGGTAGAGCGCGAGAAGGTGGTGACCTTCATCAACGTGGCCTTCATCATTGCCGGCGTGGTCGCGCTGGAGAATGATACCCGCATCGGCGATGATCCGGGAACGCTGTGCGGCCGTAAAGTCGGCGGGCAGGAAGGCACGACCCATATCGACAATGTCAAGAACTTGCTCAACCCCTATTGCGAGAAGCAAGGCAAGCCGCTCATCGAAATCGTCAACTTCCCTTCAGCGGCGGCTGCCCAGGTGGCCCTATATTCGGGTCGGGTCGATTTCATTACTTATGAGTTGATCGGGGCGTCGGAACTGAAGCGGAAGGCACCGAAGCCGATCAAGGTGATCCCGATGGATATCTTTCCGCGCAAGTACAACGGCATGATCGTCGACAAAGACAATATGGAGCTCGCTGAAGCACTGCTGGCGGCCCTCAAGGCGGTGCACAAGGAGGGTGTCTATGATCTCGTCATGAAGAAGTGGGAGATCGAGGCCATCCGTCTCGATGAGCCCGGAATCAACTTGACCACGACCCGCCCCCTCACGCAGGCCAAGCCGTAACCTAAGGACCTTCGACAATGACGCCGGAAAACGCGATCTCCGTGAGCGGACAATCTTCCATCCGAGGCCGCATGGAGTCGGAGGCGGCTTCCGGCGAGGCGATCATCATCGCGCCGCGCCGGCACCCTTGGCGGTGGATAGGCGGTGCGGTGGCGGTCTTTCTCATGTGGCGGATCGTCAACTCGATGATCTACAATGAGAATTTTGGCTGGGATATTGTTGCCGAGTATTTGTTTTCGCCGGTCGTGCTGAGCGGGCTCGGCTTGACGATCTGGTTAACCGTTGTCGCCATGACGCTCGGCATCATTCTCGGTCTGGTGTTGGCGGTGATGGCCCTGTCGTCCAACCCCATGCTGCGCTATCCGGCCGATGTCTATCTGTGGCTGTTCCGCGGTACGCCAGTGCTGGTCCAGCTCATCTTCTGGTACAATCTCGCAGCGCTCTATCCAGTCATCCAGTTCGGTCTGCCGTTCGGCGATGTGCTTGCCGAATATTCGACCAATGCCTTGATAACCCCCTATACCGCGGCCCTGCTCGGGCTCTCTTTGAACGAGGCCGCATATATGGCCGAGATCACGCGCGCGGGCATAGCCTCGATCGACTATGGGCAGGAAGAGGCGGCCAAATCGCTGGGTATGTCGCGGGTCAAGACCCTGCGACGCATCATTCTTCCGCAGGCGCTGCGTGTCATCATCCCGCCGACCGGCAATCAGGTGATCGGCATGCTGAAGATGACCTCCCTGGTCAGCGTTATATCCCTCTACGATCTGCTCTATTCGGTGCAGGGTGTGTCAGCGCGGACCTTCCAGGTAATCCCGATGTTGATCGTGGCCTGTGCTTGGTATCTGCTGATGACCAGCATTTTGAGCATCGGCCAGAAATACATCGAGAAGCTGTGTGCCCGAGATGCATTGTAACGAGGGCTGTGATCGATCCTACCGGAGGACAATGACATGAACGCAATGGTCATGGCTCGCAAGGTTTCCAAAAGTTTCGGAGCCCTGAAGGTGCTTGACGGCATCGACTTCACCTTGCCCAAGGGCGAAGTGACGTGCCTGATCGGTCGGTCCGGCTCGGGCAAGTCCACCTTCCTCCGTTGCGTCAACCATCTTGAGGAGATCAATGGAGGCGAAATCTATGTCGATGGCAGCCTCATCGGCTATCGCCGGCAGGGCAATGTCCTCTACCCCCTCAGTGAAAGCGAGATCGCTCGCCAACGTCTCGGCATCGGCATGGTATTCCAGCGCTTTAATCTCTTTTCTCACATGACCGCGATCCAGAACGTGATCGAGGCGCCAGTGCAGGTTCTGGGCATGAACCGGGATGAGGCTATCGAGCGTGGCAAGAAGCTGATGACGCAGGTCGGTCTCTCGGACAAGCTTGACGCCTATCCGCGTCAGTTATCGGGTGGCCAGCAACAGCGTGTAGCGATTGCCCGCGCCCTGGCAATGAACCCGAAGCTGATGCTGTTCGACGAGCCCACCAGTGCGCTCGACCCGGAACTGGTTGGCGAGGTCCTCGAGGTGATGCGCGGGCTGGCTGAGACCGGGATGACCATGCTGATCGTCACGCACGAGATGAGCTTCGCCCGCGAAGTGGCCGACTCCGTCGCCTTCATGGACCAAGGCAAGATCGTGGAATATGCGCCGGCCGCCGAATTCTTCGGGGACCCGAAAGAGGAGCGAACGAAAGCGTTCCTGTCGAGAATACTAAAAAATGCCGGTAGCGAGCGAGCAGCAGCATGAGCAACACCGATATCCAGATTGCCCTCGATGCCGTCGCGCAAAGGGTTCCCGAGGCAGTGCGCATCAGCGAGGGCGTCTGGGACACGCCGGAACTATGTTTCAATGAACACGCCGCCGTGGCTCTCCAGATCGATTATCTGGAAAAACAGGGCTTCCGTATCGAGCGCAACGTTGCCGGCATGGCCACGGCTTTCACAGCCGAAGTTGGTGAAGAGGGCCCGGTCATCGCCTTCCTTGGCGAGTACGATGCCTTACCGAGTTTGAGTCAGGAGGCCGGCGCCGTTCAGGCAAAGCCAGTGGTGGCAGGCGGCAATGGTCACGGCTGCGGGCATAACCTGCTCTGCGGTGGAACCGTGCTGGCTGCTGTCGCGCTTAAGGACATCCTTGCTTCTAAGGCAATCAAGGCCAGGGTGCGCTATTATGGCTGTCCGGCCGAAGAAGGAGGATCGGGTAAGACGTTCATGGCGCGAGCAGGTGCCTTTGATGACGCCGATGTCGCGCTTAACTGGCATCCTGCCTGCTTCACCGCGGTCAAGGCTTACCAGTCGCTAGCCGTGCTAAGGGTGAAGTTCCGTTTCCAAGGTCAAGCTTCCCATGCCTCGGCGGCGCCGCATCTAGGGCGTAGCGCGCTCGACGCAGTCGAGTTGATGAATGTCGGCTCGAACTATCTGCGTGAACATATTCCGCCCGGCTGCCAGCTTCACTATGCAATCACGGATGCTGGTGGACCCTTTCCCAATGTCGTTCAGGCGCAGGCCGAGGTGATCTATTATATCCGTTCAGAGAGTGTGGTGGATGCCTCCACCCTGCAGGAAAGGGTAGAGCAGGTGGCTCAAGGCGCAGCACTCATGACCGGAACCCGTGTGGAGATTGTGCCAGACTATTCTTGTTCTAACGTGATCTATAATTCGGTGCTGGACGAACTGCTCTACGAGCACATCCAGCGTTTCGGCGAGGTCGAGTTCGATGACGACGATCGCGCCTACGCGACCGCGCTTCGGCGCAGTTTCAGTGAGGAGCAGATTCGCTATGGACTGGAGAAGTTTCAAGCGCCGATTGGCAAGGATGAACCCTTGAGCAATCGCGTCATTCCGCGTGCCGCGCAATTGTGGGCGGGATCGTCCGATGTAGGTGATGTGAGCTGGGTCACGCCAACTGTTTCGCTCTATGGCGCTTGCTATGCCATTGGAACGGAGTTCCATACCTGGCAGATGGTAACCCAAGGCAAGAGCCCGGCAGCGCATAAGGGTATGGCCCATGCCGCGGCGATCATGGTTTCGACCGCGCTGGACATTATCGCCAGACCGCAGACCGTGCGGCAAGCTAAGAGCGAGCTTCTGGAAAAGCGGGGCCATCAGCCATACCGATGCCCGATTCCCGGCAGCCTGCAGCCCCCGATGGCTGCGCAGGATCGCGCCGCATAGTTGCGACGCCTGCCGCAGAACTAAGCTGAGGCAATATTCACATCATGCGTCGTTTCAACAGTCCAGCTATCGCCGAAGCACAATGACTGGGAACGACTTACCCGAGTGCATCGTCGTGGGTACTTCCATCAGATTGGGACGTGCCGTAATCGCTGGAGGTTCAACATATAGATATTGGCTCTATTCATTGGGTGGCCCGGTGGCATGCGGTGTGTTTTGATCACTGTTCGCTCGAGATCGCCGGTCTATCGCAATGCATGTGCATTCATGTCGGGAGCATCCGCTATCTCGACAGTCTTGCTACCTATTCTTCTATAGGTTTCTCTTCCGTGTGCCGTGCCTTGAACGGGACGCCCGTCAGCAGGCCGCTACCAACTGTTGCGGCTCGGAGCGAAACAGCAGGTTGCGCTGGCGCCAGGTGTCGAGGAACTCTTGCAGTCGGGGGCTCTCCGGCTCGTTGAAGAGCTTGTCCGGTGAACCCTGCTCGACCACCTGTCCGCGATCCATGAACACGACCCGGTTCGCGACCTGGGCTGCGAACCCCATTTCATGGGTGACCACCACCATGGTGATGCCCTCATTGGCGAGCTGCTTCATGACATCGAGCACTTCCCCGACCAATTGCGGGTCGAGGGCGGAAGTCGGCTCGTCGAAGAGGATCACATGCGGCTCCATGGCCAGCGCCCGGGCGATGGCGACACGCTGCTGCTGGCCGCCGGAGAGCCGGGAGGGGTAGCGATCGGTGAAATCCGCCAGGCCGACCTTGGCCAGCGCGATCCGACCCTTCTCGCTGACCTCGGCGGCAGGGACGCCCTTAGTCAGACGCGGCCCGAGCGTGACATTGTCGAGCACCGTCATGTGCGGCCACAGGTTGAAGTGCTGGAACACCATGCCGACATTGCGGCGGGCCGTATCGATGTTGCGTTCGCTTTCGCGCACCATTCCCGCCGGCGTCTTTCTGTATCCGAGCAGGCGGCCCTCGATCTCGACCTCGCCGCTGGTGTATTCCTCGAGGAAGGCCGTGCAGCGCAGCAGGGTGCTCTTGCCCGACCCGGATGGGCCGATGATGCACACCACTTCCGACGGGTTGATGTCGAGCGATATGCCGGACAGTGCGGTGAATGGGCCGAAGCTCTTCACCAGGTTGCGGATCTTGATGACGGGTTTCGGGGGATCGTAGATCATGCTTGTTTCCGATCGTTCCTGGGCAGGATGTCCTGCGGAAATGGGTTAGTAGCGAACCATGCGCTCGACGGTCCGGCCCAGCAGGGCGACGGCCTCGACCAGCAGCCAGTAAAGCAGGGCGGCCGCGAGATAGGGACCGACGACGGCATATGTCTCGTTCACGAACTGGGCGGTGTTCTTCGTCAGTTCGGCGACGGTGATGATGGAAAGCACCGCCGATTCCTTGATCAGTATGATGATCTGGTTGACCATCGGCGGGGTAATCAAGGCCAGCATTTGCGGCAGCTTGACATGGCGCATGATCTGCCCGGCGGAAAGGCCCGCCATGCGGGCGGCCTCGATCTGTCCCTTGGGGATGGAGTGGAAGCCGGAGCGGAAGATTTCCGCGAAATAGGCCGCACCATAGAAGCCCAGACCCAGGACTCCGACCGTCTCCGCATTCAGCCTGAGACCGATGCCCGGGCCGCCATAATAGAGCACGAACAGAAGGATCAGGATCGGCAGACCGCGCATGATCTCGATATAGGCGCGCACCGTCCGGCGCAGGATCGTGGAGCGGGCGCCGTCCAGGCAGGCCAGGAGAAGCCCCACAGCAATGCCGATCATGGTGGCGAGCGCGCAGATCCAGGCCGTGGTGGCGAGGCCCGCCGCCAGCATCGGCCAATATTCAATCCACAGTTCGAAGACCTGCGTCATGGCTCAGACCCCGCGTGCGAGGCGCTGTTCGGCGGCGCGGCCGAGCAGCGACAGGAGGAAATTGACTGCGATGTAGATGACGGCGGCGGCGATGTAGATTTCGAACGGGCGGTAGGTGGTGGCGACGATCTGCTGGCTGACCCGCATCAGTTCGGTCACGGCGATCACCGATACCAGGGACGAGTTCTTGAGGATGCTGATGGTCTCATTGACCAGCGAAGGAATCACGAGACGGAAGATCTGCGGCACCAGCACGTGGCGGCGCGCCGTCCACTTGCGTATCCCCACCATACGGGCGGCCTCCATCTGGCCACGGGCGATCGCCAGCAGGCCGCCGCGGAAGATCTCCGCCTGGAAAGCCACCGTGTTCAGGGTCAGGGCGATGATCGCGGCAAGAACAGGCGGCACGTTCAGGCCGAGAAACGGCAGCAGATAGTAGATGATGAGAAGCTGCACCAGGATCGGCGTGCCGCGCCACACACTCTGGTAGAGCCGCGAGAGATGACGCACCCAGGCACGCGAAGAGGTCAGGCCGAAGCACAGCACAAGGCCGAGCGGCATGCCGAGCACGATCGCCACGCCGGACACCAGCACGGTGATGCCCGCGCCCCACAGCAGCATGGGCAGATTGTCGTAGATGAGGGAAACGGTAGCCACTTGAGTTCACCTTGGGGAAAATCGGAGCCGGACAGTCCGGCCCGGGGCCTGTACCGTGGGAGGCGGCGCAACGGCCCGCCTGAACGCCGGGGAGGCAAGAAACCTCCCCGGCTTCGCCGGACTCAGCTCTGCGGTTCCGGCAGCGTGTCGGTCGGCAGCGCAGTGGTGGAGCCGAACCACTTCTTCTGCAGCGTCTCGATGGTGCCGTCGGCGGCCAGCGTGCGAAGCCGCTCGTCGATGAAGTCGGCCAGCGGCCGGCTGTCGTCGTCCTGGCGGAAAGCCCAGCTGAAATAAGAAGCGGGGCCGAAGGTGGCAGGTACGGTTTCGAAGACGTCTCCGCGCTGGGCCTGCAGGTAAAGCAGGTTCGGCAGTGCGTTCACCACCGCATCGATGCGGCCGGCGGCGAGGTCCGCATAAGCTTCGTTATAGTCCAGATAGGTCTGGATGCTTTTCATGGGCGCCTTGCCGGACGCCTCCAGTTCCGCCGACAGGTTTTCCGCGCCCTTGAGCTGCGCCGATCCGGCCTGCGAGCCGACGATGCGGCCGCTCAGGTCCTCTGCCTTGTTCAGCGTGTCGTCGCCCTTGCGCTTGACGAAGGTCAGCGTCGCGTCGGCGACCGGAAGCGACAGGCGATACGTCTCGTACCGCTTCTTGTTGACGGCCACGGAGGTGACGATGGCATCGAACTTCAGCGCCTGAAGGCCCGGAAGCAAGCCCTGGAAGGGGAGATCGAACCTCGACACCTTCACCTCGGGCAGGCCCTGCATGACGGCATCGAACAGATCGATGTTGTAGCCAACGACCTTGCCGTTCTCGACGAACTCGAACGGCGGATAGCGCGCCTCGGTGCCGATGACGATCTCGGCCTTTTCCTTGATCCGTTCCAGCAGATCGGCGGCTGCCGAGATGCCGGAGGCGCTGAGCGACAAAGCTGCGGTGAGAAGTGCCGAGGCACACAGGCGAATGACTGACTTCAAGGTTTCCTCCCGATTGAATGTTCCCTTTGTTGCGGAATTCGATGCCGGAACCGTCGACGATCGCGTCGGGTTTCCGGCAACGACACGGGCCGGCGCAGGAGCTTGCCCGGCGTGTTCCAACCTTTTGCAGATCCTCTCAGAGTGCAGGCTGTTGTGTCGGATCAGCTTACGGTCGGCCTCATATTAATCAACGTCGAGTTATCGATAGCTGTTTCGATTTTATCGATGTGAAGATCCACCCGTCATTGGCAATTCCAGACTGGCGGGGAATGCGGGCGCCTGCGGTATTGCAGCGGAATGCGGAGCCGGCTTCCGGATTGTTTTGAGGACCTATCAACGCTTCGGCTCGCCACGCGCCCTGTCCAACGCATGGCGAGCCGGGCCCGCAGCGTTGCTGCGAAGTCAGTCCGCGATCAGGGTGCGATAGATGTCGACCGAGCGCTCGATCTCGGCCATTTCGCACCATTCGTCGGTGCGGTGCGCCTGCGCGGGTTCGCCCGGACCAATGATGACCACGGGCGCGGGCGCCATGGCCGCCAGTATGGCCGCATCGGTGAAGAACGGCATGCCGATGGGTGACGTGTCGCGGCAGCCATGTTTGCTCAGCGCGGCGCGGCAACGGGCCACGAAGGCGTCTTGCTCGTTCGTCCACACCGGGGGAAGGTCGTAAAGGATCGACAGCGCGGCCTGCCTGCCGGTGCGTTGGCGAACGATCTCGACAAGGGTGTCGTGGTCCATGCCGGGCACTGAGCGGATGTCCATGACCAACTCCGCCCGGTCGGGCACCGCATTGATGGCATGGCCGCCCTGAAGCAGGCTGACATTGCGGGTCGGGCTGCCGAGCACCGGGTGCGCGTCTCCGCCCAGTTCGAGGTCGCGGATGTCCAGGGCGGCTTGCGCCGCCCGGTAGACCGCATTGTCGCCGAGCTGGGGCATGGCCGAATGGGCGGTACGGCCGGTGAATTCAAGCTTGAGGAACAGGGCGCCCTTGTGGCCGAGCCCGAGGCGATTGGCCGTGGGCTCGGCCACCACCCAGCCACCGATCTCAGGCAGTTCCACCTTGTCGCGGCGCATCGCGACCGCGCCTTCGCAGCCGCGCTCCTCGCCTGCGGTCAGGACGAGCACCACATCGCGCCCGATTGTGCCGGTCCGTGCCGCAGCGATGGCAGCCGTCACAAAGGCGGCGACGCCGCCCTTCATGTCGCTGCTGCCGCGGCCATAGATTCTTCCGTCGGCGTCGATCTCACCCAGCGGATGGCGCGACCAGGCGGTGTCACCGAGCGGCACCGTGTCGAGATGGCCGGTGAAGGCGAGCGCCGGACCCGGCCGGCGCCCGGCAAGATGGGCGACGAGGTTGGACCGGCCCGGACTGAAGCGATGGCGGCGCAAGGCAAAGCCCGCTTCCCCCAGAATGGCCTCCAGAAGGTCGATGGCGGCATCTTCCGCGCCCGGCGGGTTGGTGGTGTCGACGGCAAGCAAACGCTGCGTCAGTTCGATGGCGTCGATGCTCATGTCCGTTGCCGCTCCGCCGGCCCGCAAGAGCGGTCAGCCCTGTCCGAGGAAGGCTGTGGCGGCGTTCTGCCCGCCGATGATGGCCACGACCTCGGCCTCGATGAGGAAGCCCTCATACATCAGGCCGGCGACCCGCACGGCCGTGGCCGCCGGGCCCGGATCGGCGATGTAGCGCAGGCGCACGCGGGTCATCTTTTCCCAGAAATCCTGGATTTCGTCGCCCTCGCCGTCGAAGACATAATAGGTGTTGAGCTTGACGACGTCTTTCCAGGTGGCGCCGGCGCTGGCCAGCACCCGGGTGATGTTCTCGAACACGTTCTGCGTCTGGATCTCGATGTCGCCCTTGCCGAGGACATTGCCATGCCGGTCGGCCGACAACTGCCCGCCCACGAAGACCATCGGGCCGATCCTCCAGCCCTGCGAGAACGGCGTGGGGATGTGCCAGTCCCAATGGCCCGGGGGCGACAGGCGCTGGCGACTGGTGTCGAGGATGATCTGGCTGGTCAAGTTTCTTCTCCCTGCTGATGGCGACATCTTGCCTCCGGCTCATTAGGGGCGGGAAGCATGCATGGATAAACACCTTTCTTTCTCATTATATTTCGATATCATCGATGTAATTACCAGCGTGAGGAGATGACCATGCGGTTCTCGCCGTCGGATCTGCGCGGCCTCGCCGTATTCCGTTCGATCATCGAGAATGGCGGCTTCGGCGGTGCGCAGCTGGCGCTCGGCATGAGCCAGTCGACGCTTTCCTTCCACCTGAAGGCGCTCGAGGAACGGGTCGGCTTCGAGCTGTGCCGCCGGGGCAGGCGCGGCTTCCATCTCACCGAGAAGGGGCGCGAGGTTTACGAGGCGTCGAAGAGCCTCGTGGCGGCCGTGTCGAGTTTCGAAGGGCGGCTGGGCGAGTTGCGCAAGGAGATCGTGGGAACGCTGCGCGTCGGCGTCGTCGCCAACACCGTAACCGATCCCGGCCTGCCCATGGATGCGGTGATGGAGGCCTGCCTGCGGCAGGTCAAGGATGCCGAGATCGAACTTCTGGTCACCCACCCGAAGGCGCTCATGGACGAACTGGCCCGGGACGGCATCGACATCGCGCTGACCCCGCCGATGCGGATCGGTCCGGATTTTCGCGAGAAGCTGTTCTACCACGAGATGCATTCACTCTATTGCAGCCACCGCCATCCGCTGTTCCATGCCGATCCGGCCGCCCTGACGCCGGAGGAGATCGCGCGCCACGATTTCATCGTGCGTTCCTATGCCAACAAGTCGGAGATCGACTTCTATCCAGACGCACGGGTGCGCATTCAGTCCTCCACCATGGAGGCGCAGGCCATTCTCATCCTCAGCGGCCGTGTCATCGGTTATCTGCCCGAGCATTTCGCCCGCCAGTGGGAGGAGAGCGGCCAGATGCGGCGCCTGAATTCGCCGGCTGAGCGCTATGCCTCGCCGCTGGTGATCGTATCGAAGCTGGACCAGAGGATTTCCTCGATCCAGCGCCTGTTCATCCGGGAATTGACGCGCCGCTGCGTGCTGGACAGCGCCGGGGCCTGACAGGCCGCTCTGCTTGATCAGCCACCTACCGCCGGGCGGAATTGCGGGTACTGCGCAGTCTAGTGCCATTCGAAGACAGCCATCTCGGTGGTGAGGATCTCGGCGCCGTGGCGGGTTGTTGGGGGATTGTCCCTGCTTTAGCCACCGGGCTGTTGACGGCGCGGGCGAGGTGGCGTTCCTGTCAGATCCGTGCGAGGCGATCAGGTGGCGGTGGTGATGATGACGAGAGAGAAGCTTGCGCAGGTGCAAGGCGGCGAGGCCGGGAAGGCCGATGGGCCGGGCGTTCTGCTGCGCCTGCCGTATGAGGAGGCGCTGGCGGAGGAACGGGCGATGCTGGCGGCTGCCGACGGCAGTCCCGGGCTGACATGGCTGCTGTGGCAGACCGCGCCCTGCATCGTGGTGCCGCGAAGCCACGAGAGCCGTTCCGGTTTCAAGGCGGCGGTGGCGGCTTCCGCCGCGCGCGGCTGGCAGGTCCACACGCGCGACACGGGCGGCGGCGCGGTTGTGCAGGGTCCCGGCGTGGTCAATCTTTCGATGGTGTTTTCCATCGGTCCTGCCTTGCGCGATCGTATCGGAACCAGCTACCGGGTGCTGTGCGAGCCGGTGATGGCCATGTTGCGCAGCCGGGGCATCCACGGCACCTACCGCGCCATTCCCGGCACCATGTGCGACGGGGCCTATAATATCGTGGTTGGGTCCCGCAAGCTTGCCGGCACCGCGCAACGCTGGCGCAGCCTCGGCCGGGACCGGCCCGGCGAGCAGGCCGTGCTTGCCCATCTGGCCATGTTCGCAACGCTCGACCATGTCGAGGCTGCCGAGGCGATCAACGCCCTCTATGCCGATATGGGCGTCGAGGCCGGCATCGAGGCGTCCAGCCACATCAACTGGGCCGAAATCGACACGCCTTCAGACACCGATATAGCGGATGCCCTGGCGCGGGAACTCGATGACGCCTGCCGGGCGGTCCGGCTGGCCGAGATGCTGGAAGAGAGCATCCGCTCGCAAAAGGCGAAATAGACGGACGTCGCGCCTCAGGCCCTGCCGGCATGCGCCGGCGCGGCCCCGTTGCCGACCTTTGCCGCCGGGGGCGTGGCGCCCGCGGCTTCCTCGCAGACCTCCACATGCTTGGCCAGCGCCTCGTTGGAGAGCACCGCGCTGATGGTGGTGATGTCGCGCCCCTGATAGCGGGGCATCTGCTGGACTTCCTTCAGCCTTTTCAGAAGTGCGAGCCGGGTCATGTTGTCCCTCCTTGATAAGCCCCCCTGGGCCGCCTTGGGGAAATGGACCGCAAAGCGGTATCCGTTTGCCGCATCATCGCCGCGCCCGTCGGGACGCGATATGGTCCGGCCGATGGCGGCCCTCAGGCCGCCTTCTTCTTCTTGCCCGCTTCAGCCTTCTTCTTGGCCGCGTCGAACGGGATCTCGATGTCGACGGCGAGCGTCGAGACCTGGCCGCCGCGCTCCATCTTCACGGAGACCTTGTCTTCGTCGATATGCATGTGCTTGGAAATGACGCGCAGGATCTCGTCGCGCAGCCGGTTGACGAGGTCCGAATCGCCGGATGAAGCGCGCTCGTGGGCGAGCAGCACCTGCAAGCGCTCGCGCGCGGCGGGGGCCGACTGGCTGCGGGAAAAGAGACGGAACAGGTTCATGCCGCTTTCCTTCCGAAGATCTTGCCGAGCAGGCCCCGCTTTTCGCCCGGTACGTTGACCGGCAGGCTTTCGCCCCGCAGCCGGCGCGCGGCGTCGAAATAGGCGATAGCCGGCGCGCTGCGGCCGTCGGCCAGCGTCACCGGCGAGCCGACATTGGAGGCGCGCAGCACGTCCATGCTCTCCGGTATGATGCCGAGCAGCGGGATCGACAGGATTTCGAGGACGTCGCTCACTTTCAGCATGTCGCCGCGTTCGGCCCGGCTGGGGTCGTAGCGGGTGAGAAGCAGGTGCTTCTCCATGTCCTCGCCGTTCTCGGCCTTGAGCGTCTTGGAATCGAGCAGGCCGATGATGCGGTCGCTGTCGCGCACCGACGAGACTTCCGGATTGGTGACGACGATGGCCACGTCGGCATGGCGCATGGCCAGCGTCGCGCCGCGCTCGATGCCGGCGGGGCTGTCGCAGATGACCCAGTCGAAGGCGTTCTTCAGGGCGGCGATGACCTTCTCGACGCCTTCGGGCGTGAGGTTGTCCTTGTCGCGCGTCTGCGAGGCCGGCAGCAGATAGAGCGTCTGCAGCCGCTTGTCGCGGATCAGCGCCTGCGTCAGCTTGGCTTCGCCCTGGATGACGTTGACGATGTCATAGACGACCCGCCGTTCCGCGCCCATGACGAGGTCGAGGTTGCGCAGGCCGACGTCGAAGTCCACCACCACGACCTTTTCGCCATTCTGCGCAAGGGCGGCGCCCAGCGCGGCGGACGATGTCGTCTTGCCGACGCCGCCCTTGCCAGATGTAACCACGATTACCTTGCCCATTGGCCTCTCCAGTGTGTGTGAACCGCCTTCGGCTCAGCCGAATGTCTCTACCTTGATCGCATCGCCTTCGAGCCAGATCTGCACCGCCTTGCCGCGCAGGTCCGGCGCCATGTCCTCGGCCGTCTTGTAGAACCCGTCGATGGCGATCAGCTCCGCCTCGAGCTTGCGGCAGAAGATCCGCGCCGAGGCGTTGCCGGTCGTGCCTGCCATGGCCCGGCCCCGCAGCGTGCCGTAGATGTGGATCGAGCCGCCGGCGACGATTTCCGCGCCCGATGCGACCGAACCGACGACGGTCACGTCCCCTTCGGGGAAGAACAGCGATTGCCCCGAGCGCACCGGCTGGGTGACGATCATCGAAGGCGCGGCCTTGGCCGGGGTCGGCCCGGCAAGGGTGGTGCTGGAAAGGTCGGCGCTTTCGACGGCGTCCGCCGCGTCCGTCCCGTCACCGGCCTCGTCGGCGACCGGAGCTTCGAAGTCCGAGGCGGGGCGTCCATCGCTCATGGCCGGCGGCAGGTCGGCGGCCAGCAGCGAGGGGCGCGCGCCTTCGATGCCCATGATGCGCACATTGCGCGCGCCGAGCTGGCCGACGAGTTCGCGAAGCTGCGTGCGGTCGATGTCCAGGTCCTGAACGTCGAGCACCACCGGCCGTCGCAGGAAAAATCCTGCCGAACGGGCCGCCAGATCATCAAGCCGCGCCAGCCAGTCCTCGAAGGGCAACTCCGGGGTCAGGGCAAGCGCAAGGAAGGAGCGACCCTTGAGGCGGATCGGCCGGGGTTGAGTTAACACGTCAGTCATCTTGGTTAATTTTCGGTTGCTCCGGTGTATGGAGGAAATGGTTAACAAAAGGTTAATTTCGAAGATCCGACGCGCAAAATCGTGATCCGGAAAAGCGCGCTCCCCTGACGGAATACCGTTTCTTTTCATACTGTTAGATGAAATATGAACTGAAACGAAAAGTTATCTTGACCCAAAATGGGACGGTGATTCGGTGGCCGCCAAGCGGCCGGTTTCCCGCCAGTCGGCGAGTCTTGCGGCGAACGACGCAAGGCCGGGAATCACATCGATGGTGAGTCGCCCGCCGGTGCCCGGCCCGGTTACGGGCCGAGATGGCCGAGGGGCGTTCGTCCCGGCCCCTTGATGTTCTGCAGCACCAGTTGGGTGTGCACGTCGCGCACTCCTTTCAGCCGCATCAGCCGGTGCATGACGAAATCGTTGAGGTCGTCCACCGCGGGCACCATCACATGCAGCAGGAAATCGTGGTCGCCGGTCATCGTCCAACAGGCGGAGACTTCGTCCATGCGCTGCACGGCGGCAATGAAATGTTCGGGCGACTCATCGCTGTGGCTTGTCAGGCGCACCCGGATGAACACCTCCACTGCAAGCCCCAGCGCCTTGCGGCTGAGCTGCGCCGAGAAGCCCTTGATGACGCCGGTCTCCCGCAGCGCCTCGAAGCGGCGTGCGCAAGGTGTCGGCGACAGGCCGATCTCTTCCGCCAGTTCCGTCACCGGCTTGCGCCCCTCGCGCTGGAGAATGTCGAGCATCCTGATCTCGAAGGCATCGAATTGAGGCATATCCACTCCCCTGTCGATATTTTGGAGGGGATTATGCTCCAATTACCGGCATATGCCCAGCAAGCAGGCCGAAATCCTCCACGACCTCTTGCTAGAATGACAGCATTCGCCGTCGAGGGAGGAGAAGATGACGATCAGCATTGCCGAATATGCCCGCGAATGCGCGGCCCAGGGCTTGCGCGGAAACTATTCGGTCTGCCGGCCCGACTTCACGGTGGCGCAGGACTACGATTACAGCGAGGAGGAGCAGGCCGTGTGGCGCACGCTGTGCGACCGCCAGACCAAGCTGACCCGCCGGCTCGCGCATCGCGCCTATCTGGACGGTATCGACGCGCTCGGCCTGTTGGAGCGCATTCCCGATTTCGGCGAGGTCAGCGACCGGCTGCGCCGACTGACGGGATGGGAGATCGTCGCCGTGCCGGGGCTCATTCCCGCCGAGCCGTTCTTCGGGCATCTGGCGGCGCGGCGCTTCCCCGTCACCAACTGGCTGCGCACGCAAAAGGAACTGGACTACATCGTCGAGCCGGACATGTTCCACGACTTCTTCGGCCATGTGCCGATCCTCACCCAGCCCGTCTTCGCCGATTTCATGCAGGCCTATGGCGAAAGGGCGGGCGAGGCGATCGCGCTGGGCGGCGACGAGATGATCACGCGGCTTTACTGGTACACGGCCGAATACGGGCTCATGCAAGAGCCGGGACAGGAGTTGAAGGCGTTCGGCGCCGGGCTGATGTCGTCCTTCACCGAGCTTCAGTTCGCGGTGGAGAGCCCGGATGCGCACCGCGTGCCCTTCGATCTGGAGACGGTGATGCGCACCACCTATGAGATCGACAAGTTCCAGCGCGCCTATTTCGTGCTGCCGTCCTTCGATGCGCTGCGCGACGCCTTCCGCACGGCCGATCTCGCGGCGATCATCGGCCGCTGGAAGGACAAGCCGGCGCTCGACCCGGCAACCGTGTAGGCCGGCCCCGCGCTTTCCGCTTGACTACGTTGGGCGGTCGGCTAGGCTTGAACATACATATCGGCCTTGCTCGCCGAATGGCAAAAATGCCTCGTAAGCTCCGCTTCTTCACGCGTGGCTGCGGGGCATTTTCTTTTCTGGGGGGAATTCTTGAAGCGCCGCGTCGAAATCGGCATTCTTTATTCGCGTTCCGGCAATTATCGGCTCGTTTCCGATGCCTGCCGCACGGGTGCGTTGTCCGCAATCGCGGATGTCAATGCCGATCCCTCCAGCCCGATTGCATTCGTGCCCGTGGACTACGATCCGCAAGGCAATGCCGACGGCTACGCGACCGGCTGCGCCGAAATCCTCCAGAAGAGCAGCGCCCGGCACATCGTCGGCTGCATTACCTCCTGGAGCCGCAAGGAAGCCATCCCCATTCTGGAGCGTTTCGGCGGCACGCTGTGGTATGCTTGTCCCTACGAGGGCTTCGAGACCAGCGATCATGTCGTCTACATGCACGCATGCCCCAACCAGCAATTGCTGCCGCTGTTTTCCCACGTCGTGCCGCGCTTCGGGGCCAACGGCTTCCTGCTCGGTTCCAACTATATCTGGGGCTGGGAGATGAACCGCGTGGCCCGCGACCTGATCGCCGATGCCGGCGGGGAAGTGCGCGGCGAACGCTACCTGCCGCTCGGCGAAACGGAGGTCGCCCGGCTGATCGAGGAAATCCGCGCCACGCGCCCGGATTTCGTCTTCAACAATCTGATCGGCTTGTCGTCCTACGCCTTTCTCAAGGCCTATGCGGAACTTGGGCGCCAGGACGCGCACTTCCTGCCACACCACTGCCCGGTCGTTTCGTGCAACCTGACCGAATGCGAGCTGGAGGCGATCGGGGAGGCCGGCAACGGGCATCTTTCGGCAGGTCCATATTTTCATGAAGCCGGTGCCGGCGGGACGGGCTACAGTCCTGGCAGTTCTTTCGAAGCGGCCGCCTATGCCAGCGTGCGCATTCTGGCGGAAATCCTCGGACAGAATCCGGATGCCGGCTGGGCGGATCTGCCCGCAGCCTTTGCAGCGCGCCGCTTTGAAACGCCTTTTGGCGCGACCGCCATCGACACGCACACCCAGCATGCCACCCTGCCGGTGGTGATCGGTGAAATCGAGGGGGCCGGTTTCCGCATCATAGGCCGCGAAGGCGAGGTCGCGCCCGATCCCTATCTGTCCCGCTACGATCGCAACGCCCAGTTCGGCACGCCGCGGCTGAGGGTGGTGCCGGGGAGAGGGGAGCGATGAGCCGGCGCAGCCGCATTCCCAATCTCGGCGGCGCGACCGCCTATGTGCTGCACCGGCCGCATCCGACGGCGCAGACCATGGTGCGACAACTGTCGGCCATCGGCCTGACGGCGATCGACTGCTGGCCCGAACTGCCGCCAGCAGCCCTTTCGGCGGACTTCGTGTTCTTCGACGTCGATCTCGGCTTTGACGAACAATTTCCGTGGCAGCCGGGCGAAGCGCCCATGCCGCTGATCGCGCTGATCGGCTCCGAGGCGCCGGGCCGCATCGAATGGGCGCTGTTCACGCACCGCGCCAATGCACACCTGCTGAAGCCAGTGGGCGCGGCCGGCGTCTATTCCAGCCTGCTGATCGCAAGGCAGAATTTCGAGGAGCGCAAGCAGCTCGCCGCGCGCATCGACGCGCTTCAGGCGCGGGTTGCGGAACGCCACACCATCGTGCGTGCGGTGGCCGCGCTGGCAAAGGACAGCGACTACGAGCAGGGCTTCGCGCGGCTGCGCTCGCTGGCGATGAGCTGGCAGGTCAGCGTGGAGGAGGCCGCCTTGCGCGTGGTTGCCATGGCCGAGGACAAGGACGGGGCCGGGGACGGGAATGACCAACGTAATCACGCCTGACGCCCAGCCCGTGGCGACGAGGCCGCGCAAGGGCGCGCTGGGGAAGCTGGTGCGCCGGCCGCTGGCGCTGATCGGCATGATCATCATCGTCATCGTGGTGGCGGGTGCGGCGCTCGCGCCCTATCTCACCAATTTCCGGCCGGACGAGCAGATATTCGACGGGCTCACCCTGTCCGGCGAACCGCTGCCGCCGAACGCGACCTTCTGGCTCGGTACAGATCTTCTGGGACGCGACCTGCTGACCCGCATCCTCTATGGCGCGCGCACCTCGCTGTTCATCGGCATCATTGCCAATGGCATCGCCCTGATCATCGGCACGCTGATCGGTGTGGTGGCGGGTTACTATCGCGGCTGGATCGGCTCGGTCCTTATGCGCTTCACCGACTTGATGATGGCCTTTCCGGCCCTGCTTCTGGCGATCTGCCTTGCCGCGGTCTTCCAGCCGAGCCTGTGGATCGTGGCGCTGGTCATCGCTCTGGTGAACTGGGTGCAGACCGCGCGCGTCATGTACACGCAGACCAGTTCGCTGGCGGAGCGCGAGTTCATCGACGCCGAGCGTACCATCGGTGCGAGCGGTGCGCGCATCCTCTTCCTGCACATCCTGCCGCATCTGGTTCCCACCATCATCGTGTGGGGTACGCTCGGCATCTCCACCACGGTGCTGCTCGAGGCGACGCTCTCCTATCTCGGCATCGGCGTGCAGCCGCCCACGCCTTCGTGGGGCAACATCATCTTCGAGAACCAGACCTATTTCCAGGCGGCCCCCTGGCTGGTCTTCTTCCCCGGCGTCGCCATCCTCGCGCTGGCGCTGGCCTTCAATCTCGTAGGCGACGCCTTGCGCGACATCCTCGACCCGACCCAGCGGGGGCGCGCATGATCTCCTATCTCAGCAGGCGCATCATCCAGTCGGCGCTGATCCTGATCGGCATCTCGCTGATCACCTTTGCCCTGCTTTATCTGCTGCCGGCCGACCCGGTGCGCCAGATCGCGGGCCGCAGCGCCACGCCGGCCACGGTGGAGAGCATCCGCCGCCAGCTTGGCCTCGACCAGCCCTTCCTCGTGCAATATGGGCGCTACCTGTGGAACCTGCTGCATGGCGATCTCGGACGCTCCTACATCCAGCGTTCGGAGGTGTCGCAACTCATCGCGGCGCGCCTGCCGGCCACCCTGCTGCTGATGCTGGGGGCGATCGTGTTCGAACTGCTGATCGGCCTCACCATGGGGCTGGTGGCGGCGGTGCGGCGCGGCACCAGGACAGACCAGTCGCTGATGGTGGTGTCCTTCATCGGCGTTTCGGCCCCGCAATTCGTGGTCGGACTGCTGCTGCTCTATGTCTTCGCCGTGAGGCTGAGCTGGTTCCCGATCGGCGGCTACGGCACCTTCTCGCATCTCGTGCTGCCCTCGCTCACCGTCGCGGTGATGAGTTCGGGCTGGTATGCGCGCATGATGCGTTCGTCGATGATCGACGTTCTGCGGCAGGACTATATCCGCACCGCACGCGCCAAGGGGCTGGCTCGCGCCACGGTGCTGATCCGCCACGCCCTGCCCAACGCCATCCTGCCCATCATCGCCATGATCGGCATCGACATCGGCATCCTGATGGGCGGCATCGTGGTCGTCGAAAGCGTGTTCGGCTGGCCCGGCATCGGTCAGCTCGTCTGGCAGGCGATCCAGCGCGTCGACATCCCCATCATCATGGGCGTCACGCTGGTTTCCGCCTTCGCCATCGTGCTCGGCAACCTTCTGGCCGACATCATCGCGCCGCTCATCGATCCCCGCATCAAGCTCAGATAACCAAAGAAAGGGAACAGCAATGAAGACCTATCTCGTTTCAACGGTGGCGGCAGCCGCGCTGGCGCTCGGCCTGTCCGCCGCCTCCGCGCAAGTGACGCCTAATCCGGATGCGAAGAACGGCGGCTCGATCATCATCACCTACAAGGACGACGTCGCTACGCTCGATCCGGCCATAGGCTATGACTGGCAGAACTGGTCGATGATCAAGAGCCTGTTCGACGGGCTCATGGACTACAAGCCCGGCACCACCGAACTGGTGCCCGACCTCGCCGAAAGCTACGAGATTTCGGAGGACGGCCAGACCTTCACCTTCAAGCTGCGGCAGGGCGTGAAATTCCACAACGGCCGCGAGATGACGGCGGAAGATGTGAAATATTCCATCGACCGTGTCGTCAATCCGGAAACCCAGAGCCCCGGCCAGGGCTTCTTCGCCTCCATCAAGGGCTATGACGAAGCGGCCGAAGGCAAGGCCGACGGCGTTTCAGGGATCACCGTGGTCGATCCGCTCACCATCAAGTTCGAGCTGACCCGCCCCGACGCCACGTTCCTGCATGTCATGGCCATCAATTTCAGCCACGTCGTGCCGAAGGAAGAGGTCGAGAAGTATGGCGCCGACTTCGGCAAGAACCCGGTCGGCACCGGTGCTTTCAAGCTCGGCGAATGGACGCTCGGCCAGCGCGTCGTGTTCCAGAAGAACGAGGATTACTGGAACAAGGGCCTGCCACATCTCGACACCATCACCTTTGAGATCGGGCAGGAGCCGATCGTGGCGCTGCTGCGCCTGCAAAAGGGCGAGATCGACATTCCGGGCGATGGCATTCCGCCGGCCAAGTTCCAGGAAGTGATGAACGATCCCGAGCAGAAGGCGCGCGTGGTCGAGGGCGGTCAGCTCCACACCGGCTATGTGACCATGAACGTCAACATCCCGCCCTTCGACAATGTGAAGGTGCGGCAGGCCGTCAACATGGCCATCAACAAGGAACGCATCGTCCAGCTCATCAACAACCGCGCCGTCCCGGCCAACCAGCCGCTGCCGCCCTCCATGCCGGGCTACGCCACGGATTACAAGGGCTATGCCTATGACGCGGACAAGGCCAAGGCCCTGCTGGCCGAGGCCGGCTTTGCCGATGGGTTCGAGACAGACCTCTACGTCATGAACACCGATCCCAACCCGCGCATCGCACAGGGCATCCAGCAGGATCTGGCAGCCATCGGCATCAAGGCCAACATCCAGGCACTGGCGCAGGCCAACGTCATCGCCGCCGGCGGGGAGAAGGAGGGCGCCCCGATGATCTGGTCGGGCGGCATGGCGTGGATCGCCGACTTTCCCGATCCGTCGAACTTCTACGGTCCGATCCTCGGCTGTGGCGGCGCGGTTCCGGGCGGCTGGAACTGGTCGTGGTATTGCAACGAAGAGCTCGACAGGAAGGCGGCGGAAGCCGACTCCATCGTCGATCCGGCCAAGGCCGAGGAACGCAACAAGGCGTGGAGCGATATCTATGTGAAGATCATGGAGGACGCCCCCTGGGCGCCGGTCTTCAACGAGCAGCGCTTCACGCTGAAATCCGCGCGCATGGGCGGCGGCGACAACCTCTATGTCGACCCGGTCCATATCCCCGTCAACTATGACCATGTGTATGTGAACGATGTGCAATAGCTGCAACTACACTATCCACGGGCGCCACCACCATTTCGGCTGGGACAACGCGCTTGCCCCGGCCGAGAGGGTGGCTCCCGGCTCGACCATCTTCTTCGAGTGTCTTGACTCTTCCGGCGGCCAGTTGTCGCCGGAGAGCACCGTGGAAGACATAGCCAGACTCGATTTCGCCAGGATCAACCCGGTCACCGGGCCGATATTCGTGGACGGGGCCGAGCCGGGCGATGCGCTGAAGGTGACCATCGAGGAGTTCAAACCGTCCGGCTTCGGCTGGACGGCGAACATTCCGGGCTTCGGCCTGCTCGCCGACGACTTCAAGGAACCGGCGCTGACGATCTGGAAATACGACGCCTCGACGCTGGAGCCGGCGCTGTTCGGCAAGCATGGCCGCGTGCCGCTGAAGCCGTTCGCCGGCACCATCGGCAATGCGCCGGCCGAAAAGGGGCTGCACTCCGTCGTGCCGCCGCGTCGTGTCGGCGGCAACCTCGATATCCGCGATCTCGCCGCCGGCACCACGCTCTACCTGCCGGTGGAAGTGGCGGGCGCGCTGTTCTCGGTGGGCGACACCCATGCCGCGCAGGGCGATGGCGAGGTCTGCGGCACGGCGATCGAGAGCCCGATGGATGTCGTGCTCACCCTCGATCTGGTGAAGGGGGCGAACCTCAAGACGCCGCGCTTCACCACGTCGGGGCCGGTGACCCGCCATCTCGACGCCAAGGGCTACGAGGTGACGACCGGTGTCGGACCGGACCTGATGGAGGGCGCCAGGAGCGCCGTCGCCCAGATGGTCGATCTGCTGGCTGGCCGCTACAATCTCGATCCGGTCGACGCCTATATGCTGGTGTCGGTGTGCGGCGATCTGCGCATAAGCGAGATCGTCGACATGCCCAACTGGGTCGTGTCCTTCTACTTCCCGCGCTGCGTCTTCGAATGAGCGCGACGGGCACCAGGATCGCGGCGGGAGCTTCGGCCCCCGCCGCACCCGGCGAACCGGTCCTCGCCATCTCGGGACTGACCGTCACGGTGCGCGGCGAGGATGGTGCGCGCGATGTGGTGCGCGACCTGTCGTTCACGCTGGGGCGGGGCGAGACGCTGTGCATCGCCGGCGAATCCGGGTCCGGCAAGTCGATGACCTCGCTTGCCGTCATGGGCCTGCTGCCACAGCCCGCCGCCTATGTTTCCGCCGGCTCGATCATGCTCGGCGATACCGATCTCGCGCGCCTTGACGAAGGCCGCATGCGCCGCATCCGCGGCAACCGCGTGGCAATGATCTTTCAGGAGCCTATGACCTCGCTGAACCCGGTGCTGAGCATCGGCCGCCAGCTTACCGAGGCCATCGAGACCCATACCTCGCTGTCGCGCGCGCAGGCGCATGAGAAGGCGATAGAGGCGCTGCGCGCCGTGCGGATTTCGGAAGCCGGAACCCGCATGAAGCAGTTTCCCCACGAGCTTTCCGGCGGCATGCGCCAGCGCGTCATGATCGCCATGGCGCTCGCGCTCAACCCGGATGTGCTGATCGCCGACGAACCGACCACCGCGCTTGACGTGACCGTGCAGGGCGAGGTGCTGGAGCTGCTGCGCGATCTCCAGCGTACGCGGGGCACCAGCATCATCCTCATCACCCACGATATGGGCGTCGTCGCCGAAATGGCCGATCGCGTCATCGTCATGTGCGACGGTGCGATGGTCGAGGAAGGGCCGGTCGGGCAGATCTTCGAAGCCCCGGCGACCGACTACACAAGGGTGTTGCTGGCCGCCGTGCCGCGCATCGGCTCCGGTGCCGGAAGACAGGAAAGCCGCACGCCGGGCAGCACGGGGCCGGTCGCGGCGGTCGCCGACCTTCAGGTGCGCTTCGACCTGCGCGGCGGTTTGCTCGGGCGTGTCCAGCGGCGGGTTCATGCGGTGGAAGGCGTGTCCTTCGACATCCGCCCCAACGAGACGCTGGCGCTGGTCGGCGAATCCGGTTGCGGCAAGTCCACCACCGCCAAGGCGTTGGCCGGGCTGGTCCCTTATGCCGGCTCCATCAGGGTCGGCGGGCGTGACCTCGCCTCCCTTGACAGGGACCAGCGCAAGGCGGTGCGTCGCGACGTGCAGATGGTGTTTCAGGACCCGTTCGCCTCGCTCGATCCGCGCATGCGCGTCGGTGATCTGGTGGCCGAGCCGCTGCTCATCCATAAGATCGCCGGCAAGCGCGAATGCCGCGACCGTGTCGCCACGCTGTTCGAGCGCGTCGGCCTGCCGGTCGACGCCATGGAGCGCTATCCGCACGAGTTTTCAGGTGGCCAGCGGCAGCGCATCTGCATTGCCCGCGCGCTCGCATTGGGCCCTAAGCTGGTGATCGCTGACGAAAGCGTGTCGGCGCTCGATGTCTCCGTGCAGGCCCGCGTACTGGAACTGCTGCGCGAATTGCAGCGGGAGCTTGGCGTTGCCTATCTGTTCATCTCGCATGACATGGCGGTGGTGGAGAATATCTCCGATCGTGTGGCGGTGATGTATCTCGGCCAGATCGTGGAGATGGGCACGCGCGACCAGGTGTTTTCCAACCCGGCGCATCCCTATACGCGACGATTGATCGAGGCGGTTCCCATGCCGGATCCGGCACGCAGGCGTGCGCATTTCGCCCGCATGGACGGCGAAATCCCGAGCCCGACGCGCGCCGTGGGCGATGAACCGGTCCGGGTCACGCTGCGCGACATCGGCGGCGGCCATCTGGTTGCCGGATAGGCGGACGTTGCTGGGGGCATCCGCGAAGGCTTCGTTCACTGCTTGTGCGATGAGTAGTTCACGTTCACGCGCTTCTGTACTTCGGCCACGGCCTTTGTCAGAGCCCCAAGGCACGAGGCAAGGTGGTCGCCGCTCATGCGCTGGCTGATCGAGCTGATGCTGATGGAGCCGAAAGGGCGGCCGGAAGGATCGCACAGGGGTGCGGAGATGGTTCGCGCGCCAAGCGCGGGAATGTCCCTCTCTACATGTCCTGTACGCCGTGCGGCGGCAACCTCCTCGCGAACCTGGTCGATTGTCCGTCCCTGCGCTGCATAGGCCGCTTCGTTGGTGTCGATCAGGGCAAGCGCTTCATCCTCAGGCATTGCAGACAGAACCGCGAGCCCGCTGGCGCCCGCGCCGAGCGGACGGCGAAGGCCGACATCGGTGATCAATGTCTTGACCGGGAAGGAGCCGCTGGTGCGGCTGACGCAGACCATGTCGTTGCCGCTCAGCCGGGAAAAAAAGACGGTGTCGCCGGTTTCTTCGGCCAGTCGGTCCGTGATGTCCCGCGTCAGGTTCTGAAGGTCGAAGCGCGGCGCAGCCGTAAGGCCCAGGTCGTAGACAATGGGGCCGAGCGCATATCGCCGGCTTCCCGTCTGGATAACCAGCCCGAGGTTGGTCAATGCACGCAGGATGCGATGCACCGTCGGGCTCGTGAGCCCGGTGGCGGCAGCCACGTCGCTCATGCCGGCCCCCTCCCGGTTGCGGTCCGCGACGGCCATGAGGACGGCGACGGTCCGGTAGATGCTTTGCGCCCCTTGCTCCATGGAATTCTCCATAATATGGAATTCTAGATAATTTTTGATCCACTATATTGACACGATATCCATATTGTATAGAAAATAGTGTAAATACCCAATACATAATCCACATTATGGAGTCAAGCTCAATGCTCACCACTGTTCCGGTCAACACCTCGGCTGGCGCGCGTTTCCGTCAGGCCCTGCATGAGGAATCGCCGCTCCAGATCATGGGGACCATCAACGCCTATACGGCACTCATGGCCAAGTCGGTGGGCTACAAGGCGCTTTATCTGGCGGGCGCTGGTGTGGCCAATGCCTCCCACGGATTGCCTGACCTTGGAATCACCACCATCAACGATGTCCTTGCCGATCTGCGCAAGGTCTCCGACGCTTCCGACCTGCCGGTGCTGGTGGATGTCGATACCGGTTTCGGTGGCGCCTATTCGATTGCCCGCCTGGTGCGCGGCCTCATCAAGGATGGCGCCGGCGCCATGCATATGGAGGACCAGGTGGCGCTCAAGCGCTGCGGCCATCGTCCGGGCAAGGAAATCGTCAGCCGCGACGAGATGCTGGACCGTATCAAGGCGGCTGTCGATGCGCGCTACGACGAGAATTTCGTCATCGTCGCGCGCACGGATGCACTGGCCATCGAGGGCCTGGATGGGGCCATCGATCGTGCCTGTGCCTATATGGAGGCAGGCGCGGACATGATCTTCGCGGAGGCGTTCACCGAACTGGGGCAGTATCGCCAGCTTTCCGACGCGCTGGGCCGTCCGCATGCGGTGCTTGCCAACATCACCGAATTCTCCAGGACACCGAACTTCACCACCGGCGAGCTGCGCGATGCCGGGGTGTCGGCCGCCCTTTATCCGCTCTCGGCGGCGCGTGCCATGAACGCGGCGGCGCTCAAGGTCTACCGGACCATTCGGGAGCAGGGCACCCAGAAGGATATTCTCGACATCATGCAGACGCGTGAGGAGCTTTACGGCTTCCTCGACTACCATTCCTACGAACAGAAGATCGACGCGTTGTTTGCCTCGCGCAAGAGCGCTTGAACCAGAACAGGGAGGAGATCATGGGACTGAAGAAAATATTTGCCGGCGCCGTGCTGGGCCTGGCGCTGTTGGGCGGGGTCACGGTGGCGCAGGACTATCCAACCCAGCCGATCAACTTTGTCGTGCCGTTCAACGCCGGCGGCGGCACCGATGTCACCGCCCGTATCGTCGCCGAGGAGATGGCCAAGATACTGGGGCAGCCCGTTCTCGTCGAAAACCGGCCCGGAGCGCAGGGTATTCCCGGTACCCGCTATGGTGCCGATGCCAAGCCGGACGGCCACACCATCCTCTTCGTGCTCCAGGCCACGATGGCGCTCAATCCCAGCCTTTATCAGGCGACGAACTATGATCCGCTGAAGGATTTCGCTCCGGTTTCCCAGATTTCGGAATCGCCTTATGTCATCGTGGTCCACCCCAGCCTCGGGGTGAAGGATCTGCAGGGCCTGATTGCCCTGGCGAAGGAGAAGCCGGGCCAGGTCAACTATGCCAGCGGTGCCGCCGCATCGCATCTGGCATCACTGCTCTTCCAGAAGGCGGTGGGTGTCGAGATGAACCACATCCCCTATAGTGGCTCCGGGCAAGCGCTGACCGATCTGTTGTCTGGCCGCGTCGGGGTCATGCTGAGCAGCCCGGTGTCCGTGTTGCCGCACATCCAGGCTGGCGCGCTGATCCCCATCGGCATCACCAGCACTGAACGCTCGCCGTCGCTGCCTGACGTGCCGACCGTTGCCGAGAGCGGTTATTCCGGGTTCAAGGTTTCCGGCTGGTACGGCATCTCCGCGCCTGCGGGCACGCCTGATGCCATCGTGGAAAAGCTGAACGCCGCGGTCGTGCAGGCTATCGGCACGGAGACCGTGCGCGACGGACTCATCAAGGCGGGCGTCGAGCCGAAGTCGTCAAGCCCAGACGAGTTCTCCAAGCTTATCGCCACCGAATATGAACAATGGACGGTGCTGATCGAGGAGGCAGGCATCAAGCCCGAATAGCCTTCCTTTGTGCAATGCTCTCCGGGGACGGGCCTCCCCGGAGAAAATCTCCAAAGCAGAACAGGAACCCCATTGTGCCGCATATCTGGATTGAATGCTCAAGGAACGTCGCTGCGGAGCCGGAGGCTCGGGCACTGAAACAGGCAGTCTACGCTGCCGCCCTCGAAACCGGAATCTTCCCGGTGGGGGGCATCCGCCTCCGCTTCCAGGTCATCGAGGACTACATCGTCGGCGACGGCGATCCCACCAACGGTTTCGTGCACATCGTGCTCCGGATCGGGCATGGCCGGGATCTCGACACGCGGCGCAAGGCTGCCGATCATGTGTTCGAAAAGGTGGTCGCTTTGTTGACACCCCTGCGCGATCGGGCTCCGCTCGCAGTCGCCTTCGAGATGCAGGAGATGAGTGCGGAACTCAATTACAAGTTCAACAACCTGCATGAGCATATCGAGCGCCGCCGCAATGCCGCCTGAGGCGGCGTCGGCAAGGGGCTGCGGGAGGAAGCAATGAAACTCAAACGCGACATGGTGGCAGGCCTGGTGTTTTCCACTATAGGGCTGGGTGCCTTGGCCATCGCCCTCGGCTATCCGTTTGGCTCGACATTGAACATGGGCCCCGGCTATTTCCCGACCCTCGTTTCCGGCCTTATCGTCGTGTTGGGCATCGCGCTCACAATGCGGGAACTGCGGGCCGGTAACGGTGCCCTGCTCACAGATATCGCCTGGCGACCTCTTGGGATCATCATTGCCGCGGTCGCAGGGTTCGCCATCCTTATCCAGCATAGCGGTCTCATTCCCGCTGTGTGCTTCCTCACCGCAGTCGGCTGGTATGCCGATCCGCGCCGCAGCCTGCGCGCCCTGCCGGTCCAGCTCGTGATCGGCATTCTGGTGCCGATCCTCATCTTCCGTATCGGCCTTAACATGCCGATCCCGCTGTGGAGGTTCTGATGCTGGACGGAATCCTGCTCGGTTTTCAGGTCGCTTTCTCGCTCGACAACCTCTTCTATTGCCTGGTTGGGGTTACGCTCGGCACCCTGATCGGCGTTCTGCCGGGGGTCGGCCCGCTGGTCACCATAGCAGTGCTGCTGCCGCTGACTTTCGGCCTCACGCCCGAGGCGGCCCTCATCATGCTTGCAGGCATCTACTATGGTGCCTCCTATGGCGGCTCGACCACCGCCATCCTCGTCAACCTGCCCGGTGAATCGTCGTCGGTGGTCACTTGTCTCGACGGTTACCAGATGGCGAGGCAGGGAAGGGCGGGCGCCGCGCTCGCCATTGCCGCCCTGGGGTCGTTCGTCGCCGGTTGCATCGGCACACTGGCCATCGCCCTGTTCGCCCCTTTGCTCGGCAATTTTGCGCTGCGTTTCGGGGCGGCCGAATATACCGCCCTGATTATCATGGCCCTGGTGGCGACGGCCGTCCTCGTGCAGGGGGCGCTGCTCAAGGGGCTGCTGATGGCCTTGCTCGGCATATTGATCGGCATGGTCGGAATGGACTTGAACTCCGGCGTCATGCGCTACACCTTCGGAATGACCTCGCTGATGGACGGCATCGATTTCGTTGTTGTCGCGGTGGGCATGTTCGCCTTCTCCGAGATCGTATCCCAGCTGTGGTCGAGCACGTCCGAGGTGCGCAAGACCTCCGAGGTCACCAGTCTCTTGCCCAGCCGGCAGGAGCTGAAGGACTCGGCCATGCCGATCGTACGCGGCACGGGCGTGGGCATGTTCTTCGGCCTGTTGCCCGGTATCGGCACGACCATCAGTTCCTTCGCCTCCTATATGCTGGAACAGCGTGTCGCCAAGGACCCCTCCCGCTTCGGCAAAGGCGCCATCGAGGGCGTCGCCGGGCCGGAATCCGCCAACAACGCGGCAGCGCAGGTTTCCTTCATTCCCACCCTGACGCTCGGCGTGCCCGGCAGTGCGACCATGGCCTTGATGCTGGGTGCCCTGATGCTGCAGGGCATCACGCCGGGACCGAACGTCATCACGGAGCGGCCGGCGTTGTTCTGGGGCCTGGTGGCCAGCATGTGGATCGGCAACGTCCTGCTGGTGGTGCTCAATCTGCCGCTGATCCGTATCTGGGTATGGCTTTTGAAGGTGCCCTATTCCTGGCTCTATCCGGTCATTCTCTCGCTGGCCTGTTTCGGCATCTATTCGCTGTCGAACTCCTCCTTCGATGTGTGGCTGGGTGCGGGGTTCGGATTGTTCGGCTACTTCGCGTACAAGCTCGACTGTCCCCCCGCGCCGTTCATCCTCGGCCTCGTGCTGGGGCCGATGCTGGAGGAAAGCGTGCGTCGCGCATTGCTCATCTCTCATGGCGACCCCAGCACCTTCGTTACCAGCCCGATCAGCGCCGCCTTTCTGGCGGTGACGGTGCTGTTGCTGGCCCTGATGGTGCTGCCCGCCATCCGTCGCGGCCACAAGAAACTGGATCTTGAGGTCCAGTAGGGCCTGCCCCAACTCACGCATAAGGACTATCAGCATGAACTATCTCAGCTTCCGGGCCGATGGCCGGGACCGTTTCGGTATTGCCTGCGACCATGGGGTCATAGATCTTTCCGGCCGTACGGGGTTCGCCTCGCTGCGCGATATGATCGCACGGGGCGGAGCGGGCGAAGCGGAGGCCGGCGCCACTTCCCTTCCAGCCGATTTTGCTTACGACGACATCGAGTACCGGGTCCCGGTTCCCGATGCAGACAAGATCATCTGCGTTGGCGTCAACTATCCGGACCGCAATGCGGAATACAAGGACGGGTCGGACCTTCCCAAATACCCCAGCCTGTTTCTGCGCACCCGAGGCTCGTTTGTCGGGCACGGACAGGCTTTGCACCTGCCGCCCGAATCCGCGCAATTCGACTATGAGGGCGAGATTGTTCTGGTCATCGGCAAGGTCGGCCGGCGCATTCCCGAGGCCGCCGCGCTCGACCATGTGTTCGGCCTGACCCTGTGCAACGAGGGGAGCGTCCGCGACTGGATGCGTCACGGCAAGTTCAACGTGACGCAGGGCAAGAATTTCGAGGCTTCCGGCAGCATCGGTCCGTGGGTCGTTCCGCTGCAACGGGCCGGCGCACTGGGCGAGCTGGAACTGAGCACATTCGTCAATGGCGAGTTGCGCCAGCAGGACAGCGCAGGGCGCATGATGTTCCCGTTTTCACGGCTCATAAGCTATATCTCGACCTTTACCGCGTTGCTGCCGGGCGATCTCATCGTCACCGGTACGCCCACCGGCTCCGGCGCACGCTTCGACCCGCCACGCTTCCTCACTTCCGGCGATGTGGTCCGCGTCAGTGTTCCAGGCATTGGCACGCTGGAGAACCGGGTGGTCGAAGAAGGGGTTTCGACGTGCTGAGCGGGCGTGACATCGCGGCGGCGGTCGAGGCGCTGGATCGGGCCGAGCGGACACGGGTCCAGACCGGCCTGCTCAGCCTCGCCCATCCCGGCATGACGATGGACGATGCCTATGCCGTCCAGTCGGCGTGGGTCGCGCGCAAACTTGCCGAAGGCCGCAGGATCATCGGCTGGAAGATCGGGCTGACCTCGCGGGCCATGCAGCAGGCGCTCGATATCAACATTCCGGACTCCGGCGTCCTGCTGGATTCCATGGCCTTCGCCGACGGCAGCGTGGTTCCGGCAGGCCGTTTCATCCAGCCTCGTGTGGAAGCGGAGATTGCCTTCGTCATGAAGGACCGGCTGGTCGGCGCGGACATCACGCCCGAGGCCGTCATGGAAGCTACCGACTATCTGGTTCCCGCGCTCGAAATCCTCGATACGCGGATCGTACGGACCGATCCGCAAACCGGGCGGCGGCGGACCATATGCGACACCATTGCCGACAATGCCGCCAATGCGGGCATCGTGATCGGGAGCGAACCCGTGAAGCCGAACGGCATCGACCTGCGCTGGATCGGTGTCATCGTGTCGCGCGACGGATGCGTGGAGGAGACAGGGCTGGGGGCCGGCGTGCTCAACCATCCGGCATTGGCCGTGGCATGGCTTGCTCAACGGCTCTCCATATTTGGCGGCGCCATCGAACCCGGCCATGTGGTGTTGTCCGGCTCCTTCATCCGCCCCATCGAATGTCCGCCCGGATCGCATATCGTCGCCGATTTCGGCGATTTCGGCACCGTGAGCTGCAGTTTCGCACAGGAGAAGGCCGATGCCGGCGCCCGTTAACAAGTTCAGGCGGGGCCTCGCGGAGGGGCGCGTCCAGATCGGCCTCTGGCTGGGGCTGGCTAATCCCTACAGCGCCGAACTGCTCGCCGGCACGGGTTTCGACTGGCTGGTGATCGACGGCGAACATGCGCCGAACGACCTGCGCTCGATGCTTGCCCAGTTGCAGGCGGTCGCGATCGGCAATGCCACGCCGGTCATTCGCCTGCCTGCCGATGAGAACTGGATGATCAAGCAGGTGCTCGACATCGGGTGCCAGACGATACTGGTCCCCATGGTCGAGACGGAGGAGCAGGCGCAACGCCTTGCGCGCGCCATGAAATATGCGCCTGCCGGTGTGCGTGGCGTCGGCGCGGGATTGGCCCGGGCCTCGGCCTTCAACGCCATTTCTGATTATCTGGCGACGGCGGATGCCGAGACCTGCCTGCTCGTACAGGTCGAGACGCAGGCGGGCATGGCCGAGATCGAGCGTATCGCGGCCGTCGACGGTGTCGATGGCGTCTTCATCGGTCCAGCCGATCTGGCGGCCGACATGGGGCACCGAGGCAACCCCGAACATCCCGATGTGCAGAGGGCGATCGAGGCGGGTATTTCGCGCTTGCTGGAGGCCGGCAAGCCCGCAGGCATATTGACCTCGAACCGAGGCCTGGCGCGGCGCTATATCGATCTCGGCGCCACCTTCGTTGCGGTGGGGTCCGACGTCGGCCTGCTGCGCCAGTCCGCCGTGGCGCTTCGCCAGGCCTTCGACTGCCCGGAAAGCGAAGGCCTGAAGCGTGGCATTCGGATCTGAAAGGTCACGACACAGCCGGCCGGATTGATCGGCCGCGGCCCCAAAAAAAGCGGCCGGCCTTCTGGCCGGCCAATTCGGGGTCATGTCCGGGTCAAGCCCATGGAAGTGAGAAGGTCTTGACGTTGGTGAAGGACTTCATAGCCTCGATGACGCCCTCCTTGTAGCCGTTGCCTGAGTCCTTGATGCCGCCGAAGGGGCTCATCTCGATGCGGTAGCCCGGCACTTCCCAGATGTTGACGGTGCCGACCCTGAGGCCGGCGATGTATTTCTGCATGCGCCGGAAATCGTTGGTGCACACGCCCGACGACAGGCCGAAGGCGGTGGAGTTGGACAAAGCGATCAGGTCGTCGTCATTGTCGGGGGCGCGGATGATCGGGATGATCGGCCCGAACGTCTCCTCCATGACCAGTTCGGAGGCGTGCGGCACGCGGTCGATCACGATGGGGGGAAGCAGCGCCCCCTTGCGGCCGGGATCGTAGAGCACTTCCGCACCCTGTTCGGCCGCCATGTAGACGCGCTTCTCGAACAGGGCGGCGGCCTGTTCGTGCACCACGGTGCCGAGGTCGGTCGACCGGTCCATCGGGTCGCCGAAGCGGATCTTCTTCGCCCGCTCCAGCACCAGGGGCACGAAGCGGTCGGCCACCTTCTCCTGGACCAGGATGCGCTTGACGGCGGTGCAGCGCTGGCCCGAATTCCTGGTGGCGCCGGCAACCGCCAGATCGGCGGCCCTGGCGAGATCCTCGTCGGATAGGTCGTTGAGGATGATGAGCGGGTCGTTGCCGCCCAGCTCCAGCACCTGGCGCTTGTAGCCGGCCTTCGAGGCGATCAGCTTGCCCACCGGCACGCCGCCGGTGAAGGTGATCAGGTCGATGTTGGGATTGGTGATCATCTCGTCGCCGATGTCGGCGGGCCAGCCGGTGACCACCGACAGCATCTGCGGCGGCAGGCCGGCCTCGTAGAGGATGTCGGCCAGCACCAGCGCCGTCATCGGGGTCAGCTCGGTCGGCTTGACCACCACGCAATTGTTGGTGGCGATGGCCGGCGCCACCTTGTGCGAGACCATGTTGAGGGGATGGTTGAAGGGGGTGATGGCCGAGATGGCGTTGAGCGGCTCGCGCAGGGTGAAGATCTTGCGCTGCTTGCCATGCGGGGTGAGGTCGCACGAGAAGATCTCGCCGTCGTCGCGGATGCACATCTGGCCGGCCAGCGTGAACACGTCATAGGCGCGACCGACCTCGTAGAGCGAGTCGGCCTTGGAGATGCCGAGCTCCAGCGTCACCAGGTCGGAGATCTCCTCCTTGCGCGCGGCCAGCGCCTCGGCCGTGCGAAACAGGATCTGCTGGCGCTCGTAGCGGGTGAGCTTCGACGTATAGCCGGCGGCGATGTCGAAGGCGCGCCGCGCATGTTCGGCGCCGCCGGCCGGCACCGTGCCGATGACGGTGTCGTTCCACGGATAGCGCACCTCGACGACGCCGTCGGCATCGACCTTCTCGCCGGCGATGCGCATCGGCTCGTGGCGGAGCTTGAGGGAAGTCTCGGGCTTGTTCATATCTGGCTCCTTCACCCCTCCCGCTTGATGGGGAGGGACGGCGCATCGGCGCCGGGGTGGGGTTGGAAGGCCAGGCAGGGCCCTTCCGCCCCGCCAGCCCGGTTGGCGATCCTCCCCATGAAGGGGGAGGATGAAAGTGTCATCCCACCTGCGCTGCCGCCAGCACCGCATAGTAGAAGGCATCGAAGTTGCGCAGCGCCGGCGCGCCCGGCTGGTCGGGCAGCACCCGGTTGGTGATGAAGGGCACTTCCTGCTCGGTCAGCCCGCCATGCGAGCGCAGCGGCTCGTCGAGCGCGGCAAGGTCATGGCGGTGCGCGCTGGTGCCGATGGTCTTGTTCTCGCCCGACACCATGACGATGTCGCCGATGCGGTCCTCCGGCAATTCGAAGCGGGCGCAGCCCTCCTCGCGGCCGAGCACCAGCGTGATGCCCTCGACCTGGCGCAGCCTGTCCATCACTTCCTCGCGGTCGGCCCCTTGCGGCAGGTAGGCGGTGGCGAAGGAGCCGAGCGCCCCGTGATGCACCACATAGGGATCGGTGATCGGCAGGATGACGCGGGCCGCGTCCTTGCCCAGCCATTCGTCGAGCAGGTCCTGCACATAGACCACGTTGGGCGAGCCGTCGGCATGGTGCTTGGGCTTCATGCCGTGGTCGGCGGTGACCACGATGGCCGCGCCCAGCGCATCGAGCTCGGCCAGGTATTTGTCGAACATCTCGTAGAAGTCGTTGGCCTGCTTCACGCCCGGCGCATATTTGTGCTGCACATAGTCGGTGGTGGTCAGGTACATGACATCCGGCCGGAATTCCTTGAGCAGCTTGACGCCGGCGGCGAAGACGAACTCCGACAGCTCGGCCGAATAGACCTCCGGCACCGGGCGTCCCAGCCATTTGGAGGCGTTGTCGATGCCGTGCTGTGCCTTTGTCGTGGTGTCCGACTTCTCCGAGGAGAAACACACGGCGCGGCCGTCGTCGAACTTCAGCCCATGGCCGAGCAGGGCGCGCAGCTTGTCCTTGGCGGTCACCACCGCCACCCTGGCCCCGGCGTCGTAGAAGGCTTGGAAGACGGTCGGGGCGCGCAGGAACTTCGGATCGTTCATCATCACCTCCTCGCCCGTCTGGGGGTTGTAGAGGTAGTTGCCGCAGATGCCGTGCACGGCCGGCGGCCGCCCGGTGGCGATCGACAGGTTGTTGGGGTTGGTGAAGGAGGGGATCACCGAATGGGCGGTGCGCACCGTGCCCCTGGCCTTGATCTTCTCAAGCGCCGGCATCAGTCCCGCCGCAATCGCCGCGTCCAGATAGGCCGGCTCGCAGCCGTCAAGGCAGATCGCAATCGCAGGCACACGCGGCCACGCATAAGTCCGGCCATTCGCGGCAACAGAAACAGGAGTGTGCTGGTTCATCGGTGTCGTTCCTTGTCTGGCTGGAGGCGGCTCAGGCCGCGAGCTTGGCGCGCTCGGTGAGCGCTGCTTCGGGCGGCGCGGCCGTGTCGACGCCCATTTCCTTGAGGGATTGTCCGGCAGCCTCGACCACGCGCCGCATGACATGCTCGTCCATGCGTCCGATGCAGCCGACGCGGAACGAGTCCACCACGGTCAGCTTGCCGGGATAGATGATGAAGCCCTTGTCCTTCATCAGGTCGTAGAAGCGCTCGAAGTCGAAATTCGGATGCGCGGGATTGAAGAAGGTGACGATGATCGGCGACAGCCAGCGGTCCTTGAGCAGGGTTTCGAAGCCGAGTTCGCGCATGCCGGCGACCATGACGTCGCGGTTTTTCGTGTAGCGCGCGCCGCGGCCCGCCACGCCGCCCTCGGCGGCATGCTGGCGCAGCGCCTCGATGAAGGCGGCGACGACATGGGTCGGCGGGGTGAAGCGCCACTGGCCGGTCTTGTTCATGTGCGCCCATTGGGCATGGACGTCGAGGCTGATCGAATGGCTGCGGCCCTTGGCTGCCTCCAGCTCGTCCTTGCGGGCGATGATGAAGCCGAAGCCCGGTACGCCCTCGATGCATTTGTTGGCCGACGATACCATCGCCGCGTAGCGGATCTCGCTGACGTCGAGCGGCACGGCGCCGAAGGCGCTCATGGAATCGACCAGCAGCTTGCGGCCCCTGGCATGGACGACCTCGGCGATCTCGGCCACCGGGTTGAGGATGCCGGAACTGGTCTCGCAATGGATGGCGATGACATGGGTGATGGCGGGATCGGCATCGAGGGCCGCCGCTACCTCGTCGCCGCGCGGCGGCAGGTAGTCGCCCTTGTCGATGACGGTGTGGGCGCGGCCGAGATAGACCAGCGTCTGCGCGGCCCTGAGGCCATAGGCGCCGTTGGCCAGCACCAGCACCTTGCCGTCGCGGGGCACGAAGGAACCCAGCATCGCCTCTACCGCGAAGCTGCCGCTGCCCTGGATCGGCACGCAGTCGAATTCGTCTTTGGTGTCGCCGGTAAGCGCCAGAAGCCGGCGGCGCAGCTCGGAGGTCATGCCGCGGAAGTCGCCGTCCCAGGAGCCCCAGTCGCGCAGCATCGCCTCCTTGACCTCGCGCGAGGTGGTCAGCGGGCCGGGCGTCAGCAGATAGGGCTCGCCCAGCGCGGGAGCCGGCAGCGGGGCTGCTTCTGCGGATGCAAGGTTCTGATCGGACAGCATTTTTGTCTCCTCGCCGTCAACTGGCTATCTCCGGGATTGACCATGGCAGCGGCCCGTCCATATGTAAAATCGCTAATTTGTATCCATCGATAAGTTATGTCGATGAATTGTCGTGCATCGGGCGATCATGCGGTGCGCAGCAGCCGGCTTTCCAGCAGCTCGCCGCTCTGGGTCAACAGGGGATAGGCCAACGATACCAGAAGCGAATTGATCTCCTTCAGCGCCCGCAGCGCCTCCAGATGGATGTCGCTGGTTTCGAGGCTTTCCGTGGTGCCGGTTTGCAGGCGCTTCAGATGCCGCTCATGGCTTTCCCGTTCCAGCCGGCGCACATGTTCCTTCTCGGCGGCCAGATGGCGGGCGGTTTCCAGATCGCCCGAAACCAGCACGTTCATCGCGATCTGGCTGTTGGCCAGCACCCGCTCGTGCAGTTCCGTCAGTTCCTTCAGCCCCTCGCGCGAAAAATTGAGCTGCTTGCGGGCCTTCTCCTCGGCCAGCGTGAGCAGGTTCTTGGCGATGATGTCGCCGGCATATTCGAGATTGATGGCGAAGCCGGTGAGTTCCACGCCGCGCCGCGCTTCCTCCTGGCTCATGCTGCCCCGGTTGACCTCGGCGATGTAGAGCTTGATCTCGGTATGGGCGCGGTTCACCTCCTGATCGAGGGCGCGGATACGGGCGATGCGCTTTTCGTCGCCGCTGTCGAACAGGTCCATCACCGGCCGCAGCATGACGTCGACGGTCTCGGCCATGCGCAGCAATTCGCGCGTGGCGCTAGTGAGCGCCACGTTCGGCACCTTGATCGCCGAACGGTCGAGCGCGCTGATGCGCTGGGTGATGGGATCGTCGGCGGCCTCGGCAGGCTTGTCGCGCACCAGTTTGCGGGTTGCCGCTTCCATCGCGGCCGTCAGCGGCAGGCACGCCACCAGCAGCACCAGGTTGAAGGCCAGATGCATGTTGACCACCTGCCGGCCAACGCCGGTGCCGAACCAGCCGGGCGGGATCTCGACCAGCCGCGAGGCGACGAGCAGGCCGGCGGCGGCTGCGGCGCGGAACAGGAGGTTGCCGGCCGGAATGCGGCGCGCCTCGACCGCCTGACCCCTCGTCAGCCCGGCCGCAATCAGGCCGGCGCCGAGATTGATGCCCAGCACCATGGGCAGGGCCACCTCGGCCGGCAGCACGCCCTGTGCGGCCATCGACATCAGCAACAGCACCGAGGCCACGCTGGAATGGATGAGCCAGGTGAACAGCCCCGCCAGCAGGAAGGCGGTGATCGCATCATCCTCCAGATAGGCGATGATGACGGGCATGAAATCGCTGTTGCGCATCGGCGCGGTCGCCTCGCCCACCATGCGCAGCGAGATCAGGATGAAGGCGATGCCGAGCGCCGAGCGGCCAGTCTGCTTGATGGTGCGCGATTCGAACTTGAGGAACATGGTGGCGCCGGCGAACAGGAGCAGCGGCACCAGCCAGTCGAGGTCGAAGGACAGCGCCTGCACCACCAATGCCGAGCCGACATCGGCCCCCAGCATGACGGCAATGCCGCCGGCCACGCCAAGCGTGCCCGTGGCGGCGAAGCTGGCCGCCAGCATGGCGACGGCCGTCGAGCTTTGCAGCAGGATGGCCAGGACGATCCCGGCGAAGGCGGCGCGCATGCGACCGCGGCTGGCGCCGCGCAGCGCATCGCGCAGCAGCGCCCCATGCGCCCGCTCGATGCCGGTGCGCACCAGGCGAACCGCCCACAGCAGGAGCATGATGGCGCCGGCCAACTGGATCAGGATCGACATCAGGTGCATCGCGGCCTCCGTATGGGCGTTGCGGCGGCTTTATCGGGCAGGCTCCGGCATGCCGCGTCGCGCGCAGTTTCCCATTTTCTCCTATGTGCACCGGTTATGATATAAATCAAATCGTTAGTTTCTATATTGACATTAATGGAATCTATCGATCATGACTGGTCTTGCTGATGGAGGAAGACCATGCGCTACGTGCAGCTTCGCGCATTCCACTATGTCGCCGTGTGCGGCGGCTTCTCCCGCGCGGCCGAGGAGCTGTTCCTGACCCAGCCGGCCATTTCCGATCAGGTGCGCAAGCTCGAGCAGGAATATGACATATTGCTGTTCAACCGGCACAAGAAGCAGGTGACGCCGACCGAAGCCGGCTACCGGCTGCTGGAGATCACCCAGCGCCTGTTCGACACCGAGCAGCAGGCGCTGGAGCTTCTGTCGGAATCGCGGGCGCTGCGCTCCGGCACCCTGCGCGTCGTCGCCGACGCCGCCCATCACCTGCTGCACATATTGGGCCGCTTCCGCCACAAATATCCGGGCATCCAGGTGCAGGTTCGCTCCGGCAACACCGAGACGGTGATCTCCAGCCTCTATGCCTATGAGGCCGATATCGGTGTGCTCGGCGAGATTCCGACCAGCCGCGATTTCGAGGTGGTGCGGCTCAACTCCACCCCCATCGTGGCCTTCGTGTCGACCGACCATCCGCTGGCCTCGGCGCCGTCGCTGTCTTTGCAGGAACTTTCGGTGCAGCCGCTGGTGATGCGCGAGCGTGGTTCCAAGACCCGCGCCAAGCTGGAGGACCTGGCCGCCAGCCAAGGCTTTGAACTGAAGCCGGCGATCGAGGCGGAAGGCCGCGAGGCCGTGCATGAGATCGTCGCTTCGGGGGCCGGTGTCGGTTTCGTCTCGGCGGCGGAGTTCGGGCAGGACGGGCGGCTGGTCCAGATTCCCATCGACGCGCCCGAAATGCTGATGGAGGAGGCGCTGATCTGCCTCAAGGAGCGCGGCGGCGGCAAGCTGTTGCGCGCCTTCCTCGATATTGCCGCCCAGCATTCGCAGACTGGAAAATAGGGTTTTCCAGGAACCGGCACAGGCTTTTTTGCGGAACCGTCCAATGCCACTTTTTGCAACAAAGCCTTGCCTGATCGGCGCAAGCCCGCCACAGTCGCGCCATGGCATCGCAGAACAGTTCCCGGGCGCTCGCTCCGCGCCGTCATGATGAAATCCTCAAGCGCCTGGCGGCCGACGGCTCGGTCGGCATCGCTGAATTGGCGGCGTTCTTCGACGTGTCGCGCGAGACCATACGCCGCGATATGAAGCTTCTGGCCGAGCGCGGTCAGCTCGATCTGGTGCATGGCGGCGCGCGCTCCTTCGCCGCGACCGAGGCGGCGCTGCCGCTGCGCAGCCAGGAGAACGCTGCCGGCAAGGCGGCGATCGGGCGGGCGGCTGCGGCGCTGGTCGAGGACGGCATGGTCGTCTTCCTCGATTCCGGCACCAGCGCGCTGGAAGTGGCCAATGCGCTGATCGGCAAACAGAACCTCACCATCTGCACCACCAGCTTGGTCATCGCCCTGCTGCTGTGTCGCCAGCCGTCGATGCGGGTCCATATCCTCGGCGGCGAGATCGACCCGATCGAGGAGGCCGCGTCCGGCATCGATGCGCTGGAAGCGATCGGCCGCTACCGCATCGACATCGCGTTCCTTGGGGCCGGCGGCCTCACGCCCGACGGCACGATAACCGACTTCACCCGTTCGGGCGCGGAGCAGCGGGCCCAGATGGTGACCCATGCGGCCAAGACCTATTTCCTGCTCGACTCCTCGAAATTCGGACGGCTGACGCCGATGCGCATCCGCAATTTCGAGCGTGCCTCCGGCATCATCGTCGACGCCCCGCCGCCGGTGCCATCGGGCCATGGGCTCAAGAAGAAAGGCATGAAGGTGATTGTCGCCGGGTGAGAGACGGGCATGTTGCATTTTGTTGCAAAACTTGTTGATTTTTTGATTTTGCGCTTTTAGGCTTCCCGCATCGTTCCGGGAGGTCATCATGGCACAGCAGTTTCCCACTCAGGCCCGCGTGGTCATCATCGGCGGCGGCATCATCGGCTGTTCCGTCGCCTATCATCTGACCAGGATGGGCTGGACGGATGTTCTGCTGCTGGAGCAGGGCCAGCTCAGCGGGGGGACCACCTGGCATGCCGCCGGGCTTGTCGGGCAGCTTCGCAGCCACGCCAACATGACCGGGCTGATCCGCTATTCCACCCAGCTCTATGGCGAGCTGGAGGCCGAGACCGGCCTCGCCACGGGCTGGAAGCAGTGCGGCTCGCTGTCGGTGGCCCGCACCGAGGACCGCATGACGGTGCTGAAACGCACGGCCGCGTCGGCGCGCGCGCAGGGCGTGGAGATCGACGTGATCACCCCGCAGGAGGCCGGCAAGCTGTGGCCGGTGATGGCCATCGACGATCTGGTCGGGGCGGTCTGGCTGCCGGCGGACGGCAAGGCCAACCCCACCGATCTCACGCAGTCGCTGGCCAAGGGGGCGCGCAATCGCGGCGCCCGCATCGTGGAGCGCGTGCGCGTCACCGGCATCACCACGCAGGACGGTACCGTCACCGGCGTCCGCACCAGCGAGGGCGACGTGAAGGCCGAGATCGTCGTCAACTGCGCCGGCCAATGGGCGCGCAAGGTCGGCCAGATGTGCGGGGTGAGCGTGCCGCTGCATTCGGCCGAGCACATGTATATCGTCACGGGCAGGATCGAGGGCGTGCATCCCGACCTGCCGGTGATGCGCGATCCCGACGGCTACATCTACTTCAAGGAAGAGGTCGGCGGGCTGGTGATGGGCGGCTTCGAGCCGCACGCCAAGCCGTGGGGCATGAACGGCATACCCGATGATTTCGAGTTCTCGCTGCTCGACGACGACTGGGACCAGTTCGAGATCCTGATGACGAACGCGCTCATCCGCGTGCCGCAGATGGAAACCAGCGAGGTCAAGAAGTTCTACAACGGCCCCGAGAGCTTTACGCCGGACAACAACTTCATTGTCGGCGAGGCGCCGGAATTGAAGAACTTCTTTGTCGGAGCCGGCTTCAACTCCATGGGCATCGCCAGCGCCGGCGGCGCCGGACGGGCGCTGGCCGAATGGATCGTCAACGGCAGCCCGACGCTGGACCTGTGGCCGGTCGATATCCGCCGCTTCGCCGCCTTCAACAACAATCCGCGCTGGCTGCACGACCGGGTGAAGGAAACGCTCGGCCTGCACTATGCCATGCCATGGCCGAACCGGGAGCTGGACACGGCTCGCCCCTTCCGCCGTTCGCCGCTCTATGACCGGCTGGCCGCAAAAGGTGCCTGCTTCGGCTCCAAGATGGGCTGGGAGCGGGTGAACTGGTTCGCGGGCGAAGGCCGGAAGCCGCAGACCGAATATTCCTTCGGCCGTCAGAACTGGCATGAGGCCGTGGGCCGCGAGATGAAGGCGACGCGCGACGCGGCCGGGCTCTACGACCAGACCTCCTTCGCCAAGCTTTTGATGCAGGGCCGCGATGCCACACGCGTGCTCAACCGCATCTGTGCCGCCGACATCGACGTCGAGGTCGGGCGCTCGGTCTATACCGGCCTGCTCAACAGCGGCGGCGGTTATGAAAGCGACCTCACCGTGATGCGGCTGGGGCCGGAAAAGTTCCTCATGGTCACCGGGTCGGCGCAAGCGGTCCACGATGCCGACTGGATCAACCGCAACATTCCCGAGGGCGCCAATGCGGTGCTGACGGATGTCACCTCCGCCTATGCGGTGCTAGCCCTGATGGGACCGAATGCGCGCGCCATATTGAGCCGCATCACTTCGGCCGATCTCTCCAATGCCGGGTTCCCCTTCGCCACCGTGCGCGAGATCGACGTCGGCTATGCGACCGCCTATGCCAACCGCATGACCTATGTCGGCGAACTGGGCTGGGAACTGATCGTGCCCAGCGAATTCGCGGTCGGGGTCTATGAGGCGTTGCAGGAGGCGGGCCGCGACCTCGGCCTTGTCGATTGCGGTTACTACGCGCTGGAAGGGCTGCGGCTGGAGAAAGGATACCGGGCCTGGAGCCGGGAGTTGACGCCGGACATCACGCCCTTTGAGGCGGGGCTGGGCTTTGCGGTCGCCATGGACAAGCCCGGCGGCTTCATCGGTCGCGAGGTGCTGGACAGTGCCAAGGGCAAGCCGCTTGCCAAACGGATCGTGCAGTTCACCCTCGACGATGGCGGCCCGATGCTGTGGGGCGGCGAACTGGTGCTGCGCGACGGCCGGCCGGTGGGCGAGGTGCGCTCCGCCGCCTATGGCCACACGCTCGGCCGGGCGGTGGCGCTGGCCTTGCTGGAGGATGCGGCCGGCATCGACAAAGCCTGGCTGGAACAGGGTCGTTTCGAGATCGACATTGCCAGCGAGCGCCATGCCGCGACACCGCATCTGCGCCCGGTTTACGATCCCGCGTCGAACCGTGTGAAGGCGGATGGCTGAATATGGCCGTGTGACGGTTCGGGAGCCGGCCGTCAGGCTCTATAGGGCACGATGCCGAAGGGTGCGGTCCTTCGGGCAGGATCAGGCTTCGGAAGCGCCGGCCTCCCGCGGGAGGGCCGGCGGAATGACGTTCGGGGGGATGCCGGTAGTGATTTTTCCAGGAACCCAATGCGTGCCGGCGTGTAACGCCGGCAAAGAGGGGTAGCCGGCATGTCGTCCTTCGCTCTTTCCATCGTGCTTCTGGCGGCGCTGCTGCACGCGAGCTGGAACGCCGTCGTGAAGGCGGTTTCGGACCGCGCGCTCGTGCTGGCGGCGGTATCCGCCTCGCATGCCCTGCTGGGGCTCGCCCTTATCCTGTTCGCGACGCCGCCGGACCGGGCGAGTTGGTTCTACATCTTCCTGTCGACGGTCATCCATTTCGGCTATTACGTCTTCCTGTTCCAGTCGTACAGGCTGGGCGACCTCAGCCAGGTCTATCCGATCTCGCGCGGGCTGGCGCCGGGGCTGGTGACGCTGGGCGCCTATCTGTTCGTCGGCGAAACCCTCGGCCCGGCCGGTTGGGTGGGATTGACCGCGATCACGCTCGGCATCGGCCTGCTCGCCTTCCAGCGCGGCATCACCCATGCCTCGCGTGGCGCCATCGCGGTGGCCGCCATCAATGGCGTTCTGGTCGCGTCCTATTCGGTCGTCGACGGCATCGGTGTGCGCCTGGCCGACAGCCCGTTCGGCTATATGGGCTGGCTTTTCCTGATGGAGTTCCCGGTGCCGCTGTTCATCCTGTTACGCCGGCACCGCCGGGCCGTGCCGATCGAACTGCGCACGCTGGTGCTTGGGCTTCTCGGCGGCGTCGGCGCCGTCTCGGCCTACGGCCTTGTCATCTACGCCAAGACCATTGCGCCGCTCGGCGCCGTTTCGGCGGTGCGCGAATCCTCGGTCATCATGGCTGCCCTGATCGGGCTGTTCCTGCTCGGCGAGCGGCCCTGGCGGCCGCGCATCGCCTCCGCCACTATCGTGGCGCTGGGCGTCGGCGCCCTCGCTTTCGCCGGTTAACCGTTTGTACAACCACTGGTTTCTGATCTATAGCCTGAAATTCCTAGCATCGGCACAATCGATGCTATCATAAAAATAATAGATTTTACTTATTGTAGGGTCGTTCCCACTATCGAGCCTGGAGGGTGCGGATGGACAGGCAATCCCGGATAACCCAGCCGCCCTCCCAATCACGCCGTGCTCACAAAGAGCCACAATGGGAGCCATCGCTATGCACAAAAGGAAGTCCTTTCTGGTCGCGGCCTCCGTCGCCTCGCTGCTGTCGTCGGCGGCGCTGGCGCAGCAGACCGAACTGACCGTCTATACCGCCGTCGAGGCGGTCGACCTGCAGCGCTACGCCGACACGTTCCAGAAGGCGCATCCCGAGATCAAGATCAACTGGGTGCGCGATTCGACCGGCGTCATGACCGCCAAGCTGCTGGCGGAAAAGAACAATCCGGTGGCCGACGTGGTCTGGGGCGTGGCCGCCACCTCGCTGCTTCTGCTCAAGGCCGAAGGCATGCTGGAGCCCTACGAGCCCAAGGGCGTGGAGAACCTCGACCCGCGCTTCGTCGACAAGGATTCGCCACCCAGTTGGACCGGCATGGACGCCTATGTGGCGGCGCTTTGCTACAATACGGTCGAGGGCGAAAAGCTCGGCCTGACGCCGCCGAAGAGCTGGAAGGACCTGACCAAGCCCGAATACAAGGGCCATGTGGTGATGCCCAATCCCGCTTCCTCCGGCACCGGTTTCCTCGACGTTTCGGGCTGGATCCAGATGTTCGGCGAGGACGATGCCTGGACCTTCATGGACGCCCTGCACGAGAACATCGCCGCCTATACCCATTCGGGCTCCAAGCCGTGCAAGATGGCCGGCGCCGGGGAAACGGTGATCGGCGTGTCGTTCGACTTTCCTGCCTCCAACGCCAAGGAGGCCGGCGGCCCGATCGACATCATCTTCCCCTCCGAAGGCTCCGGCTGGGAGTCCGAGGCCACCGCCATCATTGCCGGCACACCCAACCTGGAAGCCGCCAAGACTCTGGTCGACTGGTCGGTGAGCAAGGAGGCGAACGAGATGTACAATGGCAGCTTCGCCGTGGTCGCCTACAAGGGCATAGCCAAGCCCGTGCCGCATCTGCCCGACGATATCCCTTCCAAGATGATCGACAACGATCTGGAGTGGGCCGCCAACAACCGCATGGCGATCATCGAGGAATGGGCCAAGCGCTACGATTCCAAGTCCGAGCCCAAGAACTGACCCCTGCCTGCCATCGGGCCTTCGCCGGCCCGATGGCTCAGCATGACCAGGTGGCGGGCATGACCGCGGCCGTCGGCCGCCCACCATGGTCCCGAGTAGCCGGATGCCGGACAGGCGTCCTCAACGCAGCAGGCCGAGCGGATGACTGATATGCGACACGAGAACCTCGCCGCCAGGGCGCCAACAGCAACCCAACTGCACACGCCCGTCGAAGCCGGCATCCCCGCCACAGGTCCGTCCTATCTCGAAATCGCCAATCTGTGGAAGGTGTTCGGCAGCTTCCAGGCGCTGAAGGACATCAATCTGGAGATCCGCGAGGGCGAGTTCATCTGCTTCCTCGGCCCCTCGGGCTGCGGCAAGACCACGCTTTTGCGCGCCGTTGCCGGTCTCGATCCGCAGACCCGCGGCACCATCCACCAGGCCGGCAAGGATATTTCGGCGCTGCCTCCGTCGAAGCGCGACTACGGCATCGTGTTCCAGTCCTATGCCCTGTTTCCCAACCTGACCATCGAGAAGAACATCGCCTTCGGGTTGGAAAACACCCGGCGTCCCCGCGCCGATATCGACGCTCGCGTCAAGGACCTGCTGCATCTGGTGGGGCTCGCAGACCAGGCGAAGAAATACCCCGCCCAGCTTTCCGGTGGCCAGCAGCAGCGCATCGCGCTTGCCCGCGCCATGGCGATCTCGCCCGGCCTGCTGCTGCTCGATGAGCCGCTTTCGGCGCTCGACGCCAAGGTGCGCATCCATCTGCGCCATGAGATCAAGGAATTGCAGCGCAAGCTGGGCGTCACCACCATCATGGTGACCCACGACCAGGAAGAGGCGCTGTCGATGGCCGACCGCATCGTGGTGATGAACCATGGCGTGATCGAGCAGATCGGCACGCCGGCCGAGATCTACCGCCATCCCAGCACGCTGTTCGTGGCCGACTTCATCGGCGAGGCCAACAAGTTCGCGGCTGTCGTCGACAGCGGCAGCGTGCGCCTCGGCGGGCGCCTTCTCCGCTGCGCTCCGCATGAACTGGCGGATGGCACCCCGGTGGTGGCCGCCATCCGCCCCGAAGAAATCATTCCGCACGGCAGCGGCCCGGAGCGTCCGGCTGAGGCCGCCAACGTCATCGAGCTGACCATCGCCAAGATGGAGTTCCTCGGCTCGTTCTGGCGCACCCATCTGCACGGCCCCTCGATCGGCGAGGAAACCCTGATCGCCAATTTCTCGATCAATGCCGTGCGCCGCCTCGGCCTTGCCGAAGACACGTTGATGACCGTGGAGCTGCCGTCCGAGCGCCTGCTCGTATTCGCGCGAGGTTGACCATGTCCATGGCTGCTGCACGCTCTGTCCCCGCCGGCCGCACGGTCAAGCTGTCGCTCGACCGCGACGAGATCATCAAGCGCGGCCTGATGGTCGTCATCGCCCTCTACCTGCTGGTGTCTCTGGCGGCACCGCTTTACGTGATGCTGTCGAAGTCGTTCTCGACCTATGGCTTCAACCTCGCCGGCTTCGAGTTCCAGGTGGGCGACGAGAGCGGCAACTGGAGCGCGCCGCAGACGGCCGCCGCCCTCAACGAAAGCACCGGCGCCGTTGCCGCCGACAAGCTGGCCAGCCGGTCCGACGGGCGGCTGGCGGCCACCTCCTTCTTCCCCGATTTCAATTTCCGCAGCCCGATCCACTACCGCATCCGCGGCACCAGCGACGAGGCGTCATGGCTGGTCGGCCAGACATTGCATCGCGGCACGGAATGGATGGAACTCGATTCCAACAGTTTTCGCCGGGTGATGCTGCGGCCGGACCGCACCGTCGGCATCGAGAACTACAAGAACTATTTCTCTACCCCCTCGCTGGTGCGCTCCATCCAGAACTCGTTCACCATCGCCATCATCAGCACCGTCATCACCGTCGGCGCCGCCTTCGGCTTCGCCTATGCGCTCAACCGATCCAAGATGCGCTTCAAGGGCTTCTTCCGGCTGGTGGCGCTGGTGCCCATCCTGGTGCCGTCGCTGTTGCCCGGCATCGCGCTGATCTACCTGTTCGGCAATCAGGGCCTGTTGAAGGACCTGCTGATGGGGACCTCGATCTACGGCCCGCTCGGTATCGTCATCGGCTCGGTGTTCTTCACCTTCCCCCATGCGCTCATCATCATCTCGACGGCGCTGGCCATCTCCGACCAGCGCCACTACGAAGCCGCGAAATCGCTGCGTGCCTCGAAATGGCGCACCTTCTGGACGGTGACCATCCCCGGCGCCCGCTACGGGCTGATCTCGGCCGCCTTCGTGGTGTTCACGCTGGTCATCACCGATTTCGGCCTGCCAAAGGTGATTGGCGGCCAGTACAACGTGCTGGCGGTCGATATCTACAAACAGGTCATCGGCCAGCAGAATTTCGAGATGGGCGCCGTGGTCTCGGTGGTGCTGCTCATTCCCGCGCTTGCCGCCTTCATCGTCGACCGGCTGGTGCAGAAGAAGCAGGTCTCCCTGCTGTCGGCGCGCTCGGTGCCCTATGAGCCGAAGCCCTCCCCCCGCTTCGACTTTCTGTGCCTGATGTGGTGCAGCGTGGTGGCCGTCTTCATCCTCGGCATCATCGCCATCTGCCAGCTCGCCGCCATGGTCAAGTTCTGGCCCTACGACATGACGCCGAGCCTGCGCAACTTCGCCTTCCACCGCATGGACGGCGGCGGCTGGACCGCCTATCGCAACTCGATCCAGCTCGGCCTGCTGACGGCCGTGATCGGCACCGCGATCGTCTTTATCGGCGCCTATGTGGTGGAGAAGATCGAGGGTTTCCGCACCGGCCGCGCCCTGTTCCAGTTCCTGGCCATGCTGCCCATGGCGGTGCCGGGCATGGTGCTGGGCCTGGCCTACATCTTCTTCTTCAACGATCCGGCCAATCCGCTGAACCCGATCTATGGCACCATGGCCATTCTGGTGCTCTGCACGATCACCCACTTCTATACGGTCGGCCATCTGACGGCGCTCACCGCGCTCAAGCAGATCGACAAGGAATTCGAACCGGTCGCTGCCTCGCTCAAGCAGCCCTTCTACAAGCTGTTCGGCCGGGTGACGGTGCCGATCTGCCTGCCCGCCATCCTCGACATCTCCATTTACCTGTTCGTCAACGCCATGACGACGGTCTCGGCGGTGGTGTTCCTTTACTCGACCAGCACGGCGCTGGCCTCGGTGGCGGTGCTCAACATGGACGATGCCGGCGACGTGGCCCCGGCCGCGGCCATGGGCATGATGATCTTCTACACCAACATCGCCGCCCGGCTGGTCCACATGTATCTGTCGCGGGCGCTGACCAGCCGCACACAGGCCTGGCGGGTGCGCTAGGAATTATTCGCCAACCGGGAAAACGCCTTTCCGGTTGGCCTGCGGTCGCTGCGTCGAAAGCGAAGGTTGCGCCGGCCGGCGGCTTCGGTCCACACATAACTGGCCTCCCCACGTTGACCTTAGTCGCCTTCTGCCGATAGTTTGCCAGCTTATTGAAACGCCTATCGACAGCTCCGTTCCCAGGGAGGCCTCCCATGACCATTTCGCTGCGGGCTTTTGCCGCCGCCGCGCTGGCATCGCTGCTCACTTTCAGCTCTGCGCATGCGCTGACCGTCTATTCGAGCGTGGACGAGGAAAACGCCAAGAAACTCCTCGACGCCTTCACCAAGGCGACGGGCGTCGATGTCCAGATGGTGTTCCTGTCCTCCGGCCCGGCCATGTCGCGCATCGAGGCCGAGAAGGCGCGCCCGCAGGCCGATGTCTGGTTCGGGGCGCCGAGCGAGAACCACATCCTCGCCAAGGAACGCGGCCTCACCGAGCCCTATGTGTCGCAGAACGCGGATGCCCTGCCTGACCAGTTCAAGGACGTTGAAGGCTACTGGCACGCCATCTACACCAACCCGCTGGCCATCGGGGTGCGCACCGATATCCTCGAAAGCCGCGGCGCTCCGGTGCCGGCCTCGTGGGAAGACCTGAAGAACCCGGCCTACAAGGGCCTCATCCAGATGCCGTCGCCGCAGTCTTCCGGCACTGCCTATTCGCTGATCCTGACGCTGGTCGAGGAGCGCGGCGAGGACGGCGCCTTCGAATTCCTCAAGGCGTTGAACCCCAACGTCCAGACCTACACGCAAAGCGGAACCGCGCCGAGCGGCGCGCTCGGCGTCGGCGAGACGCCGCTCGCCATCCAGTTCACCCCCGGCTTCCTCAAGCTGGCCGACGAGGGCTATCCGGTAAAGGTCGTGTTCCCCTCCGAGGGCGTCGGCTATGAGGTGGCGTCGATGTCGATCCTCAAGGGTGCGCAGAACCCGGACGACGCCAAGAAGCTGGTCGACTGGATCACCTCGGCGGACGGCCAGGGCGCGCTCAGCGCCACCAAGACCTACTTCCTGCCGATCCGCAGCGATGTCAGCGGCGGCACCGGTGTCCCCGCGCTCGACCAGATCAAGCTGACCCCGGTCGATCCGAAATTCGCTGCCGAGAACAAGCAGCGGCTGGTCGACCGCTGGACCGCGGACGTTCTCGGCCAGTAAGGCGGGCGCCTCTTGTCACGCAGCCTGAGTTCCGAACTGCGGCAGCTCGCGCGAGACCCGATCCTGCTCGTGCTGCTGGCGGCGATCGCCCTGTCGATCGTCGTCTTCGTCGTCTACCCGCTGATCAAGGTGCTGGTCGCCAGCGTCCAGATCGGCGGTGTGTGGACGCTGGACGGTTATGCGGAACTCGCGCAGCGCAGGCTCTATCGCAACGCCCTGATGAACAGCCTGGGCGTCGCCACGCTGGTCGGCGTGATCTCCGTGGCCATCGGCTATCTCGCCGCCTTCGTGCTGACGCGCCTCGACGTGCCGGGCAAGACGCTGCTGCATTACGTGACGATCCTGCCGATCGTCTCGCCGCCCTTCGTCAGCGCGGTGTCGATCCTGTTCCTGTTCGGCTTCAACGGGTTGATCACGCGCCAGCTCCTCGGCCTCAACGATTTTTCCATCTACGGCTTTCACGGCGTGGTGCTGTCGCAGGTCTTCACCTTCGCGCCAATCGCCTATCTGTCGCTGCGCGGCGTGCTCGCTTCGCTCAGCCCGACGCTGGAGGACGCCGCGCTCAACATCGGCGCCACCCGTTGGCAGACCTTCTGGAAGGTGAGCCTGCCGCTTTCCCTGCCCGGTATCGCCAGCGCCTTCCTCATCGTGTTCATCGAATCCATGGCCGATTTCGGCAATCCGCTGGTGCTCGCCGGGGCTGCCTTCCCGATGCTGGCGCCGCAGGCCTATCTGGAGATCACCGGCTCCTTCAACCTGTCGCGCGGTGCGACGCTGGCGATCGTGTTGCTGATCCCGTCGCTCACCGCCTTCGCCATCCAGCGCTATTATCTGGCCAAGCGCCAGTACATCACCGTGACCGGCAAGCCGACCGCCTCGACCAGCAAGATCGTCAGCCAGCCGGTCAAATGGCTTCTCTACGGGCTCGTCATATTCTTCGCGCTGCTGGTGGCGGCCTTCTATGCCGTCATCCTCGTCGGCGCCTTCACCAAGGTCTGGGGCTTCAACTACACGCCGACACTGGATCATTTCCTCTATGTGTTCGATGTCGGGCTCAACTCGGTGAAGGACACGCTGGTCGTCGCCATCGTCTCGACGCCGGTGAGCGGCCTGCTCGGCATGCTGATCGCCTTCCTCGTCGTGCGCCGCAGCTTCCCCGGACGCACGGCGCTGGAATTCGGCTCGATTCTGTCCTTCGCCGTGCCCGGAACCGTGGTCGGCATCGGCTACATCCTCGCCTTCAACGCGCCGCCGCTGATCCTCACCGGCACGCTCACCATCCTCGTACTGTGCTTCGTGTTTCGCTACATGCCGGTCGGCATCCAGTCCGGTATCGCGGTGCTGCGACAGATCGATCCGGCCATCGAGGAAGCCGCGCAGAACCTCGGCGCCAGCGGCCTGACCACTTTCCGCAAGGTGACGCTGCCGCTGATCGCGCCGGCATTCTTCTCCGGTCTCGTCTATGCCTTCGTGCGCGCCATGACGGCGATCAGCGCCGCAATCTTCCTGGTCTCGGCCAACTGGAACCTGATGACGGTGCAGATCCTCAACCAGGTCGGCTCCGGCCGGCTCGGCGTCGCGGCCGCCTTCAGCGTGGTGGTGATCGTCATCGTGCTCATCGCCATCGGCATCATCAGCTACCTCATCGGTCGCTGGAGCCGCCACACCTCCATGGTAAGATTCAAATGACGGACAGCATCCGCATCGTCGGCCTCAACAAGCTCTTTTCCAGTCCCGATGGCGGCACCGTCGCCGCCGTCAAGGACGTGAACCTGGAGATTGGTGCCGGCAAGCTGGTCACTCTGCTCGGCCCTTCCGGCTGCGGCAAGACCACCCTGCTGCGCATGATCGCCGGCTTCGAGGAGCCAAGCTCCGGCGACATCTTCTTCGGCAAAAAGCGCATGAACGAGGAGCCGCCGAACACCCGCGACACCGCGATGGTGTTCCAGTCCTACGCGGTGTTCCCGCATCTCGACGTGTTCGAGAACGTTGCTTTCGGCCTCAGGCTGCGCAAGCTGCCCAAGGCCGAGATCGAGGAACGGGTGAACCGCGTGCTCGAACAGACGGGGCTTTCGGGCTATGCGCGGCGCTCGCCCAACCAGCTTTCCGGCGGCCAGCAGCAGCGCGTGGCGCTTGCCCGCTGCATCGTCATGGAGCCGAAGGTGCTGCTGTTCGACGAGCCGCTGTCCAATCTGGACGCCAAGCTGCGCGAGCAGATGCGGGTCGAGATCCGCGAGTTGCAGCAGCGCGTCGGCATCACCTCGATCTATGTCACCCATGATCAGGTCGAGGCGATGAGCATCTCCGACGAGATCGTGGTGATGAATGCCGGCGTGGTCGAGCAGCTCGGCACGCCGCACGAAATCTATGCCCGGCCGGCGAGCCGCTTCGTCGCCGACTTCATCGGCAAGGCGAATTTCGTGCCGGTGAAAATCCTGTCGGGGGATGCGGTCGACATCAACGGCGTGCGCATCGGCGTGCGCGAGATGCCCGACCTCGAAGCCGGCACGACCGTCACCGCCGTCGTCCGGCCGGAAGCGATCCATCTTGCCGGGGACAAGGGCGATTTCCGCGGCACGGTGCGCCGCGTCATGTTCCTCGGCAACATCGCCGAATATCTGGTCGAGATCGAAGGTCTCGGCAATTGGCTGGTCGACAGCCCCAACCCGGCGGAAGCAGGATTGTTCGCAACCGGCGATACCGTGTTCCTTACGCCCTCCCCTTCTTCTATCCACCTGCTGCGCTGAGCCCGCGCCCGCCGGTTTCGGCAAGGCGTCGCCTCTGCCGTAAGCGACATCTGGGGGAATGGCTTTTCTCGGCTTGAAATGCTGCGCCAGGATGCGATACGAACGGGCGTCGGTTTCCGAAAGGAACGAAGAGGGAATTCGCCGCAGGCTTCTTCAGGAACCTGCGAAACGAAACTGCCCCCGCAACTGTAGGCGGTGAGTCCGCTCCCCAAAAAATGCCACTGGGCTTCGGCCCGGGAAGGTGGGGAGGGATGTTGATCCGTCAGTCAGGAGACCTGCCGACACCTGGAACTGAACATGCCGGGCGGGGTGCCCGGGAGAGGTTGTCGATGAAGCCGTCCCTGCCCGATCAGGCTGTCTGCCGCATCCTTGCGGATGCGTGGCGTTTCATTGCGTTCCCCGCCCGAAGCCTCCGTTCCCCGCTGCAAACCGATCGGAGAACTTCGCGTCATGACCTTCCCGCATCTGGCACTTGCTGCCGCTAGCCTTGCGCTGCTCACGGCCCATGCGGCCGCCGAGCCCACGAAATATCCGCTCACGCTGGAGAATTGCGGCGAGACGATCACCTTCGACAAGGCGCCGGCCACCACCGTGACCGTCGGGCAGGCCGCCACCGAGGCGCTCTATGCGTTGGGCCTCGGCGACAAGGTGACGGGCACCTCCGTCTGGTTCACCGACGTGCTGCCCGAGCACAAGTCGATCAACGACAAAATCGAGCGGCTGGCCGACAACGATCCTAGCTTCGAGAGCGTCGTGGCGAAAAAACCCGATCTCGTCGCTGTCCAGTTCATCTGGCATGTCGGGCCGGAAGGCATTGTGGCGACCCGCGAGCAGTTCCACGAGGTCGGTATCCCCACCTATGTGATGCCTGCCGATTGCGTGGCCAAGGACAATTCGGTCGGCGTCGACGGCACTCGCACCGCCGCCTTCTCGACCGAAACCATCCATCAGGGCGTGCGCGAGCTTGCCGAAATCTTCGACGTGCAGGACAAGGGCGACGAAGTCGTCGCCGATCTCGTGAAGCGTGAAGCGGACGCGGTCGAGCGTGCAAAAGCCCTCGATCTCAAGGACGTTTCGGCCGTGTTCTGGTTCTCCAGTGCCGACATGAACATCGATCCCTATGTCGCCGGCCGCAAGGGCGGACCGGCCTATATGCTGGACAAGCTCGGCATCAGGAACATCGTGGAATCCGATGAGGAATGGCCGGTCGTGGGTTGGGAAACCATCGCCAAGGCCAACCCGACGATCATCATCATCGCCAGGATGGATCGCCGCCGCTTCCCCGCTGACGACCATGAAAAGAAGCTCGAGTTCCTCAAGACTGATCCGGTCGCCAGCCAGATGGAGGCGGTGAAGAACAACCGCATCGTGGTGATGGATGCGCATGCCATGGATGCCACCATGCGCACCGTGTCCGGCATCGAGGTGCTGGCCGACGCGCTGGTGGATCTGGGTATCGCCAAGTGACGATTGCCGCTGCCGGCCAGCATTCCATGGCGCGCCTGTGGTGGCGCTGGCCGGCCGGCATCGTCGTGCTGGCGGCGACGGTCTTTGCCGGCACCTGCATCGGCGAGACTGCGATTCCGCTGTCCGTCGTGGTGCAGACGCTGGCCAACAAGGTGCTGGGCGCCGCCTATCCGCTCGACCCGATCGACATGGGCATCGTCTGGAACTATCGCCTGCCGCGCGCGCTGGTGGCCGCGTCCTGTGGTGCGGGGCTGGCGCTGTCCGGCCTCGTGCTGCAATCGCTGCTGCGCAACGCGCTGGCCGATCCCTATCTGCTCGGCATCTCCGCCGGCGCCTCGACCGGTGCGGTGACGGTGACGATCGCCGGCATCGGCGGTGGGGCGGTGTCCATGTCGCTCGGGGCGTTCGCCGGCGCGCTCACCGCCTTCCTGCTGGTCGCGCTGCTGGCACGGGCGGCCGGTGGCGGCGTTTCGGCGCGCGGCACCGGGCAGATCATCCTGGCCGGCATTGCCGGCTCGCAGCTTTTCAACGCGCTCACCTCCTTCATCATCACCAAGTCGGCCAACGCCGAGCAGGCGCGCGGCATCATGTTCTGGCTGCTCGGCAATCTGAGCGGCGTGCGCTGGCCGGATGTGACGCTGGCCGTGCCTGTCGCGGCCATAGGCCTTATCGCCTGCGTGTGGTATGCGCGCGCCCTGGACGCCTTCGCCTTCGGGGCCGAATCCGCCGCTTCGCTGGGCATTCCGGTGCGCACCGTGCAGACGGTGCTGATCGGGCTGACCGCGCTCGTCACCGCCGTCATGGTCTCCATCGTCGGCTCCATCGGCTTTGTCGGGCTGGTCATCCCGCATGCGGCGCGCTTCGTGGTCGGCGTGCGCCATGGCCGGCTGGTGCCGGCGACGGCGCTGACCGGAGCCGCCTTCCTGATCGCCGCCGACGTGCTTTCGCGCACGATGATCCCCGGACAGGTGCTGCCCATCGGCGTCATCACCGCGCTGGTCGGCGCGCCGGCCTTCGCCCTGATCCTCCTCAGGGGGCGGCGCCGGCCATGATCCTTCAGGCACGCAATCTGGGCTGGCGCGTGGGCCGCACGCAGATCGTCGGCGGCGTGGACCTTGCCGTGCATGAGGGGGAAACGCTGGGGCTCGTCGGGCCCAATGGTTCCGGAAAATCCACGCTTCTGCGGCTGCTGTCCGGCATCCTGAAGCCGACGGCCGGCGAGGTCGCGGTCGAAGGCCAGCAGCTCGGCGCCCTGCCGCGCCGGCTGGCGGCGCAGAAGATCGCCTATCTCGAACAGCAGGCCGATACCGGGGAGGCGATCACCGTGCGCGATGCGGTGGAGCTTGGCCGCACGCCATGGCTGACGCCGCTGCAACCATGGTCGCATGAGGACGACCGCATCGTCGCCGAGGTGCTGGCCGACGCCGATCTGCACGGTTTCGAGAAGCGCTATTGGGCCACGCTGTCCGGCGGCGAGAAGCAGCGCGTGCATCTGGCGCGCGCGCTGGCGCAGCGCCCGCGCATCCTCTTGCTCGACGAGCCCACCAACCATCTCGACGTGCGCCACCAGCTTTCGATCCTGAAGCTGGTCGCGGCCCTGCCGGTGACGTCGATCGTCGCTCTGCACGACCTCAACCAGGCGCTCACCTGCGACCGCGTCGGCGTCATGGCGGGCGGGCGGCTGGTGGCACTCGGCGCGCCCGAGGAGGTGCTGGACGTGGAACGCATCGCGGAGGTGTTCGGCGTGCGCGCCAGCATCGTCGTCGACCCCGCCGACGGCGCCCGGATTTTCCGTCTCGATCACATACGCTGAAAGGAATACCATGCGCATCGCCGCATCCGCCCTTATCTTTGCCTTGCTTGTCCCCTCCGCGCCCGCCGTCGCCGAAATGCATGAGGTGATGATGCTGAACCGCAACGAGACCGGCCCGATGGTCTATGAGCCGGATTTCCTGCAAGTTGCGCCCGGCGACACGGTGAAGTTCATAAAGACGACCAGCGGCCATAATGCCGCGACGATCGACGGCATGGTGCCGGAGGGAAATCCCGGCTTCCTCGGCCAGATCAATGAGGAGATCGAGATCAAACTCGATCAGGAAGGTTTCTACGGCATCAAGTGCTCGCCGCATTACGGCATGGGCATGGTGATGGTCATCCGCGTCGGCGATGCGGCCCGGCCGGCGTCCTTCCCGGCCGACAATGTGCCCCAGCGCGCCAGGAAGCGCTTCGAGGACATCCTCGGCCGCAACGGGTTCGGGAAATGAACGCGCCTCTGCCACATGCCGGCAATTTCGACCTCAAGGAGGAGATCCGCTCCTACTGGTCGAAGCGCGCCGAGACCTTCGATCTCGCCTTCGGCCACGGCATATTCTCCGAGGCGGAATTCAGCGCCTGGCAGCGGCCGATCCGCGACACGCTGGGCGAGGAACCGCTCAAGGTGCTGGAGCTCGCCTGCGGCACCGGCGAAGTCACGCGGCTGATCCACGATCTCGGCCACGACGTCACCGCGCTCGACTTCTCGGAAGCGATGCTGGAGGTGGCGCGCGCCAAGCACAATGGCAAGGAGCGGCTGCGCTTCATCCTTGCCGATGCCGAAAACACCATGGAACCGGATGCCGCCTACGACGCCATCGTCTGTCGTCATCTTGTGTGGACGCTGACCGCCCCACAGGCGACGTTCCGCGAATGGCTGCGCCTGCTGAGACCCGGCGGCCGGCTGCTCGTCTATGACGGCGACTGGACGAAGCCCAGCCTGACGGGCCGCCTGTTCGCGCGGCTGGTCGCGCTGCTCGACCGCATCCACGGAGCCGACCCCTACTACGACGGCGCGCTCAGCGACAGGCACGCCAAGATCATGCGCGCCCTCCCCTTCGGCGAGGGCCTGACCTATGACGGGCTTGCCGCGCTTCTAGCCGAGGCCGGCTTCGTGGACGTCCGCTACAGGTCGCATGACGCTATCGCCAGGGCGCAACGGCAAGGCGCCGACCTGCGCAACCGGTTGCGCACTCGCGTCTACCGCCGCTTCATCCTGAGCGCGCGGCGACCACTGCCCTGACGCCCCCGGTGTATCCGCGATCCGGCCGGCGGCGTTGTCAGCCTTCCCGGTAGTAGTAGCTGTAGCCGTTGAGGGCCGGCGCGCCGCCAAGATGGGCATAGAGCACCTTCGATCCCTCGGGGAAGAAGCCCTTGCGCGTCAGGTCGATCAAGCCTTGCATGGATTTGCCTTCATAGACAGGATCGGTGATCATCGCTTCGGTGCGCGCGGCAAGCCGGATCGCCTCGTTGGTTTCCTCCGAGGGCACGCCATAGGCCGGATAGGCATAGTCGGGATTGATGACGATCTCGTCCTCGCGGATGGCGCGGCCGAGGCCCACCAGTTCGGCAGTGCCGTCGACGATCTGGCGCACCTGCGCGCGGGTCTGGTCACAGGTTCCGGAGGCGTCGATGCCGATCACCCGGTCGGCGCGGTCCTGCGCGGCGAAACCGACGATCATGCCGCCCTGGGTCGAGCCGGTGACGACGCAGACGACGATGTAGTCGAACTTGAAGCCCAACCCCTCTTCCTGCTGCGCCACTTCCTCGGCGAAGCCGACATAGCCGAGCGCGCCGAATTTATGCACCGAGGCGCCGGCCGGGATGGGATAGGGCTTGCCGCCCGCATCCTTGACCGACTGGATGGCGTCTTCCCAGCTCTTGCGGATGCCGATGTCGAAGCCGTCCTCGACGAGGCGGCTGTCCGCGCCCATCAGGCGCGTCATCAGTATGTTGCCGACGCGGTCGTAGACCGCATCGTAATGCGGCACCCATTTTTCCTGGATGACCACGCATTTCATGCCGATCTTGGCGGCGGTGGCCGCCACCATGCGGGTGTGGTTCGACTGTACGCCGCCGATCGACACCAGCGTGTCGGCACCCGAGGCGATGGCGTCGGGCACGATATATTCGAGCTTGCGCAGCTTGTTGCCGCCCATGGCGAGGCCCGAATTGCAGTCGTCGCGCTTGGCCCAGACCTCGACCTTGCCGCCGAGCGCCTCGCTCAGCCGGGGCAGATGCTCGATGGGTGTCGGGCCGAAGGTGAGCGGGTAGCGTTCGAATTTTTCAAGCAGGGACATTGACGGGCTCCGTTGCGAATTCGAGGCGCAAGGTAGGGCAATCTGGATGAAAGGTGCTCTCTAATTTTGACTGATCAGAATGCCATAAATCTGCTATGAGGCGATATATCCAATGATTTTCATTATTTCTGGTAGGATTATGGAAGATTCTTCCGCAATTGTTTTGGACCGCACCGACATCAAGATATTGCGCGCGCTGCAAGCGGACGGACGACTGACCAATGCCGAGCTCGCCGCGCGCGTGAATGTCAGCCCCGCCACCTGCCACCGGCGCACGCAGCGCCTGTTCGAAGAAGGGCACATCACTGGCGTGCGGGCGGAAATCGCGCCGGCCTCCGTCGGCCTTGGCGCCGTGGTGATGGTTGGCGTGGTGCTCGACCGCTCGACGCCCGAAAGCTTTGCCGCCTTCGAGGCCGCGGTTCTGGAAATCAAGGATGTCCTCGACTGCAATCTGGTGGCCGGCGATTTCGACTATCTGCTGAAGATCAGGGTGCGCGACATGGCCGATTTCAACAAGCTGCACGGCCAGAAGCTGATCGCCCTTCCGGGCGTGCGCCAGACCCGCACCTTCTTCGTCATGAAGGAGGTGAAGGACAATGCACGCCTGCATTTCTGATGCGTGAAGGCAGGCGTGGCCGATTGCGGGGCTGAAGCGCCAGCGCCGTATATCGTGCGATCCGTTCCCGGTGGGAAACGGCCGGCACTCCTTGACCGGAGAAAGCAGCTTCAGCGGTGGCCGCGACGGCCAGACCATCCGTCATCGTCTCGAAAGCAGGCGGTGCGAGGTGTTTTGGAATCGCTGTGCGCATCCCTGTGCGAGCCGGCCCGGGCGCCGCCGCGGAGTCGCCCCCTTCCCGCGACGCGCACCATGTGGACTGCTACCCTGCGGGCATAGCTGTCCTTTTGAAAGCCCTCTCCTGCTTCTACCCGAACTTCAATGCAAGGAGATGATGCCGTCGACCGCCTGCCATTCGGAAGGCTTGATCAGGTTGTGATGGGCGACCCGCACCGAATGCAGCGGGCCGTCCAGCTCCCGGGTCCAGTAGTCCAGGAAACCCCGCAATTCAGGGAAATGCGGCGCCAGATCGTATTCCTGCCAGATGTAGAGCTGAAGCAGGCTCGGGTGATCGGGCATGTGGTAGTGGATTTCGGCCGTGGTCAGGCCGTAGCCCTTCAACTGGAGTTCGAAATCCCTGCTGACCGTGGTGGCCATCGGCGCATCCTTCCCATGGTCCGGGCTGGTTCCCTCGGAACCGTGCCTGCCCCGGTCGCAAGGCGACGGTCGGAGCGGATGATGCGAACTTTTCCGGCGCGATCGAACTCCTTGACCTTTTTCCTTGCGCCACCCGATTCGCGCTCGGTCACCCACCCTTCTGGAATTGTCGCCGATTGCCCTGCAAATTCAAGCCGGCAATGCTTCACGATTTCAAAAAACTTCGTGATTCCATGGCACTAGCACCAACTCAGTGCGAGTGCCAGAAAGCGGATGCGTGCGGTCTCAATCGGCGATGCCGAGATGGTCCTTGGCCGCGGCGCTCATCATGTCCGGCTCCCACGGCGGCTCATAGGTGAGCTTCACGTCGACGAACTCGATGCCCTCCACCGCCCATGCCGCCTCACGCGCGCCGTCCTTGAGGTAATTGGTCGCCGGGCAGCCCCGGGTGGTCGTCGTCATGACGATGGTGGCGGTGCCGCCGTCCTCGACGACCACGTCATAGACGAGGCCGAGGTCGATGATGTTGAAGCCGAGTTCGGGGTCGATCACCAGCCTGAGCGCATCCTCGATCTTCGCAGCGAGCGTGCCGGCTTCCGTGTCTTCCTGCGGCGGCGGCTTGCGCGGAGGCTCGAGGACGACGGGCGCGCCGGACATGAAATGCTCCATGATGATTCCGAGCAGGGCCGGCTTGAGGTGCCGCCAGTCGCCGGCATTGCGGGTGATGGTGATGGAGTCTGCGTCGAAGGACAGGGCCGCCACGCCCCTGATCTCGAACAGTTTCGCAGCCAGTGGCGAGCGGCCGGCCTCCGCCCGGTTGCGAATTTCAAGTGTCCCGTGCGGCAGGACCTGCCGGCCGGGCAGAAATTTCAGGGTCGCGTCGTCGCCTGTCGTTTTGGTCTGGATGAACATGCTTGGCCTCGGTGGTTCTGCGGCTGCGTTCTAGGCCGCCGCATCATGGGCGCCACCATTGCGCACGAGTATCCGGTAGGTGGTGCCGTCAGGCTCGAAACCGCCGCGCCAGGCATGGCCGCGCTTGGTGAGTTCCGGCAGCAGGAAGATCGGTTCGCGGCACAGCAGCGCCGACAGCACTTCACCCTGCTCCATGGTTTCGAGGGCGGCCAGGATCAGCACCATCGGCTCGGGCGGCTCGCGGTCGCGGCTGTCCATGTGCCGGACCGGCTCCGGCCAGCCGTCGGCATCGCCTGCACCGGTTGTTTGGGGCAAGGGCCCGGGATCGGCGGCGGGCGCTTCGGAACGATGGAACAGCACCTCCCAGTCGCCCTCCCCGATCTCGCGCGCCTCATAACTGAAGCCCCGGTTGCCGAGAAGCTGGAACAGGGGCACCGGCTTGAAGGGGGCCAGCAGCCGCAAGCCCTCGTGCGGCGCCAATGCCTCGACGGCCTGGATGATTTCGGACAAGGGTTCCCCGCCGTCGCGCAGGATCGGGCGGACGTCGAGGTCAACGAAGATATCGGTCATCGGAAAGGCTCCTGTCATCAGCCTGTGGCGGCAAGGGAAATGAGAAGATGGGGACGATGCGCGCCTTCGGGCAACCGGTTGCCGGCGGCCACGTCCGACAGCAGGCGCGTGCGCACCAGCTGGGCCGCGATGGCGATGGTCGCGACCAGCATGGCGCCTGCCGCCAGCCGGAACAAGAGGGGCTGCGCAATGGCAAGCGCCACGCTGCCGCTCCAGACGGCGGCATAGTAGAGGAGGAACCATTTGCGGGCGCGGGCTTCGACCACAAGGTCCTGCACACGCGGAGTCGGCTGCTTGCCGAGCACCGGCCCGTAGCATTCCAGCCAGGTCAGGAAGGCGACGATCTTGTAGAGCTTGGCGAGGCCGAGCCCGCCAAGCCAGCCGAAGGCCAGAAGGAAGACGAGCGTGCCGATCTGGTCGAAGAAGAGGCCGAGGGCGAGCAGTACGGCGCCCAATACCGCCGCCGTCGCCAGCGAAAGCAGGGCCAGTGCCGCCATCTGGCTGTTCAGCTCGATGATGCGGCGCTTGCGGGCGCGATAGAGGTAGACGATGTCCGCGCCGTAGAGCGCGAGAGAGACGGCGCCGAGGACGGCGCTCGCCAGAAGCGCCGGGAAGACAGAAATGTCGAGAAGGGCCAGCGCAAGGCCGCCGACGATGGCCACGGCAAGGGCGCCGGCCCCCAGCCAGAGCGCCGTGCGCGGCCGCAGCCCGTCAAGCTCTGGGGCGAGCATGAACATGGCCAGAAGCCGGTAACCAACGCCCATCGCCACGAAGGTCAGCCAGCCTCCCAGCCCGGCGATGATGTGGAGGGGAAGGCCCGATGCGGCGATGGCGGCAAGCGCCTCCGATGGCAACAGGGCCGCGAAGGCGAAACTGAAGATGGCGCCCAGCGTGACGGTCGCCGCAAGACATGCAAGCCCGACGGCGACGAAGCGCGCCGGCAGCGGCAGCGGGCGCGCCGCCCACAGGGTGCGGCCGAGATTGTAGAGGACGATCGCAAAGCCGGCCGCCAGCGCTGTCGCCGCATAGGGCAGCAGCGACGGCGTCGGCGCGATGGTGCCGGCAAGCTGGAGGAAGCCGCAAAGCAGCAGGCCAAGGCCGGCCACCAGCAGAACCAGCGCGGGCAGCGGCAGCGTGTCGCTGTGAAGATTGCGTGCCACCAGAACGGGCACGAACTGGAACAGCGCGCCGCACAGCAGCAGGCTGAGCCAGCCGATGGCGATCAGGTGGACGAGCACCAGCGTCTGCGGCGCGCGCAGCGGCGCGGCGGGAAAGCCGTATCCGGCGAGCATGAGCGCTTCGCCGAGGACCAGCGCGGCGAGCGCGACGGCAAAGTAGGACATCGTCCAGCGTGAAAGACTGACACCGGTCATGACCATGGCCTCGGCGGCGTGACGCCGGCGGAGACCGGCGCCACGGGTGAATGGATTCAGGCGGCCTTGGCGAATTTGGCGATCTCGACGCGCCAGACCTGCGGCCCCTGCTCGACATAGGTCCACGAGAACTCTCCCGGATATTCGGCCTCGAGCTGGTAGCGCAGCGGCTTCGGATCGTGGTCGTTGACGAGGAGGAAGGAGGCGCCGGGCTTCAGCGCGTCGACAAGTGCGAAAATCCTCGCATGCCGCTCGGCCGGGACGAGAACGCGAACGTCGATGACGTCAGGTGTGCTGGGTGAATCACTCATGGGAAGCCTCTTTGGAAAATCTCTTTGGTTGAGGAAGGACGATCCTTGCGGATGCGCATTCAATCTTCGCCTCAAAAGATATATTGTCAATATATCTTTTACGGGCTACCGTAGCCGGCATGAAGCTGGGTGCCGGGCATGGTTCTTTCCGCCCCGGCCCGCCAGCCGCCGGAAGGCGAGACCTTGAAGGAGACGATGCCATGGACAGGCCTCGACCCCGCGAAACGGTCATGGATATGGCGGGCGTGATGACCAGACGCCTCATGTGCCTGTGCGGCATGCGGGCGACGGGCGTCGTGCCACCGTCCGTGGTCCTGGTACCGCTGCCGGACGACAATGCGGAACGGCGCCTGGATTGGCATCTGCGGCTCGAACGGCTCCATGCGGCGGCCAATGCCGGACCATGGGCAGGGCCATGCGCCGACTGCGGCGCGCTGATCGTCGCCATGGAGGCGATGGAGCGCGACAGGCATGCATAGGCAAAGGAGAAAGCGATGACACAGTTCGCCGAAGACCGGTTGTATATGGCATTGAATGGGTTCACGCAGGCAATCGGGCCGGACGACGCTCCTACGCGCCTGCGCCACGAAGCCCTGATCGCCGCCGAGTTCGACCGCTGCCACCCGGGCGATTCCTTCGAGGACCTGAAGCGGCGAGCCCGCTTCTCCAAGGAGGACCAGGGTTTGCTCTGGGACTGGATGGCGCGCGCCGCGCGCATCGAGGCGTCTGCCCGGGATCGGAAGCCGGACGAACCGGTTGCGCTTGCCGCCTGAAGGTCGGCCACAGCTCCGTTCACGCCTCTGGCCTGCATGATGGGGCATTCGCACCGTGCGGACCTGGCTTCGCCGGCTGGTGATAAGATGCTTTCCCAATCCATCTTATGGTGCCAGATGTGACCGATTGTTGCTAACATGGACGGCCTGCCGACGGCGCCGCGCTGGATGGGTTACATGCGACTGACGATGTTCACCGACTACGCCCTGCGGGTGCTGATGTATGCGGGCATGGCCGGCGACCGGCTGATCACCATCGAGGAGACTGCGAAAGTCTATGGGATTTCGAGGGCTCATCTGATGAAGGTGGTCAACATATTGACGAAAGGCGGCTATCTGAAAGGCGTTCGCGGCCGGTCGGGCGGCTTCAGGCTCGCCATGCCGCCGGAACAGATCAATCTCGGCGCCGTTGTGCGGGCGACAGAGCCGGACTTCGCCCTGGTGGAGTGCTTCGCCACGGGCAACCAGTGCATCATCAGCAGGTGCTGCCGCCTTCCCAATGTCCTCAACGAAGCGCTGAACTCCTTCGTGGCGACCCTCGACCGCTATACTGTCGCGGACCTGATGTTCTCCCAGAACGCCTTCAACAGGTCGCAGGCCTCCGAAACGGTGATGCGCGGGCCTGATTTCCTTGCTGCGGATGCCCGCTCCTGATTTCACGCGCGCTATGCGGCGGGCAGGCCGTCCTGCTTCATGCCGTCGCTCGCGAAGGCGCTGAATATCTTGACCAGCGCCGGAATTTCGGCCCCCGCAAGCGAATAGTAGACCACCCGGCCATCCTTTCTGGTCTTGACCAGGTTGCCCAGCCGCAAGCGGGCCAGATGCCAGGAAACCACCGATTGCGGCAGTTCTACCGCCTTCACCAGTTCGGACACCGACTTCTCGCCATGGGTGAGGATGGTCAGGATGAGGAAGCGGCCCTCATGGGCGGCCGCCTTGAGGATTTCGCTGACCTCTCGCGCCCAATTGGTCGAAGCATCGGCAGGTGCCGCGCCGAAATAGGGGTTACGGTGCCGAGAGGAGGCGGACCGACCGGCAGAGGGGTGAAGATCGAGTTCCATCGGCTTCTCCGGATTGCGATGAAACGCACCATAGGCGTTTTGCCGACGCTTCTATTTGGCCTGGATCAAACAGAAGCGATATCGATGCATAGCTGCACCTCCGGCCGTACCGCGGCTGTTGGATCAGGCTGATGGAAGTTCCGCCATGCGGGTGTCGCGGCGGATTTCCGGCAGAGCCGTCTCGGCGACCGCAGTGAGGCACCAGTCCGCGACCCGCGCGGCATCGGGCGGCAATTGCTGCGCCATTCCGTCGGTGAATTCGAGGAACGCCGGCAGGTTCAGCCCGTTGACGCCCACAAGCACGGGAAGCCCGCGTTCGAGGGCATGTGCCATGCAGCCGGCCAGACCCTTGCCTTCCGCTTCCTGCTTGCCGAATTTGTTGACCACCAGCAGTTCGGCCTTCGCCAGCGCGCCGGCAACCCACAGCGTCGATTGCTCCAGCGCCCCGGCATCCAGCCGGCAGCCGCGCGCTTCCGCCCCGCGGTCGACGCTGATGCGCACCACCGGGCCGTCGGGCAGCAGGCGCAGATCCATGTCGCAACGGGGGCGGTCGTGCCGCTCGATATTGGTCTGCACGGTTCCGGCCAGGGCCATGCCACGGGCTTCCAGCCGTTCGACGACCTCGGCCAACAGCAGGTCGATGCGGCCCTTCCCCTGTACGGTCACGTAGCCCAGTTTCATCACGGCTCTATCCTTCGTGGAAGGGCAGGAATTCCAGCATGTCGCCACGTTGGATGCGGTCTGTTTCCGACGGGATCAGCAGCAGGCCGTCGGCTTGCGCAAGCAGCGCCACCCGATGCGAAACCTCCGAGGTGGCGATCTCCACCGCCCGCGTGCCATGTCCGTCATAGCTGCCGAGGCGGGCCGGCAGGAACTCGCAGCGCCCCGGCGACCGCACCCGGTCGAAGCCGGCCCGCACGATGATGCGCCGCGGCGCGCCGTCCGTCAGCCCCGCCAGGGCTTCGGCGATGCGGGCTCCGATCACGTGCCAGGTCACGAAGGCCGAAACCGGGTTGCCCGGCAGGCCGAGATAGAGCGCGGCGCTGATCCGCCCGATGATCAGCGGCTTGCCGGGCTTCATCGCCACCTTCATCACGTGGATGACGCCGCCCGCAGCGCGCAGGACCGCCGGCATATGGTCTTCGTCGCCGACGGAAATGCCGCCGGTGGTCACCACCAGATCGGCTTTGCGGGACGCTTGTTCCAGTGCCTCCCGCAGCCGGTCGGGCTGGTCGGGGATGGCACCCATGTCGATCGCCTCCACCCAGGGCAGGTCGAGGGAGCCCTGGAGGTGGTAGCGGTTGGAATTCCAGATCTGCCCCGGGGCCAGCGGCGTGCCGGGCGCGCACAGTTCGGAGCCGGTGCTGAAGAAGGCGACGCGGATGCGGCGGCGCACGGCGACTTCGCCGCAGCCCGCGGAAGCCAGCAGCACCGCCGCGCGCGGGCCGATGCAGCGCCCGGCCGGCACGATCTCGGTGCCGGCGGCAAGGTCCTCGCCGGCGTGCCTGATGCTTTCGCCCGGCGCGGGGCGCCGGTCCAGCCGGATCATGTTGCCCTCCGGCCGTGTCGCTTCCTGCATGACCACGGCATCGCAGCCGGGCGGGACGGGCGCGCCGGTGAAGATGCGCAAGGCGGTGCCTGCCGGAAGCGGCTCGCTGCCGGCATCGCCGGCCGCCACGCGCCCCGACACCGGCAGGCGCCACGGCCCCGTCCCGGCAAGGTCGGCAAGGCGGATGGCGTAGCCGTCCATGGCGGAATTGTCGAACAGCGGCAGTGGGCTTTGAGCCCGTACCGCTTCGGCAAGCACCCGCCCATGGGCTTGGTCGAGCGGCAGGCGCTCCACCCCGGCCACCGGCCCGGCCAGCGCCAGCCCCTGGCGCAGGGCGACATCGACGGAAACCAGCTTCCCCGGTTCCGGTTCGGTTTCGCAGCCGCAATAGAAAGGATCGGGCAAGGCAGATGAAGAAGTCATGCTGATAATCTCGCTTCCTTGGCAAGGTGGTCTGCAAGGTCGATGCCTGTGACCTCGGCCTGTGCCGCCAGTTCCTCGACATAGGCGCGGCTGGCGCGCACCCAGTCCGCCTTTTCCTGTGCCTGGCGCAGATGCGGCAGCACAGTGGTGAAAGGCAGGACCTCGCCACGCACGCGCGCGTCCAGCCGGATCAGGTGGAAGCCGTAGCGGCTTTCCACCGGCGTGCCGGAAATGCTTGCTTCGTCCATGCTGCATAGTGCCGCCTCGAATTCGGGCACCGTATCGCCCGAGGCAAGCTGGCCCAGCATGCCGCCATTGGCGCGCGAGGGGCAGGCGCTGTGCTCGGCGGCGAGCGCGGCGAAGCGGCGCGGATCGCTATGCAGTTCGATCAGTACCGTTTCGGCGCGCGACCTCGCGGCGGCGCGGCCTTCCGCGTCATCGGGCGCGGCGGGAAAAAGGATATGCGCGGCCTCGAACAGCGAGGGCCCCCGGAACCGGTCCGGCGCGTCGTCGTAGATCGCCCGCAATTCGTCCTCGTCGATTACGGCCGGAGGAATGGCGCTTTCCAGAAGCTGGCGGATCAGCGCCTCCTCCTCCGTCTCCCATTGGCCTTCGGCCAGTTCGACCGGCGCCGGCGCGATCCGGCGCGCCCTCGCCTCCTGCAACAGCACCTCGCGCAGCACCAGCGCCCGCGCCGCCGCCTTCCAGGCCCAGGCCGGCTTGCCCTTCGGCGCCGGATGGTTCTGCGCCTCGGCCGCGATCGCCTCGGGGGCGATCACGATGCCGTTGACGGTGACCGGCACCGGGGCGTTGGTGCGATCGAGGACCCTCATTCGCCCGGCTCCATGCCCGGCCGCGGCAGCGGCGTCAGCCCGGTGCCCGCCGGCCTGGCCCCGCGCCGCGAGCGCACGATCTGGTAGCCCGGCCGCCACAGATAGCGGATCGGCGCGGAGAACATGTGGACGAGCCGGGTGAATGGGAACAGCAGGAAGATGGTCAGGCCGAGCACGATGTGCGCCTTGAACAGAGGATTGACATCGACGATGTAGTCCGCCGCGCCGGCGCGCAGATAGATGATGCTCTGTGCCCAGTTCATGAACTTCACCATTTCCTCCCCGTCGAGATGGCCGAGCGAGACGATGATGGTTGCGAGCCCCAGCAGCAACTGCATCATCAGCAATATCATGATGCCGGTGTCGGCAAGGGTGGAGTTGGCGCGGATGCGCGGATCGAACAGCCGTCGGTGCAGCAGCAGAAGGCCGCCCACCAGGGCCATGATCCCCGCCACGCCGCCGGCGGCGACGGCCAGAAGCTGCTTGGCGCCATGGCCGACGCCCAGGAAATCGAAGATCTGGATCGGCGTCAGCAATCCGACCAGATGGCCGGCGAAGATCATCAGCACGCCGACATGGAACAGCACCGAGCCGGCGACGAACTGCCGCTTGCGCAGGATCTGGCTCGACTTCGATTTCCAGGTGAAGGGGTCGCGTTCGTAGCGGGCGATGCTGGCCATCACCATCACCGTGATGGCGATATAGGGATAGATACCGAAGAGGAAGTTGTGCATCTGCGCCTCCTGTTCACTGCATGCCGGGCGCGGGTGGCGGGTCCATCCGGGCAAGGATGTCGCGGCTGACCGGGCAGCCCGCATTCGGATCGGGCCCGAAGGTGACCTGCGTCTCCTCCCAGACCGCGTCGAGGGCGGCCAGATCCTCGGGATTGTCGTCCTGCTGGGACAACAGCGCCTGCGCTTCTTCCGTTTCCGGATTAGCGGAGGCGAAGGCGACCAGCCCTTCCAGCACTGCCGCATAGGCGGTCCCGCGCCGTGCCAGACGCTCAGCCAGCGCGACGAGGATGTGGCCGGCGTCGGCCAGCATTTCGCGCGCTTCCGCAATCGGCCGGGTGGACAGGAACTCCAGAAGCACGGGCAGATGGTCGGGCAGTTCGGGCCCGGCGAGGTCGAAGCCGCCGGCGCGATAGGTTTCAAGCAGGTCGACCATCGCCCCGCCCCGGTCGCGGCTTTCGCCATGGATGTGCTCGAACAGGTTGAGCGACAGGGTGCGCGAGCGGTCGAACAGGAGCACGTAGCGTTCCTGAAGGTCGTAGATGTCCTGTGTCTCCAGCGAGGCGAGCAGCGGCTCCAGCGCCGTGACGGCGGCTTCCGGCAGCACGCCCTCGTCGAGCACTGTCCGGATCGCGGGGACCGCCTGCTGAAGATCGCGGCTCGGATAGCTGAGCAGGGCCGACAGGGCCTTGAACGTCCTCATGCGATGAACTCCTGCGGGCTGCGGAACTTCTTGCCGCCGAACAGCGACTGGGGCGAATGCCCGCTCGAGCAGCCGTTGCCGTCGGTGAAGCCGCAGCCACCCTTGAGGTCATAGGCGTCCTCGACCAGTTCGCGATGGGTGGTCGGGATGACGAAACGGTCCTCGTAATTGGCGATGGCCAGAAGCTGGTACATCTCGTCGATCTGCTGCGGCACCAGGCCGACCCGCTTGGCTACGCCCAGATTGACGACGCCGTCCACCGTTTTCGAGCGCATATAGGCGCGCATGGCTAGCATGCGTTCCAGCGCCGAGACGACCGGCGCCTCGTCGCCGGCGGTGAGCATGTTGGCGAGATAGCGCACGGGAATACGCAGCGAGCGCACGTCGGGCATGTTGTCCTGCGCGGCGATCCGGCCGGCTTCGGCCGCATTCTGGATCGGAGACAGCGGCGGAACGTACCAGACCATCGGCAAGGTGCGGTATTCGGGATGCAGCGGAAAGGCGATCTTCCATTCCATCGCCATCTTCCAGATCGGCGATTTCTGCGCGCCCCTGATCCAGTCCTCGGGAACGCCCTCGGCACGGGCGGCGGCGATCACCTGGGGGTCGTTCGGGTCGAGGAAGACGCCGAGCTGGGCGTCGTAGAGATCCTCCTCGTTCTCGACGCTCGCCGCCTCGGCGATGCGGTCGGCGTCGTAGAGCATCACGCCGAGATAGCGGATGCGCCCGACGCAGGTTTCCGAGCACACGGTCGGTTGACCACTCTCCAGGCGCGGATAGCACAGCGTGCACTTCTCGGATTTGCCCGTCGACCAGTTGTAGTAGATTTTCTTGTAGGGGCAGCCCGAGACGCACATGCGCCAGCCCCGGCATTTTTCCTGGTCGATCAGCACGACCCCGTCGTCCTCGCGCTTGTAGATCGCGCCCGACGGGCAGGAGGCGACGCAGGCCGGATTGAGGCAGTGCTCGCACAGCCTCGGCAGGTACATCATGAAGGTGTTCTCGTATTGGCCGTAGATCTCCTTCTGGATGCCCTCGAAATTGTAGTCCCTGGAGCGCTTTTCGAACTCGCCGCCGAGGATTTCCTCCCAGTTCGGGCCCCATTCGATCTTTTCCATGCGCTCGCCCGAAATCTTCGAGCGCGGGCGCGCGGTCGGGAACGCCTGCATTTCCGGGGCGGATTTCAGGTGGTCGTAGTCGAAGTCGAAGGGCTCGTAGAAATCGTCGATCTCGGGCAGGTCCGGATTGGCGAAGATGTTCGCCAATATGCGCCATTTGCTGCCCTGCCGGGGCTGCAACGCGCCCGAACGGGTGCGGGTCCAGCCGCCGTTCCAGCGTTTCTGGTTCTCCCAGTCCTTGGGATAACCGATGCCGGGCTTGGTCTCGACATTGTTGAACCAGGCGTATTCCACCCCCTCGCGGCTCGTCCACACGTTCTTGCAGGTGACGGAGCAGGTGTGGCACCCGATGCATTTATCGAGGTTCAGCACCATTCCGATCTGGGCACGTACCTTCATTCCGCTGCCTCCGTGGTCTGGGTTGCGGGCCGGTCGAGCCAGTCGACCTTCGACATTTTGCGCACGATCACGAACTCGTCGCGGTTGGAGCCGACCGTGCCGTAGTAGTTGAAGCCGTAGGCGAGCTGGGCATAGCCGCCGATCATGTGGGTGGGCTTCAAAACGATGCGGGTGACGGAGTTGTGGATGCCGCCGCGCTTGCCGGTGATCTGGCTGCCGGGCGTGTTCACGATCTTCTCCTGAGCGTGATACATGAACATCGAGCCTTCCTTCATCCGCTGGCTGACCACGGCGCGGGCCGTGATGACGCCATTGGTGTTGAAGACCTCCACCCAGTCGTTGTCGACAAGGCCCGCCTTCCTGGCGTCGGTCTCCGAAATCCACACCACCGGCCCACCCCGGTTGAGGGTCAGCATCAAAAGGTTGTCGGTGTAGGTGGAGTGGATGCCCCATTTCTGGTGCGGGGTCAGGAAGTTCAGCACCACATGCGGCTCGCCTTCCGCCAGCGAGCGCGTCGCCTCCGCGCCCACGGTCTTGAGGTCCACCGGCGGCCGCCAGGTGACGAAGCCCTCGCCGAAGGCGCGCATCCATTCATGGTCCTGATAGAGCTGCTGGCGCCCGGTGACGGTGCGCCACGGGATCAGCTCGTTGACGTTGGTCCAGCCGGCATTGTAGCAGACCTCCTCGCTCTCGATCCCCGACCAGGTGGGCGAGGAGATGATCTTGCGCGGCTGGGCGGCGATGTCGCGGAAGCGGATTTTTTCGTCTTCCTTCACCTCGGCCAGGTGCTTGTGGTCGCGGCCGGTGGCCTTGGCCAGCGCATCCCAGGCCTTCACCGCCACCTCGCCATTGGTCTCCGGCGCCAGCATCAGCACCACCTCGGCCGCATCTATGGCGGTCTCGATGCGAGCCATGCCACGCGTGGGACCCTCCTCGGTCACGGTGCCGTTGAGGGCCTTCAGGTGGTGCACCTCGTCCCTGGTGTCCCAGGCAATGCCCTTGCCGCCATTGCCGATCTTCTCCATCAGCGGTCCGAGCGCCGTGAAGCGCTTGTAGAGGTTGGGATAATCGCGCTCGATGGCGATGTAAGCGGGCGCGGTCTGGCCGGGGATCAGCTCGCACTCGCCGCGCTTCCAGTCGCGGACGACGCCCTGCGCGATCTCGCCGGGGCTGTCGTGCTGGAGCGGCAGTTGCACCACATCCGTTTCGACGCCGAGGATTTCCGGGGCCACTTCGGAGAATTTCCTGGCGATGGCCTTGAAGATTTCCCAGTCCGTCTTCGATTCGTAGGCCGGGTCCACCGCCGCCTGCAACGGATGGATGAACGGATGCATGTCCGACGTGTTCATGTCGTCCTTCTCGTACCAACTTGCCGTCGGCAGGACGATGTCGGCATAGACGGCGGTGGTGGACATGCGGAAGTCGATTGTGACCAGCAGATCGAGCTTCCCTTCGGGCGCCCGCTCGTGCCAGACGGCCTCGACGGGCCGCAGATCGCCTTCCCAGCCCAAATCCTTGCCCTGCACGCCATGGTCGGTGCCGAGCAGGTGTTTCAGGAAATATTCATGGCCCTTGCCGGAGGAGCCGAGCAGGTTGGAACGCCACACGAACAGATTGCGCGGCCAGTTCTCGGGTGCGTCGGGGTCCTCGCAGGACATCTGCAATTCACCCGACTTCAGGCGCTCGGCCACATAGTCCCGGGCCTCGACGCCGGCGGCCTTCGCCGCGCGGCCGACCTCCAGCGGATTGGTCTTCAACTGGGGCGCCGAGGGCAGCCAGCCCATGCGTTCGGCGCGGATGTTGAAGTCGATGAGGCTGAGCCGGTTCCAGTCGCCCGCCGGCGCGGTTGGCGACAGGATCTCCTGCGTGCGCACCGTCTCGTAGCGCCATTGGTCGGTATGGGCATACCAGGCCGAGGTCGAGTTCATGTGGCGCGGCGGTCGCGCCCAGTCGAGGGCGAAGGCCAGCGCCGTCCAGCCGGTCTGCGGTCGCAGCTTCTCCTGCCCGACATAATGCGCCCAGCCGCCGCCCGACTGGCCGACGCAGCCGCACATCACCAGCATGTTGATGACGGCGCGGTAGTTCATGTCCATGTGGAACCAGTGGTTCATCGCCGCGCCGATGATGACCATGGAACGTCCGTTGGTCTTTTCGGCATTGTCGGCGAATTCTCGCGCCACCTGGACGATCTTGTCGCGGCGAACGCCGGTGATGCGCTCGGCCCAGGCCGGCGTGAACGGCACGTCGGCATCGTAGTCGGCGGCGACATGGGTGCCGCCGAGGCCCCGGTCGAGGCTGTAGTTGGCGCACAGGAGGTCGAACACCGTGGCGACCAGCACCTCCTCGCCGCCGGCCAGCTTGAGCCGCTTCACCGGCACGTTGCGGGTCAGCACCTCGCCGCGGTCGTCGACGGCGAAGCCGTTGGTCGCTGCGCCGCCGAAATAAGGGAAGTCGACGCCGGCCACCTCGTCGTGATCCGCCGCGGCGATCAGGCTGAGCTTGAGCCGGATGTCGTCCTTGCCGGCCTTCTCTTCGAGGTTCCACTTGCCGGTCTCGCCCCAGCGGAAGCCGATCGAGCCGTTGGGCACCACGATCTTGCCGGAAATCTCGTCGAGCCCGACCGTCTTCCAGTCGGGATTGTTCTTCTCGCCCAGCGAACGGGCGAAATCGGCCGCCCGCAACTGCCGGCCGGGCACCAGCCGGCCGCCCTGCCGGTCGAGGCGCACCAGCATCGGCATGTCGGAATATTTGCGGCAGTAGTCCTCGAAATAGGGCACCTGCCGGTCGAGGTGGAACTCGCGCAGGATGACGTGGCCGAAGGCCATGCCCAGCGCCGCATCGGTGCCTTGCTTGGCGTTCAGCCAGATGTCGGCGAACTTGGCGGCCTCGGAATAGTCCGGGCAGATGACGGCGCTCTTGGTGCCCTTGTAGCGCACCTCGGTGTAGAAATGGGCGTCGGGCGTGCGCGTCTGCGGCACGTTCGAACCCCACAGAAGCAGATATCCCGCATTGTACCAGTCGGCGGATTCGGGCACGTCGGTCTGCTCGCCCCATGTCTGGGGGCTGGCCGGCGGCAGGTCGCAATACCAGTCGTAGAACGACATGCAGGTGCCGCCGAGCAGCGACAGATAGCGGGTGCCGGCCGCATAGGAAACCATCGACATGGCCGGGATCGGAGAGAAGCCGAACACCCGGTCGGGACCGTATTTGCGCGTCGTGTAGGCATTGGCGGCGGCGACGATCTCGGTCGCCTCGTCCCAGCTCGCCCGCACGAAGCCGCCCTTGCCGCGGATGCGGGTGTAGCTTTCGCGCGCCGCCGGGTCGTTCTGGATCGCCGTCCATGCCTCGACCGGGCTCATGGTCCTGCGCTTTTCGCGCCACAGGCGCATCAGCCGGCCCCGGATCAGCGGTGTCTTCACCCGGTTGGCGCTGTAGAGATACCAGCTATAGGAAGCGCCGCGCGCGCAACCGCGCGGCTCGTGGTTCGGCAGGTCCGGCCGCGTACGCGGATAGTCGGTCTGCTGCGTTTCCCAAGTCACGATTCCCGACTTGACGTAGATCTTCCAAGAGCAGGAACCGGTGCAGTTCACGCCGTGGGTGGAGCGCACGATCTTGTCGTGCTGCCAGCGCCGGCGATAGGCGTCCTCCCAGTCGCGGCTCTCGATCGTCGTCTGGCCATGGCCGTTGGCAAAGGTGTCCTTGCGCAGCGATGTCAGGAAATTCAGGCGATCCAGAAGATGGCTCATGGCTGTCTCCTCAATTATTCGGCAGGAATGGCGGCGGCCGGTGCCCGGCCACGCTCGACGTCGTGCAGGAGTCCGCCACGGCGGGTGTAGACCACCCAGGTGACGGCGAGGCACACGACGTAGAAGGCAAGGAAAGCCCAAAGTGCCGCCAGCGGCGATCCGGTCATGCCGATCGAGGTGCCGTAGGCCTTGGGAATGAAGAAGCCGCCATAGCCGCCGATGGCGCTGGTGAAGGCGATGATGGCGGCGGCCTCGCGCTCCGACTGGCGGCGCTGCTCGGTCGCGTCCCGGTCGGGCGCCAGCCGGGCGACTTCCTTGCGCATGATTACCGGGATCATCTGGAAGGTCGAGGCATTGCCGACGCCGGTGAAGAAGAAGAGCGCTATGAAGAAGGCGAAGAAGCCGGCGAAGGAGCCGATCTGCAACGCCCAGATCACGCCCAGCACGGATGCGATCATACCGGCGAAGACCCAGAAGGTGACGCGCGCGCCGCCGACCTTGTCGGACAGCCAGCCGGTGCCGGCACGGCTCAGCGCGCCGACCAGCGGGCCGAGGAACACGTATTTCAGCGCGTCGACCTCGGGGAAAGCAAGCTTGGACAGCAGCGGGAAGCCGGCCGAATAGCCGATGAAGGAGCCGAAGGTGCCGACGTAAAGCAGGCACATCACCCAGTTGTGGGTGCGGGTGAAGATCACCGCCTGCTCGCGGAAGCTCGCCCGGGCGTCGGCGATGTCGTTCATGCCGAGCCAGGCGGCCGCCGTCGACGCGAGAATGAAGGGCACCCAGATGAAGCCGGCATTCTGCATCCAGATGCGGCCGCCGTCGGACAGTTCCTGCGCCGGCCCGCCGAGCGCGCCGAAGACACCGGCGGTGATGGCCAGCGGTACCAGGAACTGCATGACCGAAACGCCCAGATTGCCGAGCCCGGCGTTCAGCGCCATGGCGTTGCCCTTCTCGGCACGCGGGAAGAAGAAGCTGATATTGGCCATGGAGGAGGCGAAGTTGCCGCCGCCGAAGCCGCACAACAGCGCCAGCACCGCGAAGATCAGATAGGGCGTGTCAGGGTTCTGCACCGCATAGCCGATGCCGAGGGCCGGCGCCAGCAGCGAGGCGGTCGATAGCGTGGTCCACAGCCGGCCGCCGAAGATCGGCACCATGAAGCTGTAGAAGATGCGCAGCGTGGCTCCCGACAGCGCCGGCAGCGCCGCCAGCCAGAAAAGCTGGTCCTGGGTGAAGGCGAAGCCGATCGACGGAAGCTGGGCGACGACCACCGACCACACCATCCACACCGCGAAAGCCAGCAGCAGGGCGGGGATCGAGATCCACAGGTTGCGCTTTGCGATGCGTTGCCCCGTCTGGGCCCAGAATTTCGGGTCCTCGGGCCGCCAGTCCTCGATCAGATGCGGCATGACGGTGCGTTCGGGGTCGTGAACTTCCGCCAGCTCGGGGAAATTGGGCAGCCGGTCGAGGGCCACGCCCTGCGCCTGCCGCTCCATGGCCCGGATTGACAGATGCATCCATGCCATCGAGACGAGCACGATGAGGAACAGGAGCAGGAAGGCCGACGTCCAGATGCCGGTCACGTCGAGCAGCACGCCGAACACGATGGGCAGGATGAAGCCGCCAAGGCCGCCGATCATGCCGACCAGGCCGCCGACCGATCCGACATGGTTCGGGTAGTAGATCGGGATGTGCCGGAACACGGCCGCCTTGCCGAGGCTCATGAAGAAGCCGAGTGCGAAGGTGGTGGCGACGAAGGGCCACAGGTCCATCTCGGTGGAGAAGGCGATGGGCCCGTCCTTGCCGCGGATCACGTAGTCGGTCGGCGGATAGGACAGCATGAACAGGAACAGCAGCGAGAAGCCGAAGGTCCAGTACATGACAGAGCGGGCGCCGAAACGGTCGGACAGCACGCCGCCATAGGCACGGAAGACGCTGGCCGAGAGGCTGAAGGCGGCCGCCGCCATGCCGGCGGTGCGCACGTCCACGTTATAGACCTGCACCAGATAGTGCGGCAGCCACAGCGCCAGCGCCACGAAGCCGCCGAAAACGAAGAAATAGTAGAGCGAGAAGCGCCAGACCTGGAGGTTCTTCAGGGGCGCGAACTGCTCGGCAAGGCTGGGTGCGGCAACGCCCTTGGCCCGCCGCGCGGCGAAATCCGGATCGTCCCTGGCCACGAGGTAGAAGATGACGCCCATGATGGCGATGCCCGCCGCCCATATTTCCGCCACTCCCTGCCAGCCCCAGGCGATCAGCACGAACGGGGCGAGGAACTTGGTGACCGCCGCGCCAACATTGCCCATGCCGAACACGCCGAGCGCGGTGCCCTGCCGGGCCTGCGGATACCATTTCGAGACATAGGCGACGCCGATGATGAAGGAGCCGCCGGCAAGGCCGACGCCCAGTGCCGCCAGCAGGAATGTGGCGTAGCTGTCGGCCCATGTCAGGGCGAAGGTGGCCGCACCGGTCAGGATCATCTGGGCCGCGAACACCAGCCGCCCGCCATAGCGCTCGGTCCACACGCCGAGGATGAGCCGGGTCAGCGAGCCGGTCAGCACCGGCGTCGCGATCAGCAGACCGTATTCGAATTCGGAAAGTCCGAGCTCATCCTTGATGGACAGGCCGATGATGGAAAAGATCGTCCAGACGGCAAAGCACAGGGTGAAGGATATTGTGCTCAACCACAAGGCGCGTTGCTGGTCTGCACGGCTAGGCATCTGTTGGCCGGTCATGGGCTCGACTCCGGGTCTGGCTCCGGTGGCTGGATGTGTTAGCTCACATCTCAACAAACATGGTCGATGCCGATGGTCTTTGATGCAGATCAACTACAATTGCTGACGCCGAGGTAATTGATCTTCTTCGAAGCAGGTCAGCTAAGCTTTGATAATCATATGAAGTTCCATTGATGGATATGGATATCGGAATTGAAGTTTTACGGTTACTCGCTTGATAAATATCAATAAGGCCACAGGAGGTGCTCATCATGCGCGATGACGAGAAGCCGAATCTCCGGCGCCTGCCGCTGTTCCGCGAAATGATGACGCCGACCTTCGACAGTCTGATGCAGATCGCCTACTCGCAGAGCTTTCCGGCGCAGCTCGAACTGATCAGGCAGGGCGAATATGCGGATTTCCTGCATGTCATCATCGAAGGGTCCGTCGAACTGCACGCCAGCTGGAACGGGCGCGACACCGTGATGGGGATCGTGCACCCGGTCTCGACGTTCATCCTGGCGGCCTGCGTGTATGACGAGCCCTATCTGATGTCGGCACGGACGCTGGAGCGGTCGCAGATCGTCCTGATCCCCGTCGCGGATGTGCGGGTGGCGTTGCGGCGCGACAGCGATTTCGCCATGGCCGCGATGCGCGAACTGGCCGGCGGTTACCGCGCTTTCGTGCGCCAGGCCAAGAACCTGAAGCTGCGCAATTCGCTGGAGCGGCTCGCCGCTTACATCCTGCACCAGTCATGCCGGTCCGGCGATGCCGCCACCATCGTGTTGCCGGTGGAGAAGCGGCATCTCGCCTCCCATCTGGGCATGACGCCCGAAAACCTGTCGCGGTCGATGAAGGCCCTGCAAGGCCATGGTGTGGTGGTTCAGGGCATGCGCGTGACGATAACCGACCGGGCACGGCTGGCCGCGATTGCGGTGCCGGATCCGCTGATGGACGGACCGGTCATCAAGGCGCCGACCGTCCTGCCGAGGCGGCGGGAGATGCCATCCCTCGCAAGGAAGCGCGGCTAGGAGCGATCGATTGGAAGTCCCTGGAACCGCCCTACCGTTTCGTCAAGCTGCACCCATTTGTGTTTCGACTGTTCGAACACGGACATGGCGGGCGGCGCAAAGGCCGGGTCGGCAAACGAACCTACCCCTACCCCGATCCACGACGGGGAGGCCTCCGCCCGCCAATAGACGGTGGAACCGCAAGTCGGGCAAAAATGCATGTGGACCTTGCGGCCGCTATCGGCGGTGCGGACGAATTCCGTCGACGCTCCGGTTATTTCGACACAGTCGATCGCGTAGAAGGCATTGGCGCTGAACGGCGCGCCGGTTCTTCGCTGGCAAGCGAAACAGTGGCATAGCGCGGTCAATTGCGGGGGTTCGCCAAACGTCAGTCTAAGAGCGCCGCAGGCGCATTGGGCATCGGCCATAGAAACTCCTTCCGCTTGCGCGGTGTGAACATGCTGGATTGAGGGCTGAAGCACAGGCCGGAACCGCATCCGTTGCGGCAGGCGAAGCGAAGGGCGGGACCTGATGCGATTTCGAGGCTGCCGGAAGACCAAAATAGATCGCGGAGCTGCCGAAGTCCAGGGAGCGTGACCGCCTGGATCGGTTCGGCCCGGCGCACATAGATTGCAATACCTGCTTTTGTTTGATCTGGCACAAACTGGAATATGATAGTCCAGTTTATATGGTTGGGCTCGAATGCCCCTATCCGGGCGCAAAGCACCACCAGCCGGGAGCCTCCCTATGTCCAGTTCCACACCTCTCTCCTTCCGCGCCGGCCGCCGCTCCTTGCTGGCCGTCATGGGTGGTGCGCTGGCACTGCCTTTCGTGACCGGCGCGGCCGGCCGCGCCTTTGCCGCCCCGCTGGCCGAACTTGCGCTCTACGGTCCCCCCGCCGGCCCCTCGATCATCCTTGCCCATGCGGCAGCTTCCGGTGCGCTGTCGCAGATCGCCGACAAGGCAAGTTTCAAGGCCTGGCGCAACCCTGACGAAATGCGCGCCGGCCTGACGTCCGGGACCATGCAGGCCGTGGTGCTGCCGGTGCAGGCGGCCGCCAGCCTCTACAACCGCGGCTTCAAGCTGAAGCTGCTCAACGTCATGACCAAAGGGCTGCTCTACGTCATTTCCACGGACACCGGCGTGACCGGCCTGGCCGACCTGAAGGGCAAGAAGCTCGCCGTCCCGTTCCGCAACGACACGCCGGACCTGGTGCTGGCGCGGCTGCTGCCGCATTATAACCTCGTCGCCGGAACCGATCTTGCCATCGAGACGGTCGGTTCGCCGGTCGAGGCGATCCAGATGCTGCTCGCCGGCCGGGTGGATGCGGTGCTGGCGCCGGAGCCTGCCATCTCGGCCGCCATCATGCTTGCCGGCGCGGCCGGCAAGACCGTGGCGCGCGTCATCGATATTCAGGAGGTATGGGGCGAGGTGAGCGGCGGCCAGCCGGTGCTGCCGCAGGCGGGCCTTGCCCTCACCGATGCGTTCACGCAGGCCAATCCGGGCGTCGCCGACGATTTGCAGGCCGTGCTGGAAAAAATGTCCGCCGAGGTCAATGCCGAGCCGGAAAAGGCGGCGGCCGACGCGGCCCCGGCGCTGGAGATGCCGGCCCCGGTGATCGCCGCGTCCATCGCCACCTCCAAGCTGGTGGCGGCGCGCGCCGTGACGATGCGGACCGAGATCGAGGCCATGCTGACCACGCTGGCGGATGCCGATCCCGCCCTGATCGGCGGCAAGCTGCCCGATGATGGCTTCTACCTCTAAGGCGATGTTCGGCGCGGCGCTGTCACGGCTCGGACGCACGGGAAGCTTCCTGTGGTCGGCCTGGTCCGGTCTTGCCGGGCTGGCCCTACTGGCTGCGCTGTGGCAGGCCGGCCATGAGGCCTATGGCGATTTCATCCTGCCCGCCCCGCTCGATACGCTGGCGGCGGGCGCAGCCATTCTCTCCGACCGGCACGCATGGGAAGTGGCGCTGATTACCGGCTCGCGCGCGGTGGAAGGCTTCGTGGTTTCGGCGCTGGCGGGTGCCGCCTTCGGCCTGGCGGCCGGTTACTCCCCCGCCACCATGCGGCTGGCCCGGCCGCTCGTCACCGTGCTGCTCGGCGTGCCGCCGATCGCCTGGATCGTGCTGGCGATGATCTGGTTCGGTTCCACCGACGGCACCGTCATCGTGACCATCGTGGTGGCGGCGGCGCCACTGGTCTTCGTCGGGGTGGCCGAGGGGGTGATGACGCGCGACCGTGGGCTGGACGACATGGCGCGCGCCTTCGGCGCCGGACCGGTGCAGCGGCTCACCACGCTCGGCCTGCGCCATGTCGCGGCACATCTTTTCCCCGCCCTGGTGGTGGCGCTCGGCATGGGTTTCAAGGTGGCTGTGATGGCCGAGCTTCTGGCCAATGTCGGCGGCATCGGCGGCGAACTGGCGCGTAGCCGCGCCAATCTCGACGTGGCCGGGGCGCTCGCCTGGGTGACGATCGCGGTCGCGGCCCTGATCGTCGTGGAATACGGGGTCGTGCATCCCGTGCGCTCGGAGTTCGAGCGCTGGCGGGCGGCCGCGCGGCCATGGGGGGTCAAAAGATGAACGCGCTTTCCCTTTCGCGCATCGGCCATGCCTATTTCGGCCGCACCGTGCTCGACCATATCGACCTTGCCGTGGCGCCCGGCGAGGTGGTGGCGCTGGTCGGCCCCTCCGGCTGTGGCAAGAGCACGCTGGTCCACATCGCCGCCGGCATCGTGGAGCCGCTGCGCGGCACCGTTGCCGCCGGTTATCGCCGCCATGCCATGGTGTTCCAGGAACCGCGCCTGCTGCCCTGGGCCACGGCCCGCGACAATATCGCCTATCCGTTGCGGCTGGCGGGCATCCGCGCCCGCGAGCGCAAGGCGCGGGCCGAGGCGGCGGCAAGCCGGGTGGCCTTCGATGCCGTCGACCTCGACAAATATCCGGCCGAGCTTTCCGGCGGCATGCGCCAGCGCGTGGCGATCGCGCGCGCCCTTGCCGTCGATCCCGATTTCATCTTCTTCGACGAGCCGTTCACCGCCCTCGATGCCGCCCTCAAGCGGCGCATGCAGGACCTCGTGATCGAGGCGGCGCGCAGCGCGCATTTCGCCGGCCTGTTCGTGACCCACGACCTCATGGAAGCGGTGCGTGTCGCCCATCGCATCGTCGTCCTCGATCTGGCCGGCCGGGGCATTGCCGGCCAGCGCCCCCTGCCCGGCCAGCCGGGCACCCGCGTGGACGGCGACGTCTTCGCCGCCGTGCAGGCGTTCCTGAAGCAGGATCCGCTGTTTCGCCACATCCACGATGTCGACGAGCGGCGGGTGGCGTGATCATGCTGGCCCCTGCCGAACGCCTGCCGCCACCGCCGCTGAGCCGCATCCTCGGCGACGAGGGCTTTCGTCTTTTCTTCCCGCTGGGTGCGATCTATGCGGCGCTGTGGCCGCTGCAATGGGTTCTGGTATTCGGCCTCGACCTGCCGCTGGCGCGCTCGACGCCGCCGGGCCTGTGGCACGCGCATGAGATGATCTTCGGCGCCTTCGGAGCGGCATTGATCGGCTTCATCACCACGGCGGTTCCCGAATGGACCGATACGCCGAAGATGCAGGGCCGCCGCCTCTTCACCCTTGCCGGCCTGTGGGGCGCCGGCCGTCTTGTCGGTTTCTTCGGCGCGGACGCCGCCTCCGCCATCGGCGCCGTGGCCGACACCGCCTGGCTTGCGGCTCTGGCCGTCTATGTGGCCCGGGTGTCGGTTCGCAAGCGCACCGACCGGCTGCTGGCCTTCCTGTTCTGGATATCGGCCCTCTTATGCGCGCAACTGACCGTGCGCTATGCCTTCCTGACTGGCGACGCCGAGCTGGCGCAGTTGCTGCTGCATTGCGCCGGGCTCGTCTTCCTCGGGCTTCTGGGGCTGGCGCTGGCGCGCATCACCGTGCCGGTCAGCAATCTGGTCCTCGATCCGAGCGAGGAGACATCGCCCTTCCGCCCGCATCCCGGCCGCCGGCATCTCGCACCGGGACTGATCGTGGTGGCCGTGGCCGGCGAGCTGCTCGGGCTGTCGCCGGCGGTCAACGGCTTCCTGATGATCGCGGCAGGCGCGGCCTTCATGGATCGCATCGGCGAGGCCTTCATCGGCCGCGCGGCCTTGCGGGCGGAAATCCTCGTCCTCGCCGGTTCCAGCGCCTTTGCAGGCATCGGCCTGCTGCTGGTCGGGGCTGCCCGGCTCGGCGCCCCTTTCGGCGAGGTGCCGGGCCTGCATATGGCCCTGATGGGCGGGCTCGGCCTCGGCGTGCTGGCGGTGTTCGCCATCGCCGGCCTGCTGCACACCGGCCAGAAGCTGGTGCTGCCGCGTGCCGCGAAACTGGCCTTCTTGTGCGGGGCTGCCGCCGTGCTTTTGCGCGTCCTGCCCGACCTCGGCCTGATGCCGGTGCTTCCGGGTCCGCCCTATGCGGTGGCATCGGTTCTGTGGGCGGCCGCCTTCCTGATCTGGCTGGCCGGCTACTGGCCGCTGCTCCGCGATCCCGACACGCTCGGTGGCGACGGCTGCTGAAGGGCCGCGTTCGCCGTAGTGGCGGGTTTCCCTCTGCCCGTAACGAAAAGGAACCCGATCCGGCCGGATCGGGTCCTGGATGATGGGTGGATTTCCGTGGCGGTGCCGCTCGCCGGGGGCGGGCGGCCCTGGCTCACGCCGTGGCGAAGGCGATGTCGCCGATCACCCGCACCCGCACGCGGCGGGCATTGCCGGGCAGATAGGCGAGCGGGATATCCTCGGTCTCCAGCGTGACGATGGTGGAATCGACCGCGCCGGCGGCCATCGCGCGCTCACGGGCGATCCGGTCGGCCTCGGCAATGGCTTCCGCGCGGCCGAGGCCGGAGAACACCTGGTCCACTTCGCCCGAAACCTGCGCCATGGCCGCGCCCAGCGCATTGGCGACGCCGGCATGTTCCACGCGCAGCACCTCGCTGGCGCCCTTCAGTTTTTCCGGCACCAGGAAGGCGCCGCCGCCGACGGCGATCAGCTTCACGTCCTCGGCCGAGGTCTTCATCCGGTCGATGCCGTCTTCCAGCATCGTCTCGATCCGTTTCAGCACCGTCTGCACCAGAGCCGGGTCGAGATGCCTGACGCGGTCGCGGTCGCCGATGTCGGCGCGGCCGGCGGCCACCGCGATGTCGGTGGTCGTCAGCGTGTCGCCGCCGAACACCAGCGCCTTCTCGGTGATGCGGTAGCCGACGCTGCGCGGACCCACGGTGAGCTTGTCGGGATCGACAATGGTGCCGCCGCCGAGCGCCATCGGCAGGAGGTCCGGCATCCTGAACAGGGTCCGCACGCCGCCGACCTCGACCACATTGTTGGCCTCGCGCGGGAAGCCGCGCTGAAGATAGCCGATATCGGAGGTGGTGCCGCCGACATCGACCACCATCGCATCCTCGAGGCCGGTCAGGAAGGCAGCGCCGCGCATCGAATTGGTAGGGCCCGAAGCGAAGCTGTAGACGGGATTGGCGGCCGCGATCTCGGCCAGCACCACGGTGCCGTCGTTCTGGGTGAGATAGAAGGGTGCCGAGATACCGGCCTGCCGCAGCGCCTCGCCGAAGGCGGCGACCGTCTTGCGGCCAAGCTGCTGCAAGGCCGCGTTCAGCATGGTGACGTTTTCGCGCTCCAGTAGCCCGATGCGCCCCAGCGTGCTGGACTGGGTGATGCGGGCGTCGGGCATGATCTCCTGCACGATGGAGGCCGCCTCGACCTCGCATTCTGCCGTCAGCGGCGAGAACAGGGCAGTGATGCCGACCGAGGTGATACCGGCGTCGCGCAGCCGCATCGCCGCGTCGCGGATGGCGGCACGGTCGAGCGGCATCAGCGGCCGGCCGTCATATTCATGGCCGCCCTCGACCATGAAGCTCATTGGATTGACCGCCTCGCGCAGGTCGGCCGGCCAGTCGATCATCGGCGGCAGCGACTCGCCGGTCGGCATGGCGATGCGGATGGCGCCGGCGCGCTCCAGCCGGGCGCGCTCGACCACCGCATTGGTGAAATGGGTGGTGCCGATCATCACCGCGTCGATGGGGCTGTCTTGCGGTCCCTGTGCCGCCATCACGCTGTTGATGGCCTTGACGACGCCGGTCATGACATCGTCGCTGGTGGGAATCTTGATCGAGCTGATCACCCGGTTTCCGTCAATCAGGACGGCATCCGTATTGGTGCCGCCGACGTCTATGCCGATGCGTTTCATGCCGAGAATACCGATCTGAAATCAATGTCATAACCGAAGGCGCGGGGACCGACATGCTGCAGGCCCTTGGGCGTCTGCAAGATGGCGGGGGCAGGCAGGGCCACCGCCGTCACCCGCTGGCCGTAGCGCACCGTCTCGGTGCCGATCGCCTCGCCCGAGACGCTGTCGAGCAGGCAGACCAGGTCCGGCGTCATGGCGATCGGCTCGCCGTCGCGGAAGGCAACCGCCCATTCGTTCTGGAACGCGAGGGTGAGCGTGGAGCCGCGGTCGCCGTCCAATCCTTCGATCGTGGCCGTGCCGCGCAGGAAGCCGCCCGTGGTGGTGCGGTCGACGTCGGTCACCTTGCCGCGGAAGAGCTGCTTGCCGCCCTCATAGTCCAGCACCGCCTGAACCGGATCGCTGTGCGCCGCCTGCGCGGCCATCACGGCGCGGCCAAGCCCGATGGCCTTGGTCACTGTGTTCAGCACGCCCCAGTCCTTGACCTCGCGCCCGGTGCGCGGCGCCTTGCAGGTCGAGGCGGTCGAGCCGACCTCGGTGCAGATGGCGCGCGACACGCGCTCCATCCATTTCCAGGTTGGCGCCTTGGTGACGATCGCCTCGCTGCCGCGGCAATCGACCAGCGTCAGGGGATACATCTGCAGGTCGCCAATGGCGAAGGAGGTCATCTGCGCTTCCGGATAGGCGCGCCCCATCGCGTCCGCATCGACCACGGGGACGTCGAGTATCGCGCCGGCCAGGAAAGGCGAAAGCGCGTTGCCGCCGCCGATCTCCACCGCCATCACGGCGCGGAACTTCTTGCCGGTATAATCCTCGGCCACCTGCATGGCGCGGGCGAGATGCACGGGATTGAGCAATCGCTCCTGCCCGACCAGCGGTGCACCCATCTTGGACACCACCGCCACCATGTCGTTGTCGTCGAGTGCCAAAGGGTCGATCAGCCGGCAGCGCTTGCCTTCCCCATAGAGTTTCTTGAGATTGAGCTGGGACAGGTACGGACTGCCGCCGCCCCCGGTGCCCAGAATCCAGGCGCCTACGGCTAGCGGATCGATCTCGTCCGCTTCAAAGTCACGGATCATGGTAACCTCCGGTTTCTATGGTAGAGTAGCCAGCGGCCGCCGGTCCTGAAATAAGGGACAACCCGTAAGCGACGCCAACACCATCCGCAGGTTCCAAAAATCAACATGCAGCTTCCGTCTTCCCTCTCGCCGAAAAGCGTGGTTGCTGAACGGCCGCCGAGGGTCATGTTCGTCAGCGTCGGGCGCTCGCCGCGCAAGGACCTGATCGGCGAGATCGTCGAGAACCTGGACATCCCGATCGAGGTGTTCGAGGTGGGGGCGCTGGATGGGTTGCCCCATCACGAGATCGAAAAGCTCAAGGCGACGCCGCACGAGAACAGCATCGTTTCCAGGCTGGACGATACGCGCAGGATCGTGCTGTCGAAGGCCAAGATGACGGAAAGAATGAGCGAGATCGTCGGCGCCTTCCCGCCGGGCGCCTACGATCTGGTCGTCATCCTGTCGACGGGGCTGTTCGGTGAATTCGAAAGCACCTGCCCCACTGTCAACACCCAGCGCGCCATCGAATCCGCGGTGCTGTCGCTGGCGGCGGCCGGCGATGTCGTCGGGCTGGTCCAGCCGCTGAGCCGGCAGACCCGCGAGATCGAAAGCCCTGCCTTCGATTCCTACCAGCTTCATGTGACTCATGCCGAGGAGGGCGACCGCGCCTCGCTCGCCACGGCGATCCTCGACTTGTCGGCATGCAGCATCATCGTGCTGAATTCGGTCGGCTTTACCGAGGCCGACCGGCTGATGATGGCCAAGGCGAGCGGCAAGCCGATCGTTTTGGCGCGGCGTATCATGGCCAGCGCCATCCGGCTGCTGCTGAACCGTCCCACGCCCGTCCTGCCCTCACCCTCTATCCCGGCGGAGTTCGCGGAGCGGCTGAGCAATCTTACGGCGCGCGAGCGCCAGGTGCTTTCGCTGGCAGCCGAGGGCCTGTCGAACAAGGCCATCGCCCGCCAGTTGGGGATAAGCCCCAAGACGGTCGAGATCCACAGGTCGAACATGATGCGCAAGATGGAAGTGTCGTCTTCCGGCGCGCTGATCCGCATGGTTGTCGAGGCCGGCTACCGCTGATTTCACCGCTCCGGCCCGGTTTTTTAGGCGGATTCGGGGTGCTATTAGGTGGAATCCCCTATGGTGCTGGTGCCCGTACGGCAGCTACTCTTCACGGCTAGTCGGGCGGAGACCTTCATGAAGCAGCAATTGCATGTCGCTTTCGTGACGATCGGGCAGACGCCCCGGTCGGATATCGTGCCGGAAATGTTGTCCGAGATCGAACTGGGGTTCGATCGCGACCGGCTCGTCGTCAGCGAATATGGCGTGCTCGATGGACTGGAAGGCGCGGCCCTCGACGCCATGCGCGCCGGCGAAGGCGAGGAAATTTTCGCGACACGGCTGCGTGACGGCACCGAAATCGCCATTTCGGTCGAGCGCACCGAGGCCCGCCTCAACGAATTGCTGCACGCGCTGGACGGCAAGGTCGACCTGATCGTGATGCTGTGCACCGGAACCCGGACGGAGCCGCTGGCCCGCACCCTGGTGATCGAGGCGCAGAGCGTCGTCGACAAGACCGTCGAGGCGTTGGCCGCCTCGTGCAGGCGGCTCGGCGTCATCGTGCCGCTGGCCGGCCAGGTCGGGGATTTTTCCGCCCATCATGCATTCGACGGCGAAACGGTGGTCGTTTCGGCCTCGCCTTATTCGCAGGGCGATTTCGAGGCCGCGGCCTCGCAACTGGCCGATTGCGACCTCATCGTCATGCATTGCATGGGCTACGACAGCGCCATGCATGAAAGGGTCAAGGCGAAGGCGGGCAAGCCGGTGCTGCTGTCGCGCCGCGTCGTCGCGGGAGTGGCGCGACAGCTGATCTGAACGCGCCACGGGCAAAACCGATAAACAAGCAAACGACCAGAGGTGTTCTCGATGTTTGAAAGTCTCAACCGCCGGCAGGTGCTTGCCGGACTGATGGCCTCTCCCCTGCTGGCTTCGGGCCCGGCGCTGGCCTTCGAGCGCACGGAAAACGGAAACGTGATCGTGTTCGGCGGCAATCAGGCCATTCCCGTCCTCGATCCCCATGTCCGCTACGACTGGTCGACGCGCATGGTGCAGCAGGCGGTCTATGACGCGCTGTTCAAGTATGAGGACGATCCGGCCGAGATCAAGCCGTGGTTGGCCGAGAGCTGGGAATCCAGCCCCGACGGCAAGGTGTGGACCTTCAAGCTGGTGGACGGGGTGAAGTTCCACAATGGCGATCCGCTGGATGCGGAGGCGGTGCGCTATTCGTTCGAGCGCGGGCTGAAGCTCAACAAGGGCGTCGCCTGGATGCTGAAGGAATTCCTGGCGCCGGAGGACATTACCGTGGTCGACGCACGCACCGTGCGCTTCGAGCTGAAGGCGCCCTATGCGCCATTCATGTCGGTCCTGCCCTGGTGGTACATCGTCAACCCCAAGGAAGTGCAGGCCAACGAGAAGGACGGCGACTACGGCCAGGCCTGGCTGACGGATCATGCCGCCGGTTCCGGCCCCTTCATCCTCGGCCGCTGGGAGCCGAACGTGCTCTACGAGCTGAAGTCGGTCGCCGACTACTGGAAGGGCTGGCCGAACGCGGAACGCCGCCCGGCCGGCATCATCTATCGCCTCATCGCCGAGCCGGCGGCCAAGAAGGCCGCCTTGCAGCGCGGCGAGGTCGACATCGTCGAGACGCTGACCAGCGACGACTACATGCTTCTGTCGAGGGCGCCCGGCATCGTCGTCGAGAGCCATCCCGGCTCGACCACCTTCGGCATCAAGTTCAACACGCAGGTCGGCCCGACCGCCGACATCAACCTGCGCAAGGCCATCGCCTATGCCATGGACTACGATGCGCTGATCGCCGTCTACAACGGCGCGGCCACTCTCGAGACCAGCCCCTTCCCGGGCGCGCTGCGCGGCCATATCGACATTCCCGACATGCCGCGCCGCGACGTGGCCAAGGCCAAGGAGTATCTTGCCAAGTCGGCCTATCCGGACGGCAACATCACCTTGAAATACATCTATATGAACGGGCTGGAGGAAGCGCGGCGCATCGGCCTAGTGCTGCTCGACAACCTCAAGGAGCTGAACATCACGCTCGAACTGGTCGCCGAGACCTGGCCGAACATGGTGGCGCTCGGCTCGCGGGTCGAGACCGCGCCGAACATGACCTCGGTCTACACCACGCCGATCACCAACGACCCGGATGCGGTGGCCTATCAATACCACCCTAAGAGCTGGGGGCAGTACTATGCCATGCACTACTACGACAACAAGGAAGTCGCGCAGATGATCGACGAGGCCCGGGCCGAGATGGACTGGGACAAGCGCGCGGCCCTCTACGCCAAGATCCAGACCCAGATCGTGGCGGACCAGCCGGAGGTGTTCGGCATGCTGGAGAACCGCCGCTGGGCGCTGCGCGACTATGTGAAGGGCTTCCGGTTCTCACCGGTGCGGCTCGCCAGCGAGATCGACCTTTACCAGCTCTATATCGACGCCTGACAATCGCGCGTCGCTAAAGCACGATGAGGCGCCCGCCCGAGCGGGCGCCCCCAGCCGGGAAACGCAATGCTCTCATTCGTCGCCAGGAAGTTGATTGCTCTTGTCGCCACGCTGTTCGGCGTGGCGGTGCTGACCTTCATCATCACCAATATCGCGCCCGGCGACCCTGCCCGGCTCATCGCCGGTCCCAATGCCACTCCCGACATGGTGGAGACCATACGTACCGAATACGGGCTGGACAAGGGGCTGCTCGAGCAGTTCACCATCTATATGAGCGACCTCGCCCATGGCGATCTCGGCCGGTCTATGGTCTCGACCCGCCCGGTGCTGGACGAGTTGCTCCGCTACGCTCCCGCCACCATCGAGCTGGTGCTGGTGGCGATGGTCATCGGCATCCTGCTTGGCGTGCCCCTGGGGGTGCTGTCAGCTGTCTACCGCAACGGCCCGATCGACCATGTGACGCGCATCTTTTCCATGTCGGGCGTGGCCTTGCCCGCCTTCTGGCTCGGCATATTGCTGCAATTGTGGTTCGCGGTCGATCTCGGCTGGCTGCCCGTTTCGGGCCGCCTGCCGCTGGTGGCGACGCCGCCGCCGACCATCACGGGCATGTTCCTTCTCGACAGCCTGATCAGCGGCCAGTTCGACCTGTTCTGGACCGCGCTGAAATACATCATCCTGCCCGCCTTCGTGCTGTCCATGCCCTGCGTCGCCTCGATCCTGCGCGTCAACCGCGCCGAGATGATCGAGGTGCTGCAATCGGACCACATCGTCGCGGCGCGCGCGCACGGCATCTCGGCGCTGCGCGTGGTCGGCGTCTATGCGCTCAAGAACGCCATGCTGCCGACGCTGGCCATGATCGGGCTGCGCTTCGGCTGGATGCTGGGCACCACCGTGGTGGTCGAGACCGTGTTCGACTGGCCGGGGCTTGGCCTTTACGCCGTTTCCTCCGCGCTTTCCTCGGACTTCAAGCCGGTCATGGGCGTCACCCTGTTCATCGGCTTCCTGTTCATCGTGACCAATCTTCTGGTCGACCTTGCCTATGCCTGGATCGATCCCCGCCTGAGGAAAGCGTGATTTGACCTCTCCGACCGTTCCCTCGCAGCCGCCGACCTTCCGCGAGCGCCACGCCAGCCAGATCCGGCAATGGCGCCTGCACATGCATACCTTCCGCTCCAGCTTCTCCACCATGCTCGGCTTCACGCTGGTGGTGATCTTCCTTGTGCTGGCCGCGGTCGGGCCATGGATCGTGCCCTATCCGGAAGACACGATGGGCGCCGTGCACATGGGCAGCCGGCTGCTGCCGCCGAGCGCCGAGCACTGGTTCGGCACCGACGAGATGGGCGCCGATATCTTCTCGCGCGTGGTGGTCGGCGCGCGCACCTCCTTGTGGATCGGTCTCGTCATCACCGGACTGGCGGCGCTGATCGGCGTACCGCTCGGCATCATCGCCGGCTACAAGGGCGGCTGGGCGCGTGCCGTCATCATGCGGGTGACGGACCTGTTCCTGGCCGTGCCGGACCTTGCGCTGGCGCTGGCCATCGTGGCGGCGCTCGGCCCCGGCATCTTCAACTGCATGCTGGCGCTCGCGCTGGTGTGGTGGCCGGGCTATGTGCGCCTGGTCGAAGCCAAGACGCTGGCGGTCAAGGAAGAGCTGTTCGTGGAATCGGCACGATCCATAGGCGCCACCACGCCCTGGATATTGCGCCATCACATCCTGCCCAACTGCCTGTCGCCGATCATCGTCAAGATGAGCATGGACATGGGCATGGCCATCCTGGCGGCGGCCGCGCTCGGCTTCATCGGCCTCGGCGCGCGTCCGCCCGCGCCGGAATGGGGCGCCATGATCTCCACCGCGCGCAGCTACATGCCCGACTGGTGGTGGTATTCCTTCTTCCCCGGCGCGGCCATCTTCCTCACCGTGCTCGGCTTCAACCTGCTCGGCGACGGCCTGCGCGACATGCTTGATCCAAGGAGCCGGGAACGGTGAGCGCGCTTTTGAAGATCAGCGACTTCTCGCTGGATATAGACACGTTCGACGGCACGCTGCCGCTGCTGCGCAATGTCAGCCTCGAGATCAACAAGGGCGACACGCTGGGCATCGTGGGCGAGAGCGGCTCCGGCAAGACCATGCTGGTGCGTACGGTGATGGGCATCGGGCCCAGGCAGTCGCGCCGCACCGGCGGCGGCATAACCTTCGACGGCATCGACCTCACCGGGCTGGACGACAAGGGCTGGCGCAAGATCCGCGGCGTGCGGATCTCGATGATCTTCCAGGACCCGATGACCTATCTGAACCCGCTGTTCACGGTGGGCCAGCAGATCGTCGACGTCATCCGCGCCCATCATCGCGCCGTCGGCGAAAAGTTGCCGGGTCGGGCCGCCTGCCAGGCCAGGGCGGAGCAGCTTCTGGGACAGGTCGGCATCAACGATCCGGCGCGCGTCTACGCCCAGTATCCCCACCAGCTCTCGGGCGGCATGCGCCAGCGCGTGCTGATTTCCATGGCGCTCGCCGGAAAGCCGGACGTGCTGATCGCCGACGAGCCGACCACGGCGCTGGATGTCACCGTCCAGGCGCAGGTGCTGGCCCTGATCAACGAGCTGGTGGCGAAGCTGAATCTGACCGTCATCATGATCAGCCACGACATCGGCGCCATAGCGGCGGTCGCCTCGCGCTGCGCGGTGATGTATCGCGGCGAGATCGTCGAGCAGGGCAGGACGCGCGATATCCTCACCGCCCCGCAGCATGAATACACCAAGCGGCTGCTGGCCTCGGTGCCCGAATTCGGCGATCAGGCCGCCGTGGCGGCGAAGCCGCAGTCCGCCCCGCTGCTCGAAATCCGCAACATCGGCAAGATCTATCACTCTGCCGGCCGCGATATCCGTGCGGTCGATGACGTCAGCTTCTCGGTAGCCGAGGGCGAGGTGCTCGGCGTCGTGGGTGAAAGCGGATCGGGCAAGTCGACGCTCGCGCGGCTGCTGCTGCGGCTGATCGAACCCACTTCCGGTTCGGTTCATCTGGAAGGCAAGTCGCTCCAGGCACTGTCGCCGCAGGAATTGCGGCGGATGCGCCGTCACATGCAGTTCGTGTTCCAGAACCCGCATTCGGCGCTCAACGGTCGCCACAACATCGCCGATGCCATCGGTGAGCCGCTGCGCATCCAGGAAGGGCTGTCGGGCCGGGCGTTGCGCGCGGAGGTGGAGCGGCTGCTCGACGTGGTGCAATTGCCGCGCAATTTCGCCTACCGCTACCCGCACGAGCTGTCGGGCGGCCAGAAGCAGCGCGTTTGCATCGCAAGGGCGGTGGCGCTCAAGCCGCGCATATTGGTGCTGGACGAGCCGACCTCGGCGCTCGACGTTTCGGTGCAGGCGCAGATACTGGAGTTCCTGAGCGAGCTGCGCGCCGAGATGAACCTCACCTATGTGTTCATCTCGCATGATCTCACCGTGGTGAACCACATCTGCGACCGCATCCTGGTGATGCGCAACGGCAAGATCGTCGAGCAGGGAACGACACAGGACGTGTTCCATGCGCCGCAGCAGCCCTACACGCAGGCATTGCTGGCCAGCGCCCGCGCCACTTCCAAGGAAGCGGCACTGGCCGAAGCCGCCGCTCCATAGACGGGCGGCCCTGACCTGATCCTTACACGGCCGCGGAATGGCGGGCGGTGCCGCGGCCCAGATAGCTGTCGAACCCGGCCGCGACCGAGCGCACATGGATGCGCGCCTCCGGCTGGACGATGAAGCTGCCGCCATGGCGGACGAGCACGTCCGGAAAGCGCGAGCACATTTCGTGCGCTTCTTCCAGCACCGGTTCGGCCGTCTCGCCGAAGCGGACCGAGGCTTCATCGACCGAAAAGGCGAAATCGCACATCAGACGCTGGATCACCCAGGCGCGCACCTGGTCTTCCCCGGACAGCTCGATGCCGCGCATCACCGGCATCATGCCCTTCTCGATGAAGCGCCGGTAGACGCCCATGGCGGTGGCGTTCTGGGCATAGCCCTCGCGGAAGCCGCTGACGGACGAAGGCCCGAGCCCGATCAGCGTCTCGGCCGGATCGTCGGTGTAGCCCTGGAAGTTGCGCCGCAGCTTTCCCTTGCGGGCGGCCCGCGCCAGGCTGTCGCCCGGCAGGGCGAAATGGTCGAGGCCGATCGCCTCGTAGCCGGCGGCGCGGATCAGTCCGGCCGCCCTCACCGACTGTGCCATGCGCGCTTCGCGGTCAGGCAGGACAGCCTCGTCGATCAGCCTCTGGTGCTTCTTGAACCAGGGCACATGCGCATAGCCGAACAGCGCCACCCGATCCGGCTTCAGCGACAAGGACATCGCCACCGTCTCGGCGATGGAGTCCACGCTCTGGTGCGGCAGGCCGTAGACGAGGTCGAGATTGACCGCCGCGACGCCGCGCGCCCGCAGCCCTTCGACCACGGCGCGCGTATCCTCGAAGCTCTGCTCGCGGTTGATCGCCTTCTGCACCTCGGGGCGGAAGTCCTGAACGCCGAGGCTGGCGCGCGTGGTGCCGAAGGCGGCGATGGCGTCGAGGCGCCCTTCATCCATGTCGGTGGGGTCGATCTCGATGCTGATCGAGGCGTCCCTGTTGAAGCGGAAGGCTTCGCGCAACGCATCCATCAGCTTGTGCATGTCCTGCGGCGTCAGCAAGGTGGGAGAGCCGCCGCCCAGATGCAGTGCGCTGACCCGGACCGTCTGCGGCAGCGACGCTGCGGCCAGCACGATCTCGCGGTAAAGCGTCTCCAGATAGGAAGCGACGGGCTCGTAGCGCAGCGTGTGGTGGGTATGGCAGGCGCAGAACCAGCACAGCCGGTCGCAGAAAGGAATATGGATGTAGAGCGACACCGCCTCGTCTTCTCCCACCGCCGCCATCCAGCGGCGCACCTGCGCATCGCCCACCCCATTGTGGAAATGCGGGGCGGTCGGATAGCTCGTATAGCGCGGAGCGGTGTCGGCAAACTGGAAAGCGGGCGACGCGGACATGGGGCCTCCTTGTAGGATGGCCCCTCTCTGCCGCTACGGAAGAGCGGTTTCGTTGACTTTGATCAAACTTCCTGAGGGCAAGACAAACTGACGCGGGGCGGGCGGTCGCACGGAATGCTATCTATGTATCCATAGGTTGAAAGGTGGCGAGATCGTGCGCAAGGACGTTCATACCGACGGTATCCCCGTGCTGTGCGCGTCCTGCGAGGCGCGCCACAGGGGCGTTTGCGGCGCGCTCGACCCAGAGCAGCTCGTGGCGCTGGCCAGGACCTCGCACAAATACAATGCCGGAAGCGGCACCGAGCTTGTGGGCGATGCCGAGCAGGTGGACAGTTACGCCAATGTGCTGTCGGGCGTGGTGAAGCTGACCAAGACCCTGTCGGACGGGCGCCAGCAGATCGTCGGCCTCCAGTTCGCGCCCGATTTCCTCGGCCGGCCGTTCAAGGCCGAGAGCGAGCTCAACGCCGAGGCCGCCACCGAGGTATCGCTGTGCGCCTTTCCCCGCGCATCGATCGAGCGGATGATGCAGGATTCGCCGGAACTGGAGCGCCGGCTCTACCGGCAAACCCTCAAGGAGTTGGACGAGGCGCGCGACTGGATGGTGACGCTGGGCCGCAAGACGGCGAGCGAGAAGATCGCCTCCTTCCTGCTGATGATCGCCCGCAACATCGACCCGAACGCCGAGCCTGACAGCAGTTCCGCGCGCTTCGACCTGCCGTTGACGCGCGCCGACATCGCCGATTTTCTCGGCCTGACCATCGAGACGGTGAGCCGGCAGCTGACGAAGCTGCGGGCCGACAAGGTCATCAGCATCGAGAACAACCGCCAGGTCATCGTCCCGGATCTCGGCCGGCTGGAAGCCCGCGCCGGCAACTGAGAACGGACAGCGGCAGGCGGCTGGTTCGCCGGATGCCGGGCGTCACGGCCCCGGGCAGCGGATTTCAGGCAATACGTGTTCGCGCTCGAAGGCGACATGCCTGCGCTTGGCCTCGAAGAAGCCGCGCAGCATGAAGCCCAGCGCCTCGGGGTTCTCGACCATGCCGTCATGCCCAAGAAGCAGCAGCGCTTCGGTCAGCTCGCCGGCGAAGCACTCGTCCTGGACATGTTCCGAGAGCAGCCGCTCGACCGAATCTCTTCCCTTGCCCTGCTCCTCCAGCACGCGCCGATAGGCTGGAAACAGGGTTTCCTCCTCGAAGCGGTGGATGCCGCGCACCAGCGGCTCCAGCTCGCAGGCGATCATCAGGCATTTGCGGCGGTCGATACCGGCGGGAAGCGAGTCGGCCACTTCCTCCAGCAGTCCGCACAGCCGCAGCATCTCGACATGGGCCAGTTCCACCATCGCAACGATGCCGTCGTGGCATTGCGGTCGAGGTGGGTGGCTTCCCTGCAAGGCTCTCGTGGAGATCGAATTCATGGCGACGTACCCGTTCCGGAGCATCGGACGAAACCCTGTCCGGTTCGGAACAATCCGATGCTCGATCAACCGCTGGAGCCTCGCACAATGGCTGCGACGACGCGCCACGGCGTTGACATGGATCAATGCGCAATGCCTGCGAACCCACGATGAGTGCCCTGCCGGCGGGCGCTCCCAGCCCGGCCGGACAAGGATCGGGGACTCTGGATGACCAACGGACCATATATCGTCGGCCTGAGCCTGTTCGCGTTCATCGCCCTGATGGGCGCCGGCTTCGCGGCGGACCAGCCCTTCGCCCAGCACATGTGGGTGCTGTTCTTCATACTTGTCGGCGCGACCTTCGTGCTCATCCGTCGCGCCCGCTTCGCGCCCGCGCCGGCGGTCGATCCGTCCGCCTACATGGACGGGCCCGTCCGCTATGGCGCCATCGCCACTATGTTCTGGGGCGTGATCGGCTTCACGGTCGGCGTCGTCGTGGCGCTGCAGCTGGCCTTTCCCGACCTCAACATCGAGCCCTGGTTCAATTTCGGCCGCATGCGGCCGCTGCACACCTCGGCGGTGATCTTCGCCTTCGGCGGCAACGCGCTGATCGCCACCTCGTTCTATGTCGTGCAGCGCACCTCGCGCGCGCGCCTGTTCGGCGGCGATCTCGCCTGGTTCGTGTTCTGGGGCTACCAGCTTTTCATCGTGATGGCCGCCACCGGCTATCTGCTGGGCATCACCCAGAGCCGCGAATATGCGGAACCGGAATGGTATGTCGACATCTGGCTGACCATCGTGTGGGTGGCGTATCTGGCAGTGTTCCTCGGCACCATCCTGAAGCGCAAGGAACCGCATATCTACGTCGCCAACTGGTTCTACCTGGCCTTCATCGTCACCATCGCCATGCTGCACATCGTCAACAACCTAGCGGTGCCGACGTCCTTCGTCGGCTCGCACTCCTACTCGTTGTTCTCGGGCGTGCAGGATGCGCTGACCCAATGGTGGTACGGCCATAACGCGGTGGGCTTCTTCCTCACCGCCGGCTTCCTCGGCATGATGTACTACTTCGTGCCGAAGCAGGCCGGGCGTCCGGTCTATTCCTATCGCCTGTCGATCATTCACTTCTGGGCGCTGATCTTCCTCTACATCTGGGCCGGACCCCACCACCTGCACTACACCGCCCTGCCCGACTGGGCGCAGACGCTCGGCATGGTGTTCTCGGTGATGCTGTGGATGCCCTCCTGGGGCGGCATGATCAACGGCCTGATGACGCTGTCCGGCGCGTGGGACAAGATCCGCACCGATCCCGTCATCCGCATGATGGTCGCGGCCATCGCCTTCTACGGCATGGCCACCTTCGAAGGCCCGATGATGTCGATCAAGGCGGTCAACTCGCTGTCGCACTACACCGACTGGACCATCGGCCACGTCCACTCCGGCGCGCTGGGCTGGAACGGCCTGATCACCTTTGCCGCCATCTATTTCATGGTGCCGAGGCTGTGGGGCCGCGCGCGGCTCTACTCCGAGCGCCTGGTGGTGTGGCACTTCTGGCTGGCCATGATCGGCATCGTCGTCTACGCGGCCGTGATGTGGGTGTCGGGCATCATGCAGGGCCTGATGTGGCGCGAATACGACGAGCAGGGCTTCCTGGTCTATTCCTTCGCGGAAACCGTGGCGCCGATGTTCCCCTACTACCTCATGCGTGCGCTGGGCGGCCTGCTGTTCCTCAGCGGTGCGGTCATCATGGCCTACAACATCACCATGACCATCCTCGGCTATGAGCGCGAGGAGGAGCCGATCGGCGGCAAATCCGCCTCGTCCCGTCCCGCCATCGTGCCGGCCGAATAGGAGTTTCCCCGAATGGCTCTTCTGGACAAGCACAGGATCATCGAAAAGAACGCCACGCTTCTGCTGGTCGGGTCGCTTTTCGTGGTCTCGATCGGCGGCATCGTCGAGATCGCGCCGCTGTTCTATCTCGAGAACACCATCGAGAAGGTCGACGGCATGCGGCCCTATTCGCCGCTCGAACTGGCCGGGCGCAACATCTACATCCGGGAAGGCTGCTACACCTGCCACTCCCAGATGATCCGGCCGTTCCGCGACGAGGTGGAGCGCTATGGCCATTACAGCCTGGCGGCCGAGTCGATGTACGACCACCCCTTCCAATGGGGGTCGAAGCGCACCGGCCCGGACCTTGCCCGTGTCGGCGACCGCTACTCCAACGAATGGCATGTGCAGCACCTGGTCGAGCCGCGCTCGCTGGTGCCGGAATCGGTGATGCCGAGCTATGCCTTCCTGAAGGACAAGACGCTCGACATCCGCAACTTCGAAACGCATCTGGTCGCCAACCGGCGCGTCGGCGTGCCCTACACTGACGAGATGGTCGAGAACGCGGTGGCCGACCTTACCGCGCAGGCCGACCCGAACGCCGATACCTCCGGCGTCGAGGAACGCTATCCGAAGGCCAAGCTCGGCGATTTCGACGGCAATCCCAACCGCCTGACCGAAATGGACGCGCTGGTCGCCTATCTCCAGATGCTTGGAACGCTGGTCGACTTCTCGACCTATGACGAGCCGGAAGGCTCCCGATAGGAGGCGCAACGCGATGGAAACCTACACCTTCCTGCGCCACTTCGCCGATTCCTGGGGGCTGCTCGCCATGACGCTGTTCTTCATCGGCGTGGTGGTCTTCGCCTTCCGGCCAGGCAGCCGCGAGCAGGCCGACGAAGCCGCCCATATCCCGCTCAAGGACGACTGACATGAGCCACAAGGAAATCGACGAAATCAGTGGCGTCGCCACGACCGGCCATGAATGGGACGGCATCAAGGAGCTCGACAACCCGATGCCGCGCTGGTGGCTGTGGACCTTCTACGCCACCATCTTCTGGGCGCTGGTCTACACCATAGCCTATCCGGCATGGCCGCTGGTCAGTTCGGCCACCTCCGGCATGCTGGGCTGGTCTAGCCGCGCCGACCTGCGCACGGAACTGGCCTCGGCCGAAGTCGCCAAGGGCGATTTTGTCGCCGCCATCCAGAATGCCTCGGTGGAGGAAATCCTGGCCGACGACACGCTGCGCCAGTTCGCCATCTCGGCGGGGGCCGCCGCCTTCAAGGTCAACTGCGTCCAGTGCCATGGGTCGGGCGCGGCCGGCTCGCCCGGCTATCCGAACCTCAATGACGACGAATGGCTGTGGGGCGGTGCGCCGGAGGACATCCGCACCACCATCGCCCACGGCATCCGCTTCGCCGGCGACGACGACACGCGGGTTTCCGAAATGCCGGCCTTCAACGACATATTGAGCCGCGAGGAGCTCAACGATGTGGTCTCGCACGTGGTTGCCCTGTCGAGCGGCGGCGACCTGAGCGGTCCGGGGGCCGAGGTCTACGCCAACAATTGCGCCTCCTGCCATGGCGAGGACGGCAAGGGCGGGCTGGAGTTCGGCGCGCCGGACCTGACCGACGCCATCTGGCTCTACGGTTCCACTCCCGCCGACATCGCCGCCCAGGTGCGCCAGCCGCGCCATGGCGTCATGCCGGCCTGGGAGCCGCGCCTCGGTGAAACGACGGTCAAGGAACTGACGGTTTATGTCCATTCGCTCGGTGGGGGCCGTTGATCCCAACCTTTCGGTCCCAACCCTGACGAGGGGCCGGGCGGATAGCCGGGGGGCCGGAGGGTCCGGCAGCGATGCCGGGCCCTCTGCCGCCCGCAGATGTCACTGTGCCGCACCCCGGGCTTGACCTAAATCAAGCCGCTCCGTCCTGGCCCGGGGCATTTGCTCGGCAGCGGTATCACGGTCAGGAGAAGAGCATGTCCGGCACAGTCGAGTTCGAGCGCCACGATGCCGAGGCGGTGAACTCTGCCAAGCTGCGCCAGCCGCTCTATGCCGCGCGCAAGAAGATATTCCCCAAGCGTGCCAGCGGCTCGTTCCGCAATTTCAAGTGGCTGGTGATGGCCGTCACCCTCGGCATCTATTACCTGACGCCGTGGATCCGCTGGGACCGTGGCCCCTATGCGCCGGACCAGGCGGTGCTGGTCGATATCGCCAACCGCCGCTTCTATTTCTTTTTCATCGAGATCTGGCCGCAGGAATTCTTCCTCGTTGCCGGCCTTCTGGTGATGGCAGGACTCGGGCTGTTCCTCATCACTTCCACGGTCGGGCGCGCCTGGTGCGGCTACACCTGCCCGCAGACGGTATGGGTGGACCTCTTCCTCGTCGTCGAGCGGGCCATCGAAGGCGACCGCAACGCCCGCATCAAGCTCGACCAGGGCCCATGGACGGCGCGCAAGGTCGCGCTGCGCATCGCCAAGCACGCGATCTGGATCGCCATCGCGGTGGCCACCGGCGGCGCCTGGATCTTCTATTTCGCCGACGCCCCTACCCTTCTGATGAACTTCGTCAGCGGGCGGGCGGCGCCCGTCGCCTACATCACCGTCGCCGTGCTGACGGCCACCACCTATGTGTTCGGCGGGCTGATGCGCGAGCAGGTGTGCACCTACATGTGCCCGTGGCCGCGCATCCAGGCGGCGATGCTGGACGAGCATTCGCTGACCGTCACCTACAACGACTGGCGTGGCGAACCCCGCACGCGCGGCACCAAGAAGGCGGCGGCGCTGGGCCTGGAGGCTGGCGACTGCGTGGATTGCAATGCCTGCGTGGTAGTCTGCCCGATGGGCATCGACATTCGCGACGGCCAGCAGCTCGAATGCATCACCTGCGCGCTGTGCATCGACGCCTGCGACAGCGTCATGGACAAGCTCGGCCGCGAGCGTGGGCTGATCTCCTATGCGACGCTGGCCGATTACAACGCCAATATGGCGGTGGCCACCGCCGACGGCGCCCACGGCATCCGCCCCTCGCTGGTGCGCGACGACAAGGGGCGGAGTTCCGACAAGGTGTCCCACTTCCACCTGAAGAAACTCTTCAGGCCCCGCACCTTCATCTATTTCGGCGGGTGGACGCTGATCGGCCTGCTCCTGGTCTACGGACTGATGACCCGCGACCGGCTGGAACTCAATGTGCTGCACGACCGCAACCCGCAATATGTGGTGCTTTCGGACGGCTCCATCCGTAACGGCTATACGATCAAGCTGCTCAACAAGATCCCCGAACAGCGCACCGTCACCGTCAGCCTCAGCGAGCTGCCGGGCGCCACGATGAGCGTGCTTGGCATCGACCACGAGGAAGGCGGATCGGTGACCGTGGCGCTGGAGCCGGACCGTGCCCGCTCGCTCAAGGTCTATGTGCGCCAGCCGCGCGAAGAGGCGAAGAACCCCGGCACGGCGCAGCGGCTCCTCTTTCATGTCGAGGACAAGTCAAGCCTTGACGCCGCCGACTATGTGACCAGCTTCGAGACGCCGGAGTGAAGCCCATGAAGAGCCAGACCAGCCCGCAATTCACCGGCCGCCATTTCCTCCTGATCATGGTGGCTTTCTTTGGCGTCATCATCTCCGTGAACGTCACCATGGCCGTCTACGCCAATACGAGCTGGACCGGCTTCGTGGTGCGCAACTCCCATGTTGCCGGGCTCGAGTTCAACAGGAAGTCGCGCGAGCATCGCGCACAGGCGGCGCTGGGCTGGAAATCGGCACTGTCCGGTGCTGGCGGCACGTTCCGCTTCACTCTCGTCGATGCCGAGGGCAATCCCGTCGCGCTGAAGGCCGGAACTGTCAGTTTCCGCCGCCCGGTGAGCGATGCCGAGGATGCCACCGTGACCATGGCACCGGCATCCGGCGGCGCGCTCGATGCACCTTTGACGTTGCGCGACGGCGCCTGGATCGTCGAGATCGAGGCCGATGCCGGCCGCGACGCGCCCTGGCACGAAATCCACCGCTTTAGCGTCAAGGACGGAACGATCAGATGAGCTGCTGCGCGCCCGGAAGCGAGGAACTGGCCGCCACCTTGCGCGCCCTGCCCTCCGACGAGGAAGTCACCTTCGCCGCCCGCGACATGGGCGACGGCACGCGACAGGTGGAGCTTTCGGTTCCGGCCGTGCATTGCGCCGCCTGCATCCACGGCGTCGAGACCGCGCTCGCCAGGCTCGATACGGTCGAGCGGGCGCGTGTGAACCTGTCCACCAAGCGCGTCAGCGTGCGCTGGCGCGGCGACGAGCTGCCGCCCATCGTCCAGACGCTCGCCGACCTCGGCTATGCGCCCAATCTGTTCGACGATGCGCAGGACGGCAAGGACCCGGTGCTTTCCGAGCTGCTGCGCGCCGTCGCCGTTTCCGGCTTCGCCGCCGGCAACATCATGCTGCTGTCGGTTTCGGTGTGGTCGGGCGCGGAAGGCGCCACGCGCGACCTGTTCCACTGGGTTTCGGCGCTGATCGCGCTACCCGCGCTGGCGGTGGCCGGCGGCATCTACTACCGCTCGGCCTGGAGCGCGCTGCGCCAAGGGCGCATGAACATGGACGTGCCGATCGCCATCGGCATCACCATGGCCTATGCGCTGAGCATCTACGACACCTGGCATTCCGGCAGCCACGCCTATTTCGACGCCTCGGTGACGCTGCTGTTCTTCCTGCTCATCGGCCGCACCCTCGATCACGTGATGCGCAACAAGGCGCGCGCCGCCGTGGCGGGCCTTGCGCGGCTCAGCCCCCGCGGCGCGCTGGTGCTGTTCGACGACGGCACGCGCGACTATCGCCCGGTCGGCGAGGTGAAGCCCGGCATGCGTGTGCTGGTGGCGGCGGGCGAGCGCATACCGGTCGATGCGAAGATCGTGCAGGGCGCATCCGATCTCGACTGCTCGCTGGTCAACGGCGAGAGCGCGCCGCAACCCGTCGCCGTCGGAGCCGAGATCCAGGCCGGCACGCTCAACCTCACCGGTCCGCTGACACTGGAAGCGACCAAGCCGGCCTCTTCCTCCTTCCTTGCCGAAATGATGCGGCTGATGGAGGCGGCCGAAGGCGGACGCGCCCGCTATCGCCGCATCGCCGACCGCGTGTCGGCCATGTATGCGCCGGTGGTGCATCTGACGGCGCTCGTCACCTTCATCGGCTGGATGCTGGCCGGCGCCGACTGGCATCAGGCGATCACCATCGCCATTGCCGTGCTGATCATCACCTGCCCCTGCGCGCTCGGGCTTGCCGTGCCCATCGTGCAGGTGGTGGCGGCGCGTCGTCTGTTCGAGAACGGCATCATGGTCAAGGACGGCGCCGCCATGGAGCGCCTCGCGCAGGCCGACGCCGCCGTCTTCGACAAGACCGGCACGCTTACCCTCGGCCACCCGCGCCTGACCAATGTGCATGAGATCCCTCCGCGCCTGCTGGGCGTGGCCGCGTCCCTGGCCGCCCATTCGCGTCATCCGCTTTCGCGGGCGATCGCCGCGCAGGGCGGCGGCGCGCCCGCCCCTTCGTTCGACGAGGTGCGTGAGCTTCCGGGCTTCGGCATGGAGGCAAGCGCAGGCGACACGACCTGGCGGCTCGGCCGCGCCAACTGGGCGGCGGATGGTTCGCAAGAGAGCGGCACCGTGCTTTCCCGAAATGGCGGGATCGTCGCCCGTTTCGCCTTCGAGGACGAGACCCGCGCCGGCGCGCGTGCGACCATTGCCGCCCTCAAGGCGCATGTCGGTCCGGTGGAAATGCTGTCGGGCGATACCGAAGCGGCCTGCCGACGCGTGGCCGAAGAGCTTGGCATCGACGATTGGCGCGCTGCGCTGCTGCCGGCCGACAAGGTCGCCCGCATCGAGGAACTGTCGCGGCAGGGCCGCAAGGTGTTGATGGTCGGCGACGGGCTGAACGATGCCCCGGCGCTCGGCGCCGCCCATGTCTCGATGGCGCCGGCCACCGCCGCCGATATCGGCCGCAACGCCGCCGACTTCGTGTTCCTGCGCGAGAGCCTGTCGGCCGTCACCACCGCCATGGAGGTGGCGCGACGGGCCGGCCAGCTCATTCGCCAGAACATCGGCATCGCCATCGTCTACAATGTCATCGCCGTGCCGATCGCCATTCTGGGCTATGTCACGCCGCTGATCGCCGCCGTGGCCATGTCGGGTTCGTCGATCCTTGTCATCACCAATGCGCTGCGCCTGATGCGCGCGGCACGGGCCGGGTCATCGGCCCGGCCGGTGACGGAGCCCGTGACGGCATGAGCATCCTCATCTATCTCATTCCTGTGGCGCTTTTCCTGGGCGGGCTGAGCCTGCTCGGCTTCCTGTGGGCGCTGCGGAGCGGCCAGTACGAGGATCTCGACGGTGCCGCCCAGCGTATTCTGCTCGATCCCGAGGATGAGGATCGCAAGCAAGGCTGATTCGCTTCGGGCCTATGAAGCCGGCCGCGACACTTCACGCGGCGAGAGGCCGAACTGCCGGCGGAATGCCGTGGCGAAATTGGCCGGGCTGGCGTAGCCGGCAATGACGCTGGCCTGCTGCACGCTCGCCTCGCCCTTTTGCAGGGCTTCGAATGCCCTTTCCAGCCGCAGCCGCCTTACATATTCGAAGACCCCAAGGCCTTCGCCGAGGCGGAACAGCCGTTGCAGCCCGCTGGCACTGATGCCCGCCTCGCGTGCGATCGCTTCCACGCTCAACGGTGCGGCGGGGTCGGCGCGTATCAGGTCCCTGGCACGTTGCAGGCGCATCAGGTCGATACGCCCCAGCCCGCTGCTTTCTCCCCGATTTCGCTCGGCCCGCATGACGGCCGCAATCGTTTCGGCGACGATTTCGACCGCGCGACCTTCGAGATGAAGGCGGCGCAGTTCCGGCGTGAAGGCCGAGGGAACGGCGATCTGGCGCACTAGGTCGGCCGCGTGCGGGGTCAGGGTCCAGCGGTGATCGGCCAGATTGTCGCGCAGCAGGCCGGCCGCGAGGCTGCGTTCGCTGATCTCCTCGAGCCCCTGCACGTCGAGCCATTCGGGCGTGGCCGAGACTACGAGGTGGCGCACATGCTGCCGGCCGCGTGATGCCCGGCGGAAGCTTTCGCTGGTCGTGGTCATGATCGCCGCTCCGCTCAGGGCACCTTTCAGGCCGCCATGAAATTCGAAGCGCCTTCCGCCAAGCTCGATATCGACGGCGCCTTCCAGAAAAAAGATGCAGGAAAGGCCTTCGCTCAAGCTGGAGGTAACGGTGAAGGGACGCTCTTCCACGGCGTCGCTGACATGCAGGAAGAGCCCCTGCCGCAGCTCCTGGTGCAGGAATTCGCCGTTGATCAGCGTATCCTCCTGCGTAAGCCTGTCGTCGGAGCTGTCCACGCCGACGCCGTCCTTGTGCAGGAAGTCGGCGACGCGGATGCGCCGCGCCAGCGGGCGGGGTGCAGATGCCGGATTGACCGGCCGCCGATCAGTTTTGTCGTTGCGCAAAGGTTTCTGGTTGTCCTGCAAAGGTCCGCACGTTGCCACTTATGGCATGCTGCCATAATGACTATTTTAACTTGATATATGAAGTCAAGTTTATAGCAATCATCGCAGATACCGGAGCAGGGTCAACTATGCGCGACACAGGGGTTTCGCGGGTTTCGGGCATGGAACGCGCCGATTGGGCAAGCGGCGGCCGTGTCGCCTCATGGCGCCGCAGCGTGGCGGTCCTTCTTGCTTCGACTTTTATCTGCGGTGTTGCCGGGGTGCCGGCGCTTGCGCAGGAGGCTTCGGCCGACAGCCCCGTCGTCCTGGATACCGTCACGGTGGAGGGCGAGAGCCCGGTCGGCCCGGATCAGGGCATCGTGGCCAAGCGCAGCCGCGCCGCCTCCAAGACGGATACGTCGTTGCGCGAGACGCCGCAGGCAGTCAGCGTCGTCACCCGCGACCAGATGGATGTGCAGGGTGCCAATACGGTGGCCGAAGCGCTGCGCTATACGCCCGGCGTTCACCCCGACCCGAACGGGTATGACCTGCGTTATGACTGGCTCTATATCCGGGGCTTCAACAGCTACTCGATGATGTGGCTGGACGGCCTTGGCATGTTCGGCGATCCGAGCAACTACGCCACGCCGAGCATCAACTCCTATGCGCTGGAACGGGTCGAGGTCATCAAGGGGCCGGCTTCGGTCCTCTATGGCCGCACCGTTCCCGGCGGTCTCGTCAACATGGTGGGCAAGCGCCCGCAGACCACGGCGCATCGCGAGGCCAGCATCCAGACGAGCGGCTTCGGGGGTATTCAGGGCGCGGTCGACATGACCGGACCGCTGACCGAGGACGGCGACTGGAGCTATCGCTTCATCGGCCTTGCCAAGAACATGCACGGCCAGATCGATCACGAGCGCGACCGGCAGGTGATGTTGGCGCCAAGCCTCACCTGGAGCCCCGATACCGATACGTCGCTGACGCTCTACGGCTACTATCAGCACGATCGCCCGATCTTCAGCCCGCGCTTCTATCCCGCCGCAGGCACGCTGCTGCCCAATCCCGCCGGCGAGATTCCGCGGGACCTTTTCCTGGGCGAGCCGGATTCCGGCAGCTTCAAACGGGATTACTATCATCTCGGCTACGAGTTCGAGCACGCCTTCGACGACACCTGGACCGCGCGGCAGAACCTGCGCTACGGCCGTTCCGACCAGTATATGCATCTGGCGCTGGTCAATCCTGCTTTCGCCTTTGACGGTGCGCCGTCCGGCGAACTCAGCCGTGTCGCTGCCGTATCGGACGACCGGCTGACGAGCTTTTCGGTCGACAATCAGGCCGAGGCCCGCTTCCGCACCGGTGCCCTGGACCACACGGTTCTTTTCGGCCTGGACTATATGCACGGCGTGTCCGACACCAATTTCGGCAATTCGGCCTTCGGTGACCCGGTGCCGCCGCCGCTCGACTTCCGCGATCCCGTCTACGGTTATCCGGTGCCGATGCCCGCCTACCAGAATTCCGGCCTGCAGAAGCTCGACCAGACCGGCCTCTATGTGCAGGATCAGGTTCGTTACGACCGCTGGGTGGGAACGTTCGGCCTGCGCTACGATCTGTCGTCCATCGACAGCACGAATCGCATGAAGCCCGGCAACCCGACGGTCGCGACGAAGGACGAGGAACTGACCGGGCGCGTCGGCCTCGCCTATCTGTTCGACAACGGTCTCACGCCCTATGCCAGCTACTCGACCGCCTTCCTGCCCAATCTCGGCACGGACAAGGACGGCAACCCGTTCAAGGCGCAGACGGCGGAGCAGTTCGAGGTGGGTGTCAAATACGAGCCGGTGGACGCGCGTGGCATGATTGCCCTGTCGCTCTACCAGCTTACGCTGGAAAACGCCCTGATACCCGACCCGGATGATCCACGACCCACCCGTCCCACCAACTATGTGCAGGGCGGCAAGCAGCGTGTGCGCGGTGTGGAGATCGAGGGCCGCTACGAACTGACGCCGCAGCTCGACATCCTCGCCGCCTATGCCTATTCCGACTCGGAGGTGCTGACGACCAACAACCCGGTGTCGCTCGGCCGCGAAATGCTTCGCCTGCCGGAGCATCAGGGTATGCTGTGGGTCACCTACAGGCCGGATTTCGTGCCGGGGCTTTCCGTGGGAGCCGGCGTGCGCGCCATGTCGTCCTACCAGACCGACAGCACCTATCTGGACGAGTTGCGCATTCCCGCCCGCACGCTGGTGGACATTGGCGCCGAATATGATTTCGGGGCGCTGGACAAGGAATTCGAGGGCACCAAGCTCAGGGTCAATGTCACCAATCTGTTCGACAAGAAATATGTCACGCATTGCCTCAATAATACCGGCGGAAGCTGCAACTACGGTGCGGGACGCGCGATCACGGCCAATCTGAAATACACATGGTGACGTCTTTCATCCGGATGGCAGGAAAGGCCGGTCGCCTGTGGTGGGCCGGCCTGTTCCTGCTGTGCCTTGCCGCCGCCGTGGCGGGTGGCATGGGCACCGCACGCGCCGATATCGTCATGACCGACGCCGCCGGGCGCGAGGTGCGCCTCACTGCGCCCGCCCGCCGCATCGTCACCAACGAAAGCCTGCTGCTCCTGTCGCTGGGCCTGATCGATCCCGATCCGGTGGCGAGGCTGGCGGGGTGGGCCGCGCCGCGCCGTTTCGATGCCGGCATGTATGAGAGCTTCCGGCGGAAATTCCCGCAGATCGACGATGTGCCCATAGTCGGCTCCGTTACGCCGGCCAACGCGTCGGCGGAGGCGGTCCTGGGCGCCGGGCCCGACCTGTTCGTCGTCAGCATCTGGGATCAGGGATGGGACAGCACGGTCGAGCGGCTGGCGGCGGCCGGGGTGCCGACGCTTTTCCTGGACGGCCCGGCCAACGCCTCGCGCGGGCCCGGCGAAGCCACCGCCTTTTCCATGCGCCTGCTGGGACAGGCCATCGGCCGTGAGGCGGAAGCGTCCGGCTTCGCGGAGTTCGTTCTTTCCCGCTACGCCCATGTCGTCGAGCGGCTCGGCCAGGTTACGGACCGGCCGGACCTGCTGGTCGATGCCCATGCAGGGGTAAGCTGTTGCGCCACGCCGGGCGCGGACAACCGCCTGACCCAGCTCGTCGAGCTGGCCGGCGGCCACAGCATCGGCGCCGGGCTCGTCCCGGGCTATGACGGGCAACTCAGTCTCGAATATGTGCTCGAGACCGATCCCCGCGTCTATGTCGCCACGGGCGGGCCGCATCTCGCGCGCCAGGGCGGCCTTGTCGTCGGCGGGGGTATCAGTGACAAGGCCGCGCGCGAGTCGCTGCGCGGTGCAGTGGGGCGCAATCATCTCGACAGCCTCACGGCGGTGCGCGAAGGGCGCGCCTACGGTATTTCGCATCAGCTTTCCATCTCGGCGATCAGCGTGCTGATGCTGGAGTGCCTGGCGAAATGGCTGCATCCGGACCTGTTCGCCGACCTCGATCCTGCCGACACGCTGGCGCAAATCAACCGCAACTTCATGGCCGCGCCGCTCGAAGGCACATTCTGGGTCGGGCTGGAAGATGGTGCCGATGGACAGTTGCAAGGAAAGGAGCCGGGCCGATGAAGAGGTTCGTCGCCAGCGCGCTTGTGGAGCTTGAAGACGCCGAAGCCGTGCTCGATGCCTTGTGCGAGCACATGGTCGAGCACGGGGCACAGGTGGAGGCGGATACCGGCGGGCGCATCCTGAACTTTCGCGGCACCCGCGCGCGCTTCTCCCGCTCCGGCGGTTCGACGCAGGTCGACGCGGATGCGGCCAGTCTCGAGGATCTCTATTTCCTGCGCCTTACGGTGGCGTCGCATATCGTCGAGTTTGCGGGGCCGGGCATCCCTCCCATCGTCTGGCAGGGGGATGGCCAGGATCTGGTGCGTCCTCCCAATTTCCGCATATTGGAGGTTTTGGCGGTGCGCGATGTGACGCCGCATATGCGCCGCATCACCTTTACCGGCTCGGATATCGCCCGCTTCGATACGCTTGGCGATCTGCATCTCAATGTGCTGTGCCAGCATGCAGGCCGCAGCGAACCGCAATGGCCGACGGTGGGTCCCGACGGGCTGATCCGGTGGGAGGACGAGGCCAGCCGCCCCCAGTTCCGCAAATATACGGTCAGGTCGATCGACAAGGTTGCGGGGACGCTCGACATCGATTTCGTGCTGCATGCCGATGCCGGGCCGGGTTCCGCACTGGCGGAACGGGTGCAGCCGGGCGAACGGGTGGGGGTGATCGGCCCCGGCGGCGGCGGCCTGCGGCCGGCCGGGTGGTATCTCCTTGCCGGTGACGAAACGGCGCTGCCGGCCATCGGGCGCATGCTCGAACATCTGCCGCAGGATGCGCGGGGCAAGGCCCTGATCGAGGTTGCGGACGAAGCGGAAAAGCAGGCGCTACGGCACCCGCCGCAAATCGAGGTGGAGTGGTTGCTGCGCGACGGGGCGGCCGCCGGCACCACGACGCTGCTTGCCGATGCGGTGCGAGCCGTGCCCTTCCCGCAAGATGGGGCCTCGCCCTATGTCTGGGCTGGATGCGAATTCGAGGCCTTCCGCTCGATCCGTGCCTATCTGCGCAAGGAGCGCGGCCTCGGCAAGGACGAGCATCTGGTCGTCTCCTACTGGCGCCGCGAAGCCCCCGGCACCTGAGGGCCGCGGATGCTCCGGCCGGCCTTCGCGGTTCAGCTCTCGCCCCCTCGTCTGCCGGCGGCCAGAAGCCGGGCATAGACCTCGCCGACGATGCCGCGGCGGAAGATCAGCACACAGACCATGAAGATCAGGCCGGTGGCGATGGTGACGGGGAAATCCGAGGTCGCCAGCGAGTTCTGCAGGCCGACGACCAGACCGGCGCCGATGATGGGGCCGACCATGGTGCCGATGCCGCCGAGCAGTGTCATCAGGATCACCTCGCCCGACATCTGCCAAGCCACGTCGGTCAGCGTCGCGAACTGGAAGACGATGGCCTTCAGCGCGCCGGCCAGTCCCGACAGCGCCGCCGACATGACGAAGGCCGCCAGCTTGTAGTTGGCCACGGTGTAGCCCAGCGAGGTGGCGCGGTTCTCGTTTTCGCGGATCGAGCGCAGGATCATGCCGAAGGGCGAGTTGACGATGCGCCAGATGGCGAACACGCCGAGCAGGAACACCGCCAGCACGAAATAGTAGACGTTGAGTGGCGTATGCAGGTTGACGAGGCCGAACAGCATGCCGCGCGGCACGCCCTGGATGCCGTCCTCGCCTCCGGTGAACGGCGCCTGCACGCAGAAGAAGAAGAACATCTGCGCCAGCGCCAGCGTGATCATAGCGAAATAGATGCCTTGTCGCCGTATGGCGAAGAACCCCATGACGAGGCCGAGCACGGCCGCACCGGCGACACCGACCAATATGCCGACCTCCGGCGGCAGGCCCCAGACCTTGACGGCATGGGCGGTGAAATAGGCCGCCCCCCCGAAGAAGGCGGCATGGCCGAAGGACAGCAGCCCGGTATAGCCGAGCAAAAGGTTGAAGGCGCAGGCGAACAGCGCGAAGCACAGCATCTTCATCATGAAGATCGGGTAGATGAAGAAGGGGGCCGCGATCAGCCCGGCTATGCCGACGGCGATCAGCAGCCATTCCAGCTTGCCCGAGGTCTTGGCGCGCGCTTCTCTGAGGGTCATCTCGGCCATGGTCAGGCGTCCTTTCCGAACAGGCCGGCCGGGCGAACCAGAAGCACGATGGCCATGATGACGAAGATCACGATGTTGGAGGCTTCCGGGTAGAAGACCTTGGTCAGGCCCTCGGCGAGCCCCAGCATGTAGCCGGTGACGATGGCGCCCATGATGGAACCCATGCCGCCCACGACCACCACCGCGAACACCACGATGATCAGGTTCGAGCCCATCAGCGGGCTGACTTGGTAGACCGGCGCGGCAAGGATGCCGGCCAGCCCGGCCAGCGCCGAGCCGAGCCCGTAGGTCAGCGTCAGGAGCAGCGGCACGTTGACGCCGAAGGCCTGCACCAGCCGCGGGTTCTCCGTCGCGGCGCGCAGATAGGCGCCGAGCCGCGTCTTCTCGATGGCGAACCATGTGCCGAGGCACACGGCCAGCGAGGCGATCACCACCCAGCCGCGGTAGTTGGGCAGGAACATGAAGCCGAGATTGGTGCCGCCGGCAAGCAGCGGTGGCACCGAATAGGGGTTGCCGGAAACGCCGTAGAGGTAGCGGAACACGCCCTCGATCACCAGGGCGAGCCCGAAGGTGAACAGCAGTCCGTAGAGAGGGTCGATGTTGTAGAGCCGGGACAGGGCCAGCCGCTCGATGACGATGCCGATGATGCCGACGATCGCCGGCGCGATGATCAATGCCGGCCAGTAGCCGATGCCGAAATGGACGAGCAGCAGGTAGCCGATGAAGGCGCCCAGCATGTATTGCGCGCCGTGGGCGAAATTGATGACGCGCAGCAGGCCGAAGATGATGGCGAGGCCGAGGCTCAGCATCGCATAGAAGGAGCCGTTGATGAGGCCGACCAGCAACTGGCCAAGGAACGCCTGAACGGGAATGCCGAATATGGTCGTCATGTCGCCCTCATACGCCCAGCACCTCGTGGAGCTGCTCCATCCGGCCGGACAGTTCGCCGACCGGGAAGCCGCCCACCACCTTGCCGTGCTCCATCAGGTAGAAGCGGTCGGCGATGCGGCTGGCGAAACGGAAATTCTGCTCGACCAGCAGGATGGTCATGCCGCGTTTCTTCAGCGTGGCGAGAAGATCGCCGATGCGCTGGACGATGACCGGCGCCAGCCCCTCGGTCGGCTCGTCGAGCAGCAGCATCTTCACGCCCGTGCGCAGCATGCGCGCGATGGCCAGCATCTGCTGCTCGCCGCCGGAGAGCTTGGTGCCCTGGCTGTTGCGGCGTTCCTTGAGGTTGGGGAACAGGTCGAAGATTTCCTCCACGCTCATGCCGCCGGGAGCCACCACCGGCGGCAGCAGCAGGTTCTCGTCCACGGTCAGCGTGGCGAAGATGCCGCGCTCTTCCGGCACATAGCCCAGGCCCGCATGCGCCGTCCGGTGCAGCGGCATGCGCATCAGGTCCTGGCCGGCGAAGGAAATTTCGCCGGTGCGCTTGCGGATCAGGCCCATGATGGCGCGCAAGGTGGTGGTCTTGCCGACGCCGTTGCGGCCAAGCAGCGTCACCGTCTCGCCCTCGAAGACCTCGAGATCGACGCCGTGCAGCGCATGGCTTTCGCCGTACCAGGCGTTGAGGCCACGAACCGACAGAAGCGGCGCCTCACTCATGTTCCGTCCCCATATAGGCGGTCCTGACCCGCTCGTCGCGGCTGACGCTGGTGTAGTCGCCGGCAGCGAGAATCTCGCCGCGTTGCAGCACGGTGATCCAGTCGCACAGGTCCGCCACCACGGCCAGATTGTGCTCGACCATCAGCACGGCGCGATCGCCGGCCACGGAGCGGATGATGCCGGAAACCATGCCGACGTCCTCGTGACCCATGCCGGCCATCGGCTCGTCCAGCAAAAGCACCTTGGGGTCGAGCGCCAGCGTGGTGGCGATCTCCAGCACGCGCTTGCGGCCATAGGAAAGATCGCCGGCCAGCTTGTGGCGCACGTCTTCCAGCCCGACCGCGGCCAGCAGTTCCTCCGCTCGCGGGGTCAGCCGGTCGAGCGCCGAAAGAGGCCGCCAGAACTGCACGGCAAGGCCGTTCGGGCGTTGCAGCGCCACGCGTACATTGTCGAGCACGCTGAGGAAGGGGAAGATGGCCGAAATCTGGAACGAGCGCACCAGCCCCATGCGCGCCACCTTCGCCGCCGGCATGTTGGTGATGTCCTGTCCCAGCAGCTCGATGGTGCCGGCGGTCGGTTGCAGGAACTTGGTCAGCAGGTTGAAGACGGTGGTCTTGCCGGCCCCGTTGGGGCCGATCAGGGCATGTATCTTGCCATGATGGATGTCGAGGTCGACATTGTTGACGGCAACGAAACCGGCAAAATCACGACGCAGGCCGCGGGCGCTCAGCACCACCCGCGGCTGCTCCGGGCCGGCTGTGGCAGCAGGAGCCGCCATGCCTGCCGCGACCGTCACTGGGTGACCAGCGGACAGCCGCTTTCGGCCGGCTTGATGTAGGCCTCGTCACCGGGGACCGTCGCCAGCACCTTGAAGTAGTCCCATTCCTTGGTGCTTTCGGCCGGCTTCTTGACTTCCATCAGATAGACATCGGAGACCAGCCGCCCGTTCGGCGTGACCTTGCCGCCACGCGCGAAAACGTCCTCGACCGGCATTTCGTGCATCAGCTTGGCCACGGCTTCCGTCTCGTCGGTGCCGGCCTTGTCGATGGCCTTGAGATATTGCAGCACGCCGGAATAGGTTCCGGCCTGGATCATGTTGGGCATGCGGCCGGTCTTGTCGAAATAGCGCTGGGCGAATTCACGCGATTCATCGTCGCGGTCCCAGTAGAAGCTTTCCGTCAGCGTCAGCCCCTGCGCGGCCTCAAGCCCGAGGCCGTGCACCTCGGCAAGGGTGAACAGAAGCGCCGCCATGCGCTGGCCGCCGGCGACGATGCCGAATTCCGCCGCCTGCTTGATGGCGTTGGCGGTGTCGAGCCCGGCATTGGCGAGGCCGACGACCTTGGCGCCGGACGCCTGCGCCTGCAGCAGGAAGGAGGAATAGTCGGTCGTGGCGAGCGGATGGCGCACCGCGCCGAGAACCTGCCCGCCCTGCGACTTGACGAAATTCGCGGTCTGCTCCTCCAGCGAATAGCCGAAGGCATAGTCCGCCGTCAGAAAGAACCAGGTGTCGCCGCCCTGCTTGACCAGCGCGCCGCCGGTGCCCACGGCCAGCGCGTGGGTGTCATAGGCCCAGTGGAAGCCGTAGGGCGAGCAGGCCTTGCCGGTCAGCTCGGTGGTGGCGGCGCCGGTGACCAGATCGATCTTCTTCTTTTCAGCCGAGATGCCCTGCACGGCCAGCGCCACGGAAGACGTCGTCAGTTCCATGATCGCGTCGACCTGTTCGGTGTCGTACCATTGCCGGGCGATGTTGGAGGCGATGTCAGGCTTGTTCTGATGGTCGGCGCTGATGATTTCGATCGGGGCGCCCTGCAGCGTGCCGCCGAAGTCCTCGACAGCCATCTTCGCGGCCTCGACCGACCATTTGCCGCCGAAATCGGCGTAGACGCCCGACTGATCGTTGAGAATGCCGATCTTGACCTTGCCGTCGGACAGTTCGGCCGCCGTTGCGGGAATCGCAGTGGCAGCCACCAGTGCCGCCGAAATCAGGGACAGAAGCTTCACGTAGTTACCTCCCATTTGGCCGCCTTCTCGAAGGGACGGCTGATCCATATGCCATGAACACTGGTCGCCTACGCTCGATGTGGTCGCGGCAGTCGCCTCCTCTCACATGCTCGACCGACGGAATCCGCGCCATGGCGGCCATGTCGTAAATGCTTGCGCGGGGATGCTAACACCGTTGTCGGTTCGGGAGAAAGCAGAGTTCGTCTAAGACGATAGTCGTATTGGGTACCGGCGGGCCAACGGCCGCCATATGAAACTTTTGGCGAACAAGCTTGATTTGCCGGTCCCCTGCGCCACCTTATATCAGCAAGATGATATATAATAACCGAAGATACGTTCCCGTGCAGGAAGCCGACGGAAGCTGGACGGCGTGGGATACCGTGACGGAAGCAATTGCCACCCTGGGCGGTCAGGTTCTCGACCATCGGCCGAGATACCGGATAGAAGCGGCCTGCGCCGTCCTCAATCGCATCGAAGCCCAGAACTCGGCCGGCACCGGCTAGCGGCGTGCCGAGCGCCGTTTTTTGCAGATGCGGCCTCATCACCGGCTGCTTGGGCGGGATCACCTGGCGTTGCGCGACTGCGACGGGAACTCGATGACCTTCGCAGCCGGCCGCGCGTGCTCCGCCGCCGCCACTGCCTCGATCAGGAGGTCCAGCGCTTCGCGTGCCTTGCGGCAGGTGTCGTCATTGCCGCCGAGATAGTGGTAGGCGCGTTCAAGATGCAGGCGGGCGGCCGATAGATCTCGTGTCAAACTGCTCTCCATCAATGCCCGCCTGTCCGTTCATCTCACGGGCATGCCAAAAGAGAGCAAAAATCCACCGCTGCCTTTGAATCAAATGCAACCGAACCGGTTCCCGGCGGGTCAGGAATAGCCGCGCTTGCGCTTTGCCCGCTCCAGCCGGGCAAATGCGGTATCGACCTGGCTCGAATCGTCGAAGGTCTCGACCATGACCTGGCCGCTGGTGCCGATCCGGCCCCAGTTGCGGACAAGCGAGGCGCCGCCGAAGAGAGTCGGCTGGATCGTCAGCATATAGAAGCGACGCATGTTCCGGTTCGTATCGATGCGTCGAAGGTGGAGGGCGTTCGTGTCGCTGGACATGGCCCAATCTCGCCCGGCTGCGGATCGGCGTCCAACGAGTTCCGTGAATCGGTTGCCCTGATCGATTCACCGCGCTGATGGATATGCCGCAACCCTGTCCTGTTGCGGCATGCCCCTCCCCGGCCCCTGTCACGCGGCCTGCTGGTGCCCTTGCGCGTCGCTATCCAGCCCGATGTCGAGGATCGGCGCACTGTGCGTCAGCCAGCCGATGGAGATGAGATCCACGCCGGTCGCGGCGACCGCCGGGGCGGTCCGGGGCGTCACCCGGCCGGAGGCTTCGGTGAGCGCGCGCCCGCCAACCATCGCCACCGCCTGTTTCAACTGCCCGACCGACATGTTGTCGAGCAGCACGGCATCGACGCCCTCGGCCAGCGCGACCTCGAGCTGCTCCAGCGAATCCACCTCGACCTCGATGCGCACCATATGGCCGGCGCCGGCGCGCGCCCTTGCGATGGCGGTGCGGATATCGCCGGCGATGGCGATGTGGTTGTCCTTGATGAGCACGGCGTCGTCGAGGCCGAAGCGGTGGTTGGCGCCGCCGCCGGCGCGCACCGCATATTTTTCCAGCGCGCGCAGGCCGGGCGTCGTCTTGCGCGTGCACACGATCTGTGCCTTGTGGCCGCGTACCGCCTGCACCACGGCAGAGGTGGCGGTGGCGATGCCGCTAAGATGGCACAGGAAATTCAGCGCCGTGCGTTCCGCGGTGAGCAGCGCGCGGGCAGGTCCATGAACGGTCGCAATGACATCGCCTGCCGCAACAATGCTGCCGTCCGGGCGCTCCCTGCGTATCTCCACGCGCGGATCGATGATCGTGAATGCGCTGGCGGCAACGTCGAGGCCGGCGATCGCGCCCTCCTGCCGCGCGGCCAGCACCATGGTCGCGACGACGTCGGCCGGTACGACCGCATCGGTGGTCAGATCGCCGGCGCGACCCAGATCCTCCAGCAAGGCGGCACGCACCAGCGGCTCGTAGAGAAGGCTTGGCAGGGTGGATAAAGATGTCATGGTCAGGCACTCCGGGCAAATGGCATGGCGGTGTCGGAAAGGGTTTCGGCTGCTGCGAGCGCATCGTCGAGCGTGAGCAGCGACGGGGTGGCCTTTTCGGCCTGCAAGGGGAAGTCGGCCCGATAATGGGCGCCACGGCTTTCCTCGCGCCGCAGGGCGGCGACGGCCATCATCAGCAAGACGACGGCGGGGTCGGAAGCAGGCCCGCCGCCGGTGGCGAGCGGTGCCAATGTGGCGATGGCCTCGTGCAAGGTTTCGCCGTCGCGCTCGATGCCGAGCGCTTGAGCGGCGCAGGACCGTACGAGGGAGGCATCCGGCGCCGGTGGCAGTGTGGCAGGGAACGGCCGCGTCCGAACGGCCGGGTCCGGCGCGGCGGCAGCGACGCTTTCCGCCACCCAGGCGGCAGACACGACCGCTTCGATCAACGAATTGCTGGCCAGCCGGTTGGCACCGTGCAGTCCGGTGCGGGCCACCTCGCCGCAGGCCCAAAGGCCGGACACGGAACTGCGGCCTTCCGCATCCACGGCGATGCCGCCCATGTGGTAGTGGACGGCGGGCCGCACGGGGATCGGCCGGGTTGCCGGGTCGATGCCGGCTTCGCGGCACAGTCGGTCAATGGTGGGGAAACGCGTGGCGAAGGATGCACCAAGGCTTTGCCTCGCATCGAGAAAGGTGCGGTGGCCGGCGGCACGGTGTCGCCATACGCCCCGCGCCACCACATCGCGCGGTGCAAGCTCTCTACCGGGTGTTGCAGCCAGGAAGCGATCTCCGTTCTCGTCGATCAGCAGAGCCCCCTCCCCTCGTACCGCCTCGCTGACCAGCGGCAGCGATCCGCCGGCGGCAAGGACCAGTGCGGTCGGATGGAACTGCACGAACTCGGGATCGGCGAGCACAGCGCCGGCACGGGCGGCGAGCGCCAGCCCCTGCCCGCAGGAGCCGAGCGGATTGGTGGTGTCCGGGAACAGGCCGCCGACGCCGCCGGTCGCCAGTACCACGCGGCTGGCCGAAAGCACTGCCGCGCCGGCCGGCCCGGCGGCAAGCAGGCCGGCAATGGCACCGTCCTCCACCAGCAGGCGACGCGCCTCCCAGCCTTCCAGCATGGTGATCGACGGCGTGGCGCGCACGGCCGCCGTGAGGGCCCGCACCAGTTCGCGTCCGGTGGCGTCGCCCGCCGCATGCACGATGCGGCGGCGCGAATGCGCCGCTTCCAGCCCCAGCCGCAGGGTGCCGTTGGGCGAGCGGTCGAAGGCGACGCCGAACCGTGCGAGTTTCTCGACCGCCAGCGGCGCGGCCTCGACCACACGGCGCACCGCGGTTTCATCGCAAAGGCCATCGCCGGCCGCGAGCGTATCGGCATGGTGCAGGTCGGGGCTGTCGTCGGCGTCGAGACTGGCGGCCAGCCCGCCCTGCGCCAGAATGCTGGAGGAGAAATCGCCTAACCACGCGCGTGACAGAAGCACCACCGGCTCCGGCGCCAGGAGCAGTGCCGTCATCAGCCCGGCCACGCCGCTGCCGACGACGACCGGCCGGCCGCGCAGATCGTGCGGTTCGACACTCATACTGCGAGCATCCGCTCCACCGCGCGGCGGGCGCGCTCCGCCACCAGCGGATCGATGGTCACCTCATGGCGGTTTTCCTCGAGGGCCTTGCGAATATTGGCGAGCGTGATGCGCTTCATATGCGGGCACAGGTTGCACGGGCGCACGAAATCCACATCGGGATGGTCGATGGCGACATTGTCGCTCATCGAGCATTCGGTCATCAGCACGACGCTGGCCGGCCGATGGCGGCCGACATAGTCCGACATTGCCGCAGTCGAGCCGGCAAAATCCGCCTCGGCCACCACCTCGGGCGGGCATTCGGGATGAGCAAGCACGGTGACGCCCGGATGGGCCTCGCGCAGCTCGCGAATGTCGGCCGGGGTGAAGCGCTCATGCACCTCGCAATGGCCTTTCCAGGGAATGATCTCGACATCGGTCTGGGCGGCGATGTTCTGGGCCAGATATTCGTCGGGAAGCATCATCACCCGGGGCACGCCAAGCGATTCCACCACCGCCAGGGCGTTGCCCGAGGTGCAGCAGATGTCGGATTCGGCCTTCACCGCCGCAGAGGTGTTGACATAGGTGACGACCGGCACGCCCGGATAGCGACGGCGCATCAGCCGCACGTCCTCGGCGGTGATGGAATCGGCCAGCGAGCAGCCGGCGCCGAAATCGGGGATGAGCACGGTCTTGCCCGGATTGAGCAGCTTGGCCGTCTCGGCCATGAAATGCACGCCGGCCAGCACGATGACCTCGGCATCCACCTCCATCGCCTTGCGGGCCAGCGCCAGGCTGTCGCCGACGATATCGGCGACGCAGTGGAAGATTTCCGGGGTCTGGTAGTTGTGGGCCAGAATGACGGCGTCGCGTTCGCGCTTGAGCTTCAGGATCGCGTCGATGTCCTGGGAAAACACCGGCCATTCGATCGGCGGGATTACCCGCTGCACGCGGTCGTAGAGGGACGCGGCGGTCGGCAGCGGCATGGCGGTCATCGGCATCTCCATTATGCTCCAGATGAGTATAATGGAGATATGCTTACTTGGAGCATAAGAGATGTCAAGAGCGCGTGAGCGGTAATTTCGTGCCAGCGGCGGCCCGCTCGGCCTGCACGGCGTGACGGAAGCGGAACAGCTTGGCCGGCCTGCCGCCCGTGTCGGAGGTCGTCTCGCCGGTTTCCTCGACCAGTTCCTGCTGCTCGATGAGGCGGCGGAAATTCTGCTTGTGCACCAGCCGGCCGGCCAGCGCCTCGACCGTGCGCTGGAGCTGGAGCAGGGTGAAGGTGGGCGGCATCAATTCGAAGACGACGGGGCGGTATTTGATCTTGGAGCGCAGCCGGGCAATCCCGGTGGCGAGGATGCGGCGATGATCCAGCGCCATCGCCCTGCCCGGCATTAATTGGCCGGAAGCTGGCCCCTGCCCCCGCTGCGCCTCCTCCACCAGCCCCGCTTCATAGAGCAGTTCGTAGCGCTGGAGGACGAGTTCCTCGTTCCACGGCCGGTCACCGAAACCGAAGGCGACGGCGATTCGCTGCCGCCGTTCAGCACCTGCCCCCTCAAGTTTCGCGCTTGCCGCCCATCGGTGCAGCGCCGGTTCCAGCAAGTCGGTAACCAGCGGCGGAGCGCCGGCGCGATGGTCTTCCCACGGGAAATAGTCGTACCAGCTTCGCCAGCGGCGCGACGAACTGCCGGGACCCTGCTCGTCGCGGGTGAGCGCCAGATAGCTGATGGAAATGACGCGCTGCTGCGGTTCGTCGCCGATACGGTCGCGATCGGCGAAGGTGTAGAGTTGCTCGATATAGCCGAGCGGATGCCTCGTCTGGTGTTCGACCCATGTCCTGAGACCGGATTGCAGGGAACGGTGGCCGAGTTCGAACGGCCCCGAAGGCAGCGTGTCGGCCTCGCCGATGGTCAGCGCGCAGGGCTCGTATCCGTTTACCGCGACAACCACCGCGATCAGATCCACATGGACATCGTGGGCTCTGCCGGCTTCCGTCGGGTTGCTGTTTCTGGCTGCCTTTTCCTGCATGTCGTTCGGGGCTTCGGCCGTCCTCTCAAGCTCTTGGCAACAGATGCTGCGAGATTGGTTAGGCGCCAGCGTGGCCTGTGTGGGCATCGAGGTCAATGTGGGCAGGTGAAAGCCCTGTGGGTTGTCGCGCGCGCTGGGGTTTGAAGCAGATGAGAGGCACACATGCGGATGAGCCGCTCGCTAGGATTCGGGCAACATGCCATCGACAGGATGAAGAGCGGCTGGTGATTCGGCGAAAGTTGACTGCAGTCAACTGGCTGGATTCCTGAGGATAGCGAGCCCGTTAACTTTTCGTTAAGACTAAACTCCTTGCTGCATCGAAAGAATCAGCGCTAGATGCACTTTGATCGCTGGAATGGCGTTTTAAGCGCATGTGCGGAATTTTTCGATGAATTTGAAAGCTGACATCCCGGACGAGATCGAGGAGGTCGACCTGCTGGTGACGCAGCAGGCGAACGACCTGTCCGCCATGCTTCATGAGCACCGGCTGGCGATGTTTCCTCCGAATGCGCAAAAGACCTTGCGCCCGTTCCAGCTTTCCGAAGTGGCCTACTATCTCGGGGTTACCAGCGGCTATCTGAAGAACCTTTCGCTCGAGGGCAAGGGACCGCAGCCCATGGTCACACCGTCGGGCCGTCGTTCCTATACGGCGGAGCAGATGGTGGCGATGCGCCACTTCCTCGATAAGCACAGCCGCACGGCCCGCTATGTTCCGCACCGCAAGGAGGGCGAGCACCTCCAGATCGTGGCTGTGGTCAATTTCAAGGGCGGTTCGGCCAAGACCACGACCGCTGCCCATCTGGCGCAGCACCTGGCCCTCACCGGTCACCGCGTGCTGGCCATCGACCTCGACCCGCAGGCGTCGCTTTCGGCACTGCACGGCTTCCAGCCCGAAATCGATCACAACGAGTCGCTTTACGAGGCCCTGCGCTATGATGACCAGCGCAAGCCTCTGTCCGCCCTGGTCAAGAAGACAAATTTTCCCGGGCTCGATGTCATTCCGGCAAATCTCGAGTTGCAGGAATATGAGTATGACACCCCGCTCGCGCTGTCGCGCGATGACGGTTCCATGGGGCGCATCTTCTTCGGCCGGCTGGACGAGGCGCTGGCGGACGTCGCCGACGATTACGACGTCGTGGTCATCGATTGCCCGCCGCAACTCGGCTACCTGACCCTGACCGCCTTGTCGTCCTCGACCGGGGTCCTGATCACCGTCCATCCCCAGATGCTCGACGTCATGTCGATGTGCCAGTTCCTCATCATGATGGGGGAGGTGATGGGCACGCTGAAACGGGCTGGCGCCAATATGCGGCTCGACTGGCTGCGCTATCTGGTGACCCGTTATGAGCCGACCGATGGACCGCAAAGCCAGATGGTGGCCTTCATGCGGGCGATCTTCAAGCAGCATGTGCTCGTGAGTGAGATGCTGAAGTCCACGGCCGTCTCGGATGCGGGGATCACCAAGCAGACGCTGTACGAGGTCGAGCGCGCCCAGTTCACCAGGGCCACCTATGACAGGGCGATGGAGTCCCTCCACCGCGTCAACGGTGAGGTCACCGAACTCATCCACAAGGCATGGGGTCGTCGCTGATGTCGAGAAAGAACCTTTTGTCATCCCTCACGGAACGGAAGTTGACCGCAGTCAACTCCGCCCCCGCCGACGGGATTTCACCCTCCCCGGCGCTGGAGAGAAATCGCAGTCGCGGGGCCTTCGGCGCCATCACCCGCTCGATCGATGAACTGGCCGAGAAGGCGCAGGCGGCCCGCGACATCGAGGCCCGGCTTCTCGAAGGGGCTGCCATCATCGATCTTGATCCGGACCTGATCGACGCCTCCTTCGTCGCCGACCGCATGGGCGATGACGAAGCGGCCTTCAATGAACTGCTGGAGGCCATCCGGGAACACGGTCAGGGCTCGCCAATCCTCGTGCGGCCCCATCCCGGCAGCGAAGGCCGCTACATGATCGTCTTCGGCCACCGGCGCCACCGCGTGGCCAAAGCCTTGGGTCGCAAGGTGAGGGCGGTCGTCAAGGAGATGGAAGACCAGGATCATGTGATCGCCCAGGGTCAGGAGAATTCCGCCAGGGCCGATCTCTCCTTCATCGAGAAGGCGGTCTTCGCCAGCAATCTCGAGGGCAAGGGCTATGACCGCGACGTGATCATGCAGGCTCTGTCGGTCGACAAGACGGTGGTTTCCAAGATGATCTCGGTGGTCGGCGACATTCCGGCCGAGATGCTGGAAGCCATCGGACCCGCTAGAAGCAGCGGGCGGGATCGCTGGTACAAGCTGGCCATTGCATGCCGGGATGGTGACGCACGCCGCCGAGCAGGGGAACTGGTGGCGACGCCAGACTTCCGTTCCTCCGACAGCGACCAGAGGCTCGTTTTTCTCGTCAACCATCTTGAGGAGGCCAAGCGGGGAGCAAAGCCCGTGCGCCAAAGGAAGGCGGCTGCGGCCTGGGCTCCGGCTGACAGATCGGTTGCCGTTGTCGCCAAGCCCGGCCCCAAGGGCTTTTCCCTCGACCTTACGGAAAAGGAAGCCAAGCCCTTCGGTCAATGGATTTCAAGGAATCTGGACAGCCTCTACGAGGCGTTCAGGCAGTCGAAACAGGAGAACTGAACCAGCAAAAGAAAAAGGCCCCCAGGCGACTTGCGTCGTGGAAGCCCTTCTCGATGTTTAGCAGCTAGAGAATCGCATTTCCACGAATCACTGTCAAGAGTCGTAACCGTCGTTCTGGCGGACAGGTTTCTTTTGCCTGATCGGAAGGTGAAAGAAAATGCAGACGCATATTGCAACGACGCCCTTCGGGCGGCGGCCGATGTCGCTTGCCATGTTTGCAGCACAAAAAAAAGCTGCCGATATCCCCGAAGGCAAGGTGGCGGACAAGTGGCAGGTCTACCGGGATCTCTGTGAGGGGAAGTCAGTCGTCGGCGTCAGCGATCGGTCGCTGGCGATCCTGGCAGCGCTTCTGTCGTTCTATCCGGATAGTGACCTGTCGGAGGAAAACGGCCTGGTCGTATTCCCTTCGAACAAGCAGCTTGCACTGCGCGCCCACGGCATGTCGGATACGACCCTGCGGCGCCATCTGGCAGCGCTGGTGGAGTGCGGTCTGATCATCCGGCGGGACTCTCCAAACGGCAAGCGCTACGCCAGGAAGAGCAGGGCAGGGGGCCTTGAAGAGGCATTCGGCTTCTCTCTTGCACCCATGCTGGCGCGCGCCGACGAATTCGCCCGGGCCGCCGAAAGCGTGCGCGCCGAAATCGAGGCCCTCAAGCGGCTGCGGGAAAGGATCACGCTGCTGCGCCGTGACATCGGCAAACTGATCGAAGTGGCTCTCGAAGAGGCCATGCCGGGGGACTGGGGCGGTCTGTGGAGGCGCTACAGGACGGTGGTCGAGGCCATTCCGCGTCGCGCAGTCATAATCGATCTTGCACCAATTGCGAACGAGCTGGCTGCAATCCGGGAAGAGATCGATATGTTGCTGGATTCGCATATGAAAACCCAGAATCCGGCTGGCATTGAATCCCATACTGGGCGGCAGCAATCTAATTCAAACACTAACTCTCCTATTGAATTTGAACCTGCTTCCGAAAAAAGCATGGGCAAGGTCGAGCCAACCGGACGAACAGCCGTACCACCGAATGCCTATCCGCTCGGGCTCGTGCTCAAGGCCTGCCCGGAAATCCTCGACTACGCGATCGACGGCATCGCCAACTGGCGCGATTTCATGGCGACCGCGGCCCAGGTCCGGGGTTATCTTGGAATTTCCCCCTCCGCCTATGCCGATGCGCTCGAAATCATGGGGCAGGAGACCGCCTCCATCGTCATTGCCTGTATTCTGGGGCGGGCACAGGAGATCAATTCCGCTGGCGGCTATCTGCGAGCGCTGACAGAAAAGGCCGGGGTAGGCGAGTTTACCGTCGGCCCGATGCTGATGGCCGCTCTGCGGGCAAATGCGGAGCCTGTCAGAAGGGCAGGGTAGGGGATGCCAAAAGAGGAACTTGTTGCGTCTCCCCGCAGGCTTTTAGTTGAAATTCTACAGCCTAGGTAATACCTTCTGAAAAACAGTCATTACCTCGTGAGGCGATCATTATGGCAACCACGGTCACAGCAAAGGGGCAGGTGACTATCCCCAAGCCGGTTCGCGACCTTCTTGGCATCGAACCGGGCAGCAAGGTCGATTTCCGGCGCGCGGCCGATGGCAGTGTGGTGATCGCACGGGCCGACGGAAAGGCGCCGAAAAACCGGTTCGCCCGCCTGCGGGGCCATGCGGGGGTGGGCCTGAACACCGATGCGATCATGGCGTTGACGCGCGGTGAAAAGTGACGCTGGTCGACACCAATGTGCTGCTCGATCTGGTCACCGACGATGAGCGCTGGGCGGACTGGTCAATCGCGCAACTCGAGGCCGCGAGCCTGCGCGGGCCGCTTCTGATCAACGACGTCGTCTATTCCGAGCTTTCGGTGCGCTATGAGCGTATCGAGGATCTGGAGGATTTCATCGAGGCAGCTGAGCTTGAGCTGGTCCAGATGCCGCGCCCGGCGCTGTTTCTGGCCGGCAAGGTGTTTGCCCGCTACCGCCGTTCTGGCGGAGCGCGCACCGGTGTGTTGCCCGATTTCTTCATCGGCGCCCATGCGGCTGTCTCCGGCATGCGGCTTCTGACGCGCGACACCGGCCGCTATCGCAGCTATTTTTCCGGGCTGACTCTGATCACGCCCGAAGGGTGAAATAAGCGGCCTCATCCGGGCTGCGGCTTGGGCTTGCCAAGCCCTCTTCGGACTTAAAGCTCCAAAGCCGATCTTTCAGCGATACGACCCGGACTGGTTTGCCGTTCACCAACTGCATCCAAGGTTGGCGATCGCGTTGAGATACCCTGAGATGAAGGCCGAAAAAGAGAAGGTTCCGGGATGACAATGGGCGGGCGGCCGGCCGATCGCCGCGACGCGGGCCAGACCGGCGAGCTTTCGGGTGGTCCGTGAGGGCGCGCAGACCGATGCCGGGCAGGGATTTCGACCCTTTGCGCCGCGACAGCGCCGGTTTCGGCCCGATGACCGTCAACGACCGATAAGGCAACATTATCGGACATGAGAGGTACGGGACGGGGTGTGCGGTTTTAGACGGTAGTTCTGGCACAAAACGCGCACCCGATCTATGCTCCGCCGCATGGATTCGCACGCCCTGGCCTCTTCATCCTCCCCCGTGCTCCCCGCCGCCCTTCCCGGCTGGGCCGTGCCGCGCGGCGGTGCGGCGTTCGCCGCCGGCGTCGCTTTGAAATCGCTCGACGATCTCGTTCGCGCCGCGCCGGCCTGGGCCATTCGCCACGGACACGAAGACTGGATCGGAGATTCCTTCTAAGGCTCCGCATGACGACCGCAGATCAGTCATTGATGATCCCGCAGTCGGCCATATGACGCGTTTAGGCCTGAATCTGGAAACGGTTTTCCGCTCCGCCATCAGTGGCGGCATTTGTGAAACGTCGTGAAATCAGCAACCTCACAATTGGATTTACTGGTCAGCGGTTCGGGTCCCAGGGCAACGCCCCGGCTAAGGATGCTGTAGCCATGTATATCTTGGTGCGAGTTGCAGACCGCGACAGCTCAAATGTGGCTGCTTCGGACCTCAAGTTCGTCGTTCCAGGGCGGTCATGGCAAATCGGCTTTATGACAGGCCCGATCAATATTCATATGTATCGAGAATGCGGTCGGCCACTCCTATGCGCTTGTCGGCATTTCGGATGAGTTCGTCTTTGGCGACTAGCAAGTTCAGCGGCGGAGCCAACCGCCTGTTCCATCGACAGCCAGTCGTTCGCGAAAATATAGACAAAGGCATTGCGGTCGTAGCGTGTCTTTCCATAGGCCGTTATAAGGTCGTCGATCGTTCCGTGCTCGCCCAACAGATATCGGGCGAGAACAAAGCCGTCCTCGGCGGCCATGGCCGCTCCGGCGGTCAAGTGAGGAGGCACCACATGCGCCGCGTCACCTCCCATGGTGACACGCCCCCTGTGCCAGGGATAGGGAACGATGAAGGGCTCCAGCGCGCCGTAGACGATGGGGCTTTCCCGGTTGAGGTCGTTGGCAATGTCCGCCACATAACCACCGAATTGCAAGAGCCTCTCCTGCAGCAGGACATGCATGTCCTCGCGCGCGAAAATCTCGCCAGGGTTCTCGGGCCGGATGTTGAAAAGGTACATCTTGTCGCGGGAAATCGGGATTGCCCCGGCCTTTCCGCGGATGCCCTGCATGAACTCCATTCCGGTAACGCAGGACGGCCGGTCTACCTGCAGGCGCCATGCGCCTATGCCGGAAGGACGGGGGCCGAACATATCCCCGACGATGAATTGACGTACGGTGGAGCGAATACCGTCGAAGCCCGCCACCGCGTCAAACTCGCCATTGCTTCCGTCGCTGAATCCGATCGATACGCCAAGAGGACCGCTGAAGTCGGTCACCTCTATTCCAAATCGGAAACTTACGCCGAGAAAGACGGCGCGCTTGTAGAGAATCGAATGAAGGCTTGCTCTTGGCAAGGCACAGAATGCAGGAAACCCGGCTCCGCCCATAAGGAAGCGGTGCTCGACGATCGGCGTCCTCTCCTGATCGAAAATCGTCATGTGATCGTATGAAAACCCTGTATCGAGGATTTCTTCGAGGACGCCGAATTCGCGATAGATGCGGAGAGCGCAAGCGGGCTGACCAAGTCCCACGCCCGGTACATTGAAGTCCGGGCGCTTTTCTATCAGTTCGACTTCAACACCCTTGATCGCCAGCGAGATCGCAGCGCTCAACCCGCCTACGCCGCCACCGACAACGAGTACCTTGCCAATCCTGGGCATCAATTGTCTCCCTTGCAGTTCGATCCATGTTGTCAAATCAGCCAGCGGCTTTGAAAATCCCGATATGCTCGACACCGATCCCTAAGCGGGATCGGAGACGGCCCAGTCGGAAGTGGGGTCGGCTGCCGGCGCCGTTGGGCCGCTCTGTAACGAGCAGCGCAATTGCTCTTTATTTTTCGATGCCTGACCCTGAACGGAAAGGGCATCGTGCTTTGCGTGCATCGCGGTTTGCCGTGACGAGTCAGCCTTACGACCAGACGCTGCGAGAAGCTTTCTCGGCGGCGCATGACGCGTATCCGGACCAGGCCGTGACTCAATGTCGATACGGAAGCAGTTCAACTGGATACTTTTCTTTCCATGACTTCCTCGTGCGTCAGGCCGCCAACGCGCGCGTTCAGTCGCTTGCCCGAAGAGGCGCAGAATATGATTGCAATCTCGTCTGATTGGGGCCCGCCGGGAACACTGACCGTCATCCCGTCATAATGAGAACGCACATAGACGTCGTATATGTGATTCATCGGAATATCGATCTTGTCGCCAGGGCAGGCCAGCTTTTTTGTCGCAAACTCTGACTTTGGTCGTTGAGAGCCGCAGTCCGTGCGCGATCAGGCGGCCAGAATTTCGAACTGCTCGGCGATTGACGGGCAGGGATTGTAGGCAAACCTCGCCTGTCGTTTGCGCATCATGTGAACCATTTCGATCACAGACAGGATCGTTGCTGCGCTGGCGATTGACTTGAAGCCGAGCATAGGTTGGATCCGACTCTTGACGCGGCGGTGATCCTGCTCGATGCGGTTGTTCAGATATTGGCTTTGCCGGATGCGGATTGGCTTCAACAATCGTCGTGATCGATGTCGCAGTCGGCTTTCGCCATCGCAGGCAATGATTGCTTCCCGGTTCGTCTGGCTGCCGTCGATGACAATACGATCGGGTCGACCATGACGTTGCAAAGCCTTGCGCAGAAAGCGTTTTGCAGCCGATAGGTCGCGGTGCTCGCTGAAGAAGAACTCGACCGTATCGCCGACGCTGTCGATGGCCCGGTAGAGATACATCCATCGACCACGGACCTTGATGTAGGTCTCGTCTATATGCCATTTGCCGGTGACTGGACGCTTGCGTCGGTTGAAGCGTTCCAGCAGCTGAGGTGAGAAATGCACGACCCAACGATGCACAGTGGAGTGGTCGACACTTAAGCCTCGCTCGGCCATCATTTCTTCCAGATCGCGCAGGCTCAGATTGTAGGCCAGATACCAACGAACGCAGAGCAGGATCACTGATCGGTCGAAATGGCGACCTCTGAACATGGAAAGCTCTCCCTGAAACGTAACTTTCTCATGCCAGAGACAGATTGCCATTCAGTTTGCGACAGAGCCTATGGAACTCGGCGGCGAAGCGCCGCTCGTCGTGGCCCAGACCGAAGCCGGCGCGCGGGTGATCGAAACCATCCTCGGCAAGATCGCATGGGGCGCCGCCGCCTGATGCTGCTCTGGCGCCTATCGGGCAAGCAATATGCGCGGGCGCTCGACGGCGGCTACGGCCTTCATTTCGAAGGGCGATGGAACAGCGTGGGCCACGCCGTCACCTATTGCGCGACCTCGCCGGCCCTGTGCGTCCTTGAAAAGCTCGTCCATGTCGAGGGCCCCGCGCTTTTGCCGGAACTCGTCATGGTCACCTATATGTTTCCAGACACCGTCGCCGTGGAAGACGTCGAGCTGGCCGATCTGTCTCCGGACTGGCGTCGCCACGAGGGCTGGAGCCAGGAAAGGGGCGGCAAATGGCATGAGGAACGCGCAGCGCCGCTGCTGCGCGTCCCCTCCGCCATCGTGCCGGTCATCGATTCCCCGGACCGCAACGTCCTGATAAATCACACCCACCCGGCCATGCCCGCCATCCGCATCGTGCGCGAGCAGCCCTTCTCGCTCGACCTGCGCCTGTTCTGAGCCATTCCGCGCACCGGGAAGGGAGAACTGCTCAGGCGTCGGAGCCGGTGTGGCGCATGCCCAAATGGCTTTCGGCGAGTTCGGCCACGGTGATGGGCCGGGCCGGCACACGCAGGCTTGGCCGCTCGAACTGTGCGTGGGGAATTTCGTGGGCCAGAAGGCTGGCCAGCGAGACGGTGCATTGCCGGCCCTGACAGGGCCCCATGCCGCAGCGGGTCGCCGCCTTGAGGGCGCGCGTGCCCGCGGCTCCTTCGGCGATCTTGCGCCGCACCGTTCCCACGCTCACCTCCTCGCAGCGGCAAAGCGTGGCGTCGTCGGGGGCCTGTTCCGGCAACAGCGTCGGGGCATAGTAGGCGTCGAGGAAGCGGCGTGCGGCGAGCAGGCGTCGGCGTTGCCGCAACAGGGGGGCGGTCGCCGTCTTGTGGCTTTGCGCGTCGACAAAGCCGAGCGTATGCGCGGCGTCGAGCGCCGCGAGCCTTCCCGCCAGCATGGCCTGATAGCCGCCATGGATGGCGACGGAGTCGCCCGCCGCCCAGACATTGTCGAGGCCGGCGACTTTGGTCACGCCTTCCATCACGAGTTCGTAGCAGGAAAGCTCGCAGTTCCATGTCGTCTTGGCGCCGAGCGAAACCGCCAGATTGTCGTTCGGCACCACGCCGTCATGCAGCGCCACGAGATCGACGGGCATCTCCATCGTCCGCCCTCTGGCGCGGAACCGGATCGTCTCGGCTTGCGCGGTCCCGTCGATGCGGATGTCGCGCGCGCCGGCATGAAGCGGAATGCCGAGGCTTCTGGTCCGTACCAGTAGGCCGAGCCCCTTCATGAGAAGCGCGGGATCGAACAGCAAGCCGGCCGCCTTCGGCAGCGCCGGGAGCAGGCGCGACGACGGAGTCGTCTGTATGATGGCCGCGGGTCGTGCGCCGGCCTCGGCGAACTGGATGGCGCACAGCAGGAGCAGCGGGCCGTTGCCGGCGAGCACGAACCGCCCAGCCGGCACGCATCCGCTTCCCTTCATCAGGGATTGCAGCGCGCCAACGGTCACCACGCTGGGCAGCGTGTTGCCCGCAACGACGGCGGGACGCTCCATCGAGCCCGTCGCCAGAACGAGCGCGCCGGCAACGAGGCTCCCGGTCTCGCCATTCATGCTGTAGAGCAGGCGCGAACCTTCTCGCGCCCAGACGGCGGCGCCGGGCAGATGTGCCGCGCCGCTCGCCTGAAACGCGCTTGCCAGCGGCTGCCCCCATTTCTCGTAATGCCCGGTCATCGGCCGGGTGATGCCGCGCAGGATCTGCCCGCCCGCCGCCGGCTGGTCGTCGAGCACCGCGACCGACAGGCCGAGCCTGCGCGCCTCCACCGCCGCGGCCATGCCGGCCGGACCGGCCCCGACGATGGCGATGTCGTAGCGGTCCCGCGTCATATGTCGCTGCTCCGCTCGACGACCATTCCGTCCCTGATCCGCGTCAGGCAGATCTGGACGTTGGTGTGCCCGTCGACGGTCATGGTGCATTCGAAACATGCGCCCATCAGGCAGTAGGGAGCGCGCTTCGCGCCGGAGGGCGTCAGGCGGGTGAAGCCCACGCCATGGCGCAGCAGGCAGGCGGCGACGCTTTCGCCCTCGAAGGCGGCAAGCGGCTTGCCGTCGAAGGTGATGATCGCGGATGCGCGCTTTTCGTCAAGCCGGCGAAACAACATGGAAGCGCTCGTCCGAGAATGTGGAAACCGCAGGCGGTAGTTCGCCCGCGGCAATGGAAGGCCCGACGATGCCGGCATGGATGGCGGTCAGGGTGATGCCGCTGTGGCAGGCGATCGCATAGGCGCCCGGGCAGGTTCCGGAACTGGCGTAGACCGGCCTGCCGTCGCGGGGCATCACCCGGATCGCGCCCCAGCTGCGCAGGATGCGCCTGGACGCCAGAAACGGGAATTCCGCAATGGCGCGCTGGGCGTGGGAGGCGATGACGGAAAGGGTCGTTCCCGGCACGGCCATATCGTCCTCGTGGCTGTTGCCGAAGATGACGCTGCCGGCCCGCGCCTGCCGGGTGGTGGGCGTCGGATAGTCGATGACCTTCCTGAGCCGTTCCGTCACCACGATCTGCCCGCGGACAGGCTTCAGCGGAACGGTCATGCCGGCGGTGGCGGCAAGCTCCTGCGTGGCGAGGCCGGCGGCGACCACCACGCGATCCGCACGCATGCCGAAACCCTCGCCGTAGACGGTGAGGTGCGATCCGTTCATGCCGATGCGCGTGGCCTTGTGTCCGTACAGTATGTCGATGCCGAGCGCGGCGGCGCGCTTGCGCAGGGCTCCCATCAGGAGAAGGGGATTGACGTGCCCGTCGGACGGGCACCAGCTTGCGCCGAGCACCTTCGGCCCCACATGCGGCACGCGCTGGCGCACGAAGCCGGCGTCGACGAATTCCACGTCGTTTTCCGGGCCCAGCCGGGCGGCCATCTTGTCCACCATGGCGCGCCGCGCTTCCACCTCGGCCTCGTCGAGGCAGAAGCTGAAGCCGCCGCGCTGGTCGTATTCCACGTCGATGCCGGTGGTTTGCTCAAGCTCCGCGGCGAAGGCGGGCCACAGGCGCGCGGACTGTCGCGACCACCGCGCATAGGGCACATGGTCCGCACCCTTGCTCTGCACCCACACGAGGCCGGCATTGCCGTAGGACGCGCGATTGTCCGCGTCGGCGCCGTCGAGGATGACCACGCCGAGGCCCGCACGCGCGAGGCCGAGGGCGATGGAGAGCCCGACGATGCCGCCGCCGATGACTATGGCGCGCTCGCTCAAGCTTCACCCCGCGCGAGATAGTCGTGAGGCGCGACCGCCCCGGCAAGCCATTTCACCAGCGTGACGACATCGAACACGGGGCGGTCGAGATGTTGCGCGAGCCGGGCGGCATAGGGCGGCATGTTGGTGCATTCGAGCACGATGGCGCCGACAGCCGGCTCACGGGCGAGCAGCCTTTCGCCGGCGTCGAGCACTTCCTTCAACAGCAGCCGGGGATCGGCCGGCGCATCCTGCGCGATCATCTTCCAGAACATGCCGTCGCGCGGCAGGCCCTCCATCGGCACCGGATGATCGACGCCCACGGCGGTCATGTGGCGTTTCGTGATGCGGGCGGCGTCCATGGTCACGACGCCGACCTTCTCGCCGGGCCTCAGCATCCGCTCGACCATCGGAACCTGCAACAGGCTGGAAGTGGCCACGGGCACCGGCAGGGCTTCGGCCAGCCGTTCCTGATGCAGGGCGAGGAAGCCACAGGTCGTGGAAATGGCGGCGCAGCCTTCGGCGACGAGTTCGCGCCCCGCATCGATGAAGGCGTCGACCAGGCCCTGCGCTTCGCCGTCGATCACCCGCAAAGCGCTGGCGTTGCGCACCGTTCGGTAGATCACGGGGAAATCCCATGTGCGGGGATTGCCGGCATCGCCCGGAATCCGTTCGAACGCGGTGTCCAGTATCAGCATGCCGATGGGACGTCTTGACGGAGCCGTGTTCATGGGCGCAACTCGGGAATGCGGCGGAAATGCCGGAGAAAAAAACGGAGGAAGCAGCAAGCTCCCTCCGGAAACGGTCGGCATCGGCAGGCTGCCGGTTATTCGGCGGCGAGACCCAGCGGCTGTCCGGAAAGGTTGTACTTTTCGAGAAGGCCGAGCCGGCTGACGATCTCGATGCCACGGTCGAGCGCCGGGCCCTGAAGCGCGGTCAGCGGGCGGCGCAGGTCGCCTGCCGGCAGGCCGATGGCGCGCATCAGCGACTTCACGGCGACCGGATTTATGGCCGAATAGGTGTAGTGCAGCAGCGGCAGCAGGCGCAGATAATTCTCGCGGAAGGCCATCGCGTCCTCGCCGGTCTTCCACGGCTTCGACATCTCGGCGATATCGGCGGGCGCGATGTTGCCGGTCATGTTCGCGGTGCCGTGGCCGCCGAGCGTCATGGTCGGAACCACGAGGCCGAGATTGGGCGAGTCGCAGCACATCACCGAAACGTCCGGATTGGCTGCCAGAACCTGTCCGACCTGACCGACGCGGCCGGTCGATTCCTTGTGCACCACATAGTTCGGATGTTTGAAGAGGCGCAGCAGCGCCTCGTGGCCGAGGTCGGTCTTGACGCGCGGGGGGTTGTTGTAGATGCCCATCGGCAATTCGACGGAGTCGGCCGCTTCGAGGAAATACGCCTCGATGTCGGCTTCCGACGCGCATATATAGGCGGGTGCGGCGAGGATCGCGCCGTCCGCTCCTTCCGCCTTGGCAAAACGCAGCATCTCGATGGTTGAGGCGGTGTCTCCGCCGGTGCAGCCGTAAAACAGCTTCATGTCGCCGCTTTTCATGCGGGCCGTGCGCGAAACGATCTCGCGGCGCTCCTCCTTGCTCAACATGGAGATTTCGCCGGTGGAGCCCAGAATGAGCACCGCCGACGTGCCATTGTCGCGCTGGAACTTCAGAAGCTCCTCGAATGCGGCGAAATCGACGGTTCCATCCTGATTGAACGGCGTGATGAGCGCGACAAACGAGCCTTCGATCCGCATTTTCGACATCTGTGCTTCATCCCTTCTTGCGAGGGCCATTCAATACCCGCCCTCCAGTGAACGATTAAAACATATATTTGAAATAGGCGTTCGTCAACGCTCCCCTCGCCTGCATGTTTCTGCGCGAGCGCCGAATGGCGAGGCACCGCCGTTTTGACCGTGGTCAAGGTCACCGTTCCTCTATCGGGTAGCTTTCGTAATCATTTGGAGAATCGTCATGCCGCGCCGTCTCCTGATCATCCTCGGCCATCCGGACGGCAATCCGAAGCGATTATGCCGCGCGCTGGCCGAGGCCTATGCCGAGGGCGCACGCTCGGGCGGGCACCGGGTCCGGTTGATCGACATCGCAACGCTCGACTTTCCGATCCTGCGCACAATGGAGGAGTTCGCCGGACAGCCCTTGCCGGTCACGCTCGAAGATGCAGCACAGGCGATCAGGGACGCCGAGCACATCGTCTTCGTCTTTCCGCTCTGGCTCGGCACCATGCCGGCCCTGCTGAAAGCCTTTCTCGAACAGGTGATGCGTCCGGGCGTCGCCTTCGCCTATCCCGAGCGGGGCAAGGGCGGCTTCGCCAAAACCCTGCTCAAGGCCGCTCGGCCCACGTGATCGTGACCATGGGCATGCCGGCCTCCTTCTACCAGTTCTGGTATCTCGGCCACGGCATCGCCGGCATGCGCCGCAACATCCTCAACTTCGTCGGCATCAGCCCGGTGCGGGAGACGCTGTTCGGTATGGTGGAAGGCGTTGGCGACAACAGGCGCGAAAAATGGCTCGTGAAAATGCGCACCCTCGGCAAGCGCGCCGGCTAAGCCCAAAGGCTTGCACATGGCTGTGCCGCTCAGGCGCCTTATCGCGCCGTATAGCCGCCATCGATGAGATGATAGCTGCCGGTGATGAAGCTCGCCCGGTCCGAAAGCAGGAAGCATGTCAATGCGGAAACCTCCTGCGGCGAGCCGAGCCGGTTTATCGGATGAAGGCCAGCCAACTGTCCAATCGTCCCGGCATCGAGGTTGTTCGTCAGGAGCGGCGTGTCGATGAAGGCCGGGCCCATCGCGTTGATGCGGATGCCCTGCGTGGCGTATTCCACCGCCGCGGTCTTCGTCAGGCCGACCACGGCATGCTTGGCCGCCACATAGGCGCAGGCATCGGCCCACCCGACGGAACCGAGGATCGACGCCATGTTGACGATGGCGCCGCCGCCCGATTTCAGAATCGCCGTGATCTCGTATTTCATGCCGTAGAAGACGCCGTTCAGGTTGACGTCGATCACCTTGCGCCAGCCGTCGAGAGGATAGTCGGCCGTCAGTTCGTTCGGCCCGCCGATGCCGGCATTGTTGACGGCCAGATGGAGCCCTCCGCAGGTCTCCACCGCGAAGGCGACCATGCGCTCCACCGAAGCGGCGTCCGCAACGTCCGCAGCGAAGGCATACGCCGTTCCGCCATCGGTACGGATCGCCGCGGCGGTCCCTTCCGCGGTGTCGAGATCCAGATCCGCCGCGACGACGACCGCGCCCCTTGCGGCCAGTTCCCGCGCGATTGCCGCCCCGATGCCCGAACCAGCACCCGTGACAATGGCAATCCTGCTCTCGAAATCCTTCATCATGACCGGACACCTCCATGGGAAATCAAAGATGGCATCCAGCATATCCTGCCTGCGGCGGGTCCCGTCTTGATCCACCTCAAGAACATCGCCGCCGGAAGCCGTAAACTGCAACGAATGCGTATGCTGAAGGCTTCCCAGCAGGCGTTCATCAAGGGCAGCACCGCCTCGATCGGTTCACTTTTGACGCCAATCAAGGCTTCGCCTTGCGGCAGGCCCATACTTCGCGCATCGACAGGCCGCCACAAGGAGAAGCCCGATGATCCTGCCGCATGATGCCATCGTTGCCGTCGTGGACGGGGAGAAGCTGCGCCTGTTCCGCAACCGGGCGCCCGCGCCGAATATCCGGCTCGTCGAGCTGGACGTGCCGGAGATCGACGCCGTCAATCAGGGGTCGGGGATGCGGCACCGGAGCGTGGCGGCCAATCCCGATGAGGCGCGCCTGCGCGAGGACGATTTCGCCGCCGCCGTCGCCGGCTTTCTGAACCGGATGGCGCTGGAGGGCCGTATCGGCGCGCTCTACGTGGTCGCCGATCCCCGCTCGCTGGGCGAGTTGCGCCGGCACTATCACGACGAGACCCGCTCCAGGCTGGCCGGCGAGATGGCGAGGGATCTGACCGGACACACGGTCGAGGCCATCGAAGCCGCGCTGGCGAAGGAGTAGCATGGGCCGTCGCCGGGCCATCGCCCCTACCCCGGCCCGTCATGCCGCAGCGGGGCGGGGGCCAGTGTGAGCGCGCTGGCGTCGTGCCTGTTCGGGCTTCTCCTGCTCATCGCCGGAGCGGAGATGATCGTGCGCGCCGGTTCCAGGCTCGCGGCGCTCGTGGGCGTCCCGCCATTCTGATCGGGTTGACAGTCGTGGCGGTCGGGACCAGCACGCCCGAACTTGCCGTGGGCATCGAGGCGGCGTTGCAGGGCAACGGGTCGCTGGCCGTCGGCAACATTGCCGGCACCAACAGCTTCAACATCCTGTTCATCCTCGGCCTCAGCGCCCTACTGATGCCGCTCTCGCTGGAGATGCGCACATTGCGTTTCGACCTGCCGGTGATGGCGGCGGCCGCGCTGGCGCTGCTCCCATGGCCTGGGACGGCGTGTTGACGCGCATGGAAGGCATGGCGCTCGTCCTCGCCGGCATCGCCTATACCGGAGCCATCGTCCACGGCGCGCGCCGTGAAAGCCGGGCTGTCATCGCGGAGTTTTCGAGGGAGTACCCTGGCGGATGCCTATCCGGCGGAGCTTTCCGGAGGCCAGCAGCAGCGGGTCGGCATAGCACGGGCGCTCTGCATGGAACCTTTGCTGCTGCTGTTCGACGAGGCGACTTCCGTGCTGGACCCCGAACTGGTCGGCGAGGTGCTGGCAGTGATGCGGCGGCTGTCGGATGAAAAGAGAACGATGCTGGTGGTCACGCACGAGTTGAGGTTCGCGCGTGAGGCGGCCGACCGCATCGTGTTCATGGAGGCAGGCAGAATTGTCGCCGACCTTCCGACATCCGTTTTCTTCGAGGAGCCGCCCACCCCGAGGATTGCGGCATTCATTGCAGCGAGCCTGGGAAAATGATCGATTTCGCCATCGCATATCTGCCCTTGTACTTGAAGGGCGCACTGGTGGGCCTTGGGCTGACGGCGGCCGCCATGACCGGAGCGCTGGTCATCGGCGTCGCCGTGGCGATGGGCCGGCTGTCGCAGAACCCCGTCCTCAGATACCTGACCATCAGCTATGTCGCGGTCTTCAGGGCCGTGCCGCCGCTGGTCCTGCTCTACATCGTCTATTTCGGTCTGCCTGCATGGGCGGTGGCGATGGAGAGCGACGTGCTGATCGCGATCTTTTCGCCGCTGGACAATCGGCTGCTGGCGGCCACGCTCGCCTTCTCCGTCAATGCTGGCGCCTATGTGGCGGAGATCGTGCGCGCCTCGATCCTGTCGATACCCGCGGACCAGATGGAAGCGGCCCGTTCGATCGGCATGACCTATCCGAAGGCCATGCGCCGCATCATCCTGCCGCAGGCTTTCCGCACGGCGTTTCCAACGCTTTGCAACGAATTCATCATCATCCTGAAAGGCACCTCGCTGGCCTCGGTGATCGGCGTCACGGAACTGATGCGCAACGCCCAGATGGTGGCATCCGCGACCTTCCGCAACCTCGAGGCCTATGTGCTCGCAGCACTTCTTTATGTGGTGCTCGTGATCCTGCTCCAACTCGCCTCCACCCGCATTGAGCGCTGGATGGGCGGGCGCGGGAGTGCCGCACGAGCATCAGGTTGAGCGGGCGCAATGGTTGTTTTCTCACGTAACAGCATCAGGTTAGCGATCGGTTCCGGACCTCCTGGACCTGCAACGACTATGCGGCATGGGAGGACGCCGCCGCCGATGTGCCCGCGAGCCGTCCGAACACGGCGCCGGCCATGAGGCCCGTGCCGCCCGGATAGTTGAAGTAGAACAATCCACCCACGAGTTCGCCCGCGGCGAACAGTCCCTCGATAGGAACCATATCCACATCGAGCACTTGCGCTTCCTCGTTGATCCGCAGCCCGCCAAAGGTGAAGGTGACGCCGCAGCCGACCTGGAACGCTCGCAGCATGCGATCAGACCGTGCTGGAAGCCGGCGAAGCCATCATCGTGGTGACGCCCACTGCCGGCGCATATGGGCGCGACTAAGAAGTATGCCGGCTTGTCGCAAACGGCCCCTCACCCCGCTTGCGGGGAGAGGGGGACGTCGGCGTTGCGGATAGTTTACGGTAGGTTATCGCATCCGGAAATACCCCCACCCCTAACCCCTCCCCACAAGGGGGAGGGGAATTCTGCAACGACAGCGTCCGGCATCGAATGTCGAAGATTATGCTGCGACACTGGTGAAATCATCCCCCTCCCCCTTGTGGGGAGGGGTTAGGGGTGGGGGTTTGACAGCGGGCATGAAGAGCATAGCGGATCGACAACAATCCGCCCTGTCATCCCGAGCCGTTCTCCGAAGGTCAGGCGGCTTCGAAAGGGGGCTGGCCGAGGACGCGGACGGGTCGCAGCGCGCCGTCGTAGCGCTCCACCTCGACAAGGCAGGTCTGGGCGCTCGGCCCCTGTCCCAGACGCGAGGTGCCGATGTCCTTGGTCAGCACATTGGGATTGCCGTGGTTTTCGAGCGGCCGGCCGGTGGCGTCCGTCAGGGGCTCGAAGGTGGCGCCGGTCGGCAGGCAGACCACGCCGGGCATGACGCCGTCCGAGATACGGACCCCGGCAAGGCATGCGCCCCGGTCGTTGAAGACGCGCACGATGTCTCCCTCCCTAAGGCCGCGGGCCTCAGCGTCCGCAGGCGACATATAGATGCCGGAGCGGCCGCCGACCTTGTTCGCCCGGCTGATCGCGCTTGCGTCCATCTGGCCGTGCAGCTTGTCGGCTGGCTGGTTGGAGATCATGTGCAGGGGGAAGCGGGAGGCAAGCTCGGCGCCGAGCCACTCGGAAGGCTCCCGCCATACGGCCAGTCCGGGGCATTCATCATAGCCGAAATCGGCCACGGTCTGCGAGAACAGCTCGATCCTGCCGGACGGCGTGGCGAGCGGATGAGCCTCGGGATCGTTGCGGAATTCCTCGAACAGCGTGAAGCTGCCCTCGGGATCGGGAATGCGCACATGTCCCGCCGCCCAGAACGTCTCGAAATCCGGCGGATTGAAGCCGCGGGCCGCCATGCGCGTGCAGAAGCGGTCGTAGATATTGCGCAGCCACTGTCCCTCGGTGCGGTTCATGTGGAAGGCTTCCCCCGCGCCCAGCCGGTCCGCGAGCTCGCTGAAGATGCGGAAGTCGTCACGCGCCTCGCCCACCGGGTCGACGGCCTTGTGCATGGCGAAGAGATAGGGATCGCGCGAGGAGCCACCTATGTCGTTGCGTTCGAGCGTCGTCGTCGCCGGCAGGACGATGTCGGCGTGGCGCGCCGTGGCCGTCCACCATGGCTCGTGCACGATGACGGTGTCGGGGCGCTGGAACGCCTCGCGCAGGCGGAACAGGTCCTGATGGTGATGGAACGGATTGCCGCCCGCCCAATGCACCAACTTTATGTCCGGATAGGTGAAGCGGCGCCCGTCGAAGTCCACTTCCTTGCCGGGCGAGAGCAGCAGGTCGGCGATGCGGGCGACGGGTATCTTGAGGTCGCCCTCGCGCGGGATCGCCGGCATGCCGGAAATGGGCAGTTCGTAGAGCGGATTGCCCATGCCGTTCATCGAGCCGTAGCCGTAGGCAACGCCCGCGCCCGGCAGGCCGATCTGGCCGAGCATGGCGGCCAGCGTGGCAAGGCCCCAGTAGGGCTGCTCGCCATGCTCCGCCCGTTGCAGCGACCATGCCGCGCTCAAAAGCACGCGGCGGCCGATCAGCCGTTCGGCGAAAGCCGCGATTTTCTCAGCACCGATGCCCGTGATCGGGGCTGCCCATTCCGGCGTCTTGGCGATGCCGTCCGTTTGGCCCGTCAGATAGGCCTCGAAGCGGTCGAAACCGACGCAGTAGCGGTCGATGAAGGCCCGGTCCGTCCTGCCGTTGGCGTGCACCACATAGGCCAGCGCCAGAATGAACGCCATGTCGGTGCCGGGACGGATCTGTAGCCATTCGGCGCTGATCGATGCCTCGGTATCGCCGCGCAGCGGGGAGACGTTGGTGAAGCGGATGCCGCGCCGCGCCGCTTCGGCCATGAAGTCGTCGAAGGGATGCAGGCCCGCCCCGCCCGACTGGATCTGCCAGTTCTTCGCCGCGATGCCGCCGAAGGCGACGAACTCCTCGCAATGTTCGAGAATCGCTTTCCAGTCGGTGACCGGCCCGGCGACCGTCCGGTCGTCGCCGAAGATATGGGGCAGAAGGCGCATCGCCGCGCCATAGCTGTAGTTGGTGACCTGCCCGGTACAGCCGCCGATGGCGCCCATGAAGCGGTGGACGAGCGTGCGGGCATGATGCAGGCGCCCGGCGCTCGACCAGCCATATGAGCCGCCGAAGATCGCGGCGTTGCCAAAGGTGGTGCGCACGCGCTCCAGTTGGGAGGCGGCCATGTCCAGCGCCTCGTCCCACGGCACGTTGACGAACACGTCCGAGCCGCGCCCGTTCTCCGGATGCGGCTTGCCCTTCGCGACCGTGTCGAGCCACCCGCGCCGGATGGCAGGGCGCGCGATGCGGTTTTCGGCGTAGAGCATTTCCGGCCATGCCTCGATCAGCCGGCTCGGATGGGGGTCCCCCGAAAACGGCGTGACGCCGACCAGCCGCCCCTCCTCGACATGCGCGTCGAACGCACCCCAGTGCGACAGGGTGGGAAACACGGTGCGGCTGCGCGGCATGGTGTCTTTCCTCCGGTCAGGCTGCCGCCGATACCCGGCTGGCCCATTCTTGAGCGCGATGGCAGGCAACTTTATGGCCGGCCGCCTCTTCCCGCAATTGCGGCTCTTCCTGAGCGCAGCGCTCTATGGCCAGGGGGCAGCGAGTGCGAAAGCGGCATCCCGACGGCGGCGACAACGGGTTGGGCAGTTCGCTGTTCAGCTTCACCTCCGGCCCCGCCTGCATCTCCCTGTTGTCGGTGGTCTGCATCAGGGCGCGGGTATAGGGGTGAAGCGGCGACTTCCATATCCGGTCCACCGGCCCGATCTCGACGATGACGCCCAGATACATCACCGCGATCCAGTGCGACACATAGCGTATGACTTCCAGATCGTGGGAGATGAAGAGATAGGACAGGTCCTGCTCGCGCTGGAGATCGACCAGCAGGTTGAGGACCTGCGCCTGCACCGACACGTCGAGCGCGGAGACCGGCTCGTCGCAGATGATGATCTTCGGTTCGAGCGCGAGCGCGCGGGCGATGCCGACGCGCTGGCGCTGCCCGCCGGAAAGCTGGTGGGGTAGCCGGTCATGCATCGTTTCGGGAATGCCGACACGGTCGAGCAGGGCCTTGACCCATTCGCGGCGTTCCGCACGGCTGCGCAGGCGGTGAACCTTCAGCGGCTCCTCGACCAGTTCACGCACCGTCAAGCGCGGATTGAGGGAGCCGTACGGGTCCTGGAAGATCATCTGCATGTCGCGGGCGCGGCTGCTGGGGCGGCGGGGGTCCACCGCCGTTCCGTTGATCGCCAGATTGCCGGAGGTCGGCTTGTTGAGCCCGACGATGGCCCGCGCAAGGCTGGACTTGCCGCAGCCGGATTCGCCCACGAGCCCGAGGGTCTGGCCCGCGCCAATCTCGAAGCTGACCCCGGCGACAGCGTGAACGGTGCCCTTGCGGGTCTTGTGCCGCACCACGAGGTCGGCGACTTCAAGGCGTCTGGTCATGCCGGCACCTCCTGGAGCGGGTGATAGCAGGCGAAGCCGGCAGGCCCGACATATTCGAGGGGCGGCGGCCGCACCTCGCATTCGGCGGTGCGCCGGTTGCATCTGGGCGCGAAGGCGCAGCCCGCGGGCCGGTCAGCGGGTGCTGGAACCGTGCCCGGAATCTCGCGCAGCCGGTGCGCGGCTCCGACGAAGCTGCCATGCGGGCGCGCGGCCAGAAGCCCTTCCGTATAGGGATGGCTCGGGTCGTTGAAGACCTTCGAGACATCCCCGGTTTCGACGATGCGGCCGGAATACATCACCGCCACGCGGTGCGCGACCGTGCGCACGGCATGCAGGTCATGGGTGATGAACAGCATGCCCACGCCGAGGTCCCGCTGAAGCTCCTTCAGGAGGTCGAGGATCTGCGCGGAGATGGTCACGTCCAGCGCCGTGGTCGGTTCGTCGGCGAGGATCAGCTTCGGGTTTCCCGCAAGCGCCATGGCGATCATCACGCGCTGGCGCATGCCGCCGGAAAGGCGGTGCGAATATTCCGAAAGCCGTGAACCGGCCGCCGGAATGCGCACCATGTCCAGCAGTTCCAGCGCCCGCTTGCGGGCCTGCGAGCGCGACATGTCGTTGTGCAGGACGATGGACTCCACGAGCTGCCGCTCGACGGTCAGCACCGGGTTCAGCGCCGACAGCGGGTCCTGGAAGATCATCGCCACGGTGGAACCGCGAATGCTCCTGATCTCACGGTCGTTCATGCGAGCGATGTCGCGGCCGAGAAGGTCGATGCGGTCGGCCTCGACATCCATGGTCTGCGCCTTGTGCAGGCGCATCAGCGCCATAGCGGTCAGCGACTTGCCGGCTCCCGATTCGCCCACGAGGGCCAGCGTCTCCCCGACGCCGACGGAAAAGCTCACCTTGTCGACCGCATAGGCGCGCGCCTTCGAGGCGAGCTTCACCGCGACCGAGAGATTGTGCACGTCGAGCAGCGGACGCGGCGCCTGTGCGTTTTTGATGCCCGCCATCGCTCAACGCCTCCTGAGATGGGGGTTGAGGGCATCGTTGATGGCGTCACCCAGCAGGTTCAGCGCCAGCACGGTCAGCACCACGAACAGGCCGGGGATGATGCAGATGAACCATGTCGTGCGGATGGACGGACGCCCGACATTGATGAGCGTGCCCCAGCTCATGACGTTGGGATCGCCCAGCCCGAGGAAGGACAAGCCCGCCTCGGTGATGATCGCGGTGGCGACGAGCACGGCGGCGGCCACGATCACCGGAGAGAGTGAATTGGGCAGCACTTGCGTGAGGATGATCCGCGGCGCGGACATGCCGATCACCTTGCACGACTGGACATATTCGCTTTCCCGCACCCGCAGGACCTCGGCGCGTGTCAGGCGCGCCACCGGCGGCCAGGACACGGTGGCGATGGCCAGGATGATCGTGGCGATGGACGGCGACAGGATCGAGACCAGAACCACGGCGAACAGGAAGCCCGGAATGGTCTGGAAGGCGTCGGTGATACGCATCAGCACCGCATCCGCAGCCGCGCCGAAATAGCCCGCGACGGCGCCCACGGTGATGCCGATGAGCAGGGCGCAGGCGGTCGCGACGATGCCGACGAGCAGCGAGACGCGCGAGCCGTAGAAGACGCCGGCGAGGATGTCGCGGCCGAGCGCATCCGTGCCGAAGATCAGCCCCTCGCGCTGTCCCGGCCACAGATAGGGCCGGGCGACCAGCGACCACGGGCCTTTCGGGAAGACATAGGGAGCGGACAGGGCCATTCCCACGATGATCAGCAGGGTGATCAGCCCGATTATGCCAGCGGGAGAAAGCAGTACACGGCGTAACATGGTCGAATACTCTCTATCGGCTGACTTCCACGCGCGGATCGAGCAGCGTGTAGATGATGTCGATGATCAGATTGACCATGATGATGATGAAGGAGCACACCAGAAGGACACCCAGGATCAGAGGGTAGTCGCGCTCGAATACGGCGTCATAGGCCAGCCGCCCGACGCCGGGGAGGCTGAAGATCGTTTCGGTAAGCACCGCGCCGCCGAAAAGCTCGGCGATCTGCAAGCCGACCATGGTGACGACGGGCAGCAGCGCGTTGCGCAGCGCATGGCCGATGATCACGTTGTAGGTGCTGAGGCCCTTGGCATAGGCGGTGCGGATATAGTCCTGCTCCAGCACCTGCAACATCGAGGCGCGGGCAAGGCGCGTGTAGATCGCGATGTAGAACAGGGAAAGCGACAGCACCGGCAGGATGAGATGGGTCACGACATTCGTGACCAGCTCCAGCCAGTTGCCGCCGAAGCCCGGCGTCATCAGGCCGCCGATGGGCAGGAGCCTCAGCTTGACCGAGAACACGATCATCAGGCCGAGGCCGGTCAGGAAGATCGGCGTGGCGTAGAACACCAGCACGACCATGGAGATGACCACGTCGATCAGGCGATGGGAATGGCGCGCGGCGACGACACCCGCCATGGTGCCGATGAAGACGGCGGTTATCACCGAGCAGACGACCAGCAGGATGGTGGTCGGCAGCCGTTGCAGCACCAGCGAAAGAACGTCGGTGGAATTGCGGAACGAATAGCCGAGGTCGCCGCGCAGCACGGCGCCTATATATTCGAGAAGCTGGACCAGGACCGGTCTGTCGAGGCCGTAGCGCGCGCGCAGGTCCGCCATCATCTCGGCGTCCATGTCGCCGCGCTGCCCGCCCAGCACGTCCACCATGTCGCCCGGAACCAGATGCAACAGGAGGAAGGAGCCGACGATGACGATGGCGATGATGACCAGCGACTGGGCTCCGCGCCACCCCAGATAGGTCCAGAATTGCCTGTCCAACGCAAAATCTCCGGTTCCGTTCAGATCCTTTTCGAAGGAGAATCGCTCCGAAAGAAGGCAACCGGCCGCCTGTCCGGCAGCCGGTTCCTGCAAGCCATGTTACTTGGCGGGCTCGAGCCACACTTCGGCGAAGTTGCTGTAGGTGCCGTTGGCGTCGATGGAGTGGTTCTTCAGGCGCTTGGACGCCGTGGTGGTGCTTTCGACGGCCACCAGGGGAAACGCCGGCAGGTCTTCCATCGCGAGCTTCTGGAACTGATGGTAAAGCTCCTTGCGCTTGGCCGGGTCCATCTCGGCGGCGGCATCCTCGAGGATCTTGTCCATCTCCGGGTTCTCATAGTGAGAACCGTTCGAGAAGCCGACGCCGATCTTGAAGCTCGGGCCCCAGAAGGTGCGCTGGGTGCCGACGGTCGGGTCCGAGCCGCCGGTGAGGAGGTTCACCGTGAACTGGAAGTCGCGATCCGTGTAGACCCGCTTGACGAAGCCGGCGAAGTCCTGCGCGCGCACTTCGAGATCGATGCCGACCTCGCGCATCGCCTCACGCATATAGGCCCCGATGTGCTGCTGGTGATCGCCATAGGGCAGGGGATCGACGACCAGCTTCAGGCGCACCCCGTTGGCGTCGGCCTTGTAGCCGGCTTCCTCCAGAAGGGCCTTGGACTTCTCTGGATCGTACTCATACTGCGGCACGCCGGTATCGTCGTGCAGTTCCGTAAGCTGGTGATGCAGCGGGGTCGTCGCCGGCTGGCCGTATCCGAACAGGATGTTGTCGACGATCCACTGGCGGTCGATGGCATGGGCGATCGCCTTGCGCACGCGAATGTCCTTCATGACGTCGTCGTCGAGATTGAACTCGATCATCTCCATCTCGTTGAGGAACTCGTAGCCCTTGGTGGTGACGTCGAATTCGCCGGACGCCTCGAGGCGCTCCAGATCGGCCATCGGGATCAGGTTCTGCGGCACGATGTGGGCGTCGCCCGATTCAAGCGCCGCCGCGCGCGTCGCCGGGTCGGGGATGAAGCGGAAAATCAGCTTGTCGAGATAGGGCTTGCCCTCGTCCCAGTAGTCCGGATTGCGCTCGAGGACGAGATTGTCGCCCGGCTGGAAGGAAACGAAACGGAAAGGCCCGGTCCCGATGGGCTTGAGGTTGGCCGGGTTCGTCAGCGGGTCGGTGCCCTTGTAGATGTGCGCGGGCAGGATTTGCGCATATTGCGCCGCGAGGCTCTTGAGCATGCCCGGCGAGGGCCGGCGCATGACGAACACGGCCGTGTGCTTGTCCGGGGTTTCGACGCTCTCCACATTGGCGAATATCGTGCGGCCGCGGCCATGCAGGACCTTCCAGACCTCCATTGTCGTGTAGGCAAGGTCTTCCGAGGTGAACTCGACGCCGTCGTGCCATTTCACGCCCTTGCGCAGGTGGAAGGTGACCCGCAACCCGTCGTCGCTGACCTCGTAGCTTTCGGCCAGCAACGGCTGCGGATTGAGGTTGAAATCATAGGTGAAAAGGCTGTCCGAGATCTTCGCGGACACGACCTGCTCGGCGCCGGCCGTCGTCATCGCGGATGTCAGGACCTGGGGCGCGGGTGACATCAGGAAGGTCGCCTCTCCTCCCCGCACCGGCTCCTCGGCCAGAGCACCTGTAATAGACATCACCGAAGCGCAGAGCGCCGCGGCGACACCGGCCACGTAGTTCATGGGACGCATGTGTTGACTCCTCATAGCATGGACGAAGCCGCGGCTTCGTTCTTCCCTCCGGATCGTGCCCGGAAACCGCGTCACGCTGGCTGCCGGAGCATTCTTGTTCACCCTTTCGACGCATGAAACGGCAGCCACATGGTGGCATTCAGTTGTTTCATACCATCAATTGAAACGAATGTTTGGCAACCGTCAAGCCCTGTGTGCCTTCCATTCGTCCCGCTTGCGCAACCCGCCTCTGCCGGTTGCAAGGTCCGGTGAAGATCGAATGTCCGATCAGGCAACGGGCGGCAAGGCAATTGACCGTTTCAATCAATTGTTTTACCGATGTCGAACACGCCCGATCCGCTGCCTGACAGCGAACGGTCCGGAATCTGATCGAAAGGAAGCGGCTTTGAAAGATACGGAATTCGCTGCCTTCGAGCTGGAAAGAGAATTTCTTTTCTCCAGAACGGCCTCGAAATGGCGACGCTATCCCCACGACGTCATTCCCTCCTGGATCGCCGAGATGGATTTCCTGCCGCCGGATGCGTTGCAGGAAGCGGTCGTGAAACTCGTCGACAAGCGCGATTATGGCTATCCGCGCCGTCCGCTGATGCCCGCGGAACGCCAGATCGGCGCCGCCTTCGCTCAGCGCATGGGCGAGCGTTTCGGCTGGCGGATCGAGGAGACCTCCGTGCAGGCGGTCACCGACCTGCTGCAAGGCACCATCGCGGCGATCCTCGCATTCTCCGAACCCGGAGAGCACATCGCCGTCCACACACCCTGCTACGGTCCCTTCAGGGAGGCGATCGAGGAGGCGGGCCGCGCCATCGTCGAGATTCCCATGCTCGAAACGGCACAGGGCTTCGTGCCGGACATGGCGGCGCTACGGGCCGCACCGGCCGACACGCGCATGATCATCCTGTGCAATCCGCAAAACCCGACGGGCCGCGTCTTCACCCGCGCGGAACTGGAGGAGATCGCGGCGATCGCCGCCGCGCGCGACATGATCGTCTTATCCGACGAGGTCCACGCCGATTTCGTCTATGACGGCAGAAAGCACATTCCCATTGCCTCGCTGGGCGAGGAGATCGCAAGCCGCACGATTACCGCCAACTCTCCCGGCAAGAGCTTCAACATAGCCGGCCTGCGCTGCGGCGTGATCCACTTCGGCGCTCCGCAATTGCTCGAGCGTTTCCATGCCCGCGTGCCCCGCCTGCTGCTGGGCCGCCCTTCGGTGATATCCATCGACGCGGCTGAGGCCGCCTGGACCAAAGGCCAGCCTTGGCTCGACCGCATCGTCGCGCTGCTCAACCGCAACCGTCATATGGTGTTCGATGCGCTCGAACGGCGCATACCGAAGCTGAAGGCCTTCATGCCCGAAGCGGGGTTTCTTGCCTGGATCGACTGCAGCGCGATGGGCTGGCCTCAGCCGGCCGCCACCGTATTCCTTGAAAAGGCGGGCATCGCCTTCAGCGCGGGGGAATCGTTCTGCACGCGCCACGAAGGTTTCGTCAGGCTCAACTTCGCCACCTCCGCCGAGGTGCTGGAGGACAAGCTCGGGCGCATGGAAGCGCTGGTCAACGCCAGCTAAATAATGAAGACAGCGGACCGGTAAGCAGCATGTACATCAAACCTTCTCTCCTGATCGGCGGCACCGAACGCGAGGCGCGCGAACATGGCGACGACATCGTCGTGAACCCGGCAACAGGCGTTCAGCTCGCCGCCTTGCCGATTGCCGACGCCGGCGACATTTCCGATGCGATTGCGGCCGCCTCCACGGCCTTTCCCGGCTGGAGCGAAACCGCGCCGGTCCAGCGCGCGCGGGTGCTCGCCGATGCGGCGGCCCTCCTCCGCGCGCGGGCGGACGATCTCGCGCGCATGCTCACGCTGGAGAACGGCAAGCTCCTGGCCGAGGCGAAGGGCGAAATCGGGGCGGCCGCCGATGTGTTCGACTGGTTCTCGGGCGAGGCGCGCCGGGGCTACGGCCGCGTCATCCCGAGCGCCGCCGACACCCGCATGCTGGCGATCAGGGAGCCGGTCGGCGTGGTGGCGACGCTCTCGCCGTGGAATTTCCCGGTCATCACCGCCGCCAAGAAGATCGCGCCCGCGCTGGCCGCCGGCTGCACGGTGGTGATGAAGCCGGCCGAGGAGACGCCGGGCGCGGCCCTTGCAATGGCGAGATGCCTGCTAGACGCCGGCCTGCCGGCCGGAGCGCTGAACGTCGTGTTCGGCCGCCCCGCCGATATTTCCAGCCAGTTGATGGCGGCGCCCGAGATCGCCAAGGTGTCCTTCACCGGCTCGACGCCGGTCGGACGCCATCTGGCGCGCCTCGCCGCGGACGGGCTGAAGCGCCTCACCATGGAGCTTGGCGGCCACGCCCCGGTCATCGTGATGGACGACATCGACATGGATCGCGCGCTCGACCTCGCGGTCGCCGGCAAGTTCCGCAATGCGGGGCAGGTCTGCACCTCGGCGACACGCTTCTTCGTGCATGGCAAGGTCTATGACAAATTCGTCGCCGGCTTCGCCGACCGCGCCCGCTCGATCCGGGTCGGCGACGGCCTCGACCCGCAGACGCAGATGGGGCCGCTGGCCAACCGCCGCCGCCCCCCGGCGCTCGAACGGCTCGTCGAGGACGCCGTCGCCTGCGGGGCCGAGGTGGTGGCCGGTGGCGCGCGCATCGAAGGGCAGGGCTTCTTCTTTCAGCCGACGGTGTTGGCCGGGGTGCCGGCAAACGCCGCCGCCATGCAGGAGGAGCCGTTCGGGCCGCTGGCCCTGATGGTGCCGTTCAGGGAACTCGACGAGGCGCTGGATGCCGCGAACAGCGTTCCCTACGGTCTTGCCGCCTATGCCCTGACGGAATCGTCGCGCAACGCGCGCCGGATCGCGCGCGGGCTGAAATCCGGTGTCGTGGGCATCAACACCTTTGCCGCCAGCTCGGCCGAAACGCCGTTCGGCGGCATCAGGGACAGCGGCTACGGCCTCGAAGGCGGCATCGAGGGCATGGAGGCCTATCTCGTCACCAAGTTCGTGCACGAGCATTGACGATGTCCCGCATCGTCCAGTGTGATTTCGTCATCGTCGGCGGAGGTACGGCGGGATGCGTACTGGCCAGCCGCCTCTCCGAGAACGGCAGGCACCGCGTGATCCTGGTGGAATCCGGACGCGACACGCCGCCGGACCGGGTGGAGCCCGCGATCCTCGACAGCTATCCGCGCGTCGCCTATTTCAACGTCAGGAATGTGTGGGCGGACCTGCGCGTCTCGCTGCAACCGGTGCCCCACAACGATCCGGGCAAGCGCCAGCTGCGCCGCTACGAGCAGGCGCGGCTGATGGGCGGCGGTTCGAGCCTCAACGACATGCAGGCCAACCGCGGCACGCCCGACGACTATGACGACTGGGCCCGCAACGGCGCGACCGGCTGGTCATGGGAAGAGGTGCTGCCCTTCTTCAGGAAGGCCGAACGGGACGTCGATTTCGACGGCCCCCTGCACGGACAGAGCGGTCCGATCCCGATTCGCCGCATCCATTCCGATTGCTGGCCGGAATTCGCCCGCGCCGCCGCCAGAGCCTTCTCCGAGACCGGCTTCAAGGCCTTGCAGGACCAGAACGGGGAGTTCGAGGACGGCTATTTTCCCGTCGCCATAAACAATATCTACGACCGCCGCGTCTCCACCGCTATCGGCTATCTCGGGAATTCGGTGCGTCAGCGGCCGAATCTGGAGATCTGGCCGAACGCCACGGTCACCCGGCTGGTCACCGAAGGCGCGCGCATCGTCGGCGTCGAGGTGGAAACGGGGCAGGGCCCGGCGCGGATCATGGCCGGCGAGACCATCGTCTCGGCAGGCGCGCTGCACTCCCCGGCCATTCTCCAGCGCGCCGGCATTGGCCCGGCCCGGACGCTGCGCGCGCTTGGAATTGAGGTGATCGCCGACCGCGCCGGCGTCGGCCGCAACCTCCAGGAACATCCGGCGATCTCGATTTCCGCGCATATCAACCACGATGCCCGGCTCGCACGAACGAACCAGCGCCGCCATATCCATGTCGCCGCCCGCTATTCGTCCGGCACCGCGGGCGGGCTGCCCAGCGACATGTATCTGGTCGCCATGTCCAAGACCGGCTGGCATCCCGTCGGCGAGCAGATCGGCTCGCTGATGACGTGGATCAACAAAGCCCATTCGCGTGGCTTCGTCGCCATCGAAAGCCCGGACCCTTCCGTGGAGCCGCGCGTGGAATTCGGCTTCCTTTCCGACTATCGCGACGTGGAGCGCCTCAAGGTCGGCATGCGCCTTCTGGCGCGGCTCTACGACACCCCGGCGATGAAGGCCGTCGCCAACGATCCTTTTCCGACCAGCTACAGCGAACGCATCCGTGACCTCGGCATCGTCAGCCACAAGAACTACGTGCTGACCAGAATCCTCGCCACCGCGCTCGACGGACCCGCATGGCTGCGGCGGACGCTTCTCAGGCATGTCGTCACCGAGGACGATCCGGTCGAGAGGATGATGGCCGACGACGAATTGCTGGAAGCTTTCGTGCGCGAGAAGGCGCATGGCGTGTGGCACGCATCGGGCACCTGCAAGATCGGAAGCGCGGACGACCCCGAAGCGGTGGTCGATCCTTCCGGCCGCGTGATGGGCGTCGACGGGCTGCGGGTTTGCGATGCTTCCGTCATGCCGTTCACGCCGCGTGCGAACACGAACCTTCCGACGATCATGATCGCCGAGCGCATGTGCGCTCTCATCCTTCAGCAGAATGAAAAACGCTGACCGGGATCGGGAGCAGTTTGCGCGGCGCGGGGACTTCGATAAGTGTGTGCAAGGCAATTGGGTGAAACTGTTGATAGAGCCTGCTGATCGTCGAGCATGCCGAGGGGAGAACTGGTGATGGCCCACATGACTGCAAAACGGGCGGAGAAGGACGCGGACACGCGCGACCGTCTGCTGGACGCGGCCCTTCGCATCTTCGCGGACCGCGGCATCGCTTCCGCCACCTTGCGGGAAATAACCGAGGAAGCCGGCGCCAACGTCGCCGCGGTGAACTACTATTTCCGCTCCAAGGAGGAGCTGACCCGAACGGTTCTCGAATCGTGCCTGCGGCCCATCAACAACGCCCGCCTCAAGGCCTTGCAGAACTGCATCGAGAAGCACGGCGAGAACAGGCCGCCGCTGGAGGAGATCGTCGAGGCGCTGGTGCGGCCGATGGTCGAACTGTCGGTGGACCCCTATGGCGGCCGCTCGCCGATACGCCTGCTGTTGCAGGTAAGGGCGCTGCCTCAACCTCTCACCAATACGATCCTGGCGGAGCAATTCGATCTCATCCATCGCCACTTCCTGAACGTGCTGGCGGATGCCCTGCCGCATCTGTCGAAGGACGAGGTCGGCATGCGCTACGATTTCGCGCGTGGTGCGATCATGCAGATCCTGGGCGATCTCGACCCCGCAGCGCGCGACCTGCTCGACCTCGGCTTCAAGCAGAAGAACAAGGACAGCGAGAAGATCGTCCGCCAGCTGGTGAACTTCATCTCGGCGGGTTTCAAGGCCGAGGAAACCGCGATCTGACAGCCCCGCGCCGGATTCCCGATAGACCCCAACGCAGACAGGACCTTCAATGCGTTTCGACTACATCATCGTCGGTGGTGGTTCCGCCGGCTGTGTCATTGCCAACAGGCTCTCGGTCGACGCCCGGAGCACGGTCTGCCTGATCGAGGCCGGGCCGGACACCCCGCCCGAAACGGTGCCGGACTCCATCTATTCAGACGCTTTCCTTCCCGACTATTTCCAGCCCTCCCGCTACTGGACCGAACTCGAGGCCTATACCGAACCGTTCGGCAACATGTCGCCGCAGGAGGTGAAGGCCAGCATGAAGCCGCGCCGCTACGAGCAGGCGCGCGTGATGGGCGGCGGCTCCACCGTCAATGCGCAGGTGCTCATCCGGGGGCTGGCCGCCGACTATGACGAATGGGAAGAGATGGGTGCTGCGGGCTGGGGCTGGGACGAGTGCCTGCCCTGTTTCAGGCGTATCGAACGGGACCTCGATTTCGACACGCCGCTCAACGGCAGGGAAGGTCGCATCCCCATCCGGCGGACGTTTCCCGAGCACTGGAGCCCCTTCGCCCTCGCCTTCCGCGAGGCGGCGGGCCAGCACAACATCCCCTATCTGGACGACAGCCACCAGCAGACGGGAGACGCCTGCTTTCCCTTCGGCCGCAACAACGCCTACAACCACCGCGTCTCGGCGGCCGCCGGCTATCTCGACGAATCGACGCGCCGGCGCCGCAACCTGGCGATCATGCCGGAAACCGTGGTCCAGTCGCTCGTTTTCGACGGCCACAAGGCCGTGGGAGTCGAGGTCCGCCGCAACGGCAAGGTCGAACGCATCATGGCGGGCGAGATCGTCATCAGCGCCGGCGCCATCCATTCGCCGGCCCTGCTGATGCGTGCCGGCATCGGGCCGGGGCAGGACCTGCGGGACAATTCGATCGCCGTCCGCGCCGACCGGCCGGGCGTGGGCCAGAACCTGCTCGACCATCCGCTGATCGGCTTCGGCGTCCACCTGAAACGGGAGGGGCAGCTTGCCGACTATGTGCGCAACGGCTTCCTGATGCACATGCGCTGGAGTTCCGGCCATCCCGAATGCCCGCCCGTCGACATGAAGCTCACCGTGTCCGGACGTTTCGCGTTCACGGCGCTGGGCAAGCGTCTGGCGACGGTCAATTTCGGCCCGAACAAGGCCTATTCGAAAGGCTATGTCAGGTTGCAGGGCCCGGACCCGGCCACGGAACCGTTCGTCGCCTTCAACTATCTTTCGGACTCGCGCGATCTCGACCGCTTCAAGTCCACGGCCCGTTTCGTCTCGAACATCCTGACCGCATCGCCCGTCTCGCAATATGTGAGCAGCTTCTGGCCCGGCATCTACGCGGCGTCGCTGCGTAACCTGACGCAAAAGACGACCTTCAATCAGGTGCTGGGCGGCATCGCCGCGACCCTGCTGGACGCCGGCGGCATCGGCCGCAACATGGTGCTCGGCGCCGCCATCGACAAGCGGTTTCCGCTCGACGGCGTTCTGGCCGACGAGAAGCTGATGGAAGGCTGGATCAAGGCGGGCGTGCAGGGCGACTGGCACCCTTGCGGCACCTGCCGCATGGGCGACGCCGGCGATCCCGGCGCGGTGGTCGATCCGCAGGGCCGGGTGATCGGTGTCGAGGGGCTGCGGGTTGCGGACGCCTCGATCATGCCGTCCATTCCCAGCGCGAACCTCAATCTCACCACCATGATGATCGGCGAGCGCATTTCCGACCTGATCCTTCAGAAAGCCTGACAGTCCATCAACAATCATCCGGGAAGGCGGCCATGGCCATCTACGAAGTCAGACCGAACGCACAAAGCTACGGCCACGAGATCGGCGTGCTGCTGATCGCCTGTTCCAATCCGTTTCCGCCCGGCGATGTCGGCAACGCCTGGACCTACAATTTCCCGGTGCTCTACGAGACCGTCTACGACGTCACCATTGACAGCCTGATCAACGAAGGGGACCGTTCGATGGGAGGCTCGGTGATCGCGGCGGCGAAGAAGCTGCGCGACTACGGCGTCAAGGCCATCACCAGCGACTGCGGCTACATGCTTCTGTTCCAGAAGGAAGTGGCGGCCGCGCTCGACATACCGGTGATGCTGTCGAGCCTGCTGCAACTGCCATTCATCGCCTCGACGCTCGCGCCCCATGCCTCGATCGGCGTGATATGCGCCAACAGGCAGCGTCTCGTTCCCTCGCTGATCGAGGAGGCCTATCCGGTCCAAAGCCGTCCGCTTCACATCGCCGGGCTGGAGGATGCACCCGCCTTCCGCCACGCCATTCTCGACGAGAAGGGCGCCCTCGACAGCGAAGCCGTCGAAAGGGAAGTGGTCGAGCGGGCCGTGAAACTCGTCGACGAGCATCCGGAAATCGGGGCGATCCTGCTGGAATGCTCCAATCTCCCGCCCTATGCGGCCGCGGTCCAGCACGCCACCGGCCGCCATGTCTTCGATTTCATCACGATGATCAACTACATGCAGGCCGCCGGGCGGCGGACACCCTTTACGGGCGGATATTGAGACGCCGGCCGGCGATTGCCGGCCAGGAAACGGTCATACCAGCGATTGAAGGTCGAGCGCGGAATACCGAGTTTTTGCAGCGTGCGCCGCGCCGACAGATGCGACCGCTCGACGAGCCGAATGATCTCCAGCTTCTCGGATGCGGGGTATCTCATTCGTCGTCGCCCCCATCCGCGATCATGCTTTTTTTAAGAATCCGCAGTTCCAGCGCCTGCTCGGCGACGACCTCCTTGAGATCGCGAGCCTCCTTGCGCAGCACCTTCACCTCGTCGCTGGTGGCGGCGCGGGCGGTATCGCCGGCCAGTCGCTTCTTGCCGGCTTCCAGGAATTCCTTCGACCAGTTGTAATAAAGGCTCTCGGCGATCCCCTCGCGCCGACACAGCGCGGCGATCGATTCCTCACCGCGCAATCCCTCCAGCACGATACGGATCTTCTCCTCCGCACCGTACTGCTTGCGGGTCGCACGGCGGATGTCCTTGATGACCTGCTCTGCCGGCACTTTCCCTGTCCCGGATTTCTGTCCCATCTTCGCTCCAATGAAAGAACTCAAGGGCCAGAACGCACTTTCTGCGCGGCTTTTCCCTGGGTTCGGTTGTGTTTTGACCGGCGTTTCGGCCGATCGGTTAAATCTCTCCCGTCCGCAGGATCGATTGATCTCGCCCTGCGGCTCTGAACCATTCTCCAATCCGTGACCCTGATCCCGTTCTCGTGGGCTTCGGTCACATAGTGGCGTTCGGCTCCCGGCTTCCCATTCTCCTTTAGGAGGGGTCGGAACAAGAACTGTTCCCGGAGACACGCTAAGGTCGAACGAAGCAGGAAACTCATGCCGCCCGCCGGATACCAGCAGGTACGCGTAGTGACCGAAATCCCTCGGTCATTTGATGCTCTGCGTCCCAGGTATAGATGCCGGTCAGGTTGATATGTTCCCAACTCAAAGGTGAGATGTGCTTGAGAAGATGATCCGGAACCTGACGACGTGCGCTCCGCAGATGGGTGACGGCCCGCTCGATATAGACCGTGTTCCAATGCACGATTGCGCTGACAACGAGGTTCAAGCCTGATGCCCGGAATGCCTGGCTTTCGAATGACCGATCGCGAATCTCGCCTCGCTCGTGGAAGAAGACGGCGCGCTTCAGCTTGTGTGCGGCCTCGCCTTTGTTGAGGCCGGCCTGACAGCGACGCCGCAATGCCGGGCTCAAGTACCATTCGATCATGAAGAGCGATCGCTCGATCCGGCCCAATTCGCGCAGCGCTCTGGCGCGTTGGCTCGCGCATGCATACGGCCGGCTCCTGTAAGGCCGTAACGCACAGACGACATCTGTGCTGCACACAAAATTCGACTTCTCCGGTCAGAACTTATTGCGTTTGGGACGAATCCGTCCGCTGCCGTTATCGAGGAACGTATCCGTATTGAAGCGAGGATGCGCGACCTGGAAGTCCTTCGGGGTATCTTTGCTATCGCCGGAAATTTGGCCTGTGCGCCGCCACGCTCCCGTCAGACCGTCCCAACAAGTCCTTCGATGAAGGCGACCTGCTGGTTCGCTTCAAGTTCCGCCCAGAAACCATCCGTCGCAACCAGCAATGGCCCATCGTCGAGTTCGAACGAGTTCAGGTCGGGAGCAATGAAGCGCTTTGGAACGGAAAACTACGCGTGACTCTACGCGCTGGATCCTCCGCGAGACTATCGATCGCTACAGGCATCAGCGGATTTGCGAGCGTCTGGGGCTGCGTCAGCCATGCGATCCGTCAATCTTCCTCGCGTCGGCCTGCTAGGCAATCGCCAGAATGCGGTACCAGGGCGGCGCGAAACTCTGGTTGAACCAGAACGAACTGAATACCTGGCCGGTCAGGGCTTTGCAGCAGCCGCGAGCATCGCTTGGCCGATCTGCTCGTCGCCTTGCGCAATCAGCGTCTCCCCCGCATTGCGGATATCGCGCTTTTCCTTGTTCTGGCTGAGCTTGGCTTTCCCAACCAGTTGGGTGATCCCGATCTCGAGGCCGACGATCGCCTTGGCCATGGCGTCGATATAGTCCTTCGGCGCATCGCCCATCTTCCAGGGAACGGGGTGGCTTGCCTCGTGCACGTGCGTCAACCTGGCGACATTGCGCCGGACATACGCCTCGCTGTCGTGGACCGTGACGCGGCCATGGGCATGGGCGACGAGATAGTTCCAGGTCGGGACCTGCTTATGAAGCTCTTGCTTGCTCGGATACCAGTTGGGCGAGATGTAGGCGTCGGCGGAGCGGAAGACGACGAGCACCTCTTCGCCAGTGGCAATGTCCTGCCAGACCGGGTTGTTGCGGGCCACATGGCAATGGAGCGTGCCGAACTCGCCCTTTTTGCGGTCGAGGTCGAAGGGGATGTGATTTGCATCGAGCCCGCTCTGGCCATGCGTAACCAGGATGCCGAGCGGGGCTTCCTCGATCAGCTTGTGCAGAACGTACATGTTCTATCTCCCTGAAAATGCGTTTGCGATCATCCGGTGCGGAGGATCGGCTGATGTCCGCGAAGCCAGTGCTCTTCCGTCAAATGCCAGCCTATTCCGGTCATCGCTGGCCACCCTGTTCGAGGACGGCTATGGTGAAGAAGACGGGCTGATCGTCGTCTGCGGCATAGGCGTGGGCCTGATCGGTCACCAACCGCGCGCTTTCGCCGGCCTTCAAGATGATGCTCTCTGCGCCGACGATGATTTTGAGGTTGCCCTGCGTGACCGAGATCAGCTCGCGCGTGTCGGGGCTATGGGCATCGGCTTGAAACACCTCGCCCGGCATAAGGGTCCATGACCACAGCTCGAACATGGTGCGGCCCGAGGTCGAGGCGTGGAGCTGTGCTCGGCTTCCCTTGGGACTGGCCCACAGCGTCTTCGGGTTCGTGCGCTCGATCGGGCAGTCAGGCGCATTCTCGGGGATATTGTTCAGAAGATCGGCGACGGAGAGCGAAAACGCCGCGGCAAGACGGCACAAGACGCCGATGCTGGGGTTTGCCTTGCCCTGTTCGAGCGCCACGACGGTTCCTTTCGCCAGGCCCGTGAGCTTTGCCAACCTGTCAAGACTGAGCTTCCGCTCACGCCGGAGATCCCGGATGTTGGAGGCAAGCACCGAGCCGAGTTGCTGCTCGGTTTCGGCCAGGAGGGCTGTTTCGGTCATTATATTGACTTCGGTTCATGCGGCTTCTATGGTCATTATAATGACCGGCGCAACGATCTTCAACTGCGTCGCACCAATCTCTTGCACGGAGTCGCCGGATGCACCTTGAAACCACCGCAATCCATGTCGGCCGTGGTGTCGACTCTTCAACCGGGGCGGTGTCGATACCTCTCCACACCAGCACGACGTTCGAGCGCGATATGGAACGCCACGTGTTTCAGGATGGTCAGTAAAGGCCAGCCATGTTTGAAACACCAATCGTTTCTGAGAGTATCCGAGAGATCGCCCCCGATTTCCGCGGGCTGAGCATCCATGTCGATGCCACGGGCACGAGCGTCGACGAGCTTGATCCGAACATCCTGGCCGACGCCTATAAACTTGTGCTCGACGGCGGACCGTCATGGGCGGAGGCGCACCTGGCAAGCTGGGCGGAGGTGTATTCCCGTTTCGGGGCGAAACCGAGCCGCACGCCGTGCTCCGCACAGGCGCTGCGCAAGCGCGTCCTGAAGGACGGGCGCATTCCCGCGATCAATCCGGTCGTCGATCTCTACAATGCGATCAGCCTCCGCTACGCACTACCTGTCGGCGGCGAGAACTACGATGCCTATGTCGGATGCCCCCGGCTGACGATCGCCGATGGTAGCGAAATCTTCGACACGGTGATGAACGGCGAAGCTGTCATAGAGCACCCTGCGGCAGGGGAGGTTGTCTGGCGTGACGATATGGGCGTCACCTGCAGACGATGGAACTGGCGTCAAGGTACGCGCACGCGTATGGACGCGGCCGCGGGTCGGATGTGGTTCATTCTGGAAAGCCTCGGAACAATGCCGCGAGAAGCGCTCGCCGAAGCAGGCGAAACCTTTGTCGACGGACTGCAACGCCTTATGCCGGGTGCGGCGATCGAGACGCAGCAGGTCTCATTCACCAGGGAGTGAGCCGTTCCGCGCACTCGGTTGCGGAGCGCAGCTCCGGGACCTCGATGACAGCCTCGGCCAGCACCAAGCGAATGCCGCTGAACTGACAGTTTTTCCGAGGCCAAGGCGCCTATCGAAGGTGGCGGGTGCGTTCCACAAGCCAGCGCTTGAAAAGCAGGGCCTCTTCGCGCAGCGCCCTTCGCTTGTTCGTGACCAAATAGTAGGCCTGATTGGCGGGTGTGTAGCCCGGGATCATGGGAACGAGGGCGCCGCTGGCGATCAAGTCGTCGATGATGTTTCCCCAGGCCAACAGCACGCCCTGACCGGCGAGCGCGGCCTGCACGAGAAGCGGATAATTGTTGAAGCTGAGCTCCGGGTCGAGTTTCGCAACGTCGAGCCCGTTCGACGCAAACCACCACTCCCATTCCTGGTAGCGCGCGGCCGGGCCCTCGAGATGCAGCAAACGCGCCTTCGCGAGATCGTCGATGCTCCGTGCCGGGTACCGCTCACGGTAGGTCGGGCTGCAAACCGGAAAATATCTGACGCCGAACAGAAACGTCGAATCGAGGTGGGGCCAGTCGCCGTTGCCGTACCGGAGCGCGACGTCGACGCGATCGGACGTGAAGTCCAGCACCGTGTCGCTGGCGATCAGCTTGATGCCGATGTCTGGATGTTCCACCCGGAAATCGGCGATATGCGGCATGATCCACAGTGATGCCATCGCGACGGTCGTTGTGATCACAAGCTCGGTCGGCTGGTTGGCTCTTGAGATTTCGTCGATCGCTTCGCCCATCGTCTTCATGCCAGCGGAGACGCCGTCGAATAACCTTCTTCCTGACTCGGTCAGGACGACGGCGCGGTTTCCCCGATTGAAGAGGCGGGTATTGAGCTGCACTTCCAGGATTTTCATCTGCTTGCTTACCGCAGCCTGCGTCACGCCGAGTTCCCTGGCGGCCCGCGTGAAGTTGGCATGCCGTCCAGCTGCCTCGAAACAGGCGAGCGCATGCAGTGAAGGCTTCAGCTCAATACGATCCGTCATGAATATGAGTTATATCAGTCATGACAAAAAATGGAAATATACAGCTAAAGAACTGCACCATAGGTTCCCAAGCATGCCCTGTTCCTGGCATCGGAAAGCTTACTTGCCGGGCCTGTGACATAACAGGAAGTGGGGCAATGCGAAAAAAGGGGAATGACAATGATTTTCGAACGCATGCTTCATCCGGCCAAGCTGCTTTGCAGTGCCGGTTTGCTCCTGTCCCTGACCGTCGCCGGTCAGACGGCCACGCTCGACCAGATCAAATCGCAGGGCTATATCCGCGCGGCCACGGCGAACGAGGTGCCGTACGGCTATATGGACACCGACGGCACCGCCAAGGGGATCGCGCCGGAAGTGGCCGAGGCCGTCCTGAAGAAGATGGGGATCAATGAAGTTCAGTGGGTCGTCACCCCGTTCGGCTCCCTGATCCCTGGCCTCAAGGCGAACCGTTTCGACCTCGTCGCGGCGGAGCAGGACAGCGCTTCGGCCAGAACGACTGGTCAAGCAGATCGAAAAATACGCACCTGCGGACAGTATCTTTGTCGCAGACGCGAGCTATTCGACCCTATGGCTCACACAGTTCCTCACGTGCCGTGAACCGGGTCGGCGCTATCTGTCGCCTCGCGGTCTCGCAGGTCTTGGTTGGGGCTATCCCATGGCGCTCGCGTATTCCTGACAAGCTCCTGGAGGACTACGGTCTGCGCAAACTGTCCATGGCCTCGCCCCGCCTTAGTCGCAGGATCGTCGTAATCGCGCAGGCCGGCAGGCCTTTGACGCCGCTCTCGGCGCGCTTCCTGGAATGCACCATGGAGGTGGCACGCCGGCTGACGTGTGAGTGAATGGAATATCTCCTATGACGCGCGGTTGATGGCGATCACCTTCGGGCCTGCCCCACAATGCAGCCGGCTACCGGCGATCATGCTGGTGGGCAGATGCAAGGGAGGATGACCATGAATACCCAGCTCAGGGAAAAGGCCTATTTCGACCAGCGTGCAACGCAGGATATGGCGAAGCACCTTCGTACCCAGAATCGCAGCCTGCAGGAGACGATGTCCTACGCCTGCCGCATCCTCGCGATGACCGAGCAGGAGGCCGGTCTCGCCGGGCAGATCAGCGTCCGCTCCGAACGTCCAGGCGCCTATTGGACGTTGCGCTTCGGCCTGGGCTTCGACGAGGCGACACCGGGAGACTTCATCGAGGTGGATCGCGATCTCAATACGCTGAGCGGCGAGGGCATGGCCAATCCCGCGACGCGCTTCCATCTATGGGTCTACGATGCTCGCCCCGACGTAAACTCCATCATCCATACCCATTCGCCGTGGGCCTCCGCCCTCGCTGCCGCGCGCCAGCCGCTCGTGGTCGCGCAGATGGACATGACCCCGTTGCACGATGACTGCGCGTTTCTCGGTGAGTGGCCGGGCGTGCCCATTGCCGACCAGGAAGGTGTCATCATCTCGGAGGCGCTGGGCAACAAGCGCGCGATCATCCTCGCGCATCACGGCTATCTGACTGCCGGGGCGAGTTGCGAGGAAGCGACCTACTTGTCGGTCTATCTCGAGCGCGCGGCGCGCCTCCAGATTCGTGCCCAGGCGTTCGGACCGCTCACGGCGGTCGACGACACACTCGCCAGGGAGGCGCACGACTATCTGCTCAAGCCGTCGATCGTCAACGCGACCTTCAGCTACTGGACGCGCCAGACGCACGGCGTCCCTCCGCTGGCCATCAAGTGATCGGCTGACTTTCCCAAATCTGGATTCGCGAAAGGAAAGTCCCGATGACCATTTCTGCACCCGAGGCGACGCGCTCACGCCGCCAATACGTCACCGCCGGCCTGGCCAGCATGATGGGAACCACCATCGAGTGGTACGACTTCTTTCTGTACGGCACGGCGGCCGCATTGATCTTCAACAAGATATTCTTCCCGGCATTCGACCCGTTGACAGGAACCCTGGCGGCTTTCGCCACCTATTCGGTCGGCTTCTTCGCGCGGCCACTGGGCGGCATCGTTTTCGGACATTTCGGAGACAAGGTCGGCCGGAAGTCCATGCTAATCATAACACTGTTCCTGATGGGCGTGCCGACCATTCTGATCGGACTGATCCCATCCTACGACGCGATCGGCTACTGGGCCGCCGTGCTCCTCGTCATCATGCGCTTTCTCCAAGGCGTGGCCGTGGGTGGCGAGTGGGGCGGTGCAGTGCTGATGGCCGTCGAGCATGCTCCGGACGGCAAAAAGGGCCTTTTCGGTTCCTTGCCCCAGGCCGGGGTCGGCCCAGGCCTCATTCTGGCTTCACTTGCCATGAGTGCCGTCGCCGCATTGCCCGAAGAAGACATGCTGTCATGGGGCTGGCGAATTCCGTTTCTGGCGAGCGTCGTCCTCCTGCTCGTTGGATGGTTCATTCGCATAAGGGTCGCCGAGTCGCCCGATTTCGAGCAGGTCGAGACGACAGGGGCGAAGGTGGAAGTCCCGGCAATGGTGGTGCTGCGACAATACCCGAAAGAGGTGCTCACGGTCATTGGCGGACGTCTGGCCGAGGTGACCTGGTTCTACACCGTCGTCACCTTTTCGCTGGCCTACGCCACGGGGACACTGAGCATTGAGCGGACGGTGATGCTCGATGCGACGGCCTGGGGCGCCTTTCTGGCGATGTTCACCATGCCGCTGTTCGGGGTGCTTGGCGATCGCGTGGGGTTCAAATGGGTTTTCCTCGCGGGCGCGCTCGGTATTCTGGCCTATTCGGCGATCTTCTTCTCGCAATTGCAGACCCTCGACACGGGAACCATTACGCTCGCCGTGGCGATTGCCATCGGCGTGGTCTACGCGGCCATGTACGGCCCCGAGGGAGGCCTGTTTTCCGCGCAGTTCCCGCCCGAAGTGCGCTACAGTGGGATATCCATCGCTGTTCAGGTGTCGGGCGCAGTCGGCGGCGGCCTGGCTCCCATTGTCGCAACTTCGTTGCTGGCTTACGGGGGAGGGGACCCTCACTACATAGTCTGGTATCTCAGTACTCTCGGTGTCGTTGCCGTCGTCAGCGCCATCTTCATGCACGGTCCGTCGCGGTTTTCCGTAGCGGTTCCCGGGCAGCAGAGTGTGCAACCATGAAGGGTGCGGGCGCCGACCATATCGACTACTACTTCTGGATGAACTCGGACTGGGCCTATCTCGGAGCCGACCGTCTGGAAGATCTCGCCGCGCGGCAGGGGGTCGCGATCCGGTTCAGGCCTGTCGACCTTCCATACGTCTATGCGCGAACCGGCGGGGTGCTGCTTAGCCAACGCGCGCCGGAGCGGCAGGCGTACCGTATTACGGAGTTGAAGCGCTGGTGCCGTAAACTCGGCATTCACGTCAACCCGCAACCGGCCTGCATGTGTCCGAACGCCGATCTGGCCTCATGCATCGTCATCGCTGCCGATGACAGAGGTCTGCCTGTGGCGCGCCTCTACAAAGCGATCCTGCATGCGCAGTGGTGCGACGATCGGGACATCTCATCGGAGGCAACGCTGCGGGACATCATGCGAGACCTCGGTCTTGATCCCGAATCGTTGCTGTCGGAGGCCCGGACCGAAAATGTCGTTCGGCGTTATCGGCGCTACACCGATGAGGCCGTGGCGGCGGGCGTGTTCGGTTCGCCGTCATACGTCTATCGCGGCGAGCTGTTCTGGGGACAGGACAGGCTGGATATGCTCGAAGACGAAATCTCCCGGCAGGCCCCGGGGTGGGGAGCTTGCAGGACGTTCGACGAGCTTCGTGTCCGGCGGCGTGAGCCTGTCGGCGTAATAATGAACATCGGCCCTTGCGGAAGTGACCCGTCCGCAAGGACCGATGTCCTGGCAGATTAAACGAAACCGGATTTCGACCCGACGCATGGAGACCAGATTGACCACCGATCAAGAGAACCGAATGACGAAAGCATCACCGGGCGTGCTGCCGGCCGCCGGTCGTGATGTTCGTTCCACGTTCCTTCCTGCTTCAGCATCAGCGCGCTCGACGATCAAGCTTATCGATGCGTCTGTCGAGGTAGCGGCGACGGAGCATGAATCATGACGGGATGGAGCGGCGGAGTGCTACTCAACATTCACATTGCGCCTTCGGCCTCCTACGAAATGGAGGAGTTGCAGGAAGCTAGGCTTGTGGCCGGCCGCGGCGTGGAAGGAGATCGCTACTATCTCGGCACCGGAATCTACTCGTCGAAACCGGATATTCGCGAGATAACGCTGTTCGAGGTGGAGACCTTGGAGGCGCTCGCGAGAAACGATCCGCCGCTGCAGAAGGAGCCGATCCATATGTCTCCGGCAGATCACCGGCGTAACCTGACGACGAGAGGCGTACCCCTCAACCACCTTGTCGGAAAGCGGTTTCGCGTCGGCGAGGCCGTCTTGCTGGGCGGACGGCTGAACTTTCCCTGCAAGTATCTGGAGGAACTGCTGGAACTGCCCGTCTATCTGCCGATCCTGAATCGATCCGGATTGAATTGCTGGATCGAGAAGGGCGGCATTATCCGGGTCGGTGATCCGATCGAACCGGTGGACGACTAATCGTGACAGCACGTCTCATCATGAAGCTTCAGGTTGTCGACCGCCAGCGAGTCTCGCCTGAGGTGGTCGCCATCACGCTCAAGCATCCGCTGCGTCCCGAACTTCCGGCCTGGACCGCGGGCGCGCATGTTGATCTTCGCCTGCCGGACGGAAAGATTCGCCAGTATTCCCTGTGCGGAGATCCGCGTGACCGCTCCATCTATCGGATTGCGGTCAAGCGCGAGGAGGTCGGCCGTGGCGGATCACGCTGGGTTCATGAGAATCTCGGGACCGGCAGCATCGCTCACTGCTCCGCGCCGCGCAGCAATTTTTCTCTTCGCGCGGATGCTCGGCGGCATGTGCTCGTCGGCGGCGGGATCGGCGTCACGCCCGTCATCTCCATGGCATACGAGGCGCGCAACCGAGGTGAGCCGTTCGAGTTGCATGTACTTTGCCGGTCCCGGGACTTTGCCCCTTTTGCGGAAGAGCTTGACAAGGCATTCGGCCAACGCCTGACTATCCATTGCGACGATGAGAAGCCTGCCGATCTTCCAGAATTGCTCAAGGGAGTAGCGGGAGAATCCGGCGCGCATCTGTATTTCTGCGGGCCCTCCGGACTGAATACGGCGATTCATGCGATCGCTGGGAAGTTGAAGCTGCCCGACGGGCGCCTTCATCACGAACTGTTCCAGGCGGCGGTGGACGAAAACTTCGTTCCGGAGCCCTTCGAGATCACGGTTGCCACTTCGGGAAGAACGTTCCATGTGCCGAGCGACAGATCGGCACTAGACGTGCTTCGTGAAGCCGGCATGGTGCTGCCTTCTTCGTGCGAACTGGGCGTCTGCGGCGCGTGCGTCTGCGATTATCGCGACGGCGAGGTGATCCATCGTGACGTGGTCCTCGATGCAGATGCCCGGAAGAACAAGATGACCTTGTGCGTATCGAGGGTGCGGGGCAGAGTCACGGTAGGACTGTAAAAAAGGGACAGGCCCTTGCTCTCTTGTCTTGCCGATATTGAAACCTATTAGATCATCCAGCGACAGTTGGCGAGCCCAGTTGACGATGAAAGCCTCAGAAGAGCGTGTAGATCAGCAGCTTTTGCGATCGGTCCCCGGGGATTCTTGCAGTCAGCCCGGAGTTCTTGAGTGACCTAAAGCTTTGAGCTCAGGGAGAGTATGGAAAGTTCTGGGAGCACAACCAAGGTTGTGACGTCAAAAGAATAAATCCGGAACTGTTTGTTGAGTTCAAAAGTCAGATCAGCGGGCGATCAGCCTCCTTAAGAACCTCGGCGAGCGGGTGCATGCGGCCGGGAAGATCAGCCAACAAAACCGCAAGTTTTCCGTGGCGAGGATCAGGGCGTTCAAACCGCCTAAATGCGCGATCCATTTTTGACCATCGGCAACAACGTTATCGAGCTCGCGCCTTAAGCGTCGGCAGCGCTTTGTCATCCGCGAATTCGGCGCAACGATGGATTGTGGCGCTCGCTACTTTGCACAGCCGGATGGCGGTGCGGATGAGTATGTCGACGGTACGGGCTGGGGGTATCTTGAAGGTGGCGACATCTTCATCGCCGGCCGCAATATTCTGGTTGGAAACCGGTTGGTTGTAGCAACCCTGAAGGCGTGCGCTGGCTCAAGCACATACTCGGGGGCGACTATTATGTTCAGATTGTAAAGAAAGATTCGATGTCCCCGCATCTCGACCGCGTCCTGACGACGCCTTGTGAAGGCGTCGTCATCGCAAGCCTAGAGGCTCTTCCGGAAGGCCTATCCAATTTCATGAAAGACTGGGACGCTTATGCTGTGCTTGGCTATGTCCCACAGGTCCGCAATGTCTTCGGCTCCATGAGTTTGGAAGACAACTTTCGAATGGGATTGTTCGCTGTCCCCGGCTCGGTCAAGGAAAGGCAGAAAGTGCTGCGCAAGATCCAGTAGTCTCTAGAGACTACTGGAGCGCAACGGCAGGTAGGCTGAGTGGCGGCACTGTCTGTCTGCTTCTCGACGAGCCGAGTACCGGGCTTTCTCCTAAGGCTACCGAGGAGGTGTTTCATCACATCCGGCAAATCACCAGTGTAAAGGGTGTGGGCGTATTGCTTGTCGAACAGAACGCACAAGACACTGAAAATTTCCGACCGCTGCTACATTCTGGCCGAAGGGCAAAACCAGATTGACGGTAGTGCGAAGAGCATTATGAACAACCCTATCGTCAGAAAGGTTTATCTCGGCGCCCATACTGTGGCTGGACTATCGTTCTGCACCGTATCGGCGATTGATGCCCGATATTGCCTCGGCGGAGGTAAACATAGTCGCGGTCGTTCAGAGCCGCCGCGCCGGACCACGCGATCCTGACCCCTCGAAAGGCGGATTCGACGTTTCCGCTTTCTATGAAGTGTTTTGGGAACGGTATGTCGATGCCGGTTACCTGATTCCAAAGTATGCCCTGTTCATCTCCGCATCGTTCTGCAGCTCCTCGGACGTGCCCTGGGCAACCACAGTGCCTTGACTGATCACGTAACCATAATCTGCGATGGCAAGTGTCTGGCGTACGTTCTGCTCGACGAGCAGGATCGATACTCCGGTTTGGTTGATGTCGCGAATGAGGGCGAAGGACTCGCGCACCAGGGCGGGCGACAAACCAAGGGAGGGTTCGTCTATAAGCAGGATGCGAGGTTCGCTCATCAGCGCCCGGCCAATCGAAACCATGGCCTGCTCGCCGCCGGACATCGTCCCGGCAAACTGCAGCTTGCGTTCGTTAAGTCGCGGGAAGGTTTGGTAGACTTTCTTTAGCTGGGCTTCCACCTGCTCTTTGTCGTTGGACAGATATGCTCCGACTCGAAGATTTTCCTCGACGGTCATCTTGGGGAAGATCTTACGCCCCTCAGGAACGCAGCCAAGCCCGTGTGCAACGCGCGCATGCGGGCTCAGGCCGGAAAGGGCGATGCCATCGAGTTCGATCGTGCCTTCGGTCGTGGGGAGAAGCCCAAGGATTGCACGTATCAGGGATGTTTTCCCTGCCCCGTTGGCGCCAAGGATGCTTGTGATAGCCGCCGGCCTGGCATCGATCGATACCCCGGAAAGGACGCGTGCGCTGCCATAGGAGGCGACGATGTTGCTGGTTATCAGGTTTCCACTCATGAGGTTCCCAGATAGGCCTCCTGTACCCATGGGTTGGCAACGACGGCATCGAACGTGCCCTCTGCAACCTTCTTGCCGAAATTGAGCACGACCACGTGGTCAGCGACGCGCTGGATCACGTCCATTTCATGCTCGATAATGATGATGCTCATGCGAGGATGATCGCTGCGCACCTTCAAGATGTCGCCCATGAACTCGTGGGTTTCATCCGGGGTCATCCCGGCAGACGGTTCATCGAGGAGCAGCAGCCTTGGATTGGCGATCAGCGCCCGACACACCTCGATCCGCCGCCGATCGATCATGTTGAGCCTGTGCAATGGATCGAAAATCCTCGCCGCAAGTGGTTCACTGAATGTGGATAGCAACGCGTGTACCTGTTCGTGATTTTCGCGCACGGACTCAACAAAACGGCGGCGGCGGAAGAGATTGCCGAACAGGGTGAGATCGAGAGAGTTCTGTCGACCGATCACCACGTTGTCGAAGACCGACAGTGACAGGCACAGCCGCGATCGCTGGAAAGTGCGGCTCACGCCCCGCTGATAAATATGTCGGGGTTGGAGACCGGTGATGTTCTCTCCGTCGATCAGAACACGACCGCCGACGGTCCGGCATAGCCCGGTCACCGTATTGAAAAATGTCGTCTTGCCTGATCCATTCGGACCGATAAGGCCGATGATGGTTCCTTCTTCGACCTCAAGCGATAGACCGTCAAGAGCCTGCAGACCACCGAACCGGACAGAGACGTTCTCTGCTTCAAAAAGCTTGGTCATTGTCCAACCTCCCTCCTGAAGTGTCGCATGGGACGCGGAAACAGCCCGTTCGGCCTAAATCTGAGGACAAGGACGACCAGGATTGCGAAGACCAGGATCCGGTATTCGCTAATCGCCTGCAATTTCTCTGGCACCACCACAACGAGGATTGCGGCCGGAATTACCGCCCACAGATTGCCGATGCCACCCAGGACGATGATTGCCAGCATGAGTAGCGATTGCTGAAAGGTGAAATTGCTGGGTGCTATGAAGTTCTGCATCATGGCGAAGGTGGCGCCGGCAATACCTATCAGCACGTTGCCGAGTACGAAGGAAACGATGCGCCAATAGGCTACATTCACGCCAAATACGGCAGCGCCGATCGGGTCCTCGCGCACGGAATCGAGATTGATCCCAATCCAGCTCTTTTCGAGAAACCTCGCCAGCAGAAAGAAAATGGTGAGAAGGACGAGCGCCAACAGAACGTAGTTCAGATAGAATGAAGCTTCGAACGATCCGATCTCGATGCCCATGAACAGCTCCTGGCCGGCGATTGTCGCCCCCTCAACCCGTAGTCCTTGAGGCCCTCCAAGCGTGTGGTTGACCTCCAGGAAGCTGCGGAACAGCAATACGAAGGCAATCGTGATCAGAGCTGCATAGTGCCCTTTCGTCCTCAGCACGGGGAGGATAAGGATGCAACCGATCGCCGCCGCCACCAGGCCGCCGGCAAGCAGTATGAGAAGCGAGGGGAGACCTGTATTGCCCAGTACGGCTGCGGTATATCCGCCAACACCGAAAAAGGCGGCTCCGGCGAAGTTGATCACGCCAGCATAGCCGAACTGGATGTTCAAACCTATGCACGCCAGTGAGTAGATCAGCACTGTAGCCAGCATCATCAGGGCAAAATGCTCCTCATGGAATGCGAGACCGATAGCCAGGGTGCCCGCTGGAATAAGCAGTGCGATCCACGGTCCCGAGTTCTGCAGGAGCGCCGCAAAGTCCTGTCCAGCGCTGGTTTTCGCAATTCCGAAGGAAAGCGCCAGCGCACCCACAAGCGCGGCGGCAATTACCCATTGCTCCTCGGACACCACGATGATCGCTGCGAGGACGATGGAGACTAACGCGATCGCAGACGATGCGATCAGTTTCCGTGCAGGCATGGTTACACCCTCTCGCTATAGCGCTCGGCGATGATGCCGGTTGGCCAGATGGTCATCAGCACAATGATTGTCGCAAAGGCGAAAACGTCCCGATAACCGCTCAATTCCGGGAAGAAGAGGACCCAGACCGTTTGCAGGGCGGCGAAGCTGAATCCACCGATAATGGCCCCCCAGATGCTCCCGAGCCCACCGACTACAGCCGCTGAAAACCCGATGACGCCAAGAAGGACGCCGACATTGAAGTTGATTTCGCTGTAATAGATACCGTTCATCACTCCTGCGATCCCTGCCAGCATCGAACCTAGCGCGAAGGTGGCAAGCACGATGCGCCGGAACGGGATGCCCATGATCTGGGCGGTATCGCCATCCTGGGCCACCGCGCGGATCGCGAGTCCGAGCTTGGTATGGCGCACGATCCAGTTCGTCACGACGATGACGACGATGCCGAGGACAAGAAGAAGCAAGCTGTCCAGCCGAAGATACGCACCTCCAACGTCGATGGGTGTGCGCGGAAGCAGTGCAGGGAAAGCCTTTGGATTGGCGCCGTTGGGGACGAACAGGCGGATGCTTTCATGAATGGCCGTGCCGATCATCAGGGTCATCAGGAGGATGTTGAAGGCCGGGGAGCCCCGCATCGGAACAACGAAGAACTGCCCGATGACGATTCCCGCCAGCCCCGTCACCAGGATGGCCGCGGCAAGGACGATGACCAGGCCCACAAAAGGAATATCGAGGCCAAGGAACTGCAGAATGATGAACGCCCCCAGACCGGAATAGGCGCCGAGGGTGAGCACGTCGCCATGCGAGAATTTGATTACGTCGAGGACGCCAAAGAAGAGTGTGAAGCCAACGGCGACCAGCGCATAGATAACGCCGAGCAGCGCTCCGTTGAACAAATACTCCAGGAGTATCGCCATTTAAGGGTTCTCCCCAATGTGAGAAGGCTTGACCACGCAGGTGCGTGAGGCTTCAACGCGATGAAGAAATCGAAACTGAGCGGCTAAAGGACTTCCGAATCCGACCGCCGCTACCGCGCGACGGCCGGGAATCGTGACCGGGAACGGGATTAGCGGTTCCCGTCCTGCACTTACAGTCCGGTCAGCTTCCGCTCCCCCTTTGCGTAAAGGCTGTCCTCCCACCGGACCCACTTGCCGTCCTGAGCGACATATTTGGTGGAAGCCACGCTGTTGTGACCGTGTTCATCGAAGGTAATTGGACCGGCTATGGATGTATGGTCCTTCGTCGCATTGAGCTTATCGCGCACAGCCTTGCGGTCTGGGCCCACCTCCTCGACAGCGTCGATGATCAGATCCGTTGCCACAAACGCATAGGGACCATAGGGCTCCGGCGGTTCCGCAAACCGCGCCTTCGTATATTCATCAACGAACATGGCGCCTTGCGGCAGGGATTCAAGCGGGGCGCCATTGTGGACCGACACAGTTCCCTCCGCAAGATTTCCGAGGGCTTCATGGTAGGACACTGACATGATGCCGGATATTCCCGCGAACTGTGACGGGACGCCCAACCGGTCCATCTGTGAACGGATGCGAACGCCCAGCGGAGTCAACCCAGCAAACACCACGATCTGCGGGTCGATTTCCTTGACCCTCAAAAGTTCGGCGGAAAAGTCCTGCTGATCAGCTCCGACCCCAAAAGTCGCCTGGATTTCTACATCCTTGCCGGCCAATTTCTCTTGGAGGATCTTGAGATAACCGCTTCCGTAGTCGGTGGTGTCATGGATGACGACCCATTTCTTGTAGCCCAACTCGGACAGGAAATTCACGAGAACCTCGCTCTCGTCGAGCATCGATCCATTTACCCGATGGACCTCCGCAAAATCATTGCCGTGCGTGATGGCCGGCAGGATCGCGCCCCAAACAACGACGGGCAGTTGAAATCGGTGATAGACATCGACCGTCGCGATCGCCACCGCCGAACAATAGTGCGTCACACCGCCGATGACCGAACGGTCGGTGGCCGCACGTGTCGCCACCTGAATGCCGACGTTCGGACGGCATTCATCATCCAGTGGGGTCAGTTCGTAGCGGTATTTTGTAGCAGGATCGGCGTTGCGGAGATTGACGGCCAACTGAGCAGAATTACGCCCACCCAGACCTGTCGCCGAATTGCCACCGGTCAATGGCCCGATGAAGGCAATCTTCACCGTTTCCTTCTCTTGCGCATATGCCGTCGGAATGGCCGACAACGCCATTGCGGCCAGCGCGGTTAGAGCGATTCCTGTTTTCCAAGCCATGATATTCCTCCCTTGTGTGGGCGTCCGGCGCCCGGTGCGGCTGATACGGTATTCTCCGTCTCGCCATTCCCGTCAGCCGCCCTCCTTAAGCAGCTTCAGGCGAATCCAATTCAGAAGATCGATGTCGCAATACCTCTCTGGCTGAAAGACTCCTCACGATCTTCCGTTTGAAAAAGGCGCAGGTTGCCGAGGAAAGGCCGCCTGCAGCCTTGCAAGCTTTGTCTCAATTCCAATCTGGCTGCTACTTGGCGACCGGCATCGTGAATTCGGCACCCTTGGCGATGCTGTCGGGCCAGCGCTGCATGACGCTCTTGTATCGGGTGTAGAAGCGTATGCCTTCCTCACCATAAGCGTGATGATCGCCAAACAACGACCGCTTCCAGCCGCCAAACGAGTGCCACGCCATCGGCACCGGGATGGGAACGTTGATGCCGACCATGCCTACCTTGACCTGACGCGAGAATGCGCGGGCAGCGGAGCCATCGCTCGTGTAGCAGGACACGCCGTTGCCGAATTCATGAGCATTGATGAGCGCAACGGCTTCCGAAAGATCCCGAACCCTGACAATGGACAATACCGGGCCGAAAATTTCATCCTTGTAGATTTTCATTTCGGGTGTGACGTGGTCGAACAACGTCCCCCCGACGAAGAAGCCCTCTTCGTGTGCTTCGACCTTATGACCGCGGCCGTCGACGATGAGGCTTGCGCCTTCCTCTTCACCGGTCGCTATGTAGCCTTCAACCTTGGCCTTGTGCGCTCCAGTAACGAGCGGGCCCATTTCCGCCTTCGGGTCCAGTCCGTTGCCGATCTGCAGAGCATGTGCGCGCTGGGCAAGCCGCGGCACGAGCTTCTCAGCAACATCGCCGACGGTGACGGCAACGGAGATCGCCATACATCTTTCACCTGCCGACCCATAGGCAGCGCCGATCAGCGCATCAACGGCCTGGTCAAGGTTGGCGTCGGGCATGACAACAAGGTGGTTCTTGGCGCCACCGAGCGCTTGGACCCGCTTACCCTGGCGGGTTCCCTCGGTGTAGATATATTCGGCTATTGGTGTTGAGCCTACGAACGAAATCGCTTCAACATCAGGGTGTGCCAGAAGCGCATCGACGGCGACCTTGTCACCCTGTACGACATTGAACACGCCATCGGGAAGCCCTGCCTTCTTGAGCAATTCCGCCAGAAGAAGGCTGGGAGAAGGGTCGCGCTCGGAAGGCTTGAGCACGAACGTATTGCCGGTTGCGATCGCGATGGGGAACATCCACATCGGTACCATGACCGGGAAGTTGAAGGGCGTAATGCCGGCCACGACGCCCAGCGGCTGACGAAGGTTCCAGTTGTCGATACCCCCGCCAATATTGTCGGTGTACTCGGTCTTGAGGAGGTTCGGAATGCCGCAGGCGAACTCGACCACCTCGATGCCGCGTGTGACTTCACCTTTGGCATCGGAGAAGACCTTGCCATGCTCGCGCGTGATCAGATCGGCGAGGCGGTCGTGGTTCTGGTCGAGCAGTTCCTTGAACTTGAAGAGGACGCGCGCACGACGCAGGGGTGCCGTTTCGGCCCAGATCGGAAATGCCTTCCTGGCTGCAGCGACCGCGGCATCGATATCGGCCGCCGTACCCAGCGTAACCTTGCCGGCTACGGATCCGGTAGCAGGATTGAACACGTCCGAAGTACGGTCGGATCCACCAGCTACCGATTGACCATCTATCCAGTGGCCGATCTGCGCGATGTTGGATTTTGCAACCAGATTCATCTTCGTTCCTCCGCCTCCGCTTCCCGGCAAGCTCAGGATATCACCAGAGCTGTGCATGAAAGCGGGCTTTTCCGATTGGTGAAGGATTGGCACTATCGATCAGAAATCAATCGGCAAGAATGCAAGCGCCCATGCATTCTTGCAACCTGACATGGATCGCCTCAAGCCATAGCTTCGACAGTGCGCTCGCACTGGCGCATGTTCATCGAATTCATTCAGACGGGAGAGGTATATGGCGAACGATGCAAAGTCCACGGAAATGCGGCAGATCAATGTGATCGAGCGAAATATCATGGCCGAAGCTGGTAACCCGGCCGGTCAGGTGACCCGGCACGTCGTGGCTGGCGCAGTGTTCAAGAACCCGTTCGCCGGTCAAGGCGCAGCCACGGCAGAGGATCTCGACCGGCTCGCAGCGATCTCCGTGGAGATAGGAGCACTGCTGACCGCGCGAGCGCTGGAACGCTTCTCCGATCTCGAGCGGCCACGTTCCTATGGCAAGGCGGTCATTGTTGGAACCGAGGGTGAAACGGAGCATGGCGCTGCTCTCATTCATCCTCGCATTGGCCTTGCAATGCGCAAGGGGCTGGGAGCAGGCCCGGCGCTTATCCCGGGGAATGCCAAAGTTGCAGCCGCAGGCACATCGATCGATGTGATTTTCGGCGGTGCGGATGACGCCTGGGACTATGACGCCATGGATGCGACCACCGTCTCGATCCCCGGCGCGCCGGCGGCTGACGAAATAGCGCTTTTCGTGGGCTTCGGTACGACGCGTGTCAACGCCCGGGTGAGGGGCGCCACTGCCGAGCAGGTTGCCAAAGTGGTTGCTGAAGCCAAGGCGTCGGCAAATAACTAGCCCAAGGTGCGTGATGCTCGCTCGCCTGCGGCCGAACGAGCACGCTCCGGAAAATGCTCCTTGAAGCTGCATCCCGGCAAACGTTGGTTTTGAGCAAAGGCTGCCCGCAAGCCGATCGTATCGGTTTGCGGGCAACCATCAGGCCCGGTATAGTTTTTCCTTGGTGGAGATATCGAACCTCTGGCTCGCAGCGGCATATGGGCACAAAACACCTGTCATTAACCCAACTGGGTTGGGATCATCTGCGTGTCCTTCTCGAGGTGGCCCGGACAGGGATGCTCGTGACGGCTGCCCGCAGGTTGGGCGTCGATCAATCAACCATCAGCCGACGCCTTGCCCAGGTTGAATTCAGCACCGGCGGAACTCTTTTCAAGCGAACGCGCCAAGGGCTTTCGTTGACCCCGCTTGGCTGTGAAATCGTTGCCCGTGTTGAACGGATGGAAGCTGCTCTCCTGGAAATTCAGGGTCTGACGGCCCAAGGGCAGGAGTTAACCGGATGCGTGACGATCGCATCAATGGAAGGGGTGGGATCGATGCTGATTGCGCGCTCTGTCAAAGCGCTCGCGGAGGTTCATCCACAGATTGAAATCCATTTGGTCACAACATCCAACTATGTAGATATTGCACGCCGCGAGGCAGACATTTTTGTCAGCTTCTTTGAGCCTGTGGCAGCGTCGCTCGTGACTCACAAGATCGCAGATGTGCACTTCCACCTATATGCAAATGACGACTATCTGCAAGGCCGTCGCATCGAACAGGCCGAGGATCTGATCGAAGATACTTTCATCGGATATATCGACGATCCGACATATTTGCCGTCCGCGAGATGGCTTGAGGATATCGTTCCCAACGCGAAGATCGGCTTTCGGGCAACGAGCATGTTTTCCCAGATGTACGCAGCCGCCGAGGGGCTTGGGATCGTTATGTTGCCCCCATATGCGCGCGCTGAGGCACTAGGGCTGAGCAAGATCATTCCAGGCAGTTTCGCTGTCGTCCCGTTATTTATCAGTGTGCAGCAAGACTTGCAGTTCCTGCCGCATATCCGTGCGGTTCACGATTCGCTCCTGGCATATCTCGGCGAAACCATGGGCTCCTGACCAAGATGGACTCCTACGCTAAGCCGTTGAGGATGATTGCGCGCGATGAGTTTGGGGTTATCGAATACAGTTGAACTCTCCGACGAGGATGTCGTTTATATACAGGTCAACACTACCGGGAGGAAAGCAAGTTTGATCTTCATCCGGATGTGCTCCCACCTTTCCTTGGCATGTTGGAGCGGTTTCCACGCCTGAAACCGCGTGGATTGATGACGCTTGCGCTGTTTGACCCCGATATTGGTAAAGTGCGACCATGCTTCCCTACGCCGATCTGGAGGTGTTCAGAAAACTCCAATCTGCGCATTGTCCATATGCTTGCCAGTCTGCTTGACTTCTGCCCTACGGAAACGCCATGCCCAAATCCTCCCGTAACTAGTCCCGGCGAAAGAGAAGGTGGCAGGTGTCTCATCATTCATTTGCTAAAGGACCCGGCCTAATGACAAGAACCGCTCTCGCCCTTCGCCATGTTTATTTTGAAACACTCGGTACCTTCGAAGTCGAACTGGAAGAGGCAGGCTATACATCGCGATATGTCGATGTTGCTGACGAGGAGGTCGGCGCTATTGACCCGATTGAGCCTGATCTCTTGGTTATTCTTGGAGGTCCGATCGGAGTTTATGAAACACAAGCCTATCCGTTCCTTGCGACCGAACTCGATCTCATCAGGCGACGGCTTGGTGCCCATTTGCCAACCCGCGGTATATGCCTTGGCGCACAGCTGATCGCCACGATTCTTGGCGCCAAGGTCTCCCCGACCGGCGTCAAGGAGATTGGCTTCGCTCCGGTTGAGCTCACAGCGGCCGGTGCCGATGGGCCTCTACGTCACCTTGGCGGCGTTCCAGTCCTGCACTGGCATGGTGATGCCTTCGATTTACCAAAAGGGGCCGAGCTGCTCGCAACCACAGCGATTGCTAACCAGGCGTTCTCCGTTGGAACAGATGTGCTTGGAATCCAGTTTCACCCGGAGGCTGATACCAGCCGCGATCTCGAAGCATGGTTGATTGGTCACGCCGCCGAATTGGCAGGGGCGGGTATAGATCCCAGGCAAATCCGTAGCGATGCGCGAGAGTACGGTCCCGCTTTGCGGGATGCCGGGAGAGCCGCTTTCGCGGAGTGGCTGTCCCAACACGGACATCCGGTTAGGTTGGCATGACCTACAATTGGCCGTTGGCTGAATGGGGCAGCCGCCCGCTTCCGCGATTATCGGCGTGATCGCAGGTGGCAGGGCAGGGCCTCCACGAGCACTTTTGTCGGAAGCTCGCTCAAGCAGGACATCTTGGCCGGCCCATTGCGCGGCAAACTCGCAGCGTTAATAAGCATCAGGATCGTTGGCCGGGCGTGACTCCCTGAAGCTCCTGCGCACGGACGCAAGGAGAGTGTGGCGCCGTTCTTCTCGGCGAGGACCCGATAGCGGTTAGGCCGTCAACCTGCAGGATACCGGCAAAATTCGCCAGATGGGCGATCGGCGATGACCCGAGACCCTGAACTTCCTCTAGATTTGGGTAGAGTCCGTCGATCGAGGAGACGGACGATGCGACCATCACGGTTCACGGAAGAGCAGATCATCGGGATGCTGAAGGAGCAGGAGGCCGGTGCGAAGACGGCGGATGTCTGCCGCAAGCACGGCATCTCAGCAGCGACCTTCTACAAGTTCAAGGCGAAGTTCGGCGGGATGGAGGTGTCGGACGCCCGTCGTTTGAAGGCTCTGGAGGACGAGAACGCCCGGCTGAAGAAGCTGCTGGCCGAGCAGATGCTCGACAACGCGATCCTAAAGGATGTCGCCGCAAAAAAATGGTGACGCCCGACGCGAAGCGGAAGGCGGTGGCACATGCCTGCGCGGTGCATGGGGTGAGCCAGCGTCGGGCGTGCCAGGCTCTGAGGATCGACCGTTCGACGGTGCGCTACACCAGCATCCGTCCGGACGACGCTCCGTTGCGTGAGGCGATGAGGGCCGTGGCGGCGGAGCGCCGACGGTTCGGCTACCGCAGGATTCACGTCATGCTGGACCGGCAGGGCATTGTGATGAACCAGAAGAAGCTGCGACGCCTCTACCGGGAAGAGAAGCTGCAGGTGCGCCGGCGCGGCGGCCGCAAACGGGCGCTGGGCACGCGAAGACCCATGCTCGTTCCCGATCGTGCCAACGCCCGCTGGAGCCTGGACTTCGTCTCCGACACCTTCACCGACGGCCGTCGCTTCCGGGTGCTGGCCGTCGTGGACGACTATACGCGCGAGTGCCTGGCGCTCGTCGCCGACACCTCGCTGTCGGGTCTGCGCGTCGTGCGCGAGCTGGACGCCATCATCCGCTGGCGCGGCCGGCCCGACATGATCGTCTCCGACAACGGCACGGAGCTGACATCGATGGCGGTCCTGCGCTGGTGCCAGCAGACGGGTGTCGAATGGCACTACATCGCGCCGGGCAAGCCGACCCAGAACGCCTTCATCGAGAGCTTCAACGGGCGCTTCAGGGATGAGTGCCTTAACGACACGCTGTTCTCGATGCTGTCTGCGGCCCGCAACGCCATCACCTCATGGAGGAGGACTACAACCACCACCGACCACACTCGGCTCTTGGCAACATGCCGCCGGCCGAGTTCGCAATGAAATCCACGCTGGAAAAACAGGCCGCATAAGGCCAGAAATGAAACCCAGGACTCTCCCTCTAGCCGGAGGAGATTAGGGTCTCAGGTCAGATACTCGGCCTTTCGGTCAGGCGCATGGAGGCCTCCCCGGCGCTTAAAGATGATCGTTGCGCAGCCCTTGTTGCTGCAATCGAAGCGACGGCCAGTGGCGATAACGGGCTGCCGATCGCGAGAGCAGTCATTGTCGAATTCCGGAACCGACACGCGCTCCTTCTCTCTTTACATTCCATCGAGAAGATCGGCCTCGGTGGTCGCGCGGTAGCTCGCCGACGGGCTGAGAGAACTTGTCGAAGGTATCCCGCCCGATCGGCTCCAATCACTGGATAAGCTATTGGAGGTTGATCCGGCAATCGGCCAAACCCGCTTTCATTGACTGCACTCGGCCCCAGCAGCGCCGGGCGCATCGAACCTAGAGCGCATCCGGGGATTGATGAATCGATTGTGATGTGACGCGTTGGCTTCCTGCTGATTCAACGTTGACCTTGATGGAGGTGAACGATGGCG
>NZ_JBEPML010000011.1:0-197856 GCF_040545735.1 Aquamicrobium terrae
ATCGAAGCCAAGCCCGACAAGCCGTTTCACGCTGTCAGCCGAAGCCCCAACACGAGGCTCAAGCCCTCCTGCCTCGCACGGTATGAATACGATCTGTCCCACCGCAGAATCCTTTCGGTTGGATAACTGTCTTGTCTGCATCGGTGGCGACCCTCTTGGTGCCGCCCCGAGGGTCAAAGGGAGAATGCGGTCAGCGCAGGATTACGGCGCCGACGACGAAGGCAAGCAGGAAGACGATGAAGCCGGAGACCGCTCCGCCGACAAAGAAGCCGAAAGCCATGCCGATCAGGATGGCCGCGCAAGCCAGGGTGGAATATTTCGCCAGCCCGGTGAACAGCTTGTAGGTTTTCTCGTGCTCGGCATAGTCCATCTCGGCACCGAGCTCGACAGGACCCGCGGGCGAATGATCGGCCATAGGAAGTACCCCTCCGAAATTGTCTAAGGGGCACATAGCGAAAACAGCGCCGGAGGGCAATGGCGCTATTATGTTACCTGTTGCCGCAACAGCTTCTCGCAAGTTCCGTGTAATGACGAACTGCACAGGCAATTCACAAGCTGCTACTTCCATGCCACAAGGAAGGGATTGCGCCCATCGATCCCACGGACAGTTCCATGACGCTCGCCGGCTTCCTGGCCTATAGTGCTGCACTCGGCATCGCTGCCGCCATTCCAGGCCCCGGCGTCACGGCGCTGGTCGCCCGGGCGCTCGGTTCCGGTTTCCGCGCTTCCTTTGCCATGTTCCTCGGCCTTCTGCTCGGCGACCTGTTCTATCTGACCGCGACCGTGCTGGGGCTGGCCTTCGTCGCCCAGCAGTTCGGCTTGGTGTTCCTGGCCGTCAAATGGTTCGGCGTGCTCTATCTCGCCTGGCTCGGCTGGCGGTTCTGGCGCGAGGGCATCACGCCGGAGAACGTGCAGGCCGGCAAGGCGCGCGGCGGGCTGCTGTCGAGCTTCGTCGGCGGGCTGACGCTGACGCTCGGCAATCCGAAGACGATGATCTTCTACCTCGCCATCACGCCCACCATCCTCGACCTCAACAGCATCACGGCGGCCGACTATACGATCCTCGTGGCGGTCACGGCCGTTGTCCTGACCATCGTGCTGCTGCCCTATCTCGTGCTTGCCGCGCGCGCCCGCTGGTTCCTGTCGTCGCCGCGCGCGCTCACCCTGCTCAACCGCACCGCAGGGACCTTCATGATGGGCGCTGCCGCCGCGATTGCCGCGCGTCACTGACGTTGGAGACGGCGCTAAGGATTATCATGCTATTTTGAGGCCTGTAACCGGAACAGATTTTCACGGATTCCGTTGGTTGAGCAATAAAACCGCTCGGATATTGATGTCGCGCACACTATCTCTTGCGGTGACACCTTCAGCGCTCAATCCGTTTCGAAAGCGAGTTCCATGACCAAGGCAGAAACCTTCGCGAAAGTTCCCGGGCGCGGCCGCGTCTACGATTCCATCACCCAGACCATCGGCGACACGCCGCTGGTGCGGCTCGATCGCTTCGCCGCGGAAAAGGGCATCGTCGCGCGCCTGGTCGCCAAGCTCGAGTTCTTCAATCCCATCGCTTCGGTCAAGGACCGGATCGGCGTCGCCATGATCGAGGCGCTGGAGGCGGAGGGCAGGATCGCGCCGGGCAGGACCACGCTGATCGAGCCGACCTCCGGCAATACCGGCATCGCGCTGGCCTTCACCGCCGCGGCCAAGGGCTACCGGCTGATCCTGACCATGCCGGAAACCATGTCGATCGAGCGCCGCAAGATGCTGAGCCTGCTCGGCGCCGAACTGGTGCTGACCGAGGGCGCCAAGGGCATGAAGGGCGCCATCGCCAAGGCCGATGAACTGGCGGCGTCCATCCCCGACGCCATTATCCCCCAGCAATTCGAGAACCCGGCCAACCCGGAAATCCATCGCAACACCACGGCCGAGGAAATCTGGAACGACACCCATGGCGACGTCGACATCTTCGTTGCCGGCATCGGCACCGGCGGCACCATCACCGGCGTCGGCCAGGTGCTCAAGAGCCGCAAGCCTTCGGTGCAGGTGGTGGCGGTCGAGCCCGAGGCCTCGCCCGTGCTTTCGGGCGGTGCGCCCGGGCCCCACAAGATCCAGGGCATCGGCGCCGGCTTCGCGCCCAAGGTGCTCGACACTTCGGTCTATGACGAGGTGGTGACGGTTTCCAACGAGGACGCCATCGCCAATGCCCGTCTGGTGGCGCGGCTGGAGGGCGTGCCGGTCGGCATTTCCTCCGGCGCCGCCTTGCAGGCGGCCGTGGTGGTCGGCTCGCGCCCGGAGAACGCCGGCAAGACGCTGGTGGTGGTGATCCCGTCCTTCGCCGAGCGCTATCTGTCGACCGTGCTGTTCGAGGGCCTCGGCGGCTGACGCCAGCAGGTTCCGGAGATACGAAAAAGGGCGGCAAACCGGAAGGTCTGCCGCCCTTTTTGTCGAAAGCGGAAAGATCAGCGTCGGCGCAGGTCCGCCGGGCGCGGGGCGTGATAGGTGGTGGCGCGGGCCGCGCGGCCGGCCATGTCGACGCCCTTGCGGACGGCGCTGCACGAACATGTGCCCTGGTGCACGATGACGCCCGTCACAGCCGGGTGCCGCCGCGGCGCGAGGTGGCCGGGCCGGGGCCGCGCATATAGTGGCGCTCCGGCCTGTAGCTGGGGGCGATGAGTTCGCGCAGGGTCGTGGCAAGGCGGCGCAGAAGGTTCAAGATCGTCATGTCGCTTCGTCCCGTTTCGGAGTCCCTTCCGAAGTGCGGACACCATAGCAGCCGAGGCATGAATAGTCGGTGAACGCTATGTTAACGTTTCCCGGAAAACGCGCCGCTTCATGGCCGGATTGCGGCTGATTCGCGGCCTTTCCGCGCCATTTGGCGGAAGCTTTACGAGTGTGTTTTTTGCGCCACATCGGACCCGGCGGGAACGATCCTCCCTGTGTCCCGTTATCGAAGCTTGAACTCGCGAATTCCGGGGACTTGCCATGGCGCCGCGCCCAGCCTGGAAAGGCTATCTCAAGCTTTCGCTCGTCACTTGCGCAGTGGAACTGACCAACGTCGTCACCCACTCCGAGCGCATTTCCTTCCGCGTGCTGAACCGCAAGACCGGCAACACGGTCAAACGCGTCTATGTCGATGCCGAAACCGGCAAGCCGGTAGGCGACAGCGACGAGATCAAGGGCTATGAGGTCGACGAGGGCGCCTTCGTCCATATCGAGGAGGACGAGATCGAGGCGGTGCGCGTCGAATCCTCCAACATGATGAGCCTCGACGGCTTCGTCGACAAATCCTCCATCCAGCAGATCTATCTCGACACGCCCTATTACCTGTCGCCGGCCGACAAGGTTTCGCAGGATGCTTTCGCCGTCATCCGCGACGCCATGGCCGCGCGCAAGAAGGCCGGCCTTGCCCGCATCGTGCTCTACCGGCGCGAGCGGCCGGTGCTGATCGAGCCGCTGGGCAAGGGCATGGTGCTGACCACCTTGCGCTACGACAGCACGGTGCGCCAGCCCGACATGGTGTTCGAGGACATCAAGGCGGTGAAGACCGACAAGGAGATGATCGAGCTGGCCGAGCACATCATCGACAAGAAGGCCGCGCGCTTCGATCCGTCGAAATTCGACGACAAGTATGAGGAGGCGCTGCTTGAGCTGATCCGTGCCAAGAAGGCGGGCCGCAAGGCGCCCAAGGCCAAGGCGGCGGCCAGGCCTTCCAATGTGGTCAACCTGTTCGAGGCGTTGAAGCAGAGCCTTGCCGCCGACAATGACGGCGGCGCGAAGACGGGCAAGGCCGGCAAGACCACAAAAGGCAAGGCCACAAAAGGCAGGGCAGCGACGGAAAAGGCTTCCGCCCGCACCTCGTCCTCGCGCAAGACGGCATAGCCCGATGCATCCGACATGGCCGACCTGAAGGAATATCAAGCCAAGCGCGATTTCACCAGGACGGCCGAGCCGGCCGGCAAGGTGGCGCGGAGCAAAAAGGCTGCTGCTGCTGCCGGGGGCGGCCTCTTCGTCATCCACAAGCATGCCGCCCGCCGCCTCCACTACGATCTGCGGCTGGAGCATGGCGGCGTGCTGTGGAGCTGGGCGGTGACGCGCGGTCCGAGCCTCGATCCGCACGAGAAGCGGCTGGCCGTCCATGTCGAGGACCATCCGCTCGACTACGCGCCGTTCGAGGGCACCATCCCCAAGGGCGAATATGGCGGCGGCTCGGTCATCGTTTGGGACGAGGGGCGGTGGCTGCCGGAGCACGATCCCGAAAAGGGGATGAAGAAGGGGCACCTGGATTTCGAGCTCGACGGTCACAAACTCAAGGGCAAATGGCATCTGGTGCGGTTGCGCCCGCGGCCAGGCGAGAAGCGCAACAACTGGCTGCTGATCAAGTCCGACGATGCCTATGCGCGCCCGGATGAGGATATTCTGGAAGAGGAGCCGCGCTCGGTGAAATCCGGCCTCACGGTGGAGGAGGTCGGCGCTGGCAAGACGGTGAAGGGCAAGAAGCCACGCGTCTGGCATTCCAACAGGCCGGATTCGGGCAAGGACGGTACGACAAAACCGGCGGCGCCGGGCTTCATCGAGCCGCAGCTTGCCACGCTGCAACGCGAGGCGCCGGGCGGCGCCGACTGGCTGCACGAGGTGAAGTTCGACGGCTATCGCATGCAGGCGGTGATCGCCGGCACCGATGTGCGCCTGCTGACCCGCAGCGGCCTCGACTGGACGGAGAGGTTCGGTCCAGCCATCGTCGCCGCGCTGGCCGGGTTGAAGTGCAAGGACGCCGTCATCGACGGGGAGATCGTCGTGCTGGGCGGCAACGGCATCTCGTCCTTCCCGCTCCTGCAGGCGGACCTTTCGGCGGGTCGCACCGATCGCTTCCTCTATTACGCCTTCGACCTGATGTATCTGGACGGCGAGGACCTTCGCGGCGAGCCGCTGGTCGAGCGCAAGGAGGCGCTGCGCCAATTGCTGGAAGGGCAGGGCGATGATTCGCCGCTGCGCTTCAGCGAGCATTTCACCGAGCCCGGCCGGGTGATGCTGAAACATGCCTGCCGCATGGGGCTGGAAGGCGTCGTCTCCAAGCGCGCCGACGCGCCTTACCGCAGCGGGCGCGGGCTCGACTGGATCAAGTCGAAATGCACGCTCAGTCAGGAATTCGTCATCGGCGGCTACCTGCCTTCGGACAAGACCGGCCGCGGCCTGAAATCGCTGCTGGTGGGTTATAACGAAGGCGGACGCCTGAACTATGCCGGCCGCGTCGGCACCGGCTTCTCGGTCAAAATAGCCGACGATCTCAAGGCGCGCCTCAACCGGCTGAAAACCCCGGCTCGCCCTTTCGATGCGGCCGTGCCCGATTCCCGGCAGGCCGTGTGGGTGAAGCCGGAACTGGTGGCGCAGGTGGAATTCCGAAGCTGGACCGCAGACCGCATCCTGCGCCATGCTTCCTTCCAGGGGCTGCGCGAGGACAAACCGGCGGAGGAGGTCGTGCAGGAAAAACCGAAAGCCGCAAAAAACGCCAAACCTGCCGGGGTGAAAACCTCCGTCACGCTGTCCAGCCCCGACAAGCTGTTGTGGCCGCAGGAGAAAATCTCCAAGCGCGACCTGCTCGGGCACTACGAGCTGGTATGGCCGCGCATGAAGCCCTTTGTGGTCGAGCGCCCGCTGGCGCTGGTGCGCGCACCGGACGGGGTCGAAGGTCAGCGCTTCTTCCAGAAGCACGCCTCGCCCGGCATGAGCGATCATATTCTTCGCTCCAGGGACCCCGAGGACGGCGAGGAAATCCTCTACATCAAGGACTTCGACGGCCTTGCGGCGCTGGTGCAGATCGGCGTGGTCGAGGTGCACATCTGGGGCGCCACCATCGACCGGATCGATACGCCGGACCAGGTCGTCTTCGACCTCGACCCGGACGAGGGCATCGGAGCCGATAAGGTGCGCGACGCGGCACTCGACATCCGCGCCCGGCTGAACGAACTGGCGATGCCCGCCTTCGTCAAGGTATCCGGCGGCAAGGGCTATCACGTGGTGGTGCCGCTGAAGCCGAAGGCCGGCTGGGACGAGGTGAAGGGGTTCGCTCACGACTTCGCCAAAGCGATGGAACAGGCGGAGCCGGAGCGCTTCACCGCCACCTTGTCGAAGAAGGCGCGCAAGGGGCGCATCTTCATCGACTATCTGCGCAACGGCCGTGGCTCGACCACGGTGGCGCCCTATTCGTCGCGGGCGAAGAAGGGAGCCACCGTCGCCCTGCCGGTGCGGTGGGACGAGGTGGAGGCCGGAATCGCGCCCGATGCGTTCCCGCTCGGCGGCAAGGCCACGCTGAAGCGGCTGGCGCAGGACGATCCGTGGGCGGATTTCTTCGGCAAGGGCAAGGTTCTGAACCGCAAGTGAGCCGCTTCAGGCGTTGCCGATCAGCACCCCGGTGGCGAACACCAGCCCGCCGCCCAGCACCACCTGGAAGGCGGCGCGCAGGAACGGCGTTTCCATGTAGCGGTTCTGGATGAAGGCGATCGCCCACAATTCGAAGAACACGATGATGATGGCGACGGTCGTCGCGGTCCAGAAATCCGGGATCAGATAGGGCAGGGCGTGGCCGAGCCCGCCCAGCGCCGTCATGATGCCGGAGGCGAAGCCGCGCTTGACCGGCGAACCGCGCCCCGAAAGCCTGCCGTCGTCCGATGCCGCTTCGGTGAAGCCCATGGAAATGCCGGCACCGAGCGAGGCGGCGAGGCCGACGAGGAACGTCTGCCATGTGTCGTGCGTGGCGAAGGCTGCGGCGAAGATCGGCGCCAGCGTCGAGACCGAACCGTCCATCAGCCCGGCAAGGCCCGGCTGGATATAGGTGAGGATGAATTGCCGCCGCTCGGTCGCTTCCTCTTCCTTGCGCGCATCGCCCGGCAGATGCCGTTCCTCCAGCCTCTGCGCAGCCGAGCTGTGGCTCTGCTCGGCTGCGGCAAGGTCGCCGAGAAGCTTGCGGGTCGAGGCATCGGAGGCGCGCTTTGCGGCGGCGATATAGAAGGCATAGGCCTGCCGCTCCATCTCTTCGGCCTGCGCGCGCACCGTCTCGACGCCCAGCGGACGGACCAGCCAGTCGGGCTTGCGCTCGTAATAGCCTTTCACATGCTCGCGCCGGATCAGCGGGATGCGCTCGCCGAAGCGCCTGCGGTGCAGGTCGATGAGCGCGGCGCGGTGGCTGTCCTCTTCCTCGGCCAAGGCCTTGAACATCCTGGCCGAATGCGGAAAATCCTCCTCCAGCCCGTCGGCATAGGAGCGGTAGATGCGCGCGTCGTCCTCCTCCGAGGAGATGGCAAGCGCCAGGATTTCCTGCTCGGACAGCGAATCGAAGGCGCGGCGGCCGAAGCCGAAGACTCGGGAAAGCATGATCGTCTCTATCTACTTTAGAATTATTCTAAAGTAGATATTGCGACGGGAGAAGTCAATCGCGGCAGGCTGCCACGGCAGGTCCGGCCTTGCGTCTTTGCGCGTCATCTCCTTCGGAATGCGCATGCAAAAAGGGCGATCCGTTGCCGGATCGCCCTTGCCGGGATTTCGACAAGCGACCTTATCGATAGATGGGGCAGCCCCGGTCCCAGCGGCCGAAGCTGATGACCACGCGGTCGCCGCCGCGGCTTCTGCCGCGCACATCCACGGTGCGGCGGCCGACATCGAGGATGCGGGCGCGCCTTATGCCCATCCGCTCGGCCTTGGCCAGCGCCCGGTCCGGCGTGCACTGGTCGCGCCACCGCGCGCCTTCGTCACGGCGGGCGCGCCGGTCGTCGCGTCGGTCCCCGCGCCAGTTGCGGTCGTCGCGCCGGCAGTTCTCGTAGCGTGGGTCGCAATTGTCGCGCATGCGCACGGCGGGGCCGTCGCGGCCGAGCTGGATTTCGATATCCTGGGCCTGGACGGTGGTTGCTGGTGTGCCCGACACGGCAAGCGTGGCGGCGAACAAGGCGAGGGTCAGAATCTGCTTCATATCGTGGTCTCCTGCTTGGACCATAACGGCGCAGACGCGTCCGGGTTCAAATCAGCTTTGAAAACCGGTCCGAAATATGCGGTGAAAGCCCTCAGTCGAGCGTGCGCCGGAACCGCAGCAGCGCGAAGCCAGAGAACAGCACGACGAAGCCGAGCAGCCACAGGATCTCGGTGGCCACGGCGGGGAACTCCGCGCCCTTCAGCATCACGGCGCGCACGATGCGCAGGAAGTGGGTAAGGGGGAATATCTCGCCGAGCCATTGCGCCCACACGGGCATGCCCCGGAACGGGAACATGAAGCCGGAAAGCAGGATCGACGGCAGGAAGAAGAAGAAGGTGAGCTGCATGGCCTGCATCTGCGTGCGCGCCACGGTCGAGATGGTGTAGCCGAGCAGCACCAGCCCCAGCACGAAGACGAGGATCGAGGACAGCAGAAGCGGCAAGCCGCCGACGAAGGGGATGTGGAACAGGAGCTTGGCGGCGATCAGCACCACCACCACCTGCACGGCGCCGACGCCGGCATAGGGCAGCACCTTGCCCAGCATGATCTCCAGCGGGCTCGACGGCATGGCGAGCAGGTTTTCCATGGTGCCGCGCTCGGTCTCGCGCGTCAGCGCGATCGAGGTCATCATCACCATGGTCATCTGCAGGATGACGCCGAGCAGGCCGGGCACGATGTTGTATTGGGAGATGCCTTCCGGGTTGTAGCGCCGGTGCACCACCACATCGAGCCGGCTGCGCGCGTCTTCCGCCGCCACCGCCTGAAGGCCCTGCGCCCGCAGCAGTGCCTGGCCGGCGATGGTGCCGAGGGTCGAGATGGCGCCCGTCGCCACCGAGGGATCCGTGGCGTCGGCCTCGATCAGTATCTGCGGCCGGTCGCCGCGCTCCACGCGGTGGCCGAAATCGGCAGGAATGGTGACGAGAAAGGCGACGTCGCCGCGCGCCATGAGGCCGTCGGCCTCGCCTTCGGTCGCCGCGATGTGGTCGAAGCGGTAGTAGCCGGTGTTCTCCAGCGCCGTCACCATGGCGCGCGTATACTGGTCGTTGCTCATCGCCAGCAGCGCTGCCGGCAGGCTTTTGGGGTCGTTGTTGATGGCGAAGCCGAACAGCACCAGCAGCATCAGCGGCACGCCGAGCATCATGGCGAAGGTCACCCGGTCGCGGCGCATCTGGATGAATTCCTTGATGAGCAGCGCGTTCAGCCGGGCGAAGGAGAAGATGCCGTTCATGCCATGTTGTCCTTCGAGCCGGCCATGAACTGGATGAACACGTCTTCCAGGCTGGTCTCGCCGGGCGCCACCGTCACGCCCGGGTTTTCCTTTTCCATGTCCGCCAGCGTGGCGGTCAGCGCCGCCTTGTCGGAGCCGACGACATGCAGCGTCGCGCCGAAGGGGGCGACCTGCTCGACGCCCGGCTTGCCGGCAAGTGCCGCCGCGATCCTGTCCAGCTTCTGCCCCTGCACGATGAAGGTGGTCAGGCCGGCATTCTTCACCACCTCGTCCACCGTGCCGGTGGCGAGCATGCGGCCATAGGAGATGTAGCTGATGCGGTGGCAGCGCTCGGCCTCGTCCATGTAGTGGGTGGAGACCAGCACGGTGAGGCCGCCGCTGGCGAGAAGGTGGATCTCGTCCCAGAACTCGCGCCGCGCCTTGGGGTCGACGCCGGCGGTCGGCTCATCGAGCAACAGGAGCTTCGGCTTGTGCATGATGCAGGCCGCCAGCGCCAGCCGCTGCTTCCAGCCGCCGGACAGCGTGCCGGCAAGCTGGTTGCGCCGCGAGGTCATGCCGAGATCGGCGAGCGTGTCGGCGACATGGGTTTCGACCGGCTGGAGCCGATAGAGGCGGGCCACGAATTCGAGGTTCTCGGCAATGGTCAAGTCCTCGTAGAACGAGAACCGCTGCGTCATGTAGCCGACCTCGCGCTTGATCTTGAGCCCTTCGGTGCGCAGGTCGAAGCCGAGCACCGTGCCTTCGCCCTCGTCCGGCGTCAGCAGGCCGCACATGATGCGGATCGTCGTGGTCTTGCCGGACCCGTTGGGGCCGAGAAAGCCGACGATCTCGCCCTGCGCCACGGTCATGTCGACATGGTCCACGACGGTCTTGTCGCCGAAGCGCTTGACGAGGTTTCTGACGTCGATGGCGTTCATGAGCGTGTGAGGGGGTAGGGCAGTAGGGGAATAGGGCAGTATGTTTTTTTGTCCCTACTCCCTTACTGTCCTACTCCCCTATTCCCCTAACAATTCCACATCCACGATCTGGCCGGGCTTCAGCGCCGTGGCGTCGCCTTCCGGGCGGGCCTCGACCAGGTAGACGAGTTTCTGGCGGTTCTCGAGCGAGTAGATCACCGGCGGCGTGAATTCGGGCTCGGTAGAGACATAGCTGACACGCGCCCTGAGATCGGGGCCGCAACCGTCGCAGTGCACGGCGAGTTCCGACCCGACCTTGAGGGTGGAAAAAGCCTCCTGCGGCACGAAGACCGTGAGCTTGACCGCGCCTTCCGGCAGGATCGAGATCACCGGAGCCGTCGGTCCGGCCGTGTCGCCCGGATTGCGTATCACGTCGGTGACGCGCCCGGGCGAAGGGGCGGCCAGCGCGCGTTTGGAGAGCTTCCAGCGGGCCTGCTCCAGCGTGGCCTCGGCCTGTTTTACCGCGCCGCGCGCCGCCTCGATTTCCTCGGCGCGTGCCGGCAATCCGGCCACCGCAAGATTGGCTTCGCTCTGGCCGATGGCGGCGTCGGCGACCTCCACGGCGGTCGTCGCCTCGTCGAGCTGGGCCTGCGTGGCGATGCCGCGCCGGTTGAGGTCGCTGGTGCGTTCCAGCACGCGCCGCGCCTCGTTCGCCTGTGCATGGGCGGAGCGCACGGTCGCCTCCAGCACGGCGATCTCCTGCGGCCGCTTGCCGACCTGTAGGTTGGCAAGTTGCGCCCTGGCCTGCGCCAGCGCCGCCTCTGCCTGCGCCACCGCGATCTCGGCGTCGGCGCTTTCCAGCTTCACCAGCGCCACGCCGGGTTCGACCGCGTCGCCACGCTTGACGGTCACCTCCTGCACCTGCGCCACCTCGATGGGGGCGAGCAGAACATAGTCGCCCTCGACATAGCCCACCGCCAGCGGGCTGGGCGCTGCGCAGGCGGAAAAGAGCTGCGCGGCAAGCGGAAGGGAACAGAGAAAGCTCATGCGTCGCTCCCGATTCTCGAAGACAGGATGGTGAGGAGATTGTCGCGGACCACATCGGCCACCTTGCCGGCTTCCGCCTCGCCGAACGTTTCCCACCCCATGCGTCGCTTCACCACCTCGGCGCCGATGCGGAAATAGAGCGCCTGCCCCAGGAGGGTGAAGACGGTGAGCCGCGTCCGCTCGCTTTCGGCCGGCTCCCCCGTCGCCTCTTCCCAGATGAGGCATAGCCGCCGGTGGGCCGGCTCGAACACGCCATTGTAGATGCGGTCGAGGGCGGCCGAGGGTTGCGACATCTCGCGCAGTACGAAGCGCACGATGTCGCCCGCCTCGGGCCGGGCGATGATGAAGGCGATCAGCCGTTCCAGCCCCGTCAGCAACTGGGCGCGCGCCGCTTCCGCCCCGGCGGGCTTCGCTGCCGGGCCGTCGAGGCCGCCAATGGCTTGCAGGGCAATGGTCTGCATGGTTTCGGCGATGAAATCCGCAACCGCGATGCGCAGGCCTTCCTTGTTGCCGAAATGATAGGCGATGGAGCCGATATTGGCATTGGCGAGCGCCGCGACCTCGCGGGTGGAGGTGCCCTCGAAGCCCTGGCTTCCGAACAGGGTCAGGGCCGCGCGCACCAATGCGGCGCGGGTCGTGTCGGCCGCGGGCGGTTCTGTGGAAGAGGGGCGGGGCGGAAGGGTAGCCATGCCTAAATTTAATCAATCGATTGATTAAAGTCAAGCTAAGGGGAAATGCGGGCCGGAACACGCAGGGCGTGCGCAGGCGTGACCGATGTTTCGGCGGCATCGGCGGTTGATTTGGCAGCGCCTTGGCGCTTAAGTCGCCCGCATGGCCAAGGAAGTGGAACGCAAGTTTCTGGTGAGGGACAAGTCGTGGCAGGAGCAGGCGCAATCGCGCATCGCCATCCTCCAGTTCTATCTGGCCATCACCGCCGAGCGCTCGGTGCGCGTGCGCATTTCCAACGGCGGCGAGGCGCGGCTGACGCTGAAGTTCGGCAGCGACCTCAGCGCCCGCGACGAGTTCGAATACGACATTCCGCTGGACGACGCGAAGGAGATGCAGGCCTTCGCGCTCGGCACCACCATCGTCAAGGCCCGCTACAATGTGCCCCATGACGGCTATCTCTACGAGGTGGACGTGTTCGCCGGCGCGTTGGACGGCCTTGTCGTGGCCGAGCTGGAGACGCCGGACCGGGTGGCGGATGGAGCGCTGCCGGAGTGGCTGGGCCCCGAGATCACCGGCGATATCCGCTATTCGAACGCCTCGCTGGCCCTGAACGGCTTTCCGGGCGACACCAGATGACCGCGCCCGCCGAAACCCTGCTCGACCGCGTCGGCCGCTGGCTCGCCCGGCGCCTGCAAGCCGAATCCTCCGGCTACGAACCCTATACGCCCTCCGACCCGGACACGCTGCGCCGCACGCTGGAGCCGGGCGACATACTGCTCGTCGAGGGCAACCAGAAGATCTCGGCGGCCATCAAATATCTGACGCAGTCGACCTGGTCGCATGCCGCGCTCTATGTCGGCGATGCGCTGCCGGAACCCGAGGACGGTTCGGAGCGGCCGCGCCTGATCGAGGTGACGATGGGCGATGGCTGCGTGGCGGTGCCGCTCTCACGCTATCGCACCTACAACACCCGCATCTGCCGGGCGAGCGGGCTGACGCCCGAGGACCGCGATCAGGTCGTCGCCTTCATGGTCGACAGGCTCGGCCTGCGCTACGACATGAAGAACATCTTCGACATGCTGCGCTATTTCTTCCCGGCGCCGCCGGTGCCCGTGCGCTGGCGCCGGCGCATGATCGCCTTCGGTTCCGGCGACCCGACGCGGGCCATCTGCTCGACCCTGATCGCGCAGGCCTATGAGGCGATCCGCTATCCGATCCTGCCGGAGATCACGCTGGCGCCCGGGCGGGCCTCGGCGCAATCGCATTTCTCGCGGCAGGAAATCCTGCATATCCGCCACTATTCGCTCTACACGCCGCGCGACTTCGACCTGTCGCCCTATTTCCGCATCGTCAAGCCGACGCTGGAATACGGCTTCGACTATCGCACCGTGGTCTGGGGCGACCTCGGTCCGCCGGGGGATGCTCAGCCGGCCGCTTCCGGCTCCGGCTGAGCGTGGCGCACCTCGGCGCGGGCGTGAGATTTCGCCGAGGCCACCGTGGCGCGGTAATGCACCAGCGGCGGCTTCACCCCGTGCGCGGTCAGCAGCTTGCGCATCTGCGGCGAGGCGCCGGCGATGTAGAACAGCACGCCCTGCTTCGCGGCCTTGTGCGCCACGCCTTCCAGCACATTGGCGCCGGTCGAATCCACCAGCGGGATGCCCGAGCAGTCGAGGATGAAGGTCTTGCGCTGGTCGGCGATGCGGTCGAGCACGCTGCCGACCGTCGAGGCCGCGCCGAAGAAGAAGGCGCCCGATATGCGGTAGACGACGATGTCGGGATCGGTCACGGCGGAAGAATCATAGGCCTCGCGCTCGCCATTGGCGGTGTCGGCAAGGTCGTCGGCCACCAGCGGCGCTTCCGCCTCGACCTCGACCGACTTGGCCATGCGGTCGATGAACAGCAGCGCCCCCAGCGCGAAGCCGACGACGATGCCGGTGGTGAGGTCGCGGAAGACGACCAGCGCAAAGGTGATGAGCAGCACCGCCGCGTCGCCGCGCGAGGAGCGGATGAGCGCCCGGAAGGCCGGCCGCTCGATCATGTTCCAGGCGACCACGGCCAGCACGCCGGCAAGAGCGGCCAGCGGTATGTAGCTGGCGAGCGGGGCCGCCAGCAGCATGAAGGCCAGCAGGAAGACGGAATGCAGCATGCCCGACACCGGGCCATGCGCGCCGGCGCGTACATTGGTGGCGGTGCGGGCGATGGTGCCGGTCACGCAGATGCCGCCGAACAAGGCCGAACCGATATTGGCCGCGCCCTGCGCCACCAGTTCGCAGTTGGAACGGTGGCGGCGGCCGGTCATGCCGTCCGCGACCACCGCCGACAGCAGCGATTCGATGGCGCCGAGCAGAGTGAAGGCGACCGCGTCGGGCAGCACGACCAGCACCTTGTCGGCGCTCATGGCGGGCAGGGAAGGGCTGGGCAGCATCGAAGGGATGCCGCCGAAGCGGGTGCCGATGGTCTCCACGTCGAGCCCGCTGGCGACGACAGAGGCCAGCGCCACGGCGATCAGCATGCCCGGCCATGAGGGCCGCCAGCGCTTCAGCCCGACGATGACACCTATGGTCAGCGCCGCGATCCCCACCGCGCCGGCATTGACCGTCGGGGCGGCGCGCAACAGGGCCATCAGCTTGGGAATGAGGTCACCCGGCTCCTTTTCAGTGAGCGTAAGCCCGAACAGGTCCGTAAGCTGGCTGGCGAAGATGATGACGGCGATGCCGGCGGTGAAGCCGACGGTGACGGGATAGGGGATGAACTTGATGTAGGTGCCGAGCCTGAGCCAGCCGGCCCCGGCCATCATCATGCCCGACATCATCGTCGCCAGCACCAGCCCGTCGACGCCATGGCGGTCGACGGTGGCGGCCACCAGCACGATGAAGGCGCCGGCCGGCCCGCCGATCTGGAAGCGGCTGCCGCCGAGCAGCGAGACGAGGAAGCCGCCGACGATTGCCGTGAACAGGCCCTTTTCCGGCCCGACCCCGGAAGCGATGGCGATCGCCATCGACAGGGGCAGCGCCACGATGGCGACGGTCAGCCCGGCGATGGCGTCGGCCTTGAACTGGGCAAGGCCGTAGCCTTCGCGCAGCACGGTCACCAGCTTGGGCGTGTAGAGTTCACCGAAAGTAGGCTCCGTGGAGCCGGAACGCTGCCGCGATCTGCGGGGCTGTTTCATGAATCGGCCTTCGCACCGTATAACCGGCCGCCGGGGCGGCCCTGCCGTGCCGATCCAGAAGGGGAGCCTGCCGCCGCGCCCGCCGCTACAGCTTGAGGCGCACGCCTCTTCCGCCGCGCTCGCTGGACTGGTTCTCGCCGATCAGTTCCACCCCGGCCTCATCGAGCGCCTGGATGACCTTCATCAGCGTGTCCACCACGCCGCGCACCACGCCTTCGCTGGCCTCCATCCGCTGGATGGTCGGCAGCGAGACGCCGGCCCGTTCGGCGAGCGTCTTCTGGTCGATGCCGGCGAGTGCCCGCGCGGCGCGCATCTGCGCTGCTGTGATCACCGGCACAGTCTCCCGTCTGGATCTGCAATATGCATATATGATACGTTCATAGTGATGTGTCAAACATCATTATGGATGTTTGAGGATTGATCATCCGCGCCATTTTCAGCCTCGCCGTTGCGTGGCATCAGCCGGGCGGCCATCCACCAGACCATTGCCCAGGCAAAGCCGGCGCACCAGCCCGCCATCACGTCCGAGGGCCAGTGGACGCCGAGATAGAGGCGCGACACGCCCACCAGCAGCGCGATGAACACCGCCAGCGACAGGATGTAGATCTTCGTGGCGCGCCGGGGGGTGATGCCGCTCGCCAGCGCTCCGAGCGTCAGATAGACCAGCGCCGAGATCATGGCGTGGCCGCTGGGGAAGGAAAGCGAGGTTTCCTGCATCAGATGCGGCACCAGTTCCGGCCGCGGCCGGTCGATGCCGGCCTTGAGCAGGCTGGACAGGATCTGGCCGCTGACCACGGCGGCGATGACGAACAGGGCCGTTGCCGGGCGCCGGGCGACGAACAGGTAGAGCGCGGTGGCCGCGGTGATCAGGGTAAGCACGGCGGCGCTGCCGAGCGCGGTGATGTCGCGCACCACCTTGGGCAGCCATTCGGGCCCGATCGGCACGCCCGGCTGGCCCTCCACCCGGAAGAACAGCAGGATTTCGCTGTCCAGCGCATGCGGCGCCCGGTCGGTGGCGATCTCGGTCAGTTCGAGGAAGCCCCACAGCCCGCCGGCGACGATGACGCCGGCCAGCAGCAGGGGCAGTTCGATACGGCCGATGAGGGTGGTGATCGGCTTCATCCGGACCTTCTTCCTTGTCTGCGCCCATCTTCTTTTTGTCTGCGCATCGACATGCCGGTTTGTCCCGATCTTGGGGCCTGCGGTCAAGCGCCGGGACGAAGATCGGCGGCTATGTCCTCAGCCGATAACCGGTGCGGAATATCCAGGCGACGATGCCCATGCAGGCGAACAGGAACACCAGCGTCATGCCGAGGCTGAGGCCGAGCGACACGTCGGCCCTGCCGAAGAAGGCCCAGCGGAAGCCGCTGACGAGATAGACCACCGGGTTGAACAGGGTGATGGTGCGCCAGATGCCGGGTAGCATGTCGATCGAATAGAAGGAGCCGCCGAGGAAGGTGAGCGGCGTGACGATCAGCAGCGGCACGAGCTGCAACTGCTCGAACGTGCCGGCCCAGATGCCGATGATGAAGCCGAACAGCGAGAATGTCACCGCCGTCAGGATCAGGAAGGCGAGCATCCAGAACGGGTGCTCGATATGCAGCGGCACGAACAGCGCCGAGGTGGCCAGGATGATCAGGCCGATGGCCGCCGACTTGGTGGCCGCCGCGCCCACATAGGCGATGACGATCTCCAGATAGGAGACGGGGGCCGACAGGAGCTCGTAGATCGTGCCGACGAATTTCGGGAAATAGATACCGAAGGAGGCGTTGGAGATCGACTGGGTGAGCAGCGACAGCATGATGAGGCCCGGCACGATGAAGGCGCCGTAGCTGACCCCGTCGATCTGGTCGATGCGCGAGCCGATGGCGGCGCCGAAGACGACGAAATAGAGCGAGGTCGAGATGACCGGCGACACCACGCTTTGCAGCAGCGTGCGCAGGGTGCGGGCCATCTCGACGCGGTAGATGGCCCAGATCGCGTGACGGTTCATGACGCCTTCCTGACCAGATTGACGAAGATTTCTTCCAGCGAGCTGTTTTCCGTGTCGAGATCGCGGAAGGCGATGTCGGCCGCCTCCAGATCGCGCAGCAGCGAGGCGACTCCCGGCCGGTCGCTCTGGTGGTCGTAGGTATAGGTGAGCGTGTCGCCATCCGGTGACAGTTCGAGCCCATAGCCGGCCAGCGACGGCGGCACGGTGTCCAGCTTCTTGCGCAACTCCATCCGCAGCTGCTTGCGGCCGAGCTTGCGCATCAGCTCGTCCTTGTCCTCCACCAGCACGATCTCGCCGCGGTTGATGACGCCGACGCGGTCGGCCATCTCCTCGGCCTCCTCTATGTAGTGTGTGGTGAGGATGATGGTGACGCCGCTTTCGCGCAGGCTGCGCACCATCGCCCACATGTCCTGCCGCAGTTCCACGTCGACGCCCGCGGTCGGTTCGTCGAGGAACAGGATCTTCGGCTCGTGCGCCAACGCCTTGCCGATCATCACCCGCCGCTTCATGCCCCCGGAAAGCGTGATGATCTTGGCGTCGCGCTTGTCCCACAGCGAAAGGTCTTTCAGGATCTGCTCTATCAGCGCGGGGTTGGGGGCCTTGCCAAACAGGCCGCGGCTGTAGCTGAGGGCGGCCCACACGGTCTCGAAGGATTCGACGGTCAGCTCCTGCGGCACCAGCCCGATCAGGGCGCGCGCCGCGCGGTAGTCGCGGCCGATGTCGTGGCCATCCACCATCACCGTGCCGGAAGAGCGGTTGACGATGCCGCACACGATCGAGATCAGCGTCGTCTTGCCGGCGCCGTTGGGGCCGAGCAGGGCGAAGATCTCGCCGTGCCTGATGTCGAGATTGATGTCCTTGAGTGCGCTGAAACCGCTGGCATAGGTTTTCGAGACGCCGGAAATCGAAATGGCTGGCTGCATGAAGATCGCTTCGGGCTGGAATGTATTTTTCGCAGGGCCCGAATGTCGGTGCGATGCCGGCAAAGTCAATGCGCCTGCTGACATTTCCCGACAGGAGGCGAAACCGGGGCTTGCCTTTCGCCTGGCTGTGCACACTTAGTTGGGGACACGATCGGAAGCGAAATGGAGGCTGACCGAATGACCAGGAAGATTGTCCCGACACTGCTTGCCGCCGCGCTCATGGCCGGTGTCGGCCTTGCGCCCGCCTACGCCCAGACGCCCGACCGGGCACCGCCGCAGAATGCGATGAAGCTGTCGGAGATCGTCGCCAAGGTCGAGCAGCGCGAGGGTTTCCGCTACATCGACGACATCGAATGGGACGACGGGGCCTATGAGGTGACCTATTACACCACCGACAAGGCCAAGGTCGAAATCCGCTTCGACCCGGTTACCGGCGAGCCGAAATAGACGCAAGCCGATGCCGTATGCGAGCGGGAGCCGCGCGCTCCTGCTTGCCGAGGTGCGGCCCGCCTGATAAAGGCCGCGCCCATGAGCACACCCCTCGACCACATCCGCAACTTCTCCATCGTCGCCCACATCGACCATGGCAAGTCCACGCTCGCCGATCGTCTGATCCAGCTGACGGGCGGCATGGACGCGCGCGAAATGGCCGGCAAGGAGCAGGTTCTCGATAATATGGATATCGAGAAGGAGCGCGGCATCACCATCAAGGCGCAGACCGTGCGCCTGAACTATCGGGCCAAGAACGGCGAGGACTACATCCTCAACCTCATCGACACGCCTGGCCACGTCGACTTCGCCTATGAGGTTTCGCGCAGCCTTTCCGCCTGCGAGGGCTCGCTTCTGGTGGTCGATGCCTCGCAGGGCGTCGAAGCCCAGACGCTCGCCAATGTATACCAGGCCATCGACAACAATCACGAGATCGTCGTGGTCTTGAACAAGATCGACCTGCCCGCCGCCGAGCCCGAGCGCATCAAGGAGCAGGTGGAGGAGGTCATCGGCCTCGACGCCTCGCAGGCGGTGATGATCTCGGCCAAGACCGGCATCGGCATCGAGGACGTTCTGGAAGCCATCGTCCACCAGCTTCCGCCGCCGCGCGAGGGCGATGCCTCGAAGCCGCTGAAGGCCATGCTGGTCGATAGCTGGTACGACGCCTATCTCGGCGTCATCGTCCTGGTGCGCGTCATCGACGGCGTGCTCAGGAAGGGCCAGACCATCCGCATGATGGGCACCGGCGCCAGATACCCCGTCGAGCGCGCCGGCTTCTTCACGCCCAAGATGGTGCAGGCCGATGCGATCGGCCCCGGCGAGTTCGGCTTCATCACCGCCTCGATCAAGGAAGTGGCCGACACGCGCGTCGGCGACACCATAACCGAGGACCGCCGCCCGACCGCCGAGGCGCTTCCTGGCTTCAAACCCGCTCAGCCGGTGGTGTTCTGCGGCCTGTTCCCGGTCGATGCCGCCGATTTCGAGGATCTGCGCGCCGCCGTCGGCAAGCTGCGCCTCAACGACGCCTCCTTCTCTTACGAGATGGAAACCTCGGCCGCGCTCGGCTTCGGCTTCCGCTGCGGCTTCCTCGGCCTCCTGCATCTGGAGATCATCCAGGAGCGGCTGGAGCGCGAATTCGACCTCGACCTGATCGCCACGGCGCCGAGCGTCGTCTACCGCATGGTGATGAACAATGGCGAGGTGAAGGAGCTTCACAACCCCGCCGACATGCCCGACGTGGTCAAGATCGCCCACATCGAGGAGCCGTGGATCAGGGCGACCATTCTCACGCCCGACGATTATCTGGGCGCCATCCTCAAGCTGTGCCAGGACCGGCGCGGCATCCAGGCCGACCTGTCCTATGTCGGCAAGCGCGCCATGCTGGTCTACGACCTGCCGCTCAACGAGGTGGTGTTCGACTTCTACGACCGCCTGAAGTCAATCTCCAAGGGCTACGCCTCCTTCGACTACCACCTGACAGACTATCGCGAGGGCGACCTGGTCAAGATGTTGATCCTCGTCAATGACGAGCCGGTCGATGCGCTGTCCATGCTGGTCCACCGCTCGGCGGCGGAAAAGCGCGGCCGCGCCATGTGCGAGAAGCTGAAGGACCTCATTCCGCAGCACATGTTCAAGATTCCGATCCAGGCGGCCATCGGCGGCCGCATCATCGCGCGCGAGACCATCTCGGCCCTGCGCAAGGACGTGACCGCCAAGTGCTATGGCGGCGACGCCACCCGCAAGCGCAAGCTTCTGGAAAAGCAGAAGGAAGGCAAGAAGCGCATGCGGCAGTTCGGCAAGGTCGACATCCCGCAGGAAGCTTTCATCCAGGCCCTCAAGATGGGCGATTGATCGCGGCCATGCGCGCACTCGTCCAACGCGTGAGCGAGGCCGGCGTCACCGTTGATGGCAACATCGTCGGCGAGATCGGTGCGGGCCTGCTGGTTCTTGTCTGCGCCATGCAGGGCGATACGGAAGCGCAATCGGAATGGCTGGCGCGCAAGGTGGTGAACCTGCGCATCTTCCGCGACGAGCAGGAGCGCATGAACCGTTCGCTGCTCGACATCGGCGGGAGCGCGCTGGTCGTCAGCCAGTTCACGCTGGCCGCCGAGACGAAAGGCAACCGGCCCGGTTTCTCCACCGCCGCCGCGCCCGATGAGGGCAAGCGGCTCTACGAGCATTTTTCTTCCGCTGTGGCCGCCCACGGGGTAGCGGTCGCCAACGGCATTTTCGGCGCCGACATGAAGGTCGCGCTGGTCAATGACGGGCCGGTGACCATCTGGCTCGACACGGAGCGTTAGGCATCGATGCCTGCGCCTGCATGGTGGGTCGCCCGCATGCGGGCCTTTTGACCCAAGGATAAGGGCCGGTCTGATACAAGCGTATCATTGACCCCTTGCGCTTTTTCATGCCAAAGCCGCCCCCAAACATACCGCACCGCCGGTGGAAACAGTTTATTGGAGGTTTTGGGAATGTCGGATCGCATTGAGATCGCCGGTCTTCGTATCGCGCGCGTCCTGCACGACTTCGTGGCAAACGAGGCGCTGGCAGGCAGCGGCATCGATGCGCAGGCTTTCTGGTCCGGCGTTTCGGCGATCGCGCACGATCTGGCGCCGCGCAACCGTGCGCTCCTCGATCGGCGGGCCGAATTGCAGGGCAGGCTCGACCAGTGGTATCGCGACAATGGCGCGCCGGTCGATCTGGACGGCTACAAGGCATTCCTGGCCGAGATCGGCTATCTGGTGCCGGAAGGCCCGGCCTTCGAGGTGACGACCGCCAATGTCGATCCCGAGATCGCCGAGGTCGCCGGTCCGCAGCTCGTCGTGCCGGTGATGAATGCGCGCTATGCGCTCAATGCCGCCAATGCGCGCTGGGGCTCGCTCTACGATGCGCTCTACGGCACCGACGCGATCGCCGAGGCCGACGGTGCCGGGAAGGGCAAGGGCTACAATCCGGTGCGAGGCGGCAAGGTCATCGCCTGGGGCCGCAACTTCCTCGACGAGAGCGCTCCGTTGCAGGGTGGCTCCTGGGCGGATGCGGGCGCGCTGTCGGTCCGGGACGGCAAGCTCGTCGTCGGTGAGACCGGCCTTGCCGATCCGGCCCAGTTCGCCGGCTATCGCGGCGAGGCCTCCGCGCCGTCGGCCGTTCTGCTCAGGAAGAACGGCCTGCATGTCGAGATCGTCATCGACCGCGACAGCGTGATCGGCAAGACCGACAAGGCCGGCATTTCCGACATCGTGCTGGAAGCGGCGCTGACCACCATCCAGGACTGCGAGGATTCGGTCGCGGCCGTGGACGCCGAGGACAAGGTCGTCGTCTACCGCAACTGGCTGGGCCTGATGAAGGGCGACCTTGCCGAGGAGATCTCCAAGGACGGCCGCACCTTCACACGCCGCCTGAACGGCGACCGTGCCTACACCGCGCCTGGCGGCGGCGAGCTGGTGCTGCCGGGCCGCTCGCTGATGCTGGTGCGCAATGTCGGCCACCTGATGACCAACCCGGCGATCCTGCTCAAGGACGGTTCGGAAATTCCCGAGGGCATCATGGACGCGGCGATCACCGCGCTGATCGCCCTCAACGATGTCGGGCCGAAGGGCCGCCGCGCCAACAGCCGCGCCGGCTCCATGTATGTGGTCAAGCCCAAGATGCACGGGCCGGAGGAGGTCGCCTTCGCCGTCGAGATTTTCGACCGCGTCGAGGACCTGCTGGGCATGGCCCGCAATACCATCAAGATGGGCATCATGGACGAGGAGCGGCGCACCACCGTCAACCTCAAGGAATGCATCCGTGCCGCCGCGGCGCGCGTGGCCTTCATCAACACCGGCTTCCTCGACCGCACCGGCGACGAGATCCACACCTCGATGGAAGCCGGCCCGATGATCCGCAAGGGCGACATGAAGCAGGCGCCGTGGATCGGGGCCTATGAGGCCTGGAACGTCGACACCGGCCTCGAATGCGGCCTGTCCGGCCATGCCCAGATCGGCAAGGGCATGTGGGCGATGCCCGACATGATGGCGGCGATGCTGGAGCAGAAGATCGCCCACCCCAAGGCCGGCGCCAACACCGCCTGGGTGCCGTCGCCCACGGCGGCCACGCTGCACGCCACCCACTACCATCAGGTCAATGTGCATGCCGTTCAGGCCGCGATCCGCAACCGCCCGAAGGCGAAGCTGGACGATCTTCTGACCGTGCCGGTGGCGGTGCGCCCCAACTGGACGCCGCAGGACATCCAGCTCGAGCTGGACAACAACGCGCAGGGCATCCTCGGCTATGTGGTGCGCTGGGTCGACCAGGGCGTCGGCTGCTCCAAGGTGCCGGACATCAACGATGTCGGCCTGATGGAGGACCGCGCCACGCTGCGCATCTCCTCCCAGCACATCGCCAACTGGCTGCACCATGGCGTGTGCAGCGAGGAGCAGGTGATGGAAACGATGAAGCGCATGGCCGCCGTGGTCGACCGCCAGAATGCCGGCGATCCGCTCTACCGGCCGATGGCCCCGGATTTCGACGCCTCGATCGCCTTCCAGGCCGCCTGTGACCTGGTCTTCAAGGGGCGCGAGCAGCCGAGCGGCTACACCGAGCCGCTGCTCCACCAGCGCCGGCTCGAACTCAAGGCGAAGCTCGCTTCGTGATCTCTAGGCCACCGGCCGGCATCGTCCCGGCCGGTGGCCGCGCCGATACTTGCGGCGCGTTTGCATGCGCGCCGCCTTGTGATGCGCCTGCACATGCGCTAGCCCATGCGCACCATGATCGTGCTTGCCCTGGATTGTTCCGCCAGCCTCTGTGCCGCCTGCGTCTATGATGCGGGCGGGGGCATCGAGCTTGGCCGCGAGGTGCGCGATCTCGGCAAGGGCCATGCCGAGCATCTGATGGCCGTCATCGACGCCGCGCTCGGCAAGGCCGGAAAAACCTTTGCCGGGCTCGATGCCATCGCCGTTTCGGTCGGCCCCGGCTCCTTCACCGGGGTGAGGGTCGGCGTGTCGACGGCGCGCGGCCTGGCGCTTGCCCTGAAAATCCCGGCGATCGGGGTGACGACGCTGGAAGCGCTGGCGGCGGAAGCGGCGGACGGCTTCCCCGGCCGCGCGGTGCTGGCGGCTCTCGACGGCGGGCGCGGCGAAATCCATGCGGGGCTCTACGACAAGCACCTCAAGCCGCTGTTCGGCCCGGCCGCGACGAGCCTGGAGGAAGCGGCCCGGCTGGCAAAACAAGCGGATGCCGTGCTCGCCGGCACCGTTGCTGAAGCGGTGGCGGCGCTGGGCGGATCGGCCGAGATCGGCCCGGTGAAGGCGACCGCCGACATCGCCGTCTATGCAAGGCTCGCTGCGGGAAAGGGGGCGGGCGAAAGGCCCCGGCCCGTCTATCTGCGCGATGCGGACGCCAAGCCGCAGGCCGGCTTCGTCTTGCCGCGAACAGGTTCGTGACGGCGGCTGCGCGGGGAGGAGAAATTCGCATGCGCATACCTTTCCTTTCATCCTTGCGCCGCGAATATGCGTTGCAGCCGCTGTCGGTGGACGACAGCGCCATTGCCGCCACGCTTCACGCGGAGGGCTTCAGCCGCCCGTGGGCCGATGAGGAATTCGCCTCGCTTCTGGGGCAGGACACGGTGTTCGGCTTTGCCGCCCGTGAAGTGGGACGGCGCGGACGTGGGCCGGTCGGCTTCGTGCTGGCGCGGCTGGCCGCCGGTGAGGCCGAAATCCTCACCATCGTCGTGGCGCGCGCCCATCGCCGGCACGGGCTCGGCTGGCAGCTCATGGATGCGGTGCTGCGCGAGCTTCACGCCCAGCGCGCCGAGGCGCTGTTCCTGGAGGTGGACGAGGCCAACCCGGCGGCGATCGCGCTTTACCGGCGCCTTGGCTTCCGCGAGGTGGGCAAGCGGCCCAATTACTACCAGTCGACCGAAAACGGCCCGACCGGCGCGCTGGTCATGCGCCGCGACCTGCGCTGACGGCGGCCCGGCTGCATGATCGCGAAGCTGAGGATCGGTCTGGCGCTGGCCCTGGCGGCTTCGGGAACGCTGGTCCTCGTGCCTTTGCAGCTCATATCGATGAAGACCGGGCTATGGCGCGAGACGGTGGTGCTGAAGGTCTGGCACCGCGTCATCCTCCGGGCGCTGGGCATGCGCGTGCATGTGACCGGCAAGCTGGCGCCGCAGCGCCCGCTGCTGATCGCGGCCAACCATGTGTCCTGGACCGACATTCCCGTTCTTGGCGCCATCGCCGATGTCCGTTTCATCGCCAAGGCCGACATGCAGGGCTGGCCGCTGGTGGGTTTCCTGTCGAGCCTCCAGCGCACCGTCTACATAGACCGCGAGCGGCGGCGCAAATCCGGCGATCAGGCCGGCGAGATCGCCGGGCGGCTCGTCAATGGCGAGGCCATGGTACTTTTCGCGGAGGGCACGACCGGCGACGGCAACCTGATGCTGCCGTTCAAGAGCACGCTGTTCGGCGCGGCCACCATGGCGATTGCCGATGGCGCGGCACGCGAGGTGGCCATACAACCGGTGGCGATCGTCTATACGCGGCTGCACGGCATGCCGCTCGGCCGCCGCTTTCGGGCGCTGGCAAGCTGGATCGGCGATCAGGACCTTGCGCCCCATGCCAAAACCCTGCTCGGCACCGGCGCCATGGACGTCGAGGTGCGGTTCGGCGAACCGGTCGTCTTCGCCGCCGGCGACAACCGCAAGCAGGCGGCCCGGCTGGTGGAAGAACGGGTGCGGGAGATGTTTGCCGCGGCGCTGCGCGAGCCGCTGCCTGCGCCGCGTCCCAAGCCGCCACAAACTGGGCCAAAAGCATAGATTCGCCCGGCTTTTGCTGGTAGAAGCCCGCCGATGGAACAGACGCCAACCCTTCCGACCGAAAAGGGCACGCCGAAGAAGGTCTTCGTCAAGACCTATGGCTGCCAGATGAACGTCTACGATTCGCAGCGCATGACCGATGCGCTGGCCGCCGACGGCTATGTGGCGACCGAGGCGATCGAGGACGCCGATCTAGTGCTGCTCAACACCTGCCATATCCGCGAGAAGGCGGCCGAGAAGGTCTATTCCGAGCTTGGCCGCATCCGCGACATGAAGGCCGAGCGGCAGGGCAATGGCGGCGATCTGGTGATCGGCGTCACCGGCTGCGTGGCGCAGGCCGAGGGCAGCGAGATCATCCGCCGCGCTCCGGCCGTGGATCTGGTCGTCGGCCCGCAGACCTATCACCGGCTGCCGGACGTGCTGGCCAAGGTGCGCAACGGCGAGAAGGTCGTCGAGACCGAATACGCCATCGAGGACAAGTTCGCCCACCTGCCGCAGCCGCGCCGCGCGGAAGTGGCCCGGCGCGGCGTCACCGCCTTCCTCACCGTGCAGGAAGGCTGCGACAAGTTCTGCACCTTCTGCGTGGTGCCCTACACGCGCGGTTCGGAAGTCTCGCGCCCGGTCGCCCAGATCGTGGCCGAGGCCGAGCGGCTGGCCGAGGCCGGCGTGCGCGAGGTCACCCTGCTTGGCCAGAACGTCAATGCCTGGCACGGCGAGGGGCCGGACGGTTCCGAATGGGGGCTCGGCCGCCTGCTGTTCCGGCTGGCGGAAATTCCCAGCCTTACGCGGCTGCGCTACACCACCAGCCATCCGCGCGACATGGACGACGAGCTGATTGCCGCCCATCGCGACCTCGGCGCGCTGATGCCCTATCTGCATCTGCCGGTGCAGTCCGGGTCCGACCGCATCCTGAAGGCGATGAACCGCCGCCACACCGCCGCGGATTATCTGCGCCTGCTCGAGCGTATTCGCTCGGCCCGCGCCGACATCGCCATGTCGGGCGATTTCATCGTCGGCTTCCCGGGCGAGACGGAGGCCGATTTCGAGGACACGATGAGGATCGTGCGCGAGGTTTCCTACGCCTCGGCCTTCTCCTTCAAATATTCCCCGCGCCCCGGCACGCCGGGGGCCGAGATGGACGGTCATGTCGAGGAACCGGTCAAGGACGAACGGCTGCAGCGGCTGCAGGCGCTGCTCGGCGAGCAGCAGCAGGCCTTCACCGCTTCCATGATCGGGCGTACCATGTCGACGCTGATCGAGAAGCCGGGCCGTCAGCCTGGGCAGAAGGTGGGCCGCTCGCCCTGGCTCCAGCCGGTGATTGTTGATGAAAAGGTCGCCGAAATCGGTGACATTATTGATGTGCGAATCACGAAGACTGGCCACAACAGCCTGTTCGCCGAACCGGCCTGATCGCGGATGAACCGGACGATCTGGCCCCGGCAGATTTGGAGAGACGGTTGAGCGCAGCCGACCTGACGAATACGAGCCCCGATGGACCCTCCTCCAGCGTTCCATCCGGAGCCTCGGACATGGCCCACATCGTGCTCACCTTCGACAACAACAAGCTTGCCGGCTCGCTCTACGGCCAGTTCGACGAGAATCTGGCGCGGCTGGAGCAGAAGCTGGGCGTCGATATTCGCTCGCGCGGCAACCAGCTCACCATCCGCGGTTCCGCCGTCGCCGCCGAGCAGGCGCGCCGCGCGCTCGACAGCCTCTACGACATCCTCCAGAAGGGTTCCGAAATCAGCCAGTCCGATGTCGATGGCGCGGTGCGCATGGCCATCGCCGCCGACGACCAGCTCATCCTGCCGACCATGGAGCGCAAGGGCAAGATGTCGGCCGCGCAGATTTCCACGCGCAAGAAGACCATCTATGCCCGCTCGCTGAACCAGGACGCCTATATGCGGGCGCTGGAGCGCTCCGAGCTGGTGTTCGGCGTCGGTCCGGCCGGCACCGGCAAGACCTATCTGGCGGTGGCGCACGCCGCCATGCTGCTGGAACGCGGCATGGTCGAGCGCATCATCCTGTCGCGGCCGGCGGTCGAGGCCGGCGAGCGGCTGGGCTTCCTGCCGGGCGACATGAAGGAGAAGGTCGATCCCTATCTGCGGCCGCTCTATGACGCGCTCTACGACATGATGCCGGGCGACAAGGTGGAACGGGCGATCACCGCCGGCGTCATCGAGATCGCGCCGCTGGCCTTCATGCGCGGTCGCACGCTCTCCCACGCCGCCGTCATTCTCGACGAGGCGCAGAATACGACCTCCATGCAGATGAAGATGTTCCTCACGCGTCTCGGGGAAAATTCGCGCATGATCGTTACCGGCGACCCGACCCAGATCGACCTGCCGCCGAACACGAAGTCCGGGCTGGTCGAGGCGTTGCGCGTGCTGGACGGCGTGCCGGGTGTCGTCACCGTGCGCTTCAACGATGTCGATGTGGTGCGCCATCCGCTGGTGGCCGAGATCGTCAGGGCCTATGACCGCGACGGCAAGGTCGCGCGCGGGCTGGAAGGCTGACGAGCGCCGCCATGCCTGAAGACAATCGCGACCTGGCGGCATCGGCGCCGCTTCCGGTGGATATAGACCTTCTGGTCGAGGCCGGCGACTGGCCGCCGCAGAGCGATCTCCTGCATCTGGTGGAGCGGGCCGTCGGCGCGGTTCTGGCCGAGTTGCAGCTGCGGTGGACGGGGCGCAGCGAATTGAGCGTCGTCTTCTGCGACGATGCCCGCATCCGCGACCTGAATGCCGAATGGCGTGGCAAGGACAGGCCCACCAATGTCCTCTCCTTTCCAGCTTTCGAGGCGGAGGAAGGCTTCCAGCCACCCATGCTGGGCGATATCGTGCTGGCTGCGGAGACCGTCGCGCGCGAGGCGGAACTGGAAAACAAGCCGCTCGACAACCATATCAGTCATCTGCTGGTCCATGGATTTCTGCATCTTCTGGGGTACGATCACGAGACCGAGGAAGAGGCGGAGGACATGGAGGCAGTTGAGCGCAGGGCGCTGGCAAGGCTTGCCATTCCCGATCCCTATGCGTAATTACGTTGAAAACCTGACCGGACGACGATGAACGAAACGCCAAATACTGCCCCGCACGATGAGGCAGGCAGCTCTCGGGACATTCCCGAGAATTCCGACGAGGACCCGAGTCCGAGTATCGCGACCGGCAGCCAGCCGGCGGAAGCCGCCCCTGCCGGACCTGGCCTTGTCCAGAAGCTGATCTCGCTGTTCAAGCCGCGCAACGGCACCAATCTGCGCGAGGAAATCGCCGACGCCCTGGCCGAGACCGGTGTCGACGCGGAAGCCTTCTCGCCCGGCGAACGGGCGATGCTCAACAACATCCTGCGCTTGCGCGAGGTGCGCGTCGAGGACGTGATGGTGCCGCGCGCCGACATCGAGGCGGCGGAGATCGGCACCACGCTGGCCGATCTGATGACCATGTTCGAGCAGTCCGGCCATTCGCGCATGCCCGTCTATGCCGAGACGCTGGACGATCCGCGCGGCATGATCCATATCCGCGACGTTTTGGGGCACATCACGCGCGGCGCCCGCGGCAAGAAGCGCCGCACCACTCGCAAGCAGCCGCTCGGCGCCCAGCTCGACCTGTCGCAGGTCGATCTCTCGCGCACCATCGGCGAACTCAACCTCATGCGCCCGGTCCTGTTCGTGCCGCCTTCCATGCTGGCGTCGGACCTGATGGGCCGCATGCAGGCGGCGCGCACCCAGATGGCGCTGGTCATCGACGAATATGGCGGCACCGACGGTCTCGCCTCGCTGGAGGACATCGTCGAGATGGTCGTCGGTGACATCGAGGACGAGCACGATGACGAGGATCCGTTGATCACGAAGGCCGGCGACGGCGTGTTTATCGTCGACGGCAAGGCCGAGATCGAGGATGTGCAGGCCATGATCGGGGAGGATTTCGCACCCGGCGAGCACGGCGAATCGGTCGACACCATCGGCGGCATGATCTTCAACACGCTGGGCCGCGTGCCGGCGCGCGGCGAGGTGGTGCAGGCCATACCCGGCTTCGAGTTCCATGTGCTGGATGCCGATCCGCGCCGCGTCAAGCGCGTGCGCATCGTGCAACTCCCCAAGGCAGACCGGCGCAAGCGCGCGGTCAGGGCCGAGCAGGCCTGATCGGCCCCGATCGGCAAGAGGACCGGCTGCAGGGCCGGCCCCCTTTGCCTCGACATCTCAGGGCGCGAAATCCAGAAAGCCGACGACGCTTTCGATGCGGCCGGTGCCGTCCAGCTTCACCATGTCGGTTCCGCCGGCAACCGGTTCCCCGCCTTCCGGCGCCAGGTCCCAGGAAAAGCGGACCCACGGCCCATGGCCGTCCGGTGTCCCTCTCAGGGCAAAGCTGTGCCCCGGAAAGTGCGCGCGCGCTCCGGCAATCATCGTGCCGATGCCGCCGTGCCCGTCGCCGTTCATCATCGGATCGACATAGCGGGCATCGGAGGCCCAGCCACCGGTGATGGCCTCCTGACGCCGCGCGTCGTCGGCTTCGTTCCACACGGCCAGATAGGCTTCGGCGACGGCAAGGGGCGTGGGCTGGGTCATGGTCGTTCTCCTTGTTGTTGACCGCCCAACCATGCCGGCGCTGCTGCACCGGATCGATTACCTCCAAGGTAATGTCCGCAAAGAAACCCGGTGCTACAGTCGGCGTCATGAGCACCACCACGGAAACAGTCGGCGACCTCTTGCGCGAATGGCGGCGCCGCCGCCGCTACAGCCAGCTCGAACTGGCCGGTGAGGCCGGCGTGTCGACGCGCCACCTGAGCTTCGTCGAGAGCGGCAGGGCAGGGGCCAGCCGTGACATGCTGGTACGCTTGTCGGAACAGCTCGACATGCCGTTGCGGGCCCGCAACCGTCTGCTGCTCGCCGGCGGTTTTGCGCCCGCCTATGGGGAGCGGTCCCTGGACGAGCCCGCCATGGGCGAGGCAAGGGCGGTGCTCGATGCGGTGCTGGCCGGGCATGCGCCGTTCCCCGCGCTGGCCGTCGATGCACATTGGAACCTCGTCGCGGCCAATGACGCGGTCATGGCGCTGCTCGATGGCGTCTCGCCCGTGCTGCTTGCTCCGCCGGTGAACGTGTTGCGGCTGAGCCTCCATCCTCAGGGCCTCGCGCCGCGCATCGACAATCTGGCCGAGTGGCGCCACCATTTGCTCGAGCGGCTTTGCATGCAGACGGAAAGCAGCGGCGATGCCAGGCTCGCGGCGCTGCACGCGGAACTTGCCGCGCTGCCGTTCCGCGCCGGCACGAAGCCCCCCGTGCCGGTCAATCCCGTCGCCGTGCCGTTGAGATTGCGCGCGGCCGGCACGGTCCTGTCGTTGCTTTCGACCACCACCGTTTTCGGGACGGCGACGGATGTCACGCTCGCCGAGATCACCCTCGAATGCTTCTACCCCGCCGATGCGGACACGCGGGCCTATTTCCTTCGCGGTGCGGCAAATGCCGGGTGAATGGGCGTTTGGCGCGCGGACTCCCGCCTGCTAGGTTTTGCCGGTGATTCGTGTTGATCGGTAGGTCTCATGCAACGCCTTGCCGGCCGGATAGTGCTGCTTTGGGGGTGGCGGCGGGCGTTGGTCGCCTTCCTTGCCGGAATGCTGGCCGTGCTGGGGCAGGCGCCCTATGATTTTTCGGTGGCCTGCTTCATCTCCTTCCCCGTGCTGGTCTGGCTTCTCGACGGCACCACCGGTGACCGCGCCGCAAGCCGGCTCGGGCGCCTGAAGCCTGCCTTCGCGGTCGGCTGGTGGTTCGGCTTCGGCTATTTCCTCGGCGGCCTGTGGTGGATCGGGCTGGCGCTGCTGGTCGAGGCGGAGAGCTTTGCCTGGGCATTGCCCTTCGCCGTGGTCGGCATTCCGCTGGGCCTGGCGTTTTTCTACGGGCTGGCGACAGCCATCGCCCGCTCGATGTGGGGCGGCGGCATCGGCCGCATCGCGGCCCTTGCCGTCGGCTTTGCCATCGCCGAATGGCTGCGCGGCTTCCTCTTCACCGGCTTTCCATGGAATGCCATCGGCTATGCCGCGATGCCGGTGACGATGCTCATGCAGAGCGTTTCGGTGATCGGCATGGACGGCATGAACGCCCTTGCCGTGTTCGTCTTCGCCTTGCCGGCGCTGCTGGTGGATCAATCCGGGCGGCGGATCGGTGTCGCCCTGTTTGCCGGTCTGCTGATCGCCCATGCCGGCTTCGGTTATTATCGGCTTACCAAGCCGGTGCCGGAGGCGCGGGACCATCTGTCGGTGCGTATCGTGCAGCCGAATGTCGATCTCAGCGAAAAATGGGACGCTCAGGTGCGCGACCGCATCTTCGCCTCGCTGATCGAACTGTCCTCGCGCCCGCCGGCGCAAGGGCAGGAGCGCCCGCAACTGATCATCTGGCCCGAAACGTCCGTGCCGTTCCTGTTCACGGATCGGCCCGAAGCGCTGACGGCGATCGGCGAGATGTTGCAGGAAGGCCAGCTCCTGCTGGCCGGCATCGTGCGCGAGGAAGCGGCCTCGGGGCCGGGGACGCGCACCCGCTATTACAATTCGGTGGTGGCGATCGACGACCGCGGCGAGATCGTCGATGCGGTCGACAAGGTTCATCTGGTGCCGTTCGGCGAGTACATCCCCTTCGCCGATCTGTTCGCCGCCATCGGCATCGAGCAGCTCGTCGCCGGCCCGATGAATTTCGACGCCGGCAGCCAGCGCAAGGACCTCAGCCTGCCGGGCGGCGCCCGGGCCGTGCCCTTCATCTGCTACGAGGTCATTTTCCCCGAACTGGTGGCGCATGACGCCGAGGCGGCGCAAATCATGGTCAATGTCACCAACGACGCATGGTTCGGCGACACGCCGGGGCCGTATCAGCACTTCCGGCAGGCGCAGATACGCGCCGTTGAAAACGGCTTACCTTTGCTGCGCGCGGCAAATACCGGCATCTCCGGTATCGTCGAGCAGCGGGGGATGGTGGTCGACGCGCTGGCCATCGATACGCTGGGCGCGATAGACGCCCGCATCCCCGTTTACCATGCGGAAACCATAAATTATGAGCAGCGTCGCATAAATGGCATAATCGTAGTGCTGCTTCTTGTCGCTGCCACACTTGTTGTGAATGTAAGGCGGAGCCTACGATCGAATTGACAGCCCGTATATTAGAACTTCATATTGTATGAGATTGCCTATTTGGGATGAGGCTGGAGCATCCATTCGCGCCTCGTGCAGGTCGATGCGATAAGGCATATGATAACAGAAAAGCCGGAGGAATTCGGCGAGGGACGAATGGCGGAACAGAACAAAAAGAAGCCTAATCCGATAGATGCGCATGTCGGCGGACGCATACGCATGCGACGCAACATGCTGGGCATGAGCCAGGAGAGGCTGGGCGAGAGCCTGGGCATAACCTTCCAGCAAATCCAGAAATATGAAAAGGGCACCAACCGCGTTGGCGCCAGCCGGCTGCAGGCCATCGCCTCCATATTGGAAGTGCCGCCGGCTTTCTTTTTCGAGAACGCGCCCACCCAGGACGCTGGACCGGGCGGCGGGCTTTCCGAGGACAGCTCCATGACCTCGGTGATGGAGTTCTGCTCCAGCCAGGAAGGCATCCAGCTCAACCGTGCCTTCGTGAAGATCACCGACCCCAAGGTGCGTCGGCGGATCGTCGATCTGGTTAAATCCCTTTCGGCCGACGATCTCGACCAATAAATGCTCCTGTTGACGGCTTGGGAGAAAGTCCTTTCCCGCCGGCCTCCCGACAGCTTGACGACTCGCGCACCACCCCGCTAACACGTTGCGCGCCATATCGACGCAACGCCGCAGCCGCCGCTGCGGTATTTCTAGAGGGGACATCCCGTGAGCCGTCTGAATTACCTCTTCACCTCGGAATCCGTGTCCGAGGGCCACCCCGACAAGGTCTGCGACCGCATATCCGATGAAATCGTCGACCTCGTTTACCGGGAGGCGAAGAAAAGCGGCATGGATCCCTGGAAGGTGCGCGTGGCCTGCGAGACGCTGGCCACCACCAACCGCGTCGTGATCGCGGGCGAGGTGCGCGTGCCGGACACGCTGCTGAAGAAGGACAAGGACGGCAACATCCTCAAGGATGCCTCCGGCCATGCCGTCATCAACCCCTCGAAGATCCGCGCCGCCGCGCGCAAGGCGATCAAGGCGATCGGCTACGAGCAGGACGGCTTCCACTGGAAGACGGCGAAGATCGACGTGCTGCTGCACGGCCAGTCGCCGGACATCGGCCAGGGCGTCGACAACGCCGCCGATCGTCAGGGCGAGGAAGGCGCGGGCGACCAGGGCATCATGTTCGGCTACGCCTGCCGCGAGACGCCGGACCTGATGCCGGCGCCGATCTACTACAGCCACAAGATTCTGGAGCTTCTGGCCGCCGCCCGCCACAAGGGCGAAGGTGATGTCGGCAAGCTCGGCCCCGACGCCAAGAGTCAGGTCACGGTCCGTTACGAGGACGGCAAGGCCGCCGAGGCGACCCAGATCGTGCTTTCGACCCAGCATCTCGACGGAAGCTGGGATTCCAAGAAGGTCCGCAAGGTCGTCGAGCCCTACATTCGCGAGGCGCTGGGCGACCTCAAGATCGCCGAGGACTGCAACTGGTACATCAATCCGACCGGCAAGTTCGTCATCGGCGGCCCGGACGGCGACGCGGGCCTCACCGGCCGCAAGATCATCGTCGACACCTATGGCGGCGCTGCCCCCCATGGCGGTGGCGCCTTCTCCGGCAAGGACACCACCAAGGTGGACCGTTCGGCAGCCTATGCGGCGCGCTACCTCGCCAAGAACGTGGTGGCCGCGAAGCTGGCCGACCGCTGCACCATCCAGCTTTCCTATGCCATCGGCGTCGCCCAGCCGCTGTCCGTCTATGTGGACCTGCACGGCACCGGCAAGGTCGAGGAATCGGTTCTGGAAGAGGCCCTGCGCAAGGTCATGGACCTGTCGCCGAGCGGCATCCGCCGCCATCTCGACCTCAACAAGCCGATCTACGCCCGGACGTCCGCCTACGGCCACTTCGGCCGCAAGGCCGGCCGTGACGGTTCGTTCTCGTGGGAAAAGACCGATCTGGTGAAGGCGCTCAAGGAAGCCGTCGCCGGTTGAGCGAGGTGCCTGAAGCCGTGTCCCGCGAAGACGAAAGACCCAGCCGCGCCAGCGAAGCCTTCTTCGGCCGCCGCCGCGGCAAGGCGCTGCGCTCCGGCCAGTCGGCGGCGCTGGCCTCGGGGCTGGGGCGCTACGGGCTCGACCTGTCGAGCCCGGCGCCGGACGATCTGCGCCGGCTCTTGTCCTCGCCGGTGGAGGGCGTGCGGCTGGAGATCGGCTTCGGCGGCGGCGAGCATCTGCTGCACGAGGCGACCACCCGTCCGGGCACCGGCTTCATCGGCGTCGAGCCCTTCGTCAACGGCATGGCCAAGATGGCGGCGGCGCTGGAGCGCCAGCCGCTCGCCAACATCAGGCTGTTCCACGACGACGCGACGCTGCTGCTCGACTGGCTGCCCGCGGCGTCGCTCGACGGCATCGACCTGCTCTATCCCGATCCGTGGCCGAAGAAGCGGCATTGGAAGCGCCGCTTCGTCAATGCGGCCAATCTCGACCGTTTCGCCCGGGCGCTGAAGCCCGGCGGCCGCTTCCGCTTCGCCTCGGACATCGACACCTACGTCAACTGGACCCTTCTGCACTGCCGGGCCCACCCCGCCTTCGAATGGCAGGCGCACGAGGCCGCCGACTGGCACACGCCCTATGAGGGTTGGCCGGGCACGCGCTATGAGGCCAAGGCGCTGCGCGAAGGCCGCCCGCCTGCCTATCTGACCTTCCTGCGTTCCTGAATCCTTCCTGTTTCACAACATCTTGGACCTTCGGACGAGGGTGCTTGCGCCCGTGTGCGTCTGATGTCACGTTGCGGTTGAGGTCCGCGACGGGCCGGCCGCCGGACGGGAGCCGGCGCATGCGTGTCAGCCCGCAGCGGCGGGTATCAAGGGAGGAAATGCAGTGAAGCAGTTCGTGTGGGCATCCATCATTGCCGGCGCCATGGCCCTTCCGGCGATGGCCGAGGACTACAAGATCATGGCTCCGGCCGCGCCGGGCGGCGGATGGGACCAGACCGCAAGGTCGATGCAGGCGGCCCTTCAGGACGAAAAGATTTCCAGCAGCGTGCAGGTCCAGAACGTGCCGGGCGCCGGCGGCACCATCGGCCTCGCCCAGTTCGTCAACCAGTCGTCGGGCGATCCTTCGCAGCTCATCGTCGGCGGCTACGTCATGGTCGGCGCGATCCTCACCAACGGCTCGCCGGTCACGCTCGACCAGGTGACGCCGATCGCGCGGCTGACCGGCGAATATGAGGCGATCGTGGTCCCGGCGGCCTCCGACATCAAGGACATGGCGGGTCTGGTCGAGAAGCTGAAGGCCGATCCCGGCGGCGTTTCGTGGGGCGGCGGCTCGGCCGGCGGCACCGACCACATCACCGCGGGCCTGATCGCCAAGGCGGTGGGCGTCGATCCGACCAAGGTCAACTACATCGCCTTCTCCGGCGGCGGCGAGGCGCTGGCCGCCATTCTCGGCAACCAGGTCACCGTCGGCATTTCCGGCTATGGCGAGTTCGCGTCGCAGATCGAGGCGGGCACGCTGCGCATCATCGGCATCTCCAGCGACGAGCGGGTCGAGGGCATCGATGCGCCGACCTTCAAGGAAGGCGGCGTCGACGTCTCGATCCAGAACTGGCGCATGGTGGCTGCCGCGCCCGGCATCAGCGACGAGCAGAAAGCCACGATTCTGGCCGATATCGAGAAGATGGCGAAGTCCGAGAGCTGGCAGAAGACCCTGGCGGAAAAGGGCTGGGCCGATACCTATCTGGCCGGTGACGCCTTCACCGAACAGCTCAAGAAGGATACCGACGACACCACCGCCATCCTCAAAGAGATCGGCCTCGTCAAATGAGCGACTCCGGTTCGCGCAACACCCAGCGCCGCCCCGACAAGGCGGCGCTGGTCATAGCGGCGGCACTGGCCGTTGCCGCCATCGTCATCGCCTGGAGCACGTCGCAGGCCGGTGGCGTGGCCGGCTACTCGCCAGTCGGCCCCAAGACCTTTCCCTACATCATCGCCGGTGGCCTGTTCCTCCTGTCGATCCTGACCGCGATCGAGGCGATGCGGGGCCATTTCCCCGCGCGCGAGGTGCAGGATTTTCCGCCCATGCTGTGGGTGCTCGGCGGGCTGGTGGCGCAGATGCTGACCATGAAGACGATCGGCTTCGCCTTTTCCACCGGCCTGCTGTTCGCCGCCACCGCGCGCGCCTTCGGCAAGGGGCCGCTGTGGATGACCTTTCCCATCGGCGTGGTCTTCGCGCTGCTCGTGTGGTTGATGTTCGCCAAGGGCCTGCAGCTCACGCTGCCCGCCGGCCCGCTCGAACGGCTGTTCTGACGGGGGCGCGCCATGGATACATTCGGCTTGCTCGCCCATGGCCTTGCGGTGGCCATGGACCCGTCCAACCTGCTTTATGCCCTGATCGGCGTCACGCTCGGGACGGCGGTGGGCGTGCTGCCGGGCATCGGTCCGGCGCTCACCGTGGCGCTGCTGTTGCCCGTCACCTACAAGCTCGATCCGGCCGGCTCGCTCATCATGTTCGCCGGCATCTATTACGGCGGCATGTATGGCGGCTCGACCACCTCGATCCTGCTCAACACCCCGGGTGAAAGCGCCTCCATCGTCACCGCGCTGGAGGGCAACAAGATGGCGCGGTCCGGCCGGGGAGGGCCGGCGCTCGCCACCGCCGCCATCGGCTCCTTCGTGGCTGGCCTGATCGCGACGCTGGGCCTCGCCTTCATCGCGCCGACGGTGGTGAGGTTCGCGCTGTCCTTCGGCCCGTCCGAATATTTCGCGCTGATGCTGCTGGCCTTCATGACGGTGTCGGCCGCCTTCGGCGAATCGACGCTGCGCGGCATCACCGCCCTGTTCATCGGCCTGGCGCTTGGCCTCATCGGCATCGACCAGCTTACCGGACAGGCGCGGCTGACCTTCGGCATGCCCAATCTGTTCGACGGCATTTCCGTGACCACGCTGGCCGTCGCGCTGTTCGCCATCGGCGAGACTTTTACCGTCGTCGCCCAGCGCGCCACCGGCGAAGACAAGGTGGAATCGGTCAAGGGTTCGGTATGGATGAGCCGAAAGGACTGGAGCCGCTCATGGGTGCCGTGGCTGCGCGGCACCGCCATCGGCTTCCCGATCGGCGCCATGCCGGCGGGCGGCGCGGATGTCGCCAGCTTCCTGTCCTATTCGGCGGAGAAGAATTTCTCCAAGCATCCGGAGGAATTCGGCACCGGCGCCATCGAGGGCGTGGCCGGCCCCGAAGCGGCCAACAATGCGTCGGCCGCCGGCACGCTGGTGCCGCTGCTGACGCTCGGCCTGCCCACCACGGCCACGGCGGCGATCATGCTGGCCGGCTTCCAGCAGTTCGGCCTCCAGCCGGGGCCGCTGCTGTTCGCCACCAACGCGCCGCTGGTGTGGGGCCTGATCGCCAGCCTGCTGGTCGCTAACTTCATGCTGCTGGTGCTCAACCTGCCGCTGATCGGCCTGTGGGTGAAGCTGCTGTCGATCCCCAAGCCATGGCTCTATGCCGGTATCCTGGTCTTCGCCACGCTGGGCACCATCGGCGCCGACGGCTCGACCTTCTTCCTCGGCCCGGCGCCGGTCTCCTTCGGCCTGCTCCTGCTGATGCTGTTCGGCCTGCTCGGCTATGGGCTGCGCCGCTTCGGCTATCCCATCGCCCCGGTGGTGGTCGGCCTCATCCTCGGTCCGATGGCCGAAAAGAGCCTGAGGCAGGCCTTGCAGATCAGCCAGGGCGACCCGATGGCTCTGTTCCATTCGTGGATCGCGATTCTGCTTTGGGTGCTGGCGATCCTGGCCGTGGTCCTGCCGCTCTATCTGCGCGCCCGGGGCAAGGGCAAGATGCTCGCCCAGCTTGCCACCGACGAGGATTGAGCGGATCGGTTCGCCTGGAGCACCGGCCAAAACAAAAGGGCGTCCTCACGGGCGCCCTTCATACATTGAACCGGATAGATGGACCGGTTGCCGGCCGGCATGTCAGCCGAGATGGATCTGTCCGAACTGCTTCGGATCGATGCCGAGCTTGCGCAGGTGATGAGCCTCGGGCTTCACGCCGCGCTCCACGGCATTGGCGGCGGCAATGGCGCTGCCCATCATCCCGAAGAAATTGCCGATTCGGTTGAACGGCTTGTAGCGGGTCATTTTGGGTTCCTTTGCTGCACCGCCTAATTTTTCTTGTGCGGTGCAACATGGATATAGGCGCGAGGGGCTGTTTTTGCCATAGCGTATAGCGCATGCGAGCCTTGCACTGGTTGCACATCTGGGCAAAATGCCCCCGATCGGCGGGCGCTATTGAACCTTGCGCGGATTTCCTCTATATACGGCGCAAATTCTTGGTCGGTATGACGAAGAGTGGGTCCATCCGGTCCCGCTCTTTTTTGTTACCTGCCTTTCGACAGGAGCCCGAGACGGTATCCATGACGGCTAGCGAAGACATCGCAGGTAAAGACGCAGGCGACGACCGCATCATCCGCGAAAGCGGCATCGAGGCGCGCATCGCCGCGATCATCCTGCCGGTGCTGCGCGGCATCGGCTTCCGGCTGGTGCGCGTGCGGCTATCCGGCCAGCACGGCCTTACCTTGCAGATCATGGCCGAGCGCGACGACGGCACCATGACCGTCGAGGACTGCGAGGAGGTGAGCCGCGCCGTCTCGCCGGCGCTCGATGTGGAAGATCCCATCGAAAAGGCGTATCATCTCGAGGTGTCGTCGCCGGGCATCGACCGGCCGCTGGTGCGCAAGAGCGACTTCGCCACATGGCTCGGCCATCTGGCCAAGATGGAGACCTCGACCCTCGTTGCCGAGCGCAAGCGCTTCAAGGGCCGTATCACCGAGGTGGACGACGAAGGCATTCTGGTCCTTCGCGACGTGCCCGCCTATGGCGAGGAGCCTTCGGTGCGCGTGCCTTTCGAGACCATTGCCGAGGCCCGTCTGATCCTTACGGACGACCTCATCCGGGATGCGCTGTCGAAGGACAACCGCGCTCGCAAGGAAGCGAAGAAACGCCACGGCGAAACCGACGAGGCGTCCGAGGACGCCGAAGACGGAAACGAACACGAAGCTGATTGAACCGTCGCGAAAGGGCGGCCCGGTTCAGGGAGAAAGACATGGTTGTAAGCGCAAACAGGCTTGAACTGCTGCAGATTGCCGATGCGGTCGCGCGCGAGAAGTCGATCGACAAGCAGATCGTCATCGACGCCATGGCCGACGCCATCCAGAAGGCGGCGCGTTCGCGCTACGGCCTGGAGACCAACATCCGCGCCGACATCAACCCGCAGACCGGCGAGATGAAGCTGCAGCGCCTGATGGAAGTGGTCGAGACGGTCGAGGACTACGCCACGCAGATCGCACTGCTTACGGCGCGTGAGCGCAATCCCGACGCCCAGCTTGGCGATTTCATCGCCGAGCAGCTTCCGCCGATGGACTTCGGCCGCATCGCCGCCCAGTCGGCCAAGCAGGTCATCGTCCAGAAGGTGCGCGAGGCCGAGCGCGACCGTCAGTATGACGAATACAAGGATCGCATCGGCGAGATCGTCAACGGCACCGTCAAGCGCGTCGAATACGGCAACGTCATCGTCGACCTCGGCCGTGGCGAGGGCATCATCCGCCGCGACGAGCTGATCCCGCGCGAGATTTACAAATATGGCGACCGCGTGCGCGCCTATGTCTACGACGTGCGCCGCGAGCAGCGCGGCCCGCAGATCTTCCTGTCGCGCACCCATCCGCAATTCATGGCCAAGCTGTTCACCATGGAAGTGCCGGAAATCTACGACGGCATCATCGAGATCAAGTCGGTGGCCCGCGATCCGGGCTCGCGCGCCAAGATCGCCGTGATTTCCCGCGATTCCTCCATCGATCCGGTCGGCGCCTGCGTCGGCATGCGCGGCAGCCGCGTTCAGGCCGTGGTCGGCGAGCTTCAGGGCGAGAAGATCGACATCATCCCGTGGTCGCCTTCGGCCGCCTCCTTCATCGTCAACGCGCTCCAGCCGGCCGAGGTCGCCAAGGTGGTGCTGGACGAGGATGCCGAGCGCATCGAGGTGGTGGTGCCGGACGACCAGCTTTCGCTGGCCATCGGCCGCCGCGGCCAGAACGTGCGTCTCGCCTCGCAGCTCACCGGCTGGGACATCGACATCCTGACCGAGCAGGAGGAAAGCGAGCGCCGCCAGAAGGAATTCGTGGAACGCTCCAACCTGTTCATGGATGCGCTCGACGTCGACGAGATGGTCGGCCAGGTGCTGGCGTCGGAAGGCTTCACCAGCGTCGAGGAAGTCGCCTATGTCGACAGCGACGAGATTTCGTCCATCGACGGTTTCGACGAGGAGACCGCGACCGAGATCCAGACCCGCGCCCGTGAATATCTGGAGCGCATCGAGGCCGAGCACGACGCCAGGCGCAAGGAGCTCGGCGTTGAGGACGAGCTGCGCGAGATCCCCGGCATCACCACCGCCATGATGGTGACGCTCGGCGAGGATGGCGTGAAGACGGTCGAGGATTTCGCCGGCTATGCCGCCGACGACCTTGCCGGCTGGAAGGAGCGCAAGGACGGCGAGACCAAGGTCTATCCCGGCGTGCTGGCTCCCCACGGCATCTCCCACACAGAGGCCGAACAGATGATCATGGCCGCCCGCCTCAAGGCCGGCTGGATCACCGAGGACGAAGCCGAGGCCCCCGATGAGGCCGACGCCGAAGCCGAAGCGTGACGTGATGAGGATCGGGACGCCATTTGCCGGATATGAACGATCGCACCTGCATCGTCACGAGGAAGACCGCCGAAACGGATGAACTGATCCGTTTCGTCGTCGGCCCGGATTCGGTCGTCGTCCCTGATCTCAAGCGGAATCTGCCCGGCCGTGGTTGCTGGGTGAGTGCCGATCGCCTACATATAGACAAGGCGGCGGCGAAAAACCTGTTTTCGCGCGCCTTCAAGGCCAAGGTCGAAGTGCCGCCGGAACTCGGCGCCATGGTCGACGGGTTGCTGGCACGGTCAGCTCTGGGCATGCTTGGGCTTGCCCGCAAGGCCGGCGCGGTCGTTTCCGGCGCAACCAAGGTGGAGGATGCGGTGCGCAATGGCGCAGCGCTTCTCGTTCTCCATGCCAGGGAAGCTGCGGAAGACGGCGTGCGCAAGATCAGCCAGGCCCGCCGCGCCACGGTGCATCTGGGTGGCCCCGCGATCCGTGCCTACAAACTTTTCCCCGAGGCCGAATTGGGTTTGGCATTGGGGGGCACAAATGTGATACATGCTGCCGTCCTCGCGTCCGACGCGGGGAGGGCGGTTCAGCAGCGCATGGTTGCGCTCGACCGTTACCGGGGCGGATCCCCGGACGATCTGGCGATGCTTGCGGCCGTCGTCAGCGAGGATGATGCCGCAGAGGATTGGGAATGAGCGATACGAAATCGGGCGACGACAAGACTTTGAGCGTGACGCCGAAGAAGACCCTGACGCTGAAGCGCCCGGGCCTGGAACAGGGAACTGTGCGCCAGAACTTCTCGCATGGCCGCACCAAGTCTGTCGTGGTCGAGACCAAGAAGCGCAAGTTCAATATCCCCGGCGAGAAGCCGGAACCTTCTGTGTTCGCGCCGAAGCCGCAGGCTCCGGCAGCGCAGGAGGCTCCCGCCGTCAAGGAGACGCCGAAGGTGACGCCGCCGCCCGCGCCGCCGCAGCCTGCCGAGCGGCTGGTGCTGAACGAGCTGTCGCGCGACGAGATGGAAGCCCGCCGCCGGGCGCTTCAGGGCGCCCAGTCGCGGGAGGCCGAAGATCGCGCCCGCGCCGCCGAGGAAGCCCGTCGCCGGGCCGAGGAAGAAGAGCGCCGCCAGCGCGAGCGCGAGGAATCCGCGCGCCGTCAGGCGGAAGAGCAGGCCCGCCTCCAGGCCGAGGCCGAATCCCGCCGCCGGGCCGAGGAGGAGGCGCGCCGCCGCGCGCCGCAGCCGCAGGCAGCCGAAGAAGAAGAGGAAGAGGCCAAGCCGGTGAAGCGTGCCGGCGGTGCTCCCGCCAGCGTGCCGCCGCGCCGCATCGTGACGCCGGAAGTCGCACGCCCGGCCAAGGCCAAGGGCGACGAGGACCGTCGTCGCGGCAAGCTCACCCTCAACAGCGCGCTGTCCTCCGAGGACGGCGACGCCCGCTCGCGCTCGCTTTCGGCGATGCGCCGGCGGCAGGAAAAGTTCAAGCGGGCCATGTATCAGGAGCCCCGCGAGAAGGTTATGCGAGAAGTGACACTGCCCGAAACCATCACCATCCAGGAACTGGCGCAGCGCATGTCCGAGCGCGCCGTGGACGTGGTGAAGTTCTTCATGAAGCAGGGCCAGATGATGAAGCCGGGCGACGTCATCGACGCCGACACGGCCGAACTCGTCGCGACCGAGTTCGGGCACACCGTCAAGCGCGTGGCCGATTCCGACATCGAGGAAGGCCTGTTCAACATCGCCGACAACGCCGAGGACCTGGTGTCGCGCCCGCCGGTGGTCACCATCATGGGCCATGTCGACCACGGCAAGACGTCGCTGCTCGACGCGATCCGCCACGCCAAGGTCCAGTCGGGCGAGGCCGGCGGCATCACCCAGCACATCGGCGCCTATCAGGTGGAGAAGGACGGTCAGAAGATCACCTTCATCGACACGCCCGGCCACGCTGCCTTCACCGCCATGCGCGCCCGCGGTGCGCAGGCCACCGACATCGCCGTTCTGGTGGTGGCGGCCGACGACAGCGTGATGCCGCAGACGATCGAGTCCATCAACCACGCCAAGGCGGCCAATGTGCCGATCATCGTGGCGATCAACAAGATCGACAAGCCGGCCGCCGATGCCCAGAAGGTGCGCACCCAGCTTCTCCAGCACGAGGTGTTCGTCGAATCCATGGGCGGCGAGGTGCTGGATGTCGAGGTTTCGGCCAAGACCGGCGCCGGCATCGACAAGCTGCTCGAGGCGATCCTGCTGCAGGCCGAGATCCTCGACCTTAAGGCGAATCCGGATCGCACGTCGGAAGGCGTGGTCATCGAGGCGCAGCTCGACAAGGGCCGTGGTCCGGTGGCGACGGTTCTGGTGCAGACCGGCACGCTGATGCCCGGCGACATCGTCGTGGCGGGCAACGAGTGGGGCCGCGTGCGCGCGCTGGTCAACGACCGCGGCGAGCACGTGGAAGAGGCCGGACCGTCCATGCCGGTCGAAATCCTCGGCATGCAGGGCACGCCCCGCGCCGGCGATCGCTTCGCCATCGTCAACAACGAGGCCCGTGCCCGCGAGATCACCGAATATCGCCAGCGCAAGGCGCGCGACAAGGCGGCTGCCAAGCATGCCGGCCAGCGCGGCTCGCTGGAGCAGATGATGTCGCAGATGCAGTCGAGCGGCCTCAAGGAGTTCCCGCTGGTCATCAAGGGCGACGTGTCGGGCTCGGTCGAGGCGATCAACGTGGCGCTGGAAGAGCTCGGCACGGACGAGGTGCGCGTGCGCATCGTCCATTCGGCCGCCGGCGGCATCACCGAAACCGACGTTTCGCTGGCCGAGACGTCGGGGGCCGTCATCATCGGCTTCAACGTCCGCGCCAATGCGCAGGCGCGGCAGGCCGCCGAGGCCGCGGGCATCGAGATCCGCTACTACAACGTGATCTACAGCCTGATCGACGACATCAAGGATGCGATGTCGGGCATGCTTTCGCCCGAGCGCCGCGAGACCTTCCTCGGCAATGCCGAGATCCTCGAGGTGTTCCACATCACCAAGGTCGGCAAGATCGCCGGCTGCCGCGTCACCGAAGGCAGGGTGGAGCGTGGTGCGGGCGTGCGCCTGATCCGCGACAACGTCGTCATCCACGAGGGCACGCTGAAGACGCTGAAGCGCTTCAAGGACGAGGTCTCCGAGGTCCCGGCCGGCCAGGAATGCGGCATGGCGTTCCAGAACTACGAGAACATCCAGGTCGGCGACGTCATCGAATGCTTCCGCGTCGAAATGGTGGCGCGGAAACTGTAAACTGTCCTCAGGCAGCTTTGCGAGTGGCGGCCGGTACGGCCGCCATTCTTTTAGAGCAATTCCAGCAAAAGTGCGAAGCGGTTTTGCGTCCGGAATTGCGTGGAAACAATGACTTAAAGCGCACGGCGCTTTAATGTTTCGGGCGGGGTACGGTCCAATTCCGGCCCCGCGTGTTCAGGATTGAAAACATGTCCAATACAGGCAAAGGCCCTTCGCAGCGCATGCTGCGCGTCGGCGAGCAGGTGCGCCATGCGCTGGCCGAAATGCTCCAGCGCGGCGAGATCCGCGACGATCTCATCGAGACGACGGTGATTTCCGTCTCCGAGGTGCGCATGTCGCCGGATCTCAAGATCGCCACCGCTTTCGTCGCGCCGCTGGGTGCGAAGGACGATGCCGCCGTCATCGCGGCGCTCAACAAGCATGCCCGCTTCATTCGCGGCCGCATGTCGCCGGCGCTGAGGCAGATGAAATACATGCCGGAATTCCGTTTCCGGCTGGATACCAGTTACGACAATTTCCAGAAGATCAACGAGCTGCTCCATTCGCCGGAGGTGGCGCGCGATCTCGGTCAAGAGGACGAGGACAAGGAATAGTGGCGCGCCGAGGCAAGAAGAAGGGCCGGCCGGTTTCCGGCTGGGTAGTGCTCGACAAGCCTGTGGGGCTTGGCTCGACCGAGGCGGTGTCCAAGATCAAGTGGCTGTTCCAGGCCGAAAAGGCCGGCCATGCCGGCACGCTCGACCCGCTGGCTTCCGGCATGCTGCCGATTGCGCTGGGCGACGCGACCAAGACGGTGCCCTATGTGCAGGACGGCGCCAAGGTCTACCGCTTCACCGTCGCCTGGGGCGAGGAACGCTCCACCGACGACCTCGAAGGCCCGGTGACCAAGACCGCAGACAAGCGTCCCTCCGAAGAGGAGGTGCGCGCGCTGCTGCCCAAATATACCGGCGTGATCCTGCAGATTCCGCCGCAGTTCTCGGCCATCAAGATCGCCGGCGAGCGCGCCTACGACATCGCCCGCGAGGGCGAGACGGTCGATATTCCGCCGCGCGAGGTGGAGATCGTGCGCCTCGACATCGTTTCGCATGAGGCCGACAAGACCGTGTTCGAGGTGGAATGCGGCAAGGGCACCTATGTGCGCAGCCTGGCCCGCGACATGGGCCGCGACCTCGGCTGCTTCGGCCACATTGCCGACCTGCGCCGCACCGAGGTCTATCCCTTCACCCCCGACGACTTCGTCACGCTGGAGGAGCTGGAAGCCGCCGTTCCGCCGCCGCCCGCCGAGGGCGAGGAACGCCTCCCCGGCGCCCGTTTCGCTACGCTCGACGATCTTCTGGTCGATACGCTGGCGGCGCTGGAAAGCCTGCCGCAGGTAGCTGTCGGCGACGATGCGGCACATCGCATCCGGCTCGGCAATCCGGTGGTCATCCGTGGCCGCGATGCGCCGGTCGAGGCCGACGAGGCCTGCATCACCGCACGTGGCCGGCTGGTGGCGATCGGCGCGATCGAGCAGGGCCTGTTCAAGCCCAAGCGGGTGTTCGCGGGCTGAGCCGTTCTTGAACTGATCGTTCAAGCGGGTAAGGTTGCCGCATTTTCTGCGGCAGCCGGGAGCAGATATGGCGAAGACAGGCAAGGCGGGGAGACACCGGCGGCGCAAGCGGCGCACGCCGGTCGGGGCCGCACCCGGCACCCTGATCGCCGATCCCGCCGCCCGCTCGACGCAGTTCGACCTGATGCTGGTCGCGCCGGACAAGTGCCGGACCATCCGCAATGCCACGGTTACCGACATCACCGCCAACCGCGAGGACTGGCCGCTGATGTGGCTCGACTGCGTGGGGCTTGCCGATGTCGCCACCATCGGCGAGATCGGCAGGCTGTTCGGCATCCACCCGCTGGCGATGGAGGACGTGATCAATGCCGACCAGCGGCCGAAGGTGGATTTCTTCGACGATCACGTCTTCGTCGCGCTGCGCATGGTCGATGACGCCAGCCTGAACCGCTATGAGCAGATCGCCGTGTTCTTCGGCGAGAAATTCGTCATCACCTTCCAGGAGCGCGAGGGCGACCCGTTCGGCCCGGTGCGCAAGCGCATCTGTGCCGACGGGCCGAACCGTTTGCGGGCGCGTCACGGCGACTATCTCGCCTATGCGCTGATCGACGCGGTGGTCGACAGCTATTTCGTGCCCATAGAGGCCGTCAGCGACGACATCGAGCGCATCGAGGATGGCATGCTGGGTGGCCCGCAAAAGGGCCAGATGCAGGAGCTTCACGCCCTGCGCCGCGAAATCCTCGTGCTGAAGGGCGTCTTGTGGCCGTTGCGGGATGCGCTGGCAACACTGATCCGCAATGACGATCCGTTCGTGACGCACGAGACCAAGGTGTTCCTCAACGACACGCTCGACCATGCCATGCGCCTGATCGAACTGATCGAGACGCAGCGCGATACGCTGACCGGGCTGATCGAGATGCACCTTTCCCTGACCCAGGCCCGCACCAACGATGTCATCTCGCTGCTGACCATCGTGTCGACCATCTTCATTCCGCTGACCTTCCTGGTCGGCGTGTGGGGCATGAATTTCGATCCGGACGTTTCGCCCTGGAACATGCCGGAACTGCGCGCCTACTACGGCTATCCGGCGGCACTCGTCTTCATGGTGGCCGTCGCCCTGGCGCTGTTCGGCTATTTCAAGTGGAGGAAGTGGCTGTAGCGCCTCCTTCCTTCTCTCCTTGCCGGGAAGGGAAAGGCCGGCGCAGGCCAGCCATTCCGAATCGGGCTGGCTTTTTGCAATCAATTGCACTATATGCGCCGCTGTATCGTGGGTTTTGCCGCGAATTGAGTGGCCTGTGCTGGACGACATCCCGGCTCGAGGCGTCCCGTTTCCTCCAACATATAAAGGAAAAGCTCGATGTCGATCACTGCCGAACGCAAGCAAGAATTGATGGCGCAGTTTGCAACTGCCAAGGGCGACACCGGTTCGCCGGAAGTGCAGGTCGCCATCCTCTCGGAGCGTATCAAGAACCTGACCGAGCACTTCAAGGACCACAAGAAGGACAACCACTCCCGTCGTGGCCTTCTCGCGCTCGTGTCGCAGCGCCGCAGCCTGCTTGACTACCTCAAGCGCAAGGACGAGGCGCGCTACCAGACGCTGATCGAGAAGCTCGAACTGCGTCGCTGACCTGTTTGGCCGGCGGGTGTCGCAAGGCACCCGCCGGCCGCGCATCCGGGCCTCCTATCGGCCCGTAGTTAGGTTCCATGGCGAAGAGGGTCGCCGGAACCGCCCCGTGGACGGTCATGGGGCAGGATTGCAGGATGCTCGCCCCGGCCTTGCGCCGATCATTCCGAGCTTCCCGTTGTCTTGCCCGTGGCTGCCCGAAACAAGCCAGAAGGTTTGGACCGCGTCGCCAAGGGCGACAGCGGTCCGGCCGCATATGAAGGACAAGACATGTTCAATCAGCACAAAGTGGAAATCGAATGGGGCGGACGTCCGCTCATTCTGGAGACCGGCAAGATCGCCCGCCAGGCTGACGGCGCCGTTCTCGCGACCTATGGCGAGACCATGGTTCTCGCCACCGTCGTTTCGGCCAAGGAGCCGAAGCCGGGCTTCGATTTCTTTCCGCTGACCGTCAACTACCAGGAAAAGACCTACGCGGCCGGCAAGATCCCCGGCGGCTATTTCAAGCGCGAAGGCCGTCCCTCCGAGAACGAGACGCTGGTCTCGCGCCTCATCGACCGCCCGATCCGCCCGCTGTTCGCCGACGGCTACAAGAACGACACGCAGGTGATCATCACCGTCGTCCAGCATGACCGCGAGAACAACCCCGACGTGCTGTCGATGGTTGCCGCTTCGGCTGCCCTGACGCTTTCCGGCGTGCCCTTCATGGGCCCGGTCGGCGGCGCGCGCGTCGGCTACATCAACGGCGAGTATGTGCTCAACCCGCACATCGACGAGATGCCGGAGTCCAAGCTCGACCTCATCGTGGCCGGCACCTCCGAGGCTGTGCTGATGGTGGAATCCGAAGCGCAGGAACTCGACGAGCAGACCATGCTCGGCGCCGTCATGTTCGGCCACAAGCACTTCCAGCCGGTGATCGAGGCGATCATCAAGCTGGCCGAGGTTGCCGCCAAGGAGCCGCGTGAGCACAAGGTCGAGGATTTGTCGGCCCTGGAGAAGGAAATCCTCGCCGTAGCCGAGGCCGACCTGCGCGACGCCTACAAGATCACCGACAAGCAGGCCCGCTACACCGCCGTCGACGCGGCCAAGGCCAAGGTCAAGGCCGCCTTCACGCCCGCCGAGGGCGAGGACGCCCGGTGGTCGGCCGAGCAGGTCGCCACCGTGTTCAAGGAACTCCAGGCCAAGATCGTGCGCTGGAACATCCTCGACACCGGCTCGCGCATCGACGGCCGCGACCTCAAGACGGTCCGCCCGATCGTGTCGGAGGTCGGCCTTCTGCCGCGCACCCACGGCTCGGCCCTGTTCACCCGCGGTGAGACGCAGGCGATCGTCGTCGCCACGCTGGGCACCGGCGAGGACGAGCAGTTCATCGACGAACTGACCGGCACCCGCAAGGAAGCCTTCCTGCTCCACTACAACTTCCCGCCCTATTCGGTCGGCGAGACCGGCCGCATGGGTTCGCCCGGCCGCCGCGAGATCGGCCACGGCAAGCTCGCCTGGCGCGCCATCCACCCGATGCTGCCTTCGGCAGAGCAGTTCCCCTACACGCTGCGCGTCGTCTCCGAGATCACCGAATCCAACGGCTCGTCCTCGATGGCGACCGTCTGCGGCACCTCGCTGGCGCTGATGGATGCCGGCGTGCCGCTGGCCAAGCCGGTGGCCGGCATCGCCATGGGCCTGATCAAGGAAGGCGAGCGCTTCGCGGTGCTCTCCGACATCCTGGGCGACGAGGACCACCTGGGCGACATGGACTTCAAGGTGGCCGGCACGGCCGGCGGCATCACCTCGCTGCAGATGGACATCAAGATCAGCGGCATCACCGAAGAGATCATGAAGGTTGCGCTGGAGCAGGCCAAGGGTGGCCGTGAGCACATTCTGGGCGAGATGGCCAAGGCGCTTTCGGGCGCACGTTCCGAGCTCGGCGAGTTCGCGCCGCGCATCGAGGTCATGACCATCCCGACCGACAAGATCCGCGACGTGATCGGCTCGGGCGGCAAGGTCATCCGCGAGATCGTCGAGAAGACCGGCGCCAAGATCAACATCGAGGACGACGGCACGGTCAAGATCGCTTCTTCCAACGCCAAGGAGATCGAGGCGGCCAAGAAGTGGATCCACACCATCGTGGCCGAGCCGGAAGTGGGCGAGATCTACGAGGGCACGGTGGTCAAGACCGCCGACTTCGGCGCCTTCGTCAACTTCTTCGGCCCGCGCGATGGCCTCGTGCACATCTCGCAGCTCTCCGACCAGCGCGTCGCCAAGACCACCGACGTGGTCAAGGAAGGCGACAAGGTCTGGGTCAAGCTGATGGGCTTCGACGAGCGCGGCAAGGTCCGCCTGTCCATGAAGGTTGTCGACCAGGCCACCGGCAAGGAGATCGCCAAGGAAAAGAAGCAGGACGAGGAAAAGAAGGCTGAAGGCGAAGACGCCTGATCCTTTCCCGACTGCCGGATCAAGCGGGCGCGCCGAAAGGCGCGCCCGTTTCCGTTTGGGCCCCCTGCTACGCAGGAACGACTGCGCCGGAGGGCAATTCGAGGCGGCGCGAGATGTCGAGAGCCTCCAGAAATGCCTCGTCATGGCTGACGACGAGCAGCGCGCCGTCATAGGCTTGCAGTCCCGCTTCGATAGCGGCGATGGAATCGAGATCGAGGTGGTTGGTCGGCTCGTCCAGTATGAGCAGGGGCGGCGGTTTGCTTCCGCCGAGTACGCAGGCAAGGGCCGCGCGCAGCAGTTCGCCGCCGCTCAGTTCCGCCACCTGTTGAAGCGCCGCATCGGCGCGGAACTTGAAGCGGGCGAGCGCTGCCCGGCAGGCGTTCTCGGTCGAGCCCGGATTGAGCTTGCGGAAATTGTCGCGCACCGACAGGGCGGGATCGAGCAGGCTGGCGCGCTGGTCGAGCATGGCCATGTCGGTCGCCACCTGCACCGCGCCGGAGAAGGGCGCGAGACGCCCGGCGATCACGTCCAGCAGGGTGGTCTTGCCGGAACCGTTCGGGCCGGTGACGGCGATGCGCTCCGGCCCGGTAACGGCGAGGGACAGGTCATCGAGAACCGGGCGCCCCGGTTCATAGCCCGCCGTCACATGATCGAGTCGCAGCATCGTCCTGCCGGCGGCAAGGCCGGTCGAAGGCAGCGAGACGGACAGCTTTTGCAGAACTTCCACGCGCCCGCGCGCCGCCGAGACGGCCTCGTGCGCTTCGGCCTGCCGGGCATCGGCAAGGCGCGCTCCAGCCCCGCCGCTGTTTTCGGCGCGTTCCTTCATGCCGCCGAGAAGAATGCGCGGCATGTCGCCCTTGGCCGCCTTCTTGCGGCCACCGCTGTCCTTGCGGGCCTTGCGCTCCGCCGCGATCTGCGCGGTGCGGGCCGCCTCCGTCGCCTTCTTCTCGGCGAGGTCGAGGTCGTGCCGGGCGGCTGCCAGTTCCAGCGCCTTGCGCTCCTGATAATGGCTCCAGTTGCCGCCATAGCGGGTGGCGCCAAGCGAGGTCAGCTCGACGATCTCGTCCATGAGTTCGAGCAGTTCCCGGTCATGGCTGACCACCAGCGCGCCCTTGCGCCAGCCTGCCAGCATGTCATGGAGCGCCCGGCGGCCGTCGCGGTCGAGATTGTTGGTGGGCTCGTCCATCAGCAGGAAATCGGCGTCCGAGAAGAGGAGCGCGGCAAGGCCGGCCCGCGTGCGCTGGCCGCCTGAAAGCGTATGCAGCGGCGTTTGCGGCATGGCTCCCAGCCCCATCCTGGCGAGGGCAGCCTCCATGCGGGCCTCAAGTGTCCAGTCGATATCGGCCAGTTCCTCGACCGTCGCCTCGCCTGCGCTTGCGCGCCGGATCAGGGCAAGCTGGGTCCCGACGCCGAACAGGTCGGCAACCGTGGCCGCAGGGTCAACCTGGACCGTTTGGTCGAACACGGCCATCGTGCCGTTGACCGCCACGGAGCCGGTCTGCGGGTTCAGCCTGCCGGCAATGATGTGAAGGAGGGTGCTTTTGCCGACGCCGTTGCGGCCGATGAGGCCTGTGCGGCCGGGACCGAAGGCAAGATCGAGGCTTGAGAAAAGCTGGCGGCCGTCAGGCGTGGAAAAGCTGAGATCGGAACAGACGATGGAAGGCATGCGTGAAGATTTCCCTGATGACGAAGCGGGTTCGCGTAGCGGTCAAGGAGAAATCGTTCACTGGTGCCTCCGGTCTGGCGGGTCGAGACTCATAGCTAGGTCGTTGCGGCTTGCGATGCAAGTGCGCGCGCCGGAAGCAGTAGAAAGATGCTGGACGGGCGGCGAAATTGCTCTATCAGCCGCATATGGCTTCCGACTCCCTCAAAACCCTGTTCCATCCTTTCGAAAACGGAGCGCTGGATGCGCCCGCCGCAGGCAGCCATGCGCTGTTCCTTGGCGCGGAGCCGGGCTTCCGCCTGCCGGAAGGCTTCGAGGCCGAGCTGCATTGCGTGCAGGGGTTCCGCCCGCATTTCCGTGCCCTGCAATCCGCCGGCCGCAACGTCGCGCCACGCGCGGAAGGTGACGGCTACGCCATGGCGCTGGTGCTGGCCGGTCGGCATCGTGGCCAGAACGAGGTGTGGATCGCCGAGGCGCTGGAGCGCGTGGCGCCGGGTGGTGCGATCCTGGTCGCCGGTGGCAAGGAGGATGGCATCGCCTCGCTGCGCAAGCGCATCGATGGGCTGGTGCCGCTGGTGGATGCCCTGCCGAAATATCACGGTATCGCCTTCTGGCTGCGCCGGCCGGAGGGCACGGAGGCGGCCGCGAAGCTGCGCACGGGCAATCCGCCGGCGCTGGTCGAAAACCGCTTCCACACCGCGCCGGGCATGTTTTCTTTCGACCGCATCGATGCCGGCTCGCGCCTGCTGGCCGAGAACCTGCCCGACGGCATTTCCGGCCATGTCGCGGATTTCTGCGCCGGCTGGGGCTTTTTGGCCGCCGGCATCACGGACCGCTTTCCCGACATCAAGTCGCTCGATCTCTACGAAGCCGATTTCGAGGCCCTGGAAGCCGCGCGCCGCAACGTGCCGCAGGCCTCCGGCTTCTTCTGGCAGGACCTGATCGGCGAGTCGGTCGAGCGGCGCTATGACTGGGTCGTCATGAACCCGCCCTTCCATCAGGGCAGGGCGGCGGAACCGGAGATCGGCCGGCGGCTGATCGAGGCGGCCGCCAAGGCGCTGAAACCGGGCGGGCGGCTGGTCATGGTCGCCAACCGGCAACTGCCTTACGAAGCGATCCTTTCGGGCGCCTTCGCCGCCTCGCAGGAGACCGCCCGCGACAATCGCTTCAAGGTGCTTCTGGCCCGCAAATGAAACAACGCCGGACGGGGGCCGCTCCGGCGTTGCAAGAACAAATGGATGGCTCGGATCAGCCCTTGTCGCTGTCCATGCGCTTCAGTTCGTCCAGCGTCGGCATCGAGACGATGTGGTAGCCCGAATCCACGTAGTGGATCTCGCCGGTGACGCCCGAGGACAGGTCCGACAGCAGGTAGAGCGCCGAATTGCCGATCTCGTCGATGTTGACCGTGCGGCGCAGCGGTGCGTTGCGGCTCTGGTAGTTGAACATGTAGCGCGCGTCGGAAATGCCGGCGCCCGCCAGCGTGCGCACCGGACCGGCCGAAATGCCGTTCACGCGAATGCCGTGCGGGCCGTAGTCGTTGGCGAGATAGCGCACGCTCGCCTCCAGTCCGGCCTTGGCGACGCCCATGACATTGTAGTTCGGCATGACCCGCACCGAGCCGGCATAGGTCAGCGTCAGCATCGAGCCGCCTTCGTTCATCAGCGCGGCGGCGTTGCGGGCCACTTCGGTGAAGGAATAGCAGGAGATCACCATGGTGCGCACGAAGTTGTCGCGCGTGGTGTCGGCATAGAGGCCCTTCAGCTCGTTCTTGTCGGAAAAGCCGATGGCATGGACGACGAAGTCGAGCCCGCCCCATTCGTCCTTCAGCGTGTCGAAGGTGGCGGTGACGGAGGCGCTGTCTTCCACGTCGCAGGGGATGAGCAGCGAGGCGCCGACCTGCTCGGCCAGTGGCTTGACGCGGCGGCCGAAGGCCTCGCCCTGATAGGTGAAGGCCAGTTCCGCGCCCTGCGCGGCAAGCTGGCGTGCGATGCCCCAGGCGATGGAATGGTCGTTGGCCACCCCCATGACAAGCCCGCGCTTGCCTTTCATCAGTGAATCCATTCTGGAGCCCTTTATGCGGAATAGCGCTGGAAGACCAATGTCGCGTTGGTGCCGCCAAAGCCGAAGGAGTTGGAGAGCGCAATATCGATCCTGGCGTCGTCGATGCGCTTGCGCACGATCGGCATGCCCTCGAATTCGGGGTCCAGCTCGGTGATATGGGCGCTTTCGCCGATGAAGCCGCCCTGCATCTGCAGGATCGAATAGATCGATTCCTGCACGCCCGCGGCACCGAGCGAATGGCCGGTGAGAGACTTGGTGGAGGCGATATTGGGCATGTCGGCGCCGAACACCTCGCGGATGGCCGCCATTTCCTTGGCGTCGCCCACCGGCGTCGAAGTGCCGTGCGTGTTGATGTAGTCGACCTTGCCGGAAACGGTGGACAGCGCCTGGCGCATGCAGCGCACCGCTCCCTCGCCGGAAGGGGCCACCATGTCGAACCCGTCGGAAGTGGCGCCGTAGCCGACCACCTCGGCATAGATCTTCGCGCCGCGCGCCTTGGCGTGCTCCAGCTCCTCCAGCACCAGCACGCCGGCGCCGCCGGCGATGACGAAGCCGTCGCGGGTCGCGTCATAGGCGCGCGATGCGGTGGACGGCGTGTCGTTGTACTTCGAGGACATGGCGCCCATGGCGTCGAACAGGTTGGACATCGTCCAGTCGAGGTCCTCGTGGCCGCCGGCGAAGATCATGTCCTGCTTGCCCCACTGGATAAGCTCGGCTGCATTGCCGATGCAGTGCGCCGAGGTCGAGCAGGCCGAGGAGATCGAGTAGTTGACGCCGTGGATCTTGAACCAGGTGGCGAGCGTGGCCGAGGCGGTGGAGGACATCGCCTTCGGCACGGCGAAGGGACCGATGCGCTTGGGGGAATCGTTCTTCAGCGTCGTTTCGGCGGCTTCCACGATGGTGCGGGTCGAAGGGCCGCCGGAGCCCATGATGATGCCGGTGCGCTCATTGGTGATGTCACCCTGCTCGAGGCCGGCATCGGCGATGGCCTGTTCCATGGCGACATGGTTCCAGGCGCCGCCGCGCGACAGGAAGCGCATGGCGCGGCGGTCGACCAGTTCGGCCGGATCGAGCGTCGGCGCGCCCCATACCTGCGAGCGGAAGCCGTGTTCGGCGAAGGATTCGGAGAAGCTGATGCCGGATCTGGCATCGCGAAGGGAGGCGGTCACCTCATCGGCATTGTTGCCGATGGAAGACACGATACCCAGGCCCGTGACAACGACGCGTCTCATGAGTGCTCCTTCATGGCTGGCAGGACCCGGCGAAGGTCAGGCTGCGGCTTCCTTGAACAGGCCTACGCGCAGGTCGGTGGCCTTGTATATGGTCTCGCCATCGGCCTTCATCCAGCCATCGGCGATGCCGAGCACCAGCCGGCCGCGCATCACGCGCTTGAAGTCGATGCCGTATTCGACCTTCTTGACCGAAGGCGTGACCATGCCGGTGAACTTTACCTCACCGGTGGACAGGGCGCGACCCTTGCCGGGCTCGCCCAGCCAGCCGAGGAAGAAGCCGGTGAGCTGCCACATGGCGTCGAGGCCGAGGCAGCCGGGCATGACCGGATCGCCGATGAAATGGCAGGGGAAGAACCACAGGTCGCGATGGATGTCGAGTTCGGCGCGGATGAAACCCTTGTCGAATTCGCCTCCCGTCTCGCTGATTTGGGTGATGCGGTCGAACATCAGCATGGGCGGATAGGGAAGCTGCGCATTGCCCGGGCCGAACATTTCGCCGCGGGCGCAGGCGAGCAATTCCTGGTAGTCGTAGCTGGATTTTCCTGCGGCCATCAAAAACGTCCCCGTCCAATATGGGCGGCCCGCGCCCTGTAAGCTCTAGTAACACAGTCCGTTTCCGGCCGGAAACCGTGGTTTACCTTGCGACGTGGCTCTAACGCGACGGTTTGCCGGGGTCAATGCGCGCTATTGATCGCACAGTCGTGACAGAATATATCTGAATAAGACATGGTTTCATCCGATGTCCTTATTTTGCCGGGATTGTGGCGTTTTGGACAATCGGACGAACCGGGGTGAATGAATGGATGCACCTGCGCAGAAGATGAGGAACGCTGTGGATAAGCGGGTTCGGGACGCCGGTCTGAGGCCGACGCGTCAGCGTGTCGCGCTGGCCGAGCTGCTGTTCGCCAAGGGCGACCGCCATCTTTCGGCCGAGGAACTGCACGAGGAGGCGCTGGCCGCGGGCGTGCCGGTGTCGCTCGCCACCGTCTACAATTCGCTCCACCAGTTCACCGAGGCGGGCCTGCTGCGGATACTGGCCGTCGAAGGCTCCAAGACTTATTTCGACACCAATACCTCGGATCACCATCACTTCTACATCGAGGGCGAGAACCGTATCTTCGACGTCGAAGGCGAACAGATGACCGTGCACAACATTCCGGAACCGCCGGAGGGCATGGAAATCGCCAATGTCGATATTGTGATCCGGCTGCGGCCGAAGCAATAATCCGGAAAACCTGCCGTGACGACGGCGCTTCTGAGGCTGGAAGGCGCGGCGCTGCTGGCGGCCGCGCTGGCTCTCTATGCCGCTTCTGGCGCGAGCTGGTGGCTGTTCGCCGTCCTTCTCCTCGCTCCCGATCTCTCGATGCTGGCCTATTGGAAGGGCCCGCGCCTCGGCGCTTATGTCTACAACGCCTTTCACATCACGCCGTGGCCGCTGGCGCTGCTGGTCGGCGGCTATCTTTCCGATGCGGCGCTACCGCTCGGCCTTGGCCTGATCTGGCTTGCCCATATCGGCATGGATCGGGCGCTGGGCTATGGCCTGAAAGAGACAGTCGGATTCTGCGACACCCATCTCGGGCGCATCGGCAGGGGCTGAGCCTGGCTCAGTCCTTCACCTTCTCGCCCGGATAGGCACCCCAGACCAGTGACTGGCTGATCCAGCCCGAATTGCCCGAAAACGTCATTTCGCACCACCGGCCGTCGCACGACTTGATGGTGCCGATCACCCCGGGCTCCAGCATGGCGACCACGCCCGCGTCCTCCGCGGGACGGCGCATGAGGTTGATTTGCGTCTCCTTGCCCCGCTGCCAGGGAGCGACGATTGCCGTGCGCTTGCCCGACAGCAGCGACTGGTTGACCCAGCCTTCCGAGCCATCGGCATCGCGCACACGCCGCCAGTTGTCGTATTCCTGGATGATCTCCATCGGCAGGCCGGCCTTGGTGTACATCCAGTCCACCGAATAGTTGGTGCCGGGGCCGACGCGGGAATTGACGCGCGCCGACTTCAGGCTGACGAAGCGGGGCAGGGGCAGGCCGCTGGGGCCGAGCCGTACATTCTGGGTCTGGGAACCGGCCGACTGCGCGCCCGCCGACTGGGCGTAGGCGAAGTTCGGGGCGACAAGGCCGAGCAAAGCTGCGCCCAGGGCAAGATGGCTAAGGCGAAACGACACGAAACCAGACACTTTCGTTTCCTTGCAGGCATTCCGTTGAATGGGACGGGTGCGAATGCCACGCCCCTTTTTCTTTGTCTTCGCCGGTTCGGCTTGGTACATGAGGCTAACGAACCGGGACAGCTTTGCAGTTTCGCCGGTCTTGGTTAAAGAGGTCTCAACGGTAACCGCGATCGGGGTAAATATGGCCGGCAGGAAGAAGCCTCTCGTCGTCATCACGCGCAAGCTGCCCGACCCTGTCGAGACGCGCATGCGCGAGTTGTTCGATGCGCGGCTGAATGTCGAGGACCGGCCGATGAGCCAGGCGGAGCTGATCGCTGCGGTGAAGGAAGCCGACGTCCTGGTGCCGACCGTGACCGACACCATCGATGCGGCGGTGATTGCCGAAGCCGGCCCGAACCTGAAGCTGATCGCCAATTTCGGCAACGGCATCGAGAAGATCGACGTTGCCGCGGCAACCGCGAAGGGCATCACCGTCACCAATACGCCGGGCGTGCTGACCGAAGACACGGCCGACATGACCATGGCGCTGATCCTGTCCGTGCCGCGTCGGCTGACGGAGGGCGCGAATATCCTGCCCGAGGGCAAGAAATGGGCCGGCTGGTCGCCGACCTGGATGCTCGGCCGCCGCATCTGGGGCAAGCGGCTCGGCATCGTCGGCATGGGCCGCATCGGCACCGCCGTGGCCCGCCGCGCCAAGGCCTTCGGCCTGTCCATCCACTATCACAACCGCCACCGCGTCATGCCGGCGCTGGAGGACGAGCTGGAGGCGACCTATTGGGAAAGCCTCGACCAGATGCTGGCCCGCATGGATATCATCTCGGTCAACTGCCCCTCGACGCCGGCCACCTTCCACCTGCTTTCGGCGCGGCGGCTGGCCTTGCTGCAACCCTCCGCCTATCTGGTCAACACGGCCCGCGGCGACCTCATCGACGAGGAGGCGCTGCTCAAGATGCTGGAGACCGGCAAGCTTGCCGGCGCGGGCCTCGACGTCTACGAGAACGAGCCAGCCATCAATCCGAAGCTGCTCAAGCTGGCCGCCAAGGGCAAGGCGGTGCTCTTGCCGCATATGGGCTCGGCCACGCTGGAAGGCCGCATCGACATGGGCGAGAAGGTCATCATCAACATCCGCGCCTTCTGCGACGGGCACCGCCCGCCGGACCGTGTCATTCCAAGCCGCATTTGAGGCTCTCGCAGCGTAAACCCGCCCGCCATTGTCGGCGGCGGCCTCCCCCTCTATCGTCCACACAAGTGGAGGAGGGGACATGAAAAAGGTTCTTCGCCGGAGCCTCGGCATCGGGGCGGCTGTGATGGTGGCGGCTGGAGGGGCCGCCTGGGCCTATCGTGACACCATCCTCGATTATCGCGCGGCGCTTGAATATGCGGGCAACTTCAAGCCGGACGTGATCGATCAGAATTTTCGCTCCCTTTTCGTGAAGTACCCGTCGATCCGGGTGCCGAAGAGTGCGGCCGCCAGTCCGCTGGAAAAGCAGGAACGGCCGCTGCCGGACAGCTACGGTTTCGCGGGAGAAAGCAGGTCCGTCGAAGACTGGATCGCGCGCTCGCAGACGACGGGCCTGATCGTCATCAAGGATGGCGTCATCGTCCATGAACGCTATCTGCGCGGCAATGGGCAGGATACCCAGTCCATCGCCATGTCGCTTTCCAAATCCTTCGTCTCCGCGCTGGTCGGCAGGGCCGTGGAGGACGGGTTGATCGACATTTCACGGCCGGTGGAAAGCTACGCGCCGGCGCTGGCCGAAGGCGGCTACAAGGGCGTGACGGTCAAGAACGTGTTGCAGATGTCGTCCGGCATCGGCTTCAACGAGGATTACGGCGACCTCAATTCGGATATCGTCCGCTACATCATCCAGATCTTGCGCGGCTCGGTCGCCGAATTCACGGCGCATCTGAAGAACGACATCCCGCAAGGCACCCTCAATCGCTACGTTTCGGCCGATACGCAGGTGCTGGGCCTTGTGCTGGAAGGCGCGACGGGCAAGCCGCTGGCCGATTATTTCAACGAGATCCTGTGGTCGAAGCTCGGCACGGAGGCCGATGCCTTCTGGCTGGCGGACCAGAAGGGAGAGGCGGTCGCTGCCGGGGGTCTCAATGCGGTGCTGCGCGACTATGCGCGTTTTGGCTTGCTCTATCTGAATGAGGGCCGCAACCAGTCCGGCGAGCAGATCGTGCCCGTGGATTGGGTCAGGGCCTCGACCACGCCCGACGCTGAACACCTGATGCCGGGGCGCGACGATGGTTTTGGCGGCAAGAGCTATGGCTACGGCTATCAATGGTGGATACCGCCGGAGAGGAAAGGCGGCGACTTCACCGGCGTCGGCATCTACGGGCAGTTCATCTACGTCAACCCCGAGCGACGGGTGGTCATCGCCAAGACGTCCGCCTATGAGGACTACAACAACACCGGACAGGCGATGAAGCGCGAGAGCATCGCCGCCTTCCAGGCGATTGCCGAGGGTCTGTAGTCAGCCGTCACCGCTGTCGCGGCGCTTGTAGCGGATGGTGTCGAAGCGGGCGGCCAGCGCATCGTAGAGCAAAAGGCGTCCCACCAGCGGCTCGCCGATGCCGGTGATCAGCTTGATCGCCTCCATCGCCTGCAACGTCCCCATCACCCCCACCAGTGCGCCCACCACGCCGGCTGCGGCGCAGGAGGGCACTAGGCCCGGCGGCGGCGGCTCGGGGAAGAGGTCGCGGTAGGAGGGATTTTTGCCCCCGTCCGCGCTTGATTCGAACGGTTTCAGCACGGTGAGCGAGCCGTCGAAGCGCCCGACCGCGGCATGCACCAGCGGGCGCTTTTCCTGCGCGCAGGCGTCGGCCACGGCAAAGCGCGTCTCGAAATTGTCGGTGCCGTCGATGACCAGATCGTATCCGGCGACGAGGGCCGGGGCGTTTTCGGATGTCAGGCGCAGCTCATGCAACTCGACCTCGACATGCGGATTGATGCGCAGGATCGCGTCGCGGGCGCTTTCGGCCTTCGATCGGCCAAGCGAATCCGTGCCGTGGATGACCTGTCGCTGCAGGTTGGAGAGCGATACGGCGTCGTCGTCGACGATGCCGAGCATGCCCACGCCCGCCGCCGCCAGATAGGCCAGCACCGGCGCGCCGAGCCCGCCGGCGCCCACCACCAGCACCCGTGCCGCCTTGAGCTTGCGCTGGCCGGGGCCGCCGATCTCGGGCAGCACGATGTGGCGCGCATAGCGCTCAAGCTCGTCGTCGGTCAGGGGAGGCAGGGTCGTCATGCGGGGGAAACTAGCATTTTCCGTTGCGGCGTCATCCACAATACTTGCAACTTTCAGGCATGGATTCCCGACACTCTTCATTCGCTTCGCTCATTGCGAGGTCGGGAATCCATGCCTGAACATCGAAAAAAGTTGACGAGGGTTTCCGCCCTGCCCTGCCGCTACTGCGCCGTCTCACCAACCGTCCCGTGATCCACGGTCAGGAACTGCGCCCGTCCATCGAGGCTGGAGAACAGGGCGGCGTCGGTGCCGGTCATGAAGGCCTGGCATTGCATGTCCTCCAGAATGGAGAACAGTGCGGCGCGCCGTCCGGCATCGAGATGGGCGGCGATCTCGTCGAGCAGCAGGATCGGCGTCATGCCGGAAATCTCGCCGGTCAGCCTTGCATGGGAAAGCACGATGCCGACCAGCAGCGCCTTCTGCTCGCCCGTGGAGCACAGTTCGGCCGGCATGGATTTCGGCCGGTGCCGCACGATCAGATCGGAGCGGTGCGGCCCCTCCAGCGTGCGCCCGGCAGCGCGGTCGCGTTCGCGCCCGGCGGCCAGCGCGCGGCGGAAACCTTCCTCGACATCGACCGCCGGCATGGTGCCGACCTGCGCCTCCAGCTCGCCGGAAAGGGCGATATCGGCCTGCGGGAAGGGGCCGTCGCCCGGCAATTGCTCGATCTTGGCGGCAAGCAGCCGCACCAGTTCGGCGCGGGCGGCGGCGATCGCCACCCCGGTTTCGGCCAATTGCGTCTCGATGGCCTCGAACCATGCGCCGTCGCGCGAGTTTTCGGCCAGCAGCCGGTTGCGGCCGCGCATCGCCTTTTCATAGGCCAGCGCGCGCTGGCCGTGGACGGCGTCGATGGCCAGCACCAGCCGGTCGAGGAAACGGCGGCGGTCGCCCGCCGGCCCGGTGAACAGCGCATCCATGGAAGGCGTCAGCCACATCACGCGCAGCCATTGCAGCAGTTCGTCGGCATTGCGTGCCGGCGCGCCGTTGATGCGCACCCGCCTGCCGACTTCGGTCCCTTCGGCGGCCACGATGCCGGTGCCGATATCGACCTCGCCTTCGGGGCCGTCCAGCCTGGCATGCAGGGCAAAGCCGCCGTCGCCCCCCTCGCGCGCCACATCGGCATAGGGCGCCCGGCGCAGGCCGCGCCCCGGCGCCAGCAGCGATATGGCTTCCAGGAGGTTGGTCTTGCCGGCGCCGTTGTCGCCGCTCAGCACCACCGGCCCCGGCTTAAGCTCCAGCGACAGCGACGCGTAGTTGCGGAAGTTCGTCAGCGTGAGCCGACTTATGTAGGGGCCGGGAAGCGTTTCCATGGGTCGGGCATCGCAAGACACGTTGCGATGCGCGCTACACCCGCATCGGCATCAGCACATAGAGCGTGTTCTCGTCGCTGGTGTCGCGGATGAGGGTCGGCGAACCGGCATCGGCCAGCATGAACTCGGCATCGCCGCTGCCGAGCTGGGCGGCGACGTCCAGCAGGTAGCGGGCGTTGAAGCCGATCTCGATGGGCGCGGCGGTGTAGTCGGCGGCCAGTTCCTCGGTCGCGCTGCCGGAATCGGGATTGTTGACGGTCAGCGTGATCTGGCCTTCGCTGAGCGACAGCTTCACCGCCCGTCCGCGCTCGGACGAAATGGTGGAAACGCGGTCGACGGCGGCGGCGAAGCTCTGGCGGTCGATGAGGAGCCGCTTGTCGTTGCCGGTCGGGATGACGCGCTGGTAGTCGGGGAAGGTGCCGTCGATCAGCTTCGAGGTCAGCACGACCGAGCCGATGGTGAAGCGGATCTTGGTGTCGGAAAGCTCGGTCGTCGCCGCCACGTCCGGATCGTCGACCAGCTTCTGCAATTCGCCCACGGTCTTGCGCGGGATGATGATGCCCGGCATGCCTTCCGAGCCGGCGGGCGCGTCGATCTCGGCGCGGGCGAGGCGGTGGCCGTCGGTCGCCACCGAGCGCAGCTTGAGCTTGCCGTCCGCCTCATGCGTGTGCAGGAAGATGCCGTTGAGGTAGTAGCGCGTCTCCTCGGTGGAGATGGCGAACTGGGTCTTCTCGATCAGGCCCTTCAGCGCCGCGGAATCCAGCCGGAAGATGTGCGGGAAGGAGCCGGCCGACAGTTCGGGGAAATCCGACTGCGGCAGGCACTGGAGCCGGAAGCTGGAGCGCCCGGAGGTGACGGTCATGGCGTTGCCGTCCTCGTCGGTCTTCAGCATCACCTCGGCGCCGTCCGAGAGCTTGCGCACGATGTCGTAGAGCAGGTGCGCGGGCACCGTGGTGGCGCCGGGCTGCTCGACGCGCGCCGGCGTCGCCTCCGTCACCTCGAGGTCGAGGTCGGTGGCCTTCAGCTCGAGGCTGGAACCGTCGGTCGAGAGCAGGACGTTGGACAGGATCGGGATGGTGTTGCGCCGCTCGACCACGCGGTGGACGTGGTTCAGGGACTTGAGGAGGTTCGACCGTTCCAGGATTACACGCATGACGAAACAGGCTCGCTTGAAGGAAAGGGCAGGTTCCCGGACCGGCAACCTGCCTCAGTCTGCATTGCTTAGAGCATCGGGCCGAAAAGTGGAATCGGTTTTCGGAACATCCCGATGCTCAGTCAAGGTACCGGAGCGTTGCGTGTCCGCCCGCAAGGCCGCACACGGCTCCCGAATGGGAGCCAAACTGACAGGAAAAGCGCCCCGAAAGCAAGACCGAACGGCCTTTCGCAGCGGGTTTTGCAAGGTTTTCCGGCATGGCGGCAAAGGCTGCCGCCACGCCGCGATGGGCTTCGCTCAGGCCTGGTCGTTGATCAGCCGGCGCAGCAGTTCCAGTTCTTGCGCAAGCGTGTTGTCGCTGTCCGACATGCCCTCGATCTTGCGCACGGCATGCAGCACCGTGGTGTGGTCGCGGCCGCCGAAACGTCGGCCGATTTCGGGCAGCGAACGCGGCGTCATCACCTTGGAAAGATACATCGCCACCTGGCGCGGCTTGACGATGGTGCGCGTGCGCCGGTTGGACAGCAACTCCGTCTTGGAGACGTTGTAATGGCGGGCGACGATGCGCTGGATGTCCTCGATGCGCACCCGCTTCGGCTCGCCCGAGCGATAGATGTGGCCGAGGATCTCGTCGATGCGGTCGACCGTGATCTGCGGCTCGAAGGATTGGCGGAACAGAAGCTGGTTGAAGGCCCCTTCCAGTTCGCGCCCCGAACCGGTGACGGTGCGGGCCACGTGTTCCAGCACGGCATCGGAGATATCGAGCGCGGCATCCTCGGCCTTGGCTGCCGCCAGCCGCTGCTGGAGCATGGACAGGCGCATGGAGAAATCCGGCGTCGACATTTCCAGCGCCACGCCGCCATTGAGGCGCGAGCGCACGCGCGGCTCCAGCGATTCCAGCTCCGCCGGCGGCCGGTCGGCCGCCACCACCACCTGCTTGGCGCTGTCCAGCAGCATGTTGATGAGGTGGCAGAACTCGTGCTGGATCGACTTGCCCTGCAGGAACTGCATGTCGTCGATGATGAGCAGGTCGATGTCGCGAAGCTGCTCCTTGAGCGTCAGCGCATTGTTGTCGCGGATGGCGGTGGCGAAGCGCCACATGAAATATTCGGCCGTCAGGTAGACGACGCGCGACTTCGGGTTCTGGCGCAGCGATTCCGCCGCGATGGCCTGCAGGAGGTGCGTCTTGCCGAGGCCGACGGTGGCATGCAGGAACAGGGGGTTGAAGCGCACGGCGCTGGATTGCGATTCCGCCACGGCGCGGGCGGCGGCGAAGGCGACGCGGTTCGACGGGCCCTCCACGAAGGAAGCGAAGGTGTAGCGCGGATCGAGCGGGGAGCCCAGCACGTTCTGGCGGAACTCGGTCTCGACCGGGCCTGGGCGCTGCGCGGGCATGCGCTCGGCCTTGCCGGCATTGGTGCCGTTGTTGGCCATGGTGGAGGCAAGGGCCGTCTGCGACTGGCGCGACACCGGGCGCCGCTGGACCGCCGTTTCGGCATCCACCGCGCGGGTCTGCCTTGCGGCGGTGCGCACGATGATCTCCACCTTGAGGACCTCGGGGTCCTCTTCCTTCCACAGCCCGACGATCTGCTCGAGATAGTGGCCGTTGATCCAGGAGCGCAGGAAGGCGGTCGGCACCGAGATGCGCACCACGCCCTTGGAAGCCTCCGCCAGCTTCATGCGCCCGAACCAGCTCGAATAGACCTCTGCCCCCAGGCGCGCCTTGAGCTTTGCCTTGATCCGCTCGAACTTGTGATCCGCCTCCCCAAGAGTTGTCAGGTCATGTGCTTTGGCGACGTTCTCCTCATAGGAAAGATCGCCAAGCTCCGTGCCCATGCCGCTCTGCATCGTGTGATCCTTGTCCCGCACTTTCGCGCCATGGGCATGTCGCCCGTGGCGGCCTCGTTGTCATTTCTCCTCCGGCGCGGCCGCCGCTGGCCTTTGCCGGATGTTCTCGCTGCGGGCCGCACCGTCTCCGGCCCTGTCCCGCAACAGGGAAACTGCGCGCATGGCAAAGCAAGCCGTCCGGCGCGACGCCGGCCAAACTTCGATACGCCATACAAATGACTGGTCCCCTGCCAGTATCGAAAGCGAATAGTCGACCCGCCCGCGAACAAACGCCCGTGGTGCCAATGCTGCCATTTTTGATTAGGTCGAGGGCGTAGGGCCCGTCCCTTTCGATGAGGAGACACTACCGAAATCGTTGTGGAAAGGGCAAGGCCGCATCTTACCGGTTTTTAACGAATCTGGTTACCAAATAGCCCTTCGCAGCGGTGGTCCCGACACCGGCATTCTTGAAAGCCATTGGGATTCAAACTCTTTTCGCGAGCACCCCGAAACGGTAGCTGGCGAGATTCTTTTTTTTAATATTTTGCTTGACACTGGGTTGTCCCCTTTCGGCTGTCGCCGATATGAACAACCTGTGGACGACCTTCATCAAGCCTTTGAAATATATGCTACTTTTTTGCCATGCTCGCGATGCGGTGTTGCTGCCCGGTGCAACCTGAAAGACACATACCGGCAAAAATCCACGTTGTGAAAAAAATGCCGTAACGGAAGGTCGGGAGGGCCATTCCGGCTTTTCGCCGGGCAACGAAAAAAACCCGGCGCGAGCGCCGGGTTTCGAAGAATGGGTAAACTTTGTCTGGGATCAGGCCGACAGGCTCTTGAGCCGCTGGGCCAGGCGCGAGACCTTGCGCGAGGCGGTGTTCTTGTGAACCACGCCCTTGGTCGCGGCGCGCATCAGTTCCGGCTGCGCGGCCTGGAAGGCGGCCTCGGCGGCGGTCTTGTCGCCAGCGGCCAGAGCCTCCTCGACCTTGCGAATGAAAGTGCGGACGCGCGAGCGGCGGTTCTTGTTGATCGCCGTGCGGCGGGCGATCTTGCGCGTTGCCTTTTTGGCCGAGGGGGTGTTGGCCATGATGCCTCTCTTCTGATCTCAATGGTGGGCGCTTGCGGCAACCCGCAGGGCACAAAAACAAATGGGCAGCCGCAGGGCCACCTCAGTTGGGGCGGCTTATAGTTCAGCTTTCGAAGTCCGTCAATCTTGCTTCGCACGGAAAGGCTGATTTGAGCGGCATCGGGCCTGCTATTTGTTGCGGAATTCCGGCTTGCGCTTCTCCACGAAGGCGGCCATGCCCTCCTTCTGGTCGTCCAGCGCGAACATCGACTGGAAGACACGGCGCTCGAATCGCAGGCCCTCGGCCAGCGTCACCTCATAGGCGCGGTTGATGGCCTCCTTGTTCATGATCACCGAGGGCAGGGAGAAGCCGGCGATCTTGGCAGCCGCCTTCAACGCTTCCTCGACCAGTTCGCCGGCCGGCACGATGCGCGACACCAGGCCGGAGCGCTCGGCTTCCTCGGCATCCATCATGCGGCCGGTCAGGCACATGTCCATCGCCTTGGATTTGCCGACGAAGCGGGTGAGGCGCTGCGAGCCGCCCATGCCGGGCATGACGCCGAGCGTGATCTCGGGCTGGCCGAACTTGGCATTGTCACCGGCGATGATGAAATCGCACATCATGGCAAGCTCGCAGCCACCGCCGAGCGCGTAGCCGGCTACCGCCGCGATGATCGGCTTGCGGGTGCGGGTGAAATCCTCCCAGCCGGAGAACAGGTCGCCCAGATAGACGTCGACATAGCTCTTCGACTGCATCTCCTTGATGTCCGCCCCGGCGGCGAACGCCTTTTCGGAGCCGGTCAGCACCACCGCGCCGATATTGTCGTCGGCGTCGAAGGCCTTGGTGGCGGCGAGCAGTTCGCCAAGGACGGCGGAGTTCAGCGCGTTGAGGGCCTTCGGCCGGTTCAGCGTGATCAATCCGACCTTGCCGCGGGTTTCCACGATGATGTTTTCGTAAGCCATGCGCTTCCTCTCCTGAGCCGTTGTCCCGGACCTATCCTACTTCTGGCAGGCCCGGCAATAAAAGGTCGAGCGCCCGCTCTGCACGATCCGCTCGACATGGCCGGCGCAGCCCGGCGTGGGGCAGGGCTCGCCCTCGCGGTCGTAGACGGCGAAGCTGTGCTGGAAATAGCCCAGCGAGCCGTCGGTGTGCATGTAGTCGCGCAGCGAGGAGCCGCCGGCGGCGATGGCGTCGGCGATCACGGCGCGGATCGATGCAGCCAGTTTCTCGCGTTGCGCTGCCGCCTTGCGCCCCGGTACGGCGATGGTGCCAGCCGCCCTCAGCGGCGAGAGGCCGGCCCGCCACAGCGCTTCGCACACATATATATTGCCGAGGCCGGCGATCATGCGCTGGTCGAGCAGCGCGGCCTTCAGCGGGGCCTTGCGGTTGCGGAACAGGGTGGCGAGCAGGTCGGCGTCGAGGGCGTTGCCGGTCGGCTCCACGCCGAGGCCGGCCAGCATCGGGTGCTCGTCCGGCGGGGTTTCGGAAAACAGCATGAAGCCGAAGCGGCGCGGATCGTTGAACACGATGCGATGGCGGGCCTGCGTGGCGGACACCACGTCGAAGATGACGTGGTCATGGGCGGAATCCTTCGATCTCTCATAGTGGAAGCTGCCGGGGGTGGCGGTTTCCGCGCCGTCCTCGATGCGGAACGACCCGGTCATGCCGAGGTGGCAGATCAGCACGGGCCCGTCCTCGACATGCATGGTCAGGTATTTGGCCCGGCGGCCGAGGGCGGTGACGGTGCGGCTGTCCAGCCGTTCGGCGAAGCGCTCGGGCAGGGGAAAGCGCAGGTCGGGCCGCCTTGCTTCCACCTTGACGATCCGTGCGCCCTCCAGCACCGGCTGCAAGCCGCGCCGGACGGTTTCGACCTCGGGCAGTTCAGGCATGGCCACCGATCTCGCGATAGAAGGAGGTTCCGTATTTTCCGGGCGCGGTGCCCAGATGCCGGGCGACGGTTTCGCCGATGTCGGAAAAGGTGGGCCTCAGGCCCACGCTGCCGCCGGCAAGCCCGGGCGCCATGCCCATCAGCGGTATGCGCTCGCGTGTATGGTCGGTGCCGCGCCAGGTCGGGTCGTTGCCATGGTCGGCGGTGAGCAGGAACAGGTCGCCCGTTTTCAGCCGCGCCAGCGCTTCCGGCACGCGGCGGTCGAAGGCTTCGAGGGCCGCGGCATAGCCGGGCGTGTCGCGGCGATGGCCGAACTCGGTGTCGAAATCGACGAAATTGGCGAACACGAAGTCGCCGTCGCCGGCCTCGTCCATCGCCGCCAGCGCCTGGTCGAACATCGCCATGTTGCCGGCCGCCTTGCGCAGCTTGGTCACGCCGCGATGGGCGAAGATATCGCCGATCTTGCCGATGGCGAGCACGCGCCCGCCTGCCTCGGTGATGCGGTCGAGAAGCGTGGGCTCGGGCGGCGAGACGGAATAGTCGCGCCGGCCCGGCGTACGCGTGAATGTGCCGGGCGCTTCGCCGAGGAAGGGGCGGGCGATGACCCTGCCGATCTTCAGCGGGTCGCACAACCGCCGCACCACCTTGCAGAACCCATAGAGCCGTTCGAGGCCGAAATGCTCCTCGTGCGCCGCGATCTGCAGCACGGAATCCACCGAAGTGTAGCAGATCGGCTTGCCCGTCGCGATGTGCTCGGCCCCGAACTGCTCGATGATGGTGGTGCCGTCGGCATGGCGATTGCCGAGAATGCCCGGCACATGCCCCTCACGGATCATGGCTTTGGTAAGGGCGGCGGGAAATGCCGGCACCGTATCCGGAAACCGGCCCCAGCCGAAGCGCAGCGGCAGTCCCGCGATCTCCCAATGGCCGGAGGGCGTGTCCTTGCCGCTCGAAATCTCCTGCGCGGCGCCATGGAAGGCAAAGGGCAGGAGCGAACCATGGCCGGCCTCGAATGTGTATCCGGTCGCGACCCGCGCCGCTTCGCCGAGCCCGAGCGAGGCCATATGCGGCACATGAAGGGGGCCGGCGCGCAGGCCGGGCCGGTCGGCCAGCCCCGCGCGACAGGCATCGGCGATATGGCCGAAGGTATTGGCGCCCTCGTCTCCGAACTGGGCGGCATCCGCCGCACCGCCTATGCCGAAGGAATCGAGGACGAAGACGAATGCACGCGCCATTGCAGCCTTGCTGTGGCGATCGCGACGTTCGGAAGCGGCAAGGCGCCCGGGCGCGGATCGGAATGATCGGACGGGCAGGCATCAGGAGTGCAGCGACGCCGGCCCGGGCGCCCAGACATAGGCTTCGGGCCGGTCCTTTGCAATCGGCAAGCTGGAATGAACCCCTGCCGCCGCGTCAGCAATTGGTGCAGGAAATCTCGCGCCTGATGCGCGGACGGGCATAATAGACCTCGTTCATCTCGATATTGTTGAAGATGCCAATGAGGCCGGAGGCGTTCTCCTTGTCCGACCAGGCGATCACCGGCTTGTAGCCGAGGTTGCTTTCCACGCGGATGAGGAAACTGTCGCCGGTCTTGAGCGCCAGGGGCACCGTAACAGGGCTATTTTTGGCCGGGCCGGCAGCATAAGCGCCGTCGACCAGCTTTCCCGACCAGGCCACTGTGGGAACGGCGCCTTTCTCGTCGCTCGAAATCTTGATCGCGGTGACGGTGATCGTCGGGGTCGAGCGGTTATAGGGGCGCATCGTCGTCTCGCCGATCTGCATGATGCCTTTCAGCGCATCCGCCGACATGGTGTCCTGCTGTCCCACGAGATCGGCCACCATGGCGCCCAGCCGGCTGACCTGCCTGCTGGTTTCGATGCCCTGCACGGCCTCGACCGTGATGAAATAGAGGATGAGCATGATCGGCGCGATGAAGGCGAACTCCACCGCCGCGACGCCGCGCCGGTCACGGCCGAAGCGAATGATCCTTCCGGTAAGTGCCTTCATCATCTGCAGTGCCCCCGCACCAGCGCCATGGTTGCCGTTCCTCGCCATGGCCGATCAAAATGGCTCGTTCTGCCAGGTCATGGTGGCGAAGTGCAGTGTCTTGCCACCTTTGATATTGGCCATGTATTTGCTCATGAAATCGGTGATCACCGGCCATTTGTAGAACACCCGAAGCATGTTCTTCGACATGGTCGTTCCCGGATCGATGGCAAAGTCCTTTTCCTGGATATTGCCGGGTGTCAGGACAATCTTGTCCTCGTCGATAACAAAGCCGTATTGGGCGGCATCGGAGAATTTGTCGAAGCTGCGCAGGTCGATCAGCAGTCCCGGACATTCCTTGGTCACGATGATCTCGAGCCGCCGGCATATCTGTCCTTTGATCTCTTCCTTCAGCGCTTCCCTTTCCGGCGGCGTGGCCGGGGCCCTCAACTGCCCGGTCCGGAACTGGCGCGCCACGTCGTCGGCGGCATTGGCCAGAACCTGCTTGCCGGCGAACGATATGCAGCTTTCCAGGATGGCGAAGGTCAGCAGCGCGAACGGCAGGATCAGCATGCTGAATTCGATGGCGACGCTGCCGCTGGCGTCGCGCCGGAACCGCGAAAGCAGGCCGGTGCGCGGCTTGCCGCCTGCGCCGGAATTGTTGGAACCGCTGCCCATGTCTGTCTTGCCCGACCCCGTTGCCAGTGATCGGGACTATAGCCGCAAGCCGTTGAGGTCCGGTTTGGACGGCCGCTAAATTGCAGCGATCCGCATTAACCGCGCCTCAACCATCATCTGGGGTTCGGAAAAGCCTCGGCCCTTAATTGCCGCCGATGGGCGCGCCGTTCTGGGGCGCGTTTTCGCAATAGGGCGTGCAGAACAGGGTGAGCACGTCGGCACGACGGTAGATCCGCACGGTCGAGGCGGTCTGGCGCACCACTGTGACCTGCTCGTCCATGATCGGCGCGCCCTCCCTGTCGAGGATCACCAGATTGGTGACGCCGAAGCCCTTGCCGGTGAGGATGACGGTGGTGGCATCCTGCACCGACGCGTCGGCGATCGCCGAGTTGCCCACCACGATGGTGTCGGCGGCCCGCGGCAGCTTGACGATGCGCGCCTCGTTCATCACCACCTCGATGCCGGCCTGCATGGCTGCCGGCGCGGTGGCTTCCGCCACCGGTTCCGCCGGGGCGGGTTCGGCGGCGAAGGCCGCGCAGCCGCCGGCGGCAAGCATCGCGCCCGCAAGCAAAACCGATCTCGACATGGACATGCCAGTTCTCCCGCTCCGCCAGAGTGTTCAACGGAATATGAACGGCAGTGGTGAACCAACGGTTAAGCCGGCCGTCGAGCCTCGGATCGGCAAGATCACCGATCCTTAACGCCACGCCTGTAGAGTGCCGGTATCGCTCACTTCCGGTGTTCTGCCTATGCTTGAAGCTCTCATCTTCGTGGTTTTTCCGTTCTGCATGGTCTTTGCGGCGGTATCCGACATCTTGTCGATGACCATCGCCAACCGCGTCTCGCTGGTGCTGGTGGCGGCCTTCATGGTGATCGCGCCGCTGACCGGCATGGACTGGAGCGTGTTCGGCCTGCATCTGGCCGCCGGGGCGCTGGTCTTGTGCGCGACTTTCGTCCTGTTCGCCATCGGCGGCATGGGCGGGGGCGACGCCAAGCTCATGGCCGCCACTGCCGTCTGGATGGGCTTCGACATGCTTCTGGTGGAATATCTGATCTATGCGTCGTTCGTCGGCGGCCTGCTGACCCTGGCGACCATGGCCTACCGCAAGTCAGTGCTGGCGGATTTCACGCGCCACAATATGTTTCTGCGCCACTTCGCCGACACCCGGGTGGGCATCCCCTATGGCGTCGCGCTGGGCTTTGCCGGCTTGATGATCTATCCCAAGACGGCGCTCGTCGCCTGGGCGCTGGCGCGCCTGACGGTCTGATCCGTCCCGTTCTTCCGATTCCCGAGACGCCGCACCGCCTGTGCGGCGTTTCTTTTTTGCCGGACGGGAAGCGATAAACCTTGCGTTAAGCAAAATCGTAAGGGCGGCATTAACCATAATTTGAGGATTGCCGCTGCAATGTCCGACCCGGGTTGTGGTTTGCCAGGGGCTAGGGGTTGGACATATGCCTGCTTCCAGACTGATAATTCTGGGCGTTGCGGTCGCTGCTGCCGGCGGTGCGGGCTACGTCGCCAAGAACATGGCGGTGCCGCCGCCGCCCGAGGTCGTGGTGGCGCCGGGGCCGCAGGAACCGGCCATCAGGATGGTGGACGTGGCGGTGATGTCGGGCGATGTGCCGATCGGCGCCCCGCTCGGCTCCAACGTCACATGGGCTTCCTGGCCGGCCGACGCGGTCAACCAGCATTTCATCACACGCGAGAACGAGCCCGACGCGGTCGAGAAGCTCAAGGGCTCGGTCACGCGCATGGCCATGTACAGCGGCGAGCCGGTGCGGCGCGTCAAGCTGATCGACGAAGGCCAGAGCTTCATGTCCTCGATCCTGCCGTCCGGCCATCGCGCCGTGGCGACATCGATAGCCGCCGACACTTCGGCGGGCGGCTTCATCCTGCCCAACGACTATGTCGACGTCATCATGACGCGCCGCTCCGATACGGCCGGCGGTACGGGTTTCACCACCGAAACCATCTTGCAGAACATCCGCGTGCTCGCCATCGACCAGACCATCCAGGAGGATGAGGAAGGCAAGAAGACACGGGTCGGCCAGACGGCGACGCTGGAGCTGACGCCGCAGCAGGCCGAGATCATCACGGTTGCCCAGCAGATGGCCGACCGGCTGACGCTGGCCCTGCGCTCGATCAAGGACACGCAGGAAACCGGTCTGGACGAGGCCGACTATCTGGTCAGCGGTGCCGGCCGTCGGGGCACGGTACGGCTCATCAAGTCCGGCGAGATTTCCGAAGTGGGGGCAAGGAAATGAGGTCTTACGCAAAATTCCCTGCCGCCGTCGCCGCGGCCATGGTGCTGTTCGCTGTGGCCGGTCCGCCCGCAACGGTGCCGGCCGATGCCGCCAGCGGCGTGCGCGCCACGGCGGCCAACCAGCGCATCAAGCTCGGGCTCAACAAATCGGTGGTCGTCGACCTGCCGCGCGACGCCTATGACATTCTGGTGGCGAATCCCGGCGTGGCCGATGCGGTGACGCGCACCTCGCGGCGCATCTACCTGTTCGGCAAGTCGGTCGGCGAAACCAACATCTTCGTGTTCGGCCCCAACGGCGAGCAGATCGCCAGCTTCGACCTTTCCGTCGAGCGCGATGTGGCCGGCATCGAGGGCTATCTGAAGCGCTTCATCCCGAATTCCGACATCAAGGTCGAACTGGTCAACGACAATGTGGTGCTGACCGGCACCGTGGAGACCCCGCTGGACGCCAAGCGTGCCGTACAGCTCGCCAACGCCTTTGTTACCGGTGGTGAGGCCACGACCGGCCAGTATTCCCAGACCGCCGCCGGCGGTTCATCCAATTCGGGCGTCGATATCGACAATCCTGACAGCCAGCGCCAGCGCAGCGCCATCATCAACATGCTGCAGATCATGGGTGAGGATCAGGTCACCTTGAAGGTAACGGTGGCTGAGGTCAGCCGGTCGGTCATGAAGCAACTCGGCGTCAACATGGTGGCGCAGACGAGCGGCATACGCTTCGATATGCTCAATCCAACGAACCTCATCCAGGCCGGCACGGGTCTCGGGGGTGCCGATCTGGTGCGCGGCTATGTCAACGCCATGGAGCAGGCCGGCGTCATGCGTACGTTGGCCGAACCGACGCTGAGCGCGATCTCGGGTGAGAAGGCAACGTTCCGGGCCGGTGGCGAATACAACATCGTTGCCAATGTGGTTAATGAAGAAGGGCGGACCGTCCGCACTCTGGAAAAGATCGAATATGGCATAGGGCTCGAATTCCAGCCGGTGGTCCTGTCGCCCGGCCGCATCAGCCTGAAGGTTCGCACGTCGGTTTCCGAACCAACCCCGGAAGGTTCGGTCGACATGGAAGGCCAGAATATCCTGTCGCTGCGCAAGCGGCTGGCCGATACTACCGTCGAGTTGCCGTCGGGCGGTTCGATGATGATTGCCGGTTTGGTCAACGACAATTCACGCCAGATCTACAACCGCATTCCGGGCCTTTCGCAGGTTCCTGTGCTCGGCACCCTCTTTCGCAGTCGTGATTTTGTGCGCAGCGAGACCGAACTGGTGATCCTTGTCACGCCTTATCTGTCGAAGCCGGTGGCGCGGAACGAGCTGGCCAAGCCGGACGACAATTTCAATGCCGCCAGCGATGGCGCCGCCATGTTCCTCGGCCGGGTCAATCGCGTCTACGGCACCATGAAAACCGACAAGCCCGCTGGTCGCTATCACGGCGTGGTCGGCTTCATCTACAAGTGAGCGGGGAAACGAGCATGTTCAGGGCAAGGGCAAATGGTGCGGTCTTGGCTGTGGCCGTCGCCGCGCTGCTGGCAGGATGCGCCAAGCGCGACAGCATCGTCGTGGGGTCCATCCCCGACGACTACCGCACCAATCATCCGATCGTGATTTCGGAAAAGGACAGGACGCTTGACCTGCCGGTGGCGGCGTCGGCGCAAGGCGTTTCGAAGGCGCAGCGCCAGGCGCTGGCCGGCTTCCTCGACGGCTATGACACCGGCGCCGCACCTGTACTGACCATCGTGGCGCCGTCCGGATCGGCCAACGAATATGCGGCCGGCAAGGTCGCGCGCGAATTCGCCCGGCTGGCCGCCGCCAATGGCGTCAGGCCCAACCGCATCGCGATGGCCCGCTATCAGGCTTCGCCGGATGAGCTGACCGCGCCGGTAAGGCTCGTCTACAGCTCGATACAGGCGCAGACGGGCAAATGCGGCCGCTGGCCCAAGGACGTTCTGGATACGGCCGACAACAAGCACTACGCCAATTTCGGCTGCTCCTACCAGAACAACCTCGCTGCCCAGATCGCCAATCCGGCCGATCTGATGGGGCCGCGCAAGCAGACCACGATCGATGCGGAAAATCGCAATGAGGTCATTGATATCTATCGGGAAGCCGGAAACGGCACGACCGCCGGTGAAGTGAACTATTGACGAAGATGGCCTGTCCGGGGGGCAAGCAGCATGACCAATCTAGCCTATGAACATGCCATGGATGCCGGCGCCGATCTCCACGATTCGGCGGCCATGCAGGCCGTGCGGCCGATCCCGCGCATTTCCATCCAGGCCTTCTGCGAAAGCGAGGGGGTGACGGCCCCCATCGAGCGTGCCGGCGAGGACCGCCGCATGGCGAAGGCGCACCTCAAGGTGCATATGGGCGGCATCCCGACGGCCATCGAGTTCTACCAGACCGCGCCGACGCCGAACCTGATCCTGCTGGAATCGCGCAGCGAGCCGAGGGAATTGCTCGACCAGCTTGCGCGACTGGCCGAGCATTGCGACCCCAGCACCAAGGTGGTGGTCATCGGCCACTACAACGATGTCGGTCTCTATCGCGAGCTGATCCGCAACGGCATCTCCGAATATGTCGTCGCGCCGGTGTCCATGGCCGATATCGTCGGCGTCATCGCCGCCATCTTCGTCGATCCCGAGGCCGAGCCGATCGGCCGCTCCATCGCCTTCGTCGGCGCCAAGGGAGGCACCGGTTCCTCCACCATCGCGCACAATGTCGGCTGGGCGGTCTCCTCGCTGTTCAAGTCGGAGGTCGTGGTGGCCGACCTCGACCTGGCTTTCGGCACGGCCAACATCAATTTCGACCAGGACCCCGCGCAGGGCATCGCCGAGGCGGTGTTCTCGCCCGAGCGCGTGGACGAGGTCTATCTCGACCGCCTGCTGGCGCAGTGCGCCGACAATCTGTCGCTGCTCGCCGCGCCCTCGACGCTGGAGCGCGTCTATGATTTCGAGGCCGATGCCTTCGCGCAGATCATCGACACGGCGCAACGCACCGCGCCGATCCTCATTCTCGACGTTCCGCATATCTGGAGCGGGTGGAGCAAGCACACGCTCATCCATGCCGACGAGGTGGTCATCACCGCGACGCCCGAACTCGCCAATCTGCGCAACACCAAGAACCTGATGGATATGCTCAAGCGCCTGCGGCCGAACGATCCGCCGCCGAAGCTGGTGCTCAACCAGACCGGCGTGCCGAAGCGGCCCGAGATCTCCGCACAGGATTTCGCCGAACCGCTCGATATCGAGCCGATGGCGGTCATTCCGTTCGAGCCGCAGCTTTTCGGCAACGCCGCCAACAACGGGCGCATGCTGGGCGAGATGGACGCCAAGAGCCCGATCGTGGCCACCATCAACGAGATCGCCCATGTGCTGACCGGGCGCGCCGAGATCAAGACCCGCAGGAAGCCGGGCCTCGGAACGATCCTCGGAAAGCTGCGCCGCGCAAAGTAAGCGCCCCTGCGGCGCGTGATAGGTGAACGATCATGTTCGGAAGAAGAGGCAACGACGACAGGGGCAAGCCGGCATTCTCGCGCCCGGCGCCTGCACCGGCCGCACCCGCAACGGCCTCGGGCGGCGCGGATGCGCCGGCGGTCATGGCCCGCCCAGCGGCATCGCCCGCGGCCCCGCCGCCGGCCCGCCGCCCGGTCGAGGCGCCGCCGCTGGCGTCCCAGCCCCCGCGCACGCAGCGCCAGCGCAGCGAAAGCTACTACGACACCAAGAGCCAGGTCTTCGCCGCCCTGATCGACACGATCGACCTGTCGCAGCTTGCCAAGCTGGAGCCCGATGCGGCGCGCGAGGAAATCCGCGATATCGTCAACGACATCATCGCGATCAAGAATTTCGCCATGTCGATCGCCGAGCAGGAGGAATTGCTCGAGGACATCTGCAACGACGTGCTCGGCTACGGCCCGCTGGAGCCGCTTCTGGCCCGCGACGACATCGCCGACATCATGGTGAACGGCTCCCGCAACGTCTATATCGAGGTCAACGGCAAGGTCGAGCAGACCGGCATCCGCTTCCGCGACAACCAGCAACTGCTCAACATCTGCCAGCGCATCGTCAGCCAGGTAGGCCGGCGCGTCGACGAATCCTCGCCGATCTGCGACGCCCGCCTTCCCGACGGCTCCCGCGTCAACGTCATCGCGCCGCCGCTCGCCATCGACGGCACGGCGCTGACCATCCGCAAGTTCAAGAAGGACAAGCTCACCCTCGACCAGCTCGTGCGCTTCGGCGCCATCTCGCCGGAGGGCGCCGAAATCCTCAAGATCATCGGCCGCGTGCGCTGCAACGTGGTGATTTCGGGCGGCACCGGTTCGGGCAAGACCACGCTGCTCAACTGCCTGACCAACTATGTCGACCGTGAGGAACGCGTCATCACCTGCGAGGACTCGGCCGAATTGCAGCTCCAGCAGCCGCATGTGGTGCGCCTAGAAACCCGCCCGCCGAACCTGGAAGGCGAGGGCGAGGTGACCATGCGCGATCTCGTCAAGAACTGCCTGCGCATGCGACCCGAGCGTATCATCGTGGGCGAGGTGCGCGGCCCCGAGGTCTTCGACCTCCTGCAGGCCATGAACACCGGCCATGACGGCTCCATGGGCACCATCCACTCCAACAGCCCGCGCGAATGCCTCAACCGTATGGAATCGATGATCGCCATGGGCGGCTATTCGCTGCCGCAGCGCACCGTGCGCGAGATCATCGTCGGTTCGGTGGACGTCATCATCCAGGCCGCGCGCCTGCGCGACGGCTCGCGCCGCATCACCCACATCACCGAGGTGATCGGCATGGAAGGCGATGTCATCATCACCCAGGACCTCGTCGTCTACAACATCAAGGGCGAGGACAGCAGCGGCAGGTTGCTCGGCGAGCATGTCTCCACCGGCATCGGCCGCCCGCATTTCTGGGACCGCGCCCGCTATTATGGCGAGGAGCAGCGGCTGGCCAATGCTCTGGAAGCCATGGAGAAGCGCGCCGATTGAGCCGGTGAGCGTGGAGTGCGACCGCGATGTTTGGAATTGACAGCACCGTTCTGATGTTCATCGCGCTGGCCGGCGTCAGCGCCGGCGCTGTCGCCTATGCGTTCCTGTTCAACCGCATCAGCGAGGAAAAGAACGTCGGCAAGCGCCTGCAGACCATCAAGGCGGCCGAGACCGACCGCGGTGTGGTCAAGGCGTCGCGCGACCGCATGGCCGAGGCGGCCAAGCGGCGCAAGTCGGTGCAGGAATCGCTGAAGGAACTGGACGAGAAGCAGAAGCTCCAGGAGCGCAACGTCAAGAAGCCGCCGCTGAAGGTGCAGATCCGCCAGGCCGGCATGGACGTGACCATGGAGCGCTTCTACCTTTATTCGGCCGTCAGCGGCCTGGGGCTGACGCTGGTCGCCTTCGTCATCGGCCTGCCGACCATCATCCTGCCGGGCGTCCTGATCGCCGGGGCTCTGGGCCTGCCGCGCTGGTTCGTCTCCTTCCGGCGCGCGCGCCGCATCAAGGCCTTCCTGAACGAGTTCCCCAATGCGCTCGACATCATCGTGCGCGCGGTGAAGTCGGGCCTGCCGCTGAATGACGGCGTGCGCCTGATCGCCAACGAGGCGCCGGAGCCGGTGCGCGGCGAGTTCCGCCGCATCGTCGATTCGCAGCAGATGGGCCTGTCGATCCCCGAGGCGACCATGCGCATGCCCGAAACCATGCCGTGCTCGGAAGCGGCCTTCTTCGGCATCGTCATCCAGATCCAGTCCCAGGCCGGCGGCAACCTGTCGGAAGCGCTGGGCAACCTGTCGCGCGTGCTGCGCGACCGCAAGAAGATGAAGGCCAAGGTCTCGGCGCTGTCGATGGAAGCGCGGGCCTCCGCCGTCATCATCGGTTCGCTGCCGTTCATCATCGCCTTCCTGGTGTATCTCACCAGCCCGACCTACATCATTCCGCTGTTCACCACCTCGACCGGCCACCTCATCCTCGGCATATCCGGGGTGTGGATGTCGATCGGTATCCTGGTGATGCGCAAGATGATGAATTTCGAAGTCTAGAGCATGATGCCGAAATGGGGGAACCGGTTTCGGAAAGACCATGCTCTGACAAGATAGATGGAGCCAGATGACGTTCGGGAAAACGTCATCGAACTCTTCCGCGCCGGGATCGCCCGCCGGAGCCGTTGATTGGAGCATGCCGTGTCCGACCAAGCCATCAAGACCCTGACCGATCCGGCATTCCTGACGGCCATTCTGGTTGGCATCGCCGTATTCGCCACCATGATGACGCTGCTGCCGGCCTTCGGCGGCAACCAGCTCAAGAGCCGCATGAAGGCGGTGGCGCTGGAGCGCGACGAACTGCGCGCCAGGCAGCGCGCCCGCCTTGCCGCCGAGGCGGAGCAGCGCAGCCGCGGCCTGCGCGAGCAGCAATCCATCGGCATGCGCAATATCGTCGAGAAGCTCGACCTGCGCCGCCTCCTGGCCGACGAGAACACGGTCCGCCACCTCAAGACGGCCGGCTTTCGCGGCCAGAACCCGCTGACCAAATTCCTGTTCTTCCGCCTCGTCCTGCCGTTCGTCGGCCTCGCCTTCGCGGTGCTCTACATCTTCGGCCTCGGCGTGATGGAGGACAAGCCGCTGATGATCCGCATCTTCGCCTGCATCGGCGCGGCCTATGCGGGCTTCTATGCACCGGTCATCTACGTCACCAACCGGGCCACCAAGCGCAAGGAATCGATCAAGCGCGCCTGGCCGGATGCGCTGGACCTGATGCTGATCTGCGTCGAATCGGGCATGTCGATCGAGGCCGCGATGCGCAAGGTGGCCGAGGAGATCGGCACGCAGTCGGTCGAGCTGGCCGAGGAGTTCGTGCTGACCACGGCCGAACTGTCCTATCTGCAGGAGCGGCGGCAGGCTTACGAGAACCTGGCCGAGCGCACCGGGCTCGAGCCGGTCAAGTCGGTCACGCAGGCGCTGATCCAGGCCGAGCGCTACGGCACGCCGGTGGCCCATGCGCTGCGCGTGCTGGCCAGCGAAAGCCGCGACGCGCGCATGACGGAGGCCGAGAAGAAGGCGGCCGCCCTGCCGCCAAAGCTTACCGTGCCGATGATCCTGTTCTTCCTGCCGGTCCTGTTCGCCATCATCCTCGGGCCGGCCGGCATCCAGCTCAGCCAGAACGGCGGCTTCTTCGGCGACAAGCCGACCAGTTCCACCAGCGCCAGCAGTGAATGACAGGTGGGAAGGAGGGGGCCGCGAGCGCCCCCTTTCCGCTTACATGTGATCGCGCGGGATGCGGGCGCTGCGTTCGCGTTCGAACACGCCGCGCCCGTCATGGAACGCTTCCATGCGCTCGGAAACGATCCATTCCGTTTCGGTGCAGGAAAGCTTCATGGTGCTGCGCGTCCTGGCCTCCCAGCCTTCGCGCGCGGTGATGCATATGGACATGATCTCGGCGGTCATCGACAGCGGGTCGCCCGGCGAGATCGACCAGACCTGCTCGACGATGTCGCGCGCGCCGAGCCCGTTGCCGGGGTGCCGGTTCAGGCCGGTGTCTTCGCTCACGCGATAGCGGGTGACCCCGTTTTCCAGATCGCGCTCGACCGTCCGGGCCGAGGAACCTTTCTCCAGCGTCTCGTAACGCGGCAGGGGATCGGGATTGGCCGGCTCCGGCACGTCGATCCGGCGGTGGTCGCCGAGCAGAGGCAGGGCCAGTTCGACCGAGGAAAGGTCGATGTCGAGCGTCGCGTCATAGGGAGGCGGCAGCATGGTCGGCCAATAGGCGCTGGACAGCGACAGGCGGATGCGGTGGCCCGGCGCGAAGCGGTAGCCGCAGGCGTCGAGCACCAGTTCCACATCGACCGGCGCGCCCGGCTTCAGGACCTGCGGTTCGGCATTGCCGTTGCGGTGGGCGAGGTTGAGCACGCCATAGCAGACGCGGGTGGCCGTGCCGTCCGGGTGCACGTCCACCAGCCGTGCGGCCAGATTGGCGAGCGGCGCGTCGCTGGTCAGGCGCAGCTTCAGGACGGGCTGGCCGAGGATGACGCATTCCTCGCCGAGCGCCTCGCTGTCGAAGGTGAGCGAGCCGGCGTCGTCGAGGCGCTGGTCGCCGGCCATTTCCGAATCCGGCTTGAGAGTGAAGAACTCGCCCGCGGCGATGCCGGTGTCCAGCGGGGAACGCAGCGCGGCCGTGCCGGAAGCGGTGGCGCGGGGGCTGCCTTCCAGGCGGCCCGATGCGCCGAGGGCCAGCGTGATGGCTTCCGGCTCCTGCCACGCATCCTTGGCGATCCAGTAGCCCGGATCGGCCTCGCGCCAGCGCGCGGGGCGGGGGCCGTCGAGAATATAGGCGCGCACCTGCGGCACCTGCTCGGCGCCGTTTTCTTCGCCGCACAGCCAGCGCCGCCACCAGGCGATCGCCTCGGCGTGGAAGTCGGCGCGCGGCTTGGGATAGGCGAAATGCGGATATTTGTGCACCCACGGGCCGACCAGCGCCTTGGCCTTGTCCGGCATGCCGGCCACAGCCTTGAGCGGCGTATTGCGGTAGCCGTCCGCCCAGCCGGCGATCACCAGCGCGGGAACAGGAAACCCGTCGAAATCCTCGCAGATCGAGCCGTGCTCCCAGAAGGCGTCGCGGCGCTGATGGGCCAGCCATTCCTCCATGAAGAACGGCTCCTGCTCCAGCCGCTCCAGCCACATGTCGCGCCAACGTTCGCCGGCGATCTCCGGGTCGGGAGAGCGCGACTGGTAGGCGCTCATCGTCGCCGCCCAGGAAAACTGCGCCGACAGGTGCGTGCCGTTCTTGTAGTGGATGTCGTCATTGTAGCGGTCGACGGTCGAGGCGATGGAAATCACCGCCTTGAGCGCCGGCGGCTTCAGCGCCGCCACCTGCAGGCAATTGAAGCCGCCCCAGGAAATGCCCATCATGCCGACGCTGCCGTTGGACCATGGCTGCGCGGTGATCCATTCGATCACCTCGACTGCGTCGGAAAGCTCGCGCGGCGTGTATTCGCCGTCGATCACGCCTTCGGATTCGCCGCTGCCGCGGATATCGACGCGGACCCCCGCGATGCCCGCCGCGGCGAACACCGGATAGGTCGATTCATCGCGCGGCGCGGTGCCGTTGCGCTTGCGATAGGGCAGGAACTCCAGCACGGCCGGCACCGTCGCGCCGGGGCCCGCATCGTCCGGCATCCAGATGCGCGCCGCCAGGCGCGTGCCGTCCTTCAGGGGGATCCATTCGTTCTCGATGACGTGGAAGGTCTTGCTGGTCATGGGTCTCGTCGCAAAAATTCAAGGGCACGACAGGAATTGCCCGCCGTGCGAGGCTGGAAAGGGCAGGGCGGCTCAGGTCAGGCTTCGAGCCAGACCCGGCTGGCGATGCGGCCGTTGGAAACGTCGTTGCCGATGTCGTGGACGAAGCCTTTCAGCTTCTTGGTGGAGGCGTTCACATAGTCGTTGAACACCGGCAGGATCAGCCCGCCCTCGTTGTGGATCATCAGCGCCATGTCGCGATAGAGCGCGCGCCGCTTGGTTTCGTCCAGTTCGGCGCGGGCGCGCACCGCCATCTCGTCGAAGTCGGGGCGCTTGAAGCGGGTGTCGTTCCACTCGGCATTGGAGACGTAGGAGGTGGAATAGCGCGAATCCTGCGTTGGACGCCCGCCCCAGTAGGAGGCGCAGAAGGGCTGCACGTTCCACACTTCCGACCAGTAGCCGTCGCTCGGCTCGCGCCGCACGTCGAGCGTGATGCCGGCCTTGGCGGCGCTTTGCTGGAAAAGCTGCGCCGCATCGACCGCGCCGGGGAAGGCGGCCTCGGAGGTGCGCAGCAGGATCGGCCCGTCATGGCCGGACTTCTTGAAGTGGAACGCCGCCTTTTCGGGGTCGTAGACGCGCTGTTCGATATCGGTCGGCGCCAGCGCATAGTTGGCGTTGACCGGATAGTCGTTGCCGATGGTGCCGAAGCCGCCGACCACCTGCTTGAGGATCGCCTCGCGGTCGACCGCATATTTCAGTGCCATGCGCAGGTCGTTGTTGTCGAAGGGCGCCGTGTCGCAATGCATCAGGAACGAGTAGAAGCCCTTGCCGGAGCTTTGCAGGATCTCGACGGTCGGCGCCCGCGACAGCAGCGGCACCACCTTCGGCTCGACGACGTTGATGAAATCGACCTGTCCGGCGCTCAGCGCGCTGATGCGGGCGGTCGAATCGTTCATCACGATGATCTCGACGCCGTCGACGAAACCGCGGTCGTCGCGCCAGTCATTGGTGTTGCGCTCGAACGTGGCGCGGATGCCCGGCTCGAAGGCGACCAGCTTGTAGGGGCCGGTGCCGATCGCCGCATTGGGGTTGCCGGCGCCGCCCTCGGGCTGGATCTGGAGGTGGTAGTCGGTCAGCACCAGCGGCAGGTCGGCATTGCCTTCCTCCAGCACAATGACCAGATCGCCGCCGCGATCCTCGATCTGCTTGATTCCGGACAGAAGCCCCAGCGCGCCGGATTGGGAACTCTCGTCGGCATGGCGGCGCAGCGTGGCCACGGCATCGGCGACCGTCATCGGCTTGCCGTCATGGAAGGAAACGCCCTGCCTGATCTTGAAGGTCCATTCCTTGGCGTCGGGGGACGGCGACCAGGATTCGGCCAGCGACGGCAGCGCCGCGCCCGTCTCGGGATGGGACTCGATCAGCGTGTCGCCCCAGCAATGGGCCATGACGAACAGCACGCTGGCTGATGCCAGCGCCGGGTCCAGCGTGTCGGCGGAAGCGCCGCCCGCCAGTCCCATCCGCAGCGTGCCGCCGCGCACCGGCTCCTGCGCGCGGGCCGGCGCGGCGATCAGCGTGCCGGCGGTGGCCGAAAGGCCGAGGAGCGCGCTGCCTTGCAGGAAGCCGCGGCGGGAAACATTGAAGCTGCTGCGAAACTCGGACATCGGAAGCCCCTCGGTGCCATTGTTGTTGTGAGGAATAATGGACCCCGGCCCTGCGGACGCAATTTCGCTGCTTGACGCGTTTTTAAGCAAGTTTACGCTGCTTGGATGCGCAAATTCCATGAACATTTTGGTGAGAACCTGAGGCTGGCCTGCAGCACGCGGCATTCGATCTCCGAATTGTGCCGTGCGGTGGGCCTAAACCGGCAGCAGTTCAACCGCTATATCAATGGCGGCACGCTGCCGTCCGCCCACAATCGGCTCCGGATCGCGACCGTCTTTGGCCTCGATCCTGCCGATTTCGACCTGCCCCCCGGTGCGTTCCGGCGCAAGCTGGAGGAGAAGCGCCGGCCGGTTCTGGCGGAAGGGCCGCTGGCCGATGCCTTCCCGGGCAATTTGCAGGCCCTTCGCCCCTATCTGGGCTTTTACCAGACCTGGCATGTGTCGCTGTCCTGGCCCGACCTCATCGTCTGTTCCTGCGCGCATCTGCGCGAACGGGACGGTCAGATCCTCGTCACCTCGCTGGAGCGGATCGAGGATGCGCAGAGCGGCATCCGCCAGCGCTCGCGCTATGTCGGGCTGGCGGCCTTCCAGCGCCAGCGCATCTTCCTGACCGAGACGACACGCGGACAGGCGCCCACGTTCGGCCAGACGATCCTGATGCCGTTCGAAATCCACCAGCGCCAATACCTGCGCGGCCTGACGATGGGCGTCTCATGGCGCAACGACAATCTGCCCTATGCCACGCGCACCGTTTGGCGCTTTCGCGGCCCGCACACGGACAGGCGCGCGCTCATCGCCAATTGCGGCACCTACGCCCTCAATTCGGCCAGCCTGCCGTCGGTGGTGGTGTCGTTCCTGACGCAGGCCGAACCTGTCTCCCTGCGGGTTTGACAGGCAAAAGGCGCCCGATCCGGGCGTCTTGAGGTCCGCGCTCAGTTGGCGGCGGATTTCTTGCCGTCCTGCGCCTTGAGCTGGCTCCACGCGTTCTGCTGGGCCAGCATGGAGCGCAGATAGGCGACGTTGGCGCGCGCCTGGTCCGGCGAAAGCTCCTGCGAGGCGATGCGCTCGGCCTCGTCGAAACGGCCCTGCAGGCCGACGACCAGCGCGAGGTTCTGGCGCACGCGGCTGTCGGCGCCCGGCTGCCGCGCGGCCGAGGCGAGGAAGGTCTCCGCCGTCTTCAGATCGCCTTCGAGCACATAGGACATGCCCATGTTGGACAGCACCGAGGGCTCGTCCGGCTTCAGGTCGAGGGCCCGGCGATAGAGCTGGCGGGCCTCGTCCTTCTGGCCGATCTGGTCGAGGATGGCGCCCTCGGCCGACATCAGCCGCCAGTCGGGATATTCGGGCGTCTGGGCGCGGCGCACGGCGTCGAGGGCAGGTTCGAGCTGGCCGTTGGCGGCAAGCGCCTTGCCATAGGCGGCCAGCACCTGCCGGTCCTTCGGATGGGAGATGGCGAGCTTGCGCATGACGGCCAGCGACTGCTCGGCATTGCCGTCCATCTGCAGCACTGTGGCGAACTTGATCGCGGTGGCCTTGTCGTCCGGATTGGCGGCATAGGCCTTGCCGAGCCGCGCCGAGGCGCTGCGCAACTGGCCGCTCGACAGGGTTGCGATGGCCCCGTCGCTGCCGGTGCGGCCGATCGAGCCGGTCTTCATCTTGTCGGTGCCGCAGCCCGAGACGCCGGCCATCAGTGCAATGGCAAGTGCCGCCGTGGCAAGGCGACGTCCGGTTGCGGCGTGAATGCGCCATTGCTGCATGAGAGCCCCCATCTGCTGGCGCGGCCGTTTCAGGCGGCCGATCCTTATGCGCAGCAATAGTCCGTTAACCCTAATGCTTGGTTAATTCGGGCGCCGCACGCGCCGGAAGCGCTGCGAAATCAGGCGTTGTTTTCGAGGGCAGGAAAGCGCCGGCGAGGTCCGCCGGCGCCAATCCGGAAAGATCAAGCCTATGCCGCCCGTTCATGCTCCGTAGCTGCCTGCGGGTTCGCCATGTAAGGGCGGGTCGGCGTCCAGCCGCCGAGGTCGGCGCCGCTCGGGTTCTGGAAAACCGCCAGCCCGAATTCGGGCAGGATGGCGAACAGATGGTCGAAGATGTCGGCCTGTATGCCTTCATAGGAGGCCCACACCGTCGTGCCGGTGAAGCAGTAGATCTCGATCGGCAGGCCCTCGGGGCCGGGCGGCAACTGCCGCACCATGATGGTCATGGCCTTGTGCACGCCGGGGTGGTTGCGCAGGTAGGTTTCGACATAGGCGCGGAAGGTGCCGATATTGGTCACCCGGCGGGTGTTGGCCGCCACCTTGGCGCGCTCGCCGAGCTTGCCGTTCCATTCGCTGATCTCGGCCTGCTTGTGCTTCAGATAGGTTTCCAGATGTCCGAAGGATTCGAGCCTGGCCAGTTCCTCGGGCGTCAGGAAACGGATGCTGGTCTGGTCGAGACAGAGCGCCCGCTTGATGCGTCGCCCGCCCGATTCCTGCATGCCGCGCCAGTTCTTGAACGATTCGGTGACCAGTTTGCGGATCGGGATCGTGGTGATGGTCTTGTCGAAATTGCGCACCTGCACCGTATGCAGGGCGATCTCGATGACGTCGCCGTCGGCGTTGAGGCTCGGCATCTCGATCCAGTCGCCGACCCGCACCATGCCGGTCGACGAGATCTGGATGCCGGCGACCAGGGACAGCAGCGTGTCCTGGAAGACCAGGATGAGGACGGCGGCCATGGCGCCGAGGCCGGAAAGCAGGATCAGCGGCGAGCGGTCGATGAGCGTGGCGATCATCAGCAGCGCGGCGACGACGTAGACCGCGATCTTGACGACCTGGATATAGCCCTTGATCGGCTTCATCCGGGCGTCCGGCCGGCGGTGGTAGAGCGTGTCAACGATGTTGAAGACGGCGCTGATCGCCATCGCCACCATCAGGATCATGAAGGCGTTGGCGACGTTCATGACCACCGTGGCCAGCACCTCGGGCAGGCCCGGGACCAGCCCGATCCCGCCGGCGATCACCATGGCCGGCATCACATTGGCCAGCCGCTCGATGACGCCGTGGCGGCGCAGCTCCTCGTCCCGCCCGAAGGGCGTCCTGTCGACGATGTGGTTGAGAATCCGCAGAAGAACCGACTTCACGACGAAGTTGGCGAACAGCGCCGCCAGTATGAGCGCGCCCAGCGCAACCAATGTCTGGAGCCATGGGTAGGACTGGAAAAATTCCTGGATTGAGACCGTCACTGTCTCGCTTGCCTCATCTTTACGGGGATTGAGCCGGGTGGGGTTTGATGTGGCCGCAACATAGCGTTGCGGCTGTCGTTATTTAAACCCCCTACGGCAATGTTTACCCCGGATGACCGAATTGTTACCGGCGAGGGATCAAAACCAAACGGACAGGGGCATCGGCCGCCCCTGTCCGCCCGCAAGTCTGGCCATGGCTCATGACAAGACGGTGATGCGGCCTTTCATGTTGGGATGGAAGCGGCAGTAATATTCGACGCTGTCGCTTTGTTCGGCCACTTTCGTCGCCGTCTTGCCGGGCGGGATCATCACCTCCCATCTGCCCTTGACGGTCGCGGTGTGGGCGAATGGGTCCCTGTTCGTCCATTCGATCGTCTGGCCGGCCTTCACCTCGATCTCGGCGGGGATGAAGACCAGCTTTTCGATGGCGACATGGACGGTGCCAGCCTCCGCGCGGGCGAGGCGGCTGCCGGCCAGAACCGCGCTCCCCAGCGCAAGGAAACACCGCCGGTCGAGGAGCATGGCCATCACTTCAGTTCCGCCGCGACATGCTCGGCATGTTGCTGGTGGCCCTGGAACAGCTTCAGCCCGGTTTCCAGAAGCCCCTTCAGTTCGGCATTCTGGGCGGACGGGATCAGCAGCGTCTCCAGCGCCGCGTTGACCTGCTTGTGATAGGCGACCTCGTTGTCGATATAGGCCTTGTCGAAGGCGGCGCCGTCGAGCTTGGCAAGCTCGGCCCGCTTTTCCTCCGCCGCCTTGGCCAGCGCCTGGCTGGTGGCGTTGTCCTCGGGCGTGACGTTCAGCTTCTTGACCAGCGCCAGCGCCTGCTCGTTCACCGCCTCATGGTCCTTCTGCATGGATTGCGCGAACTCGGTGACGGCCTTGGTCTCGGTCTTGGTGAGCGCCAGCTTGGCCGCCTCGATGTCGATGAGGCCGGCGCTGTAGGCGATATGGGCGATCTGCGGGTCGGTCGGCTTGTCCTGTGCGTTCGCCAGAGGTGCGGCCAGCAGGAGGCATGCCGCGCCAAGCGCGGCGATCAGATGCGATCTCATGAATATCTCCTTCGCGGCGGCATGATCCGCCGCTTTCCGGGCATTTACGCAGCATTCGATGCTGTCGCCCCGGAAATGTTCCCGCTATTTCAGGAGATCGAGCCTTGCGAGCACCGCTTCGGTCAGCCGCTCGCAGCGCGTGCCGGCAAAGGGGAAGGCATCGACCAGGATCGGCCCGACCTGCGCTTCCAGCCGGTCCTTGACCAGCTTGCGGGCGCGGTGGAGCCGTGTCCTGACCGTGGCCGGCCGCAGGCCGAGCAGGGTCGCGGTCTCCTCGACGCTCAGCCCTTCGATGACCCTTGCCACGAACACGATGCGGAAGGCGTGGGGAAGGTCGTCGGTTGCCTGCTCGACGAGGTGGAGAAGCTGCCGCTGTGCCATGGTGCGTTCCGGGTCGTCGCCAGAAATGGCGGTGGGAAAGGGGATGATTTGCGATTGTCCCGTCGCGACATCGGCAGGGGCGGCACGCTTGAGGCGCTTTTGGGAACGCAGGCGCGCGAAGGCCTCGTTCAGCGTGATGCGCGACAGCCATGTGGCGAGCGAGGAATCGCCGCGAAAGCTGTCCAGGCTGGTGAAGGCACGCAGATAGGCCTCCTGAAGCACGTCCTCGGCATCCGCATTGGAGCCGACCACGGCCCGCGCGAGACGATAGAGCCGCTGGTTGTGGCGCTTGATGATCTGGCGGATGGCGTCGGCATCGCGCCGCGCGGCGCGCCGCACGAGATCGGCTTCCGGCTGCGGCTGAAGTCGGGACAAAGCTGGCGAAGCTGGCATCGGATTGCTCCTTCTGGAACTATATCCGATGGCGTCCGATCCGAAAGGTTCCCGTTTCGGATTGCAATATGCCGCCCTCTATCGACAATGACTGCCGGCCAACGCTGTCCGAGTCGCCGCCTTCTGGAGATGTTCATGCCTGTCGAACTTGCCGCCCCCGATCTTGCCGGAGCCCTTGCCGTCCATCTCGTTGCGAAGGACGGGCTCGAAAGCGCCGGCTTGTCGCCGCAGGCGGTGGCCTGGGCGAAGGCCAACGGCTTCAACGGCGAGGCCGGCAAGATGCTGGTGCTGCCCGGCGAGGGCGGCAGGATCGGCGGGGCGCTGTTCGGCCTCGGCAACGGATCCGGCGGCGCGCTGGCGCTGGGCAGCCTTGCCCGATCGCTGCCGGCGGGCGACTGGCGGTTGGACGGCAAGCTGGACAAGCCGGAAGTGGCGGCGCTGGCCCTTGCGCTCGGCGGCTATGTCTTCACACGCTACGGCAAGAAGCCGGGCCGGGCGCTCCGGCTCGCGCTGCCGGAAGGGGCGGATGCCGAACGTCTGGAGCGCCTTGCCGAAGGCGTGTTCCTGGCCCGCGATCTGGTCAACACGCCGACCAACGACATGGGCCCCGACGCGCTGGAACAGGCGGTGCGGGAACTGGCCGAAAGGCATGGCGCGAAGGTTTCCGTGACGGCCGGCGACGACCTTCTCACCGCCAATTTCCCGATGATCCATGCGGTGGGCCGCGCCGCGGCGCAGGCGCCGCGCCTTATCGATCTGCGCTGGGGGCCGGAAGACGCGCCAAAGGTGACGCTGGTCGGCAAGGGCGTGTGCTTCGACACCGGCGGGCTCGACATCAAGCCGGCTTCCGGCATGCTGTTGATGAAGAAGGATATGGGCGGGGCCGCCAATGTGCTGGGCCTTGCCTCGATGATCATGGCGGCCGGTCTCAGGCTGCGGCTGCGCGTGCTGATCCCGGCTGTCGAGAACGCCATTGCCGGCAATGCCTTCCGGCCGGGCGACGTGCTGCAAAGCCGCAAGGGCATCACAGTGGAGATCGGCAACACCGATGCCGAGGGGCGTCTGGTGCTTGGCGATGCGCTGGCGCTGGCCGACGAGGAGAAGCCGGACCTGCTGATCGACATGGCGACGCTGACGGGCGCGGCGCGCGTGGCGCTCGGCCCCGACCTGCCGCCCTTCTACACCGACGACGAGGCGCTGGCCGCCGAGATCGCTGCCGCATCCGCCGAGGTCGAGGACCCACTGTGGCGCATGCCGTTGTGGCGGCCCTACGACGCCAGGCTGGCCTCCAAGGTGGCCGACATGAACAACGTCACCACGGACGGCTTCGCCGGCTCGATCACCGCCGCCCTGTTCCTCAGGCGCTTTGTGGAGGATGCAGCCTCCTGGGTGCATTTCGATATCTTCGCTTGGAACCCAGCCGAACGGCCGCACGGGCCGGTGGGCGGGGAGGCCCAGGGAATCCGCGCGCTGGAGCGGGTGATTTCAAAACGCTTCGGGTAGTTATTCACGGCGGGGTCGATTATTCGGCACGCTCCAACGTTCCGGCATGGATTCCCGATACTTTGCGCTCCCTTCGGTCGCTTCAAGGCCGTGAATGACGGAAAACCCACCTCCGTCATTCCCGGCCTCGGCATGAGCGAAGCGAATGGAGAGTGTCGGGAATCCATGCCGGAACCTTGCCAAGCCCGGCAGAACCCCGCCCAAACTGAAACGGAACCGAAACGATTTTGATCCAGATTGGGGCATGGCGGTTTCCATGCGTCCGATACAGGCCTTGCGGCTGTGGCAACAGGTGTGCCTGCATGAGGTGCGCGACGACGCGCCGGACCTGACCATGCGCCAGATGGCGATCCTGTTCACCATCTATCTCGAACCGCCGCCGCATACGGTGCGCGGGCTGGCCACCAGGCTCAATGTCACCAAGCCGGTCATCACCCGCGCGCTCGACACCATGGGGGCGATGAAGCTCGTATCGCGCCATCGCGACGAGAAGGACCGTCGCAACGTGCTCATCCGGCGCACGGTGGAAGGCGCGCTCTATGTCGAGCGCTTCGGCGATGCTATTGTCGCCAAGGCACTCGACCTCCCGATCTGAAGGCATCCGACCTTGACCATCCGCGACCGCCGCCTGCATGCTTTCCGTCCCGACCTTGCCGATGCGCGGCTTGAAGGCGAAGTGGAGGCGGAACGCTTCGTTTCGGGCCGGCCGGCGCGAATTTCGGCTCCCCTGGCGGATGTGCTGACGGCGCCGCGGGCGGATGCCGGCGTCAACACCCAGTTCCTGTATGGCGACGACATACTGGTCTACGACGCCGCCGACGGCTGGGCCTGGGTGCAGGCCGAGCGCGACGGTTATGTCGGCTATGTGCGCGAGGCCGAGCTTGGCGCGCGCGGTACGCAACCGACGCATCTGGTGTCGGTGCCGCGCACCTTCCTCTATCCGGGTCCCGACCTGCGTTTTCCACGCGCCGGGGCGCTGTCGCTCGGCTCGGCGGTCACCGTGGTCGGCGCGGCCGAAACGCGCGGCACGCCCTATGCGCTGCTGGCGGACGGCAAGGCCGTGATCGCCCGCCATCTGGTGCCGGTGGAAGAGCGCGCGCCGGATTATGTGGCGGTGGCGGAAACGCTGATCGGCACGCCCTATCTGTGGGGCGGCGCATCGGGCTTCGGCATCGATTGCTCCGGCCTCGTCCAGCTTGCCATGCGCATGGCCGGCCGCGACGTGCTGCGCGATTCCGACATGCAGGCGGCGGGCCTCGGCGAACCGCTCGATCCGGGCGCGGATTATGCGGGCCTCAAGCGCGGCGACCTCGTGTTCTGGAAGGGACATGTCGCGATCATGACCGACCGGGACGGCATGATCCATGCCAACGGCCACACCATGACGGTGGCGCGCGAAGGCCTGCGCGAAGCCATCGACCGCATCGGCTATCTCTACGGCACTCCGACCGGCTTCCGCCGGCCGTAGCGGTGGTCAGGAATTGCCGCGCCGCAGGTGCTCGTCCAGCCGGGGCATGATCTCCACGAAATTGCAGGGCATGTGCCGGTAGTCGAGCTGCGCCTTCAGGATGCCGTCCCAGGCGTCGCGGCAGGCGCCGGGCGAGCCGGGCAGCACGAAGACATAGGTGGCGTTGACGACGCCGCCGGTGGCGCGGCTCTGGATCGCCGAGGTGCCGATCTTGTCGTAGGAGATGCGGTGGAACAGCGCCGAGAAGCCGTCCATGCGCTTCTCGAAGATCGGCTCCAGCGCTTCCGGCGTTACGTCGCGCCCGGTGAAGCCGGTGCCGCCGGTGGTGATGACCACGTCGATGCCGTCATCCTTCGACCAGCCGAGCACCTTGTCGCGGATCTTGTCCTGGTCGTCGGTCACGATGTCGCGCGCCGCCAATATATGGCCCGCTTCCGCGATGCGGTCGGCCAGCGTCTGGCCGGAGCGGTCCTCGGCGAGGCTGCGGCTGTCCGATACGGTCAGCACTGCGATGCGCACGGGGATAAAGGCGCGTTCCGTTGCCATGGGTCTATCCTGTCGTCGAGGTGGCGGCGACGAACCAGCCCGGCCGGTCGCGCCTGATGATGTCGGCCGCCGCCCGGGCGGCGCTGTCGCTGGCATAGAGGCCGAAGCAGGTCGCGCCCGAGCCCGACATGCGGGTAAAGGCCGCCCCGCTGGCCGCAAGGGCGGCGAGGCTTTCGGCGATCGCCGGGGCGATCGACAGCGCCGGCGGTTCCAGATCGTTGCGGCTGGCGGCGAGCCAGCCAAGCAGCGCCTCGAAATCGGCCTTGCCGGGCAGGGCCTGCAAGGGTGGATTCTCGCGGCTGGCGAGCCCGGAGAACACCTGCGGCGTCGACACCTCCACGCCCGGATTGACCAGAACCACGGCAAGCCTCGGCAGGCCGGAAACGGGCTCGATGCGCTCGCCGGCGCCGCGCGCCAGCAACGGCCGCGCGGCAAGGCACATGGGCACATCGGCACCGAGCGCCAGGGCGACGGCATCGGCAAAGGCGGTGTCCGCCAGCCGCCAGTGGCGCGCGAGTGCCCGCAGCGCCGCCGCCGCGTCGCTCGATCCGCCGCCGATGCCGGAAGCGATGGGCAGGTTCTTTTCAAGCCGTATGGATACGGGCCTCAGGTCCGCACCGCAGGCGCGCCGCAGCGCCTCGCGGGCGCGGACGACCAGATTGCCCTCGTCGACGGGCAGTTGGCCCCCATAGGACCCGTGAATGGAGAAATGGTCCCGTGCCGCCGGCTCGACCGTCAGGCGGTCGCCATATTCGGTGAAGACGACAAGGGTTTCCAGCTCATGATAGCCGTCCGGCCGCCGGTCGACGACATGCAAGGCGAGGTTGATCTTGGCCGGCGCGGCCTCGGCAAACGTGCCGACAGCCTCCGGCGGGGCATCCAGGGCGGTGTCCACGGATGGCAATCAGTCCTTGACGACGCGGTATTCGCCCGTCTTCGGGTCCTTCACCAAAGTGCCGTTCGCGCCCGTTTTCTGTTGCTGCTCGGCGCGGCGGATCTTGGCCGTCACCCGCTCGGCTTCGCGGACGAAGGCGCGGTAGCCGACATAGGCGATGATACCCACGGCAACGAAGAAAATGATCTGCGGCATCTCGGTTCTCCCGCGGCGCGATGCCGAAAGGCATCCGGCCGATCATAGCTCATGGTAGCGCGTGCGCGTGTCTTTTCAAAGGCCGAAGCGCGACCACAGGGCGCGCTCCTGTGCCGCATCGATCAGGCCGTCGGCCGCGGCGGCCGCGATCTCGGAGGGCATGGAGCCGGTCCGCGACCCGAACGGCCCGATCCGCGACAGCAGCCCGCGCTGGGCGCTGATCAGCTTGAGGCGGGTCTTGGCGCCATAGCGCTGCTTGAGCACCGAGCGCATGTCGCCCAGCGCGTCGACGAGGCCGAGTTCCAGCCCCTTGCCTCCGGTCCAGAACAGGCCGGTGAACAGATCCGGATCGTCGGCCAGCCTGCCGCCGCGCCTTTCCTTGACCATGTCGATGAAGGTGTCGTGGATCTCGAGTTGCAGGCTCTTCAGCCGTTCCACGTCTTCCTTCTTCTCCGGCCTGAACGGATCGAGCACCGACTTGTTCTTGCCGGCGGTGTGGACGCGGCGCTCGACGCCGATCTTCTTCAACAGCTCCGGAAAGCCGAAAGAAGCGGAGACCACGCCGATCGAGCCGACGATGGAGGAAGGGTCGGCGATGATCTCGTCGCCGGCCAGCGCGATCATGTAGCCGCCCGAGGCCGCCACATCCTCCACGAACACCAGAACCTTGCGGTTCTTCTCGGCCGCCAGGTCGCGGATGCGCTTGAAGATCAGGCGCGACTGCACCGGCGAGCCGCCCGGCGAATTGATCGAGATGGCGACGGCCGGCGCATCGAACGCGAAGGCCTTCTCGATCAGCCCGGCCGTGGTGGCCAGCGACAGGGCGGGACGCAGGGGCGAGCCGCCGGCCATGATGGTGCCATGCAGGCGCAGGACCGGGATGGTGACGACATTGGTGCGCAACGCTTTCGGCAGCAGGCGGTTGAAAAGTCTCTTCAAGGCAGGTGTCTCCGGCAATATGCGGGGCATGTAGGCATTCGGGCAGCCTCGGCAAAGGCATCAATCCCCGAAAAGCGAGGCGAGCCCGTTGTTGATGCTGTCGGTGTTCTGGCGGAAGCGGTCGCTGCCGGTTTCGTGAAGGACCAGCGGCGGGCGCATGACGAGCTTGCCGCGGCCGCCGCGCACCGCCCGGACCACGATACGGATCGCCGCCGCGTCCTCGCGCGGATGGATGGCCATGAGTTCGGCATTGCCGAAGCGGCCGCGCAGCGCATCGAGCAGGATCGGCAGGGATTCGGGCCGGGCGATGACCGAGACGCCGCCGCGCGGGCGGGTGACGGCGGCGGCACTTCGCAGCCAGCTTTCGAACAGCCCGTCCTCCATCACATGCGCCTGGCGTTTCAATTCGTCCGGTGTCGCCCGGTCCGCCCCCGCGTTGAAGGGCGGGTTCATGATGACGAAGTCGAAGCTGTTGTCGGCGAGCCCAGCCGCCTGCCTTGCCGTTCCGGTCAGCGCCACATCGGCCTGCAATATCTCGGCGCGGCCGGCCAGGGGCGCATTGTCCGGATGGGCGAGGGTGGCTTGCGCGAACGCCACCATCTCGGGCGCGCGCTCGACCAGCACCGCTTTCGCGCCGGCACAGCGCGACAGCACGGCAAGGCCGGCCGCTCCCGCACCCGCGCCGAAATCGGCCAGCCGCCCGGCGAAGGCGGAAGGCACGCTGGCCCCCAGCATCATGGCGTCCATGCCGGCGCGATGGGCGCCCCTTGCGGGCTGCACCAGGACGAAGCGGCCGCGATGGAAGGCATCGACGGTGTGCCGTGTGGCCTTGTCCGGCGCGGCCTGCGCCGTCATTGGCCGCGGATCTCGTTGGCGATGCCGGCATCCACCAGGATCTTGCGCGCGGCATCGGCCTGCTCGGCATCGACGAGGATGCGGCGCGGCAGGATGCCCAGCGAGCCGTCCACGATGCTCATGTTCTGGTCGGCCACCAGATAGGCGATGCCGGCGTCGCGCATCAGCGCTTCGATGAAGGAAATGACGACGGCGTCGTTGGTGCGCACAAGCTCGATCATGGCCGACATTTCGCAGCAAAAGACATGTCTGTAAACGCAGGGCTCATTGCGCCTCCGTCATGTGGGCGAAATGGGCCTTCAGGCGTTCTATGTCCGCGTCCGACCAGCCCTTCACGTCCGTCACCGCGACCCAGGCGTCGATATAGTGCTGCGGCGCATAGACGTGGCCGTGGCCCATGGGCGTGGTGGTGGCGGTCATCATGTCGACCAGCAATTGCAGGAAGCTGACGATCGGATACCACCGTATCTGCGGCGACACGTCCGGCCCGCGCGGCGCGTTCATCCATTCCGGCTGGCGATAGACCGACAGCGGATCGAAGAAGGTCACCGCGTCGCTCGCATATTGCAGATAGACGACGCGCAGCGGCCCCCAATGCGCGCCGGGAAGGTTCAGGGCGTTCTCCTGGCCGGTGAAGCGCACATAGGAGCCGTCGCGGAAGCGCGGCAGCCACACCGGGGAGCCGGCGTTGCGCCGTGCGGTGATCGAGCTCCAGAGCTGGCTGGAATAGGGCGGGCCGACCCACAGCGCGCCCTGATAGGGATCGCTAAGAATCTCGAACAGTTCGCTGGAGCGCTGGGAGTTCATCGCCCCGAGGCTCAGCCCGTAGAGATAGAGCTTTGGCCGGTTCTCCCGGGGCAACTGGGTCCAGTAGCCGTAGATTTCGGTGAACATCGCGCGCGAGACCTCGCCGCCATATTCGGGCTCGACCAGCAGCGACAGCCAGCTTGCCAGATAGGAATACTGGATGGCGACGCTGGCGACATCGCCGCCATGCAGGTAATCCAGCGTGTCGATGGCGGGCGGGTCGATCCAGCCGGTTCCGGTCGGCGTGATCAGCACCAGCGCCGAGCGCCCGAAGGCGCCGACGCGCTTCAGTTCCTCCAGCGCGAGGCGAGCGCGCTCCTCCGGCGTTTCGGCCGAGCGCAGGCCGACATAGACGCGCAGCGGCTCCATCGCCTCGCGGCCGAGGAAGGCGGCTATGTCGTCTTTGGAGGGGCCGGTCGCCACGAACTGCCGCCCGCGCCGGCCGATCCCGTCCCAGTCGAGCAGGGAGGCGGCGCTGCCGGTCTTGTTCGGGTCCTGCGGTTGCGGCGTGTCGGGCTCGATCAGCTCGTCGGCGGCCCGGAACGAGCTGTCCGCCACATAGATCCCGTAGCGCAGCAGCACGCCGTTGATGAGGCTGAAGAAGATCACCACCGCCGCCGCCACGCCGATCACCGCCGCGACGCGGCGCGGCAGGAAACCGCGCAGGCGGCGGTCGATGAAGTCGAGGGTGAGGCGGAACAGCCGGCTGATGCCGAGCAGCACGGCGAAGGTGGCAATGGCGATCAGGGCGATGCGCAGCGGGTCGACGCTGTCCACCGGCTCCATCCCCATCAGCTCGCGGATCGAGTTCTGCCATTCCGAAGCCTGCCACAGGAAGATCACCGCGATCGCCGCGCATATGGCGCCGGCCGCGCGCTTGACCCAGCGGGCGGCCGGCGCCTTGAGCACCGGCAGTTCGAGATAGCTCCACAGCCACACCCCCAGCACGCCGACGAGATAGCCGACGCCGAAGGCAAGCCCCGACAGCACGCCTTGCAGCAGCCAGTTGCGCGGAATCAGCGACGGCGTGAAGGACGCCGCGAAGAACAGCGTGCCGGTCAGCAGGCCGATCGTCGACAGGGACAGCGCCAGGCGCGAAAAGAGAGTGCCGGTGCGGGAAGTGAGGGAAAGGGACATCGTTTCGCCGTCGCCGTTGGAGCCATGAGCCGTGCCGGTTTCAGCTATAGGCGGTTGGAAGGGGTGTTTTCCAGACCATTCACGCGCCAATCGGGCACAAACCAGCTGTGTCCGCGCCAATTCGCCTCTTGCCGTCCAGCCGCCGTCTCCCTAGAGTCCGCCCGATATGCGGCCGCGTTGGCGGTCTCTCTGACGGGAGTTGTTTGTTGGGTATCGTTGTCAATCTCGAGGACGGCAAGCGCGAAGCCGCCACCATAAAGAAGCTGCTCGAGCTGACGGCTTCGGATATGGGCCGTGTCAACGAACTGATCCTGTCCAAGGCCGGTTCCGACGTGCAGATGATTCCGGAAGTGGCCAACCACCTGATCTCGTCCGGTGGCAAGCGCCTGCGCCCGATGCTGACGCTGGCGGCGGCGCAGATGTTCGACTATGCGGGCGACGGCCATATCAAGCTCGCCACCGCCGTGGAGTTCATGCACACGGCGACCCTTTTGCATGACGACGTGGTCGATGAGAGCGGCATGCGCCGCGGCAAGAAGACGGCGCGCATGATCTGGGGCAACCAGGCGAGCGTGCTGGTCGGCGACTTCCTGCTCGGCCAGGCCTTCCGCATGATGGTCGATGTCGGCTCGCTGGACGCGCTCGACATCCTGTCCACCGCCGCCTCGATCATCGCCGAGGGCGAGGTGATGCAGCTTGCTGCGGCGAAGAACCTCGACACCACCGAGGACGAGCACTTCGCCGTCATCAAGGCCAAGACGGCGGCGCTGTTTTCCGCGGCCGCCGAGGTTGGACCGGTGGTGGCCGGCGCCTCGCGCAACGACCGCGCCGCGCTGCGCTCCTACGGCATGAATCTCGGCCTCGCCTTCCAGCTCATCGATGACGCGCTGGACTATGGCGGGTCGAGCAGCGACCTCGGCAAGAATGTCGGCGACGATTTCCGCGAAGGCAAGGTGACCCTGCCGGTGATCCTGGCCTATCGGCGCGGCACCGGCGAGGAGCGCGCCTTCTGGAAGAAGGCGATCGAGGAGAATGACGCCGACGATGCGGCGCTTGAAAGGGCGATCGGCCTGCTGGCCCGCCACGGCGCCATTTCCGACACGATCGGCCGCGCCCGCCATTTCGGCGAAATCGCCCGCGACGCCCTGGCGCCGCTGGCTGCGACGCCGCAGAAATCGGCGCTCATCGACGTCATCGACTTCTGCATCAGCCGCGTGAACTGACCGCCGGTTCCTTCCATGACTTGTGCGAATGGGTGCGGTCGGCCAGCGTCTCGATGACCTGGCAATCGCACACGCGCCCCTGTGCGCATTCGTCGACCATCTTCTTCAGTTCCTTGCGCAGGGCCTGGAGGCCGGCAATGCGCCTGTCCACCTCGGCAAGGCGGATCGTGGCGATCTCGTCGGCCCGCGCGCAGGGCTGGTCGGGGTCGTCCTGCAACGACAGGAGCGTGCGGATGGCGTCGATGTCGAAGCCGAGTTCGCGGGCATGGCGGATGAAGGCGAGGCGGGCGACGGCCGCCGACCCGTAGCGGCGCTGCTGGCCTTCGGTGCGCAGCGTTTCCGGCATCAGGCCGATCTGCTCATAGTAGCGGATCGTCGGCACCTTCACATCGGCCCGCCGCGCCAGTTCGCCGATCGAGAAAGCCATGTTGAAGCCTCATAATTCTCTAGTCACTGGAGGAAAATAGGCATTCCATTCCCGCCTGTCATCCCGTCGGCCCGCATGATCATTCCTCTGCCGGCCGGATTGCGCGCGGCTGCCGGCAATCGTACAAATGCGCGCGACGCATCCGCCGGTCCGGCGGGCGCAAAATGACCCTGTATTGCGGCGTGATCCCAAAAAGGCCATGCTTCGCCGTCACAGGATGATATGATTGTCCCGGCACAGCGGCCGGGACGCTCTCGGCTGAAAGGATGACGATGCCGCATCAACGCATTCGCTGGCTCGCGGGTCTTACTGTGGCGACCGGGCTGGCCCTGTGCGGCCCGGTGGTCGTTGCCAAGGAAGCCTCGAAGCCCATTGAGATCACGTCGTTTTCCGGCGCCTATCTGGCCGCGCGCGTGGCCGAGGGCGACAACGATCTCGACAGCGCCATCATCTATTACAAGCAAGCCCTGGCCTTCGCGCCCGACGACGTGCAGTTGCAGCAGAGCCTGATGCTGACGCTGATCGCGCAGGGCCGTTTCGACGAATCGCTGCCCTATGCCGACAAGCTCAAGGAAGTGCCCGACATCGAACGCTTCTCGCGGCTGGCTCTGGCGGTCGATACCTTCCGCAAGAAGGACTATCCCAAGGCCGAATACTGGCTGAAGCTGTCGCTCCAGGCCGATCTCGACAGGCTGATCAGTGGCGTGATGACCGGCTGGGCGCGCCTTGGCGCCGGCCACGGCAATGACGCCGCCGCCTATGTCGGCAAGCTCAAGGGCCCGGAATGGTTCGACCTCTTCAAGTCCTATCACCGCGCCCTCATCGCCGATGCGGCCGGATTGAAGGACAAGGCGGCCGAGGCCTACAAGGCGACCGTCGACAACACCGCCGCCGGCGGCGCGGCGCCGGAAACCTGGCTGCGCAGCGCCGAAGCCTATGCCCGTTTCCTTGCCCGCGAGGGCAGGAAGGATGAGGCGCTCGCGGTGCTCGACCAGTCGGAAGCCTTTGTCACCGGCCGCGCCGAGATCGAGGCGCTGCGCGAGCGCATCGAAAAGGGCGAGGAGATCGCGCCCATGGTTTCGGGGCCGGCCGACGGTGCCGCCGAAATCCTGATCAACCTTGCCACCGCGCTCAACCGGGGCGGCGGCGAGCCCTTCGTGCGGCTTTATCTCGAATATGCGCTGGCGCTGAAGCCCAACAGTGACGTGGCGCTGGTGCAGCTTGCCGGCGTGGCCGAGCAGATGAAGGACGGCGAGCGCGCCATCTCCTATTACAAGCGCATCGCCGATGATTCGCCGCTCAAGCAGGTTGCCGAGCTGCAACTCGGCCTCAACCTGGCCGACCTCGGCCGCAACGACGAGGCCATCGCGCATCTGAAGGCGCTGGTCGAGGCGCAGCCCGACGAGATGCGCGGCTATCTGGCGCTCGGCGGCGTTTATGGGGCCAAGCAGAATTTCCGTGCCTCCGCCGAACTTTACGACAAGGCGGTGGAACGGCTGAAGGATCCGCAGCCGGAAGACTGGAACATCTTCTACCAGCGCGGCATCGCCTATGAACGGCTGAAGGAATGGACCAGGGCCGAGCCGAATTTCCGCAAGGCGCTGGAACTCAATCCGGACCAGCCGCAGGTCATGAACTATCTCGGTTATTCCTGGGTCGACAAGAACATGAACCTCGACGAGGCGCTGGAGATGATCCAGAAGGCCGTCGAACTGCGCCCGAGCGACGGCTACATCGTCGATTCGCTTGGCTGGGCCTACTACAAGCTCGGCCGCTTCGAGGATGCCGTGCGCGAGCTGGAGCGGGCCGTGTCGCTGCGCCCCGAGGACCCGGTGCTGAACGACCATCTGGGCGATGCCTATTGGCGCGTCGGCCGCAGGCTGGAAGCCACCTTCCAGTGGAGCTATGCGCGCGATCTGGAACCCGAGCCCGACGTTCTGGCCGAGGTGGAAAAGAAGCTCCAGAAGGGCCTGCCGCCCATCGAGACCAACACCGCGCAGGACACGGCGGCCTCGAAGTCAAAGCCGCCCGCACAGCAGGACGACTGACGGCAAGGGCCGGCTAAAGCGGATGCGGTGCGCGACGATGCGCCCCGCCTTTGCGGTACGCCGGCCGCGCTCTTTTCTTGACGCTCCGGGAGCGGGGCTCTAGAGCGTCGGATGCCCGGATAAATCCGGGCTGCCGCTCTACCGTCTGTTTTGCCGCATTTCTGCGACGCCAAGTGATTCCACTTGGCTGCAAAATGCTCTAGGGAAGGCGGCATCCTCCCATTGCCGTCGAGGCCGTTTCCGTGAACGCCGAACTTCCTGCCCATATGCATCCGAGCCGCTCGTTCCAGGGGCTGATCCTCACGCTGCACAATTACTGGGCCAATTACGGTTGTGCCGTGCTGCAACCCTACGACATGGAAGTGGGCGCGGGTACCTTCCACCCGGCCACGACGCTGCGCGCGCTTGGACCCAGGGCATGGAACGCCGCCTATGTGCAGCCGTCGCGCCGTCCCAAGGACGGCCGCTATGGCGAGAACCCGAACCGGCTCCAGCACTATTACCAGTATCAGGTTATCCTGAAGCCGAGCCCGCCGGACCTGCAGGAGCTTTACCTCGGCTCTCTGGCCGCCATCGGCATCGACCCGCTGCTGCACGATATCCGCTTCGTCGAGGACGACTGGGAAAGCCCGACGCTGGGCGCCTGGGGTCTTGGCTGGGAATGCTGGTGCGACGGCATGGAAGTGTCGCAGTTCACCTATTTCCAGCAGGTCTGCGGCATCGAATGCGCGCCGGTTGCCGGCGAACTGACCTACGGGCTTGAGCGCCTGGCCATGTATGTGCAGGGCGTCGACAATGTCTACGACCTCAATTTCAATGGCCGCGAGGGCGAGGAAAAGGTCACCTATGGCGACGTCTTCCTGCAGGCCGAGCAGGAATATTCCCGCTATAATTTCGAGTTCGCCGACACCGCGATCCTGCACCAGCACTTCATCGACGCGGAAAAGGAATGCATCGCGCTGCTCGCCGCCGGCGCGAAAAGACCCGAGGGCGAGCCTCATCGCCTCGTGCTGCCGGCCTACGACCAGTGCATCAAGGCCAGCCACGTCTTCAACCTGCTCGATGCGCGCGGCGTCATCTCAGTGACCGAGCGCCAGAGCTACATCCTGCGCGTGCGCAACCTCGCCAAGGCATGCGGCGAGGCTTTCCTCCAGACCGAAGCCGGCGGCTTCCAGAGCGCGCGGGAGGCTGCATAAATGCCCGATCTTCTGCTCGAACTTCGTTCCGAGGAAATTCCTGCACGTATGCAGCGCAAGGCTGCGGAAGACCTCAAGAAAATGGTCACCGACGGGTTGGTCGATGCCGGCCTGACCTATGAGGCGGCGCGCGCCTACTGGACGCCGCGCCGGCTGGCGCTCGACATTCGCGGCCTCACCGCCCGCTCGCGCGACGTGCGCGAGGAGCGCAAGGGCCCGAGCACCAGGGCGCCGGAAGCCGCCATCCAGGGGTTCCTGCGCTCGGCGGGGCTGGCTTCCATCGAGGAGGCGCATGTCCATTCCGACCCGAAGAAGGGCGATTTCTACGTCGCCCATATCGTCAGGCCGGGCAGGGCGGCGGAAGAGATCATCGCCGATCTGCTGCCGGGCATCATCCGCTCGTTCCCGTGGCCGAAGTCGATGCGCTGGGGCGCGGCCTCCGGCCCCAAGGGCAGGAGCTATGGCGGCGTCGAGGGACGCGGCGGCGACGCGCTGCGCTGGGTGCGGCCGCTGCAATCGATCCTGTGCACCTTCGGGCCCGAAACCGGCGAGCCGGTGGTGGTCGACTTCGAGGTCGAGGGCGTGCGGTCGGGCAACGTGACCTACGGCCACCGTTTCCACGCGCCGCAGGCCATCACCGTCCGGCGCTTCGAGGACTATGCGGCGGCGCTGGAGGCGGCGAAGGTCGTCATTGATGCCGACCGTCGCAAGGAAATCATCCTGACCGATGCGAAGAACCTCGCCTTCGCCAACGGCCTCGATCTGGTCGAGGACGAGGGCCTGCTGGAAGAGGTTTCCGGGCTGGTCGAATGGCCGGTGGTGCTGCTGGGTGAGTTCGAGAAGGAGTTTCTCGCCATCCCGCCGGAAGTGATCCGCCTCACCATCCGCGCCAACCAGAAATGCTTCGTCGCCCGCCCGCAGGGCGAGGCGGAGGCGCTGGCCAACCGCTTCGTGCTCGTCTCCAACATCGAGGCCAGGGACGGCGGCAAGGAAATCGCCCTCGGCAACGGCAAGGTGGTGCGCGCGCGCCTTTCGGACGCCGTACATTTCTGGAAGACCGATCAGGCCGATGTGCCGGATCTCGACCAACTCAAGGCTTCGGCGAAAAAGCTGGCGCTCGACCTGGCCAAGCCGCTCGACCAGCGCATGGCGCGCCTCGACCACCTGGGCGTGACCTTTCATGCCAAGCTCGGCACGCAGGGCGAACGCGTGGAGCGGATCGTCAGGCTGGCGCGCGAGATCGCGCCGCTGGTCGGCGCCGATCCCGACCTGGCGGCCCGCGCGGCGGTGCTCGCCAAGGCCGATCTCCAGACCGAGGTGGTGGGCGAGTTCCCCGAGCTTCAGGGAGCGATGGGCCGAAAGTATGCGCTGTTGCAGGGCGAGCAGCCTTCCGTCGCCGCTGCGATCGAGGAGCACTACAAGCCGCAGGGCCCGTCCGACCGCGTGCCGGCCGATCCGGTTTCGGTGGCCGTCGCGCTGGCCGACAAGCTCGACACGCTGGTCGGCTTCTGGGCCATCGACGAGAAGCCGACGGGTTCGAAGGACCCCTATGCATTGCGCCGAGCGGCGCTGGGCGTGGTTCGTCTGGCGCTCTCGGGCGAACGAAAGCTGGAACTGTCGAAGCTGTTCACGCTGGTTTTCGGCTGGCATGACGAGGCGCAAATCGAGAGGGATCTGGAGGATTACGAGGCCGCGCTGGCGGCCGAGGATTCCGGGGACGTCGATGGCGAGGAGGATTTTGACAACGCCGTTGCCGGCCATGAGCGGCGCATTCGGCGGGTGGCTGCCGAGAAGGTCGACCCCATGGTTGCCGATCTCCTTGCCTTCTTCCACGACCGCCTGAAGGTCTACCTCAGGGATCAGGGTGCGCGGCACGACCTGATCGATGCCGTCATCACGCCGCAGGCCGACGACCTGCTTGCCATCGTGCGCCGGGTCGAGGCGCTGGGCACCTTCCTCGACACCGAGGACGGCAAAAACCTGCTGGCCGGCACCAAGCGCGCGGCCAACATTCTGGCGGCCGAGGAGAAGAAGGGCACGGCGATTGCCGATGCGGTCGATCCGGGCCTGTTCCGGGACGAGGCGGAGAAGAAGCTGTTCGCGGCGGTGAATCAGGCCGAGACGGGCGCGCGCCAGGAGATCCGGAATGAAGACTTTTCCGCCGCCATGCGCGTGCTGAGCAGCTTGCGTGAACCGGTCGATTCCTTCTTCGAGCAGGTTCTCGTCAATGACGAGGACGCCGCCGTGCGCGCCAACCGTCTGGCCCTGCTGTCGCGCATCCGCGCGGCGACCGGCGAGGTGGCGGATTTCTCGCGCATCGCCGGCTGATCCGGCAAGGGGATGACAGAGCGTGGCCGAGATACTGCCCGCCGATAAGGCTCTGGAGCCGGCGCTGGCCCTGTTGAGGGCCGGCGAGGTCGTCGCCATTCCGACCGAGACCGTCTACGGCCTTGCCGGCGATGCCACCAATGGCGACGCGGTGGCGCGCATCTATGAGGCCAAGGGCCGGCCGCGCTTCAATCCGCTGATCGCCCATGTCAGCGACATGGAGATGGCCGGCCGCATCGGCCGGTTCGATCCGCTGTCGCAAAAGCTCGCCGAGACCTTCTGGCCCGGACCGCTGACGCTGGTGGTGCCGCTGAAGCCGGATGCCGGCATCCACCCGCTGGTGACGGCGGGGCTCGACACCATCGCCCTGCGCATGCCGCGCGGCTTCGGCGCGAAGCTCATCGCGGCGCTTGGGGCTCCGTTGGCGGCGCCCAGCGCGAATACCTCCGGGCGCATCAGTTCGACCTCCGCCGAGGCCGTGGCTGGCGATCTCGGGCCCCGCATCAGACTGGTGGTCGATGACGGGGCGACCTCGGTCGGGCTGGAATCGACCATCCTCAAGGTCGAGGACGGCAAGGTTCGGCTGCTGCGGCCGGGCGGCATCACGGCGGCGGAGATCGAGGCGGCGATCGGGATGAAGCCGGAGCGCGGCGCCAAGGGCATCGAGGCGCCGGGGATGATGCTTTCCCACTATGCGCCGGCGGCAGGCATGCGGCTCGCCGTCGAGGAGGTGTGCGCCGGCGAGGCGCTGCTGGCCTTCGGGCCGCAACGGGTCAAGGGCGCCGACAGGGCCGCGGCCACGCTCAACCTCTCGCCCTCGGGCAATCTGCGTGAGGCGGCGACCAATCTTTTTTCCTTCATGCGGGAACTGGACCGCGGCGGTACTGCTACGATTGCGGTCGAGCCGATTCCCGTGGAAGGGCTCGGCGAAGCGATCAACGACCGGCTGGCGCGGGCGGCGGCCCCGCGCGGCACTGAAAGCGGAGAATAGGACGCCATGGCTGACGCGGCACTTTCCCTCGACCCCGGTCTGGTGCAGCGTTTCGTGGAGATCGTCGGTGACAGGCACGCGCTGCGCGCCGCCGAAGACATCGCGCCCTATCTGGCCGAACCGCGCGGCCTGTGGCATGGGCACAGCCCGCTGGTGCTGCGGCCGGGCAGCGTCGAGGAAGTGAGCCGCATCATGGGTCTGGCGACGGAAACGCGCACGCCCGTCGTGCCGCAGGGCGGCAATACCGGGCTGGTCGGCGCCCAGGTGCCGGATGAAGGCGGCGGGCAGGTGGTGCTGTCATTGTCACGGCTCAACCGCATCCGCGAGATCGATCTTCTGTCGAACACGGTGACAGTCGAGGCCGGCGTCATCCTGCAGACCCTGCAGGAGGCGGCGGCAAACGCGGACCGGCTGTTCCCCCTGTCGCTCGCGGCGCAGGGTTCCTGCCAGATCGGCGGCAATCTTTCCTCCAATGCCGGCGGCACCAATGTGCTGGCCTACGGCAATGCGCGCGATTTGTGCCTCGGCGTTGAGGTCGTGCTGCCCACCGGCGAGGTGTTCGACGACCTGCGCAAGCTGAAGAAGGACAACACCGGCTACGACCTGAAGAATCTGTTCATCGGCGCGGAAGGCACCCTGGGCATCATCACCGCCGCCGTGCTGAAACTGTTCCCGAAGCCGAAGGGGCGCGAGGTGGCGTTCGTCGGCTTGCCTTCGGCCGAGGCCGCGCTTTCCCTGTTCGGCTTGGCGAGCGACCGGGCCGGCGGCGCGCTCACCGCCTTCGAGCTGATCGGCCGGCGGCCATACGACTACACGCTGCTGCACGCGGCGGGCGCGGTGCGGCCGCTGACCAGCGACTGGAACTGGTATGTGCTGATGGAAATTTCCTCCGGCCGCTCGGCCGAGGATGCGCGTGGCCTGATCGAGGACATTCTGGGCGCGGCGCTGGAGGCCGAACTGGCCGGCGATGCGGTGATCGCCGCAAGCCTCGGGCAGGCCGAAGCGCTCTGGAATTTCCGCGAGGTGCTGCCGGAGGCGCAGAAGGCCGAAGGCGCCTCGATCAAGCACGACATTTCGGTGCCGATAGCCTCGATCCCGACCTTCATCGAAGAGGCGGATGCGGCGGTGGAGCTTGTGTCGCCGGGCGCGCGCCCGGTGTGTTTCGGCCATATGGGCGACGGCAATCTGCACTACAACATCTCCCGTCCCGCAGATGGCGACGACGCGGCTTTCCTTGCCCAGTACCGCATCGTCAACGATGCCGTGCACAAGGTGGTGCGCGGTCTCCACGGTTCGATTTCGGCCGAGCATGGCATCGGCCAGCTGAAGCGCGACGAGCTGATCGCGACCGCGCCGCCCGTGGCCATCGACCTGATGCGCCGCGTGAAGGCGGCCTTCGATCCGGCCGGCATCATGAATCCGGGTAAGGTTATCTGATCCTATACGCGGACGGGTGTCGGTGGGATTTCCCTAACCATCTGGCAGATCAGCAAAATTTAACCGAATTTCTTAAGCGGGCCGGTAAGGCCCCCGCGTTACCTTGCCTTCATAACGAGGCCGAAAACGGCCCGGGGGAGACCGGAACACCGGCTCTCAGGAGAAACAGGAAGGCACTGATGCAATCTGGACTGAAGCCAGTCTGGGCGGGGCGCAACATGCGCCTCGACCCCTTTCGTTTGCCGCAGATGGTGAGCTATGCGAGCCGCGAGGCCCATGGCGACGTCACCCTGACCATCGACCATCGTGGCGCGGTGCTGCGCCGCACGCTGGAGATGAGCGGCCTGCCGGCGGTCATCGCGCTTCCGGCCAGCGTATTCCGCGGCGTTGCCGCCCGCGCGCTGGAGGACGAGGATGGCCACGTCACCGTCACGCTCGAACTGCTGCATGACGATCCGCTGCTTTCGGTGCCGCTGCTGGTCGCCCACGATCTGGACGATGTGGCGGCGGACTGGAGGGCCTGGGCCGAGGCCTATCGGTTGCCGATGCTGCTGATCGAGGCCGATGGCGTGGCGCGCACGCTGGAGGAATCGCTTGGCGCTGCGATCAAGAGCATGCCGGTGCAGGAGCGTCGTCAGGGCCGCGCGCCCGCCCGCCGCCGCCCGCGATTCCTCGCCCGCCGCCGCATGGGCGATCTGGGGCTGAGGCTGGTGATCGACGGCGAGGAGATCATCGCGCGGGAATAGGGCATCGGCCGAACCAGCGATGCGAACCGACGTTGGAACGAAAAGAACCCGGCAGGTGACTGCCGGGTTCTTCCGTTCAGGCGCTAAGAGCGATCTTAGAACGAACGCTGGAAGCGGATGTATCCACCCCAGTCGTCGTCGCCGTCGTTGTCGATATAGGCAACTTCCGGACGGATCACGAAGCCCGGGACGATGTCGTAGCGTGCGCCGACGACCGCGCCGAAGGTCTCGGAGTCGTCGTAGGAGAGCTGCACGTCCAGCGCGACCTTCTCATTGAAGCGGTACTGGCCACCGCCCCAGACGGCCCAGTCGCCACCCCAGGGCGCGTAGTAGCTGTCTTCGCCCTTCTTCCAGTCGGCGCTGGTGTAGCCGCCCATCACCCACAGGGTCAGAGCGTCGTTGACGTTGACGTCGACGCGGACCTTGCCGGAGACTTCTTCCCAGACCGAGTCATAGGCGACAACGCCCGAGATCTTGCCCCAGCCCTGCGTGAACGAGGCACCGGCCACGACATGCGGAACGTAGGAGTCGAGAGCTCCGTCGGCCGGAAGAGACCCGCCGCCGACTACACCCAGAACGGTGTTCGGGTTGACGAAGGTCGACCCCTCTTCCACGCCGAGGGTGGCGGAGAAGCCGTTGCCGGCATCGAAGGTGTAGGCGATCAGATGCGTGTTGCCCGGCGAATAGGCCACGATGTCATCGTTGACGACGGTGCCGGCCGAGTCGGTGAGCGTCTCGAACAGCGAGTAGGTGTAGGCGATGGTCAGGCCGCCGAGCTGGATGATCGCGTGATCGATGTTCCAGTTGTTGGTGGTGTAGGTGTAGCCTTCATCATCATTGATGGCGAAGCGTGCCGTCGAGTGATTGAAGTTGATGGCCATGTAGGCGCGCAACGTGCCGTACTCGGTCTCCGAACGGGCATCCAGGTTGATCTGGGCGCGCATCAGCTTCGAATAGGTGTCGTGCGTTCCATAGTCGGGACGAAGGCCGGCATCCCATTCGGCGAATTCCTCCTTGTCCACTACGTCTTGATGGCCGAACGCGCCAACGCCGATGTCGTAGCGCAGGTAGCCGCCGACCTTGAGGCAGGTTTCGGTGCCGGGGATGTAGTAGAAGCCCGCGCCGTAGACGTCGCAGATGCGGACGTATTCAGCGGGTTCCGGCTCGGCGACGACGATCGCGTCGGCGGCGCGCGCGCCGGATACTGCGACCAGGGCCGCAGCGGAGCCGAGGAGAAGGCTCTTGATGTTCATTTATGCTCTCCAGTTCAAAACTGAATGGTTTCCTAGATGCCCGAAGGCCGTGGGTGAAAAGATCGTGCGAGTCGCCCCTCTTTCCGTCCCGATTGATTTCCCAGCGGGCCGGTGGAGGCAAGGAAAATCACATCTTCAGGTTGTGTAAATTTATGAGATACAACCCTGATGTTGCAATAAGGGCACATTCTCGCCCCCTGCCGGACAGGGATGGAGAATGGATCCGCCCGTCAGATTTCAATCGTAAATAGATTATTGACAATAATACAACTTATGAGAGAGTGCGGTTCTCGATCTCCAGTCGAGAGAGGCCTCGTCCATGGGGAGGGGCGCGCCGTACCTTTGCGAGGCCTCTGTTTTTTTCCACTTTGCGCTCTTTTTGGCCGGCAGCAGGCGCCGGCTACCCGCGATCTGCGGGAAAGGAGCCATGCCCGCGCCGCACACCTAAAGGTTGCAAGGTGGCCTTGGGTGTTCCGCTTGATGCGAAGGCTGACCGGGCCGGCCAGGATCGTCGCCTGATCCGGAGATCGAACCAAGCTCAGGCCGGATCTGCTTCGAGAGAAAGCTTGGAAGCCGGTGCTCAAAGCATCGGCTTGAGGGCATTCCAGCAGGCGCCGCCGAGGAGGCCGAGGAAGATCAGCCAGCCGACCTGGTTGTTCGACTGGAAAAGCTTCAGGCACTGGTCGCCGTCATCGATGTCGAGAACCATGATCTGGCGGCCCATGTGAACGGCCGCCGCGATCAGCCCGGCCATGGCGGGCATCGGCACCTGGGCGTTGGCGAAGGCCGCGGCGAAGCACATCAGGGCGCCGGCGTAGAGCGCCACCAGCCACGATCTGGTGTTTTCGCCGAACAGGCGGGCGGTGGAACGCACGCCGACGATGGCGTCGTCCTCCTTGTCCTGGTGCGCGTAGATGGTGTCGTAGCCGATCACCCACATGATAGAGCCGACATAAAGCAGCACGGCGGGACCGTCGACGTCGCCGAATTCCGCCGCCCAGCCCATCAGCGCCCCCCAGGAGAAGGCGAGGCCGAGCACGAATTGCGGCCAGTTGGTGATGCGCTTCATGAACGGATAGGCCGCCACGATGGCCAGCGAGGAAATGCCGAGGCCGATGGCGAAGCTGTTGAACTGCACCAGCACGGCAAGCCCCACCAGCGCCTGCAGGATGAGGAACAGCCAGGCCTTGCGGCGGCTGACCTGACCGGAAGGCAGGGGGCGGGAACGGGTGCGCTCGACCTGATTGTCGATGTTTTCGTCGACGATGTCGTTATAGGTGCAGCCGGCCCCGCGCATGGCGACGGCGCCGATCAGGAACAGGATAAGCGTCGAGGGCAGGGGCAGCAGCGAAGCCAGCGAATCCTCGGGGCGCGCGTAGGCGGAAGCCGCCATCGCCGCCGCCCACCAGCATGGCCACAGAAGCAACTGCCAGCCGATCGGCCGATCCCAGCGGGCAAGCTGGGCATAGGGCCACAAGCCGCGCGGAAGGATGCGGTAGACCCAGTGGCCGCTCGGCGCGTCGGCGACGCGCCCCTGCGACGATCTCGACTGAATGGTTTCCATGCCAATCCAAGTGGCAGGCGGACGGCCAGGCGTCAAGAACCCTTGTCTCGTCTTGGGTGTACGCATATATGTACGCATAACGAATGGAGGCAACCATGGGCCATGTGACCGCCACGGAATTGCGAGCGAACCTTGCCGGCTATCTCGACAAGCTTGAGCAGGACCGGACGGAACTGATCGTCACCCGCCAGAATCACGAGCCCGTGGTGATGATGCCTCTGGCGGAACTGGAGGGTCTGCGGGAGACGCTCCACCTGTTGAGCACGCCGGCGAATGCCGAGCGGTTGCGCGAATCCATTGCGCAGGCGGATGCGGGTGAACTCGAAGAGCATGAATTGTTCGAACCATGAAGGTGCTCTGGACGCCTTCGGGCTGGGATGATTACCTTTACTGGCAGTCGGTTGATGTGGGCATCGTCGTTCGTATCAACGAACTTATAAAGGACGCGCGGCGTGCGCCGTTCGCAGGAATAGGCAAGCCCGAACCGTTGCGCGGTGAAGCTGCTGGATGGTGGTCCCGCCGCATCACGCGCGAGCATCGGCTTGTCTATCGCGTGACCGGCAAGGGCGATGCGCAGGCGCTGGAGATCGCCGCCTGCCGCTTTCACTACGGTAAATAGCCTTTCAAAACGAGGGATGCCGAGCCAGCGCCTTGACGTGGCGCGCTTGCGCCAATAGCGGAGCGTCATCGGTTTCGACGCGCGAGGTCTGCCCATGAACGTTCTTCTTATCGGCTCCGGCGGGCGCGAGCATGCACTGGCCTGGAGGCTGGCGGCTTCGCCTTTGCTGACGAAGCTCTATGCGGCGCCTGGTAATCCCGGCATCGCCAGGGAAGCCGAGCTGGTGGGGCTCGATGTGGACGATCATGACGCGGTGCGCCGCTTCTGCCTCGACCATGGCATCGACCTGGTCGTCGTCGGCCCGGAGGCGCCGCTGGTCGCCGGCCTTGCCGACGATCTGCGCCAGGTCGGCATCCGCGTGTTCGGCCCGTCGAAAGCGGCGGCACAACTGGAAGGCTCCAAGGGCTTCACCAAGGATCTGTGCGCGCGCTTCGGCATCCCGACCGGCGCCTACCGCCGCTTCTCGGCGCTGGAGCCGGCCAAAGCCTATGTGCGGGAGCAGGGCGCGCCGATCGTCATCAAGGCCGACGGTCTTGCTGCGGGCAAGGGCGTCACCGTGGCGATGACCTTGGAAGATGCGCTCGAAGCGCTGGACGCCTGCTTCGACGGCTCCTTCGGCAGCGCCGGGGCCGAGGTCGTGGTGGAGGAATTCCTGACCGGCGAGGAGGCGAGCTTCTTCTGTCTCTGCGATGGCATCACCGCACTGCCCTTCGGCACGGCGCAGGACCACAAGCGCGTCGGCGATGGCGACACCGGCCCCAACACCGGCGGCATGGGGGCTTATTCGCCCGCGCCCGTGATGACGCCTGAGATCGTCGAGCGCACCATGCGCGAGATCGTTGAGCCGACCATGCGCGGCATGGCCGAGTTGGGGCATCCCTTCCAGGGCGTGCTGTTCGTCGGCCTGATGATCGGCGAGGAGGGGCCGAAGCTCATCGAATATAATGTGCGCTTCGGCGATCCCGAATGCCAGGTGCTGATGATGCGCCTGAAGGAGGACCTGCTTGTCCTGCTCAACGCCGCCGTCGATGGCCAGTTGGCCCACACCTCGGCGCGCTGGCGCGAGGAGACGGCGCTCACCGTCGTTATGGCCGCCCGGGGCTATCCGGCCTCGCCGGAAAAGGGCAGCGTCATCCGTGGCGTCGATGCGGCGGGCAGGGACGATGTGGAAATCTTCCATGCCGGAACGGCCCTCCGCGATGGCGCGCTTGTGGCCAATGGCGGGCGGGTTCTGAACGTCACCGCCATGGGCGCCAGCGCCGGCATGGCGCAGACCCTTGCCTATGAGGCGGTCGCCCGCATCGACTGGCCGGAAGGGTTCTATCGCCGCGACATCGGCTGGCGCGCGGTGGAGCGTGAAAAAGCCTAGCGCAATTCCGGTTCAGGTGGAATCGCCCCTCATCCCCTGCCGGGACCTTCTCCCCGCAGGCGGGGAGAAGGATGCCGTCCGCAACGCTGGTGACTCCCCTCTCCCTGCTTGCGGGGAGAGGGTAAGGGTGAGGGGCCGTTTCGGGCAAAACCTGAACGATCTATCGCTTCGGTTCTAGCGAGCCGGTGCTGATCGGGTCGACACCGGCGGGCGGCGCGGCGGCCGCGACCTGTTGCGTGAGGGCTTCCAGCCGCGCGATGGTGTATTCGGCCATGCCGTGCCGGTAGCGGCCCATGGGCAAACCGTTCATGGCCAGCGACCAGCCTTGGCGCATTTTCTGCCAGCCTTCGCCCACGGCCGCTGCAAGTTGGCCAAAGCTCGGCAGCGGGAGGACCTCGGCATAGGCGATCCTGACCTCGCCCTTCAGCCCTTCGGCCCGCGCCACCGGAACCGGCACGCTGACCAGCATTTCGGCGGGAACGTCGATCAAGCCGCCGAACGGCCAGGCCTTGCGCAGCTCCTCGGCCGTCATGGCCGCGACATTGACGTCGATGTCGTAGGGGGTGCCGGGCACGCGATAGGGGCAGCGCCGCGCGTTGCAATTGGCCTGCGTGGCGAATTGCCAGAGTGCGTAGCCGCGCCAGTTGCCCTTCGGGAAATGCATGTCGATATCGGGCTTGTAGCGCGCATACCAGAGCGGCAGCCGCGACAGCAGCGGATAGCGGATACGGTTGTCGGCAATGTGCTTGGCGGTCGTGCCGTTGGTGTAGAGGATGGGAAAGCGCCCGACGCGCCGGTGCACATGGCGCACGAATTCCTCGGCATCCTCGAGCGACATCCATTTTTCCGGGTCGTTGTCCTCGATGTCGAGCGCCAGCAGGTCGTCCGGTCCGGGGTTGGCGAAATCGATGAAATTGTTGGCCTGCTCGATCGGGTTGCCGGGGCGGGCCAGATGATAGGCGCCCCATTCGAGCCCGAGCGCGCGCGCGATGGTGCGGCGGGTGTGGAACAGTTCCTTTGCCACCGCATGGCGGCGGAACAGCGCCCGGCACAGCCGCACCTCCGTCTCGTCGCCCTTGCAGGCATAGGGCGGCGGCAGCCCGTCGGAGGCCTTGTTGATGAAGCCGGTGATGCGCTTGTCGGTGGCCAGCGCCATCCAGTCGATGGAGTTGTACTCATAGGCGTCGATGACCAGCGCCCGGTCCTCGCGCTTCCACGGTTCCGTGAAGTCGGATGCCTGCGCCGAGGGCGTCGCGGTGGCGATCGCCGCTGCCGCCAGTACCATCCGCCAGAAGCTCAGCCGTCGCGTTCCCAAGCCGTGTTTTCCCTGCGATTGACCGTCAATCCTCGCCCTTTATGGTTAACGGATTGTTGTCACCGGCCGCGGCAGCTTTCGGCCCGCCGAAAGTCGCAGGCGGTCGGCGGAAAATCCGCGTGACAAAGTTTGACGTTTACGTAAAAAGGAAAACGACGAGGCCGGCGTTCGGGAATGCGGGCCTTCGCTGCGTCATCAGCTTCAGGAGGAGCCTGCATGTATCGTGCACCGGTCGATGAAATCGCCTTCACCCTCAAGCATGTCGCCGGGCTGGAGGAAGCGCTGGCTTCCGGCGCGCTGGGCGATCTGGGCAGCGATCTGGTCGATGCGGTGCTGGCCGAGGCCGGGCGTTTCGCGACCGAGGAGGTGGCGCCTCTCTACAAGGCGGGCGACGAGGTCGGCGCCGTTCTGAAGGATGCGGCGGTCACCACGCCGCCCGGCTGGAAGGAGCTCTACACCCGTTGGCGCGAAGGCGGCTGGAACGGGCTGACCGGGCCGGAAGAATTCGGCGGGCAAGGGCTGCCGATGATGCTGTCGGTTGCCGTTCTGGAGATGTGGAACTCGGCCTCCATGGCCTTCGGCATCGGGCCGACCTTGACCATGGGCGCGGTCGAGGCGCTGGAGAAGCACGCGACCGGGGACCTGAAGCGAACCTATCTGGAAAAGCTGGTGTCGGGCGAATGGATGGGCACCATGAACCTGACCGAGCCGCAGGCCGGCTCCGATCTTGCCGCGCTGCGCACCCGCGCCGAGCGGGCGGGCGACGGCACCTATCGCCTCTTCGGCCAGAAGATCTTCATCACCTATGGCGAGCACGATTTCACCGACAACATCGTGCATCTGGTGCTGGCGCGCCTGCCCGATGCGCCGGCCGGCACGCGCGGAATCTCGCTGTTCCTGGTGCCGAAGTTCCTCGTCAACGAGGACGGTTTGCCGGGCCGCCGCAACGATGTGTTCTGCTCGGGTCTGGAGCACAAGCTCGGCATTCACGGCTCGCCCACCTGCACCATGATCTATGGCGACGGCTTCGGCGGCGCGGAGCCCGGCGCTGTCGGCTGGCTGATCGGCGAGGAGAACAAGGGCCTCGCCTGCATGTTCACCATGATGAACAATGCGCGTCTGGCCGTCGGCATGCAGGGCGTGGCCATCGCCGAGGCGGCGTTCCAGAAGGCACTCGCCTATGCCAATGAGCGCCGGCAGGGCAAGGCGTCCTCCTATGCGGGCGAGGGCATGGCGCCGATCGTCCATCACCCGGACGTGCAGCGCAATCTGCTGACCATGAAGGCGCTGACCCGGATTGCCCGCTCCATTTCCTATGCGTGTGCCCATGCCATCGACATGGCGCGTGTCTCGAAGGGTGCCGATGCGCAGCACTGGCGCGACCGCGCCAATCTGCTGACCCCGCTCGCCAAGGCCTTTTCCACCGATGTCGGTGTCGATGCCGCCTCGCTCGGCGTGCAGGTGCATGGCGGCATGGGCTACATCGAGGAAACGGGCGCGGCCGCCTTCTATCGCGACGCGCGCATCGCCCCGATCTATGAGGGCACCAACGGCATTCAGGCCATCGACCTCGTCACCCGCAAGCTGCCGCTGGGCGAGGGGCAGCATGTGCATGGCTATATCGAGGAGCTTGGCTCGGTTGTCGCCGGGATGCGGGAAGCTTCCGGCCTCGGCCGCAGCGCCGACCTGCTCGAAACTGCCCTTGCCGATCTTTCGGAGGCGACACGCTATTTGCAGGAAAAGCTGGACGGCAATTCCGTGCAGGAGGTGCTGAGCGGCGCGACGCCCTATCTGCGCCTGTTCTCGCTGGGGGCGGGCGGGGCCTATCTTGCGCGCGCCGCACTGGCCGATCAGGGCGCCGACCGCGTGGCCCTCGCCCGTTTCTTCGCGGAGAACATGCTGGGCGAGGTCGCCGCCTTGAAGGAACGCGTCATCGGCGGGGCGGAAAGCCTCGGCCTTGCCGGCGCATCGCTGATAACGGCCTGACCGGCCCGGGAGGACATATCTTGACGCAGAACATCGAGATCGAGCGCCGCGGCGCGGTGCAGATCATCCGCATGAACAGGCCCGAGAAGAAGAATGCGCTGACCCGGGCCATGTATGCCGCCATGGCCGATGCGCTGACCGGCGGCGACGCCGACCCGCAGGTGCGCGTCCATGTCTTCCTCGGCGTGCCGGGCGCGTTTTCGGCCGGCAACGACCTTGCCGATTTCCTGGCCGTCGCCACCGGCGGCGAGGGCGGCAGCGAGGTGTGGGACTTCCTGCTGGCGCTGGCCGGCTCGCAAAAGCCGATCGTGTCGGGCGTGGACGGCATCGCCGTCGGCATCGGCACCACCATCAACCTGCATTGCGACATCACCTTCGCCACGCCGCGCACCGTGTTTCGTACGCCCTTCGTCGATCTCGGGCTGGTGCCGGAAGCGGGATCGAGCCTGCTCGCGCCGCGCCTGCTCGGCCGGCAGGGCGCCTTTGCCTTGCTGGGGCTCGGCGAGGGCTTTTCGGCCGCGCGCGCGCGCGATGCCGGCTTGATCTACGATGTGGTCGAGGAGGACGGGCTGGAAGAGGCCGCATTGGCGGCGGCGGAGGACATCGCCGCCAAGCCGCCGGAAGCGCTGCGGATCGCCCGCGACCTGATGCTGGGCTCGCGCGAGGAACTGAGGGAGCGCATCCGCATCGAGTCCGAGCATTTTCGCGAGCGCCTGACCTCGGATGAGGCCCGCGCGGCGCTGATGGCGTTCATGAACCGCAAGAAGGGCTGATCGGTCAGGCCAGCCCGTGATCCTTCATGGCTTGCGCCTCATCAGGTGTGATCCATGCGAATATCTTGGGTTCGCCGCCGGCGAAATTGACGAAATAGAGGTTGCGGAAAGCGATGGTTCCTTTCGCGCCGTCACGCGGGCGGACATAGTCGAATTCCCAATCCGCCTGGACCATGGCGTTGAAATCGTCCAGCGTCTCCACCTCAAGGTTGACGATCTCGAACCGCGTGCCGCCGCTGGCGCGATAGGCCTCGAATCCCTGCCGCAGGATTGCCGGGAACGATGGGTCCTTCGCACCGCCCATGACGCCCGCCGGGCTTGCGCCGACGAAATGGTCGGCGAAGGCGCTGGCCAGCGCGTCGGTATCGGCGCTTTCAGGGGCGTGCAGCGCCGCGTTGCTGCGCCGGCTGTAGTCCTTGAACAGTGCCCGCGCCTTGGCTTCCAGCGTGTTCATCGTCGCCTCACGGATAGAGTCGCGTCTTCTCCCAGCCGTCGCCCGAGCGCGAGAAGACCACGCGGTCGTGCAGCCGGAACGGCCGGTCGTGCCAGAACTCGATGGTCTGCGGCACGATGCGGAAGCCCGACCAATGGGCGGGGCGGGGGATGGAGCCGACCGCATAGCGCGCCGTATATTCCGCCACCGCCTTCTCCAGCGCAAACCGGCTTTCGAGCGGCCGCGACTGCTTCGAGGCCCAGGCGCCGATGCGGCTGCCGCGCGGGCGCGAGGCGTAATACTCGTCCGCTTCCGCATCGCTGACGATTTCCACAGGCCCGCGCACGCGCACCTGCCGGCGCAGCGATTTCCAGTGGAAGCACATGGCCGCCTTCATGCTGCCGAGGATTTCGCGGCCCTTGGCGCTCTCGAAATTCGTGTAGAAGGTGAAACCGCGCTCGTCGAACCCCTTGAGCAGCACCATGCGCACATCTGGCATCCCCCCCTGGTCGACGGTGGCCAGCGCCACGCCGTTCGGATCGTTCGGCTCGGATTTGGACGCATCCTCCAGCCATTGCGCGAACAGGCGAAACGGCTCCTCCTCCAGCGTAAAGTCATGATCTGTTAACTTCGCATCACTCATAAGTTTTTTCTCGAATTTTAACTTTCACCGGAGTTTGGCGATTGTCGCGCGCTGCGCAAGCTTCTGACAACCGGCGGGCCCGAAAACCGGTTCCCGGCTGCGTCAAGGCTGTCGCGATGGCGGCGCTGCTTTCCCTCGCTGGCTGCGGCATGGGTGGCTTCAGTCTCGACAAGGCCGAGATAGACCGCTCCATCATCACCGGCAATGTGCCATCCGCCGATACCGGCATGGCCACGGATGCCGGCTTTGCCGCCGACCAGATGACGATCCGCAATGCGGCCTCGGCCGCCGATCTGCAGGAACTGGGCGGCCAGCCGGTGATGTGGGCCAATGCCGACACCGGCTCGCGCGGTTCGATTTCCGGCATCGCCGAAACCCGCACCCGGGGCGAGTTGTGCCGCGCCTTCTCCACCACCCGCGAAAGCTTCGACGGCGTGACCCTCTATCAGGGGCGCATCTGCATGGTGGGCGCCGGCGCCTGGCGTCTCGACGAGTTCAAGGCCTCCTGAACGCCGGGCCCGGGAAGATTTCCGTAAGGCTCTGGAATTTGTTCCTATGGGGGCGCATATAAGGGCCGACACCAGATCCATTCGTCTAGCAGGCAGGATATATGCGCGACCCGTATGAGGTGCTGGGCGTTGCGAAAAACGCCTCGGCCAAGGAAATCAAGTCGGCTTACCGGAAGCTGGCCAAGAAGTATCATCCGGACCAGAACCCGGACGATCCCAAGGCCAAGGACCAGTTCGCGGCCGCGAACCAGGCCTACGAGATCGTCGGCGACGAGAAGCAGCGCGCCGCCTTCGACCGTGGCGAGATCGGCCCCGACGGCAAGCCGCTGTTCCACGGCTTCGAGGGCGCGGCCGGCGGTGACCCGTTCGCCGGGTTCCGGCGCGGGCAGCAGGGGCCGGGCGGCGCGCATTTCGAGTTCCGTTCGGCGGGTCCGGGCGGCGATGCCTTTGGCGACGACATCTTCAGCCACATTTTCGGCGATGCCTTCGCCCGTCAGCAGCAGGGCGCGCAGCAGGGGCCGTGGACTTCGACCGGCGAGCGCCGCCAGCAGGCGCCGCGCGGGCAGGACACCAATGTGGAACTGGGGATCAGCGTCGAGGAAGCCGCGACCACGCCCAAGGTGACGGCGCAGTTCCCCGACGGCCGCAAGATCGCGGTGAAGCTGCCCTCCTATGTCGAGGACGGCCAGACCATCCGCCTCAAGGGCCAGGGCGAACAGGGCTACGGCACGCCGGGCGATGCGCTGGTCAAGATCCGCTTCCTGCGCCATCCGCGCTACCGCGTGGAAGGGCGCGACCTGCATGTCGACCTGCCGGTGCCGCTGCGCGATGCCGTGCTCGGCGCCAAGGTGCCGGTGGAAACGCCGACCGGCCGGCTGGCGGTCAACGTGCCGGCATGGTCGAGTTCGGACAAGGTGCTACGGCTGAAAGGCAAGGGCTTGCCGACCAAGGCGGGCGGCCATGGCGACCTCTATGTGCATGTGCGCCTGATGCTGCCCGAGGGCGGCGACAGCGAACTCGAGGCGCTGATGCGCAGCCGCGGCTAAGCTGGGTTACCGGTGCGGTTGGCCCTTGAGGGGCGTTTTGAGAGCTTGAAGCGCGGGTAAGCCTGTGCGATAGGGCTTGCTTCCAAGCAAAAAGTTGCGGAGAACGCTGATATGGCGGGTGGACAGGGCCTCATGGCCGGTAAACGCGGCCTCATTCTGGGTGTCGCCAACAATCGCTCGATCGCTTACGGCATCGCCAAGGCATGCGTCGACAACGGCGCCGAGATCGCGCTGACCTATCAGGGCGAGGCCTTCAAGAAGCGTGTCGAGCCGCTGGCGGCGGAACTGGGCGCGCATATCGCCGGCCATTGCGACGTGACCGACCCGGCCAGCCTCGACGCCGTGTTCGACGAAGTGGCCCGCCATTTCGGCAAGATCGACTTCCTCGTCCATGCCATCGCCTTCTCCGACAAGGAGGAGCTGGATGGGCGCTATGTCGACACCACCCGGGCCAACTTCAACCGCACCATGGAGATTTCGGTGTTTTCCTTCACCGACATCGCCAAGCGCGCCGAAGCGATCATGAACGATGGCGGCTCGCTGCTGACGCTGACCTATTACGGCGCCGAGAAGGTGATGCCGCACTACAACGTCATGGGCGTCGCCAAGGCAGCGCTTGAAGCCAGCGTGCGCTATCTGGCGGTCGATCTCGGCGGCCGCGGCATCCGCGTCAACGCCATTTCGGCCGGCCCGATCAAGACGCTGGCAGCGTCCGGCATCGGCGACTTCCGCTATATCCTCAAGTGGAACGAGTACAATTCGCCGCTCAAGCGCACGGTCACGCCGGAAGAGGTTGGTGATTCGGGCCTCTATCTGCTGTCCGACCTGTCGCGCGGCGTCACCGGCGAGGTGCACCACGTCGATTCCGGCTATCATGTCGTCGGCATGAAGGCCGTCGATGCGCCGGACATCTCCACCGTCAAGGACTGACGCTCTCCAAACCCGCCTCCGGCCGAACCCGGAGGCTTCCGAAGGACGCCCGCAGAGCATGCCCGCGCCTGTCTACATCGTGCGTCACGGTCAGACCGACTGGAACGCCGAGTTCCGCCTTCAGGGGCAGGCCGACATCGACCTCAACGATCTCGGCCGCCGGCAGGCCGTGGGCAATGGCAGCAAGCTGGCCCGGCTGATTGACGAACCGCAGGCGTTCGATTTCGTTGCCAGCCCCATGATCCGCACCCGGCGGACCATGGAACTGCTGCGCGGCGCGATGGGGCTCGATCCGGCCGCGTACCGCACCGACGAACGCCTCAAGGAGCTGAACTTCGGCGACTGGCAGGGCTATACGGCCGAGGAGCTGGAGGCATTGCACCCCGGTTCGACCCGTCGGCGCGAGCTGGCCAAATGGGATTTCCGGCCGGTCGGCGAGGGGGCGGAGAGCTACCAGATGCTGCTGGAGCGGGTGGAGCCGGTGTTCCGCGTCTTGCGCGGCCCGGCCGTCTGCGTGACCCATGGCGGGATCATGCGTGTGCTTTTCCGCCTCGTCGGCGGGATGAGCAAGGAAGACGCCTGCGCGCTCGCCATTCCGCAGGATCGCATCCTGCGCTGGCAGGGCGACACGCTGGAATGGCTGTGAAGATCGCCCGGAAGGTGGGGCTTACTCGGTGACCTGCATGTCGGTGATGACGTTCTCGCCATTGGTCACGTCATAGGCGATGACAATGTCCATGCCCACCTGGAGGGCGTCGACGTCCATCTCGGCATTGAGCTTGTAGGATTTGCCGTCGTCCAGCGTCAGCGTCATCGCTTCCTTGTCGATCTTCTGGATCAGTCCCTCGGCCTGCTCGGCGAAGGCGGCGGTCGAGAGGAGCAGAACGGCAGTGGCGGCGCCGGCAACAATGCGCCCGATTCGGATTGGCATATGTCGTCCTCTTGTTTCTTGTCCCGGCCTTCTGCCGGATGCTTGCGGAGACGAAGCGATGTGAACAGAACCAGCCCAATGTGTCAAAGCTTAGACGGGCCCGATGACGGTTTGACCACCGCAAAAAACGCCAATAGAAGGCTGGCTGAACCAAATAGGAACTGAACCGGCATTGCCGGCTTCGACCCGCAGGGCAGGGCTTCCCGATGTCTCACAATACGTTCGGCCATCTGTTCCGCGTCACCACCTGGGGCGAGAGCCATGGAGCGGCGCTCGGCTGCGTCGTCGACGGCTGTCCGCCCGGCATCCGCTTCACGCTGGCCGACATCCAGGGCGAGCTGGATCGCCGCCGTCCCGGCCAGTCGCGCTTCGTCACGCAGCGGCGCGAGCCCGATCAGGTCAAGGTGCTGTCGGGTTTCATCCTCGACGATGACGGCGAGACGATGCTCACCACCGGCACGCCGGTGTCGATGATGATCGAGAATGTCGACCAGCGTTCCAAGGACTATGGCGAGATCGCCCGCCAGTACCGTCCCGGCCATGCCGACTACACCTATGACGCGAAATACGGCCTGCGCGACCATCGCGGCGGCGGCCGTTCCTCGGCCCGCGAGACGGCCGCCCGCGTCGCCGCCGGTGCGCTGGCGCGCAAGGTGGTGCCGGGCCTCGTGGTGCGCGGGGCGCTGGTTTCCATGGGCGTGAAGGACATCGACCGCGCCAACTGGGACTGGGACTTCGTGCGGAACGGGGAAAACCCGTTCTTCACGCCCGATCCGGCCTCGGTGCCGGTTTTCAGCGCCTATCTGGACGACGTCCGCAAGGCCGGTTCCTCGGTGGGCGCCGTGGTCGAGATCGTGGCCGAAGGCGTGCCGGCAGGTCTTGGCGCGCCGCTTTACGGCAAGCTCGACCAGGACATCGCCGGCAACCTGATGTCGATCAACGCCGTCAAGGGCGTGGAGATCGGCAACGGCTTCGAGGCCGCCCGCATCACCGGCGAGGAAAATGCCGACGAGATGCGCATGGGCAATGACGGTCGCCCGCGTTTCCTCTCCAACAAGGCCGGCGGCGTTCTCGGCGGCATCTCGACCGGCGAGCCGGTCGTCGCGCGCTTCGCGGTGAAGCCGACCTCCTCGATCCTGACGCCGCGCCTCTCCATCGACAAGGACGGCGCCGAGGTGGAAGTGCGCACCAAGGGCCGCCACGACCCCTGCGTCGGCATCCGGGCCGTGCCGGTGGGCGAGGCCATGGTTGCCTGCGCCATAGCCGATCATTATCTGCGCCACAGGGGGCAGACTGGGAAGGCAATAGGGGAGTAAGGCAGGAGGGCAGTATGTCGGGCACTTGCCCGCTTTCATCCAAAGCCCTATTCCCTTACTGCCTTACTGCCTTACTGCCTTACTGCCTTACTGCCTTACTGCCTTGCGAGCGAAGCGAGCCTCCCATGTACGACCAGAAGAAGATCGTCGAAGCCATCCGCGCCTTCGAGCGCGGCGAGATCGTCGTCGTCATGGACGATGACGGGCGCGAGAACGAGGGCGACCTGATCGTCGCGGCCGTGCACTGCACGCCGGAGAAGATGGCCTTCATCGTGCGCCATACCTCCGGCATCGTCTGCACGCCCATGCTGCGCGACGATGCGCGCCGGCTGAACCTGGCGCCGATGGTGGCCGACAACGATTCCGCCCACACCACCGCCTTCACCGTCAGCGTCGATTTCAAGCACGGCACCACCACCGGCATCTCGGCCGACGACCGCACACTGACGGTGCGCAACCTCGCCAACGGCAATGTCGGCCCGTCCGATTTCGTGCGCCCCGGCCACATCTTCCCGCTCATCGCCCGCGAGGGCGGCGTGCTGATGCGCTCCGGCCATACCGAGGCGGCTGTCGACCTGTGCAAGCTTGCCGGCCTGCCGCCGGTCGGCGTCATTTCAGAACTGGTCAACGACGACGGCACCGTGATGCGCGGGCCGCAGGTGCAGGCTTTCGCCGAGGAAAACGGCCTGAAGCAGGTGTCGGTCGCCGATCTCATTGCCTATCGCCAGCGGCAGGAAACGCTGGTCGAGCGCGTCGCCTGCACCGATGTCGAGACGCCCGGCGGCAAGGCCAGGCTCTATGCCTACACGCTGCCCTGGGACCCGATGCAGCATCTGGCCCTCGTCTTCGGCGATATCCGCGACGGCGAGGAGGTGCCGGTGCGCCTGCATCCGGAAAATGTCGTGGCGGATGTGTTCGGAACCAGCCACCGGCTGGACGGCATCATGAGCACCATGGGCGAGCAGAAGCGCGGCGTCATCGTCTATCTGCGCGAGGGCTCGGTCGGCGTGGCGCATCATGAAAGCCGGCGCCGGGGCGGTGAGGGCGAGGATCATGAGGAGGCCCGCCGCCGCGAGAACGAGTGGCGCGAGATCGGGCTCGGCGCCCAGATCCTCAAGGATCTCGGCATTTCGTCCATCAACCTCATCGCCTCGCGCGAGCGCCACTATATCGGGCTGGAAGGCTTCGGCATCCGTATCGTCTCGACTGAAATCCGGTAGAGGAAGCAGATCCCGGACAGCTTCGCCGGGATCCGCCAGATTTGACGGCGGGTCACTCCGCCGGTTGTGCCAGGGCCTCGCGTGGCATCTCCTGCCGGCCTCCGGCGAGGCTCCTCTGGCCCAGAAGCACGGTCAGCAGCGATGCGAAGCCGGCCACGACCGACACCCAGAAGCCGCTGCGCGCGCCGAAAGCGTCGACGACCCAGCCGGCCGCGAATGCTCCGAGCGCCATGCCGATGCCGATGCCCGTCATCACCCAAGTGATTCCTTCGGTCAGCATCGATTCGGGCACGCGACGCTCGATCAGGCCGAAGGCGGTGATGAAGGTCGGCGAGATCGCAAGCCCGCTTATGAATACGGTCACGGCCAGCAGCTGCACCGTGTCGGCGAACAGCAGCGGCACTGTCGTCAAGGCGATGGCGGCCACCGATATGACGAGCCGGCGGGGCAGCGGCATGGTCAGGTTGAGGGCTCCCACGATCAGGCCGAGGATGAACGAGCCGAGGGCATAGACGCCGATCACGAGGCTGGCGGCACCCGGCTGGCCGAGTTCCTTGGTCATCGCGACCGTGCTTACCTCCGCTGTGGCGAAAATGACGCCGACGAATATCAGGGCAAGGGTGATGATCTGGACCGGACGGAAGCGGATGGCCGAACCTCCGGAACCGTTCGCCGATTGCCGCAGGCGCGGCTCCGTCGAACGTTGCAGGATGAATGCCGCCGTACCAGCGGCCAGGAACAGCGTGCTTGCCAGCATCCCCGCTTCGGGAAACAGGGCCACGCTCAGGCCCACCGACAGCGATGCGCCTGCAATATAGACCAGCTCGTCCGCTACGGATTCGAAGGCGAAGGCCGTATACAGTTCGGGCCTGTCCCGGAAAATCTCGGTCCACCGCGCCCGCACCATTGCCGGTATGCTGGGCATCGCCGCGGCCAGCAGCGCCGACACGAACAGCGTCCACACCGGCCAATCCTGATTGGCCGCCACGATCAGCAGGACGAAGGCGATCACGGAAACCGCTGTGGCCGGCGCGACCACCGCCGTCTGGCCGGCGCGGTCGACCAGTCGCGAGATCTGCGGCGCCAGAAAGGCGTTCGTCAGCGCATAGGTCGCGGAGACGGCTCCGGCCAGCCAGTATTCGCCGTGGGTCTGCGACAGCATGGCCACGATGCCGATTGGCGCCATGGCGATAGGCAGGCGCGCGATGAAGCCGGCAGCGGCAAAGCCTTTTGCGCCGGGCGCGCGGAATATCTCGCGATAGGGGTTGGACATCTGGAAGACTCCTCGACATTTTGCGGAGCGCCACTTACATGTTCTTGCATACGTGGCGTATGTGATTTCAGATAAAGACATACGCGCCGTATGTCAATTGGCATACGTTACGTATGTGAATGGATGAGGAAGAATGCACAGACCACGCTCGGAGATGATCGCTGAGACCCGCGCCAAGCTGATCACTGCCGCCCGCAAGGCGTTCGGCGAAAAGGGCTATGCCGGGGCGTCGATGGACGACTTCACGGCCGAGGCCGGACTGACCCGCGGCGCCCTCTACCATCACTTCGGCGACAAGAAGGGCCTGTTGCTCGCCGTCATTACCGAGATCGATGCCGAAATGACGGAGCGGCTGGCCGTTATCTCGGGCAGGGCGGCGAGCCGTTGGCAGCGCTTCGTGGACCAGAACGTCAATTACCTGAAGATGGCGCTGGAGCCGGAGATACAGCGCATCGTGCTCCGGGACGGGCCTTCCGTGCTGGGCGACCCCTCGGCCTGGCCGACTGCGCTGAACTGCGTGGAGGTGATCTCCTCCAGCATCAAGGCGCTTCAGGAGGAGGGCATCGTGCGCCAGATGGATCCGGAAGCGGCAGCCCGGCTAGTCACCGGCGCCTCCACATACGCGGCCCAATGGATTGCCAACGCACCCGATCCCGCAGCCACCGCCGAGAAGGCGGTTGCGGCTTTCAAGACGATTCTGAATGGATTGCTGGTCAGCCCGGCGGCGACCGATCCCGACTGTTGACGGAGCGCTGCACTGCGGTTTCCGGCATGGCCAAATGTCGTGCGTGAGCCTATATCAGGTCGAATGACGACCCGTCTCTATACCCATCCGATCTATCTGGAGCATCTGACGCCGCCCGGGCATCCGGAGCGGCCCGACCGGCTGCGCGCCATCGAGCGGGTGCTGATGGAGGAGCCGTTCGACGGGCTCGACCGGGTCGAGGCGCCGCAAGGCGACGAGGCGACGATCCTCTACGCGCACCCGCAAGACTATGTGGAGCGCATCCGCGCCGCGGTGCCGGCGGAGGGCATCGGCCATATCGATGGCGACACCGTGCTGAGCCCGAAGAGCTGGCAGGCGGTCATGGCGGCGATCGGCGCGGCCAATGCCGCGGTGGACGATGTGTTCGAGGAACGGGCGGACAATGTCTTCGTGGCCTCGCGCCCGCCCGGCCACCATGCCGAGAAGACGAGGGCCATGGGCTTTTGCCTGTTCAACCACGCGGCGATCGCAGCCCGCCATGCCCAGAAGAAGCACGGCGCCGAGCGGGTCGCCATCGTCGACTGGGACGTGCACCACGGCAACGGCACGCAGGACATCTTCTGGGACGATCCCACGGTGCTCTACTGCTCGACGCACCAGCTGCCGCTGTTTCCGGGCACCGGCTCGCGCAACGAGACCGGCGGCATGGGCAATGTCGTCAACGTGCCGCTGTCTCCCGGCTCCGGCTCGGCGGCGTTCCGCGAGGCGTTCGGCACCCGTATCCTGCCCCGGCTGGACGATTTCAGGCCCGATCTCATCATCATCTCGGCCGGTTTCGATGCCCACCGCCGCGATCCGCTGGCGGACATCAACCTGGATGAGGACGATTTCGACTGGGCGACGGGCTATCTGCTGGAACGCGCCGGCCGCCATTGCGAGAACCGTCTCGTGAGCCTGCTGGAAGGCGGCTACGATCTGCAAGGATTGGCGTTTTCGGTCGCGGCCCATGTCGGCCGCCTGATGAAGGGATGAACTTATGGATGCTTCGGCCAACGAAGACGTGAAGTCGATGAGCTTCGAGCAGGCGCTGGACGCGCTGGAGAAGATCGTCGAGGACCTGGAGCGCGGCGAGGTGCCGCTCGACCAGTCGATCCGCATCTACGAGCGTGGCGAGGCGCTGAAGGCCCATTGCGACCGGCTGCTGAAGGCGGCCGAGGACAAGGTGGAGAAGATCCGGCTTGCCCGCGACGGCAAGCCCGCCGGGACCGAGCCGCTGGACGGGGAATAGGGCCGGCCCGGGGTAGGTTGCGGTAAATTGAACGGTCCGTAGCCTTCCAGCCGCTTTCCGTTCGTCCGGTCGGGGCCTAGATTGCGGGTTCGAACCCCAATCCTGGAGGCCGGCAATGAGCTTTTTTCCCGGAAACGACCCCAATGTCGGCGATGCTTTCGCCTGCGACCAGATCGAACTCATGGTCATCCCGAATGCCCGCGACATCGACGGGTTCCAGGTGCGGCGCGCCTTGCCGACCGCCCGCCGGCGGCTGGTCGGCCCCTTCATCTTCTTCGACCGCATGGGCCCCGCCATATTGAGGGCGGGCGACGCGCTGGACGTGCGGCCCCATCCCCATATCGGCCTTTCCACCGTCACCTATCTGTTCGACGGCAAGATCAGGCACCGCGATTCGCTCGGCACCGAAATGGTGATCGAGCCGGGTGACGTGAACCTGATGACGGCCGGGCGCGGCATCGTCCATTCGGAGCGCACGCCGGAGGAACTGCGCGGCGCGCCGATGTCGGTGTCGGGCCTCCAGACCTGGCTCGCCCTGCCGGACGACAAGGAAGAGGTCGAGCCCCTGTTCGATCACACGGTGAAGGCCGAGCTGCCGCGCTTCGAGGCGGACGGCGTGAAGGGCCGGGTGGTGATCGGCTCCTTCGAGGGCATGCATTCGCCCGTCAAGGTGGCCTCGAAGACGCTTTATGCCGATGTCCGGCTCGACGCCGGGGCGAGCGTGAGAATACCGCAGGACGCCGAGGAGCGCGCCATCTACACGCTGGACGGCGAGGTTTCCATATCCGGCGACACCTTCCCGGCCGACCGCCTGCTGGTGTTCAAGCCCGGCGATGAGATCGTCGTGTCCTCGGAGCGCGGCGCGCATTTCATGCTGTTCGGCGGCGATTCCCTCGGTTCAAAGCGCTACATCTGGTGGAATTTCGTGTCGTCCTCCAAGGAACGCATCGAGCAGGCCAAGGAGGAATGGCGCACCGGCCGCTTCGACATCGTGCCCGGCGACGAGGAGGAGTTCGTGCCGCTGCCGCAGGGCTGAGAGACGTTTCCAGGCGCGGCCGTTTCACCCTTCGCGACCTCCTGCGCGTTTACATTCCCGCCCTGCCGTCCTATGCCGGCTGCGTGCATCAGCTTCGGGAGGTAGCAGCCGATGAACGCCGGACCCCAGCCGCCGCTTCCTGAGACGCCGCTTCTCGACAAGGTTCGCATTCCGGCGGACCTGCGAAACCTTCCCGAAAGCGCCCTGCCGCAACTGGCCGACGAATTGCGCCGCGAGACCATCGACGTGGTGTCGCGCACCGGGGGGCATCTCGGCGCCGGCCTCGGCGTCATCGAACTGACCGTGGCGCTGCATTATGTGTTCGACACCCCGCGCGACCGGGTGATCTGGGATGTCGGGCACCAGACCTATCCGCACAAGATCCTCACCGGACGCCGCGACCGCATCCGCACGCTGCGGCAGGAGGGCGGGCTTTCCGGTTTCACCAAGCGCGACGAGAGCGAATACGACCCGTTCGGCGCGGCGCATTCCTCCACCTCCATCTCGGCCGGGCTCGGCATGGCGGTGGCGCGCGATCTCGCCGGCGGGCGCAACAACGTCATCGCCGTCATCGGCGACGGCTCCATGTCGGCCGGCATGGCCTATGAGGCGCTGAACAATGCCGGCGCGCTGGGCTCGCGGCTGATCGTCATCCTCAACGACAACGACATGTCGATCGCGCCGCCGAGCGGGGCGATGAGCGCCTATCTGGCGCGGCTGGCTTCGGGGCGCACCTACCAGGGCTTTCGCGAACTCGGCAAGAAGCTGACCGCCTATCTCGGCAAGCGGGCCGACCGGGCCATCACCCGCGCGGTGGAACATGCGCGCGGCTATGTCACCGGCGGCACGCTGTTCGAGGAGATGGGATTCTTCCACATCGGCCCTATCGACGGGCACAATCTGGAGCATCTGGTGCCGGTGCTGAAGAATGTGCGCGACCATGGCGAGGGGCCGGTGCTCATCCATGTGGTGACGCAAAAGGGCAAGGGCTACGCGCCGGCCGAGGCCGCTGCCGACAAGTATCACGGCGTCAACAGGTTCGACGTCATCACCGGCGCGCAGGCCAAGGCCCCCGCCAACGCGCCGGCCTATACGAAAGTGTTCGCCGAAAGCCTGATCCGGGAAGCGCGCGAGGACGAGAAAATCGTCGCCGTCACCGCCGCCATGCCCTCGGGCACCGGGCTCGATCTGTTCGGCGAGGCGTTCCCGAGCCGCACCTTCGACGTGGGCATCGCCGAGCAGCATGCCGTGACCTTCGCTGCGGGCCTTGCCACCGAAGGCTATCGCCCCTTCGCCGCCATCTATTCCACCTTCCTGCAACGCGCCTACGACCAGGTCGTGCACGACGTGGCGATCCAGAAGCTGCCCGTGCGCTTTCCCATCGACCGCGCCGGTTTCGTCGGCGCAGACGGCCCGACCCATTGCGGCGCCTTCGACACGACCTTCCTCGCCTCGCTGCCCGGCTTCGTGGTGATGGCGGCCGCCGACGAGGCGGAGCTGAGGCACATGGTACGCACCGCCGCGGCCTATGACGAGGGGCCGATCTCCTTCCGCTATCCGCGCGGCAACGGCGTCGGCGTCGACATGCCCGAACGCGGCGAGGTGCTGGCCATCGGCAAGGGTCGCATCGTGCGGCAGGGCACGCGCGTGGCGCTGCTGTCCTTCGGGACGCGGCTGGCGGATTGCCTTCTGGCCGCCGAGGCGCTGGACGCGGCCGGCCTTTCCACCACCGTGGCCGATGCACGTTTCGCCAAGCCGCTGGACGAGGACCTTGTGCGCCGGCTGGCGGGCGAGCACGAGATTCTGGTGACGGTGGAGGAGGGCGCGATCGGCGGCTTCGCCACGCAGGTTCTCCACCTCCTTGCCCATGAAGGGCTTCTGGAAAGCGGCCTGAAAGTGCGCCCGCTGGTGCTGCCGGACGCGTTCACAGATCACGGCAAACCGGAAAAAATGTATGCCGAGGCCGGGCTCGACTGTTCCGGCATCGTGCGCACCGTCTTTGCAGCACTTGGCCACGTGGAAAGCGTCCAGCGTGCCTGATGTTGGCGCAGCGTTTTTGAATCGATGCGTGAACGGCCTGAATCAATTCCTGCCGTTTCCGTCGTAACCTTCTGTTTACGCTTGTTTTTGGCGTTTCGCTTACCCTCGCTGTTGGTCGAATCTCAACGCCGCGCTGCTAGCTCTGGCCCGGGTAAAGGGCATGGTGGCAGTGAAAGCGTTTTTCTACAGTCTGGTGATCCTGTTGGCGGCGGCACAGAGCGCTGCCGAATCGCGCCTCGACAGCCGCATCGACGAGGCGGCGCGCGAGATCCTGGCCGCGAAGATGGGGGACCTGCGCGGCGGTTTCAGGCCCGGCGAGGAGCCGCTGCTCGTGTCGCGGGAGACGGCGCTTCGGCAGAAGACGCGCGAACCGCTGAAGGTGCTGCACTATGGCCGCTATCGCGAGGAGGCCCCGGCGGCCCCGCAAAGCACGAAGGCGCGCTGACGGCGCTTGCGTTCGCGTCCGCCTTTCGCCAATGAAGGCGGATGAAGCCCGAAGCACCAGCCAGCCGGCGGCTGCGGCTCGATGAACTGCTCGTCGAGCGCGGCCTGTTCGCCAGCCGATCCCGCGCCCGCGATGCGATCGAGCGCGGCACCGTGCGCGTCGATGGCGAAGCCGCGGCCAAGCCCGGGCGGACTGTCGCCACCGATGCCGCGATAGAAATCGACGATCCGGCCCGCACCTATGTCTCGCGCGCGGCGCTCAAGCTGATCGCCGGGCTCGACTGCTTCGGCTTCGACCCGGCCGGCGCGGAGGCGCTCGACATTGGCGCCTCGACGGGCGGCTTCACGCAGGTGCTGCTGGAGCGCGGCGCCGCCCATGTCACGGCGATCGATGTCGGCCATGGCCAGATGCGCGCCGAAATCGCCGCCGATCCGCGCGTGACCTCGATCGAGGGACTGAATGCCCGCGACCTCACCGCAGCCGATCTCGGCGGCCGCATCCCGGATTTCATCGTCTCCGACGTCAGCTTCATCTCGCTGAAACTTGCCCTGCCGCCGGCGCTGGAACTGGCCGCGCCGGGGGCGAGGGCGGTGCTGCTGGTCAAGCCGCAGTTCGAGGCGGGCAGGGAGGCCATCGGCAAGGGTGGCCTTTTGAAGAACCCGGACGATGCGGAGCGTGTCGCCATAGACTTGCGCGACTGGCTGGATGCGCAGCCGGGCTGGCGCGCGTTCGGCCTCTCCCCATCGCCCATCGAGGGGGGCGACGGCAACCGCGAATTCCTGCTGGGTGGAGTGAAGGATCGATGAGCGTGCGCTTCACCATCGACAGGCTGGGCGCGCAGGGCGACGGCGTGGCCAATACCGAAACCGGGCCGGTGTTCATTCCCTTCACCCTGCCCGGCGAGGTGGTGACCGCCGCCCGCGAGCGTGACCGCGCCACGCTGATGGCGGTGCTCGAAAAATCGCCGCTCCGGATCGAGCCGGCGTGCCGTCATTTCGGCGATTGCGGCGGCTGTGCCGTGCAGCATCTGGAGGCCGGGGCCTATCGCGCCTGGAAGCGCGACAAGGTGGTGCATGCGTTGAGGGCCGCGCGCATCGAATGCGAGGTGGACGACCTTGTGCCCTGCGCGCCTCATACGCGCCGCCGGGTCACGCTGAGCGCCCGGCGCACCGAAGCCGGCCTGCTGCTCGGCTTCAACCGCCACATGTCGACGCAGATCGTCGATCTCGACGAATGTCCGATCGCGCTGCCGCAGATCGTCGGTGCGCTGGATACGCTGCGCGAACTGGCAAGCCTGATCTGCGCGACGTCCAGGCCGTTCCACATGGCCGTCACCGTGACGGCCTCCGGTCTCGATATTGCCGCTTCCGATTCGGGACGCATGGGCGAACGCCAGCGCCAGATCGCCTCCAATTTCGTCATCCATCATGGGCTGGCGCGGCTTTCGGTGGATGGCGAGATCATCATCGAGCCGAAGAAGCCGGTGGTCATGTTCGGCACGGCGGCGGTTCCGGTGCCGCCCGGTTCGTTCCTCCAGGCCACCGAGCCGGCCGAGCAGGCCATGGCCGATCTGGCCGGCCAGCATCTGGCCCGGGCGAAGAAGGTTGCCGATCTCTTTGCTGGCTGCGGCAGCTTCGCGCTGCGGCTGGCGATGAAATCGGAAGTGCATGCGGTGGAAGGCGATGGCGCTGCCCTTGCCGCGCTGGATCGCGGCTTCCGCTTCGCTTCCGGCCTCAAGCGCGTGACCTCGGAAAAGCGCGACCTGTTCCGCCGCCCGCTTACCTTCAAGGAATTGAACGGTTTCGACGGGCTGGTCTTCGACCCGCCGCGTGCCGGCGCGGAGGACCAGTGCCGCCAGATCGCACGTTCGGACGTACCGCTGGTCGTGGCGGTGTCCTGCAACCCCGCCACGCTCGCCCGCGATCTGGCGATCCTGCTGGCCGGTGGCTACCGGCTCAAGCGGGTGACGCCGATCGACCAGTTCCTGTGGTCGCCGCATGTCGAGGCGGTGGCCCTGCTGGAGAAGCCGAAGAAAAGGCGGTGAGGGCAGGTTGGTTTCCCGGCTACCTCTCGTCCGCTCCCCCTCATCCGACCTCGCTGCGCGAGGCCACCTTCTCCCACAAGGGGAGAAGGGGAAGCGTTGCGCCGGCGTCGGTGCAAATCATCGCCTTGAGATTGGCTTGGACGGGAATGCCTGCTCCCCCTTCTCCCCTTGTGGGAGAAGGTGTCGCCGCAGGCGACGGATGAGGGGTTCTCTTTGCCGGTCCATCAAGCCATTTCCGCCTTGTGCTTGAACTGCGCATGGATTGCGCCTATTTTAAGCAGGAAATATTCAAAACCTGAAAGGAGGGTGCATCATGACCTCCATAGTCCTGGACAGCCCGGCTTCGCGCTTCGGTGAGGGGAACACACCCTTCCTGTCGCCGCGCCGCGTGGCGGAACTGCTCGGCGTCACGCTTTCGGAACTGGCCGCGCTCATCGGTGTCGCCCGCAACACGCTGGCCGCCAAGGCCGGCGCGCGCAAGGTGGATGCCGCGCTGAGCCCCGTCGTGCGCATACTGACGATGGCTGAGGAAATGGCGGGAGACGAGCGCCGCGCCGCGATCTGGTTCAAGCACCAGCCCATACCCGGCTGGGCCGGCAAGACCGCCTACGACCTCGTGCGCGAGGGCAAGGCCGACAAGGTGCTTGCCTATCTGGAGGCCGTCCGCTCCGGCGTCTATGCCTGACAGGGCGCCGCTCACCCTGTGGCGTGCCTTCGTGCCGCAATGGGCGCATATGCCCCTGTCGGGCGAAGGCGCCTCCCGCTTCGGAGGGCGCTGGAACCCGGTCGGCGCGTCGGCCATCTATGCCGCGCGGGAGCTTTCCACGGCCTGGGCCGAATACAATCAGGGCTTTGTCCAGCATCCGGCGCTGATCGCCCAACTGGAACTGACGGGCGCGAGGCTTGCCGACCTCACCGATGCCGAAACGCTGGAGGCGGTTGGCGCAACGCCGGCGATCCATGCCTGCGAGTGGCGCGACATGATCGACCGCGGCGAGGTTCCCGAGACCCACAGGCTGCGCGCGAAACTGCTCCGGCAAGGGTGGGACGGCGTTATCTATCCGTCCTTCATGTCGCCGGGCGGCACCTGCGTGGCGCTGTGGCGCTGGAACGACAAGGGCGCGCCTCGGCTTGACGTCATCGATCCGGACCACAGGCTGCCGAAATCGGCCGCTTCCTGGCTGTAGGTCCCTGCCTTACCGACGCGCCCGCGCGGCCAGCGCGCCCCATTCGGCCAGCAATGCGTCCCGCGCGCGCAGGCCTCCCGAGCGTTTTTCGCGCTGCTCGTCCTGAGCGAGGCGCGCGAACACCAGTGTTACGCCGTCCTTGCTCGCCCAGCCGACATACCAGCCCCACATGCGGGCGCGATCAAAGGCCCCGTCGGCCTTTCGAGGGTATGCAGATCCCGTCTTGCCGGAAATCCGCCATCCATCGGATACCTCGCTGCTTTCGACGATCGCCATGGTCTTTGCCACGGCGTCGGGCGAGATCGGCAATTGCCCGGTAATCAGCTTGCGCAGGAAAACGGTCTGCTCGAGAGGAGAGATGGTCAGCGAGGAGGAGATCCATGCGCGTTCCAGCGCATTGTTCTTCCCGGCGTCTCCCGAAAAATCGGCATTGCCATAAGCGAAGCGCCGGCCGTAGCCGCGCAGCCTTTCAACACCCAGCTCGCGCGTGATCTGCTGCGAGTACCAGACTACCGAATGGCGCATCCAGGCGGCAGGATCGGTGGGCCTGCGCCAGACATCGCCGCCCCAGTCCGGATAGCCCCGGCGAAAGGGCAGCGCCGGATTGCCGGCATCCACCAGAAACCCGGAATCGTAGCCCATTGCCGCCAGGGCGATCTTGAATGTGGAGGCGGGCGTGACCCGGTCTTCGCACCGGCCTTCGCTCAGCAGCACGCTCCCGGTGCGGGCATCGGCGATCACCGTGCAGACCACAGCCGCCCGTGCCGGAGAAACGGTAAGGGCCGCAAGCACGGCCCCCAGCACGATTGCGAACGTCCTTATGCGTGCCATCAGGTTTGCGTGCCGCCGACCGTCATCTGGTTCATGCGCAGATGCGGCTGGCCGACGCCGACCGGCACCCATTGGCCGGCCTTGCCGCAATTGCCGATGCCGGTGTCGAGCTTCATGTCGTTGCCGATCATGCTGACGCGATGCATCGCGTCCGGGCCGTTGCCGATCAGCATGGCGCCCTTGATCGGCTGGGTCACCTTGCCGTCCTCGATCATATAGGCCTCGGTGCAGCCGAACACGAACTTGCCGGAGGTGATGTCCACCTGGCCGCCGCCGAAGGAGACGGCATAGACGCCCTTCTTCACCGAGGCGATAATGTCTTCCGGGGTCTTGTCGCCGGACATCATGTAGGTGTTGGTCATGCGCGGCATGGGCTGGTGCGCATAACCCTCGCGCCGCCCGTTGCCGGTCGCCTTCATGCCCATCAGGCGGGCGTTCTGCCGGTCCTGCATGTAGCCGACCAGCTTGCCGTCCTCGATCAGCACGTTGTGCGCGCTGGGTGTGCCCTCGTCGTCCACGGTGATCGAGCCGCGCCGTTCGGCGATGGTGCCGTCGTCGACGACGGTGACGCCCCTGGCGGCCACCTGGCTTCCCATCAGCCCGGCGAAGGCCGAGGTCTTCTTGCGGTTGAAATCGCCTTCCAGCCCGTGGCCGACCGCCTCGTGCAGCATCACGCCGGGCCAGCCATTGGCCAGCACGATGTCGAACGTGCCGGCCGGGGCCGGCGCCGCCTCCAGGTTGACCAGCGCCTGGCGCAGTGCCTCGCCTGCCGAATATTTCCAGTTTTCCTCCGTAAGGAATTCCCCGAAGGACCTGCGGCCGCCGGTGCCGTAGGAGCCGCTTTCCTGCCGGTCGCCGTCACCGACCACCACGGCCACGTTCATGCGCACCAGCGGGCGGATGTCGCGCACCACCTGCCCGTCGCCGCGCAGGATTTCCACATGCTGCCAGGAGGAGGCGAGCGATGCTGTCACCTGCCGCACGCGCGGATCGGCGTTGCGCAGATAAGCGTCGATCTCCTGCAGGAGCTTCGCCTTGGCCTCGAAGCCGGGCGTGGGGATCGGGTTTTCGTCGCCGTAGAGATGGCGATTGGTGCGCGCCGGCGCTTCGGCCAACGTGCCCTCATGGCCGCTCTTGACGGTTGCCACGGCGTCGGCGGCCCGCATCAGCGCGGCATGGGAAAGCTCGCTGGAATGGGCGTAGCCGGTCGCCTCGCCGGCCACCGCGCGCAGGCCGAAGCCGCGGTCGGTGTTGAAATTGGCGGTCTTGAGGCGGCCATTGTCGAACAGCAGGGATTCGCTTTCGCTGTGCTCGAGGAACAGCTCGCCGTCGTCGGCGCCATGCAGCGTGTCGGCGACGAGCTTGCGGATGCGCTCGTCGGAAATGTCGAACTGGGAAAGCAGGCTGGTCATGGCGCGTCCTCGGGATAAGGGTCTCGCTGCCATGTAGGCGCGCGAAACCCGTTCGGCAATGTTCGCGAAAGAGGGCGCGTCAGGCGCGGCCGGTCAGGGAAGGGCCGCGAACCCGTCGGCGAAGCCCTTGAGGTCGACCGGGATGCCGATGCCTTCTTCCGGGGTCTGGAAGATGATGAAGGTGGCCGCGGCGCCCGCCTTCAGCGTATCCAGCAACTGCTTTTCGAGGATCACCTCGGCATAGCAGCCGTCCTGGAAGCAGCGCACGAAATAGGCGCGGCCTATATCCTTGCCGTCGACATTGAGGCCGAGCCCGTTGGGCAGGAGCACGCCGAGCGGCGCCAGCACGCGCAGGATTTCCGCCTTGTTGTCGGCCGTGCGCAGCACGACGACGGACAGGCCCATTTCCGGCCTGTCTTCGGCGACGACGTTCTGCATCATCACGCATTGCTCGGTGGTGGCACCCGCCGGCGTGTCGCAGATGATCGACCAGGCGCCGTGCGTGGACCGCACCGTGCCGCTCTGCTGCGCCAGGGCAGGACCCGTGACGGATGCCGCCCCCAGCGTGGCGGCGAGAAAGATGACCTTCGCCAAGGTTCCCGAAACCCAAGACTTCATGACGGCTCCACTGCGAATCGCCTCACTTTAAGCCGCGCGGGGGCCGAGCGGAAGGACGCGAACCGGCCCAATCGCTCCCGACTGCGGCAATAATGCGGTTTTTCACTTCTATTTTGCCCTCGCCGACGGCTGTCGGCAAGAATCCGCCATCATAAAGGCGACACCGCCTTGATGCCGCGCGCAAAAATGCCGCATGGATGAGCCCTGTCCTTCCTTGCGGAGGGAAACAGAGTATGGTTTGAACCAGCATCGACTGCCGGGATTCCCGTTCCGGCATCAATTGGATTATTCTCGCAGCATATTTGCATGTGTGCGAGCAAGGGAGATGATTAGGGCGATGAAAAGATCCATTGCAGGGGGACTCGGTGCTGCCGCCGCATTGTTTGCCGCAACGTCCGCCTGGGCGGCTCAGCCGGCCGAGTGGGAAATGAGGTTCCAGCCTGCTGCCACCGATATCATGCAGCAGATCACCTGGTTCGAAGGGTACACGCTCGCCTTCATCATCCCGATCACGCTTCTGGTGCTGGTGCTGCTCGCCTATTGCATCGTCAGGTTCCGCGCGAGCGCCAATCCCGTTCCCTCGCGCACCAGCCACAACACGGTGATCGAGGTGATCTGGACCGTCGGGCCGGTGCTGATCCTGCTCCTGCTGGCCGTTCCCTCCTTCCAGCTCCTCACCAACCAGTACACGCCGCCGGAAGAGGCCAAGCTGACCATCAAGGCGACGGCCAACCAGTGGAACTGGGACTACGAGTACCAGACCGAGGATGCGCTTTCGTTCAACTCCGCCATGTTGGCGGAAGAGGATCGCGCGGCCGCCGGCAAGGAAGACAAGGCGGTCTATCCGCGCCTTCTCGCCGTGGACAACGAGCTGGTCGTTCCGGCCAACACCATGGTGCGCGTGCTGGTGACCGCTTCCGATGTCATCCATGCCTTCGCCATGCCGGCCTTCGGCCTGAAGACCGACGCCGTCCCCGGCCGCATCAACGAGGTCTGGTTCAAGGTCGAGAAGGAAGGCTTCTATTACGGCCAGTGCTCCGAGCTGTGCGGCAAGGACCACGCCTTCATGCCGATCGCCATCCGTGTCGTGTCGCCCGAGCAGTACGAGACCTGGCAGGCTGCGGCCAAGGCCGATCTGCCCGCCGCCAACAAGGCGCTGACCGCGCAGATCGAAGCGGCCAGCAAGCTGGCGGCCGCGAACTGAGCCCGCAACCCAGGTATACAAGGTAACGGAGCCGAAAATGGCACATACTGCAACACATGACGAGCACCACGCCCCGCGTGGCTGGGTTCGCTGGGTCTACTCGACCAACCACAAGGACATCGGTACGCTCTATCTGATCTTCGCGATCATCTCGGGCATCATCGGCGGCTTCATGTCGATCATGATGCGCTGGGAGCTGGCCGAGCCGGGTATCCAGATCTTCCACGGCCTCGCCTCGATGGTCTACGGCGTGGAAGGCGCTGCCGCGCTGGATGCCGGCAAGCACATGTTCAACGTCTTCACCACCATGCACGCGCTGATCATGATCTTCTTCATGGTCATGCCGGCGCTGATCGGCGGCTTCGCCAACTGGATGATCCCGATCATGATCGGCGCGCCGGACATGGCGTTCCCGCGCATGAACAACATCTCGTTCTGGCTGCTGCCTCCGGCGCTGCTCATGCTGCTGATCTCGTTCTTCGTTCCGAGCGCCCCGGGCGCCCATGGCGTCGGCGGCGGCTGGACGATGTATCCGCCGTTCTCGACCGCCGGCCAGCCCGGCCCGGCCATGGATTTCGCCATCCTGGCGCTCCACATCGCCGGTGCGTCGTCCATTCTCGGCGCCATCAACTTCATCACCACCATCTTCAACATGCGCGCGCCCGGCATGACCATGCACAAGATGCCGCTGTTCGCGTGGTCGGTGCTGATCACCGCCTTCCTGCTGCTGCTGTCGCTCCCGGTTCTGGCCGGCGGCATCACCATGCTGCTCACCGACCGCAACTTCGACACGGCGTTCTTCTCGCCCGAGGGCGGCGGCGACCCGATCCTGTTCCAGCACCTGTTCTGGTTCTTCGGTCATCCCGAGGTCTACATCCTGATCCTGCCGGGCTTCGGCATCGTCAGCCACATCGTGTCGACCTTCTCGCGCAAGCCGGTGTTCGGTTATCTCGGCATGGCCTACGCCATGGTCGCGATCGGCGCCGTCGGCTTCGTGGTGTGGGCGCACCACATGTTCACCTCGGGCATTTCGCTGAACGCCCAGCGCTACTTCACCTTCGCCACCATGGTCATCGCGGTGCCCACCGGCATCAAGATCTTCTCGTGGATCGCGACGATGTGGGGCGGCTCGATCTCCTTCCGCACGCCCATGCTGTGGGCGATCGGCTTCATCTTCCTGTTCACCGTCGGCGGCGTGACGGGCGTGCAGCTCGCCAATGCGGGCCTCGACCGCTCGCTGCACGACACCTACTACGTGGTCGCGCACTTCCACTACGTGCTGTCGCTGGGTGCCGTGTTCGCCATCTTCGCCGCCTGGTACTACTGGTTCCCGAAGATGACCGGCTACATGTACTCGCCGGCGATCGCCCGCCTCCACTTCTGGGTCACCTTCATCGGCGTGAACATCCTGTTCTTCCCGCAGCACTTCCTCGGTCTGTCGGGCATGCCGCGCCGCTACATCGACTATCCGGATGCCTATGCCGGCTGGAACATGGTGTCCTCCTACGGCTCCTACATCTCCGGCATCGGCGTGCTGATCTTCCTGTTCGGCATCTTCGAGGCCTTCCAGAAGAAGCGGGTGGCCGGTGCCAACCCGTGGGGCGAGGGGGCCACCACGCTGGAGTGGCAGCTTCCTTCGCCGCCGCCCTACCACCAGTGGGAGCAGTTGCCCCGTATCCGCTGATACGGACCATGATGCGAACCGCCGGCTCCGGCCGGCGGTTTGGCCACACGGAATGATCGGACTTTTGAGTACGCATGGCCCTGATCGACGATAGATGCATTGACGAAGCGCCCCTGCGCATGTCGGAAGCGACGCCGGGCGACTACATCGCGCTGCTCAAGCCGCGGGTGATGTCGCTGGTCGTGTTCACGGCCGTGGTGGGGCTCGTCGCCGCGCCGGGTGCGATGAACCCGTTGCTGGCCATGATCGCCATCCTGTCGATCGCCATCGGCGCCGGGGCCTCCGGTGCGCTCAACATGTGGTACGACGCCGACATCGACAAGGTGATGAGCCGCACCGCCAAGCGGCCGGTGCCTTCGGGGCGCGTCACCGCGGGCGAGGCGCTCGGCTTCGGCCTGGTGCTGTCCGTGCTGTCGGTGATGACGCTCGGCGTGCTGGTCAACTGGCTGTCGGCGTCGCTGCTGGCCTTCACCATCTTCTTCTACGCCGTCATCTACACCATGTGGCTGAAGCGCTGGACGCCGCAGAACATCGTCATCGGCGGCGCGGCCGGCGCCTTCCCGCCCATGATCGGCTGGGCCGCCGCCACCGGCACGATCGGCCTGGAAAGCGTCATCCTCTTCCTCATCACCTTCCTGTGGACGCCGCCGCATTTCTGGGCGCTGGCCCTGTTCAAGTCGGGCGACTACGAGCGCGCCGGCATTCCCATGATGCCCAACGTGGCCGGCCATGCCTCGACGCGCCGCCAGATCTTCGCCTATGCGCTGCTTCTGGCCCCGGTCGGCGTGGCGCCCTGGCTGCTCGGCTACACCAGCCTGTTCTATGGTCTGGTCTCGCTCGGGCTGGGCGCCGGCTTCGTCTGGTATGCGTGGGGCGTCCTGAAGATGTCCGACGAAGACAAGGCCATGGCGCCGGCCAAGGCCTTGTTCGGCTTCTCGCTGATCTATCTCTTCGTGATCTTCGCCGCCTATCTCGGTGACCGCGTCGTCGCCGAGATGATGGGCTCCATGGCCGGCATGGGAGCATAGCGTCATGGACAAGCTTGAAACGGTCGACCTGACCGAACAGCAGAAGAAGGCGCGGCGCCGGCGGTCGATCGCCATCGGGCTCGCGCTGGCCGCGCTGGTCGTCATATTCTATGTGGCGACCCTGGCGAAGTTCGGCCCCGCCGTGCTGAACAGACCATTGTGAGGCGATAGATGACGAGCGCGCCACAAACGGACGAAGGCCGCCAGAAAAGCAACCGTAGGATCGCGGGGTTCTGTGTCGCCTTCTTCTGCGGCATGGTCGGCATGGCCTACGCGGCCGTGCCGCTCTACACGCTGTTTTGCCAGGTCACCGGCTATGGCGGCACCACGCAGCGCGTGACGCAATATTCCGACCGGGTGCTGGACCGCGACATTACCATCCGCTTCGACGCCAATACGGCCGGCGGCGTGCCGTGGAAGTTTGCGCCGGTCGATCGCTCGGTCACCGTCAAGATCGGCGAGACCGCCCAGGCGCACTACACCGCCACCAATCTGGCGCCCAAGCCGACCGGCGGCCGCGCCACCTTCAACGTCACGCCGGAAGCGGCCGGCGCCTATTTCAACAAGGTCGAGTGCTTCTGCTTCACCGACACCACGCTCGCTTCGGGCGAGACGATGGACATGCCGGTGATCTTCTTCGTCGATCCGGACATCGTCGATGCGCCGGAACTGAAGAACGTGAAGACCATCACCTTGTCCTACACCATGTTCCCGATCGACGCGGCCGAACCGGTGACGACGGGCTCGATCGACACGGACAACCAACCCACCACGAACACCGAAGCAAATGTCGGGGGCTGATATGGCTGAAGCGCACGCGAAACAACACGACTATCATATCCTCGATCCGAGCCCCTGGCCGGCCCTGGGCTCGCTCGGCGCCCTTGTCATGTGCGTCGGCGGCGTCTTCTGGATGCAATACCTGAAGGGCAACGAGTTCCCGATCTTCGGCGTCAACATGGCGTCGCCGTGGCTGTTCTTCATCGGCCTGCTGATCGTGCTCTACACCATGTATGGCTGGTGGTCGGACACGGTGAAGGAAGCCCATGAGGGCCACCACACCCGCGTCGTGTCGCTGCACCTGCGCTACGGCATGATGATGTTCATCGCCTCCGAGGTGATGTTCTTCGTCGCCTGGTTCTGGGCCTTCTTCGACGCCAGCCTGTTCCCCGGCGAGGCGGCGCAGTATGCGCGCGCCGAATATACGGGCGGGATCTGGCCGCCGAAGGGCATCGAGGTGCTCGACCCCTTCTACCTGCCGCTCTACAACACCATCATCCTGCTGCTCTCGGGCACCACCTTGACCTGGGCGCACCACGCCCTGCTGCACAATGACCGCAAGGGCCTGATCACCGGTCTTGCGATCACCGTGGCGCTCGGCATCCTGTTCAGCTTCGTGCAGGCCTACGAGTACGTGCACGCCCCGTTCAACTTCAAGGACTCGATCTACGGCGCCACCTTCTTCATGGCGACCGGCTTCCATGGCTTCCACGTCATCGTCGGAACCATCTTCCTGATCGTGTGCCTGATCCGTGCCATCCGCGGCGATTTCACCCCGAAGCAGCATTTCGGGCTCGAGGCCGCCGCCTGGTACTGGCACTTCGTTGACGTGGTGTGGCTGTTCCTGTTCGCCACCATCTATGTCTGGGCTTCGGTCGGCGCGACCATCGCCGTCCACTGAGGGGAAGCGGATAGCATCGACAAGGGCGGCTGCGGCAACGTGGCCGCCTTATCTTTTGCCGGTTCGGGGTGATAGGATCGATCCATGTCGAATGAAGGAAATCCGTCCGGTGGGGACAAGGCGCTGTGGGCGCCTGTCGACCCGGTGCGCGCCGGACTGGCCGGGCGCTGCCCGCGTTGCGGGGAGGGGCGGCTGTTCTCGGGTTTCCTCGCGGTCGGCAAGGAATGCACGAGTTGCGGCCTCGACTATTCCTATGCCGATGCGGGTGACGGGCCGGCGGTGTTCGTCATCCTCATCATCGGCTTCATCGTCGTCGGCCTCGCCCTTTGGGTGGAGGTGACCTACAGCCCGACGCTGCTGATTCATTTCCTGCTCTGGATTCCGCTGTCCCTCGCCCTGGGATTGCTGTCGCTGCGCTGGATCAAGGGCATCCTGCTGACGCTGCAATATGCCAACAAGGCGGCCCAGGGCCGGCTGGACCGGGACGAATGAACGGAACGCAGGAAGCCAGCGTCAAGACGCCCTCGCGCGGCCGCATGTGGCTGGCGGGCGTGCTGGGCATCGCCGCCATGGCCGTGCTCCTTGCGCTGGGCACATGGCAGGTGCAGCGCCTTCACTGGAAGGAATCCCTGCTGGCCACCATCGACCAGCGCATGCACGCCGCCCCGATATCGCTGACCGAGGCGGAGCGGCTTTTCGCGCAGACCGGCGACGTGGACTATGTTCCTGTCACCGTCACCGGCAGCTTCCTCCATGAGGGGGAGCGGCATTTCCTTGCGACGTGGAAAGGGCAGGCGGGTTTCTTCGTCTACACCCCCCTGCGGCTGGAGGATGGCCACTTCCTGCTGGTGAACCGTGGTTTCGTGCCCTACGGCATGAAGGACGCGTCGAGCCGCGCCGAGGGCCAGGTGCCGGGCACGGTTTCGGTCACCGGTCTCGCCCGCAACCCGCTGTCGGAAAAGCCGTCCGGCATGATGCCGGACAACGATCTCGCCAAGAACGTCTTCTACTGGAAGGACCGCGACGTCATGGCGGCGTCCGCCGGCCTGCCTTCCGGCTATGCCTTGGTGCCGTTCTTCGTCGATGCCGACGCCGCGCCCAATCCCGGCGGCTGGCCGGTGGGCGGGGTCACGTTGATCGACCTGCCCAACAATCACCTTCAATATGCGGTGACGTGGTATGGGCTCGCCGCGGCGCTCGCCGGCGTGCTCCTGGTGTCGTGGGCCGGACGGCGGAGGTCTCCGCGGCGCTGACGGGGGCTGGCGCGCCGCGCCGCCCTTGACAGGATGGCCATGCTCGCCCATGTCGGGCTGACAGGCTGGAGCAGTTCCGGCAAGGATGCGCAATGCCCTTGCGCCGGGAATTGCGAACAGAGCAAGGACAAGATGCTTCAGACCAGACCGGCCGAGGCCGCAACGACCGAGACCAAGCCGCCGCTGACGATCCGGCTCTGCCAACCGCGCGGGTTCTGCGCGGGCGTGGATCGGGCGATCCAGATCGTGGTGCTGGCGCTCAAGAAATACGGCGCGCCGGTCTATGTGCGCCATGAGATCGTGCACAATCGCTATGTGGTCGAAGGCTTGCAGAATCTCGGCGCCGTGTTCATCGAGGAACTCAGCGAGATCCCGGACGATCACCATCACTGCCCCGTGGTGTTCTCTGCCCATGGCGTGCCGAAATCGGTTCCGGCCGATGCGGTGGAGCGCAATCTCTTCTATCTCGACGCCACCTGCCCGCTGGTCTCCAAGGTCCACAAGCAGGCGATCCGCCATCATCGCCATGGCCGCCATGTGCTGCTGATCGGCCATGCCGGCCACCCTGAGGTCATCGGCACGATGGGGCAATTGCCCGAAGGCGCGGTGACGCTGATCGACACGGAAGACGATGCGCGCACCTTCGTGCCGGCCGATCCGGAGGCGCTGGGCTTCGTCACCCAGACCACGCTATCGGTCGAGGACACGGCCCATATCCTGGAAGCCTTGCAGGAGCGCTTTCCGGCCATGCAGGCGCCGGCGGCCGAGTCGATCTGCTACGCGACGACCAACCGTCAGGAGGCGGTGAAGGAAACCGCGCCCGGCGCCGATCTTTATCTGGTGGTCGGGGCGCCCAATTCGTCCAACTCGCGCCGGCTGGTCGAGGTGGCGGAGCGCGCAGGCGCGCGCATGTCGCTGCTGGTGCAGCGCGCCAGCGAGATACCGTGGAACGAGATCGGCGACATCGCCACGCTCGGGCTTTCGGCCGGCGCGTCGGCCCCCGAAATCATCGTCGACGAGATCATCGATGCCTTCCGCGCCCGGTTCGATGTCACCGTGGACCTCGCCGTCACCGCAACCGAGACCGAGGACTTTCCGGTGATGCGCGTGCTGCGCGATGTGGAGCTCACCCCGGCCGACATGGCCTTCGTCAACGGCGAGAGATAGCAGGCAGGCATGGCCGTCTACACCGATGTCACCGAGGGTGAGCTGGGCGCGTTCCTGCGCGACTATCCGGTCGGCGAACTGCTGTCCTACAAGGGTATCGCCGAGGGAACCGAGAATTCCAACTTCCTGCTGCACACCAGCGCCGGTTCCTTCATCCTCACCCTCTACGAGAAGCGTGTGGAGAAGTCCGATCTGCCGTTCTTCCTCGGCCTGATGGACCATCTGGCGGGCAAGGGCATTTCCTGCCCCCTGCCGGTGCACCGCCACGATGGCGGGATCATCGGCATGCTGGCTGGCCGGCCGGCCGCCATCATCACCTTTCTCGAAGGCATGTGGCCGCGCCGCCCGGCGGCCGCGCATTGCCGGGAGGTGGGCAGGGTGCTGGCGTCGATGCATCTGGCGGGCGCCGATTTTCCGATGACGCGCCCGAACGCGCTGGCGCTCGACGGCTGGCGCGATTTGTGGGCGGCCTCGCGGGAGCGCGCCGACGAGGTCGAGGCCGGCCTGGCGCGCGAGGTCGATGCCGATTTCGCTGCCTTCGAACGGGATTGGCCTGCCGATCTGCCGAGCGGCATCATCCATGCCGACCTGTTCCCCGACAATGTGTTCTTCCTCGGCGAGAAGCTGTCGGGGCTGATCGATTTCTATTTCGCCTGCAACGACCTGCTTGCCTACGATCTCGCCACCTGCCTCAACGCCTGGTGCTTCGAGAAGGATTTTTCCTACAACATCACCAAGGGTTCGGCCCTGCTCGCCGGCTACCAGAGCGTGCGGCCGCTGACGGAAGCCGAGAAGCAGGCGCTGCCGATGCTGGCGCGCGGCTCGGCCCTGCGTTTCATGCTGACCCGGCTCTATGACTGGCTGCACGGGCCGTCCGGCGATCTCGTCATCAAGCGCGATCCTGCCGAATATATCCGCAAGATGCGCTTCCATCGCGCAATCGTCTCGCCGCAGGAATATGGACTGTCATGAAGCGCGTGGAGATTTTCACCGACGGGGCCTGCTCCGGCAATCCGGGGCCCGGCGGCTGGGGCGCCATTTTGCGCTTCAACGGCGCGACCCGCGAATTGTCGGGCGGCGAGGCGCAGACCACCAACAACCGCATGGAGCTGATGGCCGCGATTTCGGCGCTGAACGCGCTGAAGGAGGCGTGCGAGGTCGATCTGCACACCGATTCCAACTATGTGAAGGACGGCATTTCAAGCTGGATCGACGGCTGGAAGCGCAGGGGCTGGAAGACGGCGGACAACAAGCCGGTCAAGAACATGGAACTGTGGCAGGCGCTGGACGAGGCCCGCCGCCGCCACAAGGTGACGTGGCATTGGGTCAAGGGCCATGCCGGCCATGCCGAGAACGAGCGCGCCGACGAATTGGCCCGCGAGGGCATGGCCCCGTTCAAGAAAGGGCCCGTGCGGACTGCGGCCGCGGTGCCGAAACCGGATATGGAAAAACCGGCACGGGCAAAGCCGCGCCGGTCATCGCAGAGCTACTGAGGGTCGGTTTCCCGGCCCCTGCCGTCAAAGCTGTTCGAGAATTTTTGCCGCCGCGGTCTCGTCGGCCCTGCCGGGGACCGGCTCGATGTTGAGCGCGACCACCTTGCCGTCGTCGACGATCATGGAAAAGCGCTTGGAGCGCAGGCCCATGCCGGCGCCGCTGAGGTCGATGTCGAGGCCGAGCGCCTTGACGAAGGTGCCGCTGCCATCGGCCAGATAGAGGATCTTGCCCTCGCCGCCGGTGAATTTTTCCCAGGCGCCCATCACGAAGGGGTCGTTGACGGCGACCACGGCGATGGTGTCGACACCCCGGGCGCGGATGGCGTCGTTGTTTTCCAGGTAGCCCGGCAGGTGGTTGTTGTTGCAGGTGGGCGTGAAGGCGCCGGGCACGCCGAACAGGACGACCTTCTTGCCGGCAAAGACCTCGGCCGTCGTCACTTCCTTGGCGCCGTCGGCGGTCATCGTCTTCAGGGTGGCTTCAGGCAGGTTGTCGCCAACAGAGATCGTCATTGCAATTCCTCACCAAATCAAAGGGACGCGACAGCGATAGCGGACTATGCCTGCCGCCGCAATGAGCGCGGTCAGGGATAGGGCAGGAAGCCTGAAACCGCGCCGGCGGACGATGTCAGCGTATAGGGCAGGCCCTGTCCGTCCGGCTTGTGCGCAGGCTTCGCCACCACCGGCACCTCGAACACCAGCTTGCCGTCCGCAGGCTTGGCAACCGGGGTGGCGAAGGCGTAGCCACCCTCGCCGGCAAGGAACAGCTCGGCCGATCTGGCGTCCTCGGGCAGCGTGGCCTCCACGGTGAGCGTGTCGTCCGAAGCCGTGGCGATGCTGGCCTCGAAGCCGGGCGAGGCCGGGGCGGGAAGGGCGGCCAGGGCGTTGTGCACCATGGCCTCTTCCACCACCTGCTGCGAAGACCGGTCCGGATCGACGACGAGATCGGCATGCACGGGTATGCAGATCCTCTCGCACATGCCGATCATCACCTTCGCGGCGATCGTGGCCGGCTGGTGATGCCCGGCCAGCGTGAACTGGATCGGCAACAGCACGGAACTGTCATAGCCCGCCCATTCGGAATAGCCGTCGTCATGGCGCGTCGGGGCGGGAAAGGAGAGTTCCGCCTGCCGGACCTCGGGGCCATCGACCATGATCTGCGGCGGCACGCCGCTGTCGCCGGGGTCGCGCCAGTAGGTCTTCCAGCCGGGCTTCAACTCGATCTGCAGCACGCCGCGCAGGTTTCCGCCGGCATCCGGCTGGTTCGCGGTGACGATGCGGATGCGGCCCCCCTCGCTGACATGCCAGTCGGACGAGGCGGCATGGGCGGGCGGACCGGACAGCGTGGCGGCAATCAACAGGGCCGGAAGGATCGACAGGCTGCGCATGGGCCCGATTTGATCTTCTCGCGCCATGGCTGCAACCACTTTCGGCGTAAGCCGGCCATCATTTTTGCGTGAGCACCTGTCGCATGGCTTGATCGCGGCGAGGCCGGCGCGACATTGCCCCATCTTTCAAGTGCTGCGGAAACGCGCTAACTTTCCTTCCATGGATATTTTGTCCGGCAAGAACGCGGACTCGGGGCGCGGCGGTTTCCTCGAAGACCAGTTCCTCATTGCCATGCCCGGCATGAAGGACGACCGCTTCGCGCGCTCGGTCATCTATGTCTGCGCCCACAGCGAAGAGGGCGCGATGGGGCTGATCATCAACCAAACCCAGCAGATCCTGTTCCCTGACCTTCTCGTGCAACTCGGCATCATGAACGAGCAGGAGGCGATCCGCCTGCCGCCGCCGGCGCGCGATCTGGTGATCCGCAATGGCGGCCCGGTCGACCGCAGCCGCGGCTTCGTGCTGCATTCGGGAGACTACCGCGTCGAGTCCTCGCTCAACGTCGCCCAGAACATCTGCCTCACGGCGACGGTGGATATCCTGCGGGCCATCTCCACCGGGCGCGGCCCGCGCCGGGCGCTGATGGCGCTCGGCTATTCCGGCTGGGGCGCCGGCCAGCTCGAAACCGAGATCGCCCAGAATGGCTGGCTGACCTGCCCGGCCACGCCGGAACTGCTTTTCGATGCCGACATCGAGAGCAAATACGATCGCATCCTCGCCTCGATCGGCATCGACATCGCCCACCTGAGCTCAAGCGCCGGCCACGCCTGATCCGTTGCGGGCTGTCAGGCCTGCGCGAGCGGGTACTGTTCCTTCAGCAGCTTGATGACCTGGTCGCCGCCGACCGGCGGGCCGAACATGAAGCTCTGCACATATTCGCAGCCGATCTGGCGCAGTTCCAGCGCGTCGCTCTGATCCGACACGCCTTCCGCGACCACCGAAAGCCCCAGCTCATGCGCCATGTTGACCATGGATTTGATCAGCATGGTGCGCTTGGGCGTGGTGTCGTCGACAAAGCTCTTGTCGATCTTGATGGTGTCGAAGGGGAAACGGGTGAGGTAGGCGAGCGACGAATAGCCGGTGCCGAAATCGTCGAGCGACAGGCCGATGCCGAGGCGTTTCAGCTTGTTCAGCACATGGGCGGTCTGCTCGGGATTGTCCATCACCAGGGATTCGGTGAGTTCCAGCCGGAAGCAGCGCGCCTTGAGGTTGGCGCGCGCGAGGATGGAGCGCACGTCGCTGACCAGGTCGCGACGGATGAGCTGGCGGCTGGACAGGTTGACCGAGACCGAGAGCGGAACGTCGCCGATCTGCTTCTGCCAGGAAACGAGGTCCTCGGCGGCCTTCTGCATGGCGAACAGGCCGAGCGGCACGATCAGCCCGCAATTTTCCGCTACCGGGATGAAATCGGCCGGCGGGATCATGCCGCGGCGCGGATGCTCCCAGCGCATCAGGGCCTCGAAGCCGGCGATGCTGTTGTCTTCCAGCCGCACGATCGGCTGGTAGGCAAGGGTGAGTTCCTTGCGCTCGATGGCGCGCCGCAGGTCGGATTCGAACTGTAGCTTGTCGGTGCCGACGGTGCGGAAGGAGGGGCGGAACGGCTCGATCCTGTCGCCGCCGAAGCGCTTGGCCTGATGCAGCGCCAGTTCGGCATCCTTGACCATGTCCTCGGCCGAAGTCTGGTCCGATGTCCAGGTGATCAGGCCGATCGAGGCGGCCAGCACGATCTCGCGCTTGGCGAAGGTGATCGGCGCGCTGATGGCGTGCCTGATGGCATCGGCCACGGCGGCGATGCGCGCCGGCTCCTGTTCGGAAAGCAGCATCAGCGCGAACTGGTCGCCGGCGAAGCGCGACAGCGAATCCTGCGGCTTCAGCAGCCGGTGCAGGCGCCGCCCGATGGTGAGCAGGATGGTGTCGCCGGCCGAGATGCCCAGCCCGTCATTGACCTGCTTGAAGCGGTCGATGTCGATGACGAATACGGTCGGCCGTACCTTCTCCTCGGTGCGAGCTATCGCGATCACGGCCTCCAGCCGGTTCATGAACAGCTCACGGCTGGGCAGGCCGGTGAGGTTGTCGTGCACGGCATCGTGCAGCAGGCGTTCCTCCGCCTTCTTGTGCTCGGTGACGTCGATCATGGTGCCGACGCAACGGATGACCTCGCCGTCGGAGCCGATCACCGGGCGGGCGCGCAGCGCGAACCAGTGATAGTGGCCGTCGGCGCCGCGCAGCCGGAACTGCTGGGCGACGCGCCCGCGCCGGTGCTCCAGCACGATGTCGAGCGTGGTGCGGAAGGCGTCGCGGTCGTCGGCGTGCAGGACGGGAAGCCAGTTGCGCGCCGGGCCGCCGAGGCTGTTGGGCTCAAGGCCGAGCTGGGTGCTGATGTCGGGACGGGTGACCACCCGATCGCGCAGCACGTCCCAGTCCCATACGGTGTCGCCGGCGCCCATGACGGCCAGCGCCTGCCGTTCGATGTCGGAGAACAGGCCCTGATGCAGCGCACCCCCGGCGAAGGCATGCTGCATGACGGTGAAGCCGATGAGCAGGATGATGAGGATCAGCCCGCCGCCCAGCGCCGGCTGCACGATGTCGTTGTCGAGCAGGCCGGTCACTGCCATCCATGAACCGGTGAGCCACAGGAGCACCATCACCCAGCTTGGCACCAGCATGATGGCGCGGTCGTAGCCGCGCACGCCCAGGAGCACGATCAGCCCGATGCCGACCAGCGCGGTGGCGGCGAAGGAGAAGCGGGCGATGCCGGCGGCGATCGGCGGATCGATGATGGCGATGCCGGCGATCAGCGCCAGGCACAATATCCACACCAGCGCGCCGTAGCTGAAATGGCCGTGCCAGCGGTTGAGGTTGAGATAGGTGAACAGGAACACGACGAATGTCGCGGCAAGGCCGATCTCCGTTCCCGCTCGCCATATCTGCTCGTTGCCGGGCGACATCTCGATGATCTTGGCGAGGAAGCCGAAATCGACGCAGATATAGGCCAGCACCGCCCAGGAAAGGGCGGCCGTTGCCGGGAACATGGAAGTGCCCTTGACCACGAACAGGATGGTCAGGAACAGGGCGAGCAGGCCGGCGATGCCGATGACGATGCCGCGATAGAGCGTGTAGGAGTTGATGGAATCCTTGTAGGCTTCCGGCTCCCACAGGTAGACCTGCGGCAGCTTGGGCGAAGCGAGGTCGGCCACGAAGGTCACCACCGCGCCGGGATTGAGCGTCACGCGGAAGACGTCGGCGTCGGGGCTTGCCTGCCGGTCGAGCGCGAAGCCCTCGCTGGGCGTGATGGCGGCGATGCGGGTGGAGCCGAGGTCGGGCCAGAACAGGCCGGAATTGACCAGCCTGAAATGCGGCGCGACGATCAGCCTGTCGATCTGCTGGTCGGTGGTGTTGGCGAGTGCGAACACGGCCCAGTCGCCGGTCGAGCGGTTGTCGTTGGCCTCGACCTCGATGCGGCGCACGATGCCGTCCGGGCCGGGCGCGGTGGAGACCTGGAAGTTCTCGCCCTGGTTGCGGTAGATTTCGACGGCCCCGGAAAGGTCCAGCGCCACATCGTCGCGCGCGATCTTGATCGGTTCGACCGCATGCGCTGCGGCAAGCTGGAAAAGGAGAGCCATGGCTGCGAGAAGGGCGGCCAGCAGCGACCTCGCTTTCGGGGATATCGTCAAAGTCAGTCCTTCATTCACATAGCCGGCAGGTCGTCGTCGACGATGCGGGCATAGAGATAGTGGTCCTGCCAGATGCCATTGATCTTCAGGTAAGACCGCAGCAGTCCTTCGCGCCGGAATCCGGCTTTTTCAAGCACGCGGACCGATCGAATGTTTTCGGGAATACAGGCAGCTTCGATCCGGTGCAACTTCAGCTCGCCGAAAGCGAAACGCGAAAGCGTCTTCACCGCGTCGGTCATCAGGCCCTGCCCGCCATAGGGCTGGCCGATCCAGTAGCCGATCTGGGCGCTCCTGGAGACGCCATGGCGGATATTGCCGAGCGTTATGCCGCCGGCCAGCTTGCCGTGGCATTTCTCGAAGATGAAAAAGGCCATGGCGCAGCCTTGCGCATGGTCCTGGCGATAGTGGTTGATGCGCAGGCGCCAGGCGGTGCGTTCCAACTCGTCCGGCATCCAGCGCGGTTCCCAGGGCTCCAGGAAGGCGCGGCTGGCCGCGCGCAGCTCCGCCCATTCGCGGTAGTCGCCGATCTGCGGCAGGCGCAGCCGAACCTTCTCGCCTTCCAGTGCCCGCGTCTCGCGGCGAATGAAGGGAAGGGCGAACACGGCTGCGGAGAAGGCTTACACGGCTAGCCGGTGCGGCATCGCCGTGGAGGAGGGCAGCGAACCGACGACGGACTCATAGGACGTCAGCGTGCCGACGGGGCCGACCGCTGCCAGCGTGGGCTTGGTGGAGAACAGCCGGCCGGACAGGTCGGTCAGCCGCTCCACGGTCAGCGCCGACAGGCGCTCCATGAGTTCTTCCTTCGGGATCGGCCGGCCGAACAGCAGGAGCTGGCGGGCGATCTGCGAGGCGCGGCTGGCGGGGCTTTCGCCCGACATGATGAGGCCCGCGCGATATTGCGCCCGCGCGCGGTCCAGCTCCTCCTGCAGGATGCCCTCGCCGGCCTTCTGCAATTCGCCGGCGATCACCGGCACCAGCTCGGCCAGGTTGTTCTGGCCGGTGGCGGCATGGACGCCGAAGATGCCGGTATCGGAAAAGCCCCAGTGGAAGGCATAGACCGAATAGCAGAGGCCGCGCTTTTCGCGCACTTCCTGGAACAGGCGGGACGACATGCCGCCGCCGAGGATCATCGACAGCACCTGCGAGGCATAGAAGTCGCGCACGTGATAGGCGCGGCCCTCGAAGCCGAGGATCACCTGCGCATCCATGAGGTCGCGGTCCTCGCGGAAGTCGCCGCCCACATATTGCGCATATTGGGAGATGGCGCCCTGCGCATGCGGACGGAAGCCGCCCAGCCTGCTCTCGACCTCGCGCACGAAATCGTCATGCTTCACGGCGCCGGCGGCGACGACGATCATGCGGTCGGCGCCATATTCGCGCTGCATGAAGCGGTGCAGCTGCGCCGAGTTGAACGACAGGACCGTTTCCGGCGTGCCGAGGATGGAGCGGCCGAGCGTCTGGTGACGGAAGGCGGTTTCGGTGAAGCGGTCGAAGACGACGTCGTCGGGCGTGTCGTGGGCGGCGCCGATCTCCTGCAGGATGACGTTCTGCTCGCGCTCCAGCTCTTCCGGGTCGAAGGTGGAATTCTGGAGGATGTCGGCCAGCAGGTCGACCGCCAGCGGAACGTCGTCTGCCAGCACGCGGGCGTAGAAGGACGTGGTTTCGACGCTGGTTGCGGCATTGATCTCGCCGCCGACATTCTCGATCTCGGACGCGATCTGGAAGGCGGTGCGCTCGGCGGTACCCTTGAAGGCCATGTGCTCGAGCAGGTGCGCCATCCCGTGCTCGTCGTCACGCTCGTTGCGGGCACCGGACTTGACCCAGACGCCGAGGGCGACGGAATCCATGCTTGGAAGGGTTTCGGTGGCGACTGTCAGGCCGTTCGACAGACGGCTTACCTCAACACCCATATAGATCAGGCTCCCTACCTGTGGATCGCCGCGCGGCCGGGGCGGCGCACGCAAGACGATCTGACAATTTGATAGAGCACCGGCCGAAAACCGGATTCCACCTTCCGGTCGATGCGCTAGGCCCGCGTGTGGCGGGAAATATGATCTTCCAACATTTTTTTGTCCGATGGAAGCACTGTGTAGTTTTCCTTTGCGCTCATCAGGCCGGAGAGCCAGGCGGGCAGGGCGGGAGCGATGCCGCTGGCCGCTTCGACCGCGGCCGGGAACTTGGCCGGATGGGCGGTGCCGAGGATGACGTTGGGGGTGGCCGATCCGCCCTTCTGCGCCGCGACATGCACGGCGGTGGCCGTATGCGGGTCGAGCAGGTAGCCATTGGCGGCAAGGGTGGCGCGGATGGTTTCGGCGGTCTCGTCCATCGTGGAGCGGCCGGCGTCGAAGCCCTCGCGGATCGTCTCGATCTCCTGCCGCTCGATGGTGAAGGCGCCGGACTGCCGGAGCCCGTTCATGTAGCGCCGCACCGTTTCGGCATTGCGCCCCGAGGCCTCGAACAGCAGGCGCTCGAAATTGGACGACACCTGGATATCCATCGAGGGCGAGGTCGTGGCGACCACGCCCTGCATCCGGTATTCGCCGGTTGCCAGCGTGCGGGCCAGGATGTCGTTGTCGTTGGTGGCGATGGTCAGCGTTTCCACCGGCAGGCCCATGCGCCTGGCGGCATAGCCCGCGAAGATGTCGCCGAAATTGCCGGTCGGCACGGTGAAGGTGACCGCGCGGTCCGGCGCGCCGAGCGACAGGGCGGAGGTGAAGTAGTAGACGATCTGGGCCATGATGCGCGCCCAGTTGATCGAGTTCACGCCAGACAGCGCCACGCGGTCGCGGAAGGCGTGGTCGTTGAACAGCTCCTTCACCAGTCCCTGGCAGTCGTCGAAATTGCCTTCGATGGCGAGCGCGTGGACATTGTCGGCCGTCGAGGTCGTCATCTGGCGCTGCTGCACCGGCGACACCTTGCCGTGGGGGAACAGGATGAAGATGTCGGTGCGGCTGCGCCCGGCGAAGGCCTCGATGGCCGCGCCGCCCGTGTCGCCCGACGTGGCGCCGACGATGGTGGCGCGCTGGTCGCGTTCCGTCAGCACATGGTCCATCAGGCGGGCCAGCAGTTGCATGGCCACGTCCTTGAAGGCGAGCGTGGGGCCGTGGAACAGTTCCAGCACGAAGCTGTTCGGGCCGAGCTGCACCAGCGGGCAGATCGCCTCGTGGCGGAAGATGGCATAGGCCTCGTTGACCAGCTTCTCCAGAACCGGAGCGGCGATCTCGCCGCCGACGAAGGGCGTCAGCACGCGCAGCGCGACCTGCTGATAGGTCAGGCCGCGCATGGCGCGGATCTCGGCCGCCGAGAATCGCGGCCACTCCTGCGGCAGGTAAAGGCCGCCGTCGCGCGCCAGCCCGGCAAGGACGGCATCGGAAAAGCCGAGACGAGGCGCTTCGCCGCGAGTGCTTGTGTAGTTCATGAAGAATATTCCGTCGTTTCCAGCCAGCGGGCGTGTGGATTTGTCGCTTTCGTCAGTCGCATTTTCGCCGCCGGATTGCTATAGGACACCACCGTCGCGAGAGGGAAGTGCACTTCATGGTGGTTGCTACATCGAATTTTCGCTTTTTCACGGGCCTGGCTCTTTCCGGCCTGATGCTGGCGATAGCCGGGTGCCAGTCGAACAGCGGCGATGTGCTGAAGGTGCAAGGCAATCAGGCAGCCAGCGCGTCCGGCGAGAAGGTGCTGGCCAGCGAGTTGATGGCCTATTGCCCGACGCTGACGCTGCGTGAGGGAACCGCCTATTTCAACACCTATGCGCGGGGCGGGCAGGGTGATCCGAGCAAGATCGTCTACCAGGCCTCGATCAGCGAGGTGACGCGCGACTGCAAGCGCGGCAACGGCCAACTGACCATGAATGTCGCGGCCGCCGGCCGCGTGGTGCCCGGGCCGCAGGGCGCTGCCGGTTCCATCACCATGCCGATCCGCGTGGTGGTGACGCGCGGCAGCGACGTGCTCTATTCGCAGCTTCACCAGTACAAGGTGCAGGTGAACAGCACCTCGTCCGCCACCCAGTTCGTGTTCAACGATCCCAATGTGACGGTTCCCGAGCCGACGTCGCGCAACTACCAGGTGTTCGTCGGCTATGACGAAGGCCCGCCGAAGGCCAAGGCCGAGGAGCAGCCGAGGCGCGTGGTGCGCAGGAAGCGTCCGGCCCCGGCTCCAGCCGCGCAGCCGGCGCCGCAACCGGCCACGACCACCTCGGAATCCGATATTCCGCGCTGATGACCACATGAAAAAGGCCGCTGCAAAGCGGCCTTTTGTTTGCGGCTGTCAGGCTTCCTCGGACCAGTGCAGCAGGGCGTCGAGCACGCCCTTCAGGTCTGCCCAGCGGCGGATGACCGTCTCCGCGCCTGCCTCCATCAGCACGTCGGCATGGCCGGGATAGCTGTGGGCGCCGCCGGTGAAACCGATGACGCGCATGCCCGCCGCCCGCGCGCCGGCAATGCCGTGCACCGAATCCTCGATCACGAAAGTGCGCGCCGGATCGGCCCCGAATTCCTTGGCCGCGTACTGGAACACGTCCGGTGCCGGCTTTGTCCTGCCGGTCGGCAGTTCGGGCGCGGAAAAGACCGGTCCCTTGAACAGGGGCAGGATGCCGGTCTTCTCCAGCATGGCGCGGATACGGTCGCTGGGCGAGTTGGAGCAGATGCAGCAGGGCCACGGAACCTGCATGATGGCCTCGCGCACGCCGTTCACGGCCCGCACGTCCTGCCGCAACCGCCGGTCCACGGCCGCCTCGGCCTTGTCGATCAGCGTGGCCTGCAAGGGCAGGCCGGAGATTTCCTCGATGCGCAGCAAGATGTCCTTGAAGGTGAGGCCGGCATAGGTCTGCGCCAGTTCCTCCGCCGATATCTCGAAGCCGGCCTCGGTCAGCAACTCGGCTTCGACGCGCGCGGCGATGATCTCGGAATCGACCAGGACGCCGTCGCAGTCGAAAATGATGAGGTCTGGCTTGTCCATGGAGGTCCGCAGTTCGAATTGGGGGAAGGGGCACCGGCAACCGGTGGCGCGGGCATACATCAAGGTGCGCCGGCGCGCAAATCACGCTGCAAGCTTCACCGATTGTTTACGCTGATCGGTAACCATAACGGCGAGTAAACAGTAACGCGTATCCTGGGTGTGCCAAATGTCTGCAGTACGTCGTCTCGGCGAGTTTTCCGGTGTGTCTTCGAAGCCGGCCCAGACAGGGGAATGGCTGGACACGATCCTCAAGGGCGACTGCGTGGCGGCCATGAACCGTTTGCCCGACGCCTCCGTTGACGTCATCTTCGCCGACCCGCCCTACAACCTCCAGCTCAATGGCGATCTGCACCGTCCCGACCAGTCGAAGGTCGATGCCGTGGACGACGAATGGGACCAGTTCGAGAGCTTCGAGGCTTATGACGCCTTCACCCGCGCCTGGCTGCTGGCCGCGCGCCGCGTGCTGAAGCCGAGCGGCACGATCTGGGTGATCGGCTCCTATCACAACATCTTCCGGGTCGGCGCGAAGATGCAGGATCTCGGCTTCTGGATCCTCAACGACATCGTCTGGCGCAAGACCAACCCGATGCCGAATTTCCGTGGCCGCCGCTTCCAGAACGCGCATGAGACGATGATCTGGGCCTCGCGCGACGCCAAGGCCAAGGCCTACACCTTCAATTACGAAGCCATGAAGGCGGCCAATGAGGACGTGCAGATGCGCTCCGACTGGCTGTTCCCGATCTGCACCGGCAATGAGCGGCTGAAGGACGCCAAGGGCGAGAAACTGCATCCGACCCAGAAGCCGGAGGCGCTTCTGGCGCGCGTCATGCTGGCCTCGACCAAGCCGGGCGACGTGGTGCTCGATCCGTTCTTCGGCTCCGGCACCACCGGGGCCGTGGCCAAGCGCCTCGGCCGGCATTTCGTCGGCATCGAGCGCGAGCAGGGTTATATCGACGCCGCCATGGAACGCATCGAGGCGGTGAAGCCGCTGGGCGCGACCGAACTGACCGTGCTGACCGGCAAGCGCGCGGAGCCGCGCGTGGCCTTCGGCAGCCTGGTCGATACGGGCCTGGTGAAGGCCGGAACCACGCTGTGGGATTCCAGGCGCCGCTGGTCGGCCAAGGTGCGCGCCGACGGCACGCTGTCGATCGGCGAGGATGCCGGCTCGATCCACAAGATGGGCGCGCGCGTGCAGGGGCTCGACGCCTGCAACGGCTGGACGTTCTGGCACTATGAGCGCGCCGGCGGCCTTACCCCCATCGACGAGCTGCGTCGCATCGCGCGCCTCGGCATGGAGAAGGCCGGAGCCTGATCTAGATCCTGATTCCGCGCGCGGCGAGATCGCGTTCGAGCGCGCGGGCATCGGTGAACAGCACCGCCTGCCAGCCGGCGGCCATGGCGCCGTCGACATTCTTCTGGCTGTCGTCGATGAACAGCGCGGCGGACGGCTCGAGGCCGAAACTGGCGGCGTGATGATCGTAGATGGCGCGGTCGGGCTTGATCAGCCCGATTTCGCCGGAAACGGTGATGCCGCGCGGCTTTTCGAGGAAGGGAAAGCGGACCCGCGCTTCCGAAAACGTGTCGGCGGCCCAGTTGGTCAGCATGGTCACGTCATGGCCGCCCGCAACCAGCCGTTCCAGAAGGGCGACGCTGTCGTCATAGGCATGCGGCACCATTTCGTGCCAGTGGCGGCGGAAGGCGCGGATGTTGTCGGCATGGGCCGGATGCTCGGCGACCAGCAGCGCCTCTGCCTCCTCCCACGAGCGGCCGCGATCCTGCTCGATGTTCCAGGCGCTGGTGCAGACATTGTCGAAGAACCATCGGCGCTCCGCCGGGTCCGGGATGATGCGGCTGAACGGAATATCCGGGTCGTAGTGGACCAGCACCTTGCCGATGTCGAAAACGATGTGGCGGATTTCCATGCGTTCATCCCTTCTTTCGTTTCGTTGCCCCGGGAATGGCCGTCTCGATGGCTTTTTTCATGACGGTGGGCAGGGCCTCGCCGGCAAGCTCATGCGGCAGCGACCAGAAATGGCCGGCCGGCGCGCTGCCTTGGAAGCCGGCGCGATAGACGGCCAGTTCCAGCGCGAAATGCGTGAACACATGGGTGATCTGCCCGGCCCGCTCCCATTGCGACGGGAAGGGGGCGGCGGCCGCTGAGGTTTCGCCGTTTTGTCTGGCGGTCCAGGCGGTGGTGGGCACCTCGGTCATGCAGCCGAGCAGGCCCTTTTCGGGGCGCTTGCGCAAAAGCACGGCGCCATCGGCGCGGATCGCGACGAAGGCCGCCCCCTGGCGCGTCGGCTTTTCGGGCTTCGCCAGCTTCACCGGGTAGAGTTCGGGATCGCCGGCGGCGAGCGCGTCGCAATCCTCGCGCAGCGGGCACAACATGCATTTCGGCCGGCGCGGCGTGCAGATCGTGGCGCCGAGATCCATCGTCGCCTGCGCGAAATCGCCCGGCCGGTCGGCCGGCACCATCTGCTCCACAAGAGCGCGGATTTCCGTCTTAGCCTGAGGCAGCGGCGTTTCGATGCGGAACAGCCTGGAAATGACACGCTCGACATTGCCGTCCACCACGGCGGCGGGCCGGTCGAAGGCGATGGAGGCGATGGCAGCAGCCGTATAGGGGCCGATGCCGGGCAGGGCGCGCAGGCCTTCCTCCGTATCGGGAAACGCCGCGCCGCGTGAGGCGACGAGATCAGCGCATGCTTTCAGGTTGCGGGCGCGCGAATAATAGCCGAGCCCGGCCCATGCCTTCATGATGTCGTCATTGGCGGCGGCAGCGAGCGCGGAAACGCTCGGCCAGCGGCCGACAAAGGCATTGAAATAGGACTTCACCGCCTCGACCGTGGTCTGTTGCAGCATAATCTCGGAGAGCCAGACGCGGTAGGGATCGGGCCGCTCGCCTTTCGCGAGCGCAGCGGGGCCTGTCCGCCATGGCAGCTCGCGATGGTGGGCGTCGTACCACTCCAGAAGTCTGGCCGCGATGGCGGGCTTGCGGCTTTTGTCCTGCGGTGCCATTGATCGGGAAATGCCGGTTTCCGGTGCCTGAGGTTCGAGAATTCGTCGCTGGAGTACGCACATGGCAGGGAAACCCTTCGCGGGCAATCCCGTTCCGGTCAGCGATCTGGCAACGGGCATCCTCGATCCGGTGCTGCGCAAACGCGCCGGCATATCGGTGGGCCTCGTCCAGTCATGGGAAGAGATCGTCGGCGAGCGGCTGGCTTCGAGCTGCCGGCCGGAGAAGATCCAGTGGCCGCGCCGCATGCGCGAGGAAGACCCCTTCGAGCCGGCGGTTCTGGTCATCGCCTGCGAAGGGCTGGCGGCGCTCCACATCCAGCACCAGAGCGGCGAAATCATCGGCCGCGTCAACGCCTTCCTCGGCTTCGCCGCCATCGGCCGCATCCGCATCGTGCAGAAGCCGCTGACGGGCACGACGCGCAAGAAGCCGCCAACCCTGCGGCCCCTGTCCGAGCCGGAAAAGGCGAAGCTGGCGCGCACGGTCGGCAAGATCGAGGACGAAGGCCTGCGTGCCGCGCTGGAACGGCTGGGTGAAACCGTACTCGGCCGCAAGAAGCAGGGCTGAGGCGACGCCATCGCGCTTTCGTGATCATGCGGACACGGCTTGATGATTGGCTTGGCTACCGGAATGCCTTAATTGGCCGCGACTCTCGCTTTTACTTGGCTTCACGTTGCACAATCGAAAAACAATCGGGTGATTCGCATGACCTTGTCCCGCAGAACTGTCCTGTCTTCCCTAGCCGTGGTGCCCGCAGGACTCATCCTGTCGGCCTGTAGCGATTCCGGGCAGGAGAGCACCGCCGCCAACGCCGCGCCCGCCTCGGCCGCTTCCGCCGCGCCGCAACCTTCCGGCACGCTGGACATGGCCGAGGTGCTGAAGCCGGGCGCCTTGCCCGACAAGGCCAAGGGCAGCGACGACGCCAAGGTCACGGTGGTCGAATATGCCTCGATGACCTGCTCGCACTGCGCCAATTTCGCCGTCAACACTTATCCCGAGGTGGAGAAGAAGTACGTCGACACCGGCAAGGTGCGCTTCATCCTGCGCGAATTCCCCTTCGATCCGCGCGCCGAGGCCGGCTTCATGCTGGCACGCTGCGCCGGCGACAACTATTTCCCGATGGTGGACGTGCTGTTCAAGCAGCAGCAGAACTGGGCGGCGGCAGAGAACGTCAAGGACGCGATGTTCCAGCTTGCCAAGCTTGCCGGTTTTACACAGGAGAGCTTCAACGCCTGCTTGACGGACCAGAATCTTCTTGAACAAGTGAGGGCTGTCCAGAAGCGCGGTGCGGAGGAATTCAAAATCGACTCCACGCCGACCTTCATCATTAACGGAAAAGTCTACAAGGGGGCTTTGTCGATTGACGAAATCTCGGCGGTCATCGATCCGCTGCTTTGACGTCTCGGCAGCATCGGGGCGGCCCGCCATCGGCGCGCCGCCGTCCCTGATGCACGGCGTCCCGGTTCCTGACCGAGGGCGCGCATGAAGTTCTCGCGCCTTCGCCTGCTTGGCTTCAAGTCATTCGTCGAGCCCGGCGAATTCGTCATCGAGCGCGGCCTGACCGGCATCGTCGGGCCGAACGGCTGCGGCAAGTCCAACCTTGTCGAGGCCCTGCGCTGGGTGATGGGCGAAAGCTCCTACAAGAACATGCGCGCGTCCGGCATGGACGACGTGATCTTTTCCGGTTCCTCCACGCGCCCCGCCCGCAACACGGCCGAGGTGACGCTGTTCCTCGACAATGCCGACCGTACCGCGCCGCCGGTCTTCAACGACGCCGACGAGTTGCAGGTTTCCCGCCGCATCGAGCGCGAGGCAGGCTCGGTCTACCGTATCAACGGCAAGGAAGCGCGCGCCAAGGATGTGCAGCTTCTGTTCGCCGACCAGTCGACCGGCGCGCGCTCGCCCTCGATGGTGGGGCAGGGCCGCATCGGCGAGCTGATCCAGGCCAAGCCGCAGGCACGGCGCGCGCTGCTCGAAGAAGCTGCCGGCATTTCCGGCCTGCATACGCGCCGCCATGAGGCGGAACTGCGCCTGCGCGCCGCCGAGCAGAATCTCGAACGGCTCGACGATGTGGTCGGCGAGCTGGAAGGCCAGATCGAAAGCCTGAAGCGGCAGGCGCGGCAGGCCTCGCGCTTCAAGAACCTGTCCGCCGATATCCGCAAGGCCGAGGCGACGCTTCTGCACCTGCGCTGGAGCGCCGCCAAGGCACAGGAGGGCGAGGCGCGTTCGGCATTGGCCGAGGCGACGTCGCTGGTCGGCGATCGCGCCGCCGCCCAGATGAATGCCGCCAAGGAACAGGCCATTGGCGCTCACAAGCTGCCGGAGCTGCGCGAGGTCGAAGCCGCCGCGGCCGCCGCGTTCCAGCGCCTGTCCATCGCCAGCGCCCAGCTCGAGGAGGAGGCGAAGCGCATCCGCTCGCGCCAGTCCGAACTCGATCGCCGCCTCGAGCAGCTCGACGCCGACATCGCCCGCGAGGAGCGCATGGTGGCCGAGAACGCCGACGTTCTGGAGCGGCTTGCCGAGGAGGAAGCGCTTCTCAACGAGGAGAATGCGGGCGCCGCCGAGCGCGAGGCGGCGACGCGCGCGGCGTTCGAGGCCGCCGCCGAAACGCTTGGCCACAGCGAGGAAAAGCTGGCGCGGCTGACCGCCGAGCGCGCGGAAGCCGCCGCTTCCCGCAATCAGGCCGAGCGTTCGCTGCGCGAAGCCGGCGAACGCCGCGACCGCTTCGCGCGCCAGCTCGGCGAGATGGACCGCGAGCTGTCGGAGATCGGGGCGCGCATCTCCGGCCTGGCCGATCCGGCCGAGAAGAGGCTTCTGGTCGAGCAGGCCGAGGCGGCTCTGGAAGAGGCTGAAGCGGCTGTCGAAGCGTCCGAGCAGGCGGTTGCCGAGGCGCGAGAGGCCGAAAATGCCGCGCGCGGCCCGTTGCAGGATGCGCGGGCGGAACTGGCCCGCATCGAGACCGAGGCGCGCACGCTGGCGAAGATGCTCAATGCCGGCGGCGGTGACCTGTTTCCGGCCGTGCTGGAGCAGATCACCGTCGAGCGCGGCTTCGAGACCGCGCTGGGCGCGGCCTTGGGCGAGGATCTCGACGTGCCGCTGGACCGCAGCGCGCCGGTGCATTGGGGCGATGTCGCGTCTTCGGACAGCGATCCGGCGCTGCCGCAGGGCGTGCGAAGCCTTGCCTCGGTGGTGCGCGCGCCGGGCCAACTGGCACGTCGGCTGGCGCAGATCGGCATTGTGGATGCGGCGGGAGGACCGGTCCTCCAGCCGTCGCTTGCGCCCGGCCAGCGGCTGGTGACGCGTGAAGGCGCCTTGTGGCGCTGGGACGGGTTCACCGCCAGCGCCGATGCGCCCACGGCGGCAGCCCTTCGGCTGGAACAGAAGAACCGGCTGGCTGAACTCGATGCGGAGGCGATTGCCGCGACGCGGGCCGTACGGGCGGCGCAAGAGGTGTTGGCCGCGGCGGAAGCGTCGATCCGCACCCATGCCGAGGCCGAGCGCACCGCGCGGCAGGCGTTGCGCGAGACCCAGGCGCAGCTCGACGGGGCCCGCACCGCGCTGGCGCAGGCGGAGCGCGCCGCCGGCGAGATCGCCAGCCGCCGCGATGCGCTGGAGGATGCGCGCCAGCGGCTGATGGAAGAACTGGAGGAAGCCTCGGCGCTGCATGGGCAAGCCGAGGAGGCGCTGCGCGATGCGCCCGATCCGGGCGATCTGCAGCTTCGGCTGGAACAGGCCGCAGCAATCGTGTCGGACGATCGTGCCGCCCTTGCCGACGCCCGTGCCGTGCATGACGGCCTCAGCCGTGAGGCGGAAGCCCGGTCGCGCCGGCTTCAGGCGATCGAGGGCGAGCGTCGCAACTGGCTGATACGGGCCGAGAATGCCGACAGCCATATCCGCGCCCTGCATGAACGGCGCGCCGAAGCGCTCGAGGAGCGCGAGGCGCTGGCCGACGCGCCGGATGAATTCGACCAGCGCCGTCGCGCGCTGCTGTCCGAGCTTTCGCGTGCCGAAGCGCAGCGCAAGGATGCCGCCGACCGTCTTCAGGAGGCCGAAAACCGGCAGGCCGGACTGGACAAGGCCGCGACGGCCACCATTCAGGGGCTGGCCGAAGCCCGCGAGGCGCGCGCCCGCGCCGAGGAACGGCTGACAGCGGCCGACGAACGGCGGCAGGAGGTCGAGGCGCGCATTCAGGAGGCGCTGAACACGCCGCCGTATCTGGTCATCCGCCACACCGGCTTACAGCCGGACGACCCGATGCCGGACATGGGCAATGTCGAACGCACGCTGGAACGGCTGAAGATCGAGCGCGAGCGGCTGGGCGCGGTCAATTTGCGCGCCGAGGAAGAGCAGCGCGAGCTTGCCGGGCGGCTGGAAACCATAGTTTCCGAGCGCGACGACGTCATCGAGGCGATCCGCAAGCTGCGGCAGGCGATCCAGAGCCTCAACCGCGAGGGGCGCGAGCGCCTGCTGGCTGCCTTCGAGGTGGTCAACGGCCATTTCCAGCGCCTGTTCGCGCATCTGTTCGGCGGCGGCACGGCCGAATTGCAGCTCATTGAATCCGACGATCCGCTGGAGGCGGGGCTTGAGATTCTCGCCCGTCCGCCCGGCAAGAAGCCGCAGACCATGACCCTGCTTTCGGGCGGCGAGCAGGCGCTGACGGCGATGTCGCTGATCTTCGCCGTCTTCCTCACCAATCCGGCGCCGATCTGCGTGCTGGACGAGGTCGACGCGCCGCTGGACGACCACAATGTCGAGCGGTTCTGCAACCTGATGGACGAGATGTCGGCGTCGACGGAGACGCGCTTCGTCGTCATCACCCACAACCCGATCACCATGGCCCGCATGGATCGCCTGTTCGGGGTGACCATGGCGGAGCAAGGCGTGAGCCAGCTCGTATCGGTCGACCTGCAGGAGGCCGAGGCCCTGCGTGAGGCGGGTTGAGAGAATAATTCAACTACAACCTGTAGTAGTTCTCAGGCATTTGGCGATCACGTTCTGTGCAAAGCTGATATCGTTCTTGTTCGGCGCGATTGACGCTTCCGACTTATCGCGCTGATATGAAAGGTGTTTGCAGTCGCGTAACTGTCGATAATGCGACATTCGGTTCGGACAATCCCGATTGTAATAATTTGATGTTGAACTTTTTCTAGTGAATGAGTGTTTACGGTGTTGGCGGGCGATGTTGTTTTGGCTGCCCTGCGGAAAGTCGGTCCCTGGGGGTAGGGACGTTTTGGACTGTCCGCATAGGAGAATTGCGACAGCATGAAATTGCGTGAATTCATAGGTGGGGCGCGGCTGTGGCGAGCCGCAGGCTCCCTGCTCGATGTCTTTACGGCGTTCGCGGCCTTCGTCCTCTCCTACGTCACCGCCTATGGCGAGCGTTTCCTGTTCGCCGTGCCCGGTCTTGAAGAGAAGGCGCTGGGCTTCACCGCGATCTTCATCTGTTTCTTCTGGCTTTTCTCCATGCACCGCGGGTCGTGGCGCTATTTCTCGATCCCCGACATCATGACGATCCTCAAGGTCGTCTCGGCATCGGTGATAGCCTATACGATTGCCGCCTTCCTGCTGACGCGCGGCTCGAACGTGCCGCGGTCGGTGCCGGTGTTGACGCTGATCTATCTGGTTGCCGGCCTGTCGTTCAGCCGGATGACCTATCGTATGGTGATGGAGAGGGCCTTCTTCTTCTGGCCAGGGACGATGAACGGCCGTCAGGGCAGGCCCACGCGCAACGTGCTTCTCTATGGCCTCACCGACAACGCCGAGAGCTTCGTGCGGGCCAACAGGCGCGGCGCGACCAGCGAATTCAACATCGTCGGCATATTGGACGACGGAATTCTCAACCAGGCCCGCATCATCCAGGGCGTCAAGGTCCTGGGCGATTTCGACGAGCTGGAAGCGCTTGCCGACCGTTTCGCGCGGAAAGGGATGCCGATCTCCGAACTGATCGACACCGAATCCGGGCCCAGCAGGCAGCATCTGGCCGAGGTGGTGCAGGCGGCCACCCGGCTGGGCATCAAGGTGTCGCGCATTCCCGACTTCACCGAAACGGCGCTGCTGACGGGCCAGAGCCTGCTTCAGCCGAAGCAGATCGACCTGGGGCATCTGCTGGGCCGGCCGGAGATCGCGGCGGATCTGGAAAGCGTCGCCCGGCTCATCAATGGCCGGGTCGTTCTGGTCACCGGGGCCGGTGGCTCGATCGGCTCCGAACTGAGCCGCCAGATCGCCGAATATGGGCCGTCCGAGCTCATCCTTGCCGACGCTTCCGAATTCCATCTCTACAAGCTCGATATGGAGCTTCGCGAGCACTATCCGCAGATCCGCATGGTGACGAGCCTGGCCAATGTGCGCGACCGCGCCAAGGTGGAGAGCATCTTCGAACGGTTCCGGCCGAACCTCGTCTTCCACACCGCGGCCCTCAAGCATGTGCCGATCGTGGAAGGCAATCCTGTCGAGGGGGTCAAGACCAACCTGCTCGGCACCAGGAATGTCGCCGAGGCGGCCGTCAAATACGGCGTCTCGAATTTCGTGATGATCTCGACCGACAAGGCTGTGAACCCGACCAATGTGATGGGCGCCAGCAAGCGTGCCGCCGAGGCTTACTGCCAGTCTCTGGACATCGCTTGCCAGACGACCTTGTTCACGACGGTCCGGTTCGGCAACGTGCTGGGCTCCAACGGCTCCGTCGTTCCCCGGTTCGAAAAGCAGATCGCCGCCGGCGGCCCGGTGACGGTGACGCATCCCGAAATCACCCGCTTCTTCATGACCATTCCGGAAGCCGTCTGCCTCGTGCTCAACGCGGCGGCCGCCTATGCCGGCAGGAAGCGCGGCGACATCATGGTGCTGGACATGGGCAAGCCGGTGAAGATCGTCCATCTTGCCGAACGCATGATCCAGCTTGCCGGCCTCAAGCCCTATGTCGACATCGACATCGTCTTTACCGGCCTGCGCCCCGGCGAGAAGCTCTACGAGGAGCTTTTCGATCCGTCCGAGGTTTCTCAACGCAGTGAGGACGCTCCTTATTTCGTGGCCTCGCCGCGGGTGATCGACAAGGAGCTGTTCCACAAGACCCTCGGTTTCCTCGAGGGCGCCGTGGAGAGCGAGGACCATGCCCGGGTGGTGGAACTGCTGCGCCACATCGTGCCGGAATTCAGGCCCGGTGCCGTGGTGTCGAGCGATGACGACAACTACGATCCCGAAGCCATTCCCACCGCCGGCAAGGACCGGGAAACGCCTTCCTTTCCGAAGCCTGTCGCATAGTCCGGGACAGTCGCGCGCCCATTTCACCCAGGTGCACCCTGATATTTCCTGTGCCCGCGCCTTCCGGCAAGGGGGTGCGATTTGCACTGCGGCCAAGGTTTCCGGCCCGCTTTTCTGCCAATTTCCGCAGTTTCCGCTAATTCAGGCCTTCTATGCCAATGTATAATGGAATTGTTCCAGCAGGCAGATTCCCTTTTGACTATCTGTAAAGAGAAGCTATGAATATTTGACTATCTGTAAAGAGAAGCTATGAATAATAGCCATGGGGGAACGCCAGTTAGGCGTTGGCATCTGCAAGGGGTTGTTTGATCCTTGCGGAAGTCGAGGGGTTTTGAGTTCAGCATGTCGGACTGGTTTGTTGTCACGACCAAGCCTCGAAAAGAGGTTCAGGCAGCTTTCAATCTGGCCAACCAGGGATTTGACGTGTTCTTGCCGCGGATGCGCAGGACCGTCCGCCATGCCCGTCGCTTTCACATCGCCGTCATCCCGCTGTTTCCCGCCTATCTGTTTCTGGAAGCGTCCTCTGCGGTGCGCTGGCGATCGATCAACGGCACATTTGGCGTGAAACGCATCATCACTGGCGATGATGGTCCCGTTACGGTCGAGCGCGGTTTCGTGGAAGCCCTGAAAAGCCGCGCGAATGACAATGGCGTCGTTGATTTCAGTTCTGAATTGAAGCCCGGTGACAGCGTCGAAATCCTGGATGGGCCGCTGGCGCAGCAAATCGGCCAGCTTGTCGATCTCGATGAGCGTGGCCGGGTAACGGTGTTGATGGAGTTTTTGGCCAGTCGTGTGCCTGTGCAGATGACGGTCGACAGGCTGATGCGAGCCTAGCGGGGCGAGATGTACGACGTGAAGCATGTCCGTTCAAAATGGAGCCCGGTGACGGGATAAGGACATGCGGGGGGCTGAGGCACGTCTGGCGGTTCTGGCGCCTGAGACGTGCCCGTGCGGGGGATAAGACGACACTGGTGCGGTATTTGCACCGGGTGTGCGGTAGCCTTAAACCGAAAAGTCAATGAGGCGATGGGGAGCAGGACGAGCCATAGCTGTATCGGCACAGTGATGTAGCCATAGCTATCCGCCCGCTCGCCCAACATTGGCCGGTAGGTAGCCTTAATCCATGCATATCCGGACTCCGGTTACAGGCAAAAATGCCCTGCCGTTCGAGAACCCGCAGCTTCTCTACTGCTTCGCCATTACACGAACAACTTCCCTTTTCGGGGGAGCCTGACCTGCCACCTTCCGTTCCCAGTCCATGGATGTCCTGACCTGACGAGGCATGACATGATTCCTCTTCAATTGCAACAAATGGTTGCAGATCGCGGTTGCATACATCTACAGATGCGGCTGCGATATCGGCTGCTTGGGGGCCTGCTTCTGGCCGTCGGCATTCCGCTGCTGATAAGGGCGATGGCGGAACCGAAGGTCGTGTACTCCATCAACCTTCAGGTGACGATCACGGCGGCCATCTTCGCCCACATCTCGGGCTATCTGATTTACCGCCGTCTGGATGCGTTTCCAGGTGTCGCCACCTTCGGCACCTTGTTGCCGGCCTTTACCTTGAGCTACGGCTTGGTGTTTCTCGTCATCTTCTTTTTCCGGCTGGACTACAGCCGGTTTCAGGCGGCGGGCTCCTTTCTCATCTCGACATTGTGGTACTTCAGCCTTGCCGCCTCCCTGAACCGCCTGGAGCCCGGCAGGCTGGCGGTGGTCCCCGTGGGAAGTGTCCATCGCCTGGCGGCAGTCAGGGGCGTCGCCTGGCACAGGCTTCAAAGGCCCGGCCTGGTTCCGGGAAGGATCCAGGGCGTCGTGGCGGATTTGCGTGCCGATTTGCCGGATGCCTGGGTTCGCTTCATCACCGGTTGCGTGCTGTCCGGCATGCCGGTCTATCACGTCAAGCAGGTGCTGGAATCCCTGACCGGCCGGGTAGAGATAGAACACCTGTCCGAAAATACGCTGGGGTCCCTCCATCCGAACCAGGCCTACAGCAGGATCAAGCAGGCCGCCGACTGGCTGGTCGCTCTGGCCGTCCTGATCGTGGCATCGCCGCTGCTGCTCATCGTGGCGCTTTTGATCCGGCTCGACTCGCCGGGACCGGCCCTGTTTCGCCAGCAGCGGGTCGGTCATCGAGGAGCGGTGTTCACGCTCTACAAGTTCCGCACCATGCGCGACGATCGCGGCGGCCCCGTAACCGCGCGGGAGAAGGCCATAACCCGGGGAGACGATCCGCGCATCACCCGCATCGGGCGCGTTTTGCGGCGCACCCGTCTCGATGAACTGCCGCAGCTCTTCAACATATTGCGCGGCGAGATGAGCTGGATCGGACCTCGCCCCGAGGCGCTGATGCTGTCCCTGTGGTACGAGAAGGAACTGTCGTTCTACCCCTATCGCCATATCGTGCGGCCCGGCATCACCGGCTGGGCGCAGGTCAACCAGGGCCATGTGGCGGCCATCGGTGACGTGCACGAAAAGCTTCATTACGACTTCTACTACATCAAGAACTTCTCGCCCTGGCTCGATCTGGTCATCGTCATGAGGACCATCCGGATCATGCTGACCGGCTTCGGTGCGAAGTAAAGAAAGCGCAACGACACAGCCGCGATGAAAAGTGACGGCGAGGACATGTCGCTGGCCACCGCGCTGTCGGTGCTGTTCGGCCGGTTGACGCCTTCGCGCCGCCGGGCCTTCGCGCCGCTTATGGTCCTGATGCTGGCGGGTGCCTTGGCCGAGGTCGTGACCATCGGCACGGTGGTGCCGCTTCTGGGCACGGTCGCCCTGCCGGCAAGCAATCCCGGTGGCGGGCCTGCCGTTTTATGGTCCGGGCACATCATGGCAGCCCTGTTTGCAGGAGCGGCGCTCATGGCGGCTGCCTTGCGACTGGCGCTCCTGTGGGCCAGCAACAGGTTCGTCTACGGCGTTTCCTGTGAACTGGGCGTGAGGCTCTATGCGGATACGCTCGCGCAGCCCTATTCCTATCACGCCCAGCACAACTCCAGCGAAATCCTCGCCTCGGTCAATAAGGTCCAGATGGTCACCAGCCATGTGCTGCTGCCGCTGATGTACGGGGCCATCGCGGCGGTGATCGGCCTCGCCATCATTGCCGGCCTGATCGTGATCGACCCCATGGTGGCGCTGGTTTCGGGAACGGGTCTGGCGCTCATCTATCTTGTCGCGTCCTTCGCCGCGCGCCGGGGTCTGCGCCGCAATGGCGCGGTCATCGCTCGTGCGCAGGACAGGCGTGTGCAGACCATGCAGGAAGGACTGGGCGGCATCCGCAACGTGCTGCTCGACCGGTCGCAGGCCGTGTTCGTCGAGGCCTACGAACAGGCGGAGGCCGGCTTCAGCGGGGCGCGGACAAGGAACGCCGTGCTCGCCGGGGCTCCCCGCTTCATCGTCGAGGCGATCGGGATGGTGCTGATCGCCATGATCGCCGTTGTGGTGGTTCAGCGGCCCGGAGGGCTGGCCGCAGCCGTGCCGGTGTTGGCCGCGCTTGCGCTCGGCGCGCAAAAACTGCTGCCGCTGATCCAGCAGGTCTATAACGGCTGGGCGATGGCGATGGGCAACAGGCAGGTTCTGACAGATGTCGTGGAACTGCTGGGCCGGCCGGTTCCGGCAGCGGTGGTCGGGAATGTCCCGCTGCCGTTCAACCATGCCATCAGCCTCGAAAACATCTCCTACGCCTATCCGGGCAGCCCGGCGCCGGTGCTCCGGGGTGTCAATCTCGACATACCGCAGGGGGCGAGGGTCGGCATTGCCGGCAAGACCGGCAGCGGCAAGTCGACCTTGGTGGATCTCGTTCTGGGCCTGCTGGAGCCCGACGCCGGTGTGATCCGCATCGATGGCGTGGCGCTGACGGCGGCGAACCGACCCGCCTGGCAAAGGAACATCGCCCATGTGCCGCAGGCGATCTATCTTGCCGATGCCAGCGTGGCCGAGAACATCGCCTTCGGCGTCAGGCCGCAGGACATCGACCGCGAAAGGGTGCGCCATGCCGCCGAGCAGGCCGAGCTTGCCGATGTGGTCGCGGCGCTGCCGCAGGGCTACGACACGCGGGTGGGCGAGGGCGGCATCCGGCTTTCCGGCGGCCAGCGCCAGCGCATCGGCATTGCACGCGCGCTCTACAAGCAGGCGCGGGTGCTGGTGTTCGACGAGGCGACCAGCGCGCTCGACATGGAAACCGAAAGCGCCGTGATGGCGGCCATCGAAAGGCTCGGCAACGACCTCACGATCCTTGTTATCGCCCATCGGCCGGGCACGCTGGAAGGCTGCGACATGGTGGTGAGGCTGGACGGCGGGACAGTCTCGCGTGCCGGGTGCCGCCCTGTCTTTTCATGGGGCTGAAACCGCAGGCCGTGGGAAAACTGCTGATAATCACCTCGAATTTCTTCCCCGATCCCGTCGTCGGGGCGGTTAGGGCCACGCAGTGGGCAAGGCTCCTGCCTGAGCATGGCTGGCAGGTGGACGTGGCGCGCAAGCACCATGGATATTCCGCGACCGGGGCGGAGGTGTCGGAAGCCGTCCATCCCCATATCAAGGTTCATTTCATAAGCGATGCGCCGTCCCCCTTCACCGCTCGGCGTCTCGGCCGGCTGGGGCCGGCCAAGAACGCCTTTGCTGGCTTCATGGGGCGTTTCATGGCGCCGGATACCGGCATCCTGTTCTGGACGACGGCGGGCGACAGGCTGGCAAGGCTTGTCGGGGAAATCCGCCCCGATGCGGTGATCACGACCGGACCGCCGCATTCTGTGCATACGGCTGGCATGCGCCTGAAAAAGTCATTTCCCGATCTGTGCTGGGTGGCCGATTTCCGGGATGTGTACCACGCCCATATGCGCCGAGAGGCCGGATGGATGGAGTGCTGCAAGACCCGTGGAAGCCTTCGCCATGAAGCGGAGGTCTATCGGGCGGCCGATCACATCACCTGCACGTTTCCGGCTCACAAGAGATGGATCGCAAGGCGGTTTCCCGCCGTCGCCGGCAAGACGACGGTGGTGACGAATGGCGTTCCTTCCGAAATCGCCCCGATGGAGCCTTCCCACGAACCGGGACGGCAGACCGGCTGGATCAAGGTCGTCGGCTTCTCCGAGGCGCCGGAGACGGTCGCCCTTGCCAGCGCCGTCGCCGCTGTTCGGCGCTCGGGGGAGACCATCGGTCTTCGGATTGTCGGCCGGCCCCCGTCGGTCAGGCCGGAGATCACGAAAATCCTCGGGAGTGGGGCTGAATTCACGGGCATGGTTGCACATGCGAGGGCGCTCGAGGAGATCGCCTCGGCCCGGATTCTGGTCACGGTGTTGAGCGAGCAGCGAAGCCGCATCCCTGCGATTGCAAGCAAGCTCTTTGAATATCTCGCCATCCCAGCGCCGGTGATCGTCCTCAACCCGTCGAACGCGGCCCGCACCATGTTCTCCAGGCTTTCGGGCTTGTGGATGCTGACGAAGCCAGCGCCCGCCGGGATCGAGGCCGCGATCCTGGCCGCGTTGCGCGCCCCGGAAGACGAGTTGAGGCGTCGCGCGCTGCTTGTCCGGGAAAGGTGGAGCCGGAGCGCGCAGGCGGCACAACTGGCCTCGATACTCGATGACCTTGTGAAGAAGCGCGATGTCTCCCTTGAAACCCGGCAGGCGGCGCCGGGCGAATGAACCTGCGCCGCCCTATGCGTGACCACGCAACCGGACCGTCAAGCTCCCGCCATGCCCACCCACGCGGTTCCATTCCAGAACTCGGGCTCATGCGTGCTCGTGTTGTAGACCATCAGGCCCTCGGCCGGGGAAGCGATCGCGTCCCGGTGGGCGCTGTCCATGCGCGGCGGCAGGAAGCCGCGACTGGTGCTGGCCACTTCGAGATGGGCGGAGGCATGCGGCGTCTGGGTGCCGAGGCCGATGCGCATGTCCGACTGGATCGACATGGCCACCTGGGCCGTGCCGGTGAGATAGCGGAACTCGAAGCGGTTGGTGTTGTAGGTGACGCCGAAGTCCCAGCGGCGGATCGAGGGGTCGGTGATGTTGTCCGAACCGTCGCCTACGGCCAGTTCCACCGTCGCCGAATTGCCTGCCGTCTGCCTGCGCCAGACACGGATGACGGCGGCGGGGTCGATCAGGCTCAGCACCCGACCGGTATTGCCGGGCGTGCCGCTGGTCAGCCGGGCCTGGGTCACTGCGCTACCGAGCGCCATCGCTCCTGCCACATGCGCGGTGGCAAGCGGTTCGGACGTACCGACGCCCAGACGGGCCGGCGTCGAGACATTGCCCGTGGCCCGATCCGCCACCAGCGCCGTGTTCCAAAGCGACCCGTCGGCGGAAACCTTGATGGAAAAATCGTCGGTGCCGGCAAGGCCCATCTCGGCGCGCCCCGACCATGCGGTCTGGAACAGCAGCGAGGCGGTGGCGCCGGCTTCGGCCTTGTTGATCTTGAGCTGGTGGCCTCCGCCGTCATGGGTCAGCAGCGTGGCCGGGCTTGCCACGGCCAGCCGGTTCGTGGCGTCGGCGCTGGTGTTGAGGCCGAGCAACGGCAGGGTTTCCGGATCGGGCGCCGCCGGAACCCAGCCGGAACCGTCATGCACCAGAAGCGCTGCGGCTGCCGCGTCCCAGATGACCCAGCCCGCGCGAGGTTCGTGGAAATTCCAGGCACCGTCCTGAAAGGCGGCGATGTGGCCGGCCCGGCCGGCGAACGCGCCCGCCGGTTCCGCTCCCAGCGCATGGCGCTGGCCATCGGCGGGGTCGTCGGGCGGGTCGGTTCGGCCGCTGTCTTCCACCTTGATGTGCAGGATGGCGTCGAGCATTCGCAGCGCCTCGTTGTGGGTGACATGCTTCTGCGCCTGCGAGGGCATGATGTAGGGAAGCTTCAGCAATGCGGTAGTCTCGTCCATGGTCGTCGTCGCCTTTCGCCGCTCGTTCGGCGGAAGTGTAGGCCGGCCGGCGGGAGCGTGGATAAAACGGCGGGCAAGGGCGGATCCGGATCGTGGCCGTGACGATCCCGAACCGGGCAGCGTTGCCTCGCCCGAAGGTCATGCCAATCGGGTTTCGGGAGGCAGCGCCTCTTGCCGTCATGCTGGCCATGCGCCTTGCGTCCGGCCCCACCGCCGATTTCAGCTACCTTGTGCTGGCCGGCTATGCCTTGTTCGGCCGCGCCCATGCCATTCGCGCGCTGGGGCTTTCATGGCTCTTCACAATGATCAATCCGGGCCTTGCTCCGGAAGTGGACGCCGCCACGGTCGGGCGCCATGCCGTGCTTTTCGCGGCGGCGGCTTCCGCGATGCTGCACGGCAATCTGCGCAGCGGTAGTTTGCATATGCGTCCGTTTGCCTTTGCCACGCTTCTGCTCGGCCTGTTCATCGCCCTGCACTCGATGCTGTTCAGCTCGATGGCGGATGTCTCCGTGCTGAAGGCAACGGCATGGGTGCTGGCTACGGCGACCTCGGTTTCCCTGTGGAGCGGGCTTTCGGGCCGACAAGGAGAGAAGGTGGCCCGCCAGTTTTTCCAGGGGCTGGTGGTCATCCTCCTCGCAAGCCTGCCGTTGGCGGCAGCGCCCCTGGGTTACCTGCGCAACGGCACCGGTTTCCAGGGCATCCTCAACCATCCGCAGGCCTTTGGCGCGACCATGGCTCTGCTGTGTGCATGGGCCATGGCGCGCCTGCTGGCAGAGGAGCGGCCGCGATGGTCGCTGTTTGCCGTGGCCGGCGCATCGCTGGCCTGCATCTTCCTGTCGGAGGCGCGCACCGCCGGCCTCGCCCTTGGGCTGGGCGTGGCGCTTGCCGTGTCGCTTGGGCTGATCCTTGCCCGCGAACCTGTTCGCCACGCGCTTCCGGGCCTGCGCAGCGCACGCTTCTGGATGGTGACGGGGATGGTGATTGCAGCCGGGGCTTCCATGGCGCCGGCCGTCGTCGCCACGGTCCAGAACTATGTCACCAAGTCCGGCCGGGCGCAGGCGGGCGGCGTCGAGGTGACGGGGCTTCTGCAAGCCTATGATCGTTCGCGCGGGCGCGTGGTGGACGCCATGCTGGACAATATCGGAAAACATCCGCTGACAGGCATGGGCTTCGGCATCGCTTCCGAACCGGCGCTGATGGAGGTGAAGAGGGATCCCGTGCTCGGCCTGCCGGTCGGCGCTTCCGTGGAAAAGGGCGTGGTGCCGCTTATGGTGCTGGAGGAACTCGGGATTTTCGGTGCGGTGCTGGTGGCTCTGTGGCTGCTGTCACTGCTCAGGGCAAGCGCTCGCGGCGGCGTGGCCGCCCTGGCGGTCTGCCTCACCGCATTGCTGCTCAACATGGGCGAGGCCATCCTGTTTTCCCCCGGTGGCATGGGGCTGCTACCCCTGATCCTGTTTGGCTGGGCGTATTCCTGCGGTTCTGCCTTGCTGCGGAAGGCGTGATGGCGGGCGCGGTCTGGTTCTGGCAGCGCATGGTCTCGCCGCATATGGCCGGGCTGGCGGCAGCCCTGGCTGCGCGCGGCCGAAACGTCACCTATGTTGCCCAAGCGGAGATGTCGGCGGCTCGCAAGGCGCAGGGCTGGCACGTGCCGCCGCTGGGCGACGCGCGATTGCTGCTGGCGCCGACCGCCGATGCGGTGCGCCGATTGGTCGATCGCGTGCCTGACGGTAGCCTCCATATCTGCCAGGGGCTCAGGGGAAACGGGATGATTTCCATTGCCCAGCGGCAGCTTGCCGCCCGTGGGCTGGTGCAATGGGCGGCCGTGGAAGCAGTGGACGATGGCGGATGGCGGGGCTGGTTCAAGCGGCTCGCATATCGCCGCCTGATCGAAAACCGGCGTGCGTATCTGCAAGGCGTTCTGGCCATCGGCCACACCACCTCGCCATGGCTGGCCGCACGCGGGCTAGCGGCCGAAAAAGCGGTTCCCTTCGCCTACTTCCTGCCTGACCGCGTTCCGGACACGGTCGCGGATTTTGATGCCGGGCCGAAGTTCCGTTTCCTGTTCGTTGGCCGGTTTGTCGAATTGAAGCGGCTGGACCTGCTGGTTGCGGCGCTCGCAGCCCTGCCGGACAGGGCTTTTGAACTGGTCGTGGTGGGTTCCGGGCCGCTGGAAGAAAAATTGCGGAAAACGGCGGCCGAAAAATTGCCGGGGCAGGTGCGCTGGCTGGGCCGGCGGCCCATGGCGGAGGTTCAGGCGCACATGGCGCGGGCGGATTGCCTCGTGCTGCCCAGCCGCTACGACGGCTGGGGCGCGGTGGTGTCCGAAGCGCTCATGGCCGGCACGCCCGCCATCTGCTCCGATGCCTGCGGCGCCGCCGGCGTGGTGCTGGCCAGCAATCATGGCGGCGTGTTCCCATCGGGTGATGCCCCGGGTCTGGGCAGGCTGCTGGCCGAAGCCATGGCGAAAGGCCGGCAGACGCAAGATGAGCGCCGTCGGTTGGCCGCGTGGGCGCGCTGCCTCGGCGCAACCGACGGCGCCGCCTATCTGGACGCACTTCTTTTTCCTCGAACGAATGTCATGCCGCGGGCGCCATGGGCTCCGGCCGGGAAGTGCATCGAACCGGCATGAGCGAAGCCGCAAGCGCACGTCCGGTCGTGCTGGTTTTCCTGCGCTGCTACCTGCCGGGCTATAAATCCGGCGGGCCAGTCCGCACCATCGCCAATCTGGTGGAGGCTCTGGGAGACGAGCTGGATTTCCGCATCGTTACCTGCGACCGTGACGCGACCGACACTAGGCCTTACCCCCAGATCGATGCTGCAAGCGGCTGGCAGCGGATCGGCAAGGCGAAGGTGCTCTATCTCGCGCCGCGGCAAAGGGGCTTGTCGCGGATCGCGCGGATATTGCGGGAGACGCCGCACGAAACGCTCTATCTGAACAGTTTTTTCGATCCGGACTTCACCGTGAAGCCGCTTCTCGCGCGCCGGTTCGGGCGTGTCCCGAAAAGCAGATGTGTCGTTGCCCCGCGCGGCGAGTTCGCCCAGGGCGCGCTTGCCCTGAAACCGGCCCGCAAGAAGGCGTTCCTGGCGCTGGTCGGGGCGTTCGGCCTGTATCGCGACCTGGAATGGCAGGCGTCGACCGCGTCCGAGGCCGCCGACATCCGGCGCACGCTGGGGCCGCTCGCCTGTAATGTCAGGATTGCGACCAATCTGCCGGAGATCGCCGAGCCCCGGACAACCCTTGCCCGCCCGGCCCTCACCCGCCCAACCCTTGCAAGCGACCCGTTGCGCGTCGTTTTCCTGTCGCGCATCTCGCCGATGAAGAACCTCGATTTCGCTCTGGAGGTGCTTCGTCGCGTTCGGATGCCCGTTCGCTTCGACATCTATGGCCCGGTTCGCGACGAGGTTTACTGGGCGCGCTGCAAACGACTGATCCGCAAACTTCCGCGCCATGTGCAGGCCAGCCATCGCGGCAGCGTGGAGCATGAGCGGGTTCGCTCCGTCCTTGCCGGCTACGACCTGTTTTTCCTGCCCACACTGGGCGAAAACTACGGTCACGCCATCCTCGAAGCTTTTGCCGCCGGGGTGCCGGTGCTGATTTCCGATGCAACGCCGTGGCGCGATCTGGAAGAGATCGGCCTCGGCTGGGACCTTCCGCTTGGAAATGCAGACCTTTTTGCAGGCAGGATCGACCACATGGCGCGCCTGCCGGCTGCCGTGAAAATGCAAATGAGGGTTCGCGCGGTCGCCTTCGCCGAAAGCCGGGGAACCGATGCCGCCGCGCTCGAAGCGAACCGCAAGCTCTTCACCTGCCTGTCGCAATCATGAGACAAATCCTGCAATCGCTTAAAACCGGCGCGATCGAGCTTGCCGAGGTGCCGTGTCCCGTCGCCGGGCGCGGACAGGTGCTGATCCGCTCATCGTGCACGCTGGTATCGGCCGGCACCGAGCGCATGCTGGTCGATTTCGGCAAGGCGGGCCTGATCGGCAAGGCGCGTCGCCAGCCGGACAAGGTGCGGCAAGTGCTCGACAGGATCAGGACGGACGGGTTGGCGCCGACGCTGGAGGCCGTGCGCAACAGGCTCGACCAGCCGCTGCCGCTTGGCTATTGCAATGTCGGCCGGGTGCTGGAGGCCGGTTCCGGCGTCACCGGCTTCCCGACCGGCCAGCGCGTCGTCTCCAATGGCGGCCATGCCGAGGTGGTTGCGGCTCCGGTCAATCTCTGCGCCAGGGTTCCCGATGCGGTGTCGGACGACGAGGCCGCCTTTGCGGTGGTCGGCGCGGTTGCCCTTCAGGGCATAAGGCTGGCGCAGCCGACCTTGGGCGAAGCGGTGGTCGTAAGCGGTCTCGGCTTGATCGGGCTGCTCGCCGTGCAATTGCTGCGCGCCCATGGCTGCCGGGTGCTGGGCCTCGATGTCGATCCGGCAAGGCTGCGGCTCGCGGAAAGCTTCGGGGCCGAGACCTTCGATCTTTCGACCGGGGCCGGCCCGATGGCCGCCGCGCACAACTTCTCCCGTGGGCGCGGCGTCGATGCCGTCCTCGTCACAGCCTCGACCCGCAGCAGTGGACCCGTGCATCAGGCCGCGCAGATGAGCCGCAAGCGCGGCCGCATCGTGCTCGTCGGCGTCACCGGGCTCGAATTGTCGCGCGCCGATTTCTACGAGAAGGAGCTGAGCTTCCAGGTATCCTGCTCCTACGGCCCCGGCCGCCACGATCCGGGCTACGAGGAAAAGGGGCAGGACTATCCGGCGGGTTTCGTGCGCTGGACCGCGCAGCGGAATTTCGAGGCCGTGCTCGACATGATGGCGGACGGCCGGCTCGACGTAAGGCCGCTGGTCTCGCACCGTTTTCCGCTTTCCGGGGCCGGCAGGGCGTATGAAATCCTCGCGGGCGAAGGGCCATCGCTTGGAATACTCCTCGATCATTCGGCGATGGAGCACGCCGAACCGGCCATTCACCGCGTGGTGGCGTTGCGGCCGCCGGCGCCGGCTGGTGCCGGCAAGGTCGCCATGGGTTTCATAGGGGCGGGAAGACATGCCGGCGCGGTTCTGGCGCCCGCCTTCAAGGCGACGGGCGCGCGTCTGGTGACCGTCGCGTCACGGGGCGGGGTCAGCGGCCTTCATGTCGGGCGCAAATTCGGTTTCGGGAAGGCAACCACCGATAGCGCCGAGGTGCTGGAAGACCCGGCGGTCGACGCGGTGGTGATCGCCACGCGCCATGACAGCCATGCGGACCTCGTTTGCCGCGCGCTGGCTGCTGGCAAGCATGTTTTCGTGGAAAAGCCGCTGGCCCTTGCGTGTGACGGGCTCGATGCCATCGAGGCCGCGCGCGATGCGGCCGCGGGCGCCGGTATCGCGCCTGTCGTCATGGTCGGCTTCAATCGCAGGTTCGCACCCCATATACGCAAGATCAGGAGCCTGCTTGGGGACGCGCCCGGGCCGAAGGCGTTCGTCATGACGGTCAATGCGGGGCCGGTTCCGGCCAGTCACTGGACACAGGACCCGGAAACGGGTGGCGGGCGCATCGTCGGGGAAGCCTGCCATTTCATCGACTTGCTGCGCCATCTCGCCGGTGCGCCCATCAGTGGCTACGATCTACGAGCCATGGATGGGCCGGCCGGCGATACGGTCATCATCACGCTGACCTTCGCCGACGGCTCGCTCGGTTCGATCCATTATTTCGCCAACGGCTCGAGGCGCTTTCCCAAGGAGCGGCTGGAAGTGTTTGCCGGCGGCGGGGTTCTCCAACTGGACAATTTCCGCCGTCTGCGTGGCTTCGGCTGGCCCGGCTTTCGCAGCATGAGCCTGTGGCGGCAGGACAAGGGTTGGAAAGCTTGCGCCCTGGCCTTCGTGCGGGCGGTGGAGCAGGGTGGGGAAGGGCCGATCCCGTTCCGCGAATTGCTGGAGGTCGGCAGGGTGACGGTCGAGCTTGCGGCGGCAGTGCCGGGAAGGGGTACGGGTCGCTGCCCCTCATAGACATCGTTGCCGGCGCGCGGCCGAACTTCGTGAAGGTCGCTTCCATCGTCCGCGCAATGCAAAGGCGCCGGGCCGAGGGTGGGCATCTGGCCTACAGGCTCATCCATACCGGCCAGCACTATGACGCGCGCATGTCCGGCGACTTCTTCGCCCAGCTCGGCATTCCCCAGCCGGACGTCAACCTTCTGGCGGGTTCGGGAACACAGGCGGAGCAGACGGCTGCGATCATGACAGGCTATGAAAAACTGCTCATGCAGGTCCCCGGCAGGCTCTGTCTCGTGGTCGGCGATGTCACCTCCACCATGGCCTGTGCGATCGCCGCGCAGAAGTTGAAAGTGCCGGTCGCCCATGTCGAGGCGGGCATCCGCTCCGGCGACTGGACCATGCCGGAAGAGATCAACCGCAGGGTGACCGACGCCATCACCAACTGGTTCTTCACCACCAGCGCAGGGGCAGGTGACAATCTCCGGCACGCGGGCATCGAGGATGAGCGCATCTTCTTTGTCGGCAACACGATGATCGACACCTTGCTGGCCAATCTCGACCGGTTGCGCCCACCTCCGTTCTGGAGCGAACTGGGCCTGTCGCCGGGCAGTTATTTTGTCATGACGTTGCACCGCCCCTCCAATGTGGACGAGGCTGCTTGCCTGGAGCGATTGCTGAAATCCATCGGCGCGTGCGCGCGGGGTCTGCCGGTGATTTTCCCGGTCCATCCGCGAACGGCGCGAACGCTGCGGACCATTTCCGGTCTGCCGGGCGCGATATGTTTCGTCGAGCCGCAGCCTTATCTCGAATTCAACCATCTGGTTCGCCATGCCAGGGCGGTCATCACCGATTCCGGTGGTGTCAGCGAGGAGGCGACGGTCATGGGCGTGCCGTGCATGACGCTGCGTGATGCGACGGAACGGCCGGAAACCGTCTCTGTCGGCACCAACGAGATCGTCGGAACCGATGCGGCCGCGCTTCGAGACGCTCTTCGACGCCTGTTCGCCGGCCAATGGAAGCGCGGCGAAATTCCCGACAAGTGGGACGGCCGCACCGGGGAGCGCATCGTGACGGCGCTCGAGGAGCTGCTGCCGGCGTGAACATGCCGCGTCTTTACTGGGAAACCCTGCGCCATTTGCGGCCGGTCCAGATCTATGGCCGTGCATGGTCTCGCGCCATCAGGCCACAGCCGAATCTGTGTCCCGCACCGCCCCTGCGAGCCCATCAAGGGCCCTGGGTGACACCGGCGCGGCGGCGCCGGAGCCTGACCGGGTCGGAGGAATTCTGTTTTCTCAACGAGGCGCACTCGCTGTCGCACCATGGCTGGGACGATCCTGCGCTCTCCAAATTGTGGCGCTACAATCTCCACTATTTCGACGATCTCAACGCCGAGGGCGCCGCGTGGCGTGAACCATGGCACAAGGCCCTGATCGCTCGCTGGATCGCCGAAAACCCTCCCGGCGCGGGGAGCGGCTGGGAGCCTTATCCGACATCGTTGCGCATCGTGAACTGGATCAAATGGGCGCTGGCCGGCAATGCCTTTGGCGGAGAAGCGCTGCACAGCCTCGCCATCCAAACCCGCTGGCTCGTCCGGCGGCTGGAGCATCATCTGCTCGGCAATCATCTCCTGGCCAATGCCAAGGCGCTGGTCTTTGCCGGGTCCTTCTTCTCAGGCCGTGAGGCGGAGGGCTGGCGGCAGCTTGGCTTTCGGCTTCTGGAGCGGGAGGTGGACGAGCAAATCCTCGCGGATGGCGGCCATTTCGAGCTGAGCACGATGTATCACGCGCTGGCGCTCGAGGACATGCTCGACCTCGTCAACGTCATGCGCAGCAGCGGAGCCACGGTCCCTCCTGCATGGGGCGCAAAGATCGCGGCGATGCGCGGATGGCTTGCCTGCATGTGCCATCCCGATGGCGAGATCGCCTTCTTCAATGACGCCGCGATCGGGATCGCTCCCTCCCCCAAAGCTTTGGAGCGTTACGCAAGGCGTCTCGGCTTTCCTTCCCGTGAAGCTGTGCGGAACGGATGCACCTGGCTGCGCGATAGCGGCTATATCCGGTTGCAGGACAGCCGCGCGGTGGCGCTGATCGACGTGGCACGTGTCGGCCCGGACCATCTTCCGGGCCATGCCCATGCAGATACGCTGTCCTTCGAACTGTCGGTTCGTGGGCAGCGGGTTATCGTCAATTCCGGAACGTCGCTTTACGGCAGCGGGCTGGAGCGCCAGCGACAGCGGGGAACGGCCGCCCACAACACCGTCGTTATCGACGGACAGGATTCCTCGGAGGTCTGGTCGGGATTCCGAGTGGCGCGGCGGGCGCGGCCGCACGGACTTTCGGTGACGCAGGCGGTTGGCGGTCCGGTCGTAGCCTGCGGCCATGACGGCTATGCGCGCCTGCCGGGGCGGCCCTACCACCACCGCACGTGGATCTTCGCGGAGGACGGCCTGACCGTCAGAGATGCGGTCCGGGGCTCCCATGCGGTGGCCGAGGCGCTGTTCCATTTCCATCCGGACCATACCGCTATCCTTTCCGAAGACGGCCGGTCGGGCCGGCTGATATTGGCATCCACGGAGGTTCTGCGCTGGCGTCTTGCCTGTGGCGAGGCCCGCCTGCAGCCATCGAGCTGGCATTCCGAATTCGGCTTGAGCCAACCTTCGCAATGTCTGGCGGTCAGGCTCAATGAAGGTAAAAGTGCCGTCGAATTCCGCTGGTCCGCCGCCTGACGGTTTCCGCATGCATATCCTGTTCCTGACCGACAATTTCCCCCCGGAAGTGAATGCCCCGGCCAGCCGTACATTCGAGCATTGTCGCGAATGGGTCGAGGCAGGCCACAGGGTTACGGTCATCACCTGTGCACCCAATTTCCCGGCGGGAAAGCTGTTCGAAGGCTATCGGAACCGGGTGTTCGGCCGCGAGACGACGGCCGGCATCGAGGTGGTGCGGGTGTGGAGCTACATCGCCGCCAACGAGGGCTTTCTGCGCCGCAGCCTCGACTATATGAGCTTCATGGTTTCCGCGATCCCGGCTGGTCTTGTGGTCGGGCGGCCGGATGTCGTCATCGCCACCTCTCCGCAATTCTTTGCCGCCTGCGCGGGCTACTTCGTCAGTCGTTTGCATCGCGTGCCGTTCATTTTCGAGCTGCGCGACCTGTGGCCGGAGTCGATCCGTGCCGTCGGCGCGATAAAGCGGCCGTCGCTGCTTTCGGCTCTGGAGAAGCTGGAGCTGTTCCTCTACCGCAAGGCAACGATGATCGTTGCGGTAACGCATTCCTTCAAGAGGAAGCTCGCCGCGCGCGGCATCGATCCGGCAAAACTCCATGTCGTGACCAACGGTGCCGACCTGCGCCTGTTTCGACAGGCCCCAAAGGACGAGGAACTGGCGCAGAAGCTGGGTCTGCGGGGTAAATTCGTCGCCGGCTACATCGGCACCCATGGCCTTGCCCATGCGCTGGAAACGCTGCTGGAAACCGCCCGGCTGCTGCGGGAGGAGGGTCGCGAGGACATCCATTTGCTGTTCCTGGGAGACGGGGCGGCAAAGGCATCGCTTTGCAGGCGGGCGCGGGACATGGGGCTTTCCAACGTCACCTTTCTCGATCCCGTGCCGAGAGCGCAGGTCGCGCGCTACTGGTCGCTGCTGGATGCGTCCGTCATCCATCTGCGCCGCAACGAGCTTTTCACCACAGTGATCCCGTCCAAACTGTTCGAGAGCATGGCCATGGGCGTTCCGGTCTTGCTCGGCGTTCGCGGGGAAGCGGCGGAACTCGTTGAGCGCGAGGAGGCCGGTCTCGTCTTCGAACCGGAGAATGCAGTCCACCTGCGCGACCGATTGGTCGAGCTGGCGGCCGACGATGTGCTTGCCTCGACATTGGGCGGCAACGGCACACGGGCGGCCGTCAAATACGACCGGCGCCGTCTGGCCAGCCATATGCTTCGGCTTGTCGAGGGCTGTGTGAGCGGCGAAACGGCAGTGCGGGAAGTCCCTGCCGGGCCCTGATCGACGGGTGTTTCGACAATCCTGTTTTCACGAATGGACAAGGCGATGAGAGCAACCCGAAGCCTGCTTCCTGTCATACTCCTGTTGGGCTTCACCTGTGGCTGCACCAGCACCGCCAATACCGGCGCGGCCCCTTCGGATGTGCTGGCCTTGCAGTCGGGGCCAGAGGCTTCCACGGCTGACGGGAGCCTCAAGCTGGTGAAGCACCTGCCGGCCCCGGCTGGCACGCGTGACGGGACCGAACAATTCCTGTCGCCGAACGATGTTCTGGAGATCAGCGTCTATCAGGCGGCGTCCCTCGACCGCACGGTGCAGGTCGATTCCTCCGGTCTCATTTCCCTGCCCTTGATCGGGGTGAGGACAGCCGCCGGCAAGTCCGTGCGCCAGTTGGAGCGGGAACTGGAGAAGGCCTACGGCGCCTCCTACCTGCAATCGCCCGATATCACGGTCTTCCTCAAGGAATCGGCCGGCCAGCGCGTGACCATCGACGGGGAGGTCGCCCGGGCCGGCCTCTATCCGGTTTCCGCGGGCACCACCTTGCTCGATGCCATCGCACTGGCGGGCGGCTTCCGCGATGTCGCCGACCAGGGCAAGGTCTATGTGTTCCGTGAGGTCGGAGGCGCCAGACTTGTAGCCAATTATGATGTGGGCGCCATTCGCAGCGGCCGCATGGCCAATCCCCGCATCTATGGCGGCGATGTCGTCATGGTGTTCACGTCACAAGGCCGGGTGGCGCTCAACAATCTGAAGGAAGCGCTGGGGATTGCGGTCAACGCGAGCCGGCTGGCCGTCATTCCATGATGCAATCCAATGACTTGACGCGATCGTTCCGCGTTCCGGGGGAGGGATTGGAATATGAGCATAGTTGATCATCCGCGCCATATCGGCCCAGGACATATTGGAAACGGGCCGCTCGCCTTCCTCGATGCGTCCCATGATCGGCATGGGCATTTTCGGAGCCATGCTCATGAGGCTTCCGGGCAGGAAGAAGGCATCGATATCCTGCGCCTGTTTCGCCATGTCGTGCATTATCGCTGGCTGTTGGTCGCCATGGCCGCGATCGGTCTGGTCGGCGCTCTGGTCGCCACCATGATGATGACGCCGCGATACAGGGCAACGGCGCGGCTGGAGGTGCTGGTGCCGCCGGCGAAAATCTTCCGGGACATGGAAGTCACCTCCGAAAGAAGCGACATCCGCTCCTATCTGACGGCGCGGGAGAAGCTGAGGAGCCGCTCGCTGGCCGAGCGTGTCGTGCTCGATCTCGGTCTGGGGGAGAGGGCGGATTTCCTCACCCCACGCGGCGGGCTTCTTCCTGCGAACATTCTCAATTGGGCGTTCGGCGCCTCCAATCGGGAAGACATCCCGGGATACTCTGGCGAAGAACGCGCCCGGCTGGCGGTCGAGAAGGTTCTGGCCAATCTCTCGGTCGAGCCGATCGCCAACACGAACCTGCTGTCCATCACCTATTCCGACCCGCAGCCGGAATATGCCTATCAGGTCGCCAACCAGGTCGCCCGCAGCTTCATCGATCAGCGTGTCGACCAGGCCGGCGACACCTCCTCGCAGGCTCGAAAATTCATCCAGGAACAGGTGCTGCAAGCAAAGGGCCGCCTGCAGAAGTCGGAGGAGGCGCTGGTCGACTATGCGCGGGGCGCCGGTATCACCATAACGGGCGGCGACGATTCCCTGATCGCCGCCAACCTGACCGAGATCAACCGGGCACTGGCGCTCGCGATCCAGGAAAGCCTCGACTACGGGCGTCTTGTCAGGCAGATCGACAGTGGTCATGGCGCAAGCCTCGAACAGGTGCTGGGCAGCGAAGGGCTGGAGAAACTGCGCGGCAGGCTGGCGGAGCTGAAGGCGGAATATCGGCAGAAGCTGACCCTGTTCAAGCCGGGGTTCCCGGAGATGCAGCAGCTTGGCGCGCAGATTCGTGAAATCGAGAGCCAGTTGAAACAGGGCATCGGGGCCATCACCGAGGCGATCCGCATCAAGCATGGCGAGACCCTCGCCAAGGTCGATGACCTCAGGAACAAGCTTTCGGAACTGGAAGCAGAGCAGGCCGCCTATCAGGACAAGAACATCCAGTACACAATCCTGAAGCGTGAGGTGGATTCCGACCGTTCCCAGTATGAAAGCCTGATCGCCAAGCTGAACGAGGTGGCCGTCGGTTCCGAATTGCGGAGCCGGAACGCAGCCATTGTCGACTTGGCCGTTTTGCCGCGAACCCCTTATGCGCCGCGCTTGCCCGTCAACCTTGCCATGGGGCTGGTGCTGTCGCTGTTGACCGGCGCGGCGGCCATCTACATCCTGGAGTTGCTCGACAGCGGCTTTTCCGATCCGGAACAGGTCGAGACCGAGCTTCAACTGCCCGTTCTGGGTGTCGTGCCGGCCGTCGATGAGCGTGACTTCAGGCAGGCCATGGCCGATCCGCGCTCCAGCCTTTCGGAAGGCTACCGTTCGTTGCGCGCGTCACTGCAGTTTTCCGGCGCGCGAGGTGCGCCGGGTGTGCTGCTCGTCACCAGTTGTGAGGCATCGGAAGGCAAGTCGACAACTGCCTGCAAGCTGGCCAATGATTTCGGTGCCCTTGGCGCCAAGGTGCTGCTGGTGGATGCGGATTTGCGCAGGCCCGTCATGCACCGCCTGTTCAAGCTCGACAATGCGGTGGGCCTAGGCAACATGCTGACGAACACGGTTCGACGCGGTGATCTTCCCAGGCTGATCAGGCAGGTCAGCGCGAATGTCAGCGTCATGACTGCCGGCACGCCGCCGCCGAACCCCGCCGATCTGCTTTCCTCCCCGAGAATGCGGCTTCTCCTGCCCAGGCTTGCCAACGGCTACGACATCGTCGTCATCGATGCGCCGCCCATTGCCGGGCTCTCCGATGCGTCGATCCTCGGCCGTGTTGCGGACGCAACCCTCCTTGTGGTCTCAGCCAACCATGTGACCCGCAAGGCCGCCCGCACGGCGCTGAGGCGTATCCGGACGGCCGGCGCCAATGTACTGGGAGTGGCCTTCACGAAAGTCTCGGCCCGCAAGCCGGTCTACCGCCACGTCTACAAATATCTGAGCCGCGATGCCTATGGCTATGGTGGAAGAATGGCCGGCGACGAGGTCGCGGCCTTGTCGCCGGCCCGCTCCGGGCAACACCTCGGCCATCCTGCCTGGCGCGTCAGGCAGGAAGTCTGAGGACAGGCCGGGGCTGGCGCTGAGCGTCAGGACCGCACGGGATGATCGATCGTGATTGCGGGAATGAGGTGGCTGGGGCGCCAGGATTCGAACCTGGGAATGTCGGTACCAAAAACCGATGCCTTACCGCTTGGCGACGCCCCAACGGAACTGTCCGGAACCGGACAGAGCGGCCTTATAGGCAGAGACGACAAAAAGCACAATCCGTCACGATGCGATTAAAGCGTCCCTGCCGGGCAGAGAAAACTGGTTTTTCGGCAGATCCGGGGCCGGCCCCGGAAGCCGCGCCCGGAGCAAGTTACTCGCCCCATACCGCCAGTTCGTTGCCGGCCGGATCTGCAAAATGGAACCGCCGGCCGCCAGGGAAGGAGAAGATCGGCTTGACGATTCGCCCGCCGGCCGCCGTCACCGCGGCCAGCGTCTCTTCCAGGTTCTCGCTGTAGAGCACCGGCAGCGGCTTTGCCGAACCTTCGGTCGCATCGGTGTGGAAACCGCCGTCCAGCCCTTCGTTGAAGGCCGAATAGGTCGGCCCGTAATCGGTGAAGGACCACGAAAAGGCGGTGCTGTAGAAGGCCTTGACGCTGTCCAGCGTGCCGCCGGTGGCCGGCATTTCGATATAGTCAAGCTTGCCTGTCTGTCGCATGGCATCCTCCTCGTTCTGGTTATGTTCTAGTTCTTTTCGCTCGCCCGGGCAACATCGGGTTGAAGGGCCACGGGTATTTTTCACCAAGGCGCCGGGCTGCTGGCATCTCGGTCCGCGGGCATTCAGGGACGCCGCAGGGAAACAGGGTCGGACCTTTAATCGATATAGATTGCCGGCAGTTCAAGCGCGCGCTTGCCTTTCGCTTTTCGGCACCTTATCGCTGCCCGCATCCAGCCCCGGCCGGGGCATGTCGACCACAGCAAGCCGGGGAGAAGGCATGAGAAAGTGGGTGTACACCTTCGGTGACGGAGCGGCCGAAGGGCGCGCCGGGGACAGGAACCTTCTCGGCGGCAAGGGCGCGAACCTTGCCGAAATGTGCAGCCTCGGGCTGCCGGTGCCGCCCGGTTTCACCATCACCACCGAAATGTGCAACTGGTACTATGCCAACGGCCGCCGCTACCCGCAGGAGTTCGAGGCGCAGCTCGACGCCGCGCTCGACCACATCGGCAAGGTGACCGGCCGCCGGTTCGGCGATCCGTCCAAGCTGTTGCTGGTCTCGGTGCGCTCCGGTGCGCGCGCCTCCATGCCGGGCATGATGGATACAGTGCTCAATCTCGGCCTCAACGACGAGACGGTCGAGGCGCTGGCTTCCGATTCGGGCGACAGGCGCTTCGCCTATGACAGCTATCGCCGCTTCATCCAGATGTACTCCAACGTGGTGCTGGGGCTCGACCACGAGGTGTTCGAGGAAATCCTCGAGGACGCCAAGGCCCGCCTCGGCCATGAACTCGATACCGATCTGACTGCCGTCGAATGGCAGGAGGTCATCGACCTCTACAAGGCCAAGGTGCAGGAGGAGCTGGAAAAGCCGTTCCCGCAGGACCCGCGCGAGCAGCTCTGGGGCGCGATCGGCGCGGTGTTCTCGAGCTGGATGAACCAGCGCGCCATCACCTACCGGCGCCTGCACGACATTCCCGAAAGCTGGGGCACGGCCGTCAATGTGCAGGCCATGGTGTTCGGCAATATGGGCGACACATCCGCCACCGGCGTGGCCTTCACCCGCAATCCCTCGACCGGCGAAAACTCGCTCTATGGCGAGTTCCTCGTCAACGCGCAGGGCGAGGACGTGGTGGCCGGCATCCGCACGCCGCAGAACATCACCGAGGCGGCGCGCATCGCTGCCGGCTCCGACCGGCCGTCGCTGGAAAAGCTGATGCCGGAGGCGTTCCGCAGCTTCGTCGAGATTTCGCAGCGGCTGGAAAACCACTACCGGGACATGCAGGACCTCGAATTCACCATCGAGCGCGGCAAGCTGTGGATGCTGCAGACGCGCTCCGGCAAGCGCACCGCCAAGGCGGCGTTGAAGATCGCCGTCGACATGGCCAATGAAGGGCTGATCACGAAGGAGGAAGCGGTCTGCCGCATCGATCCGGCCTCGCTCGACCAGCTTCTGCATCCGACCATCGACCCCAAGGCCGCGCGCGATGTCATCGGTGTCGGCCTGCCGGCTTCGCCGGGTGCGGCGACGGGTGAAATCGTGTTCTCCTCCGACGAGGCGGAGGAGATGAAGTCGGTCGGCCGCAAGGTGATTCTCGTTCGTGTCGAGACCAGCCCGGAAGACATCCACGGCATGCATGCCGCGCAAGGCATCCTCACCACGCGCGGCGGCATGACCAGCCATGCGGCGGTGGTGGCGCGCGGCATGGGCAAGCCCTGCGTCTCCGGTGTCGGTTCGCTGCGTGTCGATCACAAGAACGGCACGCTGATGGCGCTCGGCCAGACCTTCCGCAAGGGCGACATCATCACCATCGACGGCGGTTCGGGCCAGGTGCTGAAGGGCGCGGTGCCGATGCTCCAGCCGGAACTGTCCGGCGATTTCGCCGCCATCATGGAATGGGCGGATGCGGCGCGCCGCATGAAGGTACGCACCAACGCCGAAACCCCGGCGGATGCGCGCATGGCCCGTTCCTTCGGTGCCGAGGGTATCGGCCTTTGCCGCACCGAGCACATGTTCTTCGACGGCGACCGCATCGTTTCCATGCGCGAGATGATCCTTGCCGACACCGAGAAGGACCGGCGCGCGGCGCTGGCCAAGCTGCTGCCCATGCAGAGGTCGGATTTCCTCGCCCTGTTCGAGATCATGGCCGGCCTGCCGGTGACGATCCGCCTGCTCGACCCGCCGCTGCACGAGTTCCTTCCCAAGACCGAGGAGGAACTGGTCGAGGTGGCCGAGGGCATGGGTGTTTCGTCCGACAAGCTGCGCCAGCGCACCGAGGCCCTGCACGAATTCAATCCGATGCTGGGCCATCGCGGCTGCCGCCTGGCCGTCTCCTATCCCGAGATCGCCGAGATGCAGGCCCGCGCCATCTTCGAGGCTGCGGTGGAAGCCGGGCGCAGGGCCGGCAAGCTGGTGGTGCCGGAAATCATGGTGCCGCTGGTCGGCCTCAAGAAGGAGCTCGACTACGTCAAGGCCCGCATCGATGCCGTCGCCAGGAGCGTGATGGACGAAACCGGTGTCGCCATCGAATATCTGACCGGCACCATGATCGAGCTGCCGCGCGCGGCCATTCGCGCCCATGTCATCGCTGAAACCGCCGAATTCTTCTCCTTCGGCACCAACGACCTGACGCAGACGACCTTCGGCATCTCGCGCGACGATGCGGCGAGCTTCCTCGAAATATACCGCCAGAAGGGCATCATCGATCAGGATCCGTTCGTGTCGATCGATATCGATGGCGTCGGTGAACTGGTTCGCCTCGGGGCCGAGAAGGGCAGGGCCGCGCGCCCGGGCATCAAGCTCGGCATCTGCGGCGAGCATGGCGGCGATCCGGCCTCGATCCGCTTCTGCGAGGAGGTAGGACTCGACTATGTGTCGTGCTCGCCGTTCCGCGTGCCGATCGCGCGGCTGGCGGCGGCGCAGTCGGCCATTCGAAAGGCTGGGTGAAGGAAGCGGCTAGGCGGCCGCGTTCAGCGCATCCATGAGGGCGGCATAGGAAGCGGCGATCCCGGCGAGCGGATTGCCGCTTTTCGAGGCTGTCTCGACCTTCAGCGGCCCCCCGGATACAGGCTGGGAAAGCAGCAGGAACTGCCGGCTGTCACCGTCGCCGATACAGCCGGCGGCGACATGCTCCTCCGCCTCGTCACTCCCGGTGCGCACTTTGAAGAGCAGCCGGCCGCCGACCGCTTCAAGGGCCTCGCTCGCAATCTGCGCGAATTCCTCGTCCGAAACCGAATTTGCCTCGGGCGCGATCTCGGCCAGGCTTTCCGCCAATGTCTCTTCCAGCACCTTTTCGTCGAGCTGTGCTTCCATGCCGATGGCCCTGTGTTTGCCGGTCAATCCCCTTCTTAAGAAAGCATTTACCGTCAGCGTGGCTGCATTGTGGCGTGCCGGGGCCGGGTGGCCGCCGGCGAGGAGCGCGGCGCATCAACTTTGATGAAGAGCGCCTGAAAATCCTTGAGCGGATAGCGCAGTCTCCCGAAAAGCGGATTCCCCTTTTCGGTCCGATGCTCTAAGTCTGTCACCCGGAAAGACTTCGATGGCGGGCGATGACGGCATTTCCTGAACGGCGGACCACCATGGCGGCAGGCTGGTCGCGTCGCATGGCGGCTTTTTCGGCCGTGCTTTTGCTGACGGTCTGGACGGGGCATCATTTCGGCCTCGTCGAAACGCCGGCTTTCCTGTGGGTGCTGGCGCTGGTTGCGCTGCTGGCGGCTTTGGCCCTGCTGTTCGCGGGCTGGGCCTTTGCGAGGCTGTGGAATTTCGGCGACCGGGGTGGACGCGACCTCACGGTCGGAGCGCTGGTCGCGCTGGTCGTGCTGGCGCCCTTCGCGGTCGCCTCCTACTGGGCGTTGACCTTCCCGCCGCTGCGCGACATTTCTACCGATCTCGAAGCGCCGCCGCCGCTGTCCGGCGCGGAAGGCAGCGGCCCGGTTACCACGCCGGGCGAGCGCCGCCTGCAGGCGCAGGCCTATCCGCTCGTCAACGGCCGCCGCTACGACCTGCCATTCGCGGAGGCGCTTGCCATGGTGCAAAACGTGCTGCGGCGTCAGGGGTGGACGGACACGAAGACGCGGCCGTCCTCCGATATCAATGTGCGGGAAGTGGTCATCACCGCCACCGCGTCGAGCTTCGTGCTGGAACTGCCGGCCGATGTCGCCATACGCGTGAGCGGCGACGAGGAGACGAGCTTCATCGACATGCGCTCGGCCTCCCGTTACGGACGCCACGATCTCGGCGACAATGCCGACCGCATCGTCAGGTTCCTCAAGGAACTGGACCAGGAGGTCACCGGCCAGACCGGCCTCGAGCAGGGCGAATAGGCCGCCGTTCCGTCAGCGCGCGGGCTCGTAGATGCCGTCGATGGCCGGCGCGCCGTTGGTGGCGACCAGGCGGCGTGCGACCAGATCCTCCAGATGCGCCAGGATCGACAGGCCGGCAGCCCCGTGCAGGCGTGGGTCGGTGTCGCGGTAGATGGCCTTGACCATGTCCTTGATGGTGCGGTCGCCTTTCCCCAGCCGTTCGAGGATGGCGCGCTCGCGCATCTTGCGATGGGCCTTGAGGCCGCGCATGAACGCCCTCGGCTGGCTGACGGGGCCGCCATGGCCCGGCAGGAGCAGCCGGTCGTCGCGTTCGAGCAGCTTTTCCAGCGACGCCATATAGTCGGCCATGGCGCCGTCGGGCGGCGCCACGATGCTGGTCGACCAGGCCATGACGTGATCGGCGCTGAACAGAAGGTCGGTGCCTTCGAGCGCGAAAGCCATGTGGTTCGCCGCATGGCCGGGGGTATGGAGCGCCCGGATCGACCAGCCGTCGCCATCGACGAGCGCATTGTCGGGCAGGGCGATGTCGGGCATGAAATCGGTGTCGTTGCTTTCGTCCAGCGCGTTGACCTCGCCGATGGCGAGTTCCCGAGCCGCCCGGTGCGGGCCTTCCGCCAGCACGAGGGCGCCGGTCGCGGCCTTGAGACGCGCGGCGAGCGGCGAATGATCCCGATGCGTGTGGCTGACGAAGATGTGGCTGACCGGCCGCCCGGCGATGGCGTCGAGCAGGGTCTTCAGGTGGCGCTCGTCGTCCGGGCCGGGATCGATCACCGCCAGCGTGTCGTGGCCGACGATGTAGCTGTTGGTTCCGTGGAAGGTGAAGGGTGAGGCGTTGGGCGCTGTGACGCGCAGGACGCCGGGCGCGGCGCTGACCGCCGAGCCGTGGGCGGGCTCGAAGCCCGTATCGAATTCAAGTGCCATATGCGATGCAATTCATCTGCGATGTAGGTGTGCCGTCCGCCATGTCGTGCCGCGAAACCATTTGCCGCATAGCATGTAAGTCAATATAGGGGAAACGTGCAGGGGTCATTGCACCTGCCCGATCGCGCCCCGACCAAATGGAATGAGGAAGAACATGGCAATTGCAACGACGATGCGTCCGCTTGTTTCACTGGCCCTGCCCGAGAAAGGCGCCGCGCGCCTGGCGACACAGCTCTTCCTCGCCATCGCCGGCACGCTGCTGCTGACCCTTTCGGCCAAGACCAAGGTCTTCCTCGGCCCGGTCGACATTTCGCTGCAGACGCTGGCGGTCCTGCTGATCGCGTCGGCCTTCGGCATGCGTCTCGCCGTCGCCACCCTGCTTCTCTACATGGCCCAGGGTGCCATGGGCCTGCCGGTGTTCCAGAGCACGCCGGAAAAGGGCATCGGCATCGCCTACATGCTGGGCACCACCGGCGGCTATCTCGCAGGTTTCGTCGCCATGGCCGCCATCGCCGGCTGGGCCGCCGACCGTGGCTTCGACCGTAACCCCTTCAAGCTGTTCGGCGCTTTCATGGTCGCCGAAGTGGTGATGATGGCGATGGGCTTTGCCTGGCTCGCCGTGCTGATCGGCGCCGACAAGGCCTGGCAGTTCGGCGTCGTGCCGTTCGTCGTCGGCGACCTCATCAAGGTTGCGCTGGCCGCGAGCCTCGTTCCTGCCGTCTGGTCGATCGTCGCCCGCTTCCGCTAGGCGCCGACAAAGCAAACCATACAAAAACGCCCGGCGTCGGTTGCGACGCCGGGCGTTTTCTTTTGTTGGCGGCCGACTTAGGCGTTCTTCGCTTCCGTGTCATCCGCCGGGATCGATGCGGCGATCAGGATGGAGAAGAACACGAAGAACGAATCCATGATGTCGTGCTTGAACATGATCTGGGTCATGCCGCACAGCGCATATGCGCCGGAGACGATCAGCGCCGCGAACAGGCGCAGCCGATAGTTGGCATCGCGCGGCGCCCGCCATGCCAGCACGACCGGCATGCACAGGGCCGCGATCATCGCGCTGAGCACGAGCACGCCGCCGTCCAGCATGAAGGTCAGGATGCTGTTGTGGGCATGGGTATAGCCCCGGATCACGTTGCCATCCAGCATCAGGGTCGGCACCAGCGCATCCATCCGGTTCTGGATGCCGTAGCCCCAGAGCGGGGACTGGCGGATCGCTTCCAGCGCGGCATGCCACAGCCGCACGCGCTCGCCGATGGGGCCGTCCGTGTGGCCGTTGTGCAGCAGGATGCCAAGTTCGCCGATCGTCTCCTGGAAGCGTGCATACAGCGCCTCCCGGGTAAAGTAGATGATCACGAACGCCGCCACGAACGCCAGCACCGTGGCCGGGCGCAGGACCATGGCGCGCAGCCTTATCGGCGCGAATATGGCCAGCAGCAGCAGGATGGGGATGGCGGCGAGCGCCACGCCGCGGGTGAGGGACATCAGAAGCGCGGCCATGCCCGCGCCGATGGCGATCATGCCGAGAAGCGTGCCCTCGCGCGACGCCGAGCCGATCTTGAGCCCGCCCAACCCCATCAGGCACAGTGACATCATGGCAAAGACCGCCTCGTTGCCGGCGCCGCCGGCCGGGCGCACGCCGAAGATGGCCAGTTGCACGAAGGCGATGAGACAGGCCGCGATCGCGCCGACCGCCGCGCCGGTAATGTAGGGCGTCAGATAGTCGAGGCCTTCGCTGGCCCGCAGCCGGGGAATGATGGCCCAGGGCGAGAGAAAGGCCAGCAGCCACACGCATGAGCGCGGCGCCTGGGCGGGGTTTTCGCCGACCAGTCCCGTGAGCATGATCAGGCCGGCGAAGAAGGTGAAGGTCCACGCCAGCAGGCGGTCCGAGCTGCTCATCCGGAACTTGAAACGGCCGAGCGCCAACGAGATCAGCGCCCATACCAGGAATGTATAGAGAAGCACCGAAATGGCGCTGCCGGCGGCGGCGGGCAGGGCGCCCATCAAAAAGGCGGAAATAACGTTGTTGCGCGCTATGCCGTCAGTGGGAAGCGAGGCGGCGAGCGTACCCGATCCGCCGCGGCTGAAGCTGAGCTTACTGAAAATATGCAACGGTCCCCATTTCTCGTGGCAGCGCGTGCGGCGGCCCGATACCTCTCCTGATCCTCCACATTCTCCTGCGCGGATTCCAGCGTGATGTCCATGACGTTTGCCGGTTCGGCACGGAGGTGGCGCTTTTCTAGGCACCGAAAATGATGCCCATTTGATGGCATGCCGCCGGATGCGGCCGTTTCGAATGTTTGTTCCCCACATTGCTCCGGGCATGGAAAAATCATTGCCTTCAGCCCGTCGAATGAGTTGGCCTTGCGTTGGTCGCCCCCGCGCGCAGGGTTAGAAAGCGGGCGCGGACGCAGATTTCCGACACAGGCAAAGTCAGTCCCCGACGGCAGGCCCCAGATGGCAGACTTCCGGGTGCAGATTCTGGCGGCATCTGAAGGTCGTTCTTGGTCGGTTGAAAGGAAAGCAGGCTGACATGGCGCCGGTGCTCACCCATCTCCAGCGGTTGGAGGCGGAATCCATCCATATCTTCCGCGAAGTCGCCGCAAGCTTTTCCAAGCCGGTGATGCTCTATTCGGTCGGCAAGGATTCGTCGGTGCTCATGCATCTGGCGTTCAAGGCCTTCTATCCGGCCAGGCCGCCCTTTCCGTTCCTGCATGTCGATACGACATGGAAGTTCCGCGAGATGATCGCTTTCCGTGACGAGATGGCGGCGCGCCTCGGTTTCGACCTCATCGTGCACATCAACGAGGATGGCGTCCGCGACGGGATCAACCCCTTCGACCACGGCTCCAACACGCACACCCATGTCATGAAGACCGTGGCGCTGCGGCAGGCGCTGGACAAATACGGCTTCGACGCCGCTTTCGGCGGCGCGCGCCGGGACGAGGAGAAGTCGCGCGCCAAGGAGCGCATCTTCTCCTTCCGCAATGCCAGCCATGCCTGGGACCCGAAGAACCAGCGCCCTGAGATGTGGAACATCTACAATACCCGCATTTCGCCCGGCGAATCGATCCGCGTGTTTCCGCTGTCCAACTGGACCGAGCTCGATATCTGGCAGTACATCCTGCAGGAGAACATCCCCATCGTTCCGCTCTATTTCGCCAAGCGCCGGCCAGTCGTGCAGCGCGGCGACATGCTGATCCTCAAGGACGACGAGCGCATGAAGCTGCTGCCCGGCGAGCAGGTGCAGGAGCGGCTGGTGCGGTTCCGCACGCTGGGCTGCTACCCGCTCACCGGCGCGCTCGAATCCGGCGCCGACACGCTGGAGGCCATCGTCGGCGAGATGCTGACGGCCCGCACCTCCGAGCGGCAGGGGCGGGCGATCGACCGCGACGAATCCGGCTCCATGGAAAAGAAGAAGCGCGAGGGATATTTCTGAAATGCGGCACGTAACGCCAGACAATCTCGATGCGGTCGAGGGCGTGCGCGCCTATCTCGCCTCCCAGGAGAAGAAGTCGCTGCTGCGCTTCCTGACCTGCGGCTCCGTGGATGACGGCAAGTCGACGCTGATCGGGCGGCTGCTTGCCGATACGCGGCAGATCTTCGAGGACCAGCTTGCCGCGCTCGAGCAGGATTCGCGCCGTCACGGCACGACCGGCGACGAGGTGGATTTCGCGCTGCTGGTCGACGGGCTGGAGGCCGAGCGCGAGCAGGGCATCACCATCGACGTCGCCTATCGCTTCTTCGCCACGCCCAAGCGCAAGTTCATCGTCGCCGACACGCCCGGCCACGAGCAATATACGCGCAACATGGCTACCGGCGCCTCCACCTGCGACCTCGCCATCGTGCTGGTCGATGCGCGGCAGGGCGTGCTGCGCCAGACGCGGCGGCACACCGTCATCGCCTCGCTGCTCGGCATCCGCCACATCGTCCTGGCGGTCAACAAGATCGACCTCGTCGGCTACGATCAGGCGGCATTCGAGAGCATCGTGGCGCAGTACCGCGCCTTTGCGGGCAAGCTCGGTTTCCGCACCATCGAGGCGGTCCCGATTTCGGCCCGCTATGGCGACAATGTCAGCCAGCCCTCGCAGCATCTCGGCTGGTATGAAGGCCCGACGCTGGTCGAGCATCTGGAGACGGTGGTGGTGGACGACGAGGCCGTCGAGCAGCCGTTCCGCCTGCCGGTGCAATATGTGAACCGCCCCGATCTCGATTTTCGCGGCTTTGCCGGCACCATCGCCTCAGGCTCGGTTTCGCCGGGCGACGAAGTCGTGGTGGCCAAATCCGGCAAGCAGGCGCGGGTGAAGCGCATCGTGGCCCAGGGCGGCGACCTCGACAGGGCCGTGGCCGGACAGGCGGTGACGCTGGTTCTGGACGAGGAAGTCGAGGTTTCGCGCGGCAACGTGCTGGTGGCGCCATCGGCCCGCCCGCAGGTGGCGGACCAGTTCTCCGCCTCCGTCGTCTGGTTCGACGAACAGGCGCTGCGGCCGGGAGGCCTCTATCTGTTGCGCACGGCGACCGATCAGGCGAGCGCGACCGTCGATGGCATCCGGCACAGGTTGAACATCAACGATTTCACCGAAGAGGGCGCGCGCACGCTCGAACTCAACGAGGTGGGCGTCGTCACCATCTCGCTGCGCGCGCCGGTCGCTTTCGATTCCTTCGCCGAGAACCGTGCGACCGGCGCCTTCATCCTCATCGACCGCATCACCAATGCGACCGTGGGCGCCGGCATGATCCGGCACGGCATCAGGCGGGCCGACAATATCCACTGGCAATCGCTCGATGTCGGCCGTGAAGCGCGGGCCGCGATCAAGCACCAGCGCCCGGCGGTGCTGTGGTTCACCGGGCTGTCGGGCTCGGGCAAGTCCACCATCGCCAATCTGCTGGAGAAGAAGCTTCACGCCGCCGGGCGCCACACCTATATCCTCGATGGCGACAATGTCCGCCATGGGCTCAACCGCGACCTCGGCTTCACCGAGGAAGACCGGGCCGAGAACATTCGCCGCGTGGCCGAAGTCGCCAAGCTGATGGCCGATGCCGGCCTCGTCGTCATCGTGTCCTTCATCTCGCCCTTCCGCAGCGAGCGGCGGCTGGCGCGCGACCTGATGGAGAAAGGCGAGTTCATCGAGGTGTTCGTCGACACGCCGTTCGAGGAATGCGTGCGCCGCGACCCCAAGGGGCTGTATGCTAAGGCGTTGAAAGGCGAGATCGACAACTTTACAGGAATGGACTCGCCGTACGAATCGCCGGAGAACCCCGAGGTACGCCTGCAGACCCTCGGCCGCACCCCGGAAGAGATGGTGGAGGCGGTAGAACGGTGGTTGACAGAGCGTGACATTGCCCAGGATCAGTACGAAAGCGGCGGCGGTATCTGACGATACGGACATTCTTGCGCTGTTCGAAACGCTCGCGCTCGAAGCCGGGCGCGAGATCATGCACATCTTCGAAGCGGGCTGCGCGGTCGAGAGCAAGGCCGACAGCTCGCCGGTGACCGACGCCGACAGGGCAAGCGAGCGCATCATCCTCGAAGGGTTGCGCGCCAGCTTTCCCGGCATTCCCTGCGTGGCGGAGGAGGAAACCGCGGCCGGCGTCCGGCCGGGCGAGATCGGCAGTGCGTTCTTTCTGGTCGATCCGCTCGACGGCACCAAGGAATTCGTCAACCGCCGCGCCGACTTCACCGTCAATATCGCGCTGATCCGCGATGGCGCGCCGGAAGTCGGTGTCGTCTTCGCGCCGTGCAGCGGACGATTCTTTTCCGGCCGGCCCGGCCTGGCGGAAACGCTCTGGGTTGGCGAGGACTATTCCGTCGTGGCGCGCCAGCGCATCGGCGTGCGCGAGCAGGCGATGCCGCCCACCGTGGTCGCCAGCCGCTCCCACAACACACCGGAGACGGAGGATTATATCGCCGCCCTCGGCATGGCCGAGATCGTCTCGGTCGGCTCGTCGCTGAAATTCTGCCTGCTGGCGGCGGGCGAGGCGGACCTTTATCCGCGCTTCAGCCGCACCATGGAATGGGACACGGCCGCCGGCGACGCCGTGCTGCGCGCGGCCGGCGGCATGACCCGCACGGTCAACGGCGCACCGCTTGCCTATGGCAAGCGCAACCTGCCGGACGACGTGGATTTTTCCAATCCGTTCTTCATCGCGCGGGGCCGGTGAAGGAGGGAGAAACCTCCGAATCTAACCCGCCGCTGTCATCCCGGATAGCCTCCGCTTCGCTTCGGCTTCCGGGATTGTTTGATCGATATGGGGTAGGTTGAGCAGCGAGGCTGCGGGCCTGCAAACCCGCAGCCTCGGCGGCAGGCGACCGGTTCCGGGATCGGGCCGACACCCGACGTCATCAA
>NZ_JBEPML010000012.1:0-139481 GCF_040545735.1 Aquamicrobium terrae
CAGGGTTCGAGCGCGGGACTGTTCTTCTCAAGGAAGTAGAGCAGGTTTTCCTCAGGAAGATTGAGCGCGCTCTTCCGCTCGGCCGCGCTGTCGTCTACCCTGCCACCCTTGGCGTCCACCGACGGCGGCAGGGTACGCCACAGGTCGTTGTAGGAGCGTTCCTGATATTCGAAGCGCTCGCCTCAACTTTCTTGCATGCGTCAGTTTCGAGTGGCAGCATCCGGGTTGGCGGTGATGCGCCACACCGTGTTGGCCATGTCGTCGGCGACGATCAGCGCGCCCTTGGGATCGACCGTCACGCCCACCGGACGTCCGCGCGCCTTTCCGTCCTCGGTGAGAAAGCCGGTGGCAAAATCGACCGGATCGCCGGCGGGCTTGCCATCGCGGAACGGCACGAAGATCACCTTGTAGCCGACGGGCGGCGTGCGGTTCCAGCTTCCGTGCTCGCCGATGAATACGCCTTCCGCGAAATCGCCGCCCATTGCCGGGGTTGAGAAGGCAAGGCCGAGCGCTGCCACATGCGAGCCCAAGCTGTAGTCGGGCCGGATGGCGGCGGCCACCTTTTCGGGGTCCTGGGGCTGGGCGCGCGGATCGACGTTCTGGCCCCAATAGCTGTAGGGCCAGCCATAGAAGCCGCCTTCCCGCACCGAGGTGAGATAGTCGGGCACGAGGTTGGGGCCGATCTCGTCGCGCTCGTTCGCCACGGCCCAGAGCTGGTTGGTGCCGGGCTGGATGGCGAGTGCGGTGGGGTTGCGGATGCCGGTGGCGTATGGCCGGTGCGCGCCGGTCTGCGCATCGACCTGCCATACCATGGCGCGGTCGGTTTCCGCATCCATGCCGCGCTCGGTGATGTTGCTGTTGGAGCCAATGCCCACGAACAGGAAACGGCCGTCCGGGCTGGCTGTCAGCGCCTTGGTCCAGTGATGGTTGATGGCCGAGGGCAGGTCGGTGACCTTCTCGGGCGGTCCCTCCGCCCGGGTCTGGCCCTGCCTGTAGGTGAAGCGCACCAGTTCGTCCTGATTGGCGACGTAGATGATGCCGTTCACGAATGCGAGACCGTAAGGCGCGTTGAGGTCTTTCGCGAAGATTTCCCGTGTCTCGTAGGCGCCGTCGCCATCGGTGTCCCGCAGCAGCGTCAGCCGGTTTCCGCCTTTCACGTCGGTCTTTCCAAGGCCTTTGATGTAGTTGGCGATGAGGTCCTTGGGCCGCAGCGTGGGCGCACCGCCGCCGGAGCCTTCGGCGACGAGAATGTCGCCATTGGGGAGCACCAGCGTCTGGCGCGGCACCGCGAGGCCGGTGGCGATCGGCGTGATCGTGTAGCCTTGCGGCACGGTCGGCAGATCGTCGCCCCACTCGGCGGGCAGCGCGATCTTCATGTCCGGCAACAGCCCCCGTTGCGCCTCCGGCAGGTTCGGTTCGGCCCCATACTGCAAGGGTTCGACCTCCTCGCCGCAGGCGGCGAGCAGCGTGGTGCAGGCGGCGAGTATCAGAAGCTTGCGCATCACACGGCCTCCCTCGAGCGAAATCCCGAATAGCCGATCATGGAAGCGACCAGCGCGAGAAGGGTCGTGACCGTCGAGAGATACAGGCCTTCCGGCATGACCGCCCAAGCATCCCGCGCATGGACGAAGGCGTTGATGAGGCCGAGCACCCACATCACCAGCAGGACGATAAAATAGATCAATGGCCGCGAACTGCCGCTTCCCCGGTAGCGGAACAGGCCGACCAGCGCCCACAACATGGCAAGGCCGCCGCCGACCAGCCCGCCCGCGATCAGCCATGACGAGAAATTGGCCCACTGGATATGGAAAGTCTGCCAATAGGCGAAGTCGCCGATCAGCGCTGCGAGGAACAGGGGAAACGGAAAGGCGAGAAGGATCGCATGGACCGGATGGAGGGGCTTCATATATGGCGGGGCGGAAACTGCGGCCATGATCGCTCCAGTTCTTCTTCCGAGGGGCCTGTAGGGGAACTAGGGCGCTGCACCGGACAGTCCAGCACCGTGCCCGGCTGCGTATTCGCGCTCCCGCTGCGCGAAATAGGCGGCGAGGGCGTCGATTTCGTCGTCGGAAAGGTTCTTCGCCGCGTTGTGCATGAGATGCGCGAAGCGCGTGCCACCGCGTTCGCCCGAGCGGAAAAGCCTGAGCTGTGTCGCGATATAGGGCGCGGGCTGGCCTGAGAGTTCGGGATAGACCGGATTGTCGTCGGGCCGGCCATGGCAGCCGAGGCAGGCCGGCACGTCGCGCGCGGGAACGCCGCTCCGCGCGATCTCCTTGCCTTTCGCGACCGGCGCGGGCGGCTGGACGGGGGAAGGAGGCGCGACGGGCAGGGCGGAGAAATGCCGGGCGAGATCGGGCAGAAGCTCGGGTGCGACGGTCGCCGCGGCCACGCCCATGATGCCGCTCCGGCGGCGCTTTTCGACATAGGCCCGAAGGCTCTCAGCCAGATAGCCGGCGCTCTGGCCGGCCAGCACGGGCGTCGCCGGGCTGCGGCCCATCCCGTCCTCGCCGTGGCAGCGGGTGCATTCGGCAAGCGCCTGCCGGAAATCCGCGGCTTGCCCCAGCGGCGGCCTTTCCCCGCCATAGGCGAGGTCGCGCCATCGCGGCTCGTCCATCTGCGGCAGTTCGCGCAGGAAGGCCACCATGGCCCAGACCTCGTCGTCGCGCTTTTGCGTCGGCCATGCCGGCATGCCGGTGAAACGCACGCCGTGCTTGACGATGCGGAAGAGCTGCGCGTCGGTCCATTCCCCCACCCTGGTAGCGAGGTCGGGAGGCTGCGGCAGCATGAAGTCGATGACGGGCGTTCGCGGCTCACCGGGCGCGCCGTGGCATATGGCGCAGCCGCGCGCAAAATGGCCGGCCGCAGGCTGTATGGCGTAACGCGGCAGCGCGTCCGGCACGTCGACGGCGAGCGCGTATGTGCGCACGGCGGAGCGCATGGCGAAATGCAGGAACCAGTCGGTGACTTTCCAGTGGCCGCTGGAGGCGCCGACGTTGAAGAAGCCGATCCACGCTCCGAGCAACGCCACGAAGGGTAGGACACCGAGTCCGATGGCCAGATGCTTCCAGTTGACATGCATCACCCGGCCCCCCTTTGCTGCCCGTTGCCGGACAGAAGCCGGGACAGCAGGAAGACGCCGCCGGCGAGATAGACGGCCGCGCCCACCATCAGCATGACGACGCCGCCCAGCGCCTGGTCCTGCTCGGCATCGAGGACGAGGCCGAAGCAGGTCACCTCACTGAAGCCGTAAAGTGGACGGGAGGCGAGCGCCAGCAGGGCCCCGAGCAGGGTCATGTGGATAGAGGTGAGAAGCAGCGCGAACGCGCCCGACGCGCTCTGGGCCGTACTGCCGCCCGCCGTCGCGAGCGCTGTCAGCCACAGGAACAGCCCAGCTGCGAGGAACATGGCCTGCTCGACAATGGTGGCGAAGACGAAAGACGTGGCCCACAGTCTCGCCGCCGGCATGTGCCAGCCCCACACCACGACAAGCTCGACCAGCGAGGCGATAAGGGCCGACGAGGGCCTGACGGCGGCGATCCTGTCGGAAACCCCGATTGCGATGAGGGGTGCGGCGATGGCGACGACGCCCATATGGGCAAGCATGTGCGCCGCGAATGACTCCCGCAAGACCGAGAGCAGCGGCCCCGCCCAGATCAGGACGAGCACCGCGAGGCCCGCGATGAGGGAGAGCCTTCTCATGACGCGCACCCGTCGATGAACAGGAGCGGCAGGGCGACATAGAGCACGGCCACGAAGCTCAGGCCCGAAAGCAGCAGGGTGGCGAAGCCCTGGAACAGGGTGCGGTCATGCGGGGTCGGATCGTCATGCGGCGGATCGCGCCGGCCGAAGCCCCATTGCCGCCATGCAAGCCACGCCGAAAGCACGATCAGGCCGAGTGCGAGCAGCGTGGCGGCGGCGATGCCAAGCTGAACCGTGGCGAAGCCCGCATCGCCCTGCCGCGCGCACAGCACCGCCGCCGTTATATAGCAGGCGAGGAAATGAGCAGCCCAGATCACCGGAGCGGTGAACAGGGTCCAGAGCGTCTGCATTTCCTTCGGGATGATCCGCATCGCCGCCTCACATCGCTTCCGGGAACAGGCCGATGACGGAGAAGGCGATCACAGCCGAGATCGTCATGAAGTGCCAGTAGAGGACGACATTGTGCAGTTCCATGTCATGTGCCGGGGTGAGGCGGCCGGCCAGGCTGCGCGCCAGGCAATAGAGCTGCATGAGGATTCCCACCGCCGCGTGCGCCAGCACCCATGCGACCAGTATCCACACGATGGCCGGATAGACATGGACGGTCGGCTGCATGCCGTGCAGCCACGGCCCGGCAAGGCCGGCGGCGGTCGCCGCCAGCGCCAGCAGCGCGCCGAGCGCCAGCGCAAGGCGCATGGCGGCGGTTCGGCCGGTGGCGTTGAGCTGCAGCGCGCCCATTGTGGCGGTCCAGGCGGCGAGGAAAAGCCCGGCTGCCGCGATCGGCCACCACCAGCCGGGGCCGGCCTGTCCGGCGGTGAAATCGGCATGGATGGTCCAGTAGAAGAAATAGCCGAAGATAAGGCTGGCGAAGGCCGTTCCGTCGCCCACCATGGTGATGAACATCGCCCACCAGCCGACGGACTCCGGGCCGGAGATGTAGAGCGGCAGGCGAAGCCCGAGACCCACATCCCGGCTTTTCCTCTCGGGGATTTCGCCGGTGCCGGTCCACAGCCACCACAGGATGGCGACGAGCGTCGCGAGGCCCGACAGCAGGGCGAGGACCCAGAGCTCGAAGGTGAGCGCGATGAACACCCCGCCGAGGAAGGCGGCCGACAGCATGGGGAGGACGGAGGGGCCGGCCACGCGCTGGCACTGCACGGGCTCTGCATCGAGGACGGAACTGATCAGCGTCTCGCGCCGTCCGTCGCGCGCGTCGGACAGGTACCAGGCCCCGGCATTGACCTCCTCGGCCAGTCCCTTCTGGTCCCATAGCGGGTAGCGGCTTTCGACGGGCGGTATCGAACGCACGCCCCAGTTTTCCTCTGGCTCGTTCAGCCATTCGAGCGTGCCAGCCTTCCACGGGTTCTGGACAGCGCGCGGCTGCCGCTTCTTCGGCCGCAGCACGTCGAAGACGACGACCAGAACGCCGGCCGCGAAGACGAAGGCGCCGATGGTGGAGACGAGGTTCAGCCAGTCCCAGCCGATGCCCTGCGGATAGGTGAAGACACGGCGCGGCATGCCGCGCAGGCCGGTGAGATGCATGGGAAAGAAGCCGACGTTGAAGCCTGTGAACATCAGCCAGAAGGCGATGCGGCCAAGCCGCATCGACAGCATGCGCGCGCCGATGAGCGGATAGTAGTAATAGAGGCCGCCGACCAGCGGAAAGAGCATCCCGCCGATCAGGACATAATGCAGGTGGGCGACGATGAAATAGGTGTCGTGGGCCTGCCAGTCGAAGGGGGCGAGCGCGACCATGACGCCGGTCAAGCCCCCGATGACGAAGATGGCGATGCCGCCCGAGCCGAACAGCATCGGCACGGAAAAGATGACGCGGCCGGCCAGCATGGTGGCGATGAAGACGAAGATCTGCACGCCGGTGGGAATGGCGACGGCTTCCGAGGCGGCCGAGAAGAAGGCCAGCGAGATCTGCGGCAGCCCCGTGGTGAACATGTGGTGGACCCACAGGCCGAAGGAGAGGAAGCCGGTTCCGACGGCGGCCAGCACGATCCACGAATAGCCGACGATGGGACGCTGCGCGAAGGTCGGCACGATCATTGCCATCAGGGCGATGGCCGGCAGGAAGATGATGTAGACTTCCGGGTGGCCAAATATCCAGAACAGGTGCTGCCACAGCAGCGGATCGCCGCCGCGCGCCGGATCGAAGAACGGCCAGTCGAACATGCGCTGCATCTCGAAAAGCAGGTCGCCCGCGATCAGCGGCGGGAAGGCGAACAGGATCATGCCGGCGACGATCAGCAGATACCAGGCGAAGAGCGGCATCAGGTTGACGCGCATGCCGGGCGCGCGGCATTTCATGATGCCGACGATCAGCTCCACGGCCGCCGCTATCGAAGCCACCTCGATGAAGGACAGGCCCAGCAGCCAGATGTCGGCGCCGATGCCGGAAAGCGCCTTGTCGGTGGCCAGCGGCGGATACATGAACCAGCCTGAGGAGGGCGCGGCATCGAAGAAGATGGAGCCGCAGACGAACACGCCGCCGATGAAGAAGCTCCAGAAGCCGAAGGCGCCGAGCCTTGGAAAGGGCAGTTCGCGCGCGCCAAGCATAGGCGGCAGCAGGAAGATCGCCACCGCCTCGAAGATCGGTACGGCGAACAGGAACATCATCACCGTGCCGTGCAGCGTGAAGGCCTGGTTGTAGAAATCGGCCGACATCATGTCGTTGCCCGGCACCGCGAGCTGCACGCGCATCAGCAGTGCTAGCACGCCGGCGAACAGCATGAAGGCGAAGGCCGCGCCGCCATACCAGAGCCCGACCTGCGTGTTGTTGACCGAGGTCCAGTAGCGCCAGCCGCGCGGCGTTTCCCACACGCGGCGCAGCTGCTCCGTCTCGGCCTGTTTTGACGCCGCATTCACCTTCCTTGCGCGGGTCCGGGCTTTCGTGGCCATGGCTATTCGAGCCCCTTCAGCCAGGCGGCGATTTCGCCGATGTCCCGCTCGGGCAGCATGGAGAAGGCCGGCATTTTCGAGTCCGGCTTGATGACATGCGGATGGGCGATGAAGTCGCGCAGCGTGCCCTCGCTGTTCGGCAGGATGCCTGCGCCGAGGGTCTCGCGCGAGCCGACATGGGAGAGGTCGGGCCCGACGCTTCCGTCCGCCTCCGTGCCCGCGACGCGATGGCACGCGCCGCAACCGTGGGCGAGGAAGAGGTCGCGGCCTTCGGAACCTGCGCCCGGCGAGGCGCCCGCGCGCGCTTGCAGCCACTGCCGGAATTCGGAAGGCTCCATGACGACGACGGTGAACGCCATGAGCGCATGCGAGGTGCCGCAATATTCCGCGCACGGACCGCGATAGGTGCCGGTCTTGGTGGCCAGCAGCGAAAGCCGGCTCACGCGGCCGGGGATCATGTCCATCTTGCCGCCCAGCGCCGGTATCCAGAAGGAATGGATGACATCGGTGCTCTTCAGCCTGAATTCCACGCGCTCGCCCGCGGGCAGCCGGATCTCGTTGGCGGAGAGCACCGGCGTGTCGGTATCGGGATCATGATAGGCGACGCGCCACCAGAACTGCTCGCCCGTGACCTCCACGGTGAGCGCATCGGAAGCGTTGGCCGGTGCGAAGGGACGCAGCCCCGGCATCAGCCACAGCGCATAGCCGAGCAGCAGGAAAAGCAGGAAGGCGGGAATGGCCGCGCCGCACCAGAAGATCAGACGGCCGGCCGCTTGCTCGTCCAGCCTGCCGCGCTTCCCGCGCGAGGCATAAGACAGCAAACTGACTACCGCCAGCCAGATCAGGCCACCGGCGACGACCATGATCCAGAAAAGCTGCGCGACATGCGCCGCCTCTTCGCCCGCCGGATCGAGCGCCGATTGCACGCCCGAGCACCCGCAAATGTGCAGACACAGGGACAGCGCGGCCAGCCGCCTGGCGATGTCCCTCATATTCGCGATGCCTGTTCGGGAAGCAGTTGGCGACCCACTCTCCTGACTGGTTAGGGATTTTCCTGACAACGCGCGCGGTTCATACTGGTTGCTTCATTGAGCACCGAGACCCAGCAAGATGCCCTAACGGCTGCAACAGGTTCGCCACGCCCGACCCGTTCCTGGCGGTCGGCCTTCATTACGAGGATTTCGACGAGACCACGGACAAGGAGGTAATCGATCCGCTCCGGGAAGCGCATTCCTTTCAGGAGAAACGGACAGGGTAGGGCAACCGGCACCTGCAGAATTTCCCCGCAGGCGTGCGATAGCCGGGAACATGCTGCGGGCACGTGGGTTATGGCTACAGACATGAAAGGTGAAGCCATGCGTATTGTGACGCTGATCGCTGCCCTTTCCGTTGTCGCCAGCATCCAGCCGACGATGGCACAAGGGCCAACGGACGAGCTTCCCGGCCAGCCGCCCGCGCAGCAGACGCCGGAAACCTTGCCGGACCAGACCATCATAGCCATCACCATCGTGCGGTTCGAAGACCTGCCCCCACGCCTCAAAACCATGGTCGAGGCAAAGCTGAACGATACCAGCGTGGACGATCTGCGTGCGCTGCACGCGTCCATCGAGGATTCGCCCGAAGCCATGACCATGCTTGCTCAAAATGGGCTCAACGTCACGCAGGTGGTGGCGGCGGCGGTCGACCCGGCAGGCGCGTTGACGCTGGTCATCCAGGAAACCGCATAACAGGCGCGGAGGTGCCTGGGCCTGAAGCAGTGCGCAACTTTACAATCAATTTCGGACCGCAGCATCCCGCTGCGCATGGCGTGCTGCGCTTGGTGGTCCTGGAACTGGATGGCGAATGGTGGAGCGTGCCGACCCGCATATCGGCCTGCTGCATCGCGGCATGGAAAAGCTCATCGAGTCGAAGACCTACCTGCAGGCCCTGCCTTACTTCGACCGGTTGGGTTATGTGGCGCCGATGAACCAGGAACATGCGTTCTGCCTGGCGGCGGAGAAGCTTCTTGGCCTGCCGGTGCCGAGACGCGGCCAGTTGATGAGGGTATAGGCGCTCATGTGCGATGAACCGCAGATGATCGACTGTACTAGGCGGGGTCGAGACGGACGCCCCGCGCACAGCGAGTGCTTCGATGTTCGACGTCTTCATGTGCGGATGGCCGTAGCCCGACGGATGGTCATGCCTGAGCTGGTCGCACATGATCCAGACGATGTTTGCACCCAGCATCCAAGCTCATTGCCCTTTCCAAAGTCCGCCAAAGGCCCTAGCTTCGCGGTGTGCCCAACCGAGACCCTTCATCGCCCGGCCGCCTCGCGTCATGCAAGCCGCGCCATGGCCGCGAGCCGCTTCATGCGTGAGGCGCGCGCCTTCTGGCTGACGGCGCCCGGCAGGGGCGAGATCAGGTCGGCGCCGCTTGCGGCGCGCGAGGGCGATGTGCTGGTCGAGACGCTGTACTCGGGCATCAGTCGGGGCACGGAGTCGCTGGTTGCCGCCGGCTGCGTGCCGCCGTCCGAGCATGAGCGCATGCGCTGCCCCATGCAGGAAGGCGATTTTCCCTTTCCCGTCAAATACGGTTACGCGGCAGTGGGCATCGTCCGTAAAGGGCCGTCCGCGCTCGCCGGCCGCACGATCTTCAGCCTCCATCCCCATCAGGACCGTTTCGCAGCGCCTGCAGCGATGGTCCTCCCCCTGCCGGACCATGTTCCCGCGCCCCGCGCGGTTCTGGCCGCAAACATGGAAACCGCACTCAACATCGCGTGGGACGCTCGCGTCGGACCCGGTGACCGCGTCGTCGTCGTCGGTGCCGGTGTGGTCGGGCTACTGGCCGGATGGCTCTGCGCGCGGATGCCCGGCACCACGGTAACCGTGGTGGATATCAATCCGGATCGCGCCTTGATCGCCGACCGCCTTGATTGCCGTTTCGTCCTGCCCGCTGACGCGCCGCGCGATTGCGATGCGGTGATCCATGCCAGCGCCACCGCGCAGGGGCTCGCCACGGCGCTCGCCGCCGCGGGCGACGAGGCGCGCGTGGTCGAGGCGAGCTGGTACGGTGACCGGGAACCCGCCGTGCCGCTCGGCCGGGCCTTTCACGCGCGCCGCCTGTCGATCGTCTCCTCCCAGGTCGGCAGGGTGCCGGTCGACCGGCGGCCGCGCTGGTCGCATCGGCGGCGGCTGGAGGCCGCGCTGGGACTGCTGGTAAACGACAGGCTGGATTGCCTGATCAACGGCGAAACGCCCTTCCTCGATCTTCCTAACTGCTACGCAGGGATCCTCGCGGACCCGGCGACCTTGTGCCACCGCATTGCCTATCAGACCTGACCAGGAGCCTCCATGTTCGCCGTCGAAGTCCGCGACCACGTCATGATCGCCCATTCGCTGCCCTCGCCGGTCTTCGGTCCGGCACAGGGGATGCACGGCGCGACCTTCGTAGTCGATGCCGCCTTCTTCACCGGGGACCTCGACGCCAATGGGCTGGTGGTCGACATCGGCCTCGCCACCGAGGCGTTGCAGGACGCGCTCCAGCCGCTCCGTTATGCCAATCTGGACGAAGTGCCGGCCTTCAGGGGTAAATTCACCACGACGGAGTTCCTGTGCCGCCACATCTTCGACCAGCTTGCCGCCGCCGCACGCGGCGGCCGCCTCGGCGACGGGGGCCGCGTCGCGAAAATCCGGGTCCAGCTCCATGAGAGCCATGTCGCGCGCGCCTGGTACGAGGCGGCTCTGTGACGTGGCCGGCACGGTTCATTTCGCGATCCCGGGAAACCTGTCGCTGCCAACCGGCGGCTACGGTTACGACCGTCGTCTGATCGCCGGGCTTCCTAGCCTCGGCTGGCAGGTTAATACGGTTCCGCTGCCTGCCGGCTATCCGTTCCTGTCGCACGCGGAACGGCAAGCGACGAAGGACGCATTCGATTCCCTTCCCGATGATGCGATCGTCCTGGTCGACGGGCTCGCTTTCGGCGCGATGGACGAGCTTGCTCCTGCCCTTTCGGCCCGCCTCAGGCTGGTCGCGCTCGTGCATCACCCGCTCGCCGACGAGACGGGCCTGACTGCCGCAGAGGCGGAAGCCCTAAAGGCGAGCGAGCGCGCCGCGCTCGCCCATGCGCGCGCCGTCGTCTGCACAAGCGGCGCGACGGCGCGACGGCTGGCCGCCGGCTTTTCGGTGCCGCCCGAGCGCATTACCGTCGCGCTGCCCGGAACCGATCTGAAGCCCCGCGCGCCCGCCAACGGTTCGCCGTCCGTGCTCCTCAGCGTGGGCGCGCTGGTGCCGCGCAAGGGCCACGACGTGCTGATCGAGGCGCTCGGCCACCTGCGCCATCTCGACTGGACGGCGCGCCTCGTCGGTGCGGACGACCGCGATCCGGAGTGGACCCGGAGGCTGAAATCACGCGCCGCCGGCCTCGGCCTCGCCGGCCGCGTCGCCTTCGCCGGCGCCGTGGCCGATGCCGACGCCGAGCTGGCGAGTGCCGACATCTTCGTCCTCCCCTCCCGCCATGAAGGCTACGGCATGGCCTATGCGGAAGCCCTGGCGCACGGCCTGCCGACCATCGGCTGCCGGGCGGGCGCCGTGCCCGATGTCGTGCCGGAGAAAGCGGGCGCGCTGGTGCCGCCCAACGATCCCTCCGCTTTGGCCGGGGCGATCGCGCGGCTGCTGACCGATCCCGAAGCACATCGCCAGGCGGCCGACGCCGCCTGGGCCGCCGGCCAGGCGCTTCCGACCTGGCAGGACACGGCCGGCATCGTAGCCGGTGTGCTGGAGCGCCTGCAATGAGCTTTTCGGCCGCATGGCTGGCCCTGCGCGAGCCCGCCGACCGGGCCGCGCGCGATGTGGGCCTGCTGGAACAGGTCCGCACATGGCTCGGCGCGAAATCCGCTCCCACGGCGGTCGATCTCGGCTCGGGCACGGGTTCGACAGTCCGCGCTATCGGTCCGCGGGCCGCGCACTGGACGCTGGTCGACCGGGATGCAGCGCTGCTTGCCGAGGCGTCCGCGATACCCGATGCCTGCACCATCGAGGCCGATCTCGCGCATATCGACGCGCTGCCGCTCGACGGCGCGGTTCTGGTGACGGCCTCCGCGTTGTTCGATCTTGCCGGGCGCGACTGGATCGAGGCGCTCGCCGACCGCATCGCCGGACAGCGGGCGGGCCTCTACGCGACGCTCACCTATGACGGCCGGATGGAATGGTCCGTTCCCGACCCGGAGGACGCCGCTGTCACTACCGCCTTCAACCGCCACCAGACGGGTGACAAAGGCCTCGGGCCGGCGCTCGGACCAGCTGCGGGACCGGCGCTGGCCGAGGCGATGGGAAAGCGCGGATATTGCGTCAGGTCGGCCGGCAGCCCCTGGCGTCTCGATGCGGACGACCGCCCGCTCCAGGCCGAGCTGCTCGGCGGCATCGCGCGGGCCGCCGCCGAGGCGGGCACGAATGCGGTCGGCTGGCTGGACAGACGTCTCGGAATGATCGACCGTGCCGTCTGCACGATCGGCCATGTCGACCTGTTCGCCCTACCGTGCCGATAGAAATTAGGCACCGCCGAATGCGCAGTCCACGATGAGGTCAGTTCCGAGCCCGTAGACGTGCGCCTTCGGCCGCCTTGCCTCGATGAGCCGCGGCGGCGGCATGGCGTTGAGGCCGGATGGTCCTGCGCCGATGATCAAGGGCGCGATGCCGATATGAAGGCGATCCACGAGCTCCGCATCCAGGAAGCGGCCGATGGTCGTGCCGCCACCCTCGATCAGCACGCGCCGGAACCCGAGCCCGTCCAGCGCTCCGGCGATTTCGCACGGGTCGAGCATGTCCCCGCGCAAGGGCAGTTCGACAACCTCCACGCCAGCCGACTGTCGTCGCCCGCAGGCCTGCACGACGATGCGCCGGCAGCCGTCATCGCGGAAGACAACGGCATCGTTTCCCAGCCGCCCCGACGGGTCGATCACGATGCGTGCCGGGCTCCGGCCCGCCGCGAGCCTGACAGTGAGGCGTGGATCGTCGGCTACGGCCGTGCCGACGCCGATAACCACCGCGTCGGCGAGCGCACGGCAGCGATGCAGATGGGCGATCCCGTCGCGGCCGGAAACGTGCTGCGCGTCGCCGTCCGGCGTCGCGATGCGGCCGTCGAGCGACTGGCCCACCTGCGCGACGATATAGGGGCGCCCTGCACCGCGACCGAGCAGCGGTCCGTAAAGCGCGGCAGCCGCCCGTTCCTCCGCGCTCCAGCCTGGCTCGGCTTGCACCCCGGCTTCACCATCGGCGCAAGCCAGCAACGCGGCCCAGACCCGCTCCGTGACATCGGCTCGCGCCAGAGGCAGGTCGGCAAGGCCAGGCTGGATCAGTTCGTGCTGGTTCATGAACGCACTACGCCCGACTGCGGCTGCGGTTCCATTCTGGAGACGGCTTCGATGAAACGCGCGCGGAACGCGTCCATCCGCCAGACCGGCGTGTCATGCGCCGGGACCAGCCCGTGCGTCCAGCCCCACGCGTCGAACCTCGCCACCGCCTCGGGGGGTCCGAACAGGTGGATCGGCACGTCGCGGTTCGTGTCGGAGCCCGAGACGAAGACCGCCGGCTGGTGATCGCCGAGGATCACGAAGAGCGGCTTGGTCTCGCCATGCCGCGCGGCGAAAGAGCCGACCGCGCGCAGCGCATAGTCGATCGACCGCCGGAACTGGTCGCGCACGCGGTCGGGATCGGCCCATACCTGCTCGGGCGTGTCGCCGGAGGCCGCCTGCGCGTCGAAGACCGTGCCGTAGCCGACCGCCTCCCACGGTACGAGCGACGGGATTGGCGTCCAGGGCGCGTGCGAGGAGATCAGCGCGATCTCGGCGAATACCGGCCTGTTGCGGCCAGGGCCGAGTTCCAGCCGCTCGAAGGCCGAGAGCGTGTATTGGTCGGGCATGGTCACCCAGTTGAACGGTTTGCCGCGATAGCCGAGATCCTTCGCGGCCAGCACCGTGTCGTAGCCGAACCACGCCGCCTCCGGCCAGGGCATGACGATCGCCGGCATCACGCCGACGTTGCGCCAGCCGGCCTCAGCCGCCACCCGATTGAGTGACTTCCGCTGGCTGCGCATCAGCGCATCGTAGCGGCCCTGCCCGTCGATCCAGAGGCCGGAGAGCAGCGTCCCGTGCGCCAGCCAGCTCTGGCCACCCATGGTCGGCGAGGTCAGCCAGGCGGAGCGCATCGCATAGCCCAGCGCGCCGAGTTCGCGCTCCACGTCGCGCAAGGCGGCGTTGGTCGTTCCGGCATAGAGCGGGCTGTCGAGCGTCGAGCGGCCGTAGGATTCGACGAAGACGAGGACGATGTCTGTGCCGGCAAGGCCGGAGAGGGGGCTAGGCACGGAGGCCAGCACCGGGTCCTGTGCCGCCTCAGCCTCGAGCGCCGCGACGTCCTGCATCGCGCGCATCGCCGCCGATGCGTGGCCCGCGATCAGCCGGGTCGAGAAGGGCGAGGCCGCGCCCGCCCACCACGCGGCGGTGGTCGCGACCGCGATCGCGGCCGTCAGTATGGAGACTGTGTGCGGCCGCTCCGACGCGTGGCGGAGGAGCACGCCGGTGGCGTGCCAGATCACAAACGATAGCAGCGCCAGCACCAGGACGGCCGCCGTCAGATAGAGCGCCGCCGGAACCGGGCCGCTCGATCCGGCGAGCAGCATCCAGGCTGCATGCAGCAGCGGCAGGTCGTAGGCGAGGTTGAAGGGCCGTGCGAGCGCCCCGAACAGCGCGAGGTCCGCCGCCTTCAGTAGCAACGCGATCACGATCAGGAGCGTGACGATCGCTCGCGCCGGCCACCGTGCCGCCGGCCACGCCCCGACGGCGAGCAGAAGCGTCATGACCAACGGCAGCTCGAGCGGGATATGTCGCAGCGCTGCCCATGTCGCCGCATCCGGATGGTTGGGCGCAACGAGTGCGAGATACAGGAGCGCCAGCGCGGCAATCGCAGCAAGCGAGCTCCGCTGCGCCGTCCTCATGGTTCAAGCCGCGCGTAGATGTCGCCGGCACGGCCCGAACGGGCTGCGGCGTCGAGAATCGTCGCGCCCTCTACCCAGGCCGGTAACAGGAAAGCCGGTCTTTCGCCGGAGACAAGATTGAAGCGATATGGGCCGAGCCGCGACAGGCGGCTGACGCAGGCGCGCGTCACGTCAGCCGCTGCTGGCAGGTGTTCGAACGCCAGCGCCGGCACCGGATGGCTCAGCCCAGCTAGCACGTCGGCCTCGTAGCCTTCCACGTCGATCTTCACGAAGGCGGGATTGCCATGGACCTTGCGGAGCGCGTCGAGTGTCGTGACCCTTACCAACTGCTCGCCATCCCAGGCCACGTTACGGAAGCTCGCGTCGCGTCTCGCCATCGCCGCGCCGAAGCCCGGCGCAAGCGACGACACGGTCGGATGCCGCCGCGACACCGCCATGCTGCCCTCGCCCTCCACGGGGCCGGCCGCCAGCGGCAGCACCGTCACCGCGCTCGGCATGGTCCGGACGAGGAAGGCATGGAACGGCGCCTGCGGCTCCAGCGCGACCACATGCGCGCCTGCCCGCGCCATTGCCAGCGCACGGTTGCCGACATGGGCGCCGATGTCGAAGGCGATGTCGCCGGGGCTTAGGAACTGCCGGTAGAAGGTGGCCAGCCGGCCGATTCGCCACGGCCGCGCCCGGTAGATCGCGAGCGATCGGGCAAGGCCCAGCGTGGTCGCCAAGCCGGTCATGCGGCCTTCGCCCGGCGTAGCAGCGCGATCACGTCCACTGCGAAAGACCATGAGAGCGCCCCGAGCGCGCCGAGCGCCAGCCCCGTCGAGAGCGGCGGCGCGATAGCCGGCAGCAGGAGCAGCGCCAGCACGGCGACCTGCACCACGCAGATGGCCTTGCGCCGGGTCGAGGCAGGCAGGTCCGCGCCGAGCGCAGGCCAGGCAAGCGAGGCGGCGAGGAAGGCATATCGCATCAGGCCGAGCAGCAGCACCCACGCGCCGGCCTTGCCGCCTACCCAGGCGGCCGCGGACAGGACGAGGATCAGCAACGCGTCGATCTCCATATCGAAACGCGCGCCGAAGCGCGACGCCATCGCGGTGCGCCGCGCCGCCCAGCCATCGACGCCGTCGAGCGCAAGGGCCGCGAGCGCCAACGGGAAGGCGATCAGCCACAGTGCCAGCGATCCGGTCGTCACGATCGCCGCGAGCAGGCAGGCGAGTGCGGCACGCGCCAGCGTGATCAGGTTAGCCGGACCGAACTCCGGAAAGGGATGGTAGGCCTCGACCCGGCGAAGGATCACCGAGGCGATCCCCCCGAACAGCAGGATTGCGATCGTGGCGGGGGCGATGTCCGACCCGGCCAGCGTCAGTACTGACGCTAGCGCGGCGGCCGCTACGCAGACGGCGATACGCGCCGTGCGGTGAATGCAGCCCGGCAGGCGTATGTCGGCGGATGGAGGGCCCGGCATGGACAGGTTCCTCATGCCGGCAAAGTATGGAGGAGCCTGCGCGGCTGGCAAGATAATCACGCGAAAGTGAATGCTTTCCAACCGCGCAAAGGAGGTCCATGCTGCAGTTTCGTTCGCTGTGGAGATCGTCATGACGTTCGGAACCACCGCCCGCCTCCTGCACTGGATCATGGCCGTGCTCGTGATCGCCATGTTCGTCGCCGGCAACGTGATGACCATGGAGGTCGACCGGCCGCTTCAGGACCTGCTCTTCGTCTTCCACAAGTCGACCGGCGTAATTCTTCTCCTGCTGATCGCATTGCGCATCGTATGGCGGCTGACGCATCCGGCCCCGCCGTTGCCGGCCTCTGTGCCGAAGCTACAGCGCATCGCTGCCTACGCGACCCATCTCGGCCTCTATGTCGTGATCGTGGTCATGACCGTCAGCGGCTATGTCCGAGTCACGGCCGGCGCCTTCCCCATCGACATCCTCGACGTGCTCGGCATTCCCCCACTGCTGGAGAAGAACGAGGCTCTGGCCGAGACGGCCAAGTCCATCCACGCGACCGCCAAATACACGCTGGCCGCGCTCGTTGCCCTGCATGTCGGTGCGGCCGTCTATCATGGCGTCTTGCTGAAGGATGGCGTCTTCTCGCGCATGTGGCCGCCGGTGAAGCCCGCGCGGGACCCAGCCTGAGTTATTCATGCGGATCGGGGATAGCCATGCGACAAGGGGGTGAGTGAACTTCAGCGTGCGCACTTTCCGCCCTTGGCCTTGCGGTGGGTGCGGTGAAGCAGGGCTGCCGGGCGAGTGACGCTGCCGCTCACATGCGAGCACGGTAAGGAGATTGGTTGGCGCCTCCGCGTCATGCGACCTCTTCCTGCCGCGCTGCTTGACGTCATAAAACAGGTGCCGTCGCGCTGATCGCCGCTTATCTGGCGGAGCCTTGAACGACCCAGCCGCCATCCTCAGCGAGCGCGATATCCGGAACTTTGACCCCTGAGCCGGGCGACCATTGCGATTTCATTCGCATGGCCGCCCCATAGCGGTAGCGTCGCTAACAGTAGATGAGAACACAAAGTCAGGAGGACCCGGATGGAATCGGGACGCGCACGGCCTTCGATGCGTACCGCTGCCTGCACATAACTGCCTGCAGCTTCAAAGACACTCTCGTAGCCAAGCACCAGGATGTTGCGCGCTTCCTTGTGGCGGTAAAGGTCAAAGCCGAAGCCCAGCGAAAAATGACCGGGCCGCCCGACCGCCTCTTCGACGGTCGCCAGCTCCTTGGTCAGCATGTCTCTCGGCGGCCCACAGATGTATTGCCGCGCGGCCTTATCATGAGCTTCCCCGCGCCCAAGACCACGCATACCAGCTGGCCCACACCGTCATGACGCCGGTCACGCTGTTCCGTACAGACGGGGGTCTTGGCGTCTTGCCGAGCGCGGGACTCGACGACGACGAGATCGAAGCGCTCGCGGAATACGACGCCTTTGAAAGCGGGCCGGCTCTCTGAGCCGGCCGTTTTCCTTCCGGCGGTGCCGCTTGCGAGCTACGGCGGCAAGGGAAGCTGTGCCGCGGCTGGCAGGGGCCGGGCGCGCACTCACATTTCCCTCAGTTGTGCCAGCCGCGCCCTTGCCGCCTTTGCTCTTCGCGGCGTCCGAAGGGGCTGCGCGAGGTGCGGGGAAGGAAGAGAAGGAAAGGGCCACCAAGGGCGTGCTGGCAAGACAAAGGAAAAGCATGAACTGGAAGAGGTCGTGTTCGATTGCTGTCGCGACAGGCACCGTGCCGCTGCTGCAGGTAAAATCGATGTCGCTAGGCGGGCTTGCGAGGGTCGCAAATTCTGATGCTGAAGCAGTTTCGCGAAAGCATTGAGCCGTAGCTGCATGAAGGTCTCGACTAGACTCCAGGAGTCGCTGAGAGCCTCGGTGGCCAGATTGATCGGGCAGTTGGATCGCACTTTCATGACCTTAGCCCGTCCATTCTGATTGCATATTGCAATCAGAATAAACTCATGCATACTGATTGTATAATGCAATCGGAATGGACAGCAGGATCAACTGGGGGACGACATCGACGTTCGTATGGGCTTGTGACGATCACTTGAAGGAAGGATGATGAAGATGAAGACGCCACCGATCGTCTCGGCGCAGGAGTGGGAGAACGCGCGCGAGGAGCTGCTCGTGAAAGAGAAGGAACTCACGCGGGCCCGCGACGCGATGGCGGCCGAGCGGCGCCGGATGCCGTGGATGGCTGTTGAGAAGGATTACCGATTTGAGGGCCCGAACGGGATGGTCAACCTTCTCGACCTGTTCGAGAAGCGCAGGCAGCTAATCGTCTATCGCTTCTTCTACGGGCTCGAAGTCACGAATTCTTATGCAGAAGGCGGCATGTACCCGGAACGTGGCTGTGCCGGCTGTTCTTTCCTCGCCGATCAGGTCGCGCATCCGGCCCATCTGAATGCTCGCGACACCACGCTTGCGTTCGTCTCGCGCGCGCCCCAGTCCGAGATCCGAGGCCTTAAGAAACGGATGGGATGGGCGGAGATCCCTTGGTACACGATCATCGATGACTTTGATGCGGACTTCGGTGTCCGCGAGATGCACGGGACCAACGCCTTCATCCGCGAGGGCGAAAGGATCTTCCGCACCTACTTCGTCAACAATCGCGGCGACGAGGCTATGGGGAGTACATGGAGCTACCTCGACATCACTGCGCTCGGACGCCAGGAGGAATGGGAGGACTCGCCGAGCGGATACCCGCAAACGCCCCCGTACCGGTGGTGGAACTATCACGACGCATACGGCGAGCATTAAGCATGCGCCGCCGTGATCACAAAGAGGTACGACTTCATCCTTGAATGTAAGGGGCCCTGCATGCAGATAGCGACCCTTGGTTGACCCAACCAACGGAAGAGGCGTGGCCTTGCACTTTGGGCTGCCCGTATCCGCGGCGCCGCTCCCTAGGAGGCAGGAAGAGAAGGTAGGAGAGGGGCTGCGCTTGCGGCCGTCCCGGATGGCGATCCTGCCGGGGCCGCCGGTCCGCGCAACGGCTTCGCCGTCCTCCACTTCGTTCCGGTCCTTCTCGCCCGTCGCTGTGCGACGGGCCTGGTCGGTGCGCGGTCCCTCCTGATTGCCTCGGCTGTGGACCTCCGCGACGGGCGCGGCTCTGAAACGGAGGACAGGAAAATGACCGACAGGAAATCCGGCTCGCGCGCCGACGCCTATACCCGCATCACCGAACGCATCGTCGCCGATCTCGAAAAGGGTGTCCGCCGATGGGTCCAGCCATGGAGCGCGGGCAATGCCGGCGGCCGCGTCACAACCCGCTGTCCCACAGCATCCAACTGTCAGCGTAGTCGGAGCTGAAAGCGGTGGTGCTGCTTCCAGCATGATGTTGTTGGTGCCGACGGCAAGGCTCTCTATGAGGTAGTGATCTGGTTCAGCGCAAAATCCAAAACCCACCGTCCGTGAGGAAGTACATGAAAGCCGTGATGTTTGAAGCCTTCAACGAACGCCCGAAGCTGGTCCGTGTGCCCGATCCTTCGCCGGAGCCCCACGGGGTGGTCCTGAAGGTCGAGGCGACGGGCGTCTGCCGTAGCGACTGGCACGGCTGGGTGGGCCATGACGCCGATATCGAGCTGCCGCATGTGCCAGGCCATGAACTGGCCGGCGTGATCCAGGCGATTGGCAAGGACGTCACGAAATGGAAGGTGGGCGACCGGGTGACGGTACCCTTCGTAGGCGGGTGCGGGGACTGTCCGGAGTGCCATGCCGGCCATCAACAGGTCTGCCACCACCAGTTCCAGCCCGGCTTCACTCATTGGGGATCGTTCGCTGAATATGTCTCGATCCACAAGGCGGACCTGAACTTGGTCGCGCTGCCCGAAAGCGTCAGTTTCGCAACCGCTGCTTCGCTGGGCTGCCGTTTCGTGACCTCTTTCCGGGCCGTCGTCGATCAAGGCAAGGTTGCGGCGGGTCAATGGGTGGCGGTCCACGGCTGCGGCGGGGTGGGCCTCGCCGCGATCATGATTGCCGATGCGCTCGGCGCCAACGTCGTCGCGGTCGACATCGCCGACGACAAGCTGGCGCTGGCGCGAAGCCTCGGTGCGGCTATCACGATCAATGCCCGATCCGTCGCCGATGTGTCCGGGGCCGTGATAGAGGCGAGCAAGGGCGGCGTCCATGTCTCACTAGACGCGCTCGGGCATCCGGAGACCTGCTTCAATTCGATCCTCGGATTGCGCCGGCGCGGCAAGCATGTGCAGGTGGGGCTGATGCTGGCCGACCACAGCACGCCTATCGTGCCGATGAGCCGGATCGTGGCGCATGAGCTCGAAATCCTCGGCAGCCACGGGATGCAGGCGCATCGCTACGACGTGATGATGCCGATGATCCTCGCCGGCAAGCTGAGGCCGGAGCGTCTGGTCAGGCAGAAGATCGGCCTGGAGGAGTCGATCGATGTGCTGATGGCCATGGACAAATTCCAGGGCGCCGGGGTCACCGTCATTACAAGGTTCTGAGGCAATCATGACGATCGATTGCTCCGGCGTCGTCCTCGACATGGATGGGCTGCTGGACACCGAACAGCTCCAGATGAAGATCGCGCCCCGCGCGCTTCGCGGCCTCGGCCACGAGCTGGACCCGTCCTTCTTCAACCGGCTCGTCGACGTCCCGCAGGCGGAATATCCCGGCTGATCGGCCTGGAGCTGGGAACGGAGATCGAGGCGGGGGCTGTCGACGCGGCCTTCCACACGCGGATGGAGGAAGGCATCCTGCTGATGCCGGGCGTTCACGACTTCCTCGACGCTCTCGACAGGCGCAAGCTGCCGCGCGCAATCGTGACCAACGGCGTCACCACACACGGAGTGAAAGCTCCAACAGACGGGACTTCTCGGCCGGATCGACGTGGTGGTCGACCTCGCGGTCACGGTCCATCCCGCGCTCAAAGTCTTCATAGGAGCGACCGCAATATGGCTATGATAGTCATACGATCTGGATCGGCGAACCGGTATGCCCCAGGTGCGGTGGCACGCAGGAAATGACCGACCGGCAAGTGCAAATGCTGGAAACGCCATTGCCGAAGGGCAGGCCGATCAGCGCGGAAGCTGAAAGCGGGGTAAGGAGAGCGCCATGTCCATGCACGAGATTGAAGACCTGGTGGAGGAAAGCGTTCGCATGCTGCTGGCGGCCGATGGCGAGCGTGACGACAAGGTTGCCGGTATCGGTCAGCTCTATTCCGTGCAGGCCTGGTTCGACACGGGCGACACGACCGGCCGGCTTGCCGACGAACTCCGCGCTGTCGGTTATGTCAATAAGCCGCCACCGCGCCCATTGGCTCTGTTGCGCCTCGCCGCCGACATGATGGAGGCCGCCGGCGCAGCCGGCCGTGTCGAAATCGCGCAAGGTTGGCTGGCGCTCGCGCTCAAGGCGATCATCGAACTTGACTTGACCGACCAGATACCCGCGACGTTTCACGGCATGCTGGCCGATGGCGACGGGCCGAGGATGCGCGCGATCGCGCTGGAAGGCGGGTTGCACAGCCGCTGGCGCAAAGACTTCTTCATGCGCGTGCCTTCGTGGAGCAGCAACAAGACCCTGCTCGCACCGCTTGATCCTGACAGGCTGGAACGACGGTTCATTTTGCGCTTCCTGTCCGACGCCAAGGCGGACGAAGCGACGATCCGCGCCGCCTACGAAGCGGAAAGGGCGACGATCGACGGCCTGGCCGACCTGCCCCTGTTCACACTGCCGGAACGGGTGCCCCGGATCGCCCCGTTCGCGTATCTGGGTCTCGATACCAAGGGCCAGTATCGTCGCTTCGTCTTCGCCGACAGCCGCGAGCCGGCCGCGCGCGATGAATCGCGCATCTTCGTCGTACTCGAGCACAGCAACGATTTGAGCATGCTGACCTTCGAGATACGGGTGCAGTCCGGCCTGCTGCTCGCCTGGCAGGGCGGCGGCGGCGACTGCATCACCGATACGCATTTCCGCCTGAACGTGGGGATGCTGGTTCCCGAAAAGGAGCTTGCGGCCGATGACGGATACAACGCTGTCGGCGGCTGGCCGTTCAGGCTCGACCAGTCGGCCAAGGTTCTCGACGCGCGGCTCGCCGCGATCTTCAGACATCTGAAGCATGTCGAGCGCGTGCGGAGGTTCCACGATGCGCCGCTTGACCGATTGCTGGCGGCCTCCACGCCGGAGGCGATGGAGAAGAGGCGTCGCGACCTGCGGGGCAGGTACGGCTTTTTCCTGAACGACATTGAACTCCTGTTCGCCTATGCCTGCCTCGAATGGGAGCGGGCCGGTCGCCCGGATGCGTTGATCGCCAGGATCGAGGACGAGTTGCGCTTCGTGGTCGATCTTTACCCGCTAAAGCGGGCCTGGGAGGACGGGGTTCGATTGCTGCGCCAGAAACCCTGGTTTCCGCCGACGACCGAGATCTTTCCATACAAACGGTTGGAGGTTCCTTCGCGGGCGACGTGAACGCGACCCAGCCCGCGCTATACTCGGAGCGACGAAAGGTACTCGCAGCGTTTTGGGACATGGGGTAATCGGCGCGGCATCAATCCGCCCGCGGCGTATGCCAAATGCTTTGGCTTTCGGTCAACCCCGGGAGACCTATCATGGACCAGCATTATGTTGCATTGGACGTGTCGCTGCAGAAGTCTGCTGTGCATTCTGAACACCACAGGTCGTGTCGTCATCGAAGCAGAAGTTCCGTCGAAGCCTACGGCCCTGGCCGCCTTCATCCATACCCATGCACCTTCCTGTGTCAGAGTTGGTCTGGAAAGTGGGCCGACGGCAAGCAAGGGCGAGGGGTGAACGGTGGTCTGTTCCGAACAGGAAATTCGGGCTTGTGGGCTGGTGCCGGTCGCAACAGTAACTGAATAGCTGCCCCGTCATCTCACGCATTTCGTCATTTCTCGTTCAGTGGGACCTCGAGGCGTGTCCAAGCGCCCACGAGTGGCGGCGGCATGATGCAGGCTGAATTCCCGGTAGCCTCAGCGCGCAATCGATCCGCAAGCGTATCGGGTTGCACCTCCTCAGCCCAAGCAATCCCAAGTCGCTCCATGAGAGGCAGCAGACTGCGCAAGGTTTCCGCGACATATTCGTAGACGAAGGATTGCGGACCGGCTTCGACGCGTCCGGCGGCGATCATCTGCGGTGCTGACAGTCCGGCCTCGAGAAACGCCGTATGCAGCTTCGGCCCCATGTCCACCTCGAAGCCGCCGCGCTCGAAGGTTTCCAGGATCCAGCGCCTGCAGCGGCGGAACTCCGATCCGTCCGGGACGCTTCGCACTGAAGGCATCGCCATCTCCTGAAACGCCAGGATTCCGCCGGGCCGAAGGTGATCGGCGAGCCGCCGCAGCGTCGTCGCGGGGTCCGGCAGGTACATCAGAATGAGGCGGCCGATGATTGCGTCGAACTTCTTGTCCGGGTCGAAGTCATCAAGTTCGGCGGCGGCGAACCTGACCCAATGGCATTGTCCGGCTTCAGTCACCCGCTTTTCCGCAGTCTCAATCGCCTCTATCGAACGGTCTACACCCAGCACGGCGCCGGAAGGACCGACAAGTTGACCTGCAATCAGCGATACGTCCCCGACCCCACTGCCCAGATCGAGCACCTGCATACCGCGCGCGAGCCCGGCCCGCCGCAGGAAATCTTCGGTGAGATTGCGAATAAACGCGCCCTGCAAGGCAAGCCGCCTGAGCTCGTGTTTCGAATAGCCCAGCGCATAGGAAGCCTCGTCATGCGATCCGGGCCCGATGCCGTTTGGCTGGCTATCGTCAAGAAGAGCCTTCTGCATGGTTCTCTCCCTTGCTCGTCTTCGATTGGTGAAAACTCGTTGAGGCAATGTCGCACGTGTCTGCTACTTGCCGATTTCAGCGGCGAGCAATGAGGGTTACAGCTGCAACAGAGGCGCTCTGCGCCCAAGTCAGAGTGAGATGGAAAGCGTGCCGTGCCTCACGCCTGCGGGCCAACCCGTTAGCCCGGCGCCTGGGGTACCATGACGATGTGTGGCGTGGAGGGACGCTGCCCGGGGGCCACGAAATCGGGAACACTGCGATCGTCTTTCGGCAGCGAGCGGATATAGCGGTGCATCGCGCGCAGGTCGTCCTCCGCGAAAGCCTGCAGATTGAACCACGGCATCGGTGGCCGCGTCCGCAGCGAGCGGGCATACCGCACCCATTCGTTCTCGCTCATCTTCGCGAGCAAGCCGCGCAGATTGGAAGGATAGGTGGTGCCCCAAGGACCGCTAAATCCAATCGCGTCTCCAACAAGCCAGTCTTTTTCCGGCACCTTGCCCGCAGTCGTGAGATATCCCGGGGTATGGCAGTCGTTGCATCCGCCGATCTTCACGAGATAGCGACCGCGCTCGATGTCGGTTGATTGAGCCATGCCCTGAACGGACCCGACGATCGCAAGGCTGAGAAACCCGCACAGCACGAGGCCTGCACCCAGCGTGGTGTACCGGACCATTGTCGGCTCCCTTCAATTCGGTTGAATAGGCTACGGCTGGCCGACGTCGCGTTGCAGGCCGACACATGGCGATCTTACGGAGACGCGGCTACCGGGTGATTTCAGCTAGGGGCAGTTGCGTTACGGATGTAACGGGGAAGGATTCATCGCCGGTACTGACAGAGTTGGTCAAGCGGGCAGTTGCCGCGCGAGGCAATCGCCGAGATCCCTCGAGAGCAGCGGCTTCTTCAACACTTCGCGTATCCCTGCGGCCTGCAATCGCTCCGGCTTAAGGGTCATGGTATATCCGGTCATCAGCACGATCGGCACTTCGGGGCGGATGGTGTGTATGATACTCGCGAGCTCTGTGCCTCTCAACTCTGGCATGATCTCATCGGTGAGAATAAGATCGAAGCGTCCGGGATCGGCGCGGAATGCCGATAGCGCTGCCTTGCCATGTCCGAAGCCCACCGGCTCGTAGCCGAGCGCCGCGAGCATGTCTTCGCCGAGCAGCATGAGCGGCTCGTCATTTTCGACGATCAGGATCGTTTCGCCGTGGCCGTGTGGGACGGATCGGTCGTGGTCAGGCTCCCGCTGCACCGCCGCCTCGATTTGCGGGAGGTAAACGGAGAATGTCGCGCCTTGTCCGGGTTTGCTTTGCACATCGATGGCGCCGTGGTGCGCGGAGACGATTCCGTGAACGGTGGAGAGCCCCAGCCCAGTGCCCTTGCCGGCAGGCTTGGTGGTGAAGAATGGTTCGAAGATCCTCTCCATCGCCGCGGGGTAGATGCCGGGACCGGTATCCGAGACCTGTAGCAGAACATGACGCCCGGCCTGCGCCGCGCCATGCGACAGGTCGCGTGCATGCGGTATGAAGATCGTTTGCAGAACGACCCGGACCATACCACTGCCGCCCATGGCCTGAGCAGCATTGGTCGCGAGGTTCACGACCACCTGCTGCAGCTCCGTTCGATCGCCCATGACGGCAGCATCCTGCACTGCCAGTTCGGCATGAAGGGATATGGTGGCGGGAAGCGATGCCCGCACGAGATCGACCGCCTCTTCGACGACGGTTCGGGCATCAAGCAGCTTTTGTTCGCGCTCGCGAAGGCGACCGAAAGCCAGAACTTGCTCGACGATATCCTGCGCCCGCTCCCCCGCCTTCATGATCTGCAGCACGTATCTGCGCGCGCGCGAATCCTTGGTCAGGATTGCCAGAGCCATTTCCCCGTAGCCTCGGACGGCGCCCAGTATGTTGTTGAACTCATGAGCGATCCCGCCCGCCAAGGTTCCGATCGCTTCCAGCCGCTGCGAGCGGTTGAGCCGCAGTTGCAGGTCTTCGCGTTCGGCCTCGCTCCGCTCACGGATCGTCGCATTGGCGATCACTTCTGCCACAGTGCGAAGCAGCGCGATATCGTCCTTCTCCCAGGCATGCGGGCGCTCGTGGAAAAGGATCACCGCCCCCCGGCCTCGTGTTCCCATATCCATCGGGAGCGAGAGCAGGGACCGGATTCCAAGATGCGCCAGCGCCTCTTTCTCGTAGCTGTCAGGGAGACCGGCGATGTTCGGAACATGAACGCTGCCTTGCCTTTCATGACCTTCCACGCGCCAGCCGCGGATAAGTCGGGCCAAGCTGTCGGTCGGGGTAGTGCCGTTGCCGGGTTCGTGCTGGAGGCCGTCGGGATCGTTCGACGCGGGCAGGGCGAGTTCCGCTCCGGCGATCTTCAGGTGAGATGCAAGGTGCGCAAGCGCGTCCTGCGCGGCGGCCCCGATTTCATTGCGCGGCAGATTGATGAACCGGGTAGAGATCGCGGCGACCAGCCGCTCCAGTTCAAGCCTTTCCTTGAGCCGATCCCTATTGGCGCGCAGCCGGACGAACAGATAGGCGACATAACCCATCAGAACGATCGCAACGCCGTAGAGCAAGCTCATGAAGACGTTGGCGCGCCTGGTTGCGCGGGAATTCGCTTCGAGATAGGAGCCCTGAAGCGACCGCGCGAGACTGCCGAGCGGGGCCGACTGGATGCTGCCGACAAGACCGTCGACGCGCGGCAGCGTTCGAATGATGAGGCGGGCGTGGGAAATCAACGAGCGGACCTCGCCCTCCGCTGACAGATTCGCCGCACGACGCTCCAACATATAGATCGAATTTGTGACCTGGTCCGCAAGATCCTGCCGGGGCGCGTTGATGAAGCGAAGCATGGCTGCCGTCACCATGGCGATCTCACTCGCCACACCCGCTTGTCCGCTTCGGGACGTCAGTCGCTGGCTGAGGTGATTGAAATAGGACAAGGAGTTCTGCAGCAGTGCGTTGTCCGACTTAAAGGATTCGACAAGCGCCTCCTGCTCCGCGACCGAGTTGGTGATGTCGGCGGTCTTCTGCCGTATGTCGGAGCCGGCATTCCAGGTCCCCCCGTCATCGGAGGGTAGGCCGGCTGCGGCCACTCGCAAATTGTCCATGGATCTGACGAGTGGGTCGTAGTTCGGCAGCAGTCCCGCTCGTCCGAGCAGCACGTCCCTTTGAAGCTCGGCGTCATACAGGATGACCGACTGCAGCGCGTTCGCGCGCTCGTGTCGCGGAGCGTCGATGGAAGTGCCCTTCGCCAAGAAATAGGTCAGAACGACGAGGAGCACCGCCAGGATGGCCGCGAGGAACGGAAGCTGTTTCATGGCTTTGGCGCTTCGCCAGGACCCTGCCGGCGGTATTCGCCCGTCAGCGTGTTCAGGAAGCGGGCGATCGCCGCGACGTCATCCCTTGGCAATTGGCGACCGAGCTGCGTGCGCGCCATGATGCCGATCGCTTCCTCGAGCGAAGCGGTGCGGCCATCATGGAAATAGGGCGCCGTGAGCGCGACGTTGCGAAGGCTGGGAACCCGGAACACATGACGGTCCTGCTCCAAGCCCGTGACGGTAAAGCGACCGAGATCGCTGTCGTCTTCGCTCGCGCGATCCGCGAAGGGATCGGCGAAGATGCCGAACCGCTGGAACAGGTTGCCGCCAACATTCGCTCCCTGGTGGCAGGCGATACAGCCATATTCCTTGAAGAGCTCGTAGCCGCGCAGTTCCCCGGAGGTGAGTACACCCTTTTCGCCCGTAAGATGCCGGTCGAAACGCGCATCGACAGTGATGAGGGAACGTTGAAAGGAAGCTAGTGCGTCGAGAACGCTGTCCCTTGTGGGAGCGGAATCATAAGCCGCAGCAAATCTGCGGACATAGCCTGCATCGCCTTGCAGTTTGGGAAGCAGTTCATTCCAATTCGCGCCCATCAGGTTGGGATCGAGTAGGGCAGCTTCGTTCTGTTCCTCGATCCTGCGGAACTCGCCGCGCCAGTTCAAGCGAAAATTGCGCGAGACATTGAATATCGTGGGGGCATTGAAATCCAGCGGTTTGCCGTCTGCCCCGGCGGGACGCTCAAGACCGTCATCTCCACCGGCGTCAAGGTCGTGGCAGGAGGCGCAGGCGACCGTTCCGGCGCCAGACAGGCGCGCATCGTGAAAGAGGATTTCGCCCAGTGACACCTTGGCGGCATCAGTTGCCTCCGAGGGCTGTAGGGGCGCTATGGGCTCTCCGGCATCCTGTGCCGCTTGGCCGAATGCCGTCGGCAGCCATGGTATTAAAGCCACGAAGCAGAGCAGAAAGAATCCGGCTGCGGCCACTCCGATGGCCAACGTTCTCTTCGCCCGGTCGATTCGGGAGCCGGGCTGCTGCCGGGTGGGGCGTACGACCATTTCAACAAGAAATCGCCAAAAATCGGCGCTTTAATGGTAAGAAGCGGCACGAGCGCTCGGAGCAATCATCATGACCTCCCCAGCAGCGAACCACGTGCTGATCGTCGATGACGACCCGGACATGCGCAGCATGCTCGCCGAGTACCTGGAAGGCGAAAATTTCACCGTCAGCGCGGTGGCTGACGGACAGGCCATGGCCTCCGTGCTGCAGGAAAAACCGGTCGACCTGATCATCCTCGACATGAAGCTCGCAGGCGAGGACGGGCTCGATCTGATGCGCCGCCTCGGCAGTCCTCCCGAAGCCCCGATCATCGTCGTCACCGGCCATCGCCGCGAGGAAACCGACAGAATCGTCGGGCTCGAACTCGGAGCCGATGACTATCTGACAAAGCCCTTCAGCCCTCGCGAACTGCTGGCGCGCATAAGAGCCGTGCTGCGTCGTTCCGTTGCCGCCCAGCAGCGCCTGCGCAGCAAGGGAAACCGGATTCGCTTTCGGTTCGCCGGCTGGCATCTGGACATGCGGATGCGCCGACTCGTTTCTCCAGAGGGGAAGCCGGTGCCGCTGACCGCAGGCGAGCTCAATCTGTTGATGGCATTCCTGCGTTCTCCGCAGCAGATGCTCACCCGAGACCAATTGCTGAGCGCCAGCCGCGTGCACGATGAGGAGGTTTTTGACCGCAGCATCGACGTACAGATTCTGCGTTTACGCCGCAAGCTGGAGCAGGATCCCAGCGACCCGAAGCTGATCGTCACAGAGCGTGGAGCAGGCTACTTGTTCACAGCTCCCGTAACAATCTCCTAGCGAGGTGGACGGCCTGCCACTATTCCGTCGGTGGGGGTTCGGCGACGGCCCAGTCGGGGTCAGCGCCGGACGGATGATCGATGAAGAACACCCAGGTACCGTCCGCCAATCTGCGGTGCACTTCCATCCCGTGATGGTGTACTTCGATTGGATTTCCGTCCCGGTCCTTGCCTCTGATGAGCCACTGCGACCGGGTCATAGCGAAGTCACCGGAGACGGTCGTATGATGCGTGGCGACGTCCATGTGGGGCTTCAGGCCAATATAGGCCGCCATCGTTTCGCGGATCGCTTCAGCGCCGCGCGCGGTTGTGGTTCCGCCGTGCACCTGATCGACGCGAACAATCGAGGCGTCCGGGTGGTACATGGCGGCGGCTGCTTCGACGTCCTGTGCGTTGAACGCGCGGGCAAGCCATAGATTGCAAAGTTCGGGTGATGGAGCGCCCATTTGCTGCCTCCGTTTCGTCTGCCAATCATCTTCGGGTTCAGCCCAGGCGCGCGTCGAGCTCGTTCGAGCGGCGCTTAAAGCAAGGGTTCGCCCGTACGACATCATTTGCGCCCAAAAAGCGATCCTTCATCGTCGGTTATCAGCTTTCGAATTCAGTTCGCTACTTCATCGACATCAGGTTCGTGATCAGGCCTGGCTTGACTTCAAGTATTGGCTCGGGAACTTCGGAACGACCGATATCTCTCAGCTGTTCGGGGGACAAATACGCGGTTGCTCGACGTCTTGTGATGGTCCGTTGCCAGGTCTTGAGACCCTGGATTACAGTTGCTGTGATTTTCAGCATGAACCCAGGCGGGCGTACTCTCGACGACTGACGGTTGCTGCGGGTTTCGGTGTGAGGCATTTCGGCCTTCTAATGCTCCAGATCAGTGACATATTGTCGGAAGTGAACGGCAGAGTGCCTATTCCACTCCGGTTTACACCTTACGGCTTGCGACCGATCACGGCGCCGTTCACCGCCGGCGCGTCGAACCAGATCGTCTCAATCTGGCGGAAGCCGGCCTCCTCGAGCCACGCCGAATATTCGGCCGGCGTGTAGTTTCGTCCTCCTTCCGTCTCGATAAGCATGTTGAGGCTCATTAGCGCTGCCGGCACTGGCCCGCTCTTTTCGTTATCAACGAGAAGCTCGCTGATGACGACTGCGCCGCCACTCGGCAAAGTCTTGAAGGAGCGGCCGAGCAGGGCGCGGTTCTTTGCCTCGTCCCAGTCGTGCAGGATCATTGACAGGAGATGCACGTCATGCCCTTCCGGAAGACCATCGAAGAAGCTGCCGCCGACGGTATCCACGCGGTCGGTCAGGCCGACCTCGGCAATCTTGCCTGCGGCGATCTCGGCGACATACGGCAGGTCGAATACGGTCGCGCGCAGGTCCCCATACTGTTTGCAAAGCTCGATGTCATACGCGCCCGATCCGCCGCCGATATCTAGAAGGCGCCGGAAATGACTGAGATCCACGGCTTCGCCGAGCTTGCGCGCACTCATTGTGGACATCGAATGCATCGCTTCCCAAAAGAGCGCCAGCATCATCGGATCCTCACCTTCGAACAGCGAGGATTGGGCTGCCGGATCCCACGTGGTTGGCCGATTGGCGCGCAACGCTTCGGTAAGTTTGCCCCAGCCCGCGTAGAGCCGCTTATCGGCCATCTGCACGAAGCCACCGAAGTAGTACGGCTTGCCGCGCACGAGATAGGTTTCGCTTAAGGACGTATTGCGATAACGGCCGTCCGTTTTCTCCAGAAGGCCGAGTGCGGCGCAGCCCGTCAGCAGCATCTCGGCCGGACGTGGGTGCAAGGCGAGAGCCTCCGCAAGTTCGGCGATCGTGGTGCCTGCCCCACCGGAGAGGTGGTCGAACAGATGGAGGTCGTGCGCAGAGGCCAAGGTCTTGAAGGCCCAGAAGCCGGTTGAAAGCGCCATCAGCGGGACGGCGGAGGGAAGCTCCGACGTGGCAATCGGCTGGACGTTCGCATGCTTGGCCGGACGCGCTGTCCATGAAAGCTGACTGGTCATGATCACCTCTCTTTCACAGCATGCCACAACCGCAATCGGCTGGCTCGTGGCCACCTATTCGGTGTGGGCTGTGGCTTCTGTCTGCTCAGGTGCGAATCTGGCGGCGCGGGGTTGCGCCACGATTTCAGGAGTAGAAAATTTGGTTACAGTTGAAACTCATGTCATTTCGCCGGAGCCGGCTGGCTTTCTCGATTGTGCCGGCAAGCGCTTACGCTACCCATTTGGGGAACGAGATCTCATCGTTTGCCCGACCGTACAATCTTTTGGCGCAAAATCGCGCAAACGAACCGTTTTCAACCCTCACGAGAGGTTCCCATCGCGGGCAGAAACAACCGCTCAGGGTTGTCTGGGACCTTCCTCGAATCCCTCTGACAATGCCTATAACTATAGGCGGAGGCGACTGCTTCCGGCTCTACCGAACAGCTGTGCGTCTGAGGCAGTGAGGCATATTACATCCGCAATGGCCGTGCCGAATGGCTAGTTCCTTCGATCGGTTCGCGAAAGCTGTCGGTTAGCAATTCGAGAACTTGACCTGATTGCGGCCAGTTCGGATTCGGCCCCCACTCTGTGTTTGTCGGAAGTGAACGAACGGCAGGTTTCGGGCGGTGGCAAAAGCACTCCGAACGGCGACAAAGAAGTCGATTCTAGACTGGCGACTCCCTCGAGGTGGCGACCAATAAGCGGCCGCTTGCTTACCATCGGCAGCGTGTTTCCCCAACCAATCGCGGCGCCTGTACCCGTAGGCACAAGCGCCGCCGGCGACTTATGCAGCGAGGTGCTGGTTGAAGAAGCTGGTCAACTTGTCGAACGGGATCTTGTCCATCTGGTCATAAAGATCCACGTGGCTGGCACCTGGAATGATCATCAATTCCTTCGGCTCCCTTGCCGCCGCGTAGGCGGTTTCGCTGAAATAGCGCGAGTGGGCGTTCTCGCCGTGGATGAACAGGACGGGGCGCGGAGAGATCTCCGCGATGTAGGTCAGGATCGGCAGGTTCATGAAAGGCAGCGGCGTTGTCTGGGTCCATGCGTTACCCGAGTTGACCGCCCGCTTATGGTATCCGCGCGGCGTCATGTAGTAGTCGTGGTAGTCGACCAGGAACTGCGCCTCGCCACCCTTCAACTCGTTGTAGGGCGGCTGGTAGGCCGGACTTCCGTTCGCCGCGTCTTCCCAACGCTGCCGGCTCAGTTGCTCCAGCGTCTGCGTGCGCTGTTCGAGGGTCACACTGTCATTGTAGCCCTTCGACATGACGCGGGTCATGTCGTACATGGTGCTGGCCACGACAGCCTTGACGCGCTTGTCGACAGCCACGGCGCTCAACGCCATGCCGCCCCAGCCGCAGATGCCGATAACGCCAATGCGCTCGCGGTCGACGGAGTTGTGCAGGCCAAGATAGTCGACGCCGGCCATGAAATCCTCGGTGCTGGTGTCGGGCGAGGCAACATTGCGGGGTTCACCGCCGCTTTCGCCGGTATAAGACGGATCGAAGGCCAGCGTGACGAAGCCGCGCTCGGCCATGGTCTGCGCATAGAGACCCGATGACTGCTCCTTCACGGCGCCGAACGGACCGCTCACGACAATGGCCGGCAGGCGGTTGTGGGCACGGTCCTTCGGCAGATAGAGATCGCCCGACAGTGTGATGCCGTAGCGGTTCTTGAACGTGACCTTTTCGTGGTCGACGTTCTCGCTTTGGGGGAAAACCTTGTCCCATTCCTGTGTCATATTTTGAGCCTTTGCGTTGGAACTAGAGAAAAATGACGCCACGCCGATGGCAGCAACGCCCACCCCGGTCAGCTTGAGCAGGTTACGGCGGCCCGTATCGGGCACCTCCCGATTTTCGACGGCGTTTCCAGGTTTGATACTCTCAGTCATGGCAGGGTCTCCTAGCGGTTTTCGGTAAGCGATCGGGCGCAGCACGTCAGGACAGCGCTTCAACGCGGAGAGGAAATTCGCCGCGCAAGAGAAGTGGCGCCGGCCCCCCGTCGAGCCGTCCAAGTCGGATCAGGCCGCGTGACCAGCGATAAGGGTCGTGGAACATGGCCAGATTGCCCCAGGGCGCGTAGTAGCAGAGGTCACCGACCGCCTCGTTGCCGAAGCGGCCGCTGCCTTCCTCGGTGAGCTTGCGCGGCAGGTGGGCGATCTTCTCGTTGGTCGAATAGTCGCTGATCGTCAGGTCCAGCGGCAGTATCGAGAAGAGGTTGCGGGCGGACGGATTGTCCTCCAGCGTTGCCGTGAAGTCCTGATCCGCGAAGGTCAGTCTGAGGCGCATGGCGTTTCCTTCCTGAGCTTGAGCCGAGCTGTTCTGAGCACGGCTAGTCGCGGGAGCGAGAATACTGCCGGCCATGGCCACCAGGACTCTGCGGCGTGAAAACCGAATGGGATGATTTGTCATTTCGAACCTCCGTTCGTGGAGCTTCTATGCGGACTTCAGCATGTGCTGCCCGTTTCCAATCAACATGAACGCGACCACGGCCAGAACCACGCTGCCGATGAAGGTCGCCTGGATGGAAATGCCGTCGAGCAGCAGTCCACCCACCACCGCGCCGAGCAGGATCGAGGCCTGGATCACCGCGACCATCAGGCTTCCGGCGGCTTCGGGAGCATCATCCGCGTTCTGTGACATCCAGGTCATCCAGATGACGGAGAACATGGTGTTCATCGCGCCCCAGATTGCCATGAACAAGCCCGTTGCGGCGACCGAGAAGCCGAGCACCAGCAGGCCCACCGTGGCCCCGCCCATCACCAGAGCCGGCAGCTTCAGGAAGGGCGCGACGTTACCCTTGATGAAACGCCCCGCCGCCCACGTGCCGACGAAGCCCGCGCAGCCGAGGAGAAGCAGGAGGACCGACAGCATGGTCACATCCACGCCCGTCACCTGCTCCAGGAACGGACGCAGATAGGTGAACATGGTGAAGGCCGAGCCCCAGGAGAGCATGCACGCCGCCAGACCGCGCAGGAAGTAGGGGCGTTTCAGCAGGCCGAACATCGCCCGGAAATCCTGCTTCTGGTGAGCCGGCAGCGGCGGCAGCGCGACCACATGCCAGATGAGGTTGACGGCGACGATGGGCGTCAGCGCCCAGAACACCTCGCGCCAGCCGAACAGGCCGCCGAGATAGCTGCCGGCCGGCGCGGCAAAGGCCGCTGCGATGGCTTGCCCACCATACATCACGGCAAGCGCGCGCGGCACGTCGCTTTGAGGAACCAGTCGCATGATCACGGCGGTCGCCAGCGCCCAGAAGCCGCCAATGCAAATGCCGAGTAGAGCGCGGCCGGTCATCAACACGGCGAAGTTCGGCGCTGCCGCGACGAGAACCAGCGATAGCAGCAGGAACGCCGTCATTGTGACCAGAACCCATTTTCGGTTCCACGTCCCGGCGACAGTGGTGACGAGCAGGCTCGCGGCAACAGCGAACAGCCCGCTGATCGAAATCGCCTGTCCGGTCTGGCCTTCGGTCGCGCCGAGCCCTTTGGCCATTGGCGTCAGCAGGCTGACCGGCATGAATTCCGAGGCGATCAGCATCGCCACGCACAGCGCCATCGACAGCACGGCGCCCCAGGCGGCCGGCTTGCTGCCGGCATTTTTCGCGACGGAAACCATTATCCGCTTGCTCCGATGTGCTGAGTTCAGACGGGATATAGCCGATCTGCGCTGAGACGATTACCCGTCACAATTTGATTGGATCAATCGATGACATCGAATAATCTCCATGCGGTCTCAAAGGAAACCCGATGGAGAAGACGGATTTCAACCAGCTAACCTGGTTCAGGATCGTTGCCGAGGAGCGCAGCTTCACCAAGGCGGCGGCAAGGATAGGCGTCGCGCAATCGACCCTCAGTTACGCGATCAAGCAACTCGAAACCCGGATGGGCATCCGCCTTCTGACCCGCACCACCAGGAATGTTGCAACGACGCCGGCGGGCGAAAGGCTATTGCAGACGATCACGCCGCGAATGGCCGAAATCGAAGAAGAGATCGCGGCGCTGACGGCATTGCGTGACAAGCCGTCAGGCTCGATCAGGCTGACACTGTCTGATCATGCGCTGGAAAGCGTGGTCTGGCCGAAGCTGAAGCCGGTGCTCAGGGAGTATCCAGACATCAATGTGGAGCTCATTCTCGACAGCACGTTCCGCAATATCGTCGATGAGGGATTCGATGCTGGCGTCCGATTGGGTGAGAGCGTCGAGAAGGATATGATAGCGGTCCGGATCGGCCCGGACTGGCGGCTGGTCGCGGTAGCGTCACCCGACTATCTTGCCAGACATGGCATGCCGGAGCATCCGCAGGATTTGGTCAAGCACGTCTGCATCAACATGCGCCATGAGACCGCCGGTGGCCTGTATGCATGGGAGTTCGAGAAAGGTGGCCAGGAGTTGCGCGTCCGCGTGAACGGTCAACTCACGTTCAACAACTCCTACGCCATGATTGACGCCGCGGTAAACGGCTACGGCATCGCCTATGTGCCGGAGAACATCGTGGAGCGGCACATCGCTTTGGGCGAACTCGTCCAGGTTCTTGGCGACTGGTCACCCTTCTTCGACGGCTATTTCCTCTATTATCCCAGCCGTCGCCAGAATCTTCCCGCGTTCAAGGTGATCATCGGCGCTCTGCGGCATCGCGGATAGAAAGGTACATCGTAACGCTTTGGGGTGGAAGAACGAACCCGCTCGCGCGGGATGGGCGGCGGCTTCGTGGTACGCGGTCTGATACAAGCGCGATGGGCTGATTGAGCGTCGCCCTGTGCGGACGGAAGATTCTGGCTCCTTTCACCGAACGGAGCCTTGTGATGAACACCCGATCTATTCCCGCCGCATCGGTCAGCCCTCTGCGCCAGCGCCTGATCGACGACATGAAGCTGCGCCGGTTCTCGGCCGAGACGCAGCGCAACTATCTTCGCGACATTGGCCGCCTGGCATCATTTTTGAGGAGGTCGCCCGACACGGCGACCGTTGATGAGCTGCATCGCTTCCAGATGGCCCAACAGGAAGCCGGCCTCGGCGTGCCGACGATGAACGCCATCGTTTCGGCGCTGTGCTTCTTCTTCGTTCATACGATTGACCGACCTGATCTCGCCCGTAAGCTGGTCCGGCTGCGTTGTCCCCGTAGCCTGCCTGACGTCCTGAGCCTGGACGAAGTGCGCCGCCTGCTCGGCGCCACGGTCTGCCTCAAACACCTGGCGGCGTTGTCGGTCGCCTATGGCGCGGGCCTTCGTGTCGCCGAGGTCGCAGCGCTGAAGGTCGCCCATGTCGATTCCACCCGCATGCTGCTGCGCATCGAGCGCGGCAAGGGCGGGCGCGATCGCAACGCCATGCTGTCCGCCGATCTTCTGGCCCTGCTGCGGCAGTGGGGGCTCGAGGGCCACCGGCAAGGCGTTCTTCATCGCGAGGGTTGGCTGTTCCCCGGCCAGAGCTGGACCCGACCGATCTCGACGCGACAGCTTCACCGCATCGTAGTGGAGGCGGCGCGGGCAGCCGACATCCCGAAGCGGGTCGGTCCCCACACGCTGCGCCATTCCTTCGCCACCCATCTTCTGGAGGACGGCGTCGACATTCGGGTCATCCAGGTTCTCCTGGGGCACGCCAAGCTGGACACCACGGCGCTCTACGCCAAGGTCGCCACGCGCACGGTGCGTGCCGTCGTCAGCCCGCTCGACCGGCTCGCCCTGTTCCACGGCGACGAGGCTTCGTCCGGCTGAGACGATGCGGGCCTCGATCGAGGTCGCCGACATCTTCCGCTTCGCCGGACCCGCCTATCGCCGCGAAGGCACTGCCCGCCATCGCACCCTGACGCTCGAGGCCGGAGAGTTCATTCGACGCTTCCTTCTCCACACCTTGCCGCGCGGCTTTCATCGCATCCGGCACTACGGTTTCCTCACCGGACCCAACCGCAAGGCGGGTCTCGAGCACATTCGTGAGCTCCTCGGAGCGCCGCCCATATCGCACCCCGGCGCGGCGGAGCCAGAAGCGCCGACTGCCGCGCTCCTGGCGCAACCCGAAGTGTTCGCCATGATCCGGCATGGCACGATCAAACCGCCCGCCCGGGACGATGTGCTCAGGGCAAGAAGCATCCGCGTGCCGAACACCGGCGTCGGCTTCGTATACCACACCAGAAGATGCCTTTGGGCGTCGTCCAGCCCAGCGTCAGAGCTTCAACCTCCGTATCGCGGCACAAGATCGGCGGAAATCGCGAGCGGCCGCCTCGTAATCCGGCACGGCCGTCAGCCGCAAACCCCATAGCACACCGCCTGCCATCCCGCGGGTTCGGTCTTCCGCGACTTTCGTACGCCTCGCGGCGCCCGAAACTCTTCAGGGAAGCGGACTGTCTGCTTTTTACACCGGCGTGCGCATGCAAGCGTGGCTGACATCCTCAAGATTGCGAACGGATGTATTGTCGGGTCATCGCTCAAAATCGATGGCGATACCTGGAAGGCGGTCGATCCCGAGCGAGCTAAGGAATTCATGGCAATTGTGAAGAAAGCGCGCGCCGCCTGGTCAAGGTCATTCCAAGCACCGCTCGCCTCCGCTCGGTCCTTGATCGGCCAATCAAAGATCGGCCCACTTCTCGGCGATCAGCAAATCAAGCATACAAGGGACGAGAACCGCTCGCGGACGTAGCAGCCTCGCCGCCCAGACCTTTTCGGAAACTGCGCGGCGAGGTCCCGAATAATGATTTGAAGTCGCGTGAGAGGTGGGCGCTATCGGCGAAGCCGGTATCAATGGCGATCTCGGTGATTGAGCGCCTGCTGTTCTTGATCAACCAACGGGCATATTCGAGACGGAGCTGGCGCTGGAAGGCTGCGGGGCTCTGTCCCAGGCACCCTGAAAAAAGGCGCTCAAGCTGGCGCGTGCTCACTCCTACATACCGAGCGACCGCCGCGACGGGTGGAGGGTTATCGAGTCTTTGCTCAATGAACTGGGCTGCTTGCTTGACGCGAACATCCAGGTTTCCAGTGAGCTCTGCATAAAAATGCGCCTGCGGCATTTCCGGCGGCCGGATGTCCTGAAGCATCATGTGGCGCATTGCCTGCTGAGCCTTGTCGCGCCCGCAGTGTCGCGCAACCAGATAGAGACCAAGGTCGATCGCTGCTGTCGATCCCGCACATGTGATTAGATCGCCTTCATCGATAAAAAGCCTTTCGACGCTGGCATTGACGTTCGGAAAGCGATCCTTGAAGGCATCCATCACATTCCAGTGGATGCAGACCCGGCGTTTCCCGACAAGTCCAGCCTTTGCGATCATGAAGGTGCCGGTACAGATCCCGAGAAGACGTACGCTGCTCGCCGCTGCCCGGCGCAAATAATGCAGCAACTGCGCGGGCGGCGCATCGTTGAGATAGTCGTTGCCGCCGCATACTGCGATGTAGTCGAAGCCGGTCGGATCCAGCAATGGTGAATTGGGCTGCATCGCGGCGCCACAACTGGAAAATCTGGGCCCGCCATCGAGTGACATCACCGTCCACGCAGCGTGGACCTGCCGACTGCGACCGCCGTGGTCGGCGGCCAGTCGCAGTACGTCGATGATCCCAGAGAACGCAGCGAGTGTGAACTGATCGAGCAGCACGAAGCCGATGCGCAGGCGCGGAGCCTGTGGATGTGCGCCGTTGGCATCGGTGTCTGCTTGGCTGTGGCTCGGTTTTGGCATGTCGCGATTATTCAAGTTTGAGGCTGCGATATTCTAGCAGTTTTTCCGCTCTCAGCGAATAATCCCCGCAGAAAACGCGAAAAGCGCATTTAGGGAGGAAACGAGCATGACCCGTCTGGTTCGTCTGGCATTGGGCGCGCTTTGCGCCACCATCGCATTCACCGCACCGTCCGTAGCTCAACAACCCGCATCGATCACGATTGCCTGGTATGGCGGCAATTGGGGCGATGCCTTCAAGGCGTGTGTGGCGGACCCATTCACCAAATCGACCGGCATCGCTGTTACCCCCGAGATCGGCACGTCGACTGTGACCTTGTCAAAACTGCAGCAGCAGAAGGATGCGCCAACGATCGATGTCGCATGGATGGATGGCGGCATCAGCGAACTCGCGCTGGCAGCGGGGGTGACCGACAATCTCGACGCCACCGCAATTCCGAACCTTGCCAACGTGCTTCCGGAAGCAATCTACAAGAGTGGGTCAACGACGTACGCGGTGGGAACGGGCTATTATTCGCTCGGCATCGCCTACAACACGCAGCAGGTGGAGACGCCTCCCACGTCCTGGAACGATCTGTGGAAGCCAGAATTTGAGGATGCGGTCACCATCCCGTCCCCCGCCAATTCCTCCGGCGTGCCATTTGTGATGTTCCTGTCGAAGATCTGGAACGTGCCGACGAGCGATCTGTCCGCGACATTCAAGAAAATCAAGGAATTGAAGACCGCGTTGTTCTTTGATTCGTCGGGTGCCGCCACCAATGCTTACCAGAGCGGGGAAGCGATCATCGGTGCGCATTTCAACGTCGGAGCCTGGGATCTGGCCGACAAGGGCCTGCCCATCGCCTTCGTCGTGCCGAAGGAAGGTGTATGGGCGACGGATGCGCGCCTGCACCTCGTGAAGGGCACGCAGAAGAAGGAGGCTGCCCAGAAGTTCATCAATCAGGCGCTCACTCCGGAAGCATCCGCCTGCTTAGCCGAAAAGCTCTATCTCGGCCCCTCGTTGAAGGATGTCAGCGTAAAGCCGGAGGCGGCACGCAAGCTGCCCTGGGCTGAGAATGGCTCAGTGAAGAACCTGCAGCTCTTCGACTGGAACGAGATCAACGGTCGGCGCGCCAGCATTGTGGACACCTGGAATCGCGAGATCGCGCGCAAATAGTCCCTGAGGATCGAAAGGACAGGTGTGTCATGACCACTTCGATTCTCTCTGCGAATGGCCTGTCCAAAAGCTTCGGCGGACATGCGGCACTCGCCGATATCGATCTCCAGGTGGAGCAGGGTGAGTTCATCGCCTTGCTCGGCCCCTCCGGCTGCGGCAAGACCACGCTGTTGCGTTGCATTGCCGGCTTTCTGAAGCCCGATGCCGGATCGATCAGCATTGCTGGCGAGGACGTCACCGCATTGGCGCCCTATCACAGGCCGCTCAACACCGTCTTCCAGAACTATGCGCTCTTTCCGCATATGAGCGTGGTTGAAAACGTCGCATATGGACCAAGGCGAAAGGGGGCTCCCCGCGCGGAGGCGATGCGACGGGCCGAGGAAGCACTCGACCTCGTCGGGCTTACCGGCTTTGCAGATCGCATGCCTGCTCGCCTATCGGGTGGGCAACAGCAGCGCGTCGCGCTGGCGCGTGCGATCGTCAATCGGCCCAAGCTTTTGCTGCTCGACGAGCCGCTCAGCGCACTTGATCTGAAATTGCGCAAGAAGGTTCAGCGCGAGCTCAAGCAGCTTCAGGAAAAACTGGGTATTGCCTTTCTGTTTGTCACGCACGATCAGGAGGAGGCCATGAGCATGGCAGACCGCATCGTGCTGATGAACCGGGGCAAGATCGAGCAGATCGGACGGGGCCCCGATATTTATCGTAAGCCTGCAACGCGTTTTGCTGCCGATTTTATCGGCGAGGCCAACTTGCTGCCGGTCAAGCGTGCCGGGGAGGGCGGATTCACTTTGTTCGATGGCGCCGTCTCCATCACGAACGGTTCCGCCCCTCACGCAGCCAAGCTGCTGGGCATTGTGCGTCCCGAGGATGTCGCCATTGTCACGGATCAGGCACTGACAGGGTTCGTTACAGTGCTGGCCTCGGTCGAGGACATCGTCCATATCGGGAGCCACGGGTTTGTGACGCTGCGCACGAACGGTTGCATCCTGATCTCACGCACCACTCCGGACACGATTTCGAAGCTCGTACTTGGCGCTACCGTGCATGCCGGCTTTCGCTCGACCGACGTCCATATCATCGCGGAGCAGGCGCCATGACCGCCAGCTGGCGCACTGTCGCGCAACTTGCCGGACTCCCGGCTCTGTTTTTCGCGGCATTCTTCATCGCTCCGATGATGGTCGTGTTGATCGCCAGTTTCACCACTCCGGAAGGCGCTCCGACGCTTGCAAACTACTTCCGCATCCTGTTCGACAGTTATCACTGGGACGTACTTTGGGTGACGTTCCGCATCGGTGCCTTGACGACGATCGTCGCCGTCCTGATCGGGTATCCACTTGCTTGGTATCTGGTGCGCATCGTGAATTGGGCGCCATGGCGGCGCGCCTGCGTCATCCTGCTGGTCGTGCCGCTGTTCACCAGCAACATCGTCCGATCGTTCGGCTGGATGGTGCTGCTCGGGCGCAACGGCCTGGTCAACGACACGCTTGTCAGCAGCGGTCTGATCGAGCGACCCATGCGATTCCTGGGTACCGAGCTGGGCATCCTGATCGGCCTCGTCTACATCCTGCTTCCCTTCATCGTACTGGCTGTGGGCAATGCGCTGGCCAAGGTCGATCCCGCGCTCGAGCAAGCCTCGGCCGACCTCGGTGCGAAACCGTTCGAGACCTTCTGGACTGTCACCTTTCCTCTGAGCCTTCCCGGTTTGATGGCCGGCGCGATCATGGTCTTCATGCTCGCCGTCAGTGCCTATGTCACGCCAGCGCTCCTCAGCGGCGGACACATTACCGTCTTCTCCATGCTTATTTTCCAGCAATACAGCTCGGTGTTCGACTTCCACTACGGCGGTGCGCTCGGCATCACCATGCTGGTGCTGACACTCGCGCTCGTCGCGATCGCCGGTCGGATCGGCGAGCGGAGGAGCGTCTGATATGGTCGCGCACGCCATCCGTCTTGTATCCTGGGCTGCCCTGGCCTTCTTGCTCCTGCCACTGGTGGTGTTGGTCGGGGCATCGCTCACGGCAACCAGCTATCTCGCGTTCCCCCCGCAAGGCCTGACGCTTGCGTGGTACGGTCAAATGCTGGGCGACCCTTCGTATGTCTCGGCCTTTGCGACGAGCACGGTGCTTGCTGCGGTCGCGACACTCGTCGCGGTTCTGTTTGCAGTCTCCGCGGCGCTGGCGATTGCCCGCTATTCGTTCCCCGGACGACGCCCGCTGTCCGAGATCCTGATGTCACCGCTGATCCTGCCGCATGTCGTGCTTGGAGCTGCACTCCTGCAGTATGGCAGCGCGATCGGGCTTGTGCGCAGCTTCTCCGCGCTCCTGGTCGGGCATGTGGTGATTATCCTGCCCTTTGTGTTGCGCACGGTGCTGCCCCAGCTCACCGAGGATCAACGCAGCCTCGAGGAGGCATCCGCAGATCTCGGCGGACGTCCGCTCACAACCTTCTTCCTCGTCACGCTGCCGCAAATCCGCAGCGGACTCGTCAGTGGCGCGATTTTTGCGTTCATATCGTCCTGGATCAATGTCGAGCTCAGCATCTTCAACACGACGGCCGAGCTGACGACCATCCCGGTCAAGCTGTTCAACTACGTCCAGTACACGATCGACCCAACGATCGCGGCAGTGTCAGGCCTGACCGTCGTCGTCGCCGCCGTCGTCATCGTGCTGCTCGACCTCACCATCGGTCTCGACGTTCTGTCCGAACGTCGCCGCTGATCCCCACTGCCCGCACAACCATCAAGGAGCCTCGCCATGCGCCAGCAGAATGTCTTCGACGTCGTCTACACCCACACCGAGGGCGAGCCCCTCTGCATCATCCATAGCGGGATTCCGTATCCGGCCGGCTCCAGCATCCTGGAGAAGCGTCGCTTCCTTGAGGAGCATTACGACTGGCTGCGCTGCGCGCTGATGCGCGAGCCGCGTGGACATAAGGACATGTTCGGCGTGTTCCTGACGCCGCCGTCCAGCCCCGAATACGATGCCGGGCTGATCTATATCGACGGGACACAATATTCGCACATGTGCGGGCACGGCACGATCGCCGTCGGCATGGCTATGGTCGCGCTCGGCCTCGTCCGGCGCGGCGAGAACGGTCGCACCACCATCCGCTTCGAGACCACTGCAGGGCTGGTGACGGCCGAGGTTGCCAACGAAGGGCCCGATGTCCTCTGGACTCGCTTCGAGAACGTGCCGGCTTACGTCGCGGCCCAGGATGTTCCGTTCGAATTGCCGGGCGTAGGTTCGCTCAAGGCGGATATCGTCTGGGGCGGGAACTATTTCGGGATTATCGATTTGCGCGGCACCTCGCTCAAGATCTCGCCTGAGAACGGATCGGAGCTTTCGCGCCTCGGTATCATCGCCCGCGAGCAGCTCCGCGAGAAGGTGGCGATCCAACACCCGGCCTCGGCACACATCAACAACTTCAACTTCGTCACCTTCTGGCACGAGCCGACGATCGAGGGCGCCTTGTACAAGAATGTGCATGTCTTCTCCGCGGGTCAGCTTGATCGTTCGCCCGGCGGAACCGGCACTAGCGCCATGATGGCGATGTACGAGGCACGCGGAGAGCTGAAGCTCCACCAGCCGATCCAGTCGGAGGGTCTCCTGGGATCGGGAACCTTCGAGGGTTGCCTGATTGGCGAGACGAGCCTCAACGGCACCCGTGCGGTGCGGCCGACCGTCAAGGGGACAGCCGGTCTCCTCGGCACAGCCCGCTGGGTCATCAACCGCGACGATCCTGTCGACGCGGGTTTTCTTGTTGCCTGAGCACGACGGATATCTGATCACCGGCTGGCCCCGCCCTCTTGGCGGGGTCAGTTGCTTTGGGGTTAATCGCCAGGGTGGGGCTGGTCGGCGGCGAAGGCCAGGTCCTGTCCCGAAAGATAGTTTTTTGCGAGCCAGCTGTAGAATGCCCTGGATGGCTCCTTTGAAAGAGCGCCTTTCGGGGTGAGCAATGAAAATCGCTGATGACCGGACGCGAATTCCGGTCGTGCGATAGTGAGCCGATTGGTTACGATCAGGTCGTCGATGATAGGACGCCAGCCGAGCGCTACGCCCCTGCCAGCCATCGCAGCTTCCAGCACCAGCGCATAGTCTGCAAACCGGACTTCTCGTTCGATGGCCACATGGCTAAGCCCGTTCGCCGCGAACCAGTCGTCCCAGTTGATCCGGGGGCGTACCCGCTCCTCGTAGTGGATAAGGGTCGCCTGAGACAGTTCCTCCAGGGTCTGGAACGGCCCATGCTTGCTGAGGAATTCAGGGCTGCAAACGGCTATGACCTTTTCTGACCAAAGTGCTTTCTGATCGTATTCCGGGTGGCTTTGCGATCCAAACACGATGTTGAGGTCAACGCCTTCGGCATAGAGGTCGATATCTCGATCCACGGTCTGGATCCACAGACGTAAATCGGGAATGGCCGTTCTGATCTCGGGAATTCGTGGCAGTAGCCAATAGCGCGCCATTGATGTAGAAACCGCAACCAGAAGAGCATCCTGTCGCGCCTTCGGGCTGCTCGCAATTGACCCTATGGCGGCCCGGGTCAGCGTGATGCACTGTTCGGCACAAAGCAAGAGCTGTTCGCCCTCGCGCGTCAGGCCAAGAGTCGGTCTCGTCCGGTAGAAGAGCTTTCGCCCGAGCATGTCTTCGATCTTTCGGATCGCATGGCTGATGGCGGATTGGGTCAGGTTCAGCTCTTCGGCGGCGCGCGAAAAATTGCCGAGCCGAGCGACCGTCTCAAAAATCACGAAGTTCGTAAGCACCGATCTCACGACCGAGCTGTTCAGTGGCTGGACCATGATGCGGTTCGCTCTTTCTGCCGATTTCAGGCACTGACAATTGATACTATGAATCAGATTCATGCAATCGCGAGTTCTTGGCGTTTGCATATTGCTGGTCCAAAGGCGCATTTTACGCCGGGGAATAGGAAGGAGAATGAAAATGAAGCATAGACTCGGCGTTCTTCTCGCGGCCGCATCGGCAATAGTTATGACGGCGCGCCTCGCGCACGCCCAGGAAGCCATGACGATCGCGGTGCCGGGCGCAAACTGGGGCGAAGCCTTCGACAGCTGCGTCATCAAGCCGTTTGCTGCCGAGAACCAAGTGACCTATCGGCTGGAATTCGGCAACTCGACCACGTCGTTTTCCAAGCTGCAGCAACAGCGCGCCAATCCAGTTATCGACGTCGCGTGGATGGACGGCGGCATCAGCGAGCTCGCCAATGCCGACGGTCTGGTTGAGACCCTCGATCCCAAGCGCATCCCGAATCTCGCGAACCTGCTGCCGCAGGCGGTTGCCGAGAAGGACGGGAAGCAGTTTGCCGCCAGCGTCGGCTTCTACTCCCTCGGTATCGTCTACAACACCAAGGACGTTACGACGCCACCGACATCCTGGAATGACCTATGGGATCCGAAATACCAGGACGAGGTCATCATACCGGCGCCCGCGAACGCCGCTGGTGTTCCCTTTATCCTTTTTCTCGACCGCATCTGGAATACGTCGCCAGATCTCACCAAGACCTTCGCCAAGCTGAAGGAGCTGAAGGCGGCGATGTATTTCGACACGTCTGGAAACGCGAGCAACGCGTTTCAGCGTGGAGAGGCGGTTGTCGGCGCGAACTTCAACGTGTCTGCCTGGGATCTTGCGGACAAGGGACTGCCGATTGCCTTTACGACGCCCAAGGAAGGGTTCTGGGCCAATGATGGACGTATCCACCTCGTCAAGGACAGTAAACACCGCGAGTTGGCGGAAAAGCTGATCAATTCGGCTCTCACGCCCGCAGCGTCTACCTGCCTGGCCGACAAGCTCTATCTCGGCCCCTCGGTCAAGGGCGTGACCATCTCGGAAAAGACCGCTCCGAAGATGCCCTGGGGAGCGAAAGGTTCGATCGACAGCCTCGTCCAGATCAAATGGGACGACATCAACGCCCAACGATCCGCCATCACCGATCTCTGGAACAGAGAGATCGCGCGCTGAACGCTGGCTCTCATGGCGGATGTCGGCCTAGCGCATCCGCCCGAGCCCCTCAAACCTATCATGGAGCTAGACCTTGATCCGCCAGCAAGATGTCTTTGATGTCGTCTACACCCACACCGACGGTGATCCGTTGTGCATCGTCCATTCCGGCATTCCCTATCCTGCGGGCTCCACAATCTTGGAGAAGCGACGGTTCCTTGAACAGAACTATGACTGGTTGCGCCGGGCGCTGATGCGCGAGCCACGCGGCCACAAGGATATGTTCGGTGTTTTCCTGACGCCGCCTTCCAGTGCGGACTTCGATGCGGGGCTGATCTACATCGATGGCACGAACTACTCCCACATGTGCGGTCACGGGACTATCGCGATCGCGATGGCCATGGTGGCGCTTGGCATGGTCAGGCGCGGCGACGGGCACCGGACCCTTATCCGCTTCGAGACTACGGCCGGCCTGGTGACGGCTGAGGTGGCCAACGAGGGACCGGATGTCCTCTGGACGCGCTTTGAGAACGTGCCAGCCTATGTCGCGGCACAGGATGTGCCCTTCGATCTGCCCGGCATCGGGTCGCTGAAGGCCGATATCGTCTGGGGTGGAAACTACTTCGGGATCATCGACCTGCGCGGCACGTCGCTGCGCATCTCGCCGGAGAACGGATCGGAACTCTCGCGCCTCGGCATTGTCGCACGCGAGCAGCTTCGCCAGAAGATCCAGCTCCAGCACCCGTCCGAACCGCATATCAACAATTTCAACTTCGTGACCTTCTGGCACGAGCCGGACAATTCGACGTCAAAGTACAAGAACGTCCATGTCTGGAGCGCCGGCCAGATATCCCGCTCCGCGGGCGGCACGGGTACGAGCGCCATGATGGCGATGTACGAGGCGCGCGGGGAGATGAAGCTCCATGAGCCGATCCTGTCGGAGGGCCTCCTCGGCATCGGTGCCTTCGAGGGGTGCCTGATTGGTGAGACCAGCCTCAACGGCACGCGGGCGGTCCGTCCGACCGTCAAGGGCACTGCAAGTCTCCTCGGAACCGCGCGCTGGACAATCGACCGAAACGATCCCGTCGGCGCCGGCTTCGTCATCTCCTAATCGCATCCAGAGGCGGTAGTACCCATGGCCATTCTCGCGATCAGGGACGTATCCAAGAGCTTCGGAAGGCATACCGCGCTCGATAGCGTTTCCCTGACCGTGAATCCTGGTGAATTCGTATCCCTGCTCGGGCCGAGCGGTTGCGGCAAGACGACATTGTTGCGCCTCGTTGCCGGTTTCCTGCAACCGAGCGTGGGATCGATCGAAATCGACGGCAGAGATGTGACCGCACTGCCGCCAAACAAACGACCGCTTAACACCGTCTTCCAGAACTATGCACTGTTTCCCCATATGACATTTCTTCAGAATGTCGCCTACGGGCCATTGCGGGCAGGCGTGGCCAAACAGGATGCACGCTCGCGGGCATTGGAAGCCCTGGAAATGGTTGGCCTCGTCGGCCTCCAGGAGCGCTATCCGCGCGAGGCCTCAGGTGGTCAGCAGCAACGTGCCGCTCTGGCTCGCGCGATCGTCAATCGACCCAAGCTTCTGCTGCTCGACGAGCCGCTGAGCGCGCTCGATCTCCAGCTGCGGCGACGCATGCAGATCGAACTGAAGCAATTGCAGGAGAGGATCGGCATCGCCTTCATCTTCGTCACCCATGACCAGGAAGAAGCGATGACCATGTCCGATCACATCGTCGTGATGAACGCGGGCTCGATCGAACAGATCGGAACCGGAAACGAAATCTACCGCGCGCCCGAAACGCGCTTCGTGGCCGAATTCATCGGCGAAGCCAACTTCTTCGTCGTCTCGCCCTCTGGTTGCGATCTGGCTGCGCAGCCCGACGGCTTCGAGCCGTCACCAGGGTCACGGATCGCGGTTGTCCGCCCCGAACATGTCGAAGTGACGACCGACGCCGACGTCTCAAATGGTTTCTCAATCGGCGGGGTCGTTGAAACGATATCCGGCGTAGGGGGCGTCACCAGCATCCGCGTGCGTGCGGGCAACGGGCTGATCATTGCAAAGCGCCTTGGCATGGAAGTGCCAATCGCAGCCGGTCAGGCTGTCAGGCTTTGCGTCGCCAGGCACAACGTCCATGTGATCGGCAGGTGATGTATGAGATCGACACCAGCCATCGTCGCGGGCCTTATCGCACTACCCGTCTCGTTCTTCACCGCGTTTTTTCTCGTCCCTCTTATCGTGGTCCTGATCGCCAGCCTGACCAATGGCGACGGCCAGCTGACCTTCGCCCACTACGCCCGAATACTGTTCGACGCCTACCATTGGGATATTTTGCTGGTAACGTTCAGGCTTGGCCTACTCACGACCTTGATTTGCGTGGTGCTCGCCTATCCCCTGGCCTGGTACCTCGTGAGGATCGCGAAGTGGCGCGCATGGCGTCGGCTGTGCGTGATCCTCGTTGTCCTTCCGCTCTTCACCAGCAACATTGTGCGGTCTTTCGGATGGATGATCCTGCTCGGGCGACGGGGCATGATCAATGACTGGCTGGTTGGCGCAGGCCTGGTGGAGCGGCCGGTCCGATTTATCGGAACCGAAACCGGCATTCTGATCGGTCTCGTCTACATCCTGCTGCCGTTCGTGGTTCTGACAATCGGCAATGCATTGGCCAAAGTGGATCCATCATACGAGCACGCCTCGGCCGATCTCGGCGCGGGTCGGGTCTCCACATTCTATCATGTTACATTTCCGCTGACGCTGCCCGGCGCGGTCTCGGGCGCCATTCTGGTGTTTGCCCTGACGGTCAGCGCCTATGTCACGCCGGCGCTTCTTTCCGGCGGACAGATCACAGTGCTGCCGATGCTCATCTTCCAGCAATACAGCAGTGTCTTCGACTTCCATTACGGCGGTGCGCTCGCCATCACTCTGCTCGTCTTCACCCTTGCGATGATCGGGCTTGCCTCAATGGTCAGCCGCAGAGGAGGGCAGTAGGGTCATGGTTACGTGGACCATCCGTCTGATCTCGCTCGCGATACTGGCCTATCTCACGTTTCCGCTCGTGGTCATCATCGGCGCGTCGCTCACCACAACCAGCTTTCTCGCTTTTCCCCCGCAGGGACTGACGTTTGATTGGTACGAGGTGGTGCTGACCAAAGGTGCCTATCTCTCGGCCTTTGCGAACAGCGCTCGCCTTGCGACCGCGGCGACACTCATTGCTATCGTGATGGCCATCCCTGCTGCTATCGCTGTTGCCCGACATCAGTTTCCCGGAAAGGCGGCATTCTCGGCGCTCCTGTTGTCGCCGCTGGTCCTTCCCCACCTTGTCCTCGGCGCGGCCCTTCTGCAGTTCGGCACCATCATCGGCCTGACCCGAAGCTTCATTGCTCTGCTCGTCGGACATGTTGTCATTGTCACACCCTACGTCATGCGAACGGTCCTGCCCCTTTTGTCTCCTGAACAGAAGACGCTCGAAGATGCCTCGCGGGACCTCGGTGCGAATGCCTGGGAGACGTTCCGTTATGTGACCCTGCCGCAGATCCGGCCTGGCGTCGTATCAGGCGCGATCTTCGCCTTCATCACATCGTTCATCAATGTCGAGCTTTCGATCTTCAACACGACGCCGGAGCTCAACACGATACCGGTGCTGCTGTTTTCCTATGTCGAATACTCAATCGATCCGACGATCGCCGCCGTTTCTGCAGCAACCATCATCGCCGCCGCCATCGCCATCATCCTGGTCGATCTGTTCATCGGACTCGACTTCTTCTCCGACAAATAGATTCCGGTGCAACGCCATGTCTCGCGATCCGCTCCTCCAACCGTTCCAACTCAAGCATCTGACGCTCAAGAACCGAATCATGATTTCGTCCCATGAGCCGGCCTATCCGGAAGACGGGCTCCCGAAGCAGCGTTACCGCGCCTATCACGAAGAGCGTGCGCGCGCCGGGGTTGCGCTGACCATGACGGCCGGTTCCGCCATCGTCTCCCGCGACAGTCCGCCCGTCTTCAACAATATCCTGGCCTACAAGGACGAGGTTGTGCCGTGGATGAAGGAGCTCACCGACGCGTGCCACGAGCATGGCGCCGCCGTAATGATCCAACTTACCCATCTCGGTCGCAGAACCGGGTGGGCCAAGGGTGACTGGCTGACCGCCGTTTCTCCCTCGTATAACCGGGAAGCTTCACATCGGGCGTTCCCGAAGAAAATCGAGGATTGGGATATCGAGCGGATCATCGCCGACTACACCGATGCGGCGGAACGCATGAAAATGGCCGGCCTTGATGGTATCGAGCTGCAGGCCTACGGCCATCTGATGGATCAGTTCTGGTCGCCGTTGACCAACACGCTCGATGCGCCATATGGCGGCTCGCTCGACAACAGACTGCGCTTCACGTTTGAGGTCCTGGCCTCGATCCGTCGGCGCCTGGGCAACGAATTCATCGTCGGCATCCGATACACGGCTGACGAAATGACCGAGGGCGGGATAACCAAGGAGGAAGGCATCCAGATCTCCCGCCGTCTCCGGGATTCGGGGATGGTCGATTTCCTCAATGTCATCCGGGGCCGCATCGACACCGACGCCGCCCTGACCGACGTCATTCCGATCCAGGGCATGCCGAACTCACCCCATCTCGACTTCGCCGGTGAAATCCGCGCAGCGACGGGCATGACGACGTTCCACGCGGCCAAGATCCCGGACGTCGCGACTGCGCGTCATGCCATTGCATCCGGCAAACTCGACATGGTCGGGATGACGAGGGCCCATATCGCCGATCCGCATATCGTGCGCAAGATCATCGAGGGACGCGAGGATGCGATCCGACCTTGCGTCGGCGCCAACTACTGTCTCGACAGGATCTATCAGGGCGGTGAGGCTTATTGCATCCACAATGCGGCCACCGGGCGTGAGCTTTCGATGCCACACGTCGTTGCCGCGAGCGAGCGGAAAAAGAGAGTGGTCGTGGTTGGGGCTGGGCCGGCCGGTCTCGAGGCGGCACGGATCGCCTCCGAACGCGGTCACGCCGTCACTGTCCTGGAGGCCGCTTCGGATCCTGGTGGCCAGGTCCGGCTCACCGCGCGAAGCGAACGCCGGCGCGAGATGATCAGCATTATTGACTGGCGGATGGAACGCTGTCTCGAGCAGGGAGTCGATTTCCGGTTCAACACATGGGCGGAAGCAGCCGATGTGACCGCGCTTAATCCCGACGTCGTGATCATTGCGACCGGTGGTCTGCCGCACACCGAAGTTCTCAGGAAGGGCAACGAGTTCGTGGTCTCGGCATGGGACATCATTGCCGGCGATGTGCCTCCCGGTTCCAACGTTCTTGTCTACGACGATGCCGGCGATCACGTCGCCTTGCAGGCTGCCGAGATTGTGGCGGCGACCGGCGCCAAAGTGGAAATCGTCACGCCGGACCGGACCTTCTCGCCGGAGGTCATGGCGATGAATCTCGTACCCTACATGCGTAGCCTACAGAAGCTCGACACAACCTTCACCGTCACGTTTCGATTGGAGGAGGTCGAGCGGCAGGGTAACATGTTGCTCGCCCGATTTGGCAGCGACTACGGCGGCGTCAACAAGGAGCGGCTCGTCGACCAGGTGGTCGTGAACCACGGCACGATCCCGCTTGATGATATCTATTTCGAGCTCAAACCCATGTCATCGAATCTCGGAGAACTCAGTCAGCGCCAGCTTCTCGCAGGCGAGTCGCAATCAATCGTCAGAAATCCGGATGGAAAATTCCAGCTCTTTCGGATTGGTGACGCCATATCCGCCCGTAATACGCACGCGGCGATCTATGACGCTTTGCGATTAATGAAAGACGTCTGAGAGAAGCCAGCGCGGCAGCCTCGTCGTGCCCTTGAGACCGAAATGAAGCTCGCTGATCTCGCCCTCGGCTAGGGTGACGATCGGCCCGCCGGCGAACTTCAGATGCTTGTAGAAGGTGGCGACGTCAGCCTGGTCGCAGCTGATGCGATCCAGCGCTTCCGCGAGCAGGATATCGAACTGGCCCGCCTGCGCGTCCTACAGCAGCGACTGGATGCCCGGCCGGAGGATCATGCTCGGGCCGGAGATGCCCGCGTCCTTGTAGGTGCCGACGATTTTCCACTTCTCGCGCTTCGCCTGCTCACAGTAGATGCGGAACTGGTCGTCGATCGACGCCTCGCGCTGGGAGTGCAGTTGCCGGATCATGTCGATCGACAGGCTGCGCTTGGGATTCAGCACATCCGCAACACGGTTGCGTGGGCCGATCATGGGCTCGAGATCCTTGCGGGTCAGCCCCTGCTGCTCCATGCGGAAATGGATTGCTTCCACCGGATCAGGCAGGTCCATTGGATAATGCTTCGCCTCATGCACATCGATCAGCGTCGCCAGAACGTCGAGCTGGTCACCTTCCGGCGTGCCACTATCGGCGCCCCACAGCCGTTCGACCTCGGCCAGCGCTTCATCGTAATCCGCTTTCGTGCGGATCGGCTTCAGGTCAGTCGCCATACTCGATCTCCTTCACGTCGATCCTACCGTAAGCCTTGTGCGTGCCGAGCCACTTGATCCAGACGATGCTCGTCTCGAAGCCCGCCGACACGACGAGGCGGTAGCCATTGCCCTTGGGCCAGACGAATCGATTGACACGCGGAGCTTTCCAGCTATTATTTTCGGAAATCATGTTTCCAAATAGGAAACAAAAATGGGAGGACGGAATGTTTCGGATGACAATCGCGGCAACAATGATGTTGTTTGCAGCACATAGCGCAGTCGCGCAGGACAAGATCGTGATCGGCCTGAGCACACCCCTGACGGGCAGTGTTGCCGCATTGGGCCAGCATGAGAACTGGGGTGCGTCGCTGGCCGTCGAGGAAATCAATGACGCCGGCGGCATCAACGGAAGGCAGCTTCATATCGAGGCTCAAGATAACCAGTGCAACCCGACACAGGGCATCACAAGCGTCGAGAACCTGTTGCAGAACGACCCCATCGCCGTCATGGGCGCGCTTTGCAGCTCGGTGACGCTGGCCGTCATGCCGATCATGGAACGTGCTGAGCGCCCGCTTATGGTTGGTGTAGCGACTTCGCCGCTCATTACGGAGCAGGCTGGCGTTGGCGGTAACGACTGGACCTTCCGCATCAATCCGTCTGACAGCGGACTTGCGGTTGCTCTCGGAAATTATCTGACCGAGATGAACACCATCAAAACCATCGCATTCGTTGGTGAAGACACTGACTACGGCCGTGGCGGCCATAACGCTTTGACTGAAGCTCTCAAGGGCAAGGGCATCGAGATCGTTTCCGCCGACTTCTACAAGCAGGGAACTCCTGATTTCACGACGGTTTTGACGCGGATCAAGGCTGCGAAGCCTGACGCTGTTGCGCTTTATGCGACTGGTGTCGATGAGCTGGGTTTCATCCGTCAGTATCGCGGCATGAACATCGAGTCCCTTCTCAGTGGCCGTGTTTCGCTGGACGAGCTGTTGCCGGTCATCCAGGCAGGTGCGCTTGAAGGTGCGACCAGCGTCTATCCTTATGCAGTGCAGCTGGATACGCCGGAGAACAAGGCATTCGTAGAGAGCTTCAAGACCGCCTATGGTGAATTGCCCAACTACCAGAGCTTTCAGGGCTATGAGAGCGTGCGTGTGCTTGCCGATGCACTCAAGCGCAGCAAGGAGCTGACGCCGGCGGGTTTGAAGCAGGCCCTCAAGGAAGCTGATTTCGCGTCTGTCACAGGCGGTAATATCAAGTTCGATGACCACAATCAGGCGCACAACCTTGCCCTTATCGTGAAGGTCAAGGACGGCGTGATCGTTATCGAGACGATGTCGGGCACATGACCCGAAATATCTTCAACCAATCTTAGGAAGAATTGATGGAATTCTTCACCCAATTGGTAATTAACGGGCTGATGCTTGGGATGGTCTATGCGCTCATTGCGATCGGACTTTCCCTCATCTTTGGCGTGCTCGAGATTGTGAACTTCGCGCACGGGCATTTCTACATGCTTGGCGCAACAATCCTCGCGGCATTGGTCACCTCTGCGGGTATCGGCTTCTTTCCGGGGCTGATCGTCGCGGCGTTAGCAGTCGGCATGGTCGGATATATCGTCTATGTGGTTCTGCTGCGTCATTTCCGTGAAGGCGAATTCGATCGGGGCATCATCCTGACAATCGGCATCGGCATGGTGCTCCAGAACGGCGTTGCGTATCTCTTCGGTTCCAGCTCGCGTATTGTGGACACCCCCTTTTCTTTCGTTAGCTGGGACGTTTCCGGGTTCTTCGTCGATGCTCAGCGAGCGATTGCGGTGATGGTCGGCGCAGTTGCGATCGCATTGCTCTATGGCGTGCTGACCTTCACCCGTATCGGCAAGGCCATGCGTGCCTTCGCACAAAACCGGGAAGCGGCTTTCATCGTCGGCATCAGGCCGGCAGTGATCGCGGGCCTTGCCGTGGCAATCGGCATCGCTCTCGCCGGACTTGCCGGTGCTGCTCTCGCTCCCGTTTTTGCCGTTCACCCGGCAATGGGTGCGCCGATCCTCTTCAAGGTTTTTGCCATCATCATCATCGGCGGGCTTGGAAGCTTACCGGGGGCTTTGGTTGCAAGCCTGCTCATCGGCGTGACTGAAAGCGTCGTCGGTGGTTACTCGTCGGTCGCTCTCCAGGATGCGGTTGCCTTCATCCTCATGATCGTTGTGCTGCTCGCTTTCCCTGCGGGTCTGTTTGGCAAGGGGATAAGGGTCTGATGTCTGCTACCGCTCGCACTTCCGTTTCTCCTGTCGGCGGGTCATTCGCCCGTCTGACAGGTCCGCTGGTGATTCTGTCGCTTGTGGCGCTCATCCTGCTGCCTTCGATCTGGCCATCCTCCTATGTCATTAATATCCTGATCTTGGCCTTCATCTTTGGCATATTGGCAACAGGTCTGAATCTCATTTTCGGCTATACTGGCCTGCTGTCGTTTGGACAGATCGGTTTCTTCGGGCTGGGCGCCTATCTCTATGCGCTTTTGACAATGGATGCCGGGCTTTCACCATGGTTCGCCATGTTGCTTGCAGGTGTCGGTGCGGGCTTCGTCGCGCTGCTTCTTGGCTATCCGGCGCTTCGTGTCTCACGCGCCAGCTTTGTTATCGTTACGCTCAGCTTCACGCTGCTCGCAGCACTTCTGGCTCGCAACTGGGTTGAGGTTACGCGTGGACCGATGGGCATCCCGAAACTTCCCGCACCGTCAGTAGATTTGCCGGGTCTGGGTGAATTCAGCGGCCATGATCCGCGCGTGTTCTACTTCATCGCACTTGGTATGGCGGTGGTGTGCATCGGGGTCACTTATCTGCTGGTCAATTCACCAGTGGGTCGCGTTCTACGCGCCGTCAATCTCAACGAACCGCTTGCTGCCTCTCAAGGTATTTCGCCGAAAAAGTACCAGATCGCCGCGTTCTCGATTGCAGGTATTCTAAGTGGTGTCGCAGGCAGCCTCCATGTCGCGCATCTGGGCATCGTCGACCCGTCGATTTTCGATCCTTACTACAGTGAAATGTTGCTTATCATCGTCATCATTGGCGGACCTGGAAGTCTTTGGATGGTGGTGATTTCAAGCTTCGTCTTCATGGTCATTCCGGAACTTCTGCGTATGGCGCCGGAACTGCGAATGGTTCTGTTCGGCTTCATCCTCGTTCTTGCGGCAATGCTCTTCCCCACCGGCGTAGGAGGATATCTGGAAGACCGCAAGGTAGCCTTGTGGAGAAGGAGCCTGCGCTCATGACCGCAATTTTGACCACACATGCGCTTTGCAAAAACTATCGCGGTATCAAGGCGGTGCAAGATGCGGAAATTTCCGTTGCACACGGCAAGATCACCGGTCTGATCGGGCCGAATGGTTCGGGTAAGAGCACGACTATCGACTGCATCACCGGCTTCACTCAACCATCTTCGGGTCAGGTTCTTTATGATGGCCAGGATATTACCGGAAAGCCCTCGCACGGCCTTGCAGGTGTCGGTCTGGTGCGGACGTTCCAGAACGTCAGAGTCTATGAACGGCTGAGCGTGATGGACAATCTCGCGGTCGCTTCGCAAAAGTTGCGGACGCATGGCTGGCTGCCGCTGATGTTGAAATCGGCTGCCGTTAAGGCAGACGAGAAGGATATCGAGCAGGAAGCCATGTCGTTTCTCGAACTGGTCGGTATGGCTCACTATGCGGGTGCGCCCGCGGGCATATTGTCCTACGGACAGCGCAAGCTGATCGCGCTTGCTGCCTGTCTCATCACGCATCCGAAGCTGATCGTGCTGGACGAGCCTCTTGCAGGCGTGAACCCGACGATCATCCGCAGGATTTCGGGACTTATCGAGACGTTGAACGAGCAGGGGCTAACCTTCCTGATCGTCGAGCACAATGTCGATTTCATCATGCGCCATTGCGACCATGTGATCGTCATGGAGCAGGGAAAGAAACTCACCGAGGGCAAGCCTGAGGATGTGCGCCGCGACGAACGAGTTCTGGAAGCATATCTCGGCAAGCGCATTGCCCTTGAAGCGAAGGGAACAGCCTATGCCTGAGAAAAAGGTCCTTCTGGAGCTTGTAGATATGTGCGTCGGCTATACCGAGCCGATTGTACGCGACGTATCGCTGAAGGTCGAAGAGAACACGATCTGGAGCCTTATCGGCGGCAACGGGGCAGGCAAGTCTACATTGCTGAAATCCCTGTTCGGGCTAACCCGCTGCTTCAGCGGAGAACTTCTGTTCGATGGCACTCCGATTCAGGATCTGACGCCCGCTGAACGTGTTCGTAAGGGTATGGGAATCGTGCCCCAGGGTCGGTGCAATTTTCCGCTGATGACGGTGCGGGAAAACCTTGAAATGGGTGCGTACACACTCAACCGGACCGAAGCGCGACACGCAATGGAACGGGTTCTGGAGATGTTTCCCATGCTGCGCCGGAAGCTGAGTGAAAGCGCGGGCAATCTCAGCGGCGGCGAACAACAGATACTGGAAACAGCCATGGCTCTTGAAACCGGGCCGCGGTTGCTGCTGCTCGACGAGCCGTCACTGGGCCTCTCGCCTAAGATGCAGCAGGAAGTGTTTGAGACGGTCAAGAGCCTGCGAGGCGAGGGCCTGACAGTCGTCATGGCAGAACAGAACGTCCTCGGTTCGTTGATGATATCCGACAGAGCCTTCGTGCTCGATCTGGGTACAAAACTCATGGAAGGCTTGGCCCGCGAAGTGCTGGAAGATCCCAAAATCAAGGTTGCCTTCCTTGGTGCAGACCCAGCGGAGGTGGGAGAGTAATGAACATAAACACCTGGGCTGTCAAATTTGCGAGTGGCGGTGGTGACTCGATTTTTCCGACTATTGCCGAAGTGGTGAGCGCAACAGCGCCCGGTCAGACACGGATTGGACAAGCCGTGATCGGCACATTCGCCAGCGGCATGCCGATCCTGATTCCGGTTATGGTGGCCCGCGCTTCAGAACCAGGGCCGACGCTATGGCTCAACGGCGCAGTTCATGGCGATGAACTCAACGGCGTGTTAGCTTCCGTCGATTTCTTCCAGTGTCTGGAAGGGCGGCTGGAAAAAGGCGCCGTGATCGTCACGCCCATCTGTAATCCTGTTGCGCTGGATGCGCGCCGCAAGCGCGTGCCTCAGGACGAACTCGATCTCGACCAGAACTTTCCGGGGCGTGTGGGCGGCTCGATGTCTCAAAGGCTCGCATATGCGCTTTTTGAAGGCATCCGCGCGCAGGCCGATGTGGTCGTGAACTTCCACACTATGAACCCATATTTCGAGTCCGAGCCGTATGCAGTTTATAAGGGCGATGCGTCTTCCGGCGTAAGCGAACAGGAACTGCTAGGCATGGTCGGTTGCTTCTCTCCCTTTGTTGCCTGCCGGATGATTACCTCCTCTGCTGGCGAGCTTCCCGGAGACAATTCGGGCGCGCTGGACTATCAGGTTCTAAATCTTGGAAAAGCAGCCTTCATGGTCGAGCTTGGAGGAGGCAGCCGACAAGTTCCTGTTCATATAGATGCCGGACGTGAGGGGCTGGAACGGCTGGCCGCCCGCATGGGACTTCTCGCCGGTGACGGAGTTGAGCCAGGTCGCCGGATGCGCCGCGTAACCAGACGTACCCATGTCTTCTCGGAGCGTGGCGGTTTCTTCCGGCAGCACGCCAGCGCGGGCAGCCTGCTTCGGACCGGTGAAAGCCTTGGAGAAATACAGGACTTTGCAGGCAGATTGTTGCAGCGCGTGACCTACGATCAGGACGTTCTGGTCATCGGCATCCGGCTGGACCCCGTGGTGCACACCGGGGATCGCATCGGCTTCATTGCTTTGGAATGGGAAGAGATCGATGTCTAGCCTGACAGTCGCCGCCGTGCAGTTTTCTCCCTTGCTGGGAGATTTGGGAGGGAACCGTGCGCGAACGCTCGGCCTTATTGATCGCGCGGCGGCGCAGGGTGCCAAGCTGGTTGTCTTGCCTGAATGCAGCACCTCTGGCTACGCCTTCTCGGATCGTTCCGAAATCGAGGGTTTGGCCGAGGGTGTGCCCGGTGAGACCATTGAGGCATGGCATGAAAGGGCGCAACATCATGGCATCGTGATCGTCGGCGGCCTGATCGAACGGACGGATGACGTATTCTACAATTCTTCCGTCGTGGTAACACAGGCGGGCCTGGCGGGTGTTTACCGCAAGGTTCATCTTTGGGGTAAAGAGCGTGAATTATATCGGCCGGGAGACGCTATCTCGGTCGTCGATACGCCGATTGGCCACATCGGCACGATCATTTGTTATGATCTCTGGTTCCCGGAATTGTCGCGCAGTCTGGCCTTGTCGGGAGCAGACATTCTCGTCTCGCCTGCGAACTGGGCAGGCAATGCGCGTCTTTCGAACCCCTATGACCGTTACGGCCTGCCTGTCGGCTATCACATGGCTGTCGCTACGGCTGCGGTCAACGAACGGCCGGTGATCGTCGCTGACCGCATCGGGGTGGAAAACGGGCTGCGCTTCCTGGGCAGCAGTTGCATCGTCCGACATTCGGGCGAGGTTGTGGCAGGCCCTGGCCAGCACGACGGCGAACAGATTCTTGTTGCTGATATCGACATTGGTCCGCGCGAAGAAGCTGTTCAAAGCAACCCGCAATCTCGTAGACCCGATGTTTATCGGAATCTGGGAGAGCAATAATGTCGTTGAAGTCGCTTGAGACCGCTGTCGGCGTTCTTTCCACCTTTAGCAAATCGAACACCACGCGCTCGGTGACGGAGATTGTCGAGGAAACAGGTCTCAAGAAAAGCCATGTCTCGAAAATATTGAAGACATTTCGTGAGGCTGGCTTGCTGGAACAGGACCCTGTCACGATGCGCTACGCGGTGGGCATGGGCATGTTCGTGCTGGGCTCACGTTTTGCAGCACGTCAGGTGATGGCGCGCGAGGCATTGCCGATCATGCGGCAGTTGGTTGAGGACACCAATCATTCGGTGACTCTCAGTGTCATATACGAGACCTCGATCATGCATCTCATGGCAGTCGAGGGGCCGCTTTATATTGATGGCCGTTGGCGGGTGGGGGCATTGCTACCAATCCACGCCACAGCGGCTGGCAAGGTGCTGCTTTCGGGTATGACCGCGCCCGTGCGTGAGGACTTGCTGGCCAGGGCGGGGTTAAGGGCGCTGACGCCTCTGACGATCACGGACCCTGCCATTCTCTCGGCGCAACTCCTTGAAATCAGCAAGACGGGCTTTGCGCTTACACGCGGTGAGAGCGCCCCGGGCCTTTCAGCCATATCGGTCCCGATTTTCGCCGAGAATAGCAAGATGGTCTCGGCCCTCAGCACGATCATGCCGGATCAGCTTTTCGACATGGAAAAGATCATGCTTGTCAAGGAACAGATGTTTACGGCGGCGCGCAGCCTGTCGCTGAAACTCGGAGCGCCCACCTATCCGTTTGGTGGGATGGTCTGAGCCATGATGCCGGGGCGGCAATACAGCGACACGCGGAAAGTATGAAAGATATGTCAGAAATCGTCATTGATTTGCCGGCGCGTCGAGGGACCGCGATAGCCCTGCGCGAAGGCCAAACGATCAGGATCGTCAATATCCATGGCTCGCAGGTTCTGGATTGCTGGGCCTTCAACCGGGACGATCCGTTCTGCTGCATGTCGATGGAGCATACACGCTCCTACAACAGCCGCATCGTCCCGCGCGTGGGAGACATTCTGGTCGATAACCGATACAAGCCGATGTTCGAAATTGTCGCTGATACGTCGCCGGGCGTGCACGACACGCTGATGTGCTCCTGCAGCGCAGGAATCTACGAGCGCATGGGGCATCCCGGACATGACAATTGCGAGGACAATCTGCATCGGGCGCTGGCCGAGGTAGAAATTTCGATCGGCTTCACACCGTCGCCTTTCAACATTTTCATGAACTATCCGTTTTCGGCGGACGGGGAAATCACGCGCGAGCCGCCGGTTTCGAAACCGGGCGACCATGTCGATTGGAAGTGCCTGATATCCGAGGCGCTGGTGATCATCTCATGCTGCCCGCAAGACCTCACACCCATAAACGGCATCTCGATGGCGCCACAGGGCGCCCGGTGCTTCATCATCAACCAGTGAAAATCCGGAAAGGATATTTTCATGACTGTACGAGAAGAAAGAACTCAGGCGGCTGAAGACCTCAAAACCTTTGCTCAGGACTTGATCGCATCAGAGGGCTTGTCGCGCGACGCGCTCTCCCGGATTCTGGAGAAGCTGAAGGCTATTGCTGCCCGCACCGATTTCTGGGTGAATGATGATTATGCTGAGCCGAACGAAACGGATCGTCAGGCACGCTACCGCATTGCAGGCAATGATGACGATACGTTCGTCCTATATCTGAACGTAATGTTGCCGGGAAAAAAAATCCCACCGCATGACCACACGACATGGGCTTGCGTGGCCGCTGTTGACGGGGTTGAGGAAAACCGGGTGTACCGACGTCTGGATGATGGCGGCGAAGCTGGTAAGGCGCAGCTTGAAGTGGATCGGATCGTCCAGGTCGCTCCTGGAACCGGTGTTGCGCTGATGCCTGATGACATTCACTCGGTCTCTATCGACGGCGCCAAGACCATCCGCCACTTGCACTTCTACGGTCGCGCGCTTGAAACGCTCAAGGAGCGCACAGTGTTTGATCTCGAAAACGGAACGTGTCGCCCGATGGCCATCGGTGTGAAGACACGACAGGGTTGAGGCGTCGGACCCGGAGATGATCGAGATAATATCCGCGCAGGTCGCCAGAAAGCGAATCCATGGCAGCACCGAAATAGCGGTGCTGGATGTCCGCGAGTATGGGGAATATGGTGATGGCCATCTGCTGTTCGCGTCGAATTGCCCGTACAGCACGTTGGAAAAGCGCGTCCTGAAACTGGTGCCTTGCAAGGCGACGCCGTCCCTTCTTTGCGATGGGGGCGACGGGGTGAGCTGCAAGGCAGCAAATCGGATGCAGGAACTCGGTTACGAAACTATCCTGACCATCAATGGCGGGGTTCCCGCATGGCAGGCGGCCGGTTTCCGGTTGTTTGCTGGGGTGAATGTTCCTTCCAAAGTGTTCGGCGAAATGGTTGAGGCGGCCCGGCATACGCCGCATATCGATTCCGAAGAACTGTCCAGATGGTCAGCGGAAGGCAAACAATTTTTGCTGATCGATACGAGACCGCCGACAGAACATGCACGGATGACCCTCCCGGGGGCCGTCAGCATGCCCAATGGTGAACTCATTCACCGCCTGAACGCGTTGAACCTTCCGCAGGACACGCCAATCGTTCTGCATTGTGCGGGGCGCACGCGTGGTCTCATCGGAACACAGACACTGATCGATGCGGGCATTCCCAACCCAGTTTACGCGTTCGAAAACGGAACGCAAGGATGGGCATTGTCGGGCCGCAAACTTGTGCAGGGGCAGACGCCGCTTCCTTTGCCTGCTCTTACTGACACAGAGCTGGATGACAGTGCATGGCGCGCCGCGGATTTCATAGCGCGTCACGATATTCCGGTAACGGATGCCTCGGAAGTGAGCGCATGGCAGGCTGATACGACACGCTCGACTTATCTGCTCGATGTGCGGTCCCGACAGGAGTTTGAGGCCGGACATTATCGCGGTTCGGTTCATGCTCCGGTTGTCCAGATCGTTCAGGCGACGGATGAGTGGGTTGCCGTGCGCCGCGCCCGTCTTGCGCTAATCGACGACAGCGGCATCAGGGCCGCGACTGCCGCCTACTGGCTGCGGCAATTGGGTTTCGATGCGGTGGTGGTTCGGGGCGCGCTGGATGGCGAACTCGTTTCTGGCGCGTCCGAAAGTCTTCAGCCCGCGAGCCTTGCGACAATCAACGCACAGGAACTTCTCCGGTTGCAAGGAGACTACGCGCAGATCGTCGATCTTCGGTCGAGTTCCGCCTATCGGTCCGGCCATCCTGCTGGTGCGCTATGGGGCATACGACCGCGTCTCAAAAGTCTGCCACTGCCGAAAACAGGCGTGGTTGTATTGGTGGCGGATGATCCCGATCTTGCGGTCCTTGCAGCGAAGGACATTGCCGAACAGGCTCCGGATCTTCAGCTTCGACTGCTGGAGGGTGGCTTCGATGCATGGAAGGCGGCGGGAGGTTCGCTGGAACATTCCACAGATATACCGGCTGCCGTGGACGCGATAGATTTTCTGGCATTCCTGCATGACAGGCATGATGGAAATCTGGATTCAGCCCGTCGTTATCTGGCGTGGGAGACTGGCCTAATCGAACAACTGGAAGCCGACGAACTTTCAGAGTTTCATCTGGTCGGCGGAAAGCAAAGTCATGCGTGAAAAAACTCTTCTCGTGCAAGCGGGTCGTCCAGATCAGGATACGCCACACCAGGTCAATCCCGCGCTGGTTCGGGCTTCGACTGTCTTGTTCCCCACCGTGGAGGCGATGCAGGAGACCCGCCAGCGCCGCGAAGCGGGGGAACAGATTTTTTCATATGGTGTTCGTGGAACACCGACCACACATGCGCTGGAAGATGCCGTTACCGTGCTGGAACAGGGCGATCGGACATTGATCTATCCGTCGGGATTGACCGCGGTGGCCGTCGTGCTGCTTACGTTTGCCCGACCATGTGATCACGTGGCGATTATCGATACCGTTTATCCGCCAGTCCGCCATCTTTGTAACGATTATCTCGCGTCTCGGGGCGTTGAGGTTAGCTATTTCGCGCCATCGCCGGAAGGCATGAAGGCCGTACTGCAACCCAAAACACGTCTGGTTCTGGCGGAGACCCCCGGTTCTGGCACCTTCGAGGTTCCCGATATTCGTGCCCTTGCAGCGATGGCACACGAAAACGGCTCACTGCTTGCCGTCGATAACACATGGGCGTCCGGTCTTTTTTTCAAGCCGCTTACGCAAGGAGCGGACATCTCCATACAGGCGGCAACAAAATATATCTGCGGTCATTCCGACACCATGCTGGGAACCGTCACGGTCAGCGGCGCGGCTTTCATGCCTCTGTTTGAGACGACGACAGCGATGGGGCTTTGTGCAAGCCCAACGGATTGTTACGACGCGCTAAAAGGATTGCGCACGCTGGAAGTGCGCCTGCGTCGGCATGAAGAATCTGCGCTGCGCGTCGCGCGATGGCTTGCCGGACAGGATACGGTTGCCGATGTCTATCATCCCGCGCTTGAAGGTTCGGTCGGACACTCAATCTGGAAGCGCGACTTTACCGGATCGAGTGGCCTTTTCGCCTTCTCGCTTGCGCCGGAACTGGCTGCCCGCTCAACGGCGTTGGTCAATACCCTTTCTCATTTTGGAATAGGCGCTTCATGGGGCGGCTTCGAAAGCCTTGCCTTACCGGTCAAACCGGGGCCGATACGCACCGCATCGGCGTGGGCGGGACCAGAAACGATTATCCGGCTGCATGTCGGTCTGGAGGATACGGACGATCTAATTGAGGATCTCGACCGGGCGATTAGGCGCATCAGCACGTAGTATTTCGCATCCTGGCACGCGGATAGAGTAATGATGGCAGTTCCGTTACAATAGCGTAGCTTCCACCAAATATTTCGCGGCGTGTCGAACGATGCGCCTCGAAGAGAAGCCGAAGCTTCAAGACTGAGACGGTCAAGTTCACGATTTAAGGGATCTGACATCCGTCCTTTGGCTGCCGCAAAGATTGTTGCAGTTGCGCAACAACCTGTAAAAAAATGTCGCGCCGTATAATGCTTTGGCCGTTCCGCCAATGGTGCGCTAACGCTCAGCGATCAATGAAATCAAACACTAAACCTGACAATGATGCGCAAGATTTGTCGTTCCAAGCTGGAGCAATCTAAACCGTTGCCGTTGCGGGGAATTTCCCAACCCTTTAGGTCGTTTTTGTCCTCCACACGTCGGAGGCGCTTTGTCGTTTCCTGCTATTGTGGTTCGCGTGGACAGGCTGACACTCGGAAAACTGATCGGTGCTTTCGTCAAGGTGCGGCCGCGCCTCGAAGCGGTCGCGCAGGCGCGCACCGGTAGCCGGGCGACGGCCGAGGATCTGATCCAGGACGTGTGGCTAAAGCTTGAAAACACACGCTTTGACGGCGAGGTCGAGAACCCCGGCGGCTTCATCACCCAGGTCGCGAACACGACGGTCGCGGGACATCTGCGCAAGGAGCGCCGTCGCGCCGAGATCGACGCGGAAGTGTGCGGGCTGCTGTGGGACAGCATTGATGAAGCATCGCCCGAGCGGGTGCTGATCGGCCGGGAGAAACTGTGCTCCGTGTGCGCGGCGCTCGATGAGCTGCCGCCGAAGACGCGGCGAATCTTCCTGATGAACCGCATCGAGCAGATCCCTCATCGCCGGATCGCCGAAACGCTCGGCATCAGCGAGGAGGCGGTCTATTACCATATCCGTCGGGCACTCGAGCGGTTGGCTGAACTCCGCGACGAACTGGCCGACTGAATTTTTCAAAATCTCTTTAGGCAAAGGACGCTCTCACGCGTCTATAAGGTAGAAGCACTCGAATCTGAGTGCATCTGCCGATCGAACCCGTATTGCGCCGAGTGAATGGACGAGCCCGACAAACGCCCTGACATAGACCGCCGGATCGCCCTTGATGCGCGTGACTGGATCGTGCGGCTCACCTCCGGCAATGTCAGCGACATGGATCTCCAGCGCTTCAAGGCGTGGCGCGACCGCTCGCCTGATCACAGCCAAGCTTTCGAGCGCGAGCGGATGTTCTGGCAGCAATTGCAGGTTCTTGACGGCGAGTCTGACGGCATGCCGCCCTTTCGTCCGCCCCTCCGTCACCGGGGGCACGGCCTCATCAGCCGGCGCAGCTTTCTGATTGGAGGCGGCGTCGCCGCTGCGGCGGCCGCCGCAGCCGTGGTCGCCGTGCCGCGTCTGCAATTGATGTGGAACGCGGATTTTACGACCGCCGTGGGCGAGCAGGCCGAGATTCCGCTTCCTGACGGCTCGGTCGCCACGCTCAACACCGACACGGCGATCGCTGTGGACTTCACACCTCAGCTTCGCCTCGTCACCTTGCTGAAAGGGGAGGTGGAGTTCAAGGTCCGCCCCGATCCGTCCTCGCTGTTCCGGGTTGCTGCGCTCGGCGGCAACAGCGATGCGCTGGGCACGACGTTCTCGGCGAAGGCAATCGAGGGCGTGGCGACGATTACGGTGCGCGAAGGCCATGTGCGCGTGACGGGGCCGGCCACGCCGACCGATCTCAACGAGATGGCAGCCGGGAAGGTCGAGCTCGTGACAAGCGAGCAGACGAGCTATGTGGCTGGCGAGGGGCCGTTGCCGGCTTCAGCTGTCGACACCGATGTCGTCATGGCCTGGCGCTACGGTAGGGTTATATTCGAGGGCAAGCCGTTCTCGGCGGCGATCGCCGAGCTCGGCCGCTATGTGCCCGAGCGCATCGTGCTCAGGCCGGGCGTAGGCCCCAACGTGCCGGTCAGCGCGATCTTCTCGACCAGGGACGCGTTCGACGCGGTGCAGGCGCTTGCAAAGACGCAGGGCCTCGTGGCGCGCCGGATTCCCGGCGTCGTGATCCTCGTCACTTGACCGCCGCGAGACTTTTCTCAAAAAAGTTGCGATTCCGTCTTTAGGCAAAACACCCCCTCACGCGTCAATGTAGTGAAGGGACCAGGCACAGGACTACCCACGCCCTTCGGCTAGTGGCCCACACGGGCTGTTTTTCAGAGAGGGTACGGGGTTCGATGAACAAGGATAGTGCTGCACACGACATTTCCCGGCGGGCACACCGCCGGCTGTTGACGGCGCTCATGATGAGCACGGCGCTTTACCTTGGTGTATTCCCGGCTGTCCTGTCCGTCCCGCAAGCGGCCGCACAGACGGCGCGCGCACATAGTTTCAACATTCCGCGCCAACCGCTCAATCGTGCCCTGCGCTCCCTCGCCGACCAGACCGGCATTCAGATCGCCTATCAAACCTCGATCGCAGCCGGCACCACAGCTCCAGCAGTCACCGGCACCATGTCGACTGAACAGGCATTGGCGCTGATGCTTTCCGGCTCCGGCCTGCGCTACAGTTTCACCAATGCCAACACGGTGACGATCCTCGACGCGACAATGTCAGCCGAAGCAGGAAGCATAAATGCCAATGGTTCGCTGGTGCTTGATACGATCAACGTCCAAGGCCAGGGCGCAAATCCGAACTCGACGATGGCGCCTATGGAGCCTTACGCAGGCGGTCAGGTCGCACGCGGCGGCCAGGTCGGAATGCTCGGTAATCGCGATGTCATGAACACGCCGTTCTCCCAGACCAACTACACGAACAAGACGATCAAAGATCAGCAGGCCCAGACCGTTCAGGATGTTCTGTCGAATGATCCTTCCATACTGACCAAACAAAACAGCCCGAGCGATGAAGACGCCTCAATGACCATTCGGGGCTTCTCGACCGGTCACTCATCCGGTTTCGGTAGTCTGAACGGGTTGCCCGGCATGGCTCCACTGCGTTCGCCGGACATGAATTACATCGAGCGTGTCGAAGTGCTCAGGGGGCCGAGCGCCCTGCTAAACGGCATGGCGGCATCCGGAGCAGGCGGTGTCGGCGGCTCGTACAACCTCGTCACCAAGCAAGCCGATGACGAACCGCTGACCGAGCTGACCACCGGCTACATTTCGAACTCGCAACTGGGTGCCCATGTGGATTTCGGCCGACGCTTCGGCGAGAACAAGCAGTTCGGCATGCGCTTCAATGGTGCATTCCGCAAGGGTGATACGTCAGTGGACCCCATCTCCGCGGAAGTGGGATCGGCGGCGCTCAATCTGGATTATCGCAGCGAGCGAGTCCGATTATCGGCTGACATCTTTCATCAGATGGATGAAGCCAGCCCGCAAATCTTGCAGCAGTTGTCTGCTTCCGGTGCCCGCGGCGGCGTCGCCTTCATTCCGGAGGCTCCCGACGCCGGAACCAGCCTCCATCCCGAATGGAGCGAACAACGCAGCAGATTGACCGGGGGAATGGTGCGGGGAGAGGTCGACATTACCGACAATGTCACGGCTTATGGCGCCATCGGCAAGCAGAAACTGGATCTCACACTGATAGGCCCGAGCCAACCGACACTGCGCAATGTGGACGGAACTTTTGGGTGGAACAGCGCCGAGTACTCGAATTATTCCTATGACGTATTGTCCATGCAGGGCGGTTTGAGGGCGACGGCGTCGACCGGACCGGTGGACCATGCCCTCAGCCTCAATCTCTCACAGTCCTGGATGGAGAATGGATCGGCGGAATTCTCAACCCCGTATACCTACACCACGAACCTTTACAATCCGATCTTCGGGCCCGCTCCGTTCCTCACTAGTCCAGGCGATCCCAAGAAAACAAGCGAAAGCCGCGTCTCGAGCATCGGCGTCGCCGACACCTTATCGATCCTCGATGAGCGGATCCAGTTCACCGCAGGCATCCGCTACCAGGAAGTGGCATCCGACAATTTCAACACGACAACCGGCGACAAAACCTCCAGTTATGACGGCAAGGCGTGGACCCCGGCTTTCGGTTTGGTCGTCAAGCCATGGGAGAACGTCTCACTCTACGCCAACTATATAGAAAACCTGCAGCGGGGAACTATAGTCGGCACGTCGTACGCAAATGCTGGCGAAGTCTTTCCACCCTATGTCAGCAAGCAGTACGAAGCGGGCGTCAAGGTCGATTGGGGTACGGTGACGACGACGCTGGCGGCGTTCCAGATCGCCCAGCCGAACACCATTGCCATTGACGACCCTATCGACCCTGTCAACAACCCTCAGACATTGACCCTCGACGGCGAACAGCGCAATCGCGGTATCGAGCTGAACGCCTATGGCGAGTTCATGCCCGGCCTTCGCCTGATGGGCGGCGTCACGCTGCTCGACGCCCGGCTGACGAAGACACAGGGCGGTCTCAATGACGGCAACAGGGCAGATGGCTCGGCGCGCATACGGACCGTGGTCGGCGCCGAATGGGATACGCCGTTCCTGCAAGGTCTGACCCTGACCGGCCGTATCACCTACACCGGCGATCAAATAGCCAGCAGTTCCAGGGACGACTTGAAGATCCCGTCCTGGACGGTCGTCGATCTCGGCGCGCGCTACACCTTCGACTCGCCATGGAACGACAAGCCGATCACGGTCCGCTTCAATGTCGATAACGTGTTCGACAAGGACTATTGGTCGGGAACGAACACCAGATACATCCAGCTCGGCGCACCGCGCACATTCCGCCTTTCGACCGCATTTCAATTCTGATGGCGGTGACTTTCTCAAACGTCACCTCGCGGCGTAGTTGTCCAGAGTTTCAACCACCTCTCCGCCCAAGGAAGAGAAAGAAGAACACAGCCATGATCATACCCTCCCTGAGACGGCCCACTGCGGTTCTGACCGCCGCCTTGCTGGGCGTCTCGCTCGTTCTTTCTGCAGCCATCGGTGCCTCGGCGCAGGAAACCCGCACTATCGACGCTGACAACGGGACAATTGAGGCTCCCGCCAACCCGCAGCGGATCGCAACTCTCGGCAGGGCCAACGGGTCATTCCTCGCGCTCGGCGGCAAGCCGATCGCGGTCACGAAGCTCAGGCAGGGCGATTTTGATGCCTTGCTCGAGGATCAGCAGGCCGCGTACGAAGCAGCGACACTTCTCGGGACGAGCGCCAGTGAAGCCGACCTCGAGAAGCTGGCGAGCCTCAAGCCCGATCTTATCTTCATCTCGGTTCCCAACGCCGACTTCGAGCAGATGAAGGAGAAATTGGAAGCGATCGCCCCGACAATTCTCCTGGGTTTCCATAGCGATTGGAAACGACGTGTCGAGGTAGTCGCGGAGGCAAGCAACAAAGTCGACGTGCTCAACAAGCAGAAGGCGGACTACGACCAGCAGGTCGCCGCGATCAAAACAAAGTACGCGGAGACCATCAAGAACGACACGTTCGTCGAAGTCGGCAGTGGGGAGTTCTCCAAGGTGGCTGTGTTCCATCTCAACGGCTCGACCTGCACCGAGGTCGTGCGGGCGGATGTCGGTCTCGACATCGCCGATCTGGGCGAAGGAGGCCAAAGCCGGTCGTACGAGCAGATCGGCGCGTTGGCGGACTACGACGTGATCCTGTATCCCGTCGATCACAAGGGCAACGTGACGGAAGCATTCCGCCCCATGACGGAGTCCAGCGCGTGGCAGGCGCTTCCTGCCGTGAAGTCCGGTCGCACCGTCGGCATCTACTGCCCGCTGGACAGGTCCTACCCGGGCAACTCGCGGTACATGGAATCGCTCGACCGTGGCCTCGCAGCGCTCCCGAAGGATGAGTGAGGGCATCACCCGGCGAGTTCTCATGGGGGTGACGCCTGTCACGGACAAGGAACCACCGGCGCCGCTGATCGCGCTCCGGCGCCGTCGATTTGCCGGGTTGGTCGCTGCTCTGGCCGCCTTGACCATCGTGACGGTGCTGAGCGTGATGGTCGGGTCGCAGGCGATCGCGCCATCGGTGGTGTGGGATGCCCTGTTTAATCCGTCGGATGACTTCGATCACTTCGCGATCAGCGACTTCCGGCTGCCGCGCACGATCGTCGGGCTCGCGGTGGGCGCAGCGTTTGGGATCTCGGGAGCGTTGATCCAGGCGCTGACCCGCAACCCTCTGGCCGATCCGGGCATCCTCGGCGTCAACGCGGGCGCGTCCTTCGCGGTGACGGTCGCCGTGGGACTGCTCGGCGTCAGCGACATCCGCGGCTACATGTGGTTCGCGTTCGTCGGAGCGCTGGTCGTTACGATCGTGGTGCTCGCTCTCGGGTCGACCAGACGCGGCCAGTCCCCGGTCGTGATGGTGCTTGCGGGGGTATGCGTAGGCGCGGTTCTCGGGGGCGCCACGTCCGCGCTGACCATGACGAACCCCGACGCCTTCGATCAGATGCGTGCCTGGGGCGCGGGCTCGATCCTGGGACGTCCGCTGGAGATCGTGTGGCCGGTGCTACCGCTCTTGGGGGTGGCGCTTGTGCTGGCGCTCATCACATCCAGATCGCTCAACGCGATGGCTCTCGGCGATGAACTGGCGGCGTCGCAAGGAGTCAGGCTGGTGCGGACCCGGATACTTAGCGTGGCCGCGATCACCCTGCTGGCCGGCGGCGCGACTGCGATCGCCGGGCCGATCGGCTTCGTCGGACTGATGGTCCCACATGTCGCCCGCTGGATCGTGGGCCCGGATCAGCGCTGGATCTTCGCCTACAGCGTGCTGCTTGCTCCGAGCCTGCTGCTGGCCTCCGACGTCCTCGGCCGGGTTGTCATGGCACCCAGTGAGATCCCGGTCGGGATCGTGACGGCGTTCGTAGGCGCCCCTGTGCTGATCGCGCTGGTACGGCGCAGGAAAGCGAGCGGGCTGTGAGCATCGTTTCGTCTCGCTTCGGTCGCGCGATGTGCGAGAACCGAGTGGACTTCGGGAGGCCGACGCTCGTGGTGCGCAGGAGGCGGCTCGGGTTGCGGATCGATCTGCGGAGCATTGTCGTCTGCGTCGCGCTTGCGGTCGCGGTGATCGTGCTCGCGCTGGTCGCTCTGGCGACCGGCTCGTATCAGCTCAGCGTCGGCCAGGTGGTATCCGCCCTCACCGGTGGAGAGGCCGGCCTCATTCACGAAATCGTGGTCGAATGGCGGCTGCCCCGGATGACGGCGACGGTGGTGTTCGGCGCTGCGCTGGGGGTCAGCGGGGCGATGTTCCAGTCGCTGACCCGCAACCCTTTGGCATCGCCCGACGTGATCGGGTTCGACTCCGGCTCCTATACCGGTGCGCTGATCGTCATCATGCTGATCGACGGCGGCTACCTGGAGGTTGCGGGCGGCGCTCTGCTGGGCGGCATCGCGACCGCGATGCTGGTGTACGTCCTCGCTTGGCGGCGCGGCGTGCAGGGGTTCAGGCTCATCGTCGTAGGAATCGGAGTCTCCGCGATGCTCACCTCTGTGAACACCTGGATGATGCTCCGAGCCGACCTGGAAGTGGCGATGTCTGCCGCCGCCTGGGGCGCCGGGTCGCTCAACGCAGTGTCCTGGGATCAGGTCGCGCTCGGTGGCGCGCTCATCGCCGCGCTGCTGATGCTCGCGGGAGTGCTGAGCCGACCGATGCGGCAAATGGAACTGGGAGACGATACCGCCGCCTCCCAGGGGGTACGAATCGCAGACGCTCGGCTGGGCCTGATCGTCGTGGGCGTGGCGCTGACGGCGACGGTGACCGCGGCGTCCGGGCCCATCGCGTTCATCGCTTTGGCAGCTCCGCAGATCGCCCGCAGGCTAGGCCGCACCGCCGGGATCACCCTCGCGCCCGCCGCCCTTGCAGGCGCTCTGCTGCTGGGAGCGGCGGACTTCGTTGCCCAACACATCGCCCCGACCCCGCTGCCGGTCGGCCTGATCACCGTGATGATCGGCGGCGGCTATCTCGGCTGGCTGCTGTTCATCGAAGCGAGGCGACGCCTGTGAACACTTTTGCCCACTCCATCCGTTCCGCGACTCCGAAAGCCCGATCCGCCATGCCCGACGCTCGACACACCGCCAGTTCCCGGCTCCACGTCGAGGGAGCATCCATCGGGTACGATAAGCGCATCGTCAGCGAGGACCTGTCAGTGTCGATTCCGGACAGGTCGTTCACGGTGATCGTGGGCCCGAATGCGTGTGGCAAGTCGACGCTGCTGCGCGGACTGTCGCGGCTGCTCAGGCCTTCTGCTGGGCGGGTCGTCCTCGACGGTGCGAACATCCAGTCCTACAAGACCAAGGAAGTGGCGCGGCGGATCGGATTGCTGCCGCAGACCTCGATCGCTCCCGATGGGATCACCGTCGCCGGCCTGGTGGCGCGAGGCAGATATCCGCATCAGGGGTTCATGCGAACGTGGACCGAGGCCGACGAGCAGGCCGTACTGGATGCCATGGCTGCCGCTGCCGTCACCAATCTGTCGGGCCGGCTGGTCGACGAGCTTTCGGGCGGGCAACGGCAGCGGGTGTGGGTGGCGATGGCGCTCGCGCAGCACACCGACATCCTGCTGCTCGATGAGCCCACGACCTTCCTCGACATCACGCACCAGATCGAACTGATGGAACTGTTCACCGACCTCAACCATGCCGGACACACCCTGGTCGCCGTGCTGCACGACCTCAACCACGCCGCCCGTTTCGGCACCCATCTGATCGCCATGAAGGATGGCGCCGTCGTTGCCGAGGGAGCGCCGTCGCAGATCGTCACGGCCGAATTGGTGGAAGAGGTCTTCGGCCTGCGCTGCCTCGTCGTGCCCGATCCCGTGGTCGGTACCCCGCACGTCGTCCCGCTGGGCAGGAACCGGGAGCGGTCATGACGGGTCCGAACGGATCGTGCTTGAGCCGAGCGGAAGCTCCAATGCCGGCCAGCGCGATCTTCTCGACCAGAGACGTGCTCGACGTGGTGCAGGTTCTGGCGAAGACGCAAGGTCTTGTGGCGCGCCGCTAAGGAATAGGGTCGATATGGCATTCGGTTCGCAGCCCGCGGCCTTCACTGAGTGGCTCAAGCTGGTGGTTAGGCGAGGGACAGCTTTCGCTTATGTAACGCCGAGCTGGAACCCTTCTAGGCGGGAGCATGACAAGATCATTCCGTCCTGGAACTTCGTCGTTATCCACGCGTATGGCAGGTCCGAATTCTTCGATGACGAGGCAGGTCTCCTCTACGCCGTTATCCGCCTGACCGATCTTTGCAAGCATCTACGGGAGCCGTGAGCAGTCATGGAAGCCCCGGTCCGGTTCGTCAGGTCACAACGCAGCGGAATAGCTAGCGTACGCCTTCTGATCACTCGCGTCGAGGGCACGCGCAAGATGAGCCAGAACCGGGATGAAGCCGACCAATGTGGCGGCCGGACCGCGTGCCAGCGATCGTACCGAGGATGCCGTGGTGGCACGGCTCGTCTCAGCGACCAGTGACCGAGTTCTGTCAGAGCGCGACGCGGTCCAAGTACGTCCTGTTCTCCTTTATCGAACCGCATCCAACGGCATCCGATGCGAGATGGGTCTTCGCAACTGGCGAGCGCCTGCGCGCCTCCCTTCGATCAAGCCGAACTCGACGTGGCGATGGAAATTTCGTGGCCTAGCCCAGATGTAATGCTGTCGCCGGGCTCTACCCGGAAAGCAGAAAAGTCGCCGATCGAATGTCGGCATGGAATATTGCTGGGGTTCGTCCGTTGACCCGTCACTATCGACAAGGAGACGGACATGTTCCACTGGAGATCGCCCGGAGCGCACAATCTGACTTTCCTGTGCCGGCCAGAAGACGAGGGCGTGATCGCGCCGCCTATTACCGCCAAATCCCATTTGCCGGACTGGTTCCGCAAGCTTCCGCCCGTCAGCCGTGACCACGTGTCAACCACCAACAACGGCCTGACGGTGAAGCGCTGCATGCCGTTTCTCGATGCGATGATGAGCGGATGGCTGCTGACGCTGGCCGCCACGGTGCGGCTGGACATCAGGGAAGGCGGCACCATCGTCGATGCCGGCTGGGAGTTCGACCGCATCATGGTTAGCAATCACGGCGCGCATCAGGTCGCCGGCAATCCGCGCGAGCCGAGCCCGCCCTGCAAATTCCACAACTACTGGGCGGTGCGCACGGCCCCGGGCTGGAGCTGCCTGTTCGTTCCGCCGCTCAACCGGCCGGGCCAGCCTTTCGAATGCGCGGCCGGCGTGGTGGACACGGACAATTACGTGGCGGAAATCCACTTCCCCTTCTTCGCGACGGCTGCGGACGGGCTTTACACGATCGAGAAAGGCACGCCGCTGGTCCAGGTCATACCGTTCCGTCGGGAGGATGTGTTCGCCGAGGCCGAAATCCGCGCCGAAACTCTAGGGGAAGCGGCCGAGAAGGAAAAGGTCCACCGGCAGACGATCGCCGGGGAAGGCTGGTACCGCAAGTTCGCGCGTGTCCGCACCTGACCGCGCCGCGCCTTTCTTCAGCCGGAAAAGAACGCCCGGAGACATGGTCTGCCGGGCGTTCCTTTGTCTGGCCACTTGCGCCCTGGGTCTAGAAGTTCTTCAGGAAGCTCCGGATGTGCCGGGTGATCGGATCCGTCCGGCGCGACGGCGACCGGTTGGCCGAGCTGTTCGAGCGGGAATTCCAGCCCGGACCGGACGAGGAGTTCGAGTTGGAGTTGCTCGAGGAGTTGGACGAGGAATTCGAGCTGGAATTGTTGGAGGAGTTGGAGCTCGAGTTGCTGGAAGAGTTGGAGCTTGAGTTGCTGGACGAATTCGACGACGAATTGGATGATGAGTTCGAACTCGAGTTACTCGACGAATTCGACGAGCTGTTGCCAGCCACGATATATGATCCGTCCGCGCTACTCGACATCTTCCTTTCGGATTGCGCCGGCCGCTCCAGCTGAACCGGGTTGACGGGCAAGGGGTTCTCGCGCGCCGCGGCAACGCCGACGGTCAGAGCCGCCGTGCCGGCTACCATGGCCGTGGTCATCTTCAGCTTGTTCATGGTCTTGTTCCTCTGTTGATCGGACCTTGCCGGTCCGTGGGAGGAACGGGCGAGCGGGACCTTTATTCCCCGCGCTGCTCCAGCTTTTCCAGCGCCTGTCTTTCCGCGTCGGCCGATAGGGGATCACCTGCCTGGATCGCGGTCAGATAGGCATCCAGTGCTTCACCCGACGACGCCGGCGCGTAGCTGGCCGTATCCTCCGGCGCATTGACCGCGAACCGGACACGCCACTGGCCGTTGTCGTCGCAGGCCACGGATGTCAGCTTCGTCTTGTCGGCCATGTCCAGCTCGAATTCGCGGCAGAGCGCTTGCTGGTGGTCGTGAAAGCTGGCGATGACCCGGAACCTTTCGGCGCTGCCGGGCAGCGTCAGTTCCTCGCCGGAGGGCGCCGTCCGCAACGCCGCAAACAAAGCTTGTGGGTCCGCGGCTGCGATTTGGAGCCCGGAAGGCTCCATGCTGCCGTCCGCCATGTAGTAACCGGCCGTCACGCCGAGCAAGCCTGCGATGCAGGCCGCCGCAGCGAGCCGTTGCCAGTCGTTTGCCGGGACGAGTACGCGCTTTGCGGTTGCGGAGTGCGGCACGGGGTCGGCAACCGACTGCCTCGACCTTGCCACCATCGCCTCTACTAAAGCCTTGAGGTTCTGGGGCACCGGCTCGTCGAGCATCGGCTCCAGCGCCTCCCGTGCCGCAAGACGAGTCTGCGCGAAGAGATCGACGCGGGCACGCAATTCGGCGTCCGACGCCAGCGCGGTCTCGATCTCGCCCGACGTTGCCTCGTCCAACTCGCCGTCGACATAGCTCATGATCGTTTCATCGGAGAAGATCGCCATCTTCCGTTCCTTGCCTAAGATTGGCCTAAACGGCCGTCGTTCGGGTTTATTCCGGTTGCCGCCGCTATATTCTTGCGGGCGCGAGCGAGCCGGCTCATCACGGTGCCGATCGGAACGCCGATCACGTCCGCGGTTTCGCGGTAGGACAGTCCCTCCACGCAGACGAGCAGAAGCACCTCGCGCTGCTCGTCGGCCAGCGCCGAAATGGCCTGTGATACCGATCCAAGCGTCAACCGGGCTTCCGTCTCGCGCTCGCCCGACGCACCGACGAGATCGAACCGCTGCGAGACATCCTCCTGCGGGCCCGCCGTCTTCTGCCGTCGGAGCTGATCAATCCAGAGATTGCGCAGGATGCGTAGCATCCAGGCATCGAAGCGCGTGCCGGGAATGAAGCTTTCCGCATGCTGCAATGCGCGCTCGCATGCGGCCTGAACGAGATCGTCGGCCACGTCCCGGGATCGGCAGAGCGATATCGCGAAACGCCGCATGTTCGGCAGGAACGCGATGATCTGCTCTCCGATATCGGCCCTGGAGTCCACCATAAGCTCGCGGCAGGCAATGTTGTTCTTGACGCAGGCCGGACAGGATCGCGGCATGCCCGTTATCCTTGGGCATGGCGCAAAAGTCCAGTAGCTCTTGCCGTGCTCTTCCGACGGCTCGCCCTCAGCCCCTCCGGTTCTCGCAGAGGGGCGGAATTTTCAAAAGGCCGTGCCCAAATATATCGTCGCGGCCCGCTTCTCCGAGATCGTTCGCGCTGTCGAGCAGACGACGGTGCAGGTTGGCCGGCACGAGATCTGGATCCGCCTCCAGCATCAGCGCCGCCGTGGCCGTGACGAAAGGCGCCGCGAAGGACGTACCGGTTTTGGTGCGTGTTCCCCGGATCGACGCCGCCGTCCAGACGGCCACACCGGGAGCGGCGAGGTCGATGTGCGGGCCACGGCCGGCGCGGCGGTAGATCCGGCCGCGGCGGTCCACCGCGGTCACCGCCAGAACCGTCTCATATCCGGCCGGGTAGGCGGGGTCGGCATTCGGGCCGCCATTGCCGGCGGCTGCCACCACCAGGACCTCGCGTACGTCAAGTTCGGAAACCCTCCGCTCCAGTAGCATATTGGGTGGTCCGGACAGGCTCAGATTAATGATCCGGACTCTCTGCCGCTCCAGCAGATCGAGCGCTTCGATCAAGGCGAAGACATCGGCGCGTTCGTCCGCCCCGACCTTGTGGAAGGCATCGACGGCAACCAGCGACATGTGCGGCACCAATCCCGGCGCCCGGGAAGAAGGGCTGCCGACCAGAAGTGCCGCCACGGCGGTTCCATGCATCGCGCCAGAAGGCCGGTCGCCGCTTTCCAGCCGGTGAACAACGATTTCGGAATTCGCAAGAGCCTCGTGGCCGGCATTTAGGCCGGTATCCACCATGCCGATCCGGGGCGGCGTGCCGCCGCAACCCGAAGACACCGGCCATGCAATCATCTGGCGCGCGGGACAGTCGGGACTCAGGCAGGCCGTGCCACTCTCGCCACGATAGAAGTGATTGAAATCGGCGTTCCCGCCCGATTCATACTGTCGGACGGCATCTCTCGCTTCGCCCAGCGTCAATGCGGCAGGTTTGCGCAACCGCCGCAGCGACTGCCCGTCTTGCAGATTGATCTCGCGGATTATGGAGAAACCTGCACCGAGCAACTGATCGAGATCGCCATCGTTCAGCCCCTGCACCACGATCTCGTCGGGAGCACGAATTGGCGGGGGAGGAGGGGGTGCTGCAGGGCGCGACGCCTGCCGCCGCCGAACGGACCTGCGCAAAACACCATTGTCATCATCGTCGTCATTCCTTGCCGAGAAGCCGCCTCTCCCACCGCCATCGTCGTCATCATCATCCGCCAGAGCGGCTTTGACGAGGTTGAAATCGCCGGGTGGCGCGCGCTCGATTGCAAATGCCAGGCTGAAGATGAGCAGGGCCAGAAGCAGTTTCGGCATGGTTCCATCTCTTTCTACTCACGGACCGGGCCTGCCGCTGCCGACTGATGGAGCAAGGGCCGCCCTTGGTCACAGCGCAGCCCTTCGTGGCAATGCTAGCACGGATCGGCAGCGATGCGATCAATCATCGTCATCGTCATCGTCATCATCGTCGCGTCCGCCGCCATGCCGTCTGCGCCCGCCATCATCGTCGTCATCGTCGTCGTCCCGATTTAAGCGGGAATTGCCCCATTTGCTCCCGTGGGCATCGTCGTCGTGGAATCCATGCCGGGCATAGTGCTCCGAAAGGTCACGATCCATGATGCCATGCCCGAGGTGCCGGAGCAGGCGGCGGTCGTCGGCGGCGAGAGCGGGCGTAGCACCGATCACGGCAAAGGCCGCCCCGGAGGCCAGAAAGATGATGAGGCGCTTCATAAGTTTTCTCCTTGCTTGCGACCCCTTTGTCCGGGCCCTGCAAGGACTACGGCCTCCCACCCATTCTATTCCCGGGAGGCACCAATTTTTTTCCGGCGCCAACAGGATTGCGTCCAAGCAGCCGGAGCAGAAGCCGGCGGCCGCGTGCCAGCCAGGGATAAAGATGCCGTGCCCGCGATGGCGAAGAGAAGATCCGTCGCTGAATATGGTTGAACCAGCCGTCCTCGGCGGAGAGGATTGCTAGAAGACGCATGGCTTCGGCGCCATGATGGACATGTCCGTTCCAGATAAGAACGATGCCTTCATCGAGATCGTAGCCGGTGGCCGCGAGTGCCGTGACCCGCGGGTCGCCGGACCGGGCATCGATGAGTTCGACGGTATGAACCCGTTCGCGAAGCCGCACCATGCGCATCCATGACGCACAGACCGGGCAGTCGCCGTCATAGATCACTTCCAGATGGCCGTTGGTCATTGTGGGTTTCATTTTTTCCTGCAATCGGTGGAATAACGCCTGAGCAACCGCCGTATTCCATGCAACACTGTAGGTGCGAAGGATGGTATCATGAACATGGGCATGCCTGATCCCCTCCTATCCCGAATTGCAACGCGGCTTTCCACGCCCGTATCGGGCCAGTCCCTTGCCTTGTTTCGCATCGCTCTCGGTGGCCTTCTGGTATGGGATTGCTGGCGTTTCATCAAATACGATCGGGTGTGGCGTTACTGGGTCGCACCTGAATTCCACTTCACTTATCCCGGTTTCGGCTGGGTGATGCCGCTCCCCGAGCCATGGATTCATATCGCCTGGCTGCTGGTGGGCATCTCCGCATTCTGCGTAATGATTGGATTTTGCTACCGGCTGTTCATTGTCGTGCTGACCGTCGGCTTCGGTTACTTCTTCCTGCTCGACAAGGCCGAGTATCTGAACCACTTCTATCTGGTCGTGCTGTATCTCGTGCTCATGTGCTTCCTGCCGGCGCATCGGACGCTGTCCTTCGACGCCTGGCTTTTCCCCCGTGGCGGAAGTGGGCATATCCCTTATGCGGCGGTATTCGCCATCCGGGCGCAGACCGAGATCATGCTGATCTTCGCCGGCCTCGTCAAACTGACGCCGGACTGGCTGGTCGGCGAGCCGCTCGGGCTATGGCTGCGCGAGCAGGCAGGCGAGCACCCGTTCGGCTTTCTCTTCCAGTATGACTGGATCATCATCGCAGGCGCGTGGGGCACTATCGTCCTGCATATCGTCGGCGCTCCGCTTCTTTTATGGCGGCGGACTCGGCTGCCGGTCTTCCTGATCTATTGCGTGTTCCATGCTGCCAATTCCGGCTTCTTCAACATCGGCATCTTTCCATGGCTCACCATCGCGGCAACCACGATCTTCTTCGATCCCGACTGGCCGCGCCGTTTCGCATGGTGGCTGGCCGACCGGTTCGGGCAGATGCCGCCACGCCCATCGATACCCCGTCCGGCAGCCGGGCAACCTTTGGCCCGGATCGTCCTGTTGGCGCTCGGGCTCTGGGTGGTCGTTCAGGTCGCCGTGCCGCTACGGTCTCTCGCCTTTGATTCCGACGTACGCTGGAGTGGTGAAGGGCACCGCTTCTCCTGGCGGATGCGCATTTACGACAGGAGCGCGGAAGGAACGTTTCACGTGGTTGCCGACGATCGGAGATGGAGCGTGAAGCCTACGGATTACCTGACCGGGCGTCAGGCCGAAAAGATGCTGGTGCGTCCCGACATGATCCACCAGTTCGCCGGATATCTGGAAAGCGTCTGGCGCAAGGCAGGCTATACGGATGTGGCGGTCTATGCGGAGATCGAAAAATCGTTGAACGGCCGTCCCGGACAATCCTTCGTCGATACTGCCGTCGACCTTGCGAGCGCCGAACTGTCGCCGTTCGCCGCAGCACCATGGGTGGTGCCGCTTTCGGAGCCGGTCTGGGGCGTGGCCGACAACAGGGCCAGCGAGATGGCCCTTGGGAGGGCGGTCGGAAATCAATGATGGAAGAGTTCCGATATGCGGCTTGGCCTTCCCGCATCGACAGCCAGCCCATCGTCACATGCGCATTGTATCGATCCCGCGGTCGTTTTCAGTAGGAACCGGAGCGCAAGGATCAGCATAAGCGGCAAGGTCGGCTTCCGACGGGACCTCGAGCTCTGCTGGCAAGTTGGGTCGTATATGTGCCGCGCAATCCATATTCGGCAATGACAGTAGATTGACCTTTGAGTGCTCTTCCTGAACCTGCGAGTGACCGCTTCCGAGGTTTGGAACCGCCAGCCCGGAACGAGCGACACGAGCTCGGTTGCTGAATGGCGGCTATCCTCTGTCGCCGTCTGGAAGTAGACTGACCGCTGCCGGCCCCGCAGGAGAAATACAAAGATCCTGCAGTGCAGGCCTCGGCAGACGCACCCGCGCCGCATATGACCGAATGCGGGCGCCATCCTTTGCCGTCAGGTCGCTTCGAGCACCATGTTGAGCGGGGTCTGGGCAGCCCGCCGGACATGAGCAAACCCGCCGGACCGGATCACCTTGGCCAGTCGCTTCTCTCCCGCCTGTGCGCCAAGCGCGAGTCCGGTCTCCTGCGCCAGAGAAGTGGGAACGCAGATCATCGTCGAGGCCGAATAATAGAGCCGTCCGACAGGATTGATATTGTCCTCCAGCGTGTCGCCGGCCATCGGCTCTACCACCATCCATGTCCCGGTGTCCTTCAGCGCCTTTCTGATATGCGCAGCCGCGGCCTCGGGATCGCCCATGTCGTGCAGGCAGTCGAAGCAGGTGATCAGATCGAAATCGCGTCCTTCGAAATCCTGCGCCTTACCGACCTCGAAGCGCAGGTTCGTCAACCCGTGTGCCCGGCCGTGCGCGGTCGCGGCGGCAATCGATGCCGGGTGGAAATCGTAGCCGGTGAAGCGCGACTTGGGGAACGCCTGCGCCATCAGGATTGTGGACAGCCCGTGGCCGCACCCGACGTCGGCCACCGTGGCGCCCGCCTTCAACTTGTCTACGACACCATCGAGCGCCGGCAGCCACTCTTGCACGAGGGCGTTCACATAACCCGGCCGGAACAGCCTCGCCACGGCGCAGAACATGCACCCTGCCTGATCCCCCCAGGCAACGCCGCGCCCGGTCTTGAAGGCCAGCTGCACCTTCGGCTGGTTTTCGGCCATCGCGGCGGCGGTGTCGAACGCGCCGATCAGATTGACCGGGCTATCAGGTTCCGCGAACACGAATGACTGCTCGGGCGTCAGCCAGAATCGTCCACCCTCGTGGCGCACATAGCCCGAGGCCGCCTGTGCCGCCAGCCACTCGCGCACATAGCGCGGCGCGCAGCCTGCGGCATCAGCAAGCTCGTCGGCGTTCGCCGGCCCGATCTCCTTGAGGGTCTTGTACAGGCCGAGCGCATCTCCAATCCGCACCAGCGGCACGCTGACAGCTCCGCCAAGGTCGCCAAGGACGCGGCCGACGAGTTCGTTGAGGATGGTTTCGTCGAGTTGTGTCATGTTGGGCTCCTCCTTGTCTTCGAAGGGCATCTGCCGCTCCGTCAGCCCAAGAATGAGGTCTGCCCTGGCGGCGGGCATGAGGCGGCTGTCCCGCGCGGATAAGAAAATCCGCCGATTTAAGGGGACAGATGTCCCGTCTGCGAGACAGACTACGGTCAACCCCGCCTGCGGCGGTCGGCACCTGCAGACAGCGTCATGACGATCGCCTGAGACCGGCTGTGCACGCCGAGCTTGCTGAAGATCACCGACAGCTGGTTGCGGACAGTCTTCACGCTCTTGCCGATGCGGTCCGCGATCGCACGGTTGTCGAGCCCTTCCGCAACGAGGCCCAGAATCACCGCCTCGGCGGGTGTCAGCCCGGCAGCAGGGATTGGATGGGACTGTTCGAAGGAATCCTGCCCGAGGAAGGCCGCAAGTTCGGTCTGGAACACCGCCCAGGCAGGCTCGTCCGGCAGGAGTACGTGGTTCCTGCTCTCAAGTGGCACGAAGCGGGCGCCCGGGATCGCGGCCGCAAGCCGGCAGCCTTCGTCGAACGGCACGCGCATGTCGCCGCGGCTATGTGCGACCAATGTCGGGATGCGGAGCTTGACCGCAAGATCCGACACGTCGATCCGCTGCATGTGCCAGAGCAGTTGCGCGGCGACGTCGGCAGTTGCCGTTATCCTCTCGAGATCGCCCCACCAGCGATGCTGTTCGGGCGTCCCATCGGGTATGAAGAGGTTGGTGAAGAACTGGCAGAATGCCGGATTGTCGCGTCCCCAGCCGATGCGAACGAAGTTGACGAGCGTCTCCGCCTCCAGCCGCTCGGCTTCCGTCTGGGCCCGGACCTGCCTGCCTTGGCCATAGGCGTTCAGCAGCACCAGATGCGATACACGCTCGGCATGCCTGAGGGCATATGCGATGGCGAGAGCGCCGCCCTGCGAAAGTCCGAGGAGGACGAAGCGCGGCTCCTCGATCGACGCCGCCACCGCGTCCATGTCGGCATGCCACGCTTCGATGGACAGGTCGGCTACATGCCGGTCCGAAAGCCCGCAGCCGCGCGGATCGTAGCGCACAAACCGGTTGCGGGCCGAAAGCACCTGAAGCCACGGCCTCCAGACCGGGCTTTCGAGATCGTAGTCGACATGGCTCAGCCAGTGTGCAGCCCGCAGGATCACCGGCCCATCCCCGCACGACGCGACGGCGATGCGGGTGCCATCGGCTGAGGTGCAGAAGCGTATGCTCTGACAGAGTTTCATAGCCTGTGCAGTCGCAGCGGAATATCACGAAACTGGATGATCTCGCTGCCGGTTCGGTCCATCTTCTCCTGAAAACAGTCTACCTCGTATCCAGGGTTTTGCGAACTTTCATAATGGATCCGTGATTTCCCGATGAGCCCGATCAATTCGTCGTCACCACACCAAGGCGCCAACTTTGCCAAAGCCTTCGCAAGGGAGCGAGTTTCTTCAGCGCGCGTATCGCAAAGGCCGGCGGAATCTTCGTGTTGTCACCCACCGTGCCCTTCCTCGTGACCGTCGTGGCGGGATCGATTAGGAATGCGAGCACCAGCGAGGCCACATGTGCTGGCACGGGAAGTCGCCATGTCTCGCAGCGCCTTCGTCGAACGCGTCACGACGCTCGTAGGCACACCGCCGATCCGCTATCTGACAATCTGGCGGTTGCAGCCGGCAAGAATGCATCTGACCGAGACACGCCAGACGATCGCTCAACTGGCCCACAGCGTCGGCTATGAATCGGAGGAAGCGTTCAACCGCGCCTTCAAGCGCGAATTCGGCATGCCGCCAGCGCGATGGCGCGATACGTGCGCAAGGACGGGGGGTGAAGCGTTGCCCACCGTACCATGAGGCGGGGGGTACTGTCGTTTATGGAATGACTGCTTTCCGCCGAGGTCGCCCAAATGTTGCCAGCCTGCAAAGACCTCAATTCCTATTGTTGAGAATTCACAGACTTCATAGCCTGCTGACATAAGTTTTTGGCTTATGTATGCTAGTCACATGAAACGAAACCGATTTTCCGCATGCAGTCGCACTCCCAACGACTCGGAACCGGATTGGAGCCAACACGGTATGACCGTGCTTGGCATTCGCGCAGGGTCCTAGCGTATCGTCTGCGTCTTCGCGGAGTAAGGATATGCAGAAAGTTCCCCCGAAACCTGTTATCCGCTTGGCAAGGCGCGACGAATTAGATTCCGTCGCCGCGCTCGTAGCAAACGCCTTTGCCCCGTTCAAAAAAGAGCTGTCGCCACACCTCTTTGAACCATACTTAAAGGACGCCCAGGATTTAGCTGGACGGTGGGGTGAGGCGAACGTCATAGTAGTCGAGCGGAAGGGGCGGTTCCTTGGAACGGTCACCTACTACGCAGATGCGACACGCGAAGGTATGAGCTGGCCTTCGGGGCTGGCGGGTCTGCGGACTCTAGCAGTTGCCCCCTCAGTACAGGGACGCGGCTACGGCCGCATGCTTTGTGAATGGTGCATAATGCGCGCGCGCCAGCAGGGGGCTGCGGGTCTTGCGCTCCACACAGCAGCTTTCATGTCGTCGGCTTGCAAATTGTATGAACGCCTCGGCTTCCAAAGATGCGGTACTCACGACCTGTTCGCATCTGAAGTTCTCGGCATCGATCAGAATCTCGGCGACCAAAAAATCATCGCGTACTTGTTGAAGCTCCGGTAGGTCGAAAGCGATTGCCGCCGAAGATCTGCAGGTCCTTCGTGGTGCCTCAGGCTGCATAGCCTTGCCGGCCGGTTACGAAGCCCTATCAGCGCTAGGCCTGGCCGGCGAAAGCGGCAAAGTCTGACTCACAGGGAATGGGAAACGAAGGAGCAATGAATTGGTTGAGCGAAAATGGCGCGTGCAAAAGGTGAGAGTCCCGCATTGCTGATCCGGAGGGGCGAGACTAACAGGCAGTTTAGGACATGCAAAACATTCTCGGATCGTCCGCGCCCGCCATTGTCTCCCAGCTGTTTCCGTGCATGGTCATGATTGGGGATTGAAGCAGAGGCGTTTTTGAGTAGTCTTTGACCGAGTACCCGCATGGGACATGTGGGACTGTTTGACCTGTCCAAGGCCCATGAGGAGGTCATGACCCAGGACACGGCACAATCCGCTGGGGCCACTGATGCCCAGCCACCGGCGTCTGGCCGACGCAAGGAATTGCTTGCTTTCCTCGTCCTTGCTTTTGGCATTTGGCCGATCGTCGCCATAGGAGTTGTCGGCGGTTACGGCTTCCTCGTATGGATGTTTCAGATCGTTTACGGCCCACCGGGCCCACCGGGAGGCTAGGCATGATTGCAAAATCGACATTCACACGGCGCGCGCTGCTGACGGGCGCGCCCCTACCCAGCCATCATGTTTCGAGCGCAGTGGTGGTGGTCCTGCCGCCGAGGCGGGATGACGTCAGCCGACAGCTCGCCGTCATGCCCGGCGTGGACGTACATGCAAGCGATGGCAGCCGCATCGTAGTCACGATCGAGGGGCCGACCAGCGGCTTCCTTGGCGAAACACTGACGCGCATGTCGTTTATCGAGGGCGTAATCTCCGCCAACATGGTTTTCGAGCATATCGAAAGCGGAAAGGATGAGCCCTCATGACGGCAGCGATCAACCGGCGCGACCTTCTGAAGGCCCATGCAGCAGCCCTCGCCGCAGCGACTGCGGGCATTTCGCTTCCCGTAGCCGCCCAGCCCGTTGCCGGTGGTGTCGAGGCGCTCCAAATCAAATGGTCGAAGGCGCCCTGCCGTTTCTGCGGAACCGGCTGCGGTGTCATGGTCGGCGTAAAGGATGGTCACGTCGTTGCGACCCATGGCGACATGCAGGCCGAGGTCAATCGCGGCCTCAACTGCGTCAAGGGCTATTTCCTTTCCAAGATCATGTACGGAAAGGATCGCCTGACGACGCCGCTGATGCGCAAGCGCGCCGGCGTCTATGACAAGGATGGCGAGTTCGAACCGGTGTCGTGGGACGAAGCCTTCGCCGTGATGGCCGAACAGTGCAAGCGGGTGTTGCGCGAAAAGGGACCGGAAGCCGTCGGCATGTTCGGCTCCGGCCAATGGACCATTTTCGAAGGCTACGCCGCCACCAAGCTGATGCGCGCCGGCTTCCGGTCGAACAATCTAGATCCAAACGCCCGCCATTGCATGGCTTCCGCAGCCTACGCCTTCATGCGCACCTTCGGCATGGACGAGCCGATGGGCTGTTACGATGACTTCGAACACGCCGACGCTTTCGTGTTGTGGGGTTCGAACATGGCGGAGATGCACCCGATCCTTTGGACGCGGGTGGCGGATCGCAGGCTTGGCCATCCGAACGTCAAATGCGCCGTGCTCTCGACCTTCACCCACAGGTCGATGGATCTTGCCGACATACCGATCATCTTCAAGCCCGGCACGGATCTGGCCATCCTCAACTACATTGCCCATCATATCATCGCGACCGGTCGGGTGAACGAGGCTTTCGTGCGCGATCACGCCGTCTTCATGCGCGGCCAGACCGGGATCGGCTACGGGCTGCGGCCCGACAATCCGCTCGAGCAGAATGCGTCCGGCGCGGCCGAAGCGGGCAAGATGGAGCCTATCGATTTCGAGGCGTTCAAGGCGCATGTGGCGCAATACACATTGGAGAAGGTTTCGGAGCTTTCAGGCGTCGAGCCCGGTTTCCTGCATGACCTGGCGGAGCTCTACGCCGATCCGGATATCAAGGTGATGTCGCTTTGGACAATGGGGTTCAACCAGCATGTCCGCGGCGTGTGGGCCAATCAGATGGTCTATAACATTCACCTTCTGACCGGGAAAATCTCCGAGCCCGGCAACAGCCCGTTTTCGCTGACCGGCCAGCCTTCAGCCTGCGGCACGGCGCGCGAGGTCGGCACCTTCGCGCATCGTCTTCCCGCCGACATGATGGTCACCAATCCCGAGCACAGAAAACATGCAGAGGAAATCTGGAAGCTGCCGCACGGCCTGCTTCCAGAGAAACCCGGCTTTCACGCGGTCGAGCAGGACCGGATGTTGCATGATGGCCGCCTCAATTTCTATTGGGTGCAGGTCAACAACAATGTTCAGGCTGCGCCGAACAGTTCGAACGAGACCTATCCCGGCTACCGCAACCCGGACAACTTCGTCGTCGTTTCCGATGCCTATCCGACCGTCACCGCGCTGTCCGCTGACATCATCCTGCCGGCCGCGATGTGGGTTGAAAAGGAAGGCGCCTACGGGAATGCGGAGCGTCGTACCCACATCTGGCATCAATTGGTGAATGCCCCCGGCGAGGCGCGGTCGGATGTGTGGCAGCTTGTGGAGTTCTCCAGGCGATTCACCACCGACGAGGTGTGGCCGGCCGAAATCCTTGATACCAACCCGGACTACAGGGGCAAAACCCTGTTCGACGTGCTGTTCAGGAACGGTAAGGTCGATCGCTTCCCGCTTTCCGAACTCGATCCCGAATACAGCAATGACGAGGCAAACGATTTTGGCTTCTATCTGCAAAAGGGCCTGTTCGAGGAATATGCCGAATTCGGCCGTGGCCATGGTCATGACCTTGCGCCCTACGACACTTACCATGAGGTGCGCGGTCTGCGCTGGCCGGTCGTCGACGGACAAGAGACGAAATGGCGCTACCGCGAGGGGCTCGACCCCTATGTGAAGCAGGGTGAGGGGGTGAAATTCTACGGCAGGCCGGATGGCCGGGCTGTGATCCTCGCCGTGCCCTATGAACCGCCTGCCGAATCCCCGGACGACGAATACGATGTCTGGCTGGTGACGGGCCGCGTGCTGGAGCACTGGCACTCAGGGTCCATGACTATGCGCGTGCCGGAACTCTACAAGGCTTTTCCGGGTGCCGTCTGCTTCATGAATGCAGACGACGCGCGGCGGCGCGGCATCAACCAGGGTGCTGAAGTTCGTGTCGCCTCGCGGCGCGGCGAAATTCGCGTCCGGGTGGAAACGCGCGGACGCAACCGCATGCCGCAGGGGGTAGTCTTCATCCCGTGGTTCGACGCCAGCCGGCTTATCAATAAGGTCACGCTGGACGCCACCGATCCCATCTCCAAGCAAACGGATTTCAAGAAATGCGCGGTCAAGATCGTCCCCGCCTGACGCGCCGTGCAAGCGTCCTTCTAGCCGCCGGCTTGCTTGCCGCCGCCGGCACTGCGGCGTTGGCGCAAATGGCGGCAGAAATCGTACCGCCCCTGACCGGTGCTGGACAGCCCATGGCGGATACCGCTGCGCCGCCCGTCCCGCACTGGGTCGTGGACGACATCCGCAAGATGCGCGCCTATCCCGAGCAGCCGCCGATCATACCGCATTCGATCGAAGGCTATCAGCTGTCGGTGAATTCCAACCGCTGCATGTCCTGCCACAAGCGCGAGTTCACGCAAGGATCCGGTGCGCCGATGATCAGCGTCACCCACTACATGACGCGCGAGGGGCAGATGCTGGCCGATGTATCGCCGCGCCGCTATTTCTGCACTGCCTGCCACGTGCCGCAGGCAGATACGCGCCCCCTCATCGACAACACCTTCGTGGACATGAGCGAGCTCGGCGTTGGCCACGCCGGAGACCAGTAGGATGTGGGAGCGGATCAAGGCGGCCGTGCTCTGGTGCTGGCGTATCCTCTCAACGCCGGCCGCCACGCTCAGCCTAGGCTTCCTGACGCTCGGCGGCTTCCTCGGTGGCGTCATTTTCTGGGGCGCCTTCAACACGGCGCTGGAGCTTACCAATACCGAGCAGTTCTGCATCTCCTGTCATGAGATGGAATCCAATGTCTATCAGGAGCTGACCCGCACCGTGCATTTCTCCAACCGCTCGGGCGTGCGAGCTTCTTGCCCGGACTGTCACGTGCCGCACGAGTGGACGGACAAGATCGCCCGCAAGATGCAGGCTTCGAAAGAAGTCTGGGGCAAGATCTTTGGCACCATCAACACTCGCCAGAAATTCATGGAGAAACGGCTTGAGCTCGCCCAGCACGAATGGGCGCGACTGAAAGCCAATGACAGTCTCGAATGCCGCAACTGTCATTCCTCGGTCGCGATGGACCTGTCCAGGCAAGCCCCACGCGCTGCCGAGATTCATACGCGCTATCTGCTTTCGGGGCAGGCCACCTGTATCGATTGCCACAAGGGTATCGCGCACGAGCTACCGAACATGGAAGGCATCGATCCGGGATGGAAGGTGCCGCCCGAATTGCAGGCTGCGCTGGAAGAGGAGTTCCCGGTGACGAGCCACACGGAAGCCGAAGTATTTGAGCGGCTGGAGCGTGTTTCTCACTCCCCCCATGGCTTCATGTGGGCAATGGGCGACATCGCCCCGACGCTGGATTAAGAATGTCATCATCGACGCACGCGCCGACGCGGCTGGGATCGGCCGCGGTAGTCAGTATCGTCTCCGATGTCGTCTTGAACAGCAGGTCGTAGATGAGCGTCCAGTTCTGAAATGCGATATGACATGATCGAATGGTATGCCAGCCCGACTTCAACAAGTGCGAGACCGCCAATAAACTCAAACGCGCCGTGTTTTTCCACGAACGCGGTGGGATTCGGGGTGCTCCAGCCAGGAAAAATCGCTTGGCAGCTGCCGCCATTGGCAAGCCAGTGCGCAGCAGATAGAAGATGGCCTCCAAGACGCCATGCAGACTGATCCGTCGTCACCGGCCGCGCCGGCTCGTTTTCGGCAACAGTGGCCCGATAATCGAGTATTGGTCATCCGTCACGGTCGATGGGTGACGCCCTCTGTTCATCCCATGTCCTGAAGAAAGAGGCGAAGATGGAGTTCATAGATGTCGGTCCGAGCAGCCGGTCGGCATTAACCGCTTCATCGATCGGCGGCCCGTCTTCGCGACAGGAAATTCAGATGGTGATCTGCAGATGCTGCAGTGGACGACATTCAATGACGGCCCTCGCTTCGCAATGATCGTCCACCACACCGATGCCGAGCCTGAATTTGCCTATGATCGCGAGGTGCCTGTCGGCAAGCTCGATAAGGCCTCGGACGAGGCACCTAGTCGCGGCTGGACCGTGGTCGACATAAAGTCCGACTGGCAGACTGTCTATCCTGTAGCGAAGCCCTAAGAACCCAATCAACGTCAACGATGTCGCGTGTGTAGCAACGGAATTGCCTTGGCTGTCGGCAAACTGGCAGAGAATGCGGAAACTATCGATCTCACCGCCATGTCTCTTAATAGCTATCGATTTATGTCCAAAGAGTAATCCATGAGTTACTACGGTAGTCGGCGGTGTTTGGCGGCCGGATAGGAGCCGGGTTGTTTTCAGATGCGTCATAGCAATGTGGGCTTTTGGAAACTATCCCGCACGCAGCTAGCGTCCGAAAGAGGGCGCCTAGCTGCCTTTTGCGGCTGGATATCGACATTGTAGCTAAACACATCAGCCTCGGCGCTAAGGAACTGGCGAGCTAACCGTTTGAAACCCGATCACGCCCAAAATGCTGGACGAGGAAATCGAGAAAGACACGGATTTTCGGTGCGACGTGCTGACGTGAGGGATAGACAGCATAATGTGTGATCTCCGCCGTCGCCCAGTCAGTTAGTGCCGTTTCCAAACGCCCCTCCCGAATGTCCTTCACGATATATGGAAGTGGGATCAGGCTGACACCCATGCCAGCGCGCAGCGCATCCCGGACAGCAAGACTGGAGGATACCGAATAGCGCGCCTTGACCGGAATGCGTTCGCTCTGGCCGTCCCTTGTGAACCCCCAGACATCGGCATTGCCTCCATAGGGAAAGCGGATGTGGTCCAGAGCCTTCAGGTCGGAGGGCGCCTGCGGCTTTCCATGAGTCTTGAAATAGGCGGGAGCAGCGCACAGCACATGCTGCATTACTCCGAGCTTCCTCGCAATCAGGCTTGAATCTTCAAGGCTGCTGTAGCCTCGAATGGCAAGATCGAACCCCTCACGCACGATATCCACACGGCGGTCATTGAGATGGAGTTCAAGGCTGAGATCGGGATAGCGCGCGAGGAAGTCGGGGATGGCTTCCGAGAGACATACGAGCGCTACGGTCATCGGGGCGCTGACCCGCAGCGTGCCGACAGGCGACGATTTCGCCGGCGAAAGCGCTGCTTCAGCTTCGATCAGAGCATCCAGGCCTCGCGTGATATGTTCGAGATAGGTTTTGCCCTCTTCGGTCAGCGCCATGCGCCGGGTGGTCCGGTTGATCAGGCGCACGCCCAGATGCGCTTCGAGTTCCGCCACGTTCTTGCTCACCGCAGGGGGTGAAAGACCGAGCCTCCGGCCTGCCTCGGCAAAGTTCCCCAACTCTGCCACCTGCCGAAACACTTGCAAGGCCGTGTATCGGTCCATCTCATTCTTCCCTATTGGCTATGAATGTCTTTCAATATAGCGATATTATAATCCAATAGGGAATTCTATATCTCCGTGGCAACGAAATTTTGCCGGGAGATACCAATGCCCCATCCGACGATTGACCTGATCGAGCGACGCGTTTCCGCCAATCATTTCGATCCATCCCATACTTTGACGAATACCGAGATCGAAGACCTCGTACGGCTTGCAACGCGTGCGCCCACGGCCTTCAATCTTCAGAACTGGCGCTTCATTGCCGTGCGGAAAGTGGAGGCCAAAGCGAAACTGCGAGACCTTGCCTATGGTCAGGTCAAAGTTTCCGAAGCTGCTGTAACCTTCATTATCTGCGGGCAGGCGCCCGATCATGAAAGCCTGGGGGAGCGGCTGTGGCCGTTTGTTGAAACCGGCCTGATGCCGGAAGCGATGGCTTCGATTTGGCAGGAAAGTGTCCATGCAAAATATGCCGACGATCCCGCAGCGAGCCGCGATGAGGCCATCCGCTCGGCAACCCTCGGAACGGCAACGCTGATCTACGCAGCCGAGGCCATGGGGTTCGTGTCAGGCCCGATGATCGGGTTCGACGCAGCCGCCGTTTCTCGTGAGTTCGGGCTCGCCGAGGACGAGATCCCCGTCATGCTTCTTCCTGTCGGTCGCGCAGCATCAGGCAACTGGCCCCAGAAGCCGCGTCGTCTACTTTCCGAGGTCCTTCAGATATCATGAAACAGAACCTTTCAGACCTGTCGCTGACGGCCCTCGCGCCGATTGTCTGGGGCAGCACCTACATCGTGTCGACTGAATTCCTGGCCGGATTCTCTCCGATGACCGTGGCCATGCTGCGAGCGTTACCGGCAGGCGTACTCCTGCTGGCGATCGTACGCCAGTTGCCGACCGGCATCTGGTGGCTGCGCTCTTTCATCCTGGGGGCGCTCAACATCTCGATCTTCCTGAGCATGTTGTTCGTCGCCGCCTATAGACTTCCTGGCGGTGTCGCCGGCACCGTACTCTCGGCCCAACCGCTGATCGTCGTCTTTCTAGCTTCGCTTCTGCTGTCTGTCCGGCTTCGCGCCCCGGCGGTCCTGGGTGCATTGGCGGGCATGATCGGTGTTGCTTTGCTTGTCCTGACGCCGGACGCCGCGCTCGACCCCATCGGCATCGCAGCCGGTCTGGCTGGTGCGGCCTCCATGGCCATGGGGGTAACTTTGGTGCGTAAGTGGCAGCCATCCGTGTCAGCACTCACCTTCACAGCATGGCAGTTGACCACGGGTGGTCTCCTGCTGGCTCCTGTCGTCGTTCTGATCGATGGTTCCATTCCGGTTCCAACGCTCTCCAATCTGATGGGCCTTGTCTGGCTCGGGCTGATCGGCGCGGCTTTGACTTACGCGCTCTGGTTCCGCGGGATTGGACGGCTGGCGCCTTCGGTTGTGTCCTCGCTCCTGTTCCTCAGCCCCCTGACGGCGGTGCTGCTGGGATGGGTGTTCCTCGGGCAGTCCCTCATGGTGTTGCAGATTATCGGCATCGCCCTCGTCATCGGCAGCATTTGGCTCATTCAACGCTCAAGCTGATCTGTCGCGTCGGGGCACACGGGTCTGACTGGAATCTCCTGGTTCGCTGTACGGTCACCCTGAACCGTCCCGACAACCCCGAGGAGCAGAGCAGCATCGAGAGGGCGTTTTAGCAAAACGCCCCACTGACCTTTCCGCACGAAGGTAGATAATCAGCTAAGGACAAGGCAGTGGGCTGATTGGAGGCGCCCGGACGCTGGTGGTATTCCGCTGCCATCACCGATATGGTGCTGTCGATGGCAGATCGCTTTCACATCGGAACATGTCCAAGCTGCCGCGAGGGCCGGCTGTTCCTGTTTCGCAATCTGGTTAGTGGCGATGTCTATGGCCACTGCGAGGAGTGTGAACAGGGCTATAATACGCCTGACGATTTGGAAGCCAAAAACGGGGGCTTTCTCACTCTTCTCGACCAGGACGATGCCGAATGGGCGGCAGAGGAGGAAGTTGGTCGTAGCGTCTGGGCCAACTACAAATTGTGGGTGGCTGACATTTAGCCAAGCCCCGGGTGGGAAATGAACGGCGCGCCGACCTGAATTATTCAGACGGCACAGGGCAGGCCAGATCGCCTTCCTCGCAATTGAGGTAGGTTTTTAACTGGGCGGCTCTCTCCGACGTGAGTGCGGCCCTGCATGCTGCGATAACCAGAGGTGCGGCACTCCCGCCGTCTTCACCACTGGATTGGAAGGCGCATTCGGCATCCCGGAATGCGATCCAGGCCCGCTGCGTATGGACAAGTCGGGACTTGCCACCAGGATCATCGGATAGTCGGTGCTCGATCTGCTTGAAGGTGTTGTTTAGCTCCCGATCTGCTTTCTGATAATCTGCGGCCGGATCATCTGAAGCGTGAACGATACCAGCAGTTGAAAGTATGGACAGCAGCGCGAAAGCAAGGCGCATATCAATTTCCCCTCAGTGTTGCCACTCCAAGGAAATCACATATACCACCTACCGACAAGCGGCAGGGCTTGCTCGCCGGGTACGCTTAAAAGAAGTGAGGAAGCGGATTTGCCGCTCCCTCACCAGCTAATGATGGATCTGCCCGGCGTTGCGTTTGGGTGTTTCCGCCGCTCTGCTGGCTGAGGCCGAACGTTCTTCCTTCGAGCAGGAAGCCGAAGCTTCAGATTCACGGCCCTTCTTTTCGTAGCTCTCGACTATGTGCCCGGCATTGCACCATCTCCTTAGTCGACGTGTTCCGGCATTTCCTTGAGCTGGTCCTTGGTCCAGGTCGTCACGGCGTGCACGTCGCCATCTTCATCGCGCATGAAGTCGAGTTCTCGCGCATCGACAGCGACGGGCTTGGCGCCGATGCCGAGGAAGCCGCCGACGTCGATCACCACCTGACTTCCGTGGAGATGGGATACGGAGCCGATCGTCTCATCATCTGGCCCGTAGATCGTTGCGCCTTCGAGAACTTCGGGGGTCAGCTCCGAGCTGGTCAGGCGTACGTGTTTGCTGTGGTCCATCGTATTTCCTCCTTGGGGCTTGAGGAGGGTCAACACATCAGCGAACGTTTCCGTTCCGAGCGAGCATGTTGAAATGGAAAATGTGATCGCTCTGGTTCGAGACAGCCTGACCAACCTCAGCTCGCGGATGGGCATGGGGCGGAGGCCTCTCACTCTTTTACGGCTTGACATGCTGACTGACGCGGAGATCGTCGATGCTTGCCGCGGAGCTTGAGACTGCCCCCGTCAATAGGTGGACAACCTGGCTGGCAGGAGCGAGGAACGGCCTAAAGCCTCATTCGGTATGGACTTGGCAATTCGGAATTCCTTGGCCAGTCAACGTGCGAGCAACATGCGTACGACCCTTGGAGTGGTTGTGCGAGAGAAAGCCGGCCCTTGCGACCGCCGCACCATGCGTCTCGAAGCGGGGTTCACCATGTCGAACGCGCGGTCCAGCACATACCAGCGGCAAGACCCAACCCGGGATGACCCTGCCTGCGTCCCGACGAGGACGCCTCTTCCCGCCCGCGAGGGCGGAACCCTTAAACCTTGTTCAAACCACTCTCCAGATTTATCTCCTTATGCCATTTCCGCAGGCCAGGCCTGGAACGGCGTCTTGCTACGCCACGTCGCGTGCAGAACGACTGCGAGCTTTCGAGCCACCGCCACCGCGGCATGCGGGGAGTTTCCGGAACGTTTGCAACAAAAACCCGGATGCCATTTCCTCGAAAAGGTAAACATAGCTGGCTGCACCAAGCTTCACCAACTTATTTTCGAAGCGCCTTGACAAACATGCACAGCGCTATAATTTGGATTTGTAATTACAAATGAAGTGGGAGGTTACACCTATGAAAATGAACCGCTTTGCGGCCCTTTGTACGGCTGCCATAGCCATCGCGATTCCTTTCGCGTCGGGGGCGTCGGCGCGCGATCTTGTGCTTGCCAATGAAGGTGGGTTCCCCCCTTACAACATGACCAAGGCGGATGGGTCTCTCGAAGGCTTCGATATCGATATCGGCGACGCGATCTGCGCCATCATCGAAGCCAATTGCAGCTGGATCACCAACGAGTGGAGCGGCATCATACCGGCGCTTCAGGCCAGGAAGTTCGACGTCATCATCGGCGGGATGGGGATTACCGCCGAGCGCAAGAAGAGTGTGCTGTTCAGCGAGCCCTACGCACGGACCTATTCCTTCTTCGGCACGGTCAAAGGCAAGGAAGTCGACGTGACGCCCGATGCTCTGGCCGGAAAGGTGGTTGGCGTCCAGCAGGGGACGACAAACGCCGCCTATATTGAAACCCATTTCCCGAAAGCGGCTATCCAGATGTATCCCTCCATGGATGCACTGATCGCCGATCTCAGGATCGGTCGCATTGATGTGGCCTTTGGCGACGTCGAGCCTTTTACCGGCGAGGGTGGCGAGTCTGCTGCACTGGTGAAGGTTGGCGAGCCGCATGCGGTTTCCGAGGGCATCGGCATGGCTTTCCGGCAAGAGGACGCCGACCTGCGCGATCGGTTCAACGCGGCGTTGGCCCAGATGAAAAAGGACGGGAGCTGGCGTGAACTGGCCGACAAATGGGGCATCCCCGTCTACGAATAGCACAGCCGACAAGCAGATCGTTTCTGCGGCGGCGACCCAGTAAAAGCCTCAGTAAAAAATCAGATCAAGGCGGTTTCCGATGCTCGGCTATTTGGCTGCGGGATGGGGATGGCAGTTTGCCAATGCGTTTGGCATCAGCATCCTTGCGGCGGTATCCAGTTTCTTTTTCAGCATGCTGATTGGCATCGGGCTCACGCTGTTCTCACGTGCCCCCATTCCGGGCAGCCGTGCCATTGTAAACAGTTACACCTATGTGTTCCGCAGCCTTCCCGACATTCTGTTGTTGCTGCTGATCTTCTATACATTGGACGGCGTTTTTCAGGCTGCACTCTCGGCGTTTTCGGGAGGGGCCAATGTTCGCCTGAGCCCGCTCGTACCGGCCATTATGTCCACCTCCATCGTGCTGGGCGCCTATGCCACCGAACTGTTCAGAGCGGGATGGGCGGACATTCCAGCTGGTCAGCACGAGGCAGGGCAAGCGCTGGGGTTGACCAGGCTGCACTCACTGGTTCTGGTCATCCTGCCGCAGGTTTATAGCAAGATCATCCCACATCTCGGTGCGCTTTGGCTCATCTCGATGAAGGAGACTGCGCTGCTGAGCATTATCGGCATTTCCGACATCGTGCGGGTTGCTTCAATTGGCGCCCGCTCCACCGGGGCGCCCTTCGTCTTCTACGGCATCGCCATCATCATCTTCATCGTGTTTGCCGCCGTCTCGGCGCGCGTGTTCAAACACCTTGAGCGCCGCTCGCAGACCACGGCAGGAGGCATCTGATGGAAAAGCTGATCGCCTATGCCCACGAGATCCTGCAAGGTCTTGGCACGACGCTGACCCTTTTCATCATCTCTCTGATGATCGGGTTTGTTTTGGCCGCTACCGTCGCCTCCTTCCAGATCGTCTTCAGGGGCCCGGTATCCCGCAGCGTATGGATGGCAATGTTTGCCATACGCGGCGTGCCGCTTCTGCTGATACTCTATGTCGTCTACTACGGTTTTCCCCTTTTGCCAGTGGTGCGCGAAACCTTTCTCTGGAGTGCGTTTTCGAGCCCGTTCTGGTGCTCGGTAATGTGTCTGGTGCTGGTAGAAGTTGCCTTCACCTCCGAAATCATGCGCGGCGCCTACTACCAGACACCCAAAGAGCAGGTTGAGGCTGCGCGCTCGCTGGGTTTGAGCAGGTTCCAGACCTTTCGGGTCGCCATTTTCCCGGCGATGATGCGCAACGGCTTTCCGGCCTACACGACCGAAGTCATCATGCTGTGCAAGTCCACCGCTCTGGCCTTCACGGTCACCGTGATGGACATCATGGGCTATGCCAACGAAATCCGTGCCCGTACGCTGGATGTCTACGAGCCCCTGCTCATCGCCGGAACCATATATATCTGCCTTGCCATCCTCTGCCGGACCGTCCTTGCGAAACTGTTTTCGCTGATCGGCCTGTCCGCTCCGGAGCAGCCCCGGTCGCGCCGGTGGTGGTCTCTTCAGACATTCACCAGAAACAGGGAGGTCCGGACATGATCGAGCATGCCGATCACGCGGCCATCACCATTTATTCCATGAGCAAGTGGTTTGGTACGTTCCGGGTGCTCGATGGCATCGACCTGACCGTGCGGGAGGGAGAGCGAATCGTGGTTTGCGGTCCCTCCGGCTCGGGCAAATCGACGATGATTCGTTGCATCAACGGCCTGGAACCCTTCAATGAGGGGAGGGTTGTCGTCAATGGCATCGACCTCACATCCAAGGCACGCATACTGAATTCAGTCCGGCGAAACGTCGGAATGGTGTTTCAGCAATTCAACCTCTTCCCGCATCTGACTGTTCTGGAGAACTGCACACTGGCGCCGCGCTGGGTGCACAAGGTATCGGAGCGCGAGGCTGAGCGGATGGCGCTGCATTATCTCGAAAAGGTGCGCATTCCGGAGCAGGCCGACAAATATCCAAGACAGCTGTCGGGCGGGCAGCAGCAGCGCGTTGCCATTGCGCGTTCGCTCTGCGTCAAGCCGCGCATCATGCTGTTTGACGAGCCCACCTCCTCTCTCGACCCTGAAATGGTCAAGGAAGTTCTCGATACCATGGCAGACCTTGCGCAGGACGGCATGACCATTGTCTGCGTCACGCACGAAATGGGCTTCGCGCGGCGCATTGCCGACCGCATGGTGTTCATGGATCGGGGCAGAATTGTAGAAGAAGCACCGCCGTCCGACTTTTTCTCCGCGCCCCGGCATCTCCGAACACAGCAATTTCTCGAGCAGATTCTCAACTAGCCCAGCAAGACTGACTTAGCCGCCGACCAGGAGCCGCCTTGCGGCGCCTGACGGATAGCTGCGCCTGTTCAAAACATAGTGGTAAGCATCGATGACACATATTTTCGGCAATACAGCATCACTGGCAAAGACGCAGAGGTCGCTAGGGCCGGAGGTTTTTGAATATCCGCTGCTGCCGGCCCAACTGCATGGCTGCATCCAGAGCGCGACGCCCGACATTCAGTATCCGCTCGAAGTCGACTATGACTATGCGGCGGTTCGGCAGGCGACATTCCGGCGCGGGAGCAACTGGTCGAACTGGGAAGAGTTGCTGCCGCCGCGCCATCCGAAGGTGAATATGCCGGTGGGCAATACGCCGCTGGTAGATGTCTCCGCACTGGCGCCGGCGCATGCCGCCCGCCGCGTTCTGGTCAAGGACGAAAGCCGCAATCCAACCTGGAGCCATAAGGATCGGCTCAATACCTTCACGGTCAGTGCTGCGCTCTATGAGAATGCACAAACCATTATCGTTGCCTCATCCGGCAATCACGGCGTGTCGGCCGCCGCCATGGCCAGTCGTGCCGGCCTCAGCTGTATCGTCCTGACCATGCCTGAAGTCAGTGAAGCGTTTCGCGACATGATCCTCGGTTATGGCGCCTATCCGATCTACCTGAGCGCCGACGACCGCTGGCCCGCCATGCGCCAGTTGCAGGAGCTGCCCGGCTTCTATCCGGTCAGCAATCTGACAAAAACACATACCGGCCATCCCTGGGGACCGGAGGGCTACAAGACGATCGCCTACGAAATTCTGGCCGAACTTGATGGTGAAATCCCGGCCGCCGTTGTGGTGCCGACCGGATATGGCGAAATGCTCTACGGCATCTACAAGGGTTTCACGGAGGTCCAGCGGCTAGGGCATATAAACCGGATCCCGCAACTGGTGTCGGTGGAGCCTGCAGCACGCGGCCCGCTTTATCATGCACTGAAGGCCGGACGTGCGGCCGTCACGGTAGCGGCCGGGCCGACCGTGCAGTCAGGGACGGCAACCACGGTCAACGGCTATCGCTCGGTCGTGGCCATCCGGGAAAGTCGGGGCATCGCCATGGTCGTTACCGACGAGGCGGCGCGGGCGGCCCACAGGGCGATGGCACAGCAAGGACTCTGGCAGGAGATTTCATCGAGCGCAGCTCTGGCGGCACTTAACATGGTTGAGCGCTTTGAAAATGACGGCCCCATCGTGCTCATGGGATGTTCCACCGGTCTGAAGGAGCCGACGAAGCCCGCGCAGGCACATGCGATAGCGCCCGATATCGCTTCGCTGCGAGCCTATCTCAAAACCGAATTCGGTTTCGAATTCTGAGCGTATCGGCGGAGAAACGAGCATGACAGCGATCGAGGGCGTTCTGGCCAATGTCGATGCCAATCTGGACACGGCGATCCGTAAACTTCTGGCGCTGCTGGCCATCCCCTCGATATCGGGCGATCCTGCTTACGCGGGTTCCGTGGCGGCTGCGGCCGGCTGGCTCCAGGGCGAGTTGTCGGGCCTTGGCTTTGATGCCCGCATCGTGCCCACCGCCGGGCTGCCGGTCGTGCTCGCCCATTCGCGGCCGGACATGCACGAGGAGGGGCCGGGCCTGCTGTTCTACGGACACTATGATGTGCAGCCGGTGGGTAATCTGGAGGACTGGACCCATCCGCCCTTCGAACCTTCGCTGATCATGGAAGACGGACTGCGCCGCTTCTATGCCCGTGGTTCCTCGGACAGCAAAAGCCAGCTGTGGACTTTCATTGAGGCGCTGAGAGCCTGGAAGGAAACGCGCGGCGCATTTCCCGGCAAAATTACCATCCTGCTGGAAGGCGAGGAAGAGGCTGGCTCGGCCAGCTTACCCGCCTTCATCCGCGACCACCGGGATGAGCTGCAATGCGATGTCGCCTTCATCTGCGATTCCGATATGTGGTCGCCAACGCAGGCAGCCCTCACCACCCAGCTCAAGGGACTGGTTCATGAGAAGGTTACGATCTTTGGACCCAATCCCGATCTCCATTCCGGCTTTTTTGGCGCGGTGGCAGCAAATCCGATCCGTATCCTGAGCAATATCCTTTCAAGCCTGCACGATGCGACCGGAAAGGTCGCCATTGACGGCTTCTACGACGGCGTGCCGGATATTCCCGAGACCCTGCGGTGCCAGTGGCAGTCCCTGTGCGAAGGGGCGCATATGCTTGAAAGCACAGATCTGCGCGGAGGATCCATCGAGGCGGGCTATTCGCCGCTCGAAGCCATTTGGGGGCGGCCCACGGTCGACATGAATGGCATTACCGCTGGCAATCAGGGGCCCGGCGAGCGCTCGGTTCTGCCCGGATCGGCCACGGCGCGGTTGTCGTTCAGGCTTGTGAACGGTCAGGACCCCGAAACTGTCCGGGAAAAATTTCGAACCTTCGTGCGCCGACAGGTGCCGGACGGTTGCCGGGTGGAATTCGAAGGCGCCAATGGCAGCCGGGCTCTGGTAACAAGGCCGGAGAACCCCTTCCTGCAAGCTGTTTCAGATGGTCTCGAGGCCGAATGGCAGACGCCGACGGTTCACAAGGGAAGCGGTGGATCGGTGCCGCTGGCTGAAATGTTCAGCGACGTGCTTTCGGTCGAGTGCATCATCATCGGCTTCATCCTGTCCGACGATGCCATTCACGGACCCGATGAGCACTATGACGTGGAGCGCTTTCACAAAGGCGCGCGGAGCTGGGTGCGTATACTCGACAGGATCGCAGGCCTGAAGACATAGAACTCCCGTTCCTTCTCATCGGTATGGTTTGCTATGCGAAACTCAGGTTTCACCCTGCCTGACGGAAAATTTGTACGGCTTTGGACGGGGAGTGCGTCATCAGGGATGGCAACATGGGCGCTGCCTTTCCTCATGGGATTTGCAGTGTCGAATGGGGTCCTTTCTTCCGTAGTCCTTGGATCATCGCTGGCTATCCGAACAGTTGGTTTCCTGATCGCCGTTCCGATCGGCGGCATTCTGGCGGACCGTCTCGGCAGTCGCCGCATATTGTTTGCATCAGGCCTGATCGCTGCCGGCGGCACGGTTCTGATGATGCATTATCTGGGTGCAAACGATGTCTGCGCTCAGATGGTATTTGCTCTTGGAATGTTTCTTTCCGGCGCGGGACAGGGTGCCTGCCGTCCAGCCTATCAGGCGATCGTCCCGATGCTCGTGGCCCCCAAAAACCTGCAGAGCGCGAATGCAGCGCTGAGCCTTGCCGTGCGGGCGACGAATCTTACAGGGCCGGCTGCCGCAACGCTTCTTGCCGCGACTGCGGGCCTCAATGTTGCGTTTGTCGCAATTGCGCTTCTTTGGCTTCTAAGCGCTATGTTGCCACCATGGCCGCAAACGCCGCACACGGACAGAAGCCCCGGCGACGCGCGACGCACTCTGCTCAATCGCATCGCGGATGACCTTGCAGAAGGCTTCAGGGAGGCCCTGCGGCACTCCTGGTTCGTTGCCGGGCTCGGAGCGCTGGCTCTCGTTATAGGGGCTGGCTATTCGGTGACCTCCGTTCTCCTGCCCGTGCTCAGCAATCAGGTATATGACGGGCCCGTTCTGCTGACCGGATGTACTATGGCGCTGCTATGCGGGGCGATGGCGGGCGCCCTCACAGTTGCCCGGTGGCAACCAGACTACCGGGGGCGATGGGCGATTGGAGGGCTTTGCATTTACGGCTTCGTTCCGCTCAGCCTGCTGGTCCCGGAGCATTTCTGGATTCCATTGATTGCCTACTTCATTGCCGGCTGGGGTCTGGAATTGTTCAACGTCATATGGTTCACCGCCATCCAGCAGGAAGTATCGCCTGACAAGCTGGCGCGGGTATCGTCGCTGGACTTCATCGTCTCCTATGGCCTCGCCCCTGTCGGGCTTTCAGCGATCGGTCCACTTTCGGTCCATTTCGGAGCCACGCCGATATTGCTGGCCGCCTCGGTCATTTGTATCGGCGCAGCATCGCTGGCGCTGGCCATACCATCAAGTTCGTATTTCAGCACCGAAACCGCCGGAACACCATCGCCCGGCAGGAGAGAAAAATGACGGGACAAGTGTGGACCACAATCGATTTCGACAAACGCGGCATCCAGTCCGATTTTGCCCGGGTGCCCAATTCCACGGATAGCTCGGCCTATGGCTGGGTTCCCGTTCCGATGCTGTGCTTCAACGGCGGCGAGGGTCCAACGGTCCTGCTTACCGCCGGTACCCATGGCGACGAATATGAGGGGCAGATCGTGCTGCGGCGGCTTGCGCGGGAGCTGGCTGGAACAAGGCTGCGCGGACGGGTCATCATGCTGCCTGCGCTCAACCAGCCCGCAGTCGTCGCGGGGCGGCGCAACTCGCCGCTCGACGGCGGCAATCTCAATCGCGTCTTTCCGGGCAACCCGCGTGGCACGGTCACGGAACAAATCGCGCATTTCGTTGTGAAGACCCTGTTTCCGCTGGCCGATTATGTGATCGATCTTCATTCAGGCGGCAGTTCACTGGACTATCTGCCGGTTGCCTTTGCCCATCGTGGCCGCAATCGGGAACAGGCGGAACGCATAGAGACCCTGCTTGAGCATTTCGCAGCGCCCAATACGGTACTGACCGATGGACGCGGGGGAGGTGGAGACACGACACTTTATGCCTCGGCGGCCGCGCATGGCCTTGCCGCGCTCACCACAGAACTGGGAGGCGGAACGGGTTTGTCGCAACGCGGTGCTGCCATCGGCGAGGCGGGTGTGAGGCGTGTATTGCGGCATCTGGGCGTCGCCCCCGAGCTGGCAGCGCCTGAGCCTGAAAGTAGGCGGGAATTGCGCATGCTTCCACCGGAGACGTCGATCTACGCTCTGGCGGACGGCCTGTTCGAGCCGCTGATCGAAGTCGGGCAGCTCGTGCGGGCGGGGGATGTTGCCGGCTACATGCATCAGATCAGTTCGCCGCTGACCAGTCCTGCCGAACTGCGCCTTAACGCCGATGGCATCGTCATCTACCGACGCTTCCCGGTATTGAGCGCACCGGGAGATGCCCTGATAGGGTTCGCCGTGCCGGTCTGACGTCAGGTAATGCCCGAAGCGGGCAGCAACGGATTGAACTCACCGACAAACTCGTTGCGATATCCGGGAAAGGATAGCCTGACCCAGGTTACGACATCGTCGTCGGCCCAACTACGGCGCTCGGAGACAAGAAGAGGCTCCCCTTGCGCGAGACCAAGAGCATTGGCGATCCTGCGGCCGGGCAGGGTGGCCTTAACCGTATTGATCAGCTTGGTGCAGGGCAGACGTGCCAGCAGCCACTGATTGGGCAAAACGGACTGGAAGGATTCTGCCTCTGCTTCGGGAACGACGGAGAGGCGAATAAGCCGCTCCTCGAAAACTTCACCGACGTCATTGGCTTTGTGCAGCAAGGAAAGCCGAAGCAGCTTCTCGTCGCCATCGACATCGGTCCATATCTCGAACTCACGAGCAGTGATGACTCGCCGCTCCAGTACGTCGAAACTGTATCGGCGTCCGCTTTTCTCGATTTCGTTCTGAATGTCGATAACGCCGATGACAGCATGATTGTCGGTGCGTTCACTGACAAAAGTGCCGAGACGGGGGCGTCGGGTGATAAGCTTGGCGTCAGCAAGATTGCGGAGAACTTTGTTCAGCGGATTGCGCGAAACGCCCAGATGGCGCGCCAGCTCTTCTTCCGGAGGAATGTGATAACCCGGTGGCCAGGCGCCGCTCTGAATCTTCGCACGGATGGCGCGCTCGATCTGCTGGTGTCGTGGCCCATTGCCTTCGAGCACCAGATCGAATGAAGCAGTCTTGTCCTTGTCTGTCGCCATGTCCTCCCCGCTATTTGCGACGACCAAAAATCCTGTATAAGCGTGCAGAATTGTGATTACAATATTGGCGCAGGCATGTCTTGCCCCGGCTTTCCGGCAAAAGGGGACCAGATGAATTTCAGACAGGATGGGCTTGCTCTGGCCGCCGAACGCCGGACACGCTTTTTCAGCCGGACAGCAGTAGGGGCCGACGTGGTGGTGGCGTTCCAGCCCGCCAACCGGGGCTATCTGACAGGCTATTTCAGCATGGCGCAGGATATTGTGCCCGGTTACCGCTCGGCTGTCGTGGCAACTGCATCGAAGTTGGTGCTGGTCACGGGTGCCGCCGATGCCGGGCCGGCTCTCGAATGGGTCGGTGGTGCAGATGCGCTCTTCCGTTACGGGACGTTCTATTTCGAATCGGCTTCCGATCAGCTTGATCTGGATGTCGGGTGCCCGACCTATCCAGATTTCGATGCCGCTCTCATTGCCGCCGTCGATGCTGTTTCTCATCCCGGCGACACCATTGGCCTGGATCTGGTATCAATGAACGATCCCATGGCAGCACCACTGCTGGAGCGGCTGCAGCCGATCCAGCCGGTGTCGGTTTTCACAGCTCTCGCTGAAGCACGTTGCATTAAACTGCCGGGTGAGCTGGAGCGCATCCACCATGCCACGAAGCTGGTCGAACTGGGCCTCGAAACGGTACGAACCACGCTGCGGCCTGGCATGACCGAGGCGGAGATTGCCGCGGTTATGACCTCCGAAATGGTAGCAGGTGGCGCGCGACCTTATTTTGTCAGCGTGACTTCCGGGCCGCGTACGGCTTTGGCTGATGCCTATCCAACGGGGAGAGAAATCGGTCGGGGCGAGTTGTTGCGCATCGATGCCGGATGCGTTGTAGACGGCTTCTGCTCCGATATGGCGCGAACATTTGTTATTGGTGAGCCGGATGCCCTGATCGCCAAGCGTCACGACGCCATCGTGCAGGGGCTGCATCGGGAGCTTGAACTGGTCCGGGCGGGTGTTTCCGCCGACAGCCTGTTCCGGGAAACCATCGAAACCGTGCGCAGGCATGGCATTCCCGATTATCGCCGACACCATTGTGGACATGGATTGGGAATTGGCGGCTATGAAATGCCGATCATTGCTGCCGGCGTGGAGACCTCATTGCAGGCAGACATGTGTCTCTGCGTCGAAACCCCCTTCTATGAGCTCGGCTGGGGTGGCATGATGATTGAAGACACGATCGTGGTGACCGAGACCGGTTATGAGCCGATCACCACGATTTCGCAGGAATTGTTCGTTTGCTGAGCTGAACTTCTCCCCAACCCTTGAACAGATTTTAGCGGGAATTGAGCTACTTTCTGCACCTGCTGATCGGGTTGGTTTTCCTTGATTGCCTGCCAATATCCGGTCGCGTGAGTTGGTCGAAGTGCGACGTGTCTACACCTCACGGGCGCCGCACACAGTATGCGCATTTCACGCTGAGGTTCATCGTCCAGACGATGTGGTTGGGCTTGCAGCGGCTCGGCTGGCGCGGCGGCAGCCTGTTCGATCCGAGTATCGGCACGGGCATCTTGATGGGCGGTAATGCGACGGAGCATAGCGTGATCACTTGCTGGGAGAATGACGACGCAATCTCCCAACTCGACCGCTCGAAAAGTTATTGGGCCACGGAGACCCGGATAATGACCGTGGGGTTTCTCGCCGACGAGCAAACCACCGAGGTGTACGACGGAAATCTGGCGGATATCTCTCTGCTGTAGCTACTGGCTGGCGCTTCTTTTCTTTCCATCTAGCCGGAGTTGCCGTGATATCGGTCAGATCAAGGGGCAGCGTACGAGCAGATCGTAGGCCTGACTGGTTGACAAGCGCAGCTCGGCGGCCTCGGCCGCGCGTCTGCCGGAATAAAGCCTGGTGTTCTGGCTATCGGTGGTCGACTTTCAGCCCGGCAACACACTGTGACTGATCGTGCAGAAATCGAGCAAATCTAATCGTGCCATCGAGATCGGTAGCTTCACACGTTTCCCGGCCCACCACCGCGTGCGCGTCGTCCACCGTGTAAATCCGAGAACTCGACACGATCTTTATGGTGCATCTCCACCATCCCTTCACAATACGGCGCGTGGTCGCCTTCGTCCTTTTCAGCTCCGTCTGCGTGCACCTCATCGAGTAGAAAGTTCCCCCAGCCGGCGATCCAAAATCGGGGATCTCAGGTCCACTAGAGTCGGTCATGGACGGCTGACACAAGTTGTGGGACATTCAGGTCGATAGGACCTGCGGATCTGAGGCAAGTCTGCATGAGATTATCGACCAGGCGCTTCTCCTCGCCGGCTTGCAACGCCTTGCTCAGAGGCCCGACCAAGGTTTCCACGATAGCTCCGACGATGCACATCGAGGTGATCCCGGCGTCCTGGCGAACGAACTCACCTGCTTCGATACCCTCGTTGATCACGTTTTCGATGATTGCCCGGTATGGCTCACGGAATTTCAGCCTTTCCGTGTCGATGTCCTGATTGACGGATTCGACAAGCAGGGCCCACGCCAGCTTGCGGCCGGCTAGCGCCCGCCGGGCAAAGCTTCCGACCATTCGAGCCAAGCGTTCAGGTGCTGCGCCCTTCGCTTCGGCAACCTCGCGAAAGGCTTCGATCTCATGTCGGGAAGCGCGCTGGTACACTTCCGAAAATAGAGCCGTCTTCGACGGAAAGTGAACGTAGACGCTGCCTGTCGAAACGCCGGCCTCCTTGGCAATGTCGGGAATACTCGTCCTCCCATAGCCGGATTCCGCCACGAGGCGATGCGCCGCCGTCACGATCTGCTCGCGCGCGGCGTCGATCCGGCCTTGCATCTTGGGTGTGCGGCGGTAGGCCATTAAGTATTGAACCCCAATTCATTCTTTTGTATCGTGCTTCTTACAACAGATTGATCCGTCATGTCTCGGTCTTGAGGAAGTCAGGATGAAACACGGACCACAAGCTGGAATCTTACTTTGGCCGCGCGAATTGCGCGAGTGGATGTCGGCCGGATCGTCCAGGAACAATTCGGAGGAGTGGCTGAACGATCCTGCTCGGCAAGGAGCTTGCCGCCGAGTTGGGGCGGCTGGGTGGTCTATGTCCAGGCGAATCTTGCCGACGTCCCGGCCATCGCCTTGTACGAAAAGTTCGGTGTCCGGGAGGACGTCCTGCATTTCGACATCGCAGTCGTTGCCAAACGCATGGATAAAGGGGCTGTGAAGAGGCCGTCTGCAGGCTACCCGCCCGGCACATAGCCGCGTTTCCTTGTCACCGCTTTCGTCACTCCTATGGAGGAAATCCCATGAGACCAATTGTTGCAGCCGTTTTTCTTGTCGGCGGCCTCCTTTGCGGCCTTCCGGCCTCCGCCCAGACTCCAGGATCTACGGCAGCCTTTGAGATGCCGCTCAACGTCGATGACTGGCGACCGGACATTGTCGGGCAGAACGGCATGTATCGGTTTCGACAGGCGCAGGGCGGCTGCCAGATTACCTTCGTACAAAATCTCGGTGCGGATGCGGCAAAGGCGGCGGGCCGCACAACGGCCGATACGATCGAAGCCTATGTGAAACGCTTGAGCGCGCAGGTCGGCGATGTGATGAGGACCAAAGCTCCCGACCTCGTGCTGCGAGCCAACATCGGAAATCCGGTAAGCTTCATGTCGGAGGAGGTTCGCTATCGTGGGAACGACGGCGCTGAGTATCGCAACCGGATTGCGACCCAATGGGTGGAGGCCGTGGAACTGTTGATCGTCGCTGCCTGTCCGTCCAGCGAATGGGAGAGCCAGAAAGCTGCCATCGACGCTTTCATCAATAAGGTCTCCGTACATCGCTCGACGAAATTATAAAGGAGAGCCTGCATGAAACAATACAATGAAGCAGGGCGCGCTGCTTGCTCATATCTAGCAGGTTGGATCGTCGATGGATGGCGCAGCGCGACAATTCTGGCGATCGCTGCTTTCAGTCAGCCCACTTCGGCGCAGACGGGGCATTTTCCCCATGCGCGGGAAACGAATGAGCAATTGATCGCCCTCTACGACAAGGCTGCAGACCTATGCGTGCGCAATCCTCATCGAGACGTCGAGGTGGCGGTCGCGTGCCAATCCATGGCGATCTATGGAATGGCCCTCAACGAACGCGGCATGTGCCGCGGTAAGCAGGATGAGGCCAATGCCTTCCACAAATGGCATGAATGTGAGGCTGGCTCGATGCGCTTTCCCGAAGTCGAGCTGCCCGCGAGTTTCCGATAACCGTAGGCGCACGGGGCGAATGAAGGCTTCGCGCATATGAAAAAAGCTCGCAGAAAAGCCAGGGCGATCCTCATCAAGAGGATCAAGCAGATCGGAATGATTGCAAGCGGGGCAGGGTTCTTTTCATGGGCGACCTACAATGTAATACTGTTGATAATGGACGGTACGGTATACGGTGGGTCATACGGGTATCGCCGCTGGCTTCGCTATGAGGTAGACGGCGCCACATTCGTGGCGCACGCCGTTATGCATATTGTCGTTCTGGCTGCGCTCGCATTTGTGGGCCTTTTTTTTGCAGTTCATTTTATGAAAGTCGTGAAAGCGCGTTGGTTGTAAACAGTAACGGCGTACCATGACCCTGCATATCATCGGCACCCATATCCAACTGAGCACAAAGCTTCTCCTGCGGTTCGGGGCGCCCCTCGGCGCCATCTGGATGGGCGGCTATCTGCTCAACATCCTCTTGCTGCGCGGCGCGGTCGAGATCGGGCTCCTCAGCCGGTTCGCGGGGCTGATCGCGCTTGCGCCGATCATTCTGCTCCAGCTCGTCGTCTTCGCCGCAATGTTCATCGTGCTGCGTGACGGGCTGCCGCTGCTACGAAGACGCAAGGACCCGCCCTCGCCGGAAACACCGGAAGCGAAGGCATCGGAGGTCCGCGACGGTAGCGTCTTCGCCGGCGCCCTGTTGGCCGTCCTCATTCCGTTCTACGGCTATTATGCGGGATGGGGCTTTCTGTCGAACACCCTGCGCGACTATTCCAAGCTGTTCCTCGACACCCAGATGAGCCGGATCGATTTCCAGAAGCCGGACAATTTCGGGCCGACTGCGCTGGAGGTGGAGGGTTCCTTGTGGATTGCGGTGGCGGTTCTGGTCATATGGGCGCTTCGCCGAACCGCCAAGGAACTGCACAAGAAGACCGGCAGCGGTCTCTGGTCCCTGCTTGTCGTCGCCTGCGAGGCGACATGGGCGATGCTCGGCCTCTATCTGATCTCGAAATGGCAGGCCGACTTGGCGGGGTGGCTCGCGCAATTTCCTTCGCCGCAGGAGCTGTTGCGGTCGTTGATATCGGCGGCCAGGGCCGAGGTAACGAGCCCGGCCGCGCGCCCGGTGGACTGGCCCGCCGAGTTCGAGCTTTCGCAATGGTTGACTTCTTTGTTCTGGTACTCGGCCCTGCCGCTGATCTGGTTCAATCTCGGCGCCATCATCTACGGCCACGACCTGAACATGATGACGAGCGCGACAAGGCGCGTCACAGACCGCGTGTTGAATCGCTGGACCAGCCTGCCGAAGCCGCTTACCGATTTCATCGACTACTTTTGGGGCGGCGTCGTCAGGCGATGGCACGCGGTCGTCAACGGCGTGATGCTGGCCGCGTCGGCCGGCGTCGCGCTCACCGTTTCCGTCATCGTGCTGTGGCGACTGGCCGATTGGCTGGGACGGTGGGCATGGAATGGCGCCGCGCATCTCATTGGCCCGCAGGATCCGCTGGTCTGGCGGCTCGCCCAGAAGCCGCTGAACATGCTGTTCGGCATGCCGGGGCAGCCGCAAGATGGTGTCGTCATCGTCGTCGTGCAGTTCTGCATCCTCGCCGCCGGGCTGGAACTTGCCGGGCGCGCCCAGGCTCGCGCGAACGTCGCGCCGGCGTCGCAAGGCGGACAGGGCAAAGACGCTTTATTGCTCGGGCTTGATGGTGCGCACGTTCGGACTGATCTCGAAAGCAAGCGCTGACGGGCGCGTGCCGGGGCCCGAGATGTGCAGGGTTACCCGGTCGAGGGCAGCCCTTGGAAGGCGGTAAAGCTGGTCCACCGTCGTGCGCCCGGATTCGACAAGGCCCGAGAGGTTGCAGGGGCGGTTGTCCTTGTTGTCTGATGCAAGAAGCTGCACGACCCCGCTCACCGCCATATCGTATAGCGGCAACCAGATCTCGCCATTCTCGCCGCGGATGCTGGCGCGGCAATCGACCCATGCCGACGCGGTCTCGGACGATGCCTCAAGATCCAGGCGCACGAAGAGCAGGCCGCGCTCCGGCCTGCTCTCGATGACCACGGCCTGTGCTTCCGTGACCCTGACACGAAGGCCTTCCAGTTCGCCTTCAGCAGCATCGGCCCGCACCACGTTCCATTCCCTCTGGTGGGCGAAGTCCCTGAAATCGGACCAGCCCGTCACGACCAGCGTGACTGCGAACAGGGCAAGCGCGATTCCGAGCCAGAGGACATGCCTCATGGTTCGAGCCTCAGCAGGTCCTGCTTTTCCGGCAGGGTTGGCGGCGCGGCAAAGTGCACGGCGCTGTCCAGAATCGGATCGCCGCGCGCCAGCAGCGCTAGCGTCCCGCCGGCGATCTCGTCGTCGGGCAACTCGAACACTGCAAGCGCCGTGTCTTCCAGCCCGGGCTGGAACCAGGCGGAAAGCAGGGTGTGCGGCACGTTTTCGATACGAATCGTCTGGCTGTACTGGCGCCCCGTCGCGCCGAGCCAGATCGCCTCGATCTGTCGCGATTCCTTGTGAGCGCCTATGGAAAGCTCGGCGACAAGGAACGTTGCGGATGTGTCGCGCACCACGTCAGTGCCAAAGGCCGCATAGGAAATCGCGCCGGCAGACCGAAGCCCGACCAGCTTCGCCTTGAACAGCCGTCCCTGCCCGACGCCGTTCTCGTCGGCATGGACGCCAAAGGGCTGGAAGCTGCTGTTGTAGTCCGGCAGCGTGTTCATCATCGCCCCGAGGAACCCGGCTCCGAGAAGTGCGGCCACCAGATTGGCGAGATGCTTCATGCGCCGCCCTCCGGCCGTGCGGTCAGCACGCCCGTCGGGTAGGGCATGAGCCAGCTTGCCTTGGCATAGAGATTGTCCTTTAGCTTGAACTGCTCTGCGGAAAATTCGATCGCCACCTCCTGCGCGCGCCAGTTCTCGGGCAGGTCCCAGACGATCGACACATCCTCGGCTACGCGGGGATGGAGCTGCCTCAGAGGTTCCTTGTCGCGGTCGAGAATGACCTGTGGGGCGGGAAATTTCCTGCCGCCCGAGGAAAGCACAGGCAGCAGTTCAGGGAAACCGAATACCGCAACCTGGCTCTCGCCGGTCACGTTCTCCAGCCGGCCCGCGAGAACGAGTTTCCGGCTGCCCTTGGCGCCGGCCGCCGGCGAAGGCGCCGTGTTTTCGACGGTGAGCCTTCGCGGCGTGAACACCCCGCGTCCCACCTTCACGGGTTGATCGAAAGCGATACGCGGCGGCGCATCCGGAACGCGCGCTTCCTCAACCTTCATCCACCATGTCGCCGCAATGGCGGCGATGACGCCGATCGTAGCGGCGATCCGCACCCATATCTGACGGAATGCGGAACTCAGCAAGGGTCGAACCATGGCGACATAAAAGCGAAAGTCCCGCGCAGGTTCAACCCGGCTGGCGATGGCTGCAACGGACTGACGCGCAAATAACGTAAGAAGGTGCCGAAAAAGTCCCAAACCGGCGATAACTGACTTGTCCCTCACAGCAGAAATAACCGCTGACGATGACCCTCAGCTGGATCCGGTTTCGGAAGCGAGGATCGCCGATACCAATGACCGAGATGGGGTCGACACCTGCCGACTAGCTGATCACGGTTCGCGCCGTGATACCAGAACGGCTCGACCTCGTGGAAAGGGAAACAGGCCTCATGCGTCGCAGGGCGGAAGCCGTCGTTCTTCGATCATGTTAGTCGATGATGGCGGCGCCCTCCGACTTCAAGCGGGCTAGGCCGTCCTTCATCTGCTGTAGCCGTTCAGGCGGGTGCCCTTGCCACTTCGTCACTTCGGCAATGACCCGTACCGGGTCGCGAGAGCGATAGGACAGCGTTGGATTACCAGGGAACTTCTTATCCGTCAGGTTGGGATCGTCCTCGATCGGCCCGGTTGGTTCCACGACATAAATCCGTTCCCGCTCACTGCCGGCGGCCAGTTCTGCGCCCCAGATCGCAGCGTCCAGCGTGCCGGCAAAATATACCCAGGATAGCGGATTGGCTTCGGAAAAGTTGGACCGGTAGCCGACAGCAATCAGGTCTCCAGGGGTCAGATCGGCCTTGGTTCCGTGGAAGAACGATTGTGAAAACACGCTGGCAATCGCTGACATTGGCTTGCCTCCTTTTGATGTCAATCGACCCGCTTTCTTGGCACAAGAACCTCGGCTTGCAGCAAGTCCGGCCCTCGGTTGGACAATGAGAGGGGGAGATGCGGCGACTTCTTCCTGGCCAACATCCAGCGACACACTGAGGCGGGCAACAAGCCTGACGTTCGATCTTGATAGGCCATGAGCGGCTTCGATGACATGGCGGACACCAGCACATCGATTGTGAGATCGCAGTCCCTGAAGCGCCAGGCTCCGCCCTTAAGATGATGAAACCAACTTTATTCCCGGTCTATGTGCGGCTGATTGTTGCGACGTCTGGAAAGTCAGTATTTTTGTGAGGAACGTTGGACGAAACGTTCTAATAAAGCGCCACCTAGAGCAGGCAAACATCCGAACATCGCCAGTTGAGGTATCCCGGTAACATCAAATAAGTTCGAGAGGAGAATTGCTATCAGTGCCCCAGCGAAGGCACCGATGATATACGGAAAATAGCTTCTCATCCTACATCTCCCTCTTGATCGCAAAAGTCCCAAAAGCAGTGTCACCTTGTGACTTACTGTACGCGACAGATATGGTTCATGACGACGGCATCTGCAAATGGCTGCTTTCCAGATCATCGCTTCATGCCGCGAACGGCCGAGATCAAGGCCAACCTGCGTGTCGTGATCGTCATACAAGATCGTCTTCTTTTTGAGTTTATCACAACCCTAAAGCTGCGGTGATTTAACTCCTCCCCCAGAGCCAATATGATCCCAGCGAACACCCTGACAACGGGCATGGTGCCTTATAGGGTACCGCGCACGAACGCCCTCACTTCGTCGGCCATCCAACTCCGAAATGCCCGTACCTTCGGGTGATCCTGATTGCCAGGGCTGTAGACAAGATCGTAGCCCCATTCCACATCCAGTCTGGCTTGCGGGAACAGCGCCAGGAGGCGGCCAGCAGCGAGATCTTCGGCGACAAGCACACTCCGCCCCAGGGCCACGCCCTCTCCACGAATGGCAGCCTCGATCGACATGCTGCCGAGCGTGTAGCCTGGCCCCCGAGCCTGCGGGTATGGCAAGCCCATCATAGCGAACCAGCTTTCCCACGTCGTGTTCATGCCGATCTCATGGATCAGCCGGCAGTTGGCCAGGTCTTCGGGAGATCGAAGCCCGCCCATGCGGTCGCGATAGTCTGGCGAACAGACCGGGAAGACGGTTTCATTCATGATGCGCTCGGCCGCGGCGGCGGGATACCCACCCGTGCCATAACGCAAGACGACATCGACATGGCCCGCTGCGAAATCGATCGGGACATCCGTGACTTCAAGCACGATGTCGAAATCCGGATACCGGGCCATAAGCCTGTGAAGACGGCTTGTCAGCCATTTGCTGGCGAAAGATACGCCCGAACTGACGACAAGACGGGTGTCGTCACCCTTACGACGAATGCCGTCCGCCTCCCGGGCGAGCTCGGACAGCAATCGGGTGATGGCGCTGAAGAACGAAGCGCCGGCGTCGGTCAGTTCTATCCTGCGCGTCATGCGCTGAAAAAGCTGGACGCCAAGATCGTCTTCAAGCGCCTTGATCTGGCGGCTCACCGCTCCATGGGTCAGGTGCAACTCCTCCGCCGCCAGCGTCATGCTCAAGCGCCTCCCGGTCGCCTCGAAGGCGCGAAGGGTCTGCAGCGGAGGTAGGCGATCGGGCATCTGACTTCATGCGTGAGATTTCTTCACGCATCCTGTGAGGAATAATGGTTTGCCAGCATGGGCCGTGCGTCTGTAGACATGACACAGACACACACTTTTTGCCAATCCGACCATGACCCGAAACACCCCCGGCGTAGCAGTTCTTTCCCCAATGGCAGGTGCGGCTCTGTCGCCGAAAAACCTGGGGGCGATGTTGTTGCTGGCTCTCATGTGGGGTCTGTCAATCCCGATCACGAAGATCGGCCTTGAGACGATCCCGCCAATCACGTTGACCGCGCTGCGGTTCTTTGTGGCGGTGCCGCTGTTTCTGGCGCTGGCGACTGGTCGGCTTCGTGTGCCGTGGCGAGCCGTCCCCGGCATCGTCGGGCTCGGGGTGATGGGCATCGCCGGAGGGAATGTCACGCAGGCCTTCGGCGTTCAGGGCACATCGGCCTCCGCTGGAACGATCATCTCGGCGACGATCCCGATCTTCGTGGTCGTGTTCGCTGCGATCCGCCTCCATCAGCCTGTTACGGCTCGGCAATGGATCGGCCTGCTCGCGGCCTTCGGCGGAATTGCCCTGGTGGCCGCAGGGAGCGGATCGGGCGTTGACGACATGACAAGGACGACTCTCGCCGGAGTAGCCTGGATGCTGATGTCGGCTGTTATTATCGCGTTTTACTTCATCTGGAGCGCGGAGCTTGCGGAGAAACACGGGGCCTTGCCCGTCGCTGCATGGAATGCACTGGCGGGTCTCGTCGCGGTCCTGCCCCTCGCTGGGTGGGAGCTGGCGCACGCATCTGTGCAGATCACGGCGCAGGCCATCTGGGCCATCGTATACCTGGCCGTCATGGTGACGGTTGCAGGGCTTTTCCTGTGGCTGTATCTGCTGCGGGTGGTTCCTGCCCGGATCGCAGCCAGCGTGCAGTATCTTCAGCCCGTCTTCGGCATTGCCGCTGCAGCCCTCATCTTTGGCGACCGGCTGGGCATGCTGTTCGGGGCGGGCGTCATCCTGATCCTGGGAGGCCTCGCACTGGTCGCCACCAACAGGCGTGCGGTTCGCCTGGCCGATATGGCAAGGGATTCGGGGCAGAGTTAGCTTCCAACGATGCCCCCCCCGCTCTCCGCACACAGAGAGCGGCTTGGCCTGCCTCCCCGGCAGGCCTTTTATGGGATGGCCCGCCCCTCCTGAGAGGCATCGGCTAGGATGCCGGTTGTGGAGAAGAAAGGAGCGAGCCATGAACATTGCTATTCTTGGAATCGATCTGGGCAAGAACCTTTGCAGCGTGGTCGGCGTCGACGATACCGGCGCAGTCGTGCTGCGCCGGCGCATGCGTCATCAGACGATCGTGCAGTATGCGTCGGGCCTGCCGTGTTGCGTGATGGCGATGGAGGCGTGCTGCGGTGCGCACCATCTCGGACGCATTCTGCAGGCGCAGGGTCACGAGATCCGGCTGATGTCACCGGAGTATGTGCGGCCCTATGTGAAGGCCCAGAAGAACGACGATCGGGACGCGGAGGCGATCGCGGAAGCCGCGTCACGACCGACGATGCGGTTCGTGGAACTGAAGAGCCAGGACCAGCTCGACCTGCAGACACTGCACCGAGTGCGGTCCCGGTTGGTGAATGCGCGCAAGACGCTGATCAACCAGTTACGAGCGGTTCTGCTCGAGCGGGGCTACGTCGTCGCCAAGGGGCCGCAACGGCTCGACCGGGCTCTCGACGAGATGCTCGCCGGCGACGATCTGGATATCACCGGCCGGATGCGCACGCTGGTGACCGAGATGCGCAATGAGTGGCGGGAACTCGGTCAACGAATCGAGGCGCTGAACGCCGAGTTCCAGGATCATGTTCGCGAGCACGAGGCGGCTCGGCGCCTGATTGCCATCCCCGGCATTGGCGTGCTCAACGCCACCGCGCTCACGGCCGCGATCGGCGACGGCAGCGCCTTCGGGCGGGGTCGTGACCTCGCTGCCTGGCTCGGGCTGGTGCCCAGGCAGGTGAGCACTGGTGGCAGACCGAAGTTGCTGGGCATCACCAAGCGCGGCAACAAGTATCTGCGCATGCTGTTCATTCACGGTGCGCGGGCGGCGTTACCATCTCTGGCCAAGAGCGCGACGCCGCTCGGCCAGTGGCTGCGCGGCCTCCTGGCGCGTGCCCATCGCAATGTGACCGTCGTGGCGCTCGCCGCGAAGATGGTGCGCATCGCGTGGGCGACACTGCGACGCAACGCAACCTTTGAGCCGGCGCACGGCGCGGCGGCCTGACGAATACGCCTGCCGGCTCCAACGGGAGCGGTTGGCGCACGATCTGCGGGAAGGAAAGAAGATGGCATGACGGTCGATCGGCGTCCCGATATCCTGGTTCAAAAAACGGCACTTCGATGCCGGGCGTTTTATGAGGACCGGGACGTGCGGATATCCATCTTGGCCGCGAGCATGACCTCGTGAGACCGGATACGTTAGAGCAGACCTCTCAAGCCGCCTTCATAAACCCTCTTGCAGACGGGGCGGGCCATACGTTTTTTGAGAGTTGAGGAACATCAAATCTGAGGCCCGCTTCCGGCAGCTTTCACTTCCTGCCACGAACATGGTGAGCTCGAAACCTGCCAGAGACTATCGCACGTGGGCACGATGCTCGAAATCGATTGTTCTCAACCTGAGGTCGCAGTGACGTGACGGGCGAAGTTGTCGAGAACATTCTGACACTGATCTTCTACGGACGGGGTTGGCTCGGCATCGGGGAGGGCGGTTTGCGCCGTGACGGTTTCGAGCTGAGATTCCTTCCGGCGATCGTCGTGAAGAAACGACCATGAATGGTACTTCAAGTTCTGACCCGCACTATCAGTCCTACATTAAAAAGTCCGTCGCCACATGAGGTGGGCATTTTTCCATCGGCCACGGCGGCTTCTGCCTGCACTTCGGCTAGGGGGCCAAGCTCTCCCACTACGATATTGAGGCGGTTAAGGGTGAGCGCGGTCGTTCGCAGCTCAAGTCAAAGTCGTTTGCGCGGCCTCTGAACATCCAATGCCTGGCGGGCTTTCACGATCCGATTCATCGATTCTCCAGCCGTCTTTGCCCTTCTCACATCCAGGAGATCGATCATCGTCGATGTGACCTATTCATGATGCCAACGGACTGCGTGAGGATATTGCCATCGCACTGACGCCATTCCGTGTCAGCTTCGACTAGGAACTTGAGCTTATAGCTCATCGATACCGACCTCGATCTTCTTCTGCCTCTTGCGGGCATCAGCGATCGCGTTCAACTCGATATCTTCAAGCCGATCCGTATGGGCTTCGACGGCTCGCTGCGGGCACACAATAAAAAGCCGGCTCGTTGCGATTGAGGATGGCGACCGGAGAGCCCTTGCCAGCGGCGACAGTTCCCATCGGGTTTCTCTTCAGTTCCAAAACGCTGGCCGTGACCTCGGAGAGGATCATGTGCGGCATCGTGCTCTCCGTAAAATGAGCACCGTAAATAGCACTCGAAACAGGTCTCTTCAAAACATCCTCGGCGCGCTTCCCGCTGGTGCGCGTGCCGGGGCGGCGGTGCGTGCCGGAAAAGAGAGGGGGAGGGGGGAGGGGACGCGTGTGGCGAGCTGAGGTGTCCGGAGAGTGGCTCCGGCCGGCCGCCACGGAGAAACGACATGGCAAGGGCCATCGAGAAAATCACCCTCGATCCGTCCGAAGGGATTCCCTTCGATCTGCTTGATCTCTCTCAGGAGAACGTCCGCAACGTCAAGCTCGGCGTTTCCATCGAGGATCTCGCGGACGATATTGCGCTGCGCGGGCTCCTCATGAGCCTGAACGTTCGTCCGAAGCGCAACAAGGACGGTGAGGAAACCGGCCGCTACGAGGTTCCCGCCGGCGGCAGGCGTTACCGCGCTCTCGAATTTCTGGTCAAGCAGAAGCGAATGGCGAAGACGGAGCCGGTCCCCTGCATCGTCAAGCGCCGCGCCGTCACCTCGATCGTGGACGACTCGCTCGCCGAGAATGTCCACCGCCTTCACCTCCATCCGCTCGATCAGTATCGCGCGTTCCAGCGATTGCGTGAACAGGGTCTCAGCGAGGACGAAATCGCGGCACGCTACTTCATTTCGGTCGCGACCGTGAAGCAGAGGCTCCAACTGGCTTCGGTCTCGCCGCGCCTGCTCGAATTCTACGCGAACGACGAGATGAAGCTCGAACAGGTCAAGGCATTCTCGATCACCAATGACCATGCCCGCCAGGAGCAGGTCTGGGATACGGTGACGAGGTCTCACAACCAGGAGCCGTACTACATTCGTCGGCTTCTCACCGAAACAGCGGTGCGCGCCACCGATCGTCGTGCAGCCTATGTCGGCGTCGAGGCCTACGAAGCGGCGGGAGGTGTCGTCCTGCGGGATCTGTTCGAGGAGGATTACTGGCTTCAGGACCCCGCCCTGCTGGAGCAGCTCGTATTCGAAAAGCTGAAGGTCGATGCCGAGACCGTAAAGGCCAAGGAGGGCTGGAAGTGGGTCCATGAGGCGATCGATTTCCCGTATGGCCACACCTGCGGGCTGCGGCGCTTCTATGGTCAGCAGGCCGAGCTCACCCAGGAAGAACTTGCGCGCTACGATGCGTTGAAGGTGGAGTATGACAAACTCGATGCCGAATATGCCGAGGCGGACGACTATTCCGAGGAAACCGAAATCCGGCTTGAGGAACTCGGCAACGAGATCGATCAGCTCAACGACCGGCCCTATGTCCTCGATCCGGAGGAGGTCGCTCGCGGCGGAGCCTTCATCTCGCTCGGTGCTGGCGGCGAGCTGAAGATCGAGCGCGGCTTCGTGCGTCCCGAGGACGAACCTGACACCGAGGGTGACGAGAGCGATGTCAACGATGGCGGCGATCCTGCATCGGATAGCGAGGGCGACTCGATCAACGGCAAGCAGGCCGATGTCGAGCAGCCGGAGGAGGAGGATGACGAGATCCGTCCGCTCTCCGACCGGCTCGTTGAGGATCTGACCGCCACGCGCACCGTGGCGCTGCGAAACGTACTTGCAAGTGATCCCGCGATGGCCTGGATCGCCGCGCTGCACGTCTTCGTCCTGCAGACGTTCTACCCGTATAGTTCGGACTCGTGCCTGGAGGTTACGGTGCAGAACACGACCTTTGGGCAGACGCAAGGGCTCGGTGAGACGCCCTGGGCGAAGGAGATCGAACAGCGCCAGGATGCATGGGGCCATGACTTGCCGAAGAACCCAGACGAACTCTGGGACTTCCTGGTCGCGCTCGATGAGGCCAGCCGGCAGGCGCTGTTTGCACATTGCGTGTCGCTGTCGCTCAACGCCATCGTTCAGACCTGGAACCGCCGGTCGGCCAAGATTGCCCATGCCGGACAGGTCGCTCGGTCGATCGGGTTCGACATGGTGGAAGCCGGTTGGACTCCGACGGTCGACAACTATCTGGGCCGTGTGACCAAAGCGCATATCCTCCAGGCGGTTCGCGAGGCGCGGGGTGAACAGTCTGCCCAGCTTATCGACCACCTGAAGAAGCAGGATATGGCCCGCGAGGCCGCCCGTCTGCTCGAAGGCAGCGGCTGGCTTCCTGAGCCGCTCCGCTCCGCGGCCGATAAGGCTCCGCTCGAGGACAGCACGGCGGAGGACGTCGATGAGGACATGATTGTGGAAGACGCCGACGTGGATCTCCCAGCATTCCTCGCCGAAGGTGCAGAGGACGAAGACGCCGTTCACGAGAATGGCGGGTGCGAGGAACGTCCTCACCTCGGCGCGGCGGAATAGCCGCCCTTCATCCTCGCAACACCAAGGCCCGGCCCTGCCGGGCCTTTCTGCATTCTCGACACGGAGAGCACGCATGTCCGCATCTCTCATTTTCGATATCGCGCCGCTCGGCTCGCTCGTGGCTTATTGCGACCGAATCGCATCACCAAAAAAGGGCAGCTTGCGGCGGGGCAGCGCAAGGTACCGAAAAGAGGGTCCCCTGCGGCCACCCGTGTTGCGGCAGTGCGCAGGTCCAGCTGCCGCTCCTCCATCTACCTGATCAACCCGGTTGTCGCGCAAACGGCCAGCCGGGCCCTTTTCTTCCAGGAGACATCATCATGAACACCATGGTTTCCCGCCCACGGCCGGGCGGCGGCGGCTTCAAGGTCGACATCTTGCGCGGAGAGCGGATCGGGCGAGTATCGTCAGAGTGGTTCTCCCGGCCCGACGACGAGCGCTATCTTTCGCTGTCCGAACTCTATCGTACCGTCAAGTCGAGGGCCGAAAACGCACGCGCACGGACCGTTGAAAGTGCTGCAATCCGTGTCGAAGCCACCCGCGACAACGCCGAGCGTCTTGCGCTCGTCGTGCCCGGTGAGCGTCAGGCGCTCGCGCCCACGCACTGGAGCTATGGACAGCTATGTAGCCTCGTCGGTGCGCCTTCAAGTTATATGCGCCAGTTACCCGCGCCGCTCGCCGCGATCAACCTCCAGCACGGTCTCCTCAACCAACGTGCCGAACAGGTGAAGACGCTGGAAACGGACGATGGGCGCATCGAACTACGAGCGGTGACAGGTTCCGAATACGGTCGAATCTGGGATCACGAACTCGTTTCGGCGGTGATGAATATTGCCGGGAACGGGACAGGCGACACGATCTGGAAGGTACCCGGCGTTCTCGACTGGTCGAGCATGACCCACAATCCCTTCGTCGACATCACCAAGGACACGACCACCCTTTATGCATCGGACAGAGATGTTTTCCTGTTTCTGGTCGACGACACGCACCCGATCGAAGCCGGCCGCCTTCAGAACGGTGAACCTGATCTGTATTTCCGTGGATTTTATGCCTGGAACAGCGAAGTCGGCTCGAAAACCCTCGGTATTGCAAGCTTTTACCTGCGTGCTGTGTGTTGCAACCGAAACCTTTGGGGCGTCGAAAATTTTGAGGAAATCACCATCCGGCACTCGAAATTTGCAGCCAATCGCTTCGCCCATGAGGCCGCGCCTGCACTGACCAGCTTCGCCAATTCCTCTCCCGCGTCCTTCATCGCCGGCATTCGCGCTGCGCGCGAACGCATTGTTGCACGCAACGATGAAGATCGTGAGAGCTTCTTACGCAAACGCGGGTTCACTAAGGGCGAGACAGGCAAGATCATCGAGACGGTGCTTCAGGAAGAAGGCCGGCCGCCGGAGTCGATCTTCGATTTCGTCGCCGGCATCACTGCGCATGCCCGCGGAAAGACGCACCAGGACACCCGGCTCGAGCTCGAAGGCAAGGCCCGGAAGCTGCTCGAAAGTGCGGCCTGACCGCCGATCGTCAGCCACCTTTTCAACCCGATCCCATGCCGTCGCGCGGCCGAACCCGCCCTTTTGTACGTTGCAGAGGCGTTGCCATGTTTCATCATCATTCTTTCTGAAAAATTCTACGCCCCTATCGCGTCGCGCTGGGTGATGTTCACTCGTGAACCGTCACACACCCAGGCGCCATTCGACGGGGATCGCATCGGCGGCAGAATCCATGTCGGTGAGTGGTTTGAGGTCGATCAGGCTTCGTTTGACGAAATGCGGAATGTCGGGCGGCCGCTTTTCCTCCGCCCCGGCACCTTTGTATTGTCTGCCTTCAATACGGACAACGTCGTGTTCCTGTTCCCCCATGACGATCATGTGTCATGCCTGCTGGTTCTTTGGCCACTGCGACTTGTCGGTCTTGGGCAGTGTCGTAATGTTGCGTAACGCGATCATGGCCAGAGAAACCGGACCTCGTTCCGATGACCTGTCGTGCTGTGAACGTTCATCCGGCACGTCTAGGCTGACCGTGCGGTCTCGCACGCCAGTATCATGGCAGCCGCGGCATCTCTCCTTCCGCCACCCGCCAGACCCAGGGCTTGATCTCCGGCCTTGCCTCGATCATGTCGGCAAGCGCATGCTCATACTCCTCGCTCGCGCCCGCAGGCACGATGAACATCGCAATCGGGGCCGGCTTCTGCTCGGGCAACGTCACCGACACGATCGGCTGGTCGCGCGTCAGGTTGAAACGCAACCCCTTGACGCTCTTGCGCTTGAGGCCGCTCAACCGTTCCAGCAGCCGCAATTCGTCGAGCGTCTCGAACGGAATCCAGTGCTCGTTGACGACCATCAAGGCGATTTCCTCGACCGAGGCGATGCCTGCGCTCGAAATCCCGAACGTCGCAATGACGATCAGATGGAACGCCTCGTTGGACCGCCAGAGTTCCAGTTCAGCCTCATATCGCGCGGCAAGCCGCCGCCACGCACCGTCCTCGACCATCAGCGCAAACGGCAGATGCCGGATCGCGATCTTGTGGCCTTCCCTCGCAGTGGCGAACTCCTTGACCTCACCCACCATCAGCATCAGCTTGCGCGGCCCGGATCCGGTCGTCTGAACACCTTTAAGGGCGGCGGCGCGCCGCGCGGAAATTCCGTCCTTGTCGTCTGGATGAAATACCTCGGGGACGAAAAGGATGTCGCTCAACGGCCCGCCCCTTGCTGTCATTTGCGATGCCGCGTTGATGAGGCTGTTGCGGACCCTGACCCAGCCACGCTTGCCGGCCCATGTTGAACGCCATTCCGTCAACTCGCCGGCTTCCCAAAGATAATGCAGCATCGCCCGCAGTGAGAGCTTCCTGACTTCACTGTGGATGCTCGACTCCGACGGTTCAGCCGGAATGCTCGGCGCGGCACGCGGGCCTCGCTTGGTAAGGGTGAAGTCCAGCTTCAGGTCGGCTTTGCCGCTCGCGTCGATCTGAATTGCGTTGCCGATCAGGGGGCCAAGCCCCGATAGTTCATAAGGCGGTTCATAAGAGGGGCAGGCCGGATCGTGATCGCGACCTGACAGCGGCATGCGCTTGACGAGATGCTGCCCGTCCAACCGTGCGATATACATCGGAACGGGTGGTTCCTTGCACATGCACAGCGGCCGAAGCCGCTGCTCGTAGGCGTGGAGCAGGGCATCTCGAAATTCGGCTGAATCCTCGTCTAGCGCCCGCTCGCCAATTCTGAACCTTCGCATCCCCAACTCCTCATCATTCCCGCCGGAGGGATACATTCCGCCGGACTTCTATCAATCAATTTTAGCACGAATATACCTTTATACTATCCGATGCAGGACAGTATAGCCTTCCCGTGCGGCCAGGCCGTGAAGGGCTGGGCTGGGCCGGCGGTGCCGGCGCTGGCCGCCAGAGGAAGAGGGCCGTTCCGGTTGGAGGCGGGACAGGAGTTGGAGGAGAGGCCTTCAACCGCCCGCGCAGGAGCTTTCGACATGATCAGCCACCTTCACGCGAACACTATGCATTCGAGCCTCCAGCTACCGGACGTCTGTGCGTGCGACCTTGCCGCTTCGCCAGGCGCTGCCCCTCGGTTTTCGGTCACGTGCACTGGCGAGACGGTCTACGCCGAGGACATCCGGCGGGTTATGTATTCCCCCTGCCTTTCGACGGCCGGCCTTTGCTTTTTGGATCATCCTGTCCCCGCTATGGGATCGGTCTTCCTTACGGTTAACTCACTGCCCAAGCTTTACAATAGGGATGTTGCTTGGCGTCCCACGACGGGATTTCCGTGTTCCGCATGATGAGAGATGCGGTCGGGGTGGGTGCCCTTTATGCGCCGGGGCCATTGGTGTCCGCTGCGGGGCTGCTGTTACCCCGTTTCGTCCGCTCCCGTTGATGTTGCGATCTTCGGGGTCGCAGCCCAAGTCGTCGTGTCAGCCATCGGTTACGACGGTCATTGCTAACGACGCGTTATATCGAGAGTTCAATCGTTCACCCGTCCGACCTTCGCCTCGCCCGAATTCCGTCGATGGCTGAGGTCTTTCTTGGGCTTCTCTCTCGGCTTCGCACAGCGTCGTTACCGATGCTGCACGCGAGAGATGGCCACAGAGCTAGACACTGCTCATGGACTCATTAGTCACTCCTTTCATGCGACTCAGACGTCGCACCCAGCGACGGAATTTCTACCAGCTCCGCGCCGAGGTCAGCCATCGCGGCCACTACTATCATGAATACTGCATGGCGATCTCGGTGGAGCGCGAAAGCCCGACCTATCAGGTCATGACGGCGGACGCCGAGGAGGTCGTGATCGAAGCGCTGCGCGATCTCGCCCGCTGGCTCTACCGGCAGCTCGACCACGAATACGCGTATCTGACGTCGGATGAGGCCGTCGACGAGGTCATCGTTGCAAACGCCTACACCTTCACCGAGGCGGGCCGTCGCTTCGGCTGAACGACGCGTCGGCAGTTCTTCCGCCACCAATTTTTCTCGAACGCGCCCGGTCCTGTGCCGGGCGTCTTGCTGTCTGGAAAGGCAAACCGATGATTTATCCCGTCACAAAGATCACGACCTATCCGTCGCTCTCACTCGCTGACATCACGCCGCTCGAATTGTTCGTCCTGTCGAACGTGCTCGATTGCAACAAAACCCATGACACGCTCAGGTCCGAGAAACCCACTCCGGGTGCCGCGCCGGGCCCTGATTGCAGCTTTCGATGCATCGCCTCGAAACAGCGCAAGTCTGCTCCGGAGCTTCGTGGAAAGCCGCATTCTCGCCCGTCTCCCGGCCGGCGATGTGAACCCCGAAGTCATGATCGAGATCGACCTCAGCACATTTCCGTGGCAATTCATCGTGCAGGACATCCTGGCACGATCCTCGACCGTGCGCGAGCTTGTCGTGATCCAATGGATGAACGATCCTACGCAGCGGCCGGATGGCTTCGGCGCGAGCGTTTCGCTGATAACCGACAAGGCGATCCATCACGCGACGAGCGATGACCTGCTGACGCATTTTCGCGGCCGAGACAGTCTGATGCCGGCAGGTGCAACCGCCGCGACCGGGGACGCCGGCCGGCATGGTCGGCTGGTTTCCACCCGCATCGAGGACTATGGGGCTCCGTCGCGCGCATTGGAGACGGCGACCTGCATCTGGGAAGCGATGCTTCATTTCAAGAAGCTTCACGCAGCGCCCCCGCCATCATCCCGAAGGACGAAATCGCTGTTATCGATTCCGATTTCATACTGGCTCTTGTCGAGACACTTCTGTGGTCGGCCGATGGCCCCTATCGTGAGGGCGAACCCGAAGAGTTCCTCGACGACCTGGCGACCGCGCTGAAGCGTGGGCGATAGTCCGTCCACCACAGCCACTCGCAATCCCGCAGCCATAATTCCGGCTGCCGCAACGCGCCGAGGCCCGCGCGGCTTCGAATCCGCGCGCGCCTGCCCATCAAGGAACCTCGATATGCTCAGGAAACACACCAGCCGGCTCCCGCCGGCGGGACGCCGCCGCTTGTTATCCGCGCTGAAGGGACGATTGCTCGCAGCCTGTTTCGGCGCGGGCGTCGACTCGACGGCAATGCTGGTTGCGCTCTACCTCGCCGGCCTGCAATCGGACATCATAATGTTCGCCGATCTTGCGGCTGAGAAGCCGGAGACCATGGCGCATCTCGAGCGCATGAATGCGGTCTTCGCATCGTGGGGATGGGGTGATCAGACCGTTCCTGCCGCCGCCGAATGGCAGCGCGTCAAGGCAAAGCAGGCGCTGAACGCAATAGCGGCGCGCTTGAAACGCCCGCCCGCCCGTATCGACGCCAGCCGTTTTGGCGGTCGATGATCTGATCGGGTTTCGAACTGCGCGACTTTGTCGGAGCCGATGGGGCATGAGGCCGCAATATGCTCATAACAAAGCGGAACTTCTCAGCCATCATGAATTCGTCGAACGGAGAAAAAAGATGACCTTCCTTGAATGTCATGGCATTTCCGTCCTCGCGGCGGCGGTCATTACCTATCCGCTCGAATGGTTCTTCTGCCCGAGCCTTATTGTCATTTCGATGCTCGTTGCTCTTCACTATGTCTTTCTGCGGCTTTTGTTTGGATGTGGGCAGAGCACGCCTGCCGAACATGACAACAGGTGCTAGTATCCGCTCCAACGCTCGCAGATGCGTATGAGCGTCCCGCTTCAATTGTCGCTTCGAAGCCAGTCGCCACAAGGACGCTGATCTGACTGAGGCAGAAGCTGTCCGGCCGGGCGCACGAAGCCTGTTGTGCGTTCGGCCGCACAGTCTCAGTTACCTCGTAGCGCCACGATCGTGCGCATGCTTTTCGCGCACCAAATTTCCCCCTCAAAGCTGAAACGTCACCACCGCTGACGTTCTGAACCCGTAAATGTCGCGCCAGAGGCAGAGAGGGGACCGGGAAGGGTTGGCCCGGCGGGGTTGGAGAGCGCCCGGGCGGGCCGTCCCTTTCCTGCTCTCGACAGGGTTTCCCATGAACGTCATTCCTTCACCGGCCGCGAATGCGGCCGCCGTTCCCCTCGTGTCTTCCGACCGCGCCAGCCAGCTTCTTGAGGCTGCGACAGCGCTCGCCCCGCTTCTCGAACGCGGCGCCGCCATCGGCGCGGCCGATCTCCGTACCGTCCTGACCAATGCCTTCGGCGGCAGCGATGCGGCAGGCTTCTGGACGTGGAAGGACGCCTATGAAGCGGCCGAAGCCGCACAGGTCCTGTTCCTGCGCAAGTTCGGTAAGGCGATCACGAACCGCGCCGACGGCCAGCACGCTGTGCTCGCCATGCTGGAAAAGATCGCGTCCCTGATCCCGACCCATACGCGCCGATCGGAGGAGAGCCAGGCGCTGCAGCAACTCTCAACACCGATGCCGCTCGCCTACGTCGCGACCCGCGCCGCTGGCATCCTTCCCGACGATATCGTCCTCGAACCGTCCGCTGGCACCGGCCTGCTCGCCATCTTCGCCGAGCAGGCCAATGCGCGCCGCCTGTCCCTCAACGAATACGCTCCGGTCCGCCATTCGCTTCTCGAACAGCTCTTCACCAGGGCGACCGTGACGCGGCACGACGCGGCCCATATCGACGACTATCTCGATCGCGCGGTCCGACCGACCGTTATCGTAATGAATCCCCCGTTCTCGGCGGGCATACACGTCGAGGGTGTCGTGGCCGACGCGGCGTGGCGTCATCTGTCGGCCGCGTTTGCACGTCTTCAGCCGGGCGGCCGTCTGGTCGCGATCACAGGGTCCGGCCTTTCTCCCGACAATCCGAAGTGGCGTTCCGCCTTCGTCCGCTTGCAGGAAAACGGCACGGTCCTGTTCAGCGCCGGGATTGCCGGCAACGTCTATGCCCGCCATGGCACGACGGCGGAAACGCGCCTGACGGTCATCGACAAGATCGCGGCCGACGATCCAAAGCAGCTGATCGCGTCGAAGGGCGTCGCGCCAGACCTGCAAACACTTCTCGGCTGGGTAACAGGTCTTCCGCCCCGCTCTCCGTCGACGGCACCGAACTCCATCGGCGCCCTGTCGAACGGCATCCTGCGCGGTCTCGCCGCCAAGATGGCCGCGCGCAAAGCCTCAGGCACCATGCGACCGGCAGCGATCGCCGATCGCGCCGCGCGCGTCTCGCCATCGCGGCCGTCGCCCTCGCGTTTGACCGCATTCGTCGATGACGAGATCGTCGAACTTTCCTACGAGCTGCGGGATGCCGCGCCGAAGGAAAATGGTGGCGCGGCCGACGGGATCTACGAGCCCTACCGGCTGCAATCGATCCATATCCCCGACGCCAAACCCCACCCCGACAAGCTGGTCGAGTCGATCGCGATGGCCTCGGTGGCGCCGCCGAAGCCAACCTATCGCCCGCATCTGCCGAAGCGCGTCATCACCAGCGGGTATCTGTCCGACGCCCAGCTCGAGAGCGTTGTCTATGCCGGCGAGGCCCATTCGGGATACCTCGCCGGTCACTGTACGGTCGATGCCTCCTTCGACAATCTGACCGCCGTCCCGGCCGACACCGAAAACGCCGTGCGCTTCCGGCGTGGCTGGTTCCTGGGCGACGGGACCGGCGCGGGCAAGGGTCGACAGGCTGCCGGGATTATCCTCGACAATTGGCTGAAGGGACGGCGCCGCCATGTCTGGATCTCCAAGTCCGACAAGCTGATCGAGGATGCCCAGCGCGACTGGAGTGCGCTCGGCCACGAGAAGCTCCTTGTCACACCGCTGTCGCGCTTCCGGCAGGGCAGGCCGATCCCGCTCAGGGAAGGCATTCTCTTCACCACTTTCGCGACGCTGCGCACCGATGAGCGGGAAGGCAAGCGCTCGCGTGTTCAGCAAATCGTCGACTGGCTCTGCGAGGGCGATGACAATGACGGTGCGATCGACGAATCCAAAATATTCGATGGCGTCATCATTTTCGACGAAGGCCACGCCATGGCCAACGCCGCCGGCGGCAAAACCGACCGCGGTGACAAGGCAGCCTCGCAGCAGGGCAGGGCGGGTCTGCGCCTGCAGCGCGCGCTGCCCGACGCCCGCGTCGTTTATGTCTCCGCCACGGGGGCGTCCGAGGTCGAATCCCTTGGCTATGCCGAGCGTCTCGGTTTGTGGGGGAGCGCCGATTTCCCGTTCCCGACGCGCTCGGAATTTATCGCGGCGATCGAGGACGGCGGCGTTGCCGCCATGGAGGTGCTCGCCCGCGACCTCAAGGCCATGGGCCTTTATGCCTCGCGCTCGCTGTCTTTCGAAGGCGTCGAATACGACATCCTCGAACACGAGCTGACGCCGGAGCAGGTCCCCATCTACGATGCCTATGCCGAGGCCTTCCAGGTCATCCACAATCACCTCGACGCCGCCATGGAGGCGGCCGGCATCACCGGCCAGAGCGGGACGCTGAACAAGCAGGCCAAATCTGCGGCGCGTTCGGCCTTCGAAAGCTCCAAGCAGCGCTTCTTCAACCATCTCCTCACATCCATGAAGACGCCGTCGCTGCTGGCCGCGATCGAAAAGGATCTGGAGGACGGCCATGCGGCGGTCGTCCAGCTCGTCTCGACCGGCCAGGCACTGACCGAGCGCCGTCTTGCCCAGATCCCCACCGAGGAGTGGGGCGACCTTCAGGTGGACGTGACCCCGAGGGAATACGTCATCGATTATTTGATGCACTCCTTCCCGACCCAGCTCTTCGAGGAGTTCTCGGACGACGAGGGCAACGTCACCTCGCGGCCCGTCTATGATGGCGGAGGCAATCCCGTGATCTGCCGTGAGGCCGAGCGCAGACGTGACGAACTGGTGGAGCGTCTCGGCAGCCTGCCGGCAATCCCGACCGCCCTTGACCAGATCGTGCAGCATCTCGGGACGGATTGCGTCGCGGAGATCACCGGCCGCTCGCGTCGCATCGTCCGGCGCCGTGACGGCGGTTCCATCGCGCGCTTCGGTGTCGAAAATCGTCCCGGTAGCGCCAATCTCGATGAGGCGCGCGCCTTCATGGATGACGAGAAGGGCGTTCTCGTCTTCAGCGAAGCGGGTGGGACGGGCCGCTCCTATCACGCGGATCTCGCTGCCAAGAACCAGCGCCAGCGGCTTCACAATCTGCTCGAAGCCGGTTGGCGTGCCGATGTGGCGATTCAGGGGCTCGGGCGAAGCCATCGCACGAACCAGAAGCAGCCACCACGTTTCCGCATGGTCGCGACCAATGTGAAGGCGGAACGGCGGTTCCTCTCGACCATCGCGCGGCGTCTAGACACGCTTGGTGCGATCACGCGGGGCCAACGCCAGACAGGCGGCCAGGGCATGTTCCGCTCCGAGGACAATCTCGAATCCCACTATGCCCGCGATGCGCTCAGGCAATTCTATGGGCTGCTCTATCAGGGCAAGATCGAGGGCTGCTCGCTGGAAAGGTTCGAAAGCATCACCGGTCTCACGCTGACCTCGGAGGAAGGCGGTCTCAAGGACGAGCTGCCGCCGATCCACACCTTCCTGAACCGGATGCTGGCCTTGACCATCAACATGCAGAACCTGCTGTTCGAGGCCTTCGAGCAGCTGCTGGCCGCCCGCATCGAGGGCGCGATCGCGGCCGGCGTCTACGACAAGGGGCTGGAGACCCTGTCGGCGGAGCGCATGATCGTGAAGGAACGCAAGCTGGTCTATACGCATCCGGTCACCGGCGCGCAGTCGCATCTGCTGACGATCGAACGCCTGGAGCGCAACAGGCCGATGGCGCTGGCCGATGCACGCAGGCTGGCCGCGCACGATCCACGTGTGAAGCTGATGATCAATGGCAAATCCAGGCGTGCAGCGGTCATGATCCCAACGCGCTCGATCATGCTCGACGACGGGACGGTCCAGCCATGCGTTCGACTCTACCGGCCCATGGACGAAATGCGCTACGAGGTTCGGCAGATCGAAGAGACGAGCTGGGAAGAAGCCGATGAGCGCACCTTCGCGGACGCCTGGGAGAGCGAGGTGGCGGACACGCCCGAATATTCGACATCGACGCTCCATGTCGTCTCCGGGCTGCTCCTGCCGATCTGGAAACTGCTTCCGCAGGATTATTGCCGTGTCTACCGCCTTGAGACCGATGAAGGAGAGCGGATCGTCGGCCGCAGGATCGCTCCGTCCAACCTGATGATGCTGTGCCGGAATTTCGGCATTGAGCAGACGACCGTCATCAGCCCGGAACAGGCATGGAAATCGCTGCTCGACGGCACGTCGATCATCGGCCTCGCCAGCGACATGACGCTGCGCCGAGTCATGGTCATGAACGACTACCGGATCGAGCTCTCCGGCTTTTCCGACGGCATGCGCGACTGGTTGCGGTCGATCGGCCTGTTCTCCGAGATGATCAGCTGGAAGCTGCGCTTCTTTGTACCGGCGACGAGCGAAGGTCCGGCGATCCTGTCGAAGCTGATGCAGCGGCATCGCCTGATCGATGTCGTCAGCCGGTGACGATGGAGAACGACCATGTTGTCCGCGTCACAGTTGGCGGACCGTCTCGCCGAAGATGCCGAGGCGGTCTGCCGTCATTATCTTTCCTCCGGCCGAAAGGCCGGCAATTACTGGATCGTCGGCGATGTCCTCAACTCCAAGGGGCGGTCGCTCTATGTCCATCTGGCTGGTCCGCGTAAAGGCCGGTGGGCGGATGCGGCGACCGGCCAGTACGGCGATCTGCTCGATCTCGTGCGCGAGACCTGCGGGTTGATTGACTTCCGCGACGTTGCCGACGAGGCGCGGCGGTTCCTGAACGAGCCCAGACCCGAACCGGCGTCGTCCCGCAGGGGCGACGCCCCGGGCGATTCCTCGGCCAGCCGGCCGCCCGCGGAACGGGCGAGGCGGCTTCTCCGCATGACCCATCCGCTCGCCGGCACGCTGGCGGACCGGTATCTGCGCCAGCGTGGAATCCCGGGCGCGTCCCTTCATCCGGCGCTGCGGTTCCATCCGTCCTGCTACTATCGCGATCTCGCAACCGGCCGCAGGACGTCTTTCCCTGCCCTGATCGCCACCGTGACCGGCCCCTCGGGTGCAATCACCGGCGTGCACCGGACATGGCTCGATCCGGACGGAGGCGGCAAGGCGAAGGTCGAGGATCCCCGTCGTGCGCTTGGCGGCCTGCTCGGCAATGCCGTGCGCTTTCGTTTTCCTGTCAACGACCCCGTTCCGGTCATGGCGGCCGGCGAGGGGCTCGAAAGCATCCTGTCGCTCTCGCACGTCATGCCCGGCATGCCGATGGTCTCGGCGCTGACGGCCAATCATCTCGCTGCCTTCCGGCTCCCTGCCGGCTGCCAGCGCGTCTACATCGCTGCGGATGCCGATGCCGCCGGCCGGCATGGCATCGAGGGATTGAGCCGGCGCGCGCAGGCGCTGGGCATCCTTCCGCTCGTGCTCTCTCCGGAGTTGGGCGACTTCAACGAGGACCTGCGTCGTCTCGGTTCGGCCAGGCTTTCCGATCACCTGCGGGCTCAGCTTGCACCGGAAGACGCCTGTCTGTGCGTGCGTCTCCCGTGACGGCGCACGCAGGTACCCAGCCCGCGATGCATCTCAGACGCAGCCCGCGTCCGCTCGGATCCGGCACGATCCCATCTCTTCGAAGGCGCGCAGCAGGATCTGTCAGGCGCGTGAGCATCGCTCCCCGTTCCTGCATACCTCCTGTCGCGCCGGGACGTCATGCCGGTCCCGGCATTGCCGCCTGGGGCCCTGCCGCGCGAGACTGAATCGGCTGTCAGCATCACCATCGCGGCAATGCCGCCCGCGACCATCGCGACGTTCCTTCCGCTCCGCCGTTTCCTTCTCCCCGCCCGAGGTGTCCGTCCGCATCTGCGCTGACGCGGATGCGAGCGGCCGGCACGGTCGCGATGGAGCCCGCCGCGCAGGTGTTCTGGCTCCAACCGCGTCTTCTCAGCTCGCACCATGGCGACGTCAACGACGGTCTGGCCGACCGGACGGCGGGCTCCCGGATCATCTGCGGTCGCTGCTCGCCCGACAGGAGCGCTGGCCCTTCTGACCCCGCTCGAAGCGGCCCGGAGGGGAAGGCGGGGCGGGGGCCGGCGCGGCGGGGAGAAGGCGGTTCCTGCTGGCCGCTGTCCCGGCTGGGCGCGCGCCCGCTGGCCTGCTGAGGGGCGATCCTTACCGCGTGGCGGACGAGCCTTCAACGGGCGAGCCGTCCGACAGAGCGGCCGCGGCGCAAGCGCCGCGGTTCCGGCCCGTCCGCTACGCGGTGGGGATCGCCGTCAGGCCGCGAAGGGCGCGGCCCCAACAAGACGGAGACCATCATGAACCTCACCCTTCCCTTCGCCGATGCCTTCGAGCCCCACCACGCGTCGTCCCCGACGGACAGCGTCATCTACGAAATGCAGATGTACGGCCATCGCCCCTTTCAGGACGAACCGGACCCGCGGCCGTTGCCCGAGGAACTGGCCATCCAGTCATCGCTGACCGCCATCTTCGACGCCCTGTTCGAGATGCTCGGCGACACACGGCTGGAGCCGGATCTCGAAGATCTGCTCTGGTCGACGGTCAACCTCTTCCACCGCGCCGGCGAACGCATCCAGCGCGAGTTGCAGCGTAACGAGGATGCCCAGCGCGCCGGCCAGCGTGACCAGGACGGCTCAGAGGTCAAGAGCGTCGAGCTGGAGCGCCTCATCGCCGAGGGCATCACGCTTCTGGAGCGCCGCAATGCCTTCGAGTTCATGCGCGACCACGCGGCCGACCTCTTCGAGGTGCAGACCGGATCGGCATGGCGCCCGCGTGCCGGCTCGAAAGTCAGCCACGCCAACATGACGGCGGCGATGATCGACTCCAGAGACTTCCTCTCGGCCCGCCGCCGCGCCGAGACCGAGATCATGATCCCGGCCGGAACCAAGATCGCCTTCGGCGGCGGCATCGACTACAATGATCACGAGGCGATCTGGGATGCGCTCGACCGCGCGCGGACCAAATTCCCCGACATCGTCCTGCTGCACGGCGGCTCACCGAAAGGCGCCGAGCGCATCGCGGCCTGCTGGGCCGAGGCGCGCGAGGTGACGCAGATCGCCTTCAAGCCGAACTGGACGAAGCACGCCAAGGCAGCCCCGTTCCGGCGCAACGACGAACTGCTCTCCGTGATGCCGAGCGGCGTCATCATCTTCCCGGGCTCCGGCATCACCGGCAACCTCGCCGACAAGGCCCGCCGCTTCGGCATCCCGGTCTGGCGGTTCGGAGGAGATGGCGCATGAGCGCCGTTTTCCTCCTTTCACGTACAGCGATCGGCTTGCCATGATGGTGACGTTCCCGTTCGGCTGCAGGCTCGGCGCACACACGCCCCGTGCCCTGCCGCTTTCCGACCACATCACGAAAGCGGAAGATTTCAAGGTTGGTGCCTCTTCCACGGCTGGCAGGCCCGGTCGCGGCGGAAGGCCGCTGGCTGAGCCGGCAAAGCCGGCGCAGCTCTCAGCAACGATCGTGCGCGCGGAGGGAGAGAGGGTGGCGGGAAGCGGGCAGGACCGTTGGAGAGAAAGGAGAGTTACCGTGGAGATGATATTCATCGGAGGATCACGCGACATATTCGAACTGCCCGAGCCCGCCGTCGAGCGCATTGGCGCGATCGTTGCAGCTGAGCACGGCGTTTTCATCGGCGACGCGCCTGGAGCCGATGCCGAAGCGCAAAGCGTGCTCGCTGGTTACGGATACGAACATGTCGGCGTGTTCCATTCGGGCAAGGAACCTCGCAACAATCTCGGCGACTGGGCCGCGTACCACATCCCGCCGCCACCCGGCGCGCAAGGCTTCGCGGCTCATGCCGAGAAGGACCGGGAGATGGCCCGGCGCGCCGACTTTGGCCTGATGATCTGGGACGGCGCATCCCCGGGAACAGCTCTCAACATGCTGCGTCTCGCGATCATCGCCTCGCCCTGTGTCGTCTATGACATGGCGCGAGGGGTTGTACGGACGATCTGTAACACGGCCGACTGGCGCGCGATGCTGCACGATGCGGGACCGCAGGTCAGCCAGCAGGTCGCGGCGCGCATGACTCTCGATGAACGCAACGCGCTGAGGCAGTAAGGACCTCGACGCGCACGCGGCGGCGCTTCCGATTGGCCGCATGTTTGGCAATCGCAGCGCCAGCGTCGTCACTCAGCGTGATGCGCGAGGCAAAAGCCGGCCCTTCGAGGAGCCGGCTGGCTCGGTTCACTCCGGATCGTTTCGCAGGACGGGTTCTCCGGTTCCCGCGCACGGAAGGGACAGGAACGACATCGCCAAAGACTCGGTCCAGTCCGATTCGCCGCCGGCTTGGCGAGACGATGGATCTTCCGAGTAGCGGGAATGTCTCCACCAGCCCGCGCCGCTCCCGGCGACAGGTGCGTGTTGAAAAATGCGTCAGCGCACGAGCGATCCGCGCGCCATGTCACCGTCGGCAGAGATGGTGAAGGGGCAAGAGACCGGACCGGCGCGGGGCTGCCGCGTTATGGACCGGCGGGGCTTAGCGCCGGGTGTGCGGTCGGGGCGGCCTGGTGTACGACGCCTGCGCTCGCATCCGGACAGTTCCCGTGTATGTCGCCTTTGTAGAGGACCGCCTGCTTACTGCGATCAACCCCGTTGGGGTCCACCCGGCAAAATTTCTGGAAAATTCGATTTCTGTTCTTTGCCCGCAGGCGCTTCGCGCCCGCTTTGCGGCAAATAGAATTTTCCAGAAATTGTGCCGGCCTGACCGCAGCAGGACGGCCCTCTCCTTCGACGCCATCGGGAACGGTCCCGATGCAACCGAAGGAGAAGTACAATGGCCACCACGATCGCACAGCTCACCCAGAAATCCGATGGCTCCATGGAGGGCGTCTTCGCCACGATCCGGGTCAACGCTCCGATCACCGTCATCCCGAACGGCGACAAGTCGCACGAGGATGCCCCTGACTACCGCGTGATCAACAAACGCACCGGCTTCGAGATCGGCGCGGGCTGGTGGAGGACCTCGCAGCGCACCGGCAAGGAGAATGTCTCGTTCAAGCTGGAGGCGCCCGAGATCGGTGTGGTCTTCGGCAACCTCGCTCCCGCCCCCGGCGGCGAGGAGAACAAGAAGGTCATCCTCTGGAACAACCCGGAGTGAACCAAGCCAGCCGGCCCCGCAAGGGGCCGGCTCCTTTTTTGCCCGGTAAGGAGCAGTACCATGACGACTCATACCATTGCCGCGCTACCGGGCGGCCAACTAGATCCCGACCTCGAAGTGCTGCTTGCCGGCAAGCTGCCGATGACGCTCAGGCGCGTCGAGCGTACCGATGAGCGCGCGTCAGATTACCAGATCGACATCGGCGGTTGGGTCGATTTCGGGTTCGGCTGGAGCCGGACGGCCCTCAGTCAGGAATCTCCTACATCGCCATCATGGTCGAACACCGGGTCGGCACCGGGATTTCGGGCGCCGCATGACAATCGCCGGACCACGAAGGACGGTGTTTGCGCAGTTCCAGTCGGTCGCGCCCGTGAAACTGCATTCCAGAAACGCCCCTTCGCAAGCCGTCTCCCGGTCGCCTAGACGACTCTCGCGCCGCCCGAGGACGCTGCGGCGTTTTCGAATTCGAGCCACGCCCCGTAGGGCTCCGCCAGAATTTCTGCCTTCCGCTCCAGAGCTCGCCCGATAGCGTGCATCAGCGCCGCTTCCGCCTGCTCTGGCGACAACTCCCCTTCCGCCCCGTTCACGCACGCCGCCTGATGCCGTACCCACGCGCGCTTGCAGCGCAGCAGGCCGAGGAAGAGCGATACGGCCTCAGCTTCCTGTTCAAAATGATGCACCTTGGCCTGCCCGCGCGAACCGACGCGGCCCCATCACCGTGTCAGGCAAGGCGTGCCGAACAGCGTCACGTCAATGGACAGCGCATAGAAGCGCGCCATGTTCTTTCGTGGATCCGTGCGCTCGATATAGAGCCGGTGGGGTTGGGCGAGCATGGCCGGAGAATCGCCCGACCTCGGCACTGGCGTCCAACAACATTTATGAATCGGTGAGTGCTCAACGATTCATATCGGTGATAGGACGTCGGAGCGGCGTGTGCGGTCTCCGGGCGAGCCGCCTTCGGCGACCGTGTGCTATTCGCTTCGCTCACGGAGCCCGGCCGCCCCATCGCAGGGGGCTTCCCCTCGCACTCCCCGCCGGCTGGTCGCCGGATATGGACGCGTCCCCTGGCGGGAACGCGGGTCTATCTCTCTGACGGCCCAGTCTACTGGCCGCTCCCATCGCCTCAAGGACTGCGCGGCCCCTCCAATTTTCAGCCGACGCCGAAGGGGCGTCGTCAGAAAATCGGCACCTCCGCTTGCCGCCTCCGGCGGCCGCTTCGCGATCCTTGACCCGATGCTCGACTTGCCTGTCGCCCGGGCTCCGTCATCAAGATGAAGGAGACCATGGCAATGGCTTACGACACGCTCATGCTTATCGCGCAGCTTTCCGGTTTGCGCATCAATGTCCTCGCCAATCGTCTGGGCTGCGACAGCGATCTCGCGCGCGGCGTCCACACCACGCTCGCCGGCATCCTCGCCGCAATGATCGAAGATCAGCGCAGGATTCTCGCCGCCGAAGGCGTGCGTGCGATGTCGCGCGGCACGGCGGACGAAGAGGACGCCTTCTACGATCTGCATCACTACCAGAGCGCCTATCACGAGAAGTGGCTGGTCGAGCCGGTCGCGCTGCTGGACGACTATCTGGTGGATGATTTCACGCGGGAGTATTATGACTTCCGCGAGCAGCGCTGGTATTTCTGCGATGGCGTGCTGCCTATCGTCGAGCCGGTCGCGCCCGAAAAGCTCTGCGGCCTCGCCGGTGTCGTCGCCGAAATCGAGGACATCAGCGGCGCAAGGTTCACCACCGACCATGTCTACTACAGCGAAGCCGAAGCCGAGGCGGCTTGGTGGGCGAGCACCGGAAACGATCCGGAGACAGTCTTCGGCAAAGACAAGATCGGCCGCATCTGACGGCCGGAAGATCGGGGCGGTGAGAACCGCCTCGATCTTTTGATTTCGCAACCGTGTCGCGCTGACCGCCGCTGTCGCCATAGAGGCGACTGTTTGTTCATCCCGTTTGTGCGCCATGGACCGGATCGATCGGTCCAGCCTTATGATGTTGGCGGCGATCGTCATGGTGCCGATGTCGATCGTGGTGTTCGCCAACGCCGATGCGGCCAGCGGCATGCCCTTGTGCACCTTCGCGCTGATGGCGATTGGGCTTGTCGCCTTCGCCATTGGCTACACGATATTCGTCGACTGGATCACGCCGCCCGGCGCGGAAGATCCGTTTGCGCGCTATCGGCGGCACGATCAGTAGCGCGTCTCTCGCCCGGCAGGGTTACCTGTTATCGGCTCGACTTGGCGAACCTGTTGGGCTTGGCGGCACGGTTCATATCCCTCCGCCGGAAATACATCGCCCGACCGCAGCGGATCGGGCGCTGGCCCTGCACGATGATGATCTGCTCATCCCTGCGCATGGTCTGCGTGATCTCATGCGGCATGATTAGCGGTCTGCGCTGGTAGGTGACGTTCTCCGATCTGCGCGTTCCCCCGCTCGCCATGTTCCAACTGACGTCGCGCGAGCTTCCCTTGACCTCAACCGTCATGTCTCCGCACTGCGCCGAGACGTTGCGCGCCGTGTCCAGCGCCTTGATCGCCGCATAGCTGGCGAAGGCGCAGCCATCGATCCACGATGTCGCGCCGTCCTTCCCGAAATGCTTCTCAAGCTGGCCGACTGACTGGTACATCAACATCAAGGAGACGCCATGCTTGCGATTGCGGTCACGCGCCTCTTCGAGCACGCGCATGTAGCCAAGAAGATCGACCTCATCGAGCATGAACAGAGCCCGGCGCTGGAAATGGCCATCGGCCTGCACCATAGCCTTGATCAGCGCCCCGATGATCACGCGCCCGATGCCAGGATAGGAGGTCAGGATCTCGGCTGGCAGGTTCAGGAAGAAATCCTTTTCGCCCTTGACGAGATCGCTGGACTTGAACGCGTTGCCGCACACGAGCGCGGCGTAATTGTCGAGCGACAGCCATTGCGTGTCCTTCGACGCCGTCGAATAGACGCCAGAGAAGGTCTGTTCCGTCATGTTGGTGAAGACGCCCAGCGTCTCTCGGATGAAGGTCGATGAGGAATGCTCCTGAATCTCACGCAGCATCCGAAGCACGGACGGTTCCGGCTCGGACACGATCTGGCGCAGGCTGCGCAGGTTGCGCCGGCCGGCATATTCGGGCGAGAGCATGACATGGGCGAGCAGGCCGGTCAGGAGATTGTGCGCCTGGTTCTGAAAGTATGATCCGGTCGAGGATTCAATGCGCACGCTTTCCGACAAAAGCATGTGCGCAACACCGACAATGTCTTCCTCCTTCTTCTTCGATGACTCGATCCAGTCAAGGACGTTGAAGCCCATGACGGGATTCGTCGGATCGAGCACCATCACCTTGCGGCCAAGCACGTGGGTTCGATGCTCGACGACCATCGGCGCGATCTCGGTCGATGGATCGAAGCAGATCAGCGGCCCGCTGTAGCGCAGAGCGGTCGGCACGACGTTGCTGGTCGTCTTGAAGCCGCCGGAGCCGGAGAAGAACAGCATGTGCGTGGAATCGAAATTGAGCTTGTAGGTCAGTAGCGGCATGGTGCCGCCCTTCCCCCATGTGGATGCATCATAAGGATCGAACGGCACCTCATGCACGACATCCTTGTCCACCCGGTAGCGTTCTCCGACCACGATCTCGCCATCCGGTGGAAACAGTCTGCCGGCAGCCGGCATCGGCAGCCAGTCCGCGTTTCCGAAGATTCCGGTCTTCGCGCGTTTGAAAGGTTCGGGCACGACGGTGGTGATACGCGCGGCGATGGCCATCAGCATGAAGCCGATGACCGCGCCGAGAACGGCGACCATGTCGAGATAGGACAGCGCCTCATCCCACGACACCGCGCCGCTCGCGACCGAAGGCGCGAGTCGCCCATATTCGCGCAAGCCATAGAAGCCGGCGACAGCGAAAAACGTCACGAGGCTCGCCATCGCGATTGGCCTTCGCCTGTGCATCGGCAAGGCCCATATGGCGAGCAGTCCGGTGAGCGGTCCGAACAACAACGCCGGTAGCGGAGATGCCCGCAGGAACCAGTACTCCGTCTTGCCGGACAGGTCGGCGGCGAGAGCCGGCCATCGCCAGCCGACGACATAGACGGCAAAGGCGGTGACGGCGATCGGCACCAGAACGAGCAGCTGGCTGGGATGCGGTTTTGTCCTCAGCCCCATTCCGCTATCCGCGTCCTGCGCGACGAACCGTCACCAGGTTGCGCAACCCTGAAGGCTTCCTCGCCGATATCGCGCAGTCGCCGATGTTCCGACGAACCGGGATCGACACTGGCCAGTTCGATCAGGCCACCGAGCAGGAAGGCGCGGTCGGCGTTTGACAATCCCGCGGTGACGACGATTGCGCCGAGCAGGAACGTCTGGCGGGTCTCGCGCTTGCGCTCAGCCGTCATGAGAAGCCGCCGCCGCCGCTCCAGTTGCATCGGCTGCCGGTCGAGGCGACGAAGCAACTGAAGCGGATGCCGCTTTTTTCCCCTCGCCACGAAACCGCGCGGCGATGTCTTCGAAGATGCGCTCGACCTCCTCGTCCGCGATCTCCATCTCGGCCAGTCCCGCTTTCGTGGCGGCGCGGGCAAACCGCTCGGCGGATTTTACTATCAACGTTCGCTTGCGCTCGCGCAGCTTCTCGATCTGGGCGTCAATGTCGGAGATTGAGGGTTTTGCGGCCATCCTTGCGTCCCTTCCCATCGGGTGAATGTGGATGGCGATGATTATACTATCTGGAAGGAAATAGTAAAACAGGCTATGTTGCCTCATCCCGAACACGTCGCAGCCGCAGTTGCAAGC
>NZ_JBEPML010000013.1:0-118729 GCF_040545735.1 Aquamicrobium terrae
CCACCGATCCTCGCAATCGCAGCGACCATGCGAAAGATCATCATAACCCTCAACGCAAGGCTCAGAGACAATCAAAACCATCAGAGTTGATGACGGTCAAGGAAGCGAAGCGACCGCGAGCCGGGATCCATGCCGGAACCTCGACGAACGCCCGGCGGGGCAGGGCTAAGCGCCCGGCTTCACCACGCTCGCATCGATCAGCAACGCCGCATTGCGGGCCACCGATCGCGCCGGGCCGCCGGCCCCGAAGAGCTGGCCTGAAATATAGGCGCCTTCGATCAGGAGAAGCAGGCCGTCGCCCAGCGTGTCGGCGTCGGCGGCACCCATGCCGCGCGCCATTTCGCGCAGGCGGCGGCGCAATTCGCGCTTGTTGTCCTCGCTGACCTTGCGGGCCGGATGGTCGGCTTGAGGATATTCCACCGCCGCATTGGTCATGCCGCAGCCCCGGTAGGACGGCGTTTGCGTGCGTTCCCCGACGCCGGTCAGGAAGGCGAGGATCTGGGCGCGCGGGTCGCCCGGATGAGCCGTTACCGCCTTGTCGAACCGCTCCCAGAATTCGCGGTCGTATCGCCTCAGATAGGAAGCGGCCAGTTCGTCCTTGGAGGAGAAGGCGCGGTAGAGGCTGGGCTTGGCGACGCCGGCCGTCCTGACGATCTCGTCGACGCCGATCGCCCTGATGCCCTGGCGGTAGAACAGGTCGCGCGCGACGTCGAGGATCTTCTCGGCCGCTGCCGGGTGGCGATCCCTTTCGGCCTCGTGGCCTTCAATTTTGTTGTCGTGTGCCATCAGCGAAGTTCACTTGACAATGTTACCGATCGGTACGTACAGCTTGCAGGGTTGAAACGTACCGGTCAGTTACATGATAGGCAGATCTGTTCCCTTTGGCCAGCGCTACGCTTTCGTGGTCGTCGCCGTCATCTTCCTGTGCCTGCTGATCGCGGCCGGTCTGCGTTCCGCCCCGGCGGTGATGATGCTGCCTCTGGAGGAAAGCCTCGGCTGGGGGCGCGACAGCATTTCCTTCGCCGCCGCCATCGGCATCTTCCTCTATGGCCTTGCCGGGCCGTTCGCCGCCGCGCTGATGGAGCGCATCGGCCTCAGGCGGGTGCTGCTGGCCGCACTGATCCTCATGTCGGGCGCTACGGCGTTCAGCCTGTGGATGACGCAGCCGTGGCACATGGTGCTGACCTGGGGCATCCTGTCCGGCATCGGCTCCGGGGCGGTCGCGACGGTGCTCGGCGCCACCATCGTCAATCGCTGGTTCAAGACCAATCGCGGCCTTGTCATGGGCCTGATGTCGGCGTCCAGCGCTTCCGGCATGCTGGTGTTCCTGCCGCTGCTGGCGGCGCTCGCGCAATCCGGCGGATGGCGGCCGGTGGCGCTCACCGTGTCCATCGCCACGGCCGCCCTGCTGCCGCTGGTCTGGTTTCTGGTGCCCGAGCGGCCTGCCTCGATCGGCCTGGTGCGCTATGGCGCCACTGCCGATGACGCGCCGCCGGTGCCGCCCTCGGCGCGCGGAAATTTCTTCGTCCACACGCTGTCGACGCTGAAGCGGGCTGCCGGCACGCGCACCTTCTGGTATCTGTTCGCCACCTTCTTCATCTGTGGCTTCACCACCAACGGGCTGGTCGGCACCCACCTCATCGCCTTCTGCGGCGACATGGGCATCACCGAGATCCAGGCGGCCGGGCTGCTGTCGCTGATGGGCGTGTTCGACCTGATCGGCACCACCCTGTCAGGCTGGCTGACCGATCGTTTCGACCCGCGCAAGCTGTTGTTCATCTATTACGGCATTCGCGGCCTGTCGCTGATGTACCTGCCCTATTCGGGCTTTTCGGCCACCGCCCTGATCGTCTTCGCCATCTTCTACGGGCTCGACTGGATCGCCACCGTGCCGCCGACGCTGCGCCTCTCAAATGAAGGTTTCGGCGATGCCGCCGGCCCGCTGGTGTTCGGCTGGGTGGTGGCCGGCCATCAGGTGGGGGCCGCCGCGGCCGCCTATTTCGGCGGCATCATGCACGAGTTGCAGGGCGACTACGAACTGGCCTTCCTGATCGCCGGGCTGACCGGCCTTGCGGCGGCCTGCATCTCGCTTCTGATCGACACCAGCAAGCCGGAATTCGATCCGGAGCCGCAGCCGGCCTGATTGATCGAAGGCGGGTTCAGCCGGGGTAGCAGGAGAGGGGCACATTTGGCCACACTGCCTCGGCGCAGCCGGCCTCTCGCTGTCGCTTTTCGAAGGCGGCGCTGACCGGCCCGGTGACCATCGGGTCGACGCCGTCCGGCGCGTCGGAGAACAGCTGCTGGGCGGCGGTCACCGACAGCATCTTGTCCGCGCCGGTTTCCTTGGCCGTGGCCATGGAATGGGCGACGCCGCCCGCCAGAACGGCGGCCATGCACAGCGTGGCGAGGCCCAGCGCGATATAATGGGGTCCGGTTCGCGATACAGTCGGCCTGGTCATGTCCAATCGCCTTTCGGAAAGGGCAGAAGGCACCCTTGGTTAACGAAAATTTATCGCATCCCGCCCCTTAACAAAGGGTAACCGGCGATTTCTTTGGCGCCCGCACTTTCGCAATTGCGAAAAAACCTGTATGAGCGCGCCAACCGAAAATGATGGCGCGGGCGGTCGACCCCGTTTCGGCCGCCGCCGTCAGCACCCCAGAGAAGACACCTATGAAGCTCCGTAACATCGCGATCATCGCGCATGTTGACCACGGCAAGACGACGCTGGTCGATGCGCTCCTCAAGCAGTCGGGCTCGGTCCGCGACAACCAGCGCGTCGCCGAACGTGTCATGGATTCCGGCGACATCGAGAAGGAACGCGGCATCACCATCCTCGCCAAGGCCACCTCGGTCGAGTGGAAGGACACGCGCATCAACATCGTCGACACGCCCGGCCACGCCGACTTCGGCGGCGAGGTGGAGCGCATCCTCAACATGGTCGATGGCGCCATCGTGCTGGTCGACGCCGCCGAGGGCCCGATGCCGCAGACCAAGTTCGTGGTCGGCAAGGCGCTGAAGGTGGGCCTGCGCCCCATCGTCGCCATCAACAAGATCGATCGGCCGGACGCGCGCGCCGACGAGGTCATCAACGAGGTGTTCGACCTGTTCGCGGCGCTCGACGCCACCGACGAGCAGCTCGACTTCCCGATCCTCTACGGCTCCGGCCGCGACGGCTGGATGGCCGCCAACCCGGAAGGCCCGAAGGACCAGGGACTGGCGCCGCTGTTCGACCTGGTGCTCGACCATGTGCCGGCGCCGAATGTTGGCGACGGTCCGTTCCGCATGATCGGCACCATCCTCGAGGCCAACCCGTTCCTCGGCCGCATCATCACCGGCCGCATCGAGAGCGGCACGCTGAAGCCCAACCAGACGGTGAAGGTGCTGCACCATGACGGCTCGCTGCTGGAGACCGGCCGCGTGTCCAAGATCCTCGCCTTCCGCGGCATCGAGCGCCAGCCCATCGAAGAGGCGCAGGCGGGCGACATCGTCGCCATCGCCGGCCTTTCCAAGGGCACGGTGGCCGACACGTTCTGCGATCCGTCGGTGACCGAGCCGCTGGTCGCCCAGCCGATCGACCCGCCGACGGTGACCATGAGTTTCATCGTCAACGACTCGCCGCTCGCCGGCACCGAGGGCGACAAGGTGACCAGCCGCGTCATCCGCGACCGCCTGCTCAAGGAAGCCGAGGGCAGCGTGGCGCTGCGCATCGAGGAATCGGCCGACAAGGATTCGTTCTATGTGTCGGGCCGTGGCGAGCTGCAGCTTTCGGTGCTGATCGAGACGATGCGCCGCGAGGGCTTCGAGCTGGCCGTGTCGCGCCCGCGCGTCGTCATGCAGAAGGACGAGAGCGGCCAGCTTCTGGAGCCGATCGAGGAAGTCGTCATCGACGTGGACGAGGAGCACGCCGGCGTGGTCGTGCAGAAGATGAGCGAGCGCAAGGCCGAGATGATCGAGCTGCGCCCCTCCGGCGGCGACCGCCAGCGCCTCGTCTTCCTGGCTCCGACGCGTGGCCTGATCGGCTACCAGTCCGAGCTTTTGACCGACACGCGCGGTACCGCGGTGATGAACCGCCTGTTCAACTCCTACCAGCCCTACAAGGGCGAGTTGGCCGGCCGCACCAACGGCGTGCTGATCTCCAACGAACAGGGTGAGGCCGTGGCCTATGCGCTGTGGAACCTGGAGGATCGCGGGCCGATGGTCATCGATCCCGGCGTCAAGGTCTATCAGGGCATGATCGTGGGCATCCACTCCCGCGACAACGACCTTGAAGTGAACGTGCTGAAGGGCAAGAAGCTCACCAACATCCGCGCCGCCGGCAAGGACGAGGCCGTCAAGCTGACGCCGCCGATCCGCATGACGCTGGAGCGGGCGCTGTCCTGGATCCAGGACGACGAACTGGTCGAGGTGACGCCGAAGTCGATCCGCCTGCGCAAGCTCTATCTCGATCCCAACGAGCGCAAGCGCTTCGAGAAGCAGAAGGTGGCCGGCGCGGCTTGATTGCCGCTCACGGCCGCACCGCCGCTTTCGCGGCTGGTTCTGGCGAGGCTCGGCCCGAAACGACGTTCTGAACAGAAAAAAGCCCGGTGCCATTGGCGCCGGGTTTTTCTTATCGATTTAAGAGCAAGATCGCGTCTGGCCAGTACGCGGCAAATGGCTATGATGGCGCGCGTCGGCTGGGGGGCAATTCCAGAGATGGCGGAAACCGGTGTTCTGCCCGGAGTTGCGTGAAACAGGAGATTGAGCGTTTCCGTGTTCGCAGGAAGGCGGAAAGGCTCGCGGAGCTTGCGCAATGGACCTGACCTCTCTGTTCATTTTCGCTGCGGCGCTGTTCGTCGCCGCGGGGTCTCCGGGGCCATCGGTCGCGGCACTGGTCGCACGTGTCATTTCCGGCGGTCTGCGCGGCGTTCTCCCTTTCCTGCTCGCCATGTGGGTCGGCGAGGCCGTCTGGCTGTCGCTGGCGGTGTTCGGCCTTGCCGTGGTGGCGCAGACCTTCCATCTCGCCTTCCTCGCCCTGAAATGGGCGGGGGTCGGCTATCTGCTCTATCTCGCCTGGAAAATGTGGACGGCTCCGGTGGAGACCGGGGGCGGATCGCTGCCGCAGGCGGGTTCGCCGCTGAAGCTGTTCCTGACCGGCATGGCCGTCACGCTCGGCAATCCCAAGATCATGATGTTCTACCTGGCGCTGCTGCCGACCATCGTCGACCTCCAATCCGTCACCCTGCTCGGCTGGCTCGAACTGACGCTGACCATGGTGATCGTGCTGGTGGTGATCGACCTTTCATGGGCGCTGACGGCGGCGCAGGCACGCCGCCTGCTGAAGAGCCGGCGCGCGATGCAGATCGCCAACCGCATCGGTGCCGCGACCATGGCCGGCGCCGCCGCCGCAATCGCCGGGCGCTCGTGACAGGCATCACCCTACGTTCCAGTTCATAATTTCGATCGGTCCAGGGACCGTCGTCAAAAAGCAGCCATCTGCTACCATCATACAGCCGTTATTTCGCCAGGAGGGAAAAGCGTATCATGGCCATTCAGAAAGCCGAATCCGGCAAGCCGGCCACCGGCAAGGGCGGTGCGGCGGGCGCATCGGGCAAGAAGGAACGGCTTCTGGACTATCTTCTGGCGCGGGCCCCGGACGAGGATGTCGCGGCCTATGACCGGGCCGACCTGGAGCGCGCGGCGACATTGGCCGAAAAGGCGGTTGCCGGGCATCGCAAGGGCGAAAGCACGGTCTCGATTGCGCCCGATTCGGGCGTCTCGCGGCAGGGCCGCCCGGTGACGGTGATAACCGTCGTCAACGACAACATGCCGTTCCTGTTCGATTCCGTCATCGGCGAGATCAACGAGACGGTGGGCGAGGCGTCCTTCGTCACCCACCCGGTTCTCAATGTTCGCTACGGCGCTTCCGGCGTGGCCGAAATCCTCGGCGATACGGGCTCGCACAAGGGCGACAAGGACGGCGACCGGCTGAGCGTCATCCAGGTTCATGTCGGGCGCATGAGCGCCGAGGAGCAGGGCGCGCTGGCGGAAAAACTGGCCAGGACGCTGGAGCAGGTGCGCTCCGCCGTGCATGACTGGAAGCCGATGCTGGCCCGGCTCGACCAGGCGATCACCGAATTCCGCTATGCCCCGATCCCGCTGGACCGGGAGGCGGTGACCGAAGCCATCGCTTTCCTCGAATGGCTGCGTGACGACAATTTCACCTTCCTCGGCATGCGCGAGTACAAATACAGCGGCGGCGAGGAGAGCGGCACGCTGGAACTGGCCGACAAGGCGGGCCTCGGCATCCTGACCGATCCGGACGTGCTGGTGCTGCGCCGCGGCACGGAGGCGGTGACGACGACACCGGAAATCCGCGCCTTCCTGCATGGCCCCGAACCGCTGATCGTGACCAAGGCGAACGCCAAGTCTTCCGTGCACCGGCGCATCTATCTCGACTATGTCGGGGTCAAGACCTACACGCAGACGGGCGAACTGGCGGGCGAATTGCGCATCGTCGGCCTGTTCACCTCCACCGCCTATACGCGCTCGGTGATGAAGATCCCCTATCTGCGCTCCAAGGCGGGGACGGTGATCGAGAAGTCCGGCCTCAACCCGCACGACCATGCCGGCAAGGCGCTCATCAACGTGCTGGAAAGCTATCCGCGCGACGAGCTGTTCCAGATTCCGGTGCCGCTGCTGCGCAAGCATTCCGAAGCGATCCTCGGCCTCGTGGACCGGCCGCGCGTGCGCGCCCTCATCCGCACGGACCAGTTCGACCGCTTCGTCTCCGTGCTCGTGTTCGTGCCGCGCGACCGCTACGATTCGGAAGTCCGCGAAAAGATCGGCGCCTATCTCAAGACGGTCTTCGACGGGCGCGTGTCGGCCTACTATCCGGCCTTCCCGGCCGGCGGTCTGGCGCGCATCCACTTCATCATCGGTCGCTCCGGCGGCAAGACGCCCAAGGTCGAGCAGGCGACAATCGAGGCGGCGATCCGCGATATCGTGCGCACCTGGGAAGACGCGCTGCGCGAGGCGGCCGGGCCGGGGGGGGCCGATCCGCAGGTGGCGGCGATCGCCGGGCGCTTCCCGCAGAACTACCGCAACAGCTTCACGCCGGAGGTGGCGCTGGTCGATGCCGCACGCATCGCCACCATGGATGCCGGCAACCCCATCGTCATCGACTATTATCGCGACACCGGCCAGGCGTCCGAACAGGCTTCGCTGAAGATCTACCACCATGGCTGCCCGGTGGCGCTGTCGCAGCGCGTGCCGATCCTCGAAAACCTCGGCTTCCGGGTGATCAGCGAACGCACGTTTGAAGTCTCGGGCGACGACACCGACAAGGTGTTCGTCCACGACATGGAACTGGAGAGCGCCTACGGCAAGCCGGTCGACCTGTCCGACGGCGGGGCGCTGTTCGACGAGGCCTTCCTCGCCGTCTGGCACGGCGAGATGGACAATGACGGCTACAATGCACTGGCCCAGACCGCTGGCCTTGCGGCCGGCGAGATCCTGGTGCTGCGCGCCTATGGCCGCTACCTCCAGCAGGCCGGCATCCCGCAGAGCCAGGACTTCATCGCGGCGGCGCTGAACCGCTATCCCGAGATCGCGCGCGGGCTCTATTCGCTGTTCGTCGCGCGTTTCGATCCCGTCTCGCCGCAGGGCGACGAGGTGGCGGCGCGCCATCTCAAGGCCAAGATCAAGGATGCGCTGGAAGACGTCCCCAACATCGACGACGACACCATCATTCGCCGCTATCTCAACCTGATCGAAGCGACGCTGCGCACCAATCACTTCGTCAAGGACAAGCGCGAGCGCGGCCATTCGCTGGCCTTCAAGCTGAACCCGCGGGCCATCGACGGGCTGCCCGAGCCGCGGCCGTGGCGCGAGATCTTCGTCTACGGGCCCGAGGTCGAGGGCGTGCACCTGCGCTTCGGCCCCGTGGCGCGCGGCGGCCTGCGCCTGTCGGACCGCGCCCAGGACTATCGCACCGAGGTGCTGGGGCTGGTCAAGGCACAGCAGGTCAAGAACGCCGTCATCGTGCCGGTCGGCGCCAAGGGCGGCTTCTATCCCAAGCGCCTGCCGGCGAGCGGCAGCCGCGACGCGGTGTTCGAGGCCGGCCGGGCCGCCTATGTGAACTTCGTGTCGAGCATGCTGTCGATCACCGACAATATCGGCACCGATGCGGTCATCCCGCCGCAAGGCGTGGTGCGCCATGACGGCGACGACCCCTATTTCGTCGTCGCCGCCGACAAGGGCACGGCGACCTTCTCCGACACGGCCAACGCCATCTCCAAGGCCCACGACTTCTGGCTGGACGACGCCTTCGCCAGCGGCGGCTCGGCCGGCTACGACCACAAGGGCATGGCGATCACGGCGCGCGGCGCCTGGGAAGCGGTGAAGCGGCATTTCCGCGAGATGAACCGCGACATCCAGGCGACGCCGTTCACCTGCGTCGGCGTCGGCGACATGTCGGGCGACGTTTTCGGCAACGGCATGCTGCGCTCCGAACAGACGAGGCTGATCGCCGCCTTCGACCATCGCGACATCTTCATCGATCCCGATCCGGAACCGGCCTCCTCGTTCGCCGAGCGCCAGCGCCTGTTCGGCGTGCCGCGCTCGAGCTGGCAGGACTATGACAAGTCCAAGCTCTCCAAGGGCGGCATGATCGTGTCGCGTTCGCAGAAGTCGGTGACGCTGACGCCGGAAGCGGCGGCGGCCATCGGCATCGCCAAGACGGTGGCGACGCCGGTCGAGGTGATCCGCGCCATTCTGGCTGCTCCGGTCGACCTGCTGTGGTTCGGTGGCATCGGCACCTACCTCAAGGCCGCCGGCGAGACCAACCAGGAGGTGGGGGACCGCGCCAACGACGCCATCCGCCTCAATGCCGGCGAGGTGCGCGCCAGGGTCATCGGCGAGGGTGCCAATCTCGGCATGACCCAGCGCGCGCGTATCGAATACGCCCTTAGCGGCGGGCGCAACAACTCCGACGCCATCGACAATTCCGGCGGCGTCAACTGCTCGGACGTCGAGGTCAACATCAAGATTGCGCTGGCGGCGGCCATGCGCAAGGGCGCGCTGGAGCGGCCGGCGCGCGACAAGCTGCTGGCGAAGATGACCGACGAGGTGGCCGGGCTGGTGCTGGCCAACAACTACCAGCAGACGCTGGCGCTGTCGCTCGCCCGCCGGCGCGGCCTGGCCGACATGCCGCATCAGGCCCGCTTCATGGCGGCGCTGGAAAGCCGCGGCCTGCTCGACCGGGTGGTCGAGAATCTGCCCTCGGCAACGGTGCTGGCCGAGCGCGAGGCGCGCGGCGAGCCGCTGACGCGGCCTGAACTCGGCGTGCTGCTCGCCTATGCCAAGATCGTGCTGTTCAGCGACATCGTCGCTTCCGAGGTGCCGGACCATCCGCATTTCGAAGAAGATTTGATGAGCTACTTCCCGGACGCCATGGCGGAGAAGTTCGGCGAGGAAATCCGCAGCCACCGCCTGCGGCGCGAGATCATCACCCGCGTGCTCGCCAACGACCTCGTCAATCGCGGCGGCCCGTCCTTCGTCAACCGGCTGATGGAGACCACCGGCCGCAGCCCGGCCGACGTGATGCTGACCTTCGCGCTGATCCGCGAAGGGTTCGAACTGCCGGCGCTCTATGGCGAGATCGATGCGCTCGACAACCGCATCGACGGCGAATTGCAGCTCGGCCTCTACCAGACGGTCAGCCGGCTGATCTATGTGAATTGCGGCTGGTACCTGAAGAACGAGACCGGCACGGGCGACCTCGTCCAGCGCATCGCTGCCCTGAAGCAGGCACGCGCGGTGCTGGAGCCGAAGTTGCGCGAACTGCTGCCGGCCATTTCGCGCGAGCGGGTGGAGGCGACGCACAGCGACCTTGTCGCGCAGGGCGTTCCCGAGCACCTTGCCGGACGGCTGGCGCTGGCGGAGTTCGCCGATCTGGTGCCCGACATCGTGCTCACCGCGCGCATGGCCGGCGCCGACATCGTTGCGGGCGCGCGGGCGTTCTTCGCGGTCAGCGAGGCCTTCCGCATCGCCCGCATCGAGGATGCCGCGCATGCGATCTCGCCGTCCGACTATTACGACCAGCTCGCCCTGTCGCGCGCCACCGACACCATCGACGCGGCGCGGCGCGGCATCGCCGTGGCAGCGCTGACCGGATATGCCGGAGCGGACGATCCGGTCGCTGCATGGCTGGACGCCGGCGGCGAGCACATCGCCGCCATCCGCGAGCGCCTGCAGGCGTTGACCGAGGGAGGCGACATCTCGGTGTCGCGCCTGTCCGTCGCCGCCGGGCTGATGAGCGATCTCTCGGTTCCGCGGGGCGCCTGACGGCGTTTCGCTGTCCGTTTCATGAAGCAGCCGCCGGTCTGGAACGGGCCGGCGGCTTCTTATCGGACACAATTTCTCCTTGCGTTTCGAAAAGCGCTGACGTAGGCATGCGCCACCAGGCCGGGCCCCTCTGGCAGTCTCCATGGCTGCGATGTCGGACTGGAATTCAATCCGGCGGCCTGGCTAAGATGTCTTCCACTCCAATCAGCAAGTGACGCTTTGCGCGGACTTCGGTCCGGCAGCGGTCGTTTGCGAGCCAGATCGCCCAAGCTGAACGCAAGGGTGCAGAATGACAGAATTTTTCACGCCTGAAGCCTTAACGGCCCTGTTTCAGGTCATCATGATCGACCTGGTGCTTGCCGGCGACAACGCCATCGTCATCGGCCTGGCCGCTGCCGGCCTGCCGAAGGACCAGCGCGCCAAGGCCATCCTCATCGGCATCATTGCCGCGACCGTGCTGCGCATCGGCTTTGCGGCCGCCACCACCCAACTCCTGCAGATCGTGGGCCTGCTGCTTGCCGGCGGCATATTGCTGCTATGGGTGTGCTGGAAGATGTGGCGCGAACTCCAGCAGAACCACGGCCATGAGACGCAGGCGGTCGAGGCGCTCACCGATGTGGACGTCGACAAGGACGGCACAGTCGCCGGCACCGCGCCGCGCAAGACCTTCGCCCAGGCGGCCTGGCAGATCATCATCGCCGACGTGTCCATGTCGCTCGACAATGTGCTGGCCGTCGCGGGCGCCGCGCGCGAGCACCCCGGCGTGCTGGTCTTCGGCCTGGTCCTGTCGATCGCCCTGATGGGCATTGCCGCAAGCTTCATCGCCGGCATTCTCCAGAAGCACCGCTGGATCGCCTATGTCGGCCTGATCGTCATCCTCTACGTGGCGGGCGAGATGATCTATCGCGGCACGATGGAGATACTGCCCTATCTTCAGGGAGCCTGACATCGATCCGGAGGCCGGGGCGGCATCGCCCCGGCCTTTTTGCCGGGCCGGCCATTTTTCCGTGCGAACGTGAAACCGTTCACATCGCTTCCGGTGCCGATCCGGTAATCCTTGTCTCGCCAGCTTGCGGACGGGCTATTCTGGCAAAGCCCCGCCTGAGGGGGGTAGTTGAGTTTCAGGCGGGGCTGTTCTTTTTTCCGGCTGTTGCCATGCAACGCCGCGGGCCGTCACCATCCTCTCCTCGTATTGCCCTGTGCCGCCACCGTCATTCATCTTTTGCACCATGATGAAAAACATGCAGACATGGCGCGCTGGCAGGCAAGTGGAGAGGGCATGACCGAAACCGATATTGGGGCGCGCAAGGCATCGCGTGCCGGCATCCGGGGCTGGATGCTGTTCGACTGGGCGGCGCAGCCCTTCTTCACCGTGGTCACCACCTTCATCTTCGGACCCTATTTCGTCTCGCGCATGGCGAGCGACCCGGCCGCCGGGCAGGCGGCCTGGGGCTATGGCGTCGCCGCGGCCGGCTTCGCTATCGCCATCCTGTCGCCGGTGCTCGGCGCCATCGCCGACCAGACCGGGCCGCGCAAGCCGTGGATCGGCTTCTTCGCGGCGATCAAGATCGCCTGCCTTTGCCTGCTGTGGCTGGCGATGCCGGGCTCAAGCCTGTTCTGGGTGGTGGCGGTGTTCTCGCTGGCCTCGGTGGCGGCGGAGTTCTCCACCGTGTTCAACGATTCCATGATGCCGCGCCTGGTGCCGAAGGAGGAGATCGGCCGCGTCTCCAACATGGCCTGGGGGCTTGGCTATCTGGGCGGCATGGTGGTGCTGATCTTCGTCGTGGCGCTGATGGCGGGCTCGCCGGAGACGGGCCTCACCATCGCCGGCCTCAAGCCGCTGTTCGGGCTCGACCCGGTGCTGGGCGAGGATGCCCGCGCCACCGGCCCGCTCTCGGCGCTGTGGTATCTGGTGTTCATCCTGCCGATGTTCCTGTTTACTCCCGATGCGGCGAAGGGCATTCCCATCGCGCCGGCGGTGCGCAGGGGGCTTGCCGAGCTGAAGGCGACGCTGGGCGAGGTGCGGCAACGTCCCGGCATCTTCCGCTTCCTCGTCGCCCGCATGATCTACCAGGATGGCGTCAATGCGCTGATCGTGCTCGGCGGCGCCTTTGCAGCGGCGATGTTCGGCTGGTCGATCACCGAAATCGGCGTGTTCGGCATCATCCTCAACGTGGTCGCCATCTTCGGCTGCTGGGTGGCGGCGCGGCTCGACACCGCGCTCGGCTCCAAGGTCGTGGTGATGGTCGCGCTGGTGCTGCTGACCATAGCCACGGTGGGCATCGTCTCGACCGGGCCGGGCTACACGCTATTCGGCGCGCTGCCGCTTTCCGTCGAGGATCCGGGCGGGCTGTTCGGCACGGCGGCCGAGAAGGCCTATATCCTTTATGGCCTGCTGATCGGTGTCGCCTTCGGCCCGGCGCAGGCCTCGTCGCGCTCCTACATGGCGCGCAGCGTGACGGCCGAGGAAGCCGGCCGCTATTTCGGCATCTATGCGCTGGCCGGGCGGGTGACGAGCTTCGCCGCCCCCTTCCTGGTGGCCACGGTCACGGCGCTCAGCGGCTCGCCGCGCCTCGGCATGGCGATGATCATCCTGTTCCTCGTCGCCGGCATGGCGCTGCTGGCCGGCACGCCCTATCCGGCGGACCGGAAAGGGCGTTGACGTCCTGCCCCCCCGCCTTCGCGGCCGGGGCAGCATGATCAATGCCGGAAATGGCGGGTGCCGGTGAAAACCATGGCGATGCCGTGCTCGTCAGCGGCGGCGATCACCTCGTCGTCGCGCATCGAGCCGCCCGGCTGGACGACGGCGGTCGCTCCCGCTTCGACCGCGGCCAGCAGGCCGTCGGCGAAGGGGAAGAAGGCATCGGAAGCCACGACGGAACCTTTCGTCAGCGGCTCGCCCATGCCGGCGGCCTCGGCCGCATCCAGTGCCTTGCGGGCGGCGATGCGCGAGGAGTCCACACGGCTCATCTGGCCGGCGCCGATGCCGACCGTGGCGCGGTCCTTCGCATAGACGATGGCGTTCGACTTCACATGCTTGGCGACGCGGAAGGCGAAGCGCATGTCGGCCATCTCGGCTTCGCTAGGCGCGCGCCGGCTCACCACCTTGAGGTCGAGATCGTCGACGACGGCGTTGTCGCGGCCCTGCACCAGCAGGCCGCCGGCGACCGACTTGACCAGCATGCCGGCCGTGCGCGGGTCGGGCAGGCCGCCGGTCACCAAAAGGCGCAAATTCTTTTTGGCCGCGACGATGGCCTGCGCCTCCTCGCTGGCCTCGGGGGCGATGATGACTTCGGTGAAGGTCTTGACGATCTCTTCGGCGGCTTCCGCGTCGAGCAGGCCGTTGAGCGCCACGATGCCGCCGAAAGCCGAGACCGGATCGCAGGCGAGCGCCTTGAGATAGGCGTCCTTCAGCGTCGCTCCCTCGGCAACGCCGCAGGGGTTGGCGTGCTTGATGATGGCGACGGCGGCGGTGCGGGCGGGATCGAACTCGCCCACCAGCTCGAAGGCGGCGTCGGTGTCGTTGATGTTGTTGTAGGAGAGCTGCTTGCCCTGCAACTGGCGGGCCGTGGCGACGCCCGGCCGCTTGTCGCCGGTGAGGTAGAAGCCTGCCTGCTGGTGCGGGTTCTCGCCATAGCGCATGACGCTGTCCAGCCGGCCGCCGAAGGCACGCCAGGCCGGGTGCTCGATCTCCAGCGCCTCGGCGAACCAGCCCGAGATCGCCGCGTCATAGGCGGCGGTGCGGGCGAAGGCTTTTGCCGCCAGCCGCTTGCGGAAATCCAGCGACAGTGAGCCGGTGTTCAGCTCCATGGCGTTGAGCACGGCGGCATAGTCGTCCGGATCGGTGACGATGGCGACATAGGCGTGGTTCTTGGCCGAGGCGCGCACCATGGCCGGGCCGCCGATGTCGATGTTCTCGACGATGGCGGCATAGCCGGCGCCGGAGGCGCGCACCTCCTCGAACGGGTAGAGATTGACCACGACCAGGTCGATCGGCTCGATGCCGTGGGCGCGCATCGCCGCGACATGGTCCGCGTCGTCCCGGATGCCGAGCAGGGCGCCGTGGACGGAAGGATGCAGCGTCTTGACGCGGCCGTCCATGATTTCGGGGAAGCCGGTCAGGTCCGACACGTCGCGCACCGCAATGCCCGCTTCGGCGATGGCCTTGGCGGTGCCGCCGGTCGAGACCAGCTCGACCCCGGCTGAGGCCAGAGCGCGGGCGAAATCGACGAGGCCGGTCTTGTCGGAGACGGAGAGCAGGGCCCGGCGCACCGGCACCAGATCGGGAGCGGGAATGTTCTTGGAGGCGACAGCCATGCGCGCGGCCCTTCATGTTGCGGGAAGATGGCCGCGCCCTAGCACATGAGGGCGGCGAATCAAACGTGCGAATCGTTCCCGGACCGTCCTGTGCCGTATCAGCGGTGGAGGGCGGCCCCGGCCAGCCGCACCCTTTTCAGCCGCCAGCGCACCTCCGGCAGAGCCGAGGCATGGAAGGACAGCAGGAACTGGCGGCTGATGCGCGGGCCGGCGATGCCGGCGAAATAGATCGATTCCTCGACCTGCGGCGCGACGTCGGTGCAGGAGAACATCCAGGCATCGCCATTATCCGAAGCGAGCACGAAATGGCCCCCGGAATCGGTGAACAGGTTGATGTCGGGGTGGATGTGGAAGCGGATGGTGACCAGGTCCTGCCCGTCGTCGCGGGGGGGACTGCCGTCGCTTCGCAGGAAGCTGTCGCGGCCGACCAGGGTGCCGCCGCCGCTCATCAGGATCAGCTCGCGCTCATGCACAAGGCCGAAGCGCTGCGCATAGCCGTCATGGCGGGCGAGGAAGCCGTGCCGGTCGGGGCCGTCGCGGCGCTCGCAGTCGACATGCTGCGGCCCTCCGACCAGGGGCGAGCCGACAAGGCTCGACAGGCGCGAGGAATGGCTGAAGCGGGCCGAGGAGGTGTCGTTGAGCGTGGCCGTGGAATGGGCGGCGGTGGCGCGGGCCAGCGGCCGGAACTCCGGGTCGCCATAGGTGTCGACGCCGGCATTGACGATGAAATGGTGGCGGCCCGACGACAGCTCGAACGACAGGCAGCCGGCATGGGCGGCGCCCGCGACGTCGAGCGGCGGCGGGGCGCCGGTGTCGGCGATGACGGTGACGTCGCCGATCGACAGCCGCTCATAGCCGGAATGGGGCGCGTGCAGCAGCGGCGCGCCGGCCGTGTCGTCATGGCGCAATATGGCCGCGATGCGGTCCTGCACGGTGGCGCCCATGCCGTTGAAGCAGGCAAGGCTGCCGCCCTGGTGCTGGAAGAAGCGCAATGCCGGCAGCATGCGGTCTATGGCGCCCATCAGGGCGGCGGGCGGCTGCTCGGCCTGGTTGGCATATGTCTGGCGCAGCGGCAGAAGGTCGGCGAGGAATTCCAGAACCATCAGCGGATTGCGCGAGATATGGCCGCCATCGGGCAGGATCTGGCGGTCCAGTTCGTCGGCGAGATTGCGGCTGGCGTTGCGCAGCGCCGAGGCGGGAACCGGCAGCGAGAGGGCGGCGAAGGCCAGCGCGATGCGGGCGCGCAGGAGGTCCTTGCCGCCCGGCATCTCGCGGGCCATCGAGCGCAGATAGCGGATCTGCATGGCCAGCGACTTGAGGTAGGCGCGGTAGAAGGCAAGCTCCGCCCCTTGCAGCACGACGGAGGAATGCTGGAGCCAGGCAATGATGCGCTTGGCGGTCACGCCCGGCTCCCACGCGACACCGGAAATGTGGCTGCCATGCGCGGCGATCCAGTCCTTCACCAGCACCCGCGCATTGGCCGAGGCAAGGTCGGTGCTGGCGGCGCGCATGTGGCGCAGCCAGCGAAACCCGTGCAGGGAACGTTGCCAGCCCCGGTGGTGAACCTCGATCTTGAACGGCGATTCGCCGCCCGTCTCGACCAGCCGCCCCGAAAGCGGAAAGCGGCCGTAATAGATCTCCATGGCGATCTGCGGATCGGCCAGCCGCAGGTCCGGCGGGGCGATCAGCACCCGTTCGGGAGTGCGGCCGGAATAGCGCCAACGATAGGCCGGCCCGGCACGCAGATGCCGGCGCGCGTTACGCCAGAACGCCCGCGCGACCAGTGCCCACAGGCGTGTCATATCTGCGGCGGCGGGTGCCAATGCTGTTTCCGAGGCCTCAGTTTCACTTACAAACTATGCGATTCAATAGGTTATGCGAAGACGAATTCAAACCTGCACAACCGGGGCGGGTGCATTCTGTCCACATGCTTTCGTAAGTGGAGGCTTGCACAGGCGCGCAGGTGCCCGGCCTTAGCCGCGCTTCTTCAGCCTTGCGGCGAAGAAACCGTCCAGCCCCGACAGCGCGGGCGACCCCATGTCGAGCCCGGCGGGCGTGGTGCGCAGCATGCCCTCGGCCGTCACGAAGCCGGCGATGCCGGGGATTTCCTGCGGCGAGACCGGGTCCAGTTCTGCCCCGGGCGTGTCGGCAAGGAAGCCGGCGACCAGTTCCTCGCCTTCCAGCGGGTCGAGCGAGCAGTTGGAGAACAGGACGATGCCGCCGGGACGGATGAGGGTGAAGGCCCTGTCGAGCAGCCGGCGCTGGAGGGCGGCCAGCCTGGCGATGTCTTCGGGCGTCTTGGTCCATGGCACGTCCGGGTGGCGGCGCACCGTGCCGGTGGAGGAGCAGGGCGCATCGAGCAGCACCGCGTCGAACAGCTCCGGCGGCGCAAAGTCCATCAGGTCGCTGTGGACGACAGTGGCCTTCAGCCCGAGCCGTTCGAGATTGCGGGCAAGGCGTTTCAGGCGGCTTTGCGAGGCATCGACGGCGGTGACGTCGGCATCGGCAAGGATGAGCTGGGCGGTCTTGCCGCCTGGGGCGGCGCACAGGTCGGCGACCTTGCGGCCGGCAATGTCGCCCATCAGCCGCGCCGGCAGGGCGGCGGCGGCGTCCTGCACCCACCATTCGCCATCCTCGAAGCCGGGCAGTTCGGTGACCGCGCTGTCGAGGCGCTCGATCCGCACCGTGCCGGTGGGCAGGACGATGCCGCCGAGACGTTCGGCCCACATCTGCGGCTCGGCCTTCACCGTGAGGTCGAAGGGCGTCTCGAGGCGGTGCGCGGCAAGGATGGCGCGCGCCTCGCCGATGCCGTAGGCCTGTGCCAGCCGCGCGGCGAACCAGTCCGGCGCATCGTCGGTGGCGGCAAGTGCTGTTCCGAGTTCCTGTTCCTTGGCGCGGGTCAGCGCGCGCAGGACGGCATTGACCAACCCGGCGAAGCGCTGGGTGCGCGGGTCCGACTTGGCGTGGGTGACGGCGAGGTCGACGGCGGCGCTGTCCGGCACGTCGAGGAACAGGATCTGGACGGCAGCGATATGGAGAATGTGGGCAAGCGCCGTCGCATTGGCGGGCAGCGGCTTTTGCAGCCGTTTCGCCAGCAGCGCCGTGATGGTCGTGCGATGACGGAGCGCCGCGCCCAGCATGGCGCGCACCAGTGCGCGGTCGCGCATGTCGAGCGCCATATAATGCGGATGGCCGTGCTCGTTGTCGGTCAGCCCGTCGAGCGGCGTGCGGGCGTCGATGACCGCGCCGAGCAGCCGCACCGCCGCCTTGCGCGCGGCAAGGCCCGGCACCGAGGCCGGTGCCGGGTGGGGCCTGTCCTTGCTGGAGGGATGCCGCTTTCGCGCCGGTTCTGCCGGCTTCACGACCAGGGGCCTTTCGGCCCGGTGGGATTGCGGCCCCATGGGTTGGATTTCGGCTGCGGCTCGGTCGGCGGTTCGGCCTGGGGCTCAGCCTGGGAGCCGGCTTGCGTACGTCCGCCCCACGGGCCGGCATCCTGCTCTGCGGATGGAGGCGTGGGGCGGGGTGCATTGCGGGGAGCCGGCTGGCGCGCGCCGCCGCCGCCGGAAGTTCCCCATTCGGCATCCATCGCCTGCAGGGCGGCGATGCGGTTGCCCGTGTCGGGGTGGGTGGAGAACAGATTGTCCATACGCTCGCCGGAAAGCGGGTTGATGATGAAGAGGTGGGCGGTCGCCGGATTGCGCTCGGCATCCGGATTGTGGATCCGTTCGGCGCTGCGGGCGATCTTGTCAAGGGCGGAAGCCAGCCACATCGGCCGGCCGCAGATTTCCGCGCCGCGCCGGTCGGCGGCATATTCGCGGGTGCGGCTCACCGCCATCTGCACCATCATGGCGGCGAAAGGCGCCACGATCATCGCCACCAGCACGCCGATGAAGCCGAGCGGATTGTTGTTCTCGCGGTTGCCGCCGAAGAACAGGGCGAAGTTGCCGAGCATGGAGATGGCGCCGGCCAGCGTGGCGACGATGGTCATGGTCAGCGTGTCGCGGTTCTGCACATGGGCAAGCTCGTGCGCCATCACGCCGGCGACCTCTTCCGGCGAAAGGCGCTGCAACAGACCGGTCGTCGCGGCGACGGCGGCGTTCTGCGGATTGCGGCCGGTGGCGAAGGCGTTGGGCTGGGCATTGTCGATCAGGTAGACGCGCGGCATCGGCAGCCCGGCGCGCGAGGCAAGCTCGCGCACGATGGCGTAGTATTCGGGCGCATTGCGTTCATCGACCTCGACGGCCCGGTGCATGGCCAGCACCATCTTGTCGGCGTTCCAGTAGCTGAACAGGTTGGTCGCCGCCGCGATCAGGAACGCGATCATCATGCCGCCCGAGCCACCGATCAGATAGCCCACGCCCATGAAAAGCGCCGTCATGACGGCCAGCAGCATGGCGGTGCGCAATGTGTTCATCCGATACTCCCTGTGCCCTCACGCAAAGGGTCGATCCCTCGCGCAGGCTTCGCTATATGATGGGAAGCGAAAAGCCAGCTTTCAATCCATTTGGCAGGACGGACATGACGGATCAAGAGGGCAACGGACCGGCGGAAAGCCCGGAGCGCAAGGCGCTGAGCCCCGCGGCCGAGCGGGCGCTGAAGGAGGCGGCCGAGCGCCGCAAGGCCTATAAGGCGGCGGAGGCGGCACGTCCCAAGGAACTTGGCGGGCGCGGCGGCATGGAACCCGGCCGCTACGGTGACTGGGAAGTGAAGGGTCTGACCAGCGATTTCTGACGGCCGGTCTTCCTGACCCGTTTCGGCACGGTGCCGCCGTTCCGTTTCCGGACAGAGGCCGATGATCCGTCATTTCATGGTTACTGACCGGTAAATGCCGAATGGCCGGGAGGGCTCGCCGTTTATGCCCGGTTTACCATCGCCGGCAATCATATGATTTAGAAACAAGGGCTTGCGCCACGGCCTTTGCCCCCCGGCGCCGAACAGGGCCGATCCGGCCGGAAACCTGCTTTGCCTTTCATGGCGGCTTCGAAGCCGTTTCAAGCGGAGGCAGCAATGAGACTTGGGGACATTCGCGGCCGAATTGCCGGTTTCGGGCAGGATCGCAGCGGCAACTTCGCCATGATCTTCGCGCTGGCGTCGACGATGCTGGCGCTGGCGGTCGGTTTTGCCGTCGACACGGCGCAGCTCATGAATGCCAGGTCGGCGCTGCAATCGGCGGTCGACGCGGCCGTGACCTCCACCGCGCGCGACCTCACAACCGGCAATGCGACGGAGGAGGAGGCGCGCGAACGGGTGATGACGTTCCTTGCCGCCAACAGCGCCGGCGGGATTCTCGCCCGGGACAGCATCGTGCTCGACCGTCTGGTCGTCGACCGTACCGCCAGGACGGTGACGGCGAGCGCTTATGTCGACGTGCCGCTCTATTTCCCGCTGTTCGGCCGGAGCAATGTGAAGCGCATCCACAATGAGGGAGCAGCCCTCTATTCCGACAAGCGCATCGAGGTCGTCATGATGCTCGACGTGACCGGCTCGATGAAGGCCAACACGCGCAACAGGACGAACAAGATCAAGGACCTGCGCGACGCATCGGCGGCAGCGGTCAACATCTTCCTCGACATGAACGCCGCCAGCAACGGGCGCGTGCGGGTCGGCCTCGTACCCTATTCGGAAGGCGTCAACACGGGCGTGCTGGCCCATACGGTGTTTCATGAAGCGGACGACAGCATTGGGAGCGCCGACGCCCCGCCCTCGCTCAACGCGCCGCGCGGCGTTGCCGCGAAGGACAATTGCTCGACGGAGCGGAAGAACGTGACGGGCAACGGCATCGACTATTCGGATGCGGGGCCGGTGACGGCCATGGTCAATCGCGACGACAGGCTCGTGCTGTGCCCCGCCGCCGCGCTGGTTCCCATGACCACCGACAGGAGCAGGCTGCTTGCCGCCATCGACGGTTTCCGGGCAGATGGCGGCACGGCCGGCCATATCGGCGTGCAGTGGACCCGGTATCTGCTGTCGCCGTCCTGGCGCTCGACGCTCGAGGCGGCGCAGCCCGGCTCCGGCCCGCTGAACTACAACGACAATCAGGCCAAGAAGATCGCCGTGCTGATGACCGACGGCGAGTTCAACGCCGGCTATGCGGGGGTACGGGCCCACGGTTCCACGCGTTCGGGGCAGGAGGCGCTTTCCACCAATGCGGCGCTGGAGCATTGCAAGCGGATGAAGGAGAACGGGATCGAGATCTTCACCGTCGGCTTCATGCTGGAGGACAAATATCTTGGCCTGATGCAGTCCTGCGCCACGCCGGATGCGGGCGGTATCCGGCATTTCTACCGGGCGGCGAATGGCGACGAACTCAAGGCGGCGTTCGAGGAGATCGCCGGCAATGCCGAGAAGCTTATCCTGACCAGATAGGCGGGGAAGGTTCCGAAACGGAAGAACCCCGCGTCAGTGCAGGCGCATGGCGTCGCCGAGGCGCAGGCGGGCAGGGCGCTCGACCCGGCAGTAGACGCCGAGATTGTGGGCGTTATGGCGCACTAGCGTGCGCAATATGCCCGGATCGTCGGGAATGCCTTCCTGCGAAATGATGGTGAAGCCGCAGCGCCGGCAGGGTTCGACGATGGTCAGTTCGAGGTCGCCGATGGACAGTTTGCGGCCGATCCATTCGGTTTCGGGGAAGCTGCCTTCGACCTCCGGCATGTCGACGAGGATGCTCGGCCGGAAGCGGCGGCGGTCCGGAATGCCGTCGGGGTGCAGCGCCTTCAGCCGCGCCAGCGAGGCGGTGGTGAGCAGGTGCACCGGCGCCTTTTCGTAGCGGGCCCGGGTGTGGGGGCCGCCATAGCCTTCCGGGTTCTCGCCCTCGAAGGGCAGGATCGCGGCCGTGAAACCGAGATAGTCCGAGATGGCGCGTTCACTGCCGGGGCCGGGGGCTGGAAGCCACTCGCCCTCCGGCGTCAGGATGTGCAGGCGCCGCGCTTCGTCCAGCCTGGCCTTGATGCGGGGCGCCTTGTGCCATTTCGGCAGCCGGTCGGGACGGGCGATTTCGCCGTCGCTCGTGTCGATGAGACCGTAGCACCGGTCACCGTCGGCGCCGCCATGGCCGAAGTCGAGCGCGGGCAGGGCCTCGCCGCCGAGCGAGCTCGCCGGATAGCGCCACAGTTCCGCTACATGTCCGATATCGGCCATCGCTGCCTGTTACCCTGCTCTCTTGTTCTGCCTGTTGGCGATGAGGTCGTCGACGACCGAGGGGTCGGCGAGCGTCGAGGTATCGCCGAGCGAGCCGAAATCGTCCTCGGCGATCTTGCGCAGGATGCGGCGCATGATCTTGGCCGAGCGCGTCTTGGGCAGGGCCGGCGCGAACTGGATCTTGTCGGGCGCGGCGATCGGCCCGATCTCCTTGCGCACATGGGCGATCAGTTCCTTGCGCAGCTCGTCGCTGCCCGTCTCGCCCTCCATCAGCGTCACATAGCAATAGATGCCCTGGCCCTTGACGTCGTGCGGATAGCCGACCACCGCCGCCTCCGACACCTTCTCATGCGCCACCAGCGCCGATTCCACCTCCGCCGTGCCCATGCGGTGGCCCGAGACGTTGAGCACGTCGTCGACCCGGCCGGTGATCCAGTAATAGCCGTCCTCGTCGCGCCGGCAGCCGTCGCCGGTGAAGTACAGCCCCTTGTAGGTCGAGAAATAGGTTTCCACGAAGCGGGCATGGTCGCCATAGACGGTGCGCATCATGCCCGGCCACGGCTCGGCGATGCACAGATTGCCCGAACCCGCCCCCTCGACCGTGTTGCCCTCATTGTCGATGATCCGCGGCACCACGCCGAAGAAGGGCCGCGTGGCCGAGCCCGGCTTCAGGTCGGTGGCGCCCGGCAGCGGGGCGATCAGGATGCCGCCGTTCTCGGTCTGCCACCAGGTGTCGACCACCGGGCAGCGGCCCTCGCCCACCACGTTGAAATACCATTCCCACGCCTCCGGGTTGATCGGCTCGCCGACCGAACCCAGGATGCGCAGGCTGGTGCGCTTGCCCTTCTTCACCCATTCGTCGCCCGCTCCCATCAGGGCGCGGATCGCGGTCGGGGCGGTGTAGAAGATGTTGACCTTGTGCTTGTCCACCACCTGCCAGAAACGCGACGCGTCGGGATAGTTGGGCACGCCCTCGAACATCAGCGTGGTCGCGCCGTTGGCCAGCGGCCCGTAGAGGATGTAGGAGTGGCCCGTCACCCAGCCGACATCGGCCGTGCACCAGTAGATGTCGCCGTCATGGTAGTCGAAGATGTACTGGTGGGTCATCGACACATGCACCAGATAGCCGCCGGTGGTGTGCAGCACCCCCTTGGGCTTGCCGGTCGAGCCGGAGGTGTAGAGGATGAACAGCGGATCCTCCGCCTTCATCGGCTCGGCCGGGCATTCGGGCGACGCCTCACTTGCCGCCTCGTCCAGCCACAGGTCGCGGCCCTCCACCCAGTTGACCTTGCCGCCGGTGCGGCGCACCACCAGCACCTTGCGCACCGTATTGCCGGCCGCCGCCGCGATCTCGGCCGCCTTGTCGGCATTCTCCTTCAGGGGCACCTTGCGCCCGCCGCGCAGCCCTTCGTCGGCAGTGATGACCACGTCCGACTTGCAGTCGACGATGCGGCCGGCCAGCGAATCGGGCGAGAAGCCGCCGAACACCACCGAATGGATCGCCCCGATGCGCGTGCAGGCCAGCATCGCATAGGCCGTCTCGACGATCATCGGCATGTAGATGGTTACGCGGTCGCCCTTCTTGACCCCCTGTGCCTTGAGCACATTGGCGTAGCGGCACACCGCCTCGTGCAACTGGCGATAGGTGATCCGCTTGTCCTCGGAGGGATCGTCGCCCTCCCAGATGATGGCGATCTGGTCGCCGCGGGTGGCCAGATGCCGGTCGATGCAGTTGTGGGAGACGTTGAGCTCGCCGTCCTCGAACCACTTGATCGACACGTCGCCGTCGAAGGAGGCGTTCTTCACCTTCGTGTAGGGCTTGAACCAGTCCAGCCGACGCCCATGCTCGCCCCAGAAGCCGTCCGGGTCCGTCACCGAGCGCTCATACCACGACCGATACGTCGCCTCGTCAATCAGCGCGCCTTTGCGCCACGAATCCTGAACTCGGTGGATGGTCTCGGACATTCTCAGCTTCCCTCCCGAAAAAGACTGCCCGCAGATCGGGCAAAAATGCGGCCTCCTGCCGCGCGAAGTCGGGCGCATTATTAACATTGCGGGCACTACGGCAATATTAGACGTTCGATTGTCGATGCTTTGGGCCGCGACATTGTGCGTTGACGGCGTCTTCGAGGACGCGCCGCATTTCTGGCCCAAGTGATGGAACCACCAATCCGGAAGGCCCTTTCCGGTGGGCGATTGCCAAGTCGCGGCACAGCCGCTATGCCTGAAAATCAGGACTTCGCCGAACCAGATCGGGTTCGCGCAAACGGGGTTCGGGTAACAGGGAGCAGAACCATGAAAAACAAGCTTTTGGCTGGCGTTGCACTGTTCGCATCGCTGGCATTCGCGTCCGGCGCGCAGGCCGATATCGTCATCGGCGTCGTGGCGCCGCTGACCGGGCCGGTGGCTGCCTATGGCGAGCAGGTGAAGAACGGCGCCGAGGCCGCGGTCGACAAGATCAACAAGGACGGCGGCATTCTCGGCGAGAAGGTCGTGATCAAGCTGGCCGACGATGCCGGCGATCCCAAGCAGGGCGTTTCGGCGGCCAACCTGCTGGTCGGCGAGAGCGTGCATTATGTGGTCGGCCCGGTCACCTCCGGTGTCGCCATGGCCGCTTCGGACGTGTTCGCCGAGAACGGCGTGCTGATGGTGACGCCGACGGCCACGGCGCCCGACCTGACGGCGCGCGGCCTGCCCAACGTGCTGCGCACCTGCGGCCGTGACGACCAGCAGGCTGAGGTTGCTGCGGCCTATGTCCTGAAGAACCTGAAGGACAAGAAGATCGCCATCGTCGACGACAAGGGCACCTACGGCAAGGGCCTGGCCGACGCGTTCAAGGCGGGCATCAATGCCGGCGGCGTGACGGAAGTCAGCCACAACTCGCTGAACCCGGGCGAGAAGGACCTGTCGGCGCTGGTCACGCGCCTGAAGTCCGACGGTGCCGAGGTGATCTATTTCGGCGGCTATCACCCCGAGGGCGGCCTGCTCGCGCGCCAGCTCGCCGATGCCGGCATCAAGGCGACGATCATCGGCGGCGAGGGCCTGTCGAACACCGAATACTGGGCGATCGGCAACGAAGCCGCTGCCGGAACCCTGTTCACCAACGCTTCCGACGCGCTGAAGAACCCGGACTCGGCTTCTGCCGTCGAAGTGCTGAAGGAAAAGGGCATCCCGCCGGAAGCCTTCACGCTCAACGCCTATGCCGCCGTTGAGGTGCTCAAGGCCGGCATCGAGAAGGCCGGCAGCGCCGACGACGCCACCGCGGTGGCCACGGCGCTGAAGGACGGCGGGGAAATCCCGACCGCCATCGGCAAGCTCACCTATGGCGAGAATGGCGACCTGACCTCGCCGAGCTTCTCGCTGTTCAAGTGGGAAGAAGGCAAGATCGTCGCTGCCGAATAAGCTTCGGCAGACTGGAATCGAAAGGGCCGGGGCTTCGTGCTCCGGCCCTTTTCAGTTGATCTTCCTTGGGGATCAACGGCTGCCGAAGATGGCCGAGCCGACCCGCACGCTGGTGGCGCCGAAGGCGACGGCCAGCTCGTAATCGCCCGACATGCCCATGGAAAGCTTCTCCACGCCGGCGGCGCGGGCGAGCTTTTCGAGCAGCGCGAAATGCGGACCCGGATTCTCGTCGGCCGGCGGAATGCACATCAGTCCCTCGATGGCGAGGCCATGCACCTCGCGGCAGCGCCCGACGAACGCGACGGCTTGCTTCGGCTCGATGCCGGCCTTCTGCGGCTCCGAGCCCGTGTTGACCTGCACATAGAGGCGCGGCGAACGCTCCTGCCTGGCGATTTCCTTGGCCAGTTCGGCGGCGATCTTCTCGCGGTCGACCGTCTCGATGACGTCGAAGAGCGCCACCGCCTCCCTTGCCTTGTTGGATTGCAGCGGGCCGATCAGGTGCAGTTCGATGTCGGGGAAATCCGCTTTCAGGGCCGGCCACTTGCCTTGCGCTTCCTGCACGCGGTTTTCACCGAACACGCGCTGGCCGGCCCCGATGACGGGGCGGATGGCGCCGGCGTCGAAGGTCTTGGAGACGGCGACGAGCGTGGCCGATCCCGGTTCGCGCCCGGCTTCCCGTTCGGCCGCGCCGATCTTCGCCTTCACCTGGGCGAGCCGTTCGACCGCATCGCCAGCAACCGCATTGTCCATGTCGAAATCCTGCCGTCCTGAAATGCCGATTTTGCCCCGTTGAGACGCCTTACGGTTGACGGGTCCCGCAAACCATGGTGAAGACCGGGGCATGTCCCCGCTGTCCGCATGCGTGCGGCAGCTTCCAGCATGCTTTTAAAAGAAAAACCGGTCATGGCAACCGAACGATACAATCCGCGCGCGTCCGAACCCAAATGGCAGAAGGCATGGGATGCCGAGAAGTTGTTCGAGGCGAAGAACGACGATCCCCGGTCCAAATATTACGTGCTCGAGATGTTCCCCTATCCGTCCGGGCGCATCCATATGGGCCATGTGCGCAACTATACGCTGGGCGATGTCGTCGCCCGCTACAAGCGCGCCAAGGGCTTCAATGTCCTGCATCCCTTCGGCTGGGATGCCTTCGGGCTGCCGGCCGAAAACGCGGCGCGCGACAAGGGCGTCAATCCGCGCGAATGGACCTACGCGAACATCGCGACCATGAAGGGACAGCTCAAGACGATGGGTTTTTCCTGGGACTGGTCGCGGGAGTTCGCGACCTGCGATCCGGGCTACTACCGGCAGCAGCAGCGGCTGTTCCTCGACTTCTGGAAGGCGGGGCTGGTCGAGCGCAAGGCGGCGAAGGTCAACTGGGACCCGGTCGACATGACGGTGCTCGCCAACGAGCAGGTCATCGACGGCAAGGGCTGGCGCTCCGGCGCGCCGGTGGAGCAGCGCGACCTGACGCAATGGTTCTTCAAGATCACCTCCATGAGCCAGGACCTGCTGGACGGGCTGGAGACGCTGGACCGCTGGCCGGAAAAGGTCCGCATCATGCAGCAGAACTGGATCGGCCGCTCCGAGGGCCTGCTGCTGCGCTGGAAGTTGGACCCGGCGACGGCGCCTGCGGGCGAGACCGAGCTGGAGGTCTACACCACCCGCCCCGACACCATCTTCGGCGCGTCCTTCATGGCGGTGTCGGCCGACCATCCGCTGGCCAGAAAGGCGGCCGAGGGCAACACGCAAATCGCCGCCTTCATCGACGAGGTCCACCATATGGGCACTTCGGTGGCGGCGCTGGAGACGGCCGAGAAGAAGGGCGTCGATACCGGCATCCGCGTCGTTCATCCCTTCGATCCGCAGTGGACCCTGCCGGTCTACGTGGCCAATTTCGTGCTGATGGACTACGGGACCGGCGCGGTCTTCGGCTGCCCGGCGCATGACCAGCGCGACCTCGACTTCGCCAACAAATACGGTCTGCCGGTCACGCCGGTGGTGAAGCCGGAGGGCGTCGATGCGGCGAGCTTCCAGATCACCGAGGAAGCCTATTCCGACGACGGCACGATGATCAATTCGGGCTTCCTCGACGGCATGAGCCCGGGCGAGGCCTTCGACGAGGTGGCAAAGCGCCTCGAAGGCACAGACTTCGACGGCCGGCCGCAGGGCAAGCGCAAGGTACAGTTCCGCCTGCGCGACTGGCTGATCTCGCGCCAGCGCTACTGGGGCTGCCCGATCCCGGTCATCCATTGCGACGCCTGCGGCGCCGTGCCGGTGCCGGCCGACCAGCTTCCGGTCGAGCTGCCCACCGATGTCGCCTTCGACAAGCCGGGCAATCCGCTCGACCATCATCCGACGTGGAAGCATGTCGCCTGCCCGAACTGCGGCGGCGCGGCGCGGCGCGACACCGACACGATGGACACCTTCGTCGATTCGTCGTGGTATTTCGCCCGCTTCACCGACGCCAGGAACGACGAGGCGCCGACCGACCTCGCCTATGTCGACGGCAAGAACGGCTGGCTGCCGGTGCGCCAATATATCGGCGGTGTCGAGCACGCGATCCTGCACCTGCTCTATTCGCGCTTCTTCACCCGCGCCATGAAGGCGACCGGCCATCTCAACACGGTCGAGGAGCCGTTCGAGGGCCTGTTCACGCAGGGCATGGTGGTGCACGAGACCTACAAGGGCGCGCAGGGCTGGGTGACGCCGGCGGAAATCCGCATCGAGGAGGTCGACGGCCAGCGCAAGGCCCGCCTGCTTGCCGACGGCACCCCGGTAGCCATCGGCCCGATCGAGAAGATGTCGAAGTCGAAGAAGAACGTGGTCGACCCCGACGACATCATCGCCAGCTACGGCGCCGATACGGCGCGCTGGTTCATGCTGTCGGATTCGCCGCCCGAGCGCGACGTGATCTGGACCGAGGCCGGCGTCGAGGGCGCCCACCGCTTCGTCCAGCGCGTCTGGCGCCTGGTGTCGGATGCGGTGCCGGTGTTGAGCGATGTCGCGCCGAAGGCAGGGACCGAAGGCGACGCACTGGCCGTCTCGCGCGGCGTGCACAAGATCCTCAAGGCGGTGGGCGAGGACATCGAGCGGCTGCATTTCAACCGCGCCGTGGCCCGTCTCTACGAACTCACCAACCTTCTGTCGCCGCAGGTGGCGGCGGTGGGCGAGGGCAAGGCCGAGCGCGCCGGCGCGGTGCGCGAGGGGCTGGAATTCCTGATCACCATGCTGGCGCCGATGATGCCGCATCTGGCCGAGGAGTGCTGGCAGGCGCTGCGCGGCGAGGGTCTGGTCGCCGCTCGCGCCTGGCCGGAATTCGACCCGGCGCTGGTGGTGGACAACGAGATCGTCCTGCCCATCCAGGTCAACGGCAAGAAGCGCGGGGATTTGACAATTGCCCGCGACGCAGACCAAGTTGCGGTCGAACAGGCGGTCATGGCCCTCGACTTCGTGCAGAAGGCGCTGGAGGGCAAGACGCCGCGCAAGATCATCGTCGTGCCGCAGAGGATCGTCAATGTCGTTGCCTGACACAGCCAAGCCGACGATGAAGGATAACGCCGGCCTTGGCCGTCTGCTGGCGGGGGCGGTGCTGCTGTCGGCGGCGCTGCTTTCGGCCTGCACGGTGCGCCCGCTCTATTCCAGCGCGCCGCTTGCCGTGGGCGGCCAGACGGTCGCGGTGGAGGAGCTGGCGTCGATCTCGGTCAAGCCGGTCAGGACGCGCTATGCCCAGCAGGTGCGCAACAACCTGATCTTCGGCCTCACCCACGGCAAGGGCGAGCCGGCGACGCCGGTCTATTCGCTCGATCTGGGCGTCACCGAGCTGGTGCAGTCGGCGGCTTCGATCCAGGTCACCAAGGATCAGGACGAACCCAGCGCCGGCATCGTGCAACTGACGGCCGACTACCGGCTGACGGAAGTTGCGACCGGCAAGGTCGTCGGGTCCGGCAGGCGGTCGATCTCGTCGTCCTTCGACCGCCCGAAGCAGGAGTTCGCCACCTATCGGGCGCAGATCGATGCCGAGAACCGCGCCGCGCGCGAACTGGCCGAAGTGCTGCGTCTGGCCCTGGCCCAGGATCTCGCAAAGCGGAAATAACGATGGGCCGATCTGCGCCGCCGGTGCGCGTGGAGGCCCGGCGGCGCAGATTTGGCGCTATCAGCCGATCTTCTGGCCGGTCTTGGCCCAGTCGGCGAGGAAGGCTTCCAGCCCCTTGTCGGTCAGCGGATGCTTGACCAGCGAGCGCAGCACGGCCGGGGGGGCGGTGATGACATCGGCGCCGATCAGGGCGGCATCCTTGATATGGTTCACGGTGCGAACCGAGGCGACGAGGATTTCGGTCTCGAAGTCGTAGTTGCTGTAGATCTGGCGGATCTCGGAAATCAGGTCCATGCCCTCGATGCCGGTGTCGTCGAGACGGCCGACGAAGGGCGAGATGAAGGATGCGCCGGCCTTGGCGGCGAGCAGCGCCTGGTTGGCCGAGAAGCACAGCGTGACGTTGACCATGCGGCCTTCGGAGCGGATCGCCTTGCAGGCCTTGAGTCCGTCGAGGGTCAGCGGCACCTTGATGGCGACATTGTCGGCGATCCTGGCCAGCACCTTGGCCTCGGCCATCATGCCGTCATAGTCGGTGGCCGTGACCTCGGCCGAGACGGGGCCGGAAACGATGTCGCAGATCTGGCGCGTCACCTCATCGATCTTGCCGCCCGATTTCAGGATCAGCGAGGGATTGGTGGTGACGCCGTCGACCAGGCCCATGTCGTTGAGTTCACGGATTTCCTTGATGTCGGCGGTATCGACGAAGAACTTCATTGTGGTCTCCTTGAAGATTCCGGCGTGCGGGGAGGGCACACGCGCTATCGGCCTTTGCTCTAGACCAAAGACGATGCAAGGTCACGCGCGATGAGCCAAGATTCGCCCTTTTCGTCCGCAGCACCCGTGCTGGTGCCCATGCCCGCAGAACGCCCCTACACCTATGCGGTTCCCGAAGGAATGCGCGTGGTGCCGGGGTCGATCGTGCGCGTGCCGCTGGGGCCGCGGCAGGTGGCGGGCGTCGTCTGGGACGGCGGGGCCGATGCGGTCGATGCCCGCAAGCTGCGGCCGATCGAGCAGGTGTTCGACTGCCCGCCGATCAACCGCGACATGCGCCGCTTCGTCGACTGGGTGTCGCAATATACGCTGTCGCCGCCCGGCATGGTGGCGCGCATGCTTTTGCGCGCGCCGGAAGCCTTCGATCCCGAGCCGTGGACCGAAGGCATCAAGCTCACCGACCTGCGGCCCGACCGGATGACCGGCGCGCGCGAGCGGGTGCTGGCCGCTGCCGCCGACGGCTTTGCCTGGACGCGCTCGGGACTGGCCCATGCCGCCGGCGTGTCGTCCTCGGTGGTCGACGGGCTCAGGGAACAGGGCGTGTTCGAGACGGTGATGATCCCGCCGCGCCCGGTGGTTGCCGCGCCCGACACCGCCTATGCGACGGCGGCGCTGATGCCGGACCAGCGCGCGGCGGCGAACGATCTCCGGGCCGGTGTCGAGGCGGGCGATTTTCGCGTCACCCTGCTCGACGGCGTGACCGGCTCGGGCAAGACGGAAGTCTATTTCGAGGCGGTGGCGGCGGCGATTGAACAGGGCCGACAGGTGCTGATCCTGCTGCCGGAAATCGCGCTGACCCACGCCTTCCTCGAACGGTTCCAGAACCGTTTCGGCACCAAGCCGGCCGAGTGGCACTCCGACCTGCCGCCGCGCATGCGCGAGCGGGTGTGGCGGCAGGTGGCGGAAGGCACGGTGAAGGTGGTGGCGGGCGCGCGCTCGGCACTGTTCCTGCCGTTTCAGGAGCTTGGCCTGATCGTCGTCGACGAGGAGCATGACCCGGCCTACAAGCAGGAGGACCGCGTCTTCTACAACGCCCGCGACATGGCGGTGGTGCGCGCCCATATCGGCGGCTTTCCGGTGGTGCTGGCTTCGGCCACGCCATCCGTGGAAAGCCGGGTCAATGCCAGCCAGGGGCGCTATGGCCGCGTGGTGCTGTCATCGCGTTTCGCCGATGCGGCGCTGCCGGACCTGCGCACCATCGACATGCGCCGCTCGCCCCCGGCACGCGGCGGTTTCCTGTCGCCGCTGCTGCTGCAAAGGATGGCGGCGACGCTGGAAAAGGGCGAGCAGTCACTTTTATTCCTCAACCGGCGCGGTTATGCCCCGCTCACCTTATGCCGCGCCTGTGGCCACCGCTTCGGCTGCCCGGTCTGCTCGTCCTGGCTGGTCGAACACCGCTTTCGCGGTCAGCTCGTCTGCCACCATTGCGGCCACAGCGAAAGGCGGCCCGATGCCTGCCCCGAATGCGGCACGCTCGACCACCTCGTCGCCTGCGGGCCGGGTGTGGAGCGCATCGCGGAGGAGGTGGTGGCGCATTTTCCCGAAGCGCGCACCATCGTCCTGTCCTCCGACATCATGGGCGGTGTGCGGCGGCTGCGGCTGGAGCTGGAGGCCATCGCCAACGGCGATGCCGACATCGTCATCGGCACGCAACTCGTCGCCAAGGGCCATAATTTTCCGAACATGACGCTGGTCGGCGTGGTGGATGCCGATCTCGGCCTCGCCAATGGCGATCCGCGCGCCGCCGAGCGCACCTTCCAGCTTCTCAGCCAGGTGACGGGCCGCGCCGGGCGCACCGGCAAGAAGAGCCTCGGCCTGCTGCAGACCTACCAGCCCGACCATCCGGTGATGCAGGCCATCGTCTCCGGCGATTCGGAGCTGTTCTACGAGCGCGAGATCGCCGAGCGCGAGCGCACCGGCCTGCCGCCGTTCGGACGGCTGGCCGGCATCATCGTCAGCGCGCCGACACGGGCAGAGGCGGAAGGGCACGCGCGTGGCCTGCGGCTTGCCGCGCCGAGCGCGTCGGATATCTTCGTGCTGGGGCCGGCCGAGGCACCGCTGTCGCTGCTCAACGGGCGGCACCGCTTCCGGCTGCTCATACATGGCGAACGCCGCTCCGACATGCAGGGTTTCGTCAAGGCCATGCTGGCGGCGGGACCCAAGGTGCGCGGGCAGATCAGGGTGCAGGTCGATATCGATCCGCAGAGTTTCCTGTGAATTCTTCAGGAGGAGACAGGCAATGAAGACCATCGGCCTTCTGGGCGGCATGAGCTGGGAAAGCACGGCGATCTATTATCGCCTGCTGAACGAAGGCGTGCGGGCGCGGCTGGGCGGCCTGCACTCGGCGAAGCTGGTGCTGGTTTCGGTGGATTTCGCCGGGATCGCGGAGCTTCAGCATGCCGGCGACTGGCAGGGCGCGGGGCGGCTGCTGGCCGCGGCGGCGCGCCAGCTCGAAGCGGCGGGGGCGGAGTGCCTGGTGATCTGCACCAACACCATGCACAAGCTGGCCGGCGAGATCGAGGCGGCCGTCTCCATCCCGCTCCTGCACATTGCCGACGCGACCGCCGGGGCCATCCGGCGAACCGGGGTAAAGCGGCCGGCGCTGCTCGCCACCCGCTTCACCATGGAGCAGGATTTCTACAGGCAGCGCCTGGCCGAGCGCCATGGCATCGACGTCGCGGTGCCGGACGAGGCCGGGCGCACCAAGGTTCACGACATCATCTATGACGAGTTGTGCCGGGGCACCGTGACATCGGATTCGAAGGCGGTCTATCTGAAGGAGATCGCACGCCTGCGGGCCGAGGAGGGGGCCGACGGCGTCATCATGGGCTGCACCGAGATCACCATGCTGATCGGCCAGTCCGATTTCGACATTCCGGTGTTCGACACCACGGCCATCCACGCCGAAGCGGCAATCGCCTTCGCGCTGGGTGACGCGTAGCTTGCGAATCTGTCATTTTGCCGGGGGATGAAATCGCCGGCCCGTCCGGCAAAAGCGAGGGACCGCGATGCAATTTTCGTTTCCATGGCCAATGAGCCAGGGCGAATGGCTGGCCTGGACGAGCGCCGTCGTCACCGCCGCGCTGGGTCTGCTCCTGTTTCTCGCGCCGGGCATCGGCTTCAAGCTCCTGCGCCTCCAGCCGCACCCCGACAAGCCGGAAGCGATCGCCGAGGGGCGCAGCCGTTTCGCCGGCTTCTATCTGGGGCTCGGCCTGTGCGCGGTGCTGCTCGCCCAGCCGCTGCTCTACATGGCGCTCGGCTTCTCATGGCTATTCACAGCTTTCGGCCGCATGCTCGGCATGATGAGCGACGGCGCCAACACGCCCTACAATTGGGCCGCCTTGGTGCTCGATCTGCTGCTGGCGGCGCTTCCGCTGGCTTTTGCCTTCGGATTCCTGCCCTGAATCGCGGGCGCTGAAACGCATTCATCCAGAGGATGCGACAAAAGTGCCGGAATCCGCCGCCTTCCATGGATTGCGGTCTTGGGAGGCGTATGCTAGAGGGCAACCGACTTTCGGCTAGGGGAAGCGGAAGCCGTTCCCTTAGCTTCAAGAAACGTAAGCAAGGTCAAAGATTTAGCCAGAGTTCCCGCTCGCGCCAACAATCTGCGGCCTGTCAGACATGAGAAAAGACGGACCGTGGCCAAAACGTCCTCGCCAATCTCCGCCGTTGCCGAACGCTACGCCAGCTCGCTGTTCGAGCTTGCTCTCGAAGATAAATCCGTCGCCAAGGTCGAGGCCGCGCTCGGCAGCTTCGAGGCCATGCGGGCCGGCAGCGCCGACCTGCGCCGCCTGATCGAGAGCCCGGTTTTCGCCGCCGACGAGCAGGAGCGCGCCGTTTCGGCGATCCTCGACAAGGCGAAGATCGGCGGCCTCGCCGGCAATTTCCTGCGGGTCGTCGCCCGCAACCGTCGCCTGTTCGCCGTTCCCGGCATGATCCAGGCCTTCCGCCGCATCGCCGCCGAGCATCGCGGTGAGGTGTCGGCCGACGTGACCGCCGCGCATGCGCTGACGGCGGCCCAGCAGAACGAACTCAAGGCCGCGCTCAAGAGCGTTGCCGGCAAGGACGTGGTCATCAACGTCACCGTCGATCCGAGCCTGCTCGGTGGTCTCGTGGTCAAGATGGGCTCGCGCCAGATCGATACGTCGCTCAAAACCAAACTCAATTCGCTCAAGCTTGCACTTAAAGAGGTCGGCTGATGGACATCCGCGCCGCGGAAATCTCCGCAATTCTGAAAGACCAGATCAAGAATTTCGGCAAGGAAGCCGAAGTTTCCGAAGTTGGCCAGGTTCTGTCGGTCGGTGACGGCATTGCCCGCGTCTACGGCCTCGACAATGTCCAGGCCGGCGAGATGGTCGAGTTCCCCGGCGGCATTCGCGGCATGGCGCTGAACCTCGAAGCCGACAATGTCGGCGTCGTTATCTTCGGTAACGACCGCGACATCAAGGAAGGCGACACCGTCAAGCGCACCGGGGCCATCGTCGACGTGCCGGTCGGTCCCGAGCTGCTCGGCCGCGTGGTCGACGCACTGGGCAACCCGATCGACGGCAAGGGCCCGATCAAGGCCAAGGAGCGTCGCCGCGTCGACGTCAAGGCGCCCGGCATCATCCCGCGCAAGTCGGTGCACGAGCCGATGTCGACCGGCCTCAAGGCCATCGATGCCCTCATCCCGGTCGGTCGCGGCCAGCGCGAGCTGGTCATCGGCGACCGCCAGACCGGCAAGACCGCCATCATCCTCGACACCATCCTGAACCAGAAGGCCATCCACGACAGTGGCCCCGAGTCGGAAAAGCTCTACTGCGTCTACGTCGCCGTCGGCCAGAAGCGCTCGACCGTCGCGCAGTTCGTGAAGGTCCTGGAAGAGCGCGGCGCGCTGGACTACTCCATCATCATCGCCGCCACCGCTTCCGATCCGGCTCCGCTCCAGTACCTGGCGCCGTTCACCGGCTGCACCATGGGCGAGTATTTCCGCGACAACGGCCAGCATGCGCTGATCGGCTATGACGACCTGTCCAAGCAGGCCGTCGCCTACCGCCAGATGTCGCTGCTGCTGCGCCGCCCGCCGGGCCGCGAGGCTTATCCGGGCGACGTGTTCTACCTGCACTCCCGCCTGCTGGAACGCGCCGCGAAGCTGAACGACGACAATGGCAATGGCTCGCTGACCGCCCTTCCGGTCATCGAGACGCAGGCCAACGACGTGTCGGCCTACATCCCGACCAACGTGATCTCGATCACCGACGGCCAGATCTTCCTCGAGACCAACCTGTTCTTCCAGGGCATCCGCCCGGCCGTGAACGTCGGCCTGTCGGTGTCGCGCGTCGGCTCCGCCGCCCAGATCAAGGCGATGAAGCAGGTCGCCGGCTCGATCAAGGGCGAGCTTGCCCAGTATCGCGAAATGGCCGCCTTCGCCCAGTTCGGCTCGGACCTCGACGCCGCCACCCAGCGTCTGCTCAACCGTGGTGCGCGCCTGACCGAGCTGCTCAAGCAGCCGCAGTTCTCGCCGCTCAAGACCGAAGAGCAGGTCGCGGTGATCTTCGCCGGCGTCAACGGCTATCTCGACAAGCTCGCCGTCGCCGATGTCGGCCGCTTCGAGCAGGGCCTGCTGTCGCATCTGCGCACGGTCGGCAAGGAAGTTCTCGACGGCATCCGCAAGGAAAAGGCGCTGTCGGACGATCTGCGCGCCAAGCTCAAGGCCGAGGTCGACGCTTTCGCCAAGACCTTCGCCTGACCCGGATCGCACGCGGACTATAGAGTTTGAAGCATGGCGTCACTGAAAGACCTTCGTAACCGCATCGCCTCGGTCAAGGCGACGCAGAAGATCACCAAGGCGATGCAGATGGTCGCCGCGGCGAAGCTGCGTCGTGCCCAGGAGGCCGCGGAGGCCGCGCGCCCCTATTCGGAGCGCATGAGTGCCGTCCTGGCCAACATCACCCAGGCCATCGGCGCAGGCGGCGAAGCCCCGGCGCTGATGACCGGCACCGGCAAGGACGACGTGCATCTGCTCGTCGTCTGCACGGCCGAGCGCGGCCTGTGCGGCGGCTTCAACTCGCAGATCGCGCGCTTCGCCCGCGATCACATCCGCAAGCTTCTGTCCGACGGCAAGACGGTCAAGATCATCTGCGTCGGCAAGAAGGGCTTCGATATCCTGCGCCGCGACTATGCGCAGCTCATCATCGAGCGCATCGACCTGCGCGAGGTGAAAACGATCGGCTTCGCCAATGCCGACGCGATCGCCAAGAAGGTGATCGGGCTGTTCGAGCAGGGCCAGTTCGACGTCTGCACGCTGTTCTACTCGAACTTCAAGTCGGTGATCAGCCAGGTGCCGACCGCGCAGCAGCTCATTCCGGCCGCCGCTCCTACCGAAGCCGAAGCCGCCAACGGCAGCGCCGTCTACGAGTACGAGCCGGAGCCGAGCGAGATCCTTTCCGACCTGATCCCGCGCAACATCTCCGTCCAGGTCTTCCGCGCGCTGCTGGAAAACGCAGCCGGCGAGATGGGCGCCAAGATGAGCGCCATGGACAATGCGACGCGCAATGCCGGCGACATGATCAACAAGCTGTCGATCACCTACAACCGCCAGCGGCAGGCGCAGATCACCAAGGAACTCATCGAAATCATTTCGGGCGCCGAGGCGCTCTAGCATGCGGCGTGAAGGCCGGTCGCCTTCACCGGAGCATGTGACAACAAACGGACGAAAAAGGGCTAGAGACGATGGCGAAAGCAGCGACCCCCAAAAAGGCGACCGCTAAGACTGCAGAAGCTCCCGTGAAGGCGGCCGCGGCAAAGGCGGCGCCCAAGGCGGCAGTGAAGGCTGAGGCTCCCAAGAAGGCTCCTGCAAGGGGTGCCGCGGCGAAAGAGGCGGCCAAGCTGGTGGCCGAAGGCAAGCCGGGCAAGGTCGACACGCGTGGCACGACGGCGAGCTTCAATCTCGCCAAGGGCCCGAAGGGCAAGGTTCGTCAGGTCATCGGCGCCGTTGTCGACGTGCAGTTCGAAGATCATCTCCCGGCCATCCTGAACGCGCTCGAAACCGAGAATGTCGGCAACCGCCTGGTTCTCGAAGTCGCGCAGCACCTCGGCGAGAACACCGTGCGCTGCATCGCCATGGATGCCACCGAAGGCCTGGTGCGCGGTCAGTCCGTGGCCGACACCGGCGCGCCGATCTCGGTGCCGGTCGGCCCGGGCATGCTCGGCCGCATCATCAACGTCATCGGCGAGCCGGTCGACGAAGCCGGCCCGATCACCGCCACCGAGCATCGCGGCATTCACCAGCCGGCTCCGGAATATGTGGACCAGTCCACGGAAGCGGCGATCCTCGTCACCGGCATCAAGGTCATCGACCTGCTCGCGCCTTACGCCAAGGGCGGCAAGATCGGCCTGTTCGGGGGCGCCGGCGTCGGCAAGACCGTTCTCATCCAGGAACTGATCAACAACATCGCCAAGGCGCATGGCGGCTACTCGGTGTTCGCCGGCGTCGGCGAGCGTACCCGCGAGGGCAACGACCTCTATCACGAGTTCATCGAATCGGGCGTCAACCAGAAGGGCGGCGGCGAAGGCTCCAAGGCGGCACTCGTCTACGGCCAGATGAACGAGCCGCCCGGAGCCCGCGCCCGCGTCGCGCTCACCGGCCTGACCGTCGCCGAATATTTCCGCGACCAGGGCCAGGACGTGCTGTTCTTCGTCGACAACATCTTCCGCTTTACCCAGGCGGGTTCGGAAGTGTCGGCCCTGCTCGGCCGCATTCCCTCGGCGGTGGGCTACCAGCCGACGCTGGCCACCGACATGGGCGCCCTGCAGGAGCGCATCACCACCACGACCAAGGGCTCGATCACCTCGGTGCAGGCCATCTACGTGCCGGCCGACGACCTGACCGACCCGGCGCCGGCGACCTCGTTCGCCCACCTCGACGCGACCACGACGCTGAACCGCGCCATCGCCGAGAAGGGCATCTATCCGGCCGTCGATCCGCTGGACTCGACCTCGCGCATGCTCGACCCGCTGATCGTCGGCGAGGAGCACTACCAGGTCGCCCGTGACGTGCAGCAGACGCTGCAGCGCTACAAGTCGCTGCAGGACATCATCGCCATCCTCGGCATGGACGAGCTGTCGGAAGAGGACAAGCTGACGGTGGCCCGCGCCCGCAAGATCGAGCGCTTCCTGTCGCAGCCGTTCTTCGTGGCCGAGGTGTTCACCGGCTCGCCGGGCAAGCTGGTCGCCCTCGAAGACACGATCAAGGGCTTCAAGGGCCTGGTCGCCGGCGAGTACGATCATCTTCCGGAAGCTGCCTTCTACATGGTCGGCGGCATCGAGGAAGCCGTGGAAAAGGCGAAGAAGCTGGCTGCCGAAGCTGCCTGATCCATGTCGGGTCGGGAGCTGCGGCTGGAGGACGCGGTCAACGAAACCTGCCCATGGTCGGGCAAGCCGATTTCGGCGGACTCGTTGACCGTCTACAAAGGCCACACGGTCGGTTTCTGTAATCCCGGCTGCCGGGACAAGTTCGCAGCGGCGGTCTCGCATTTCGAGGCGTCGCTGCCCGAGGCACCAAAGGCATAGGCATCATGGCTGAAGCTTTCCAATTCGAACTGGTCTCGCCGGAGCGTCTGCTCGTCTCCGAGAAGATCGAATCGGTCGTCATTCCGGCAACGGAAGGCGAGATGACCGTGATGGCGAACCACGCTCCGGTCATGACCACGATCAAGCCGGGCGTCGTCACCGTGAAGACGGCTGCCGGGCAGCAGGAGCGCTATGTGGTGTTCGGCGGCTTCGCCGACATCCTGCCGGCCGGCTGCACGCTGCTGGCGGAATCGGCCGTGGCCGTGAAGGACCTCGACCGGGACGATATCGCCCGCCGCGTCCAGGACGCCAGGGAAGATGTCGCCGACGCCAAGGACGATGCCGCGCGCACGCGGGCGGAGCAGTATCTGGCACAGCTCACCACGCTGCAGGGCGCCCTTCAGGCCGCTTGATCCGGCCGAAAAAAACCTATGTGAAAAAGCCGGGCTCGCCCGGCTTTTTTCATGGCCTCATGCCGCCTTCACAAGCGGATTGCTTCGGCAAAGTGGCCATGGCCAGCCGAAAATGCAGAACCCGCGCCCTTTGGTGAGGCGCGGGTTGTTGCCTGGGTGCTTGCGCACCGCGGTACTCGATACACGTGCCGCAGGTCCGCGACAATGCGGGGCAGTGGTGAAGATTGGTTTAACGGGTGCGAGGGTCCCGGCCAATGCGTCCTGTCAGATCCGGTCGCGCAGGGCGTACCAGTTGAGCGCCAGGAACAGCAGCGGGCCCCGCAGGCGCCGGCCGCCGGGGAAGGAGGGTATCTTCAGTTCCTCGAACAGCTTCAGCTTCTCGCGGTTGCCGGCGACGGTGTCGGCATAGAGCTTGCCGACGAAATTCGACAGCATCACGCCATGGCCGGAATAGCCGCCGGCCGAGATGACATTGGGCATCACCTCGCGCACGAAGGGCTTGCGCGGCATGGTGATGCCGACATAGCCGCCCCAGCCATGGGTGATCTCGACATCCTTCAGCGCCGGATAGATCTCGGCGATCTGCCTGCGGATATGGATGTGGATGTCGCCGGGGTCGGACACGGCATAGATCTCGCGGCCACCGAACAGCAGCCGGCCGTCCTTCGACTTGCGGAAATAGCGCACCACGAAGCGCGAATCGTCCACCGACTCTCCGCCCGGAATGACCGGACTGTCGGCGCCCAGCGGCACGGTCGCGCCGATGAAGGAGCCGATCGGCATGATGTGCGCGGCGCTGACCGGTTCCAGCGTGCCGCCATAGGCATTGGTGGCGATCAGGCACTTCTGTGCCGTGATGGTGCCGTAAGGTGTCGTCACCCGCACCTTGCCGCCGGTTGAATCTATGCCGGTGGCCGGCGTGTCCTCATGCACGTGCGCGCCGGCTGCGGCGGCCACGCGGGCGGTGCCGATGACCAGCTTGAGCGGGTGGATATGGCCGGTGCCGGTGTCGCGCACGCCGCCGAAGAAGCGATCGGAGCCCAGTCGTTCCGCGGTTTCCCCGGCATCCATGAAGGCGATATGCGGATAGCCAAAACGGGTGGCCATCAGCTCGGCATGGGCCTTGTAGTCGTCGACATAGCGCTTCTTGTGCGCCACAGACATCTGGCCGGGCATGTAGTCGAGGTCGATGCCGTTTTCCTGAGCGAAGTCCAGCAGGTGCGACTTCGCCTCCTCGGCAAGGTCGAACAGCGCCTTGGCGCGGGCAAGGCCATATTCGCCTTGCATCTCCTCGGGCCAGGCGCGCTGGCCGGTGCCCATCTGGCCGCCATTACGTCCGGAGGCGCCGTCGCCGAACCGGTGCGCCTCGATCAGCACGACATTCGTGCCGGCCCTGGCCAGATGCGCGGCAGCCGAGAGCCCCGTGAAGCCGCCGCCGACGATCACGACATCGCAGTTTCGGTCTCCATCCAGCCGGGGATATGCGGGCCTTTCACCGACGGTGTCTTCATACCATGAGCGGCCGGGTGAAATTGGGGATTGATAGGGCATTGTGATTACAAGGGAGTACGGGATAGGGCAGTAGGGCAGTAGGTTTAGCTGTCAGATAGCCTGCGGATCAGCAGGCGCAGCAGTTTGCCGACACTTTCGCTCATAGTCATGAGCGGATCGATGTCCTTATCTGTGGCAATTCCCACGCGCCCGGCAAGAAGCAGATGCGTTTCAAACTCCTTGAGCGATCACTGTGCAATCCTGAGAAACTGTTGGTAGGAGCCGTGATTTTCGCGCCCGAAACCCTCGGCAATGTTTGCCGGAACAGAGGACGCGGCACGACGGAGCTGACTTGTAAGACCATAAAGTTCTTCCTTTGGCCAAGCCTTGGTAATGGTGTAGGCCGCAGCGGCAAGATCCATGGCCTGTTGCCAGACGACGAGGTCGCGATAGGAGTTGATCCCGGCCTTCATGCCTGCGACTTTCCCCCTACTGCCCTACTCCCCCTGACCTCCTAGACATTCAACAACAGATACTCCCGCTCCCACGGGCTGATGACTTCCATGAAGGTCTCGAACTCGGCCCGCTTGATCGCGGCATAGGTGGTGGCGAAGGTCTTGCCGAGGAGGGCGGCCAGTTCCTCGTCGTGCTCGAACAGGTCGACGGCCTCCAGCAGTCCGCGCGGCAGGTCGATCTCGTCCTCGTTGGCCGTCGTCACCACGGGAGGCTCGGCCTCCAGGCGGTTGGTCATTCCGATCAGGCCGCAGGCGAGGGAAGCCGCGACCGCAAGATAGGGATTGGCGTCGGACGAGGGGATGCGGTTTTCGACGCGCCGCGCCGCCGGGTCGGAACGCGGCACGCGGAAGGCGGTGGTGCGGTTGTCGTAGCCCCATTTGTTGTTGACCGGCGCCGAGGCGGCCTGGGTGAGGCGACGGTAGGAATTCACATAAGGCGCCAGCATCACCAGCGCGTTCGGCACATGCTTCTGCATGCCGCCGATGAAGTGGAAAAAGTCTTCGCTTTCGGCGCCATCCGGGGCCGTGAAGATGTTGCGGCCGGTCTTCTTGTCGATGATCGACTGATGGATGTGCATGGCCGAGCCGGGCTGGCCCTGGATGGGCTTGGCCATGAAGGTGGCGTAGATGTTGTGCTTCAGCGCCGCCTCGCGGATGGTGCGCTTGAACATGAACACCTGATCCGCCAGCTCGATCGGGTCGCCGTGGCGCAGGTTGATCTCGAGCTGTCCGGCGCCTTCCTCGTGGATGAGGGTGTCGATCTCGAGGCCCTGGCTTTCCGAGAAATGATAGATGTCGTCGATCAGCTCGTCGAACTCGTTGACGCCGGCGATCGAATAGCCGGCGCCGCCGCCGATGGCGCGGCCGGAGCGGCCGACGGGTGGGGTCAGCGGATAGTCGGGGTCGGGGTTCTTGTGAACCAGATAGAATTCGATCTCCGGCGCGACCACGGGCTTCAGCCCGCGCTCGTCATAAGCGGCGACGACGCGCTTGAGCACGTTGCGCGGCGTGAATTCCACCGAGCGCCCGTCCTGATGCACCAGATCGCAGATCACCGCGGCGGTCGGGTCTTCCTCCCACGGCACCACGGTCAGCGTCGAAAGGTCGGGCACCAGTTTCAGGTCGCCGTCATCCTCTGGATAGACGAAGCCGTTGCCGTCTTCCGGGTAGCCGCCGGAAATGGTGGCCATGAACACGGCGGACGGCAGGGCGAGCGAGGTGTTGGAGGTGAACTTGTTCGACGGCATCATCTTGCCGCGCGCGACGCCGGCCTGGTCTGGCGTGATGCATTCGATATCTTCGATGCCGCGCCACTCGAGCCAGGCGCTGACTTCCTTCCAGTTCTTCACCCCACGCAGGTTCTTGACGAAAGCTGGGGTGCGGGCACGTTTCGAGCGAACTTCCTTCTTGGCAGGCGGCATCAATCACCAAATGAGACAATGTTGCCGGAGTATGCCGCTTCGCCGCGAGGAAGGGAAGGGGGCTTTCTGCACCGGAAGATGGCGACCGGTTTGCGACGCCGATGTCGCTTATCGGGAGCCGTCGGCGGGCGTGCGGGCCTAAATTCGCTTGCATTGGACGGCAGCCGGCGCGATTGCTCGGCCTGTCGTCCATGGCGGCCCGTGCGCCGCCGACAATTTGCAGGTCTGCCGTGCCATCGTCCCTTCCTTCCCGTCTTCCGCTCTCATCCCTCGATGCCGGTGCAATGCCGAGGCGGGCGTGACCGTGTTGCCGCCGAACAGGCCGTCAAGCGGCGCGCTCTATCTGGGCATCGATACGGGCGGCACCTACACCGACGCGGTGCTGTGGTCCGAAGAGGCCGGGATCGTGGCCAAGGCGAAGTCGCTCACCACACGGCATGATCTGGCGGAGGGCATTTCGGGTGCGGCCGATGCGGTGCTGGCCGAGTCCGGCATCGAGCACGGCGCGATCAAGCTGGTGTCGATGTCGACCACGCTTGCCACCAATGCCTTGGTGGAAGGGCAGGGCGGGCGCGTGGCGCTGGTGATGATCGGTTTCGGTGCGGAGGACCTCGCCCGCAACGGTCTGTCCGGCGCGCTCGGCACCGATCCGGTGATCTTCTGCCCCGGCGGCCACGACGTGCACGGCAATGCCGCCGAATTGTCGCTGGAGGCGCTGGAAGCAACGCTGCCGGAACTGGAGCGGTCGGTCACGGGCGTGGCGGTGGCGGCCTATTTCGCGGTGCGCAACCCCGAGCACGAGATTGCCGCGCGCGACCTCATCCGGGCGCGCACGCGGCTGCCGGTCACCTGCTCGCACGAGCTGACCTCCAAGCTCGGCGGGCCGCGCCGGGCGCTCACCACCCTGCTCAATGCCCGCCTCATTTCCATGATCGACCGGCTGATCGCCGCCACCGAAGGCTTCCTGGCCCGGCGGGAGATCCAGGCGCCGCTGATGGTGGTGCGCGGCGACGGCGCGCTGATCACGGCGGATTTCGCCCGCACCCGGCCCATCGAGACGATCCTGTCCGGGCCGGCCGCCAGCCTTGTCGGCGCGCGCCACCTGACCGGGCTCGACGATGCGGTCGTCTCCGACATCGGCGGCACCACCACGGATGTGGCCGTGCTCGATCAAGGCCGGCTCAGGCTCGACCCGGAAGGGGCGACGGTGGGCGGCATGCGCACCATGGTCGAGGCCGTCGCCATGCGCACCTTCGGCCTTGGCGGCGATTCGGAAGTGACGCTGCGCGACCATGCGCTGGCGACGCGGATCGAACTTGGGCCGCGCCGGCTGGTGCCGCTGTCATTGGCGGCGGTGCGCCATGGCGAGGTGGTGGACAAGGCGCTTTCCCGGCAGTTGCTGCAGCCCGCCGCCAGCCGGCTGGACGGCCGCTTCGCCATGCGCACCGGCGTGCCCGAAAGCGCGGCGTCGGGTCTCTCCAACACCGAAACGCGGCTTTATGCGCAGATCGCAAACGTTCCTGCCGCGCTCGACCGCCTGCTGGTCTCCACCTCGCAAGTCGCCACGCTCAACCGGCTGGTGGCGCGGGGGCTCGTGCATATCGTCGGCTTCACCCCGTCGGATGCGGCCCATGTTCTGGGCCGGCAGGCGAACTGGAATGCGGCGGCGGCGCGGCTCGGCGCCGAGCTGATGGCGCGCCGGCGCAACGGCATGGGCCAACCGGCGGCGGACACCGCCGAGGGGCTCAGCGAGCTTGTGCTGGCCGCCGTGACCCGCCGTTCCGCCGAAATGATGTTCGAGACGGTCTTTGCGGCCGACGGGCTGGAGGAGGAGGCGCCGGTGACGCATGCGCTGGTGCAGCGGGCGCTCGACGGCAACCGCGGCATGGCGCGCCTGTCGATCGCGCTCGACCGGCCGGTGATCGGCCTCGGTGCTTCCGCCCATCTTCACTATGCCGGGCTGCCTTCGCTGGTCGGCAGTGCGTGCGAGATCGCCCCTGACGCCGATGTCGCCAACGCGCTGGGCGCCGTGGTGGGGCAGGTGCGCATGTCGGCCGAGGCGCGCATCAGCCAGCCGGAGCCCGGCGTCTATCGTGTCAATGCCGGCGAACTGCTGGAAGATTTCGAGACCGAGGAGGAGGCGATGGCGGCCGCCGAACGGGCGGCCCGCGCCATGGCCCTCGAGTTGGCCGGCCGGGCCGGCACCGACCATGCCCGCATCGAGGTGAGCCGCGACATCAGGGATGCGGTGATCGAGGGCGAGCGCAGCCTGGTCGAGGCCTTCATCGTGGCCACGGCGGCCGGGCGTCCGCGCGTGGCGAGTTGATGTGGCGGGGCTGTCGCACCTGGCGCTACCCCCACCCCTAACGCTACCCCCACCCCTAACCCCTCCACACAAGGGGGAGGGGGATTCCGCGACGGCAGCGATTGGAACTGCATTGAAGATTGTAGCGGCGACACCGGCGAAATCGTCCCCCTCCCCCTTGTGGGGAGGTGGGGTATGATGACGCGCGGATGGCATTGCCGTTTGCGGGCGGGCGGTTCCATCTGAACCTGAATTGTGTCAGTCCTGCCTGTTGCCGCTGTCCGGCACGTCGTCGGCGTCTTCCTCGTCGTCGCGCACCGGGATGACATAGGCGCCCTTCAGCCAGCGATTGAGGTCGATGTCCTTGCAGCGCTTGGAGCAGAAGGGATAGGTATCGCGGGCCGAAGGCCGGCCGCATTCGGGGCAGGGCCGCTTTGGCCGCAGAGGTGTGACCTGTGCCTTGGTGTCGCCGGTCATGACACGCCTTGGGCCGGCCATCCGGCGCGGGTGTCGAAACCCTCGCCGGCAAGCAGCGCCACGGTTTCGTAGAGCGGCAGCCCGACCACGCTGGTGTAGGAGCCGATCAGCTTGACCACGAAGGAGCCGGCCAGCCCCTGCACGGCATAGGCGCCGGCCTTGCCGCGCCATTCGCCGGAGGCGACGTAGCGGTCGATGTCCTCGCGCGGCAGGCGCCGGAAGCGCACCCGTGTCTCGACCAGCTTCTGGCGCAGCTTGCCGGATGGGGTGGCGAGGCAGATGCCGGAATAGACCCGGTGCGAGCGGCCGGACAACAATTGCAGGCAATAGACGGCGTCGTCGATGATCTCCGCCTTGGGCAGGATGCGGCGGCCGACGGCCACCACTGTATCGGCGGCCAGCACATAGGCCGGCGGCGTGTCCGCCTCGGCCTTCAGCGTGGCGAGAGCCTGCTCGGCCTTCTCCTTCGCCAGGCGCTTGGCCAGCGAACGCGGATGCTCGGCCCGCAGCGGCGATTCGTCGATGTCGGTCGGCAGAATGCGGTCAGGCTCGATGCCCGCCTGCTGCAGGAGCAGGATCCTGCGCGGCGAAGCCGAGGCAAGCACCAGCGTCTGCGGTTTGCTCCCAGCCATGCTTGCCTGCCCGGACGACTTTTACTTGAAACGGTAGGTGATGCGGCCCTTGGTCAGGTCATAGGGCGTCATCTCGACCAGAACCTTGTCACCGGTCAGCACGCGGATGCGGTTCTTGCGCATGCGGCCGGCCGTGTGGGCGATGATTTCGTGATCGTTTTCGAGCTTCACCCGGAACATGGCGTTCGGCAGCAATTCCGTCACCACGCCCGGAAACTCGAGGACTTCTTCCTTCGGCATTCGATACCTTTTCTCGGGTGATGATCCGGGACGTCGCCCGGATTTTGCGCGGAACCTATATGATAAAGCCGGCTTTGTGAACACGCTAATCGGCGCAGGCGCCAAATGCGTGCGCGCCCGGTGACGGGGAGATCCGCTGCCTCTCGCGGCCACGACCAGCGGTGGAAAATGGCGGTTTCCATTTCGACCGAGCGTTTACAAAAACGATAAACAGCTTTGAGCGAAATTCAGGTAGTTGCCACTTGAACCATCAAGGCAAGGGGCAGATTGTGCGCCGGATCGGGCAGGAGGAACCAGGCCGAACCACGGGAGGGCAGACTAACGCAAGGGAAGCGTTTGTCCAGTCTTGTGTGTCGGGCTTCTTGAAGGTTCATCCAGCCATCACTCGAAAGCCCGTCAGGAGAGGGAGGAGCACAAGTGCTCGAAGCATATTTCAAGATCAAGGAAGAGGGATCGTCGGTCCGCACCGAAATCATTGCGGGCATCACCACCTTCCTGACGATGTCCTACATCATTTTCGTCAATCCGGAGATCCTGTCGACGACCGGCATGGACCGCAACGCCGTGTTCGTGGCCACCTGCCTTGCCGCGGCGCTCGGCTCGGCGATCATGGCGTTCGTCGCGCGCTGGCCGATCGGCATGGCGCCGGGCATGGGCCTGAACGCCTTCTTCGCCTTCACCGTCGTCGGCGCCATGGGCTTCACCTGGCAGCAGGCGCTGGGCGCGGTGTTCATTTCCGGCGTGATCTTCCTGCTTTTGACGGTCACCGGCGTGCGCCGGTGGCTGGTGGCGGGCATCCCGCATTCCATGCGCAGCGCCATCGCGGCCGGTATCGGCCTGTTCCTGGCCATCATCGCGCTCAAGAGCTCGGAGATCGTGGTCGCCAATCCGGCCACCTTCGTCGGCCTCGGCGATCTCACCCAGACCGGTCCGCTGCTGGCGATCGGCGGCTTCTTCATCATCGCGGCGCTGGATGCGCTGAAGGTGCGCGGCGCCATCCTGATCGGCATCCTGATCATCACCGTGCTTTCGATGATGCTGGGCGTCAGCCAGTTCGGCGGCATCGTGTCCCTGCCGCCGTCGATCGCGCCCACTTTCATGCAGCTCGACGTGCTCGGCGCCCTGCATGCCGGTCTGGCGCATGTCATCCTGGTGTTCGTGCTGGTCGAGATCTTCGATGCGACGGGCACGCTGATCGGCGTCGCCAAGCGCGCCGGCCTGATGCCCGAGGGCAAGCCCAACCGTCTCGGCCGCGCGCTGATGGCCGACAGCACCGCCATCCTGGCCGGTTCGGTGCTGGGAACCTCCAGCACCACCGCCTATGTCGAGAGCGCCTCGGGCGTGCAGGCCGGCGGCCGCACCGGCCTGACCGCGCTGGTCGTCGCCCTGCTGTTCCTCGCCGCGCTGTTCTTCTCGCCGCTGGCCGGCGCAGTTCCGGTCTATGCCACGGCCCCGGCGCTGCTCTATGTCGCCTGCCTGATGATGCGCGAACTGCTCGACGTCGAATGGGACGAAATCACCGAGGCCGCTCCGGCCGCGCTGACGGCGCTGATCATGCCGTTCACCTATTCGATCGCCAACGGTCTGGCCTTCGGCTTCATCTCCTATGCGGTGCTCAAGACGCTGACCGGACGCTACAAGGACGTCCATCTGGCCACCTGGCTGGTGGCGGCCCTGTTCATCATCCGCTTCGTGATGGTGGGCGGCGAATAGTCCCGTCCTGGCGAATCGACCGGACACCGCCCGCAACACTCTGTTGCGGGCGTTTTTCTTTGGGCCGATCCGCATGGGCGGAAGCGTAGGGTGAGGGGGCCGGATTTATCCGGCCGCGTGCCGCTCCAGCCTTGCCCGGATGAGCGGCAGGATCAGGTCGCGCGACAGGGGCGCCAGCTCCAGGTCAGGCGGGTCGAACGGATCGAGCCAGCACAGTTGCGCGATCTCCGCCTGTGCCTCCACCGGCGCGTCGATCTCCACCAGGAAGGTTTGCGCCTCGACCTTGCGTCCCGCCTCGTTCGCGGCTGGGGCCGAGAAGCAGCCGAGATATTCGGCGCTGCCCGCATCGATCGTCAGGCCGAGCTCTTCCTCAAGCTCGCGGCGCAGGGCGGCCAGCGGCGCCTCGCCCGCGTCGATCTTGCCGCCGGGCTGCATGAAGGAAGAAGTGCCGCGCTTGCGCACCAGCAGCGTCCTGCGATCCGGACCGATCAGGGCAGCCGCGGCGATGCGGATGGTGTCGGCAAGGAGGTGGGTCACGTCAGGCAGGCTCCACGAAGCGTTTGGCGATTCGCTCCTTCAGATGTTCGCGCACATCGCGATAGGCCGCCAGCCGCTGCTCGCGGGTTCCGGTGATCGAGGTCGGGTCGAAGGTCGGCCAGTATTCCACATCCACCGCCATGGTGCGGGTGAGCTCCATCGCCATATGGTGGGCCTGCGGCGACAGGGTGACGATGAGGTCGAAGAAGGCGTCCTCGACCTCGTCCATCGCACGCGGCTCGCGCTCGCCCAGCGACAGGCCCTCTTCTTCGAGAACCGCATCGACGAAGGGATCGCGCTCGCCGGCATGGACGCCGGCCGAGGCCACGAAGATGTCGGACGGCAGCATGCGGCGCGCCAGCATTTCCGCCATGGGGGAGCGCACGGCGTTCATCCCGCACATGAACAGGATCGAGCGGGGTTTGGAGGGGGAGGGCACCTCGCTCAGGTCAGCCTCGCCAGTGCAGCACGCACACGAGGGTGAACAGCCGCCGTGCGGTGTCGAAATCGACGTCGATCTTGCCGGCCAGCCGGTCCTTCAGCGTTTGCGAGCCTTCGTTGTGCAGGCCGCGCCGGCCCATGTCGATGGCTTCGATGTGGCTGGGCGACGCCGAGCGGATGGCGTCGTAATAGCTTTCGCAGATCATGTAGTAATCCTTGACGATGCGCCGGAACGGCGTCAGCGACAGGATATGGGTGACGACGTCCGAGCCGTCCTCGCGGGTGATGGCGAACACCAGGCGCGAATCGACCAGCGACAGCTTCAGCTTGTAGGGCCCCGGCGTGCTGTCGTTGACCGGCCGGAAGCTGTTTTCCTCGATCAGGTCGAAGATCGCCACGGCGCGTTCGTGCTCGACGTCCGGCGTCGAACGGCCGATCGTCTCGTCGAGCTCGACGTCGATCAGCCTGTCGCGCTGGGGGTCGAAGTCCGCCATACCGCTACATGTTCAATCGGATGGCGACAGAGCGGGCATGCGCGTCGAGGCCTTCCGCCGTGGCCAGGGCGATGGCGGCGGGCCCCAGCGCGCGCAACTGCTCCGCGCCGAGCTTGAGGATCGAGGTGCGCTTGACGAAGTCGAGCACCGACAGGCCGGAGGAGAAACGGGCCGAGCGCGCGGTGGGCAGCACATGGTTCGAGCCGCCGACATAGTCGCCGATCACCTCCGGCGTATGGCGGCCGATGAACACGGCGCCGGCATTGCGAATCCGTCCGAGCAGGCTTTCCGCGTCGTCGACGGCCAGCTCCAGATGCTCGGCCGCGATGCGGTCGATCAGCGGGATCGCAGCCTCGAAGTCCTCGACGAGGATGACGGCGCCGAAATCGCGCCAGCTCTGCGCGGCGGTCGCGGACCGCGAAAGGCTGCGCAACTGGCGCTCGACCGTCTCCTCGACGGCCTTGCCGAAGCCGGCATCGTCGGTGATCAGGATCGACTGGGCCGACGCGTCATGCTCGGCCTGCGCCAGCAGGTCGGCCGCGACCCAGTCGGGGTCGTTGGAGGCGTCGGCCACCACCAGCACTTCCGAGGGGCCGGCGATCATGTCGATGCCGACGGTGCCGAACACCTGCCGCTTGGCGGCCGCCACATAGGCGTTGCCGGGGCCGACGATCTTGGCGACCGGACGGACGGTCTCTGTGCCATGGGCCAGCGCCGCGACGGCCTGCGCCCCGCCGATGCGGTAGATTTCGGTAATGCCGGCGAGATCGGCCGCCACCAGGACCAGCGGGTTGATGGTGCCACCGGACGCCGGCACCACCATGACGATGCGCTCCACCCCCGCCACGACGGCGGGCATGGCGTTCATCAGCACCGAACTCGGATAGCTGGCGGTGCCGCCCGGCACATAGAGGCCGACCGATTCGACCGCCGTCCAGCGCGAGCCGAGCTCGACGCCGAGCGGGTCGGTGTAGCGGTCGTCCTGCGGCATCTGGCGCTGGTGATGCGAGCGGATGCGATCGCGCGCCAGCTTCAGCGCCTCGATGGTCTTCGGGTCGGCCTTGCCGTAGGCCGCCTCGATATCGGCGCGGGAAACGGCGATGCCCAGCGTCGCCAGATCGGCGCGGTCGAAGCGCAGCGTATAATCGAGGAGGGCGGCATCGCCTTCGGCTCGCACGCGGGCGATGATGTCGCGCACCACGGCATCGACATCCGCCGACACCTCGCGCTTGGTGGACAGGAAGGCGGCGAAACGCCGCTCGAAATCCATGTCCGATTGTCTCAGCGTAAGGGCCATGCGGGTCAGATCCTGTGGGCGGGGCGCGACGAGGCCTGCCAGGCGCCGCCGGTGTCGGCGAGGCGGGCTTCCACGCATTCGACGTCGAGCATGATGGCGCCGCCGCCGGCGAAGACGAGCTCGACGATGCCGGCCGGCTTGCTCGTGGGCACGAAGGAGACTGCGAGCAGCGACAGCACCTCTTCGGGCTTGTCGCGGGCGATGCCGGCGGCCTTGGCGCCGAGCACCCGGTCGAAATGCAGCACGCTTTGCCGGCGCTCGTTGTTCCTGCGCAGGAAACCGGGCTTCCTTTCCCAGGCGAAACGGTTCATCGGCAGGACGAAGCGGCGGACGGACGGCAGATATTGCAGGTCGCGCACCTTCATCACCGCGTCCTGCACATGCGCCGAAATGACGTTGAGGTCCTGCTCGTCGAGCGCGATCAGCTTGAGTTGATCCATGCCGGTTTCGCACCTGCGAAGGGTTGTCGTGGATCCTTGTGTTAGGCTGTCTTGCGAGCCTGTGCAACCGCGATGCGGACCGGAGCCTGCATCAGCCGGTGATGCGTTCTATGGTCGCGCCGCAGCCGGAGAGCTTTTCCTCCAGCCGCTCGAAGCCGCGGTCGAGATGGTAGACGCGGTTGACGACGGTTTCGCCCTCGGCGGCCAGTCCGGCGATGACCAGCGACACCGAGGCGCGCAGGTCCGTGGCCATGACCGGCGCACCTTTCAGCTTCGCCACGCCGTCGACGATGGCGGTCTGGCCGGACAGGGTGATGTGGGCGCCGAGCCGGGCCAGTTCCTGCACATGCATGAAGCGGTTCTCGAAGATCGTCTCAGTGATGTGCGAGCGGCCCTTGGCCATGGTCATCAGGCCCATGAACTGCGCCTGCAGATCGGTCGGGAAGCCGGGGAAGGGCTCGGTGGTGATGTCCACCGGCTCGATGCCGGCGCCGTTGCGGTAGACGCGGATACCTTCGTTGGTGGTGGTGATCTCGGCGCCGGTGCGGGCGATGGTGTCGAGCGCGGTTTCCAGCAGGTCCGGGCGCGCGCCCTCCAGAAGCACGTCGCCGCCGGTCATGGCCACGGCCATGGCATAGGTGCCGGTCTCGATGCGGTCGGGGATGACGCGCACGCTGGCGCCGTGCAGCTCATCCACACCCTCGATGGTGATGGTTTCGGTGCCGGCGCCGGAAATCCGCGCGCCCATGGCATTGAGGCATTCGGCGAGGTTGACGACTTCCGGCTCGCGGGCGGCATTTTCCAGAACGGTCTCGCCGCGGGCGAGGGAGGCGGCCATCATCAGCACATGGGTGGCGCCGACCGAGACCTTGGGGAAGCGGTAGCGGTTGCCGCGCAGGCCCTTCGCCGTCCTGGCCAGCACGTAGCCGCTCTCGACGTCGATGTCGGCGCCGAGCGCCTGCAGGCCGTCGATGAACAGGTCGACCGGCCGGGTGCCGATGGCGCAGCCGCCCGGCAGCGAGACCCTGGCCTCGCCCATGCGGGCCAGCAGCGGGCCGACGACCCAGAACGAGGCGCGCATCTTCGACACCAGCTCATAGGGGGCGGTGGTGTCGACGATGCTGGCGGCGGTGAAGTTGACGGTGCGCGAATAGCCTTCGGTCTGGCTGTGGCGGCGGCCGTTGACCGAATAGTCGACGCCGTGATTGCCGAGGATGCGGATGAGCTGCTCGACATCGGCCAGATGCGGCACGTTCTCCAGCGTCAGCGTCTCGCGCGTCAGCAGCGAGGCGATCATCAGGGGCAGGGCGGCGTTCTTGGCGCCGGAAATCGGAATGTTGCCTGAGAGCCGGTTGCCCCCGACGATCCTGATGCGGTCCATGAACATGCCTCTCCCCGGCGATGGCCGGTCTGGGATGTGCCGCGCCGTGCTTCGGTCGGTGGGCGGGCTTCAATCGGTTGAAGCGGTCCGTCTACCCCATAGGCGGCCGCCGTTCAAGAAAATGCGCGGGCGCCCGCCCGCGGAAAGTCGTGCCGGGTCAGCCCTCCGGCTTGGCTTGCGCGGCCTCGATGCCTTGCGGGCGCTGGTCGGCGTCGCCGGCACGGCGCGCCCGGGTCTGGGCCTTGCGCTTTGCGAGATTGGTCCGCAGCGCCTCGGCCAGACGCGCCTTGCGCGCGTCTTCCCCCTTGGCGGCGGTTCCTTTCCGGTCCTTCATGCGTGCGTCCCCGACGGCTGGATGCAGCCCCATGAATATGGCAAGGGCATGTCCGAAACAACGTCTTTCAACAGGGTGTTTATGGCCTTGCACTCGGCCAAACGATGTGGCAGAAGTCCGCCGCATCCGGTCGCTGCCGTAGCTCAGTGGTAGAGCACTCCCTTGGTAAGGGAGAGGTCGAGAGTTCAATCCTCTCTGGCAGCACCATTTCCTTCCCAAACAGTCCGAAGAACGGCGATTTCGATATCGCCGGCAATTGCGTTGAACGCAAACTCAGCGGCAAAGTCCCTGTGCGATAACGTCTCTGCCGATCTTCATCTTGGCTGGGTGCGAGACGGAGCCGGCAGGAAATCGCGGCCCTGATGATATGGTCGGCGGATGTGGGTCGGCTTTGCATCGAAGTGCACAAAGACATTGTGCCATCGCGCAGGGGTTGCCGCAAAAACTTCGGATGTCGGGATTTTATGGCGGAGAAGGAGTCCAATGGTGGGGCTAGTCGTGACTAGTCGCTAGTAGCCAACATGTTGATATTTAAGGATTTTGCCTAACCATGAATAGGCAAAATATCTGCGAGGGGCTTCAAAGTGGTTGGTCACGACACGCCAACCAACCGCAAAGGTCGCTCCGCAATGGCAACGAAAATCGACAGTTTGAACAAGGAACTTCGCGCTCGCATCCGGGCCGGAAAGCCCAATCTATGGAGCCACGGAAACGGCTTGTGTTTCGCGCTGGCAAAGACCGGACGGGCGGATTGGTGTTTCCGCTTCACGGTCGGCGGCAAGCGCCGGGTGATGACGCTGCAATCGCATTCGGACCCGATCAGCGATGCAGATTATAAAAAGCTGGAACTCCGCGCCATTGAATTGCGCGATCTGGTCAAAAGTGGCGTCGATCCGCTCGCGCAACGCAAGGTCAACGGCGCGGCACCGACAAGCGGAGGCGAGACGTTCCGTGAAGTGGCGGAAGCGTACATTGCAACGCAACGTGGCGGCTGGAAAAATGGAAAACATGCGGACCAGTGGCAAAGCACCCTGAAAGAATTTGTCTTTCCGCACATCGGCAACATGCGCCCGCATGAAATCGGAATTGAGGACGTGTTGCGCGTGTTGCAGCAATCGCACCGGAAACGGAATAGCAAAAAAGCGCTGCCGCTATGGGAAAGCGTACCAGAAACGGCAAGCCGCGTCCGCATGCGCATTGAGAAAATTATCAGCGCTGCGAAATCGAAAGGTGTTGGAAGTGCCGACCGTGATATTCGTGCGCTGTGGTCCGGTCACATAAATCCGGCGAAATGGTCCGATGGTCTGGAACATTGGCTTGTGAAAGACAAAACGGCTTCGGACCACTTTGCCGCCATTCCATATCGGGACGTGCCGGAAATTGTGCAGGAATTGCTAGGCAAACGCGATTTCAGTTCGCGAGCGCTCGCCTTCACAATCCTAACTGCCGTCCGAACCAACGAATGCTTGAAAGCGGAATGGTCGGAAATTGATCTGGAAAATGCCGTTTGGACAATTCCAGCCGAACGCATGAAGGCAGGGAGGCAACACCGCGTGCCATTGTCCAGTGCAGCGGTTGAATTGCTGCGGAAACAACCGCGCTTTCAAGGCAACAAATATGTATTCCCCGGCGCGAAACGCGGCAAACCATTGTCGAATATGAGCATGTTGCAAGTCATACGCGGAATGAAAGGTCATGGCTGGACTGTTCACGGTTTCCGGTCATCGTTCCGCGACTGGATCACAGACACTACGCTGCATTCATCGGAAATTGCCGAAGCATCGCTTGCACATGCAATCGGAGATAAAACAGAAGCAGCATATCGACGCGGTGAAGCATTTGAACGGCGCGCAATTCTCATGCAACATTGGTGCGATTATCTGACAATGAAAGAGAAAGAATATGAAAATAAGTGGAAACAATATATCGCGGTAATTAACATAGATATGGCAGCTTGATTGAGGCCCGCTTCGGCGGGCTTTTTCGTTATGAGTAGGCTTGACTAGCCAGCGGCCCTTGTGATTACTTTGTGTCGCCGTCGATGTTCGATGGCGCAATGGTCGGACGACCTAAGCCGCTTGGACCGGCGCTCGCGAGCGGATGCCCGCAATCCCTGAAAACCAGCGATTTCCGCGAGGCATCATCATGTCCGACAACACGCTTATCACGCGCGACCAGCTTTGCCAGCTTCTCAATATCAGCGATACGACCCGCCAGCGGCTGGAAAAGTCTGACCCGACTTTCCCGCCCAAAATCCACGTCTCCATGCGCCGTGTCGGTTATCTCCGCGCCGATGCTCATGCGTGGCTAATTCGCCAGCGCGAAGCGGCGTCAAAGCACCGATTTGCGGCCTAATCGTTAGCCGCATCGGTTAGTTTCCAGCCGTCGCAATCTCTGCCGCCAATCATTTCAATTTCTTATTCGTGAAACTGCGGAGGACGGTTCCTCCGCTAAAGAAAAGCCCGGCACGTCGATACGGACGCAACCGGGCTGGAAAGTGCAGTTGAATGACCAGCATGGTACCCTTTCTATCTACAACCGACAATCTGCCCGGTTTCCTGCGCATCCTGCGCGCCGCCGCGTTCGCCAGCATATACGATGGCCCGCCGCCGAAACTTGATTGCAGCGGGTCAATCCTTAGCGAAATCGAATGCCGACAATGGTTCGCGGGATGCACGCTGATCGGGCCGGAAAACCGGATCATAGGGCCGCGAGGTATCAGTTATAGGCCGGAAGCCTTCAACGCAGCGTATGGCGGCAAGCAGTTTGTCAACACGCCAGACGGCAAGACCACAAATCGGGCGTGGGAGGCGGCGACCAACTCGATGCTGTGGACGGTTCCCAAGGTGGACGGGACGCGGTTCCTGCCGGGACGGCCAACGGGAGAAATTAGCACCGACGCGCTGGGCCGCAGCTACGTCAACACGTATGTTCCAGCGAGCATCGAAACCATCCACGGCGACGTAACGCCGTTTCTGCGGCATCTGGAATTGCTTCTACCCGATCAGAACGACAGGCGCGTGTTTATCGAGTATCTGGCGCACAACGTCAAATATCCCGGTTACAAAATCCCATGGGCTCCGCTCATTCAATCGACCGAAGGCGTGGGAAAAAATGCAATCAAGCAAGTCATGCGATACGCTATTGGTTCACACTATTTTTATGAACCTAAAGCGCGCCAACTCAATGAAAGCGGAAGTAAATTCAATGCATGGATGGAAGGACGTCTGTTTTTCCTTGTCGATGAAATTAAGACCGATGAAAAACGTGACATGGTGGAAACGCTAAAACCTTTCGTTACGGAAACTCAATTGGAAATCGAAGGGAAAGGCGTAAACCAGCGTATGGGCGACACGCCGGGGAACTGGTTGTTTTTCTCAAATCATCGTGACGCTATTCCAATTCATCGCAATGGACGGCGGTTCGCAATTTTCTACTCGGCAATTCAGTCCGCCGCCGATCTGGCAGCGCGGGGCATGGACGACGCATATTTCGCCCGCTTGTATGGCTGGCTTGGTGACCACCAGAACGGCGGGCATTTATACGGGCTGAAAGCTGTGGCTGGCTGGTTGATGGCCTATCCGGTTGAGCGTGGTGCAATAGCCCAGCGCGCGCCGCTCACATCGTCAACGGAAGCGGCGTTGATCGAGAGCCGTGGGTGGCTGGCGCAACTCATCATGGAAGCCGTGGACGGTGAGGCCAATGGTTTCCGGGGCGGCTGGATTAGCACGTCGGCAGTCCAGCGCCTTCTAGCCGGACAGCGCAAGGCAGTAGCGAGCCGGTCGCTTGGGCAGGCGCTAGAAGAATTGGAGTATCATCGGATCGGGCAAGCCGGACGCGGGTATATGCAGGACGATCCAGCGAACCCCACAAAGCGGCCATGGCTTTGGAGCCTGTCGCCTAACGCCAGTCTGGCCGATTATGGACGGGCGCAAGGATACGAATAGCAGATCGTTAATTTGCTGCAATTTGCTAAGGAGCCCGTTAAATTAATTAACGGGCCTCATTTTGGCATTAATTAATTTAATCGGCCGACTTTTCATCAGGACGCGATTAAAGCGGCCATCAAAGCGGGATTAAAGCGGCTACTAACATACTGATTTTGTTATTCTTTTTTATGGCCGCTTTAATCGCTTTGATTTTCCCCACTATCCCCCCCTATAGGGATACATAATATATTTTTTTCCTTTGAATGTAGAAACATTAAAGCGATTAAAGCGGAAGTAGCTCAAAGCATTGAAAAATAAGGACTAATGGCCGCTTTAAAGTCGTCCGATTGAAAAGCGATTAAAGCGATCAAAGCGGCGTGCGACTAATTGCGGCGGAGGCTCCGTCCTAAAGCCCGGTCCGAATTTGTTTTCGATTTCAATTGCTTTTGGATTGCGAACTCAATTGCTAATCAAATTTACTCACCATTGTTGCGAGTTTCCGATTGAGTTTCGTTTGAAATTTCCGATAGGGTTTCCGATACGGTTTCAAATATAAACTAAGCAACTGATAATAAATATATATTCCATCTTCGTTAAACAAAACGCTAACACTGTCAATACTTGTTGACTTCATTATCTTCGATGGTGATGCTTTCTGACGAGCAAACAGAAGGACGACATCACCTATGCGAACCCGAAAAGAACTTACGCCACGCGGCACGATCTATGGTGTGGAGGATGTGATTGCTTTCGTGCGGGACGATCTGCGAAACGGCGAGACTGCAAAGCCTGTTGCCGCCCTAGAGACGGGGCTTAGCGCTACCATCGCAGGTATCGCCAGCAACACCGCCGTCTACCAGCCCGAAGCCCTCCCCGAAGCAAACGGCACTGTGGTCACCAACCACCTCAAAGCGCCATTCCGCAGCGCCCATAAGCCGCTGCTGGCCGAAGCACGTACAGTTGCGGAAGCCGACGCAAAGGCGCGCCAGCCCGGCCCATTGTCGGACGCGGCCTTTGAAAGCCGATTTGTGCAGGGAATTGCCGTGCTGGACGGGCCAAAGCGCATAGCCGCCGTCCAGAACCTCACATTTGAGCAATCCAGTGCCCTTGTTCGCCACGGCGATATTGCCCGGCTTGATTTGCCCCATCGCATCATCGCGGATGTGTGGGAGCGGCACATGTTGCTTGGCTATTTGGCTCGGACTGGCTCGCAGGCTGACTACGGCGCTAAGCCGAGCTTCGATAATCCGCTTGCCGTTGGTGCCGATCAGGACGCGGCGATGGCCGCTGTTCGACCGCAGCTTGCCGCATTTCGTGCCAAAGCGGAGCGGGTGAAGCTTGCCGGGGAATTGCTGCAAGGCGTCGTCCGGCTGGCCGCTGCCGCCACTGGCAAGAGTGTGGACGCGATATGGGCGGAGTGGACGGCATGAACCTGCCGGTGATGACAGGACCGCAATTGCCTGCGGTCCTCCGTCTGCCTGCCGCCGCAACCATATCAAGCGGACGGCTGATGGCAATTACAGGGTGGAGCCGCCAACGGCTTCACAATTATCGCGAGCGGCACGGATTTCCGCGCGCGGAATTGATCGACGGCGCGTCCAAGATGTGGACGCGAACGGTGGCCGCTTGGTTTGCGCAAAACGGTACAATTGTGGAATGGCTATGAGCGCGCAAATTTCCCCTATCTTTAGCGAACCGAAACGCGACGAGCATGGCCGTTTCCTGCCCGGTCACGGCGGGCGACCTCCCAATTCCCGAAACCGCGTTTCTAGCGAAGCGTTGGCAGCCGTTAAAAGCATGAAGGACGAAGCAATTGAACGGCTTCGCCAACGCTTGGAAAATAACGATTGGGCCGCGCTACAATTCGTCTTGGAACGTGTCCTGCCGAAAGGACGTGTTCTGGAAATCGACGCAACATCGCCCGCCGCGATTATTGAAGCCCTATCGTCCGGGACGATGACGACCTATGAAGCCGCCAACTTGGCAAAGGTGCTTCAACACTTAGCGACAATCGAAGAAACAACCGAATTGCGGAAGCGCATCGAGCATCTAGAGCGTGTCGCCAATGAAAAGAAATGATCTTTGGCAACGGCTGGACGCGCTAGAGGAACGGCTAATCAGCCCGCTTGAACGTCGCATCGAAGCGCTAAATCCGGCTGACCGTGCAATTTACGACGCATGGAAACGCGAACGCATTGTGTGGAGCCGCCAATTCGCACCGGGTGAGCAGTTCGCCGCCTATCTGGATGATGAACGCGGCGGGCCGCAACTCGCAAGACATGTGGAGCGGCAATTATTCCCCGGCTCACAGATAATTACCTCAAACGACAATGTTGCAGACGCCGCCGAAAAGTGGCGGCGCGCGTTGGAAGGTGCAGAACGATGAAAGTGCAAATACTCACCATCGAAAATCCTGAGCCCATAGCATTTTTCTTTGCAGGCGGACGGCTGCACGATTACAGCACCCGCGACCGCTATTTGCGTACAGGACGGGGCGACACATGGGCGCGAGTAGCGCAGCATGGCTCCAACTATCATCGGCTTGGTTTCGATGACGGCTTGATATTCGGAATGCATGAAGACGCGGGTGATGGACGACTACTGATCAGCGGCCACACTCTTTGGCGGCTGATCTTCGCCAACGCCACGCAGCGTGAAGGGCTCGACGCTTCATCCGAAACGGTCAGCAAATTGTTCACTGGCGATGATCGGACGCGGGCTGAAAAGTGGATTGATGAAGTGTACCCCCGGCTTCTATGGCCGAACCGTCTCCCACCTGCCGACGCCGAAACCCAACGCATCTTGGACGGGGAATTGCGACTACGATCTTCGGACTGGGCGGAAGTCAGAAAACTGGCTGCACCGGAAAGTGGTTATCAGCTTGATTAGCAGGCCGCTAACCGCCTAGCCGCAAACACTTTGAAAATAATGGATTTTTCGGTTGACAATGGCGGAGAAGGAGGGATTCGAACCCCCGATACCCTTGCGAGTATGCCGCATTTCGAGTGCGGTGCATTCAACCACTCTGCCACTTCTCCGCAACTGTGGTCGGCCGGTGCCGGCGGCGCACTAGATAACGGCAGTCGCGCTCCGATACAAGGCCAAATAAAGCCTCGGCGCCAAGGTTTCTCCTCCTTCCATGCCGATACCCGGATTTGTCCCGCAACGGGCGAGAGGGGCAGGGCTGGGATGGACGCGCAGTCTCGCAGGTGCGGCGCGTTTTGGGGACATATATAAAGAGAGGCGCGCCTGGGAAGGGGAAATGCGCTCCCGGCGCGGCGGGCGATGCCGCCGGATCGGCAATGGCCGGGTCGACAAGGGACGGGTCGACAAGGGACCGGGCCGAGACAGCGACGCCGGCCGGCAAGCCGATGTTTTCCTTGACTTCATCTCGACCATCGGCTAGGGACGGCGCGCAATCGGCGTGGGCTCGACCCGCGCCGCTTGTTTTATTGAACCCGCAGACTGACAAAAAGACGGCCGATCCGCCGGTTCCGGCATGCAGCGTCCGAAAGGACGAGCCGGGACTACAGGGTCACAAGGCCGACCGAACAGCGAAAGGCAAAAAATGTTCGCAGTCATCAAAACGGGCGGCAAGCAGTATCGCGTGGCCGCCAACGACGTGCTGAAGATCGAGAAGGTTTCGGGCGAGGTCGGCGACATCGTCGAGATCGGCCAGGTGCTGGCACATGGCGAAGGCGACAATGTCGTCATCGGCGCGCCGCTCGTGGAAGGCGCCACTGTCGCCGCCGAGATCGTGGAGCAGGGCAAGGCCCGCACCGTCATCGCGTTCAAGAAGCGCCGCCGCCAGAATTCGCGCCGCAAGATCGGCCATCGCCAGCTTCTCACCACGGTGCGGATCTCCGAGATCCTGACCGGTGGCGCCAAGCCGTCGAAGAAGGCCGCTGCCAAGGCCGAGGCGAAGGCCGAAGACAAGGCCGCCGCACCGCTGTTCAAGGCGCCCAAGGGCGAGCCGGACGACCTGACCGCCATCAAGGGCATCGGCCCGGTGGCTGCCGAGCAGCTCAAGGAGCAGGGCATCACCACCTTCGCCCAGATCGCCAAGCTGTCCGACGCCGACGTCGAGAAGATCGACGGGGCCATGCCGTTCAGCGCCGACCAGATCAAGGACTGGCGCGAACAGGCCAAGGACCTGGCGAAGAAGTAACGGACTTTCCGTCCGGATCGGACTTGAAACGGACGCCCTGCGCGTCCATAAGGATTGCAAGCGCCTGAAACGGCGCAAAGGAGCATCAAGATGGCACACAAGAAAGCTGGCGGTTCGTCGCGCAACGGTCGCGACTCGGAGTCGAAGCGCCTTGGCGTGAAGAAGTTCGGCGGGGAATCGGTGATTCCCGGCAACATCATTATTCGTCAACGCGGCACCCAGTGGCATCCCGGCACCAATGTCGGCATGGGCAAGGATCATACCCTTTTCGCTCTTGAAGCAGGTGCCGTGTCGTTTGCGAAGAAAGCCAACGGCCGAACCTACGTGTCGGTAAACCCGATGCCGAAGGCCGCGGAGTAGCCGGTTTCCGCACTACAACACCGGCGCCCCATCTCGGGAACCGGTGTCTGGCCAGACCAGAAAAGGATCAGGGGAGATGGGTCGCCATCTCCCCTTTTTCTTTGCCTGGAGGGACTGAGCCATGGTCGTCGAGAAGGAAGACTTCGAAGATTACTACGATTTGAGAATAGACTGCCCGGTGCTGGTCACCGAGCGGCTGGTGCTGCGCGCGCCGCATGAGGAGGACGTGGAGGACCTTGTCGCCCTGGCCGACAACCGCCGCGTCGCCGAGATGCTCGGCCGCATGCCGCATCCCTATGGCGAGACGGAAGCGCGCGCCTTCGTCGCCAACAGCAAGCTCACCGGCCTGGGCGGCGGCGTCTATGCGCTGACGCTTGCCGACAACGGCGCGCTGGTCGGCTGCGCCGGCCTGACCCGCAACGAGCGCGGGCTGGAACTCGGCTACTGGGTCGGCGAGCCCTTCTGGGGGAAGGGATACGCCACCGAAGCGGCGCATGCGCTGGTCGATCTCGCCTTCCGGGCGACCGACATCAACGCGCTGCACGCCTCCTGCCGGGTCATCAATCCGGCCTCGCGGCGCGTCATCCACAAGTGCGGCTTCCAGTATGCGGGGCAGGGCATGCTGAACTCGCTCGTTGCCGGCAAGGTGCCGATCGAGCGCTACCGCCTCGACCGGCGCACCTGGTCCAGCCTGCGCTCCTGGGCGCGCAGTTGATGTCACATCGACATGACGCCGATGGCTTGTCTCTTGGCTTGAGCATCGGATTATTCCGAAAAGCGGATCCCACTTTTCGGTCCGATGCTCTATTCGATCACCGTCCACACCGGCTGGTGGTCGGAGCCGTCGGCGTCGTTGTCGATCCAGCAGTCCCGGACGCGGCCGGCAAGGCCCGCCGTGACGAAGCAGTAGTCGAGCCGCGAATGCTTGCCGGCGCCCGAAAGATCGGTCCAGCTCACGCTTCCCTCCGGGGCGGGACCGGCAAGGCGCGAGGCATCGACCGGGTGATGGGCGACGATACGGCGGCCGAACAGCGTGTCGGGCGCGCCGGTCATCTCGGCATATTCGGGCTCGTCCGGGCGCATGTTGAAATCGCCCATGAGCACGAAGTCGTCGGGGCAGGGCGGTTCGGGAAAGCCGTATTCGCCGGCGCCGGTGATGGCGCCGCCTTCCATCGGATAGGCATAGGCGCGGTCCTTCAGGTGGCGGATCTGCATGATCCGCTCCTCGGCGCTGACGTGGTCGAGATGGATGCTGTAGATGCGCAAGGGGCCGAGCGGCGTGACGATCAGCCCTTCCAGGGCGGCGCGCTGCAGATTGGCCTTGTCGTAGGTGCGGCTGCGCGGCAGGAACAGGTTGCGGCAGGAGACGATCGGCCAGCGCGACAGAAGCATGTTGCCGAACTGGAACCGCATTGCCGGTTTCGGCGGGTTCGGCACCAGCGCGCCGAAGTCGATGTCCATCGCCGCGCCATAGACATGGTGATGGTCGGGCAACAGCGCGGTGAGCCCGGCCACCATGTCGATGCCGCCATTGGTCGGATAGTTGCGGGTGACCTCCTGCAGGGCGATGATGTCGGCCCCGGCAACGCTTTCTGCGATGCGCTCCAGCCCCACCTTGCCGTCGCGTCCGACGCCGAACTGCACGTTGTAGGTCACCAGCTTCATTCAATTCCCCCTTGCCGTACGCAGGAATCGGCCTCGCACTTCGCCGCACCTTAGGCTAGTGAAGGGCACTTTCATGAAACGCAATAGCAGCGAAAGCGGCACAGTCCGATGAAATTCCTCGATCAGGCCAAGGTTCACATTCGCTCCGGCGACGGCGGTGCCGGCGCGGTGTCGTTCCGCCGCGAAAAATTCATCGAGTTCGGCGGGCCGGACGGCGGCGACGGCGGCCGCGGCGGCGATGTCTGGGCCGAGGCCGTCGACGGGCTCAACACGCTGATCGACTACCGCTACCAGCAGCATTTCAAGGGGCAGACCGGGGTGCACGGCATGGGCCGCAACCGCACCGGGGCAAAGGGTTCGGACGTGGTGCTGAAAGTGCCGGCCGGCACGCAGATTTTCGAGGAAGACAACGAGACGCTGATCTGCGACCTGACAGAACCCGGCCAGCGCTTCCTGCTGGCCAAGGGCGGCAATGGCGGCTTCGGCAACCAGCACTTCAAGACCTCCACAAACCAGGCGCCGCGCCGTGCCAATCCCGGCCTGCCGGGGGTGGAAAAGAGCGTCTGGCTGCGGCTGAAGCTGATCGCCGATGCCGGGCTGGTGGGGCTGCCCAATGCCGGCAAGTCCACCTTCCTCGCCACGGTGACGGCGGCGAAGCCGAAGATCGCCGACTATCCCTTCACCACGCTCTATCCGGGCCTCGGCGTGGCGCGCGTCGATGCGCGCGAATTCGTCATCGCCGACATTCCGGGACTGATCGAGGGCGCGCATGAAGGCGTCGGCATCGGCGACCGTTTCCTCGGCCATGTCGAGCGCACCCGGGTCCTGCTGCATCTGGTTTCGGCGCAGGAGGAACATCCGGGCAAGGTCTACAAGACGGTGCGGGGCGAACTGGAAGCCTATGGCCATGGGCTCGCCGACAAGCCGGAGGTCGTTGCGCTCAGTCAGGTCGATACGCTCGACGCGGACGAGCGCAAGAAGAAGCTCGCGGCGTTGAAACGCGCCGCCGGCACGACGCCGCTGCTGCTTTCGGCGGTGACCGGCGAGGGCGTCGAGGCGGTGCTGCGCGCCCTGATGGCCGTGGTGGAAGAGACGCGGGCGGAGGCCGCGCCCAGCGGCAACGACATCGACGACCGCTGGAAAGCCTGATTGCATGAACGCTCTTTCGCTGAAGGATTATCGCCGCATCACGGTCAAGATCGGCTCGGCCCTGCTGGTCGACCGCAATACGGGGTTGAAGCGCGGCTGGCTGGCCTCGCTGGCCGACGACATCGGCGCGCTGGCGGCCAACGGCGCTGAAATCCTCGTCGTGTCGTCGGGGGCCATCGCGCTCGGCCGCACCATGCTCGGCCTTGGGCGCCGGGCGCTGAAGCTGGAGGAAAGCCAGGCGGCCGCCGCCGTCGGCCAGATCGCGCTGGCGGGTGCATGGGCCGAAGCGCTGGGCAGGCACGGGCTGACATCGGGCCAGATCCTGCTGACGCTCGGCGACACCGAGGAGCGGCGGCGCTATCTCAATGCCCGCGCCACCATTTCGACGCTGCTCAAGATGAAGGCGGTGCCGGTCATCAACGAGAACGACACCGTCGCCACTTCCGAAATCCGCTATGGCGACAATGACCGTCTGGCGGCGCGCGTCGCCACCATGATGGGGGCCGACCTGCTGGTGCTGCTGTCCGACATCGACGGGCTCTACACCGCCCCGCCGGCGCTGGACCCGGATGCCGAGTTTATTCCCGTGGTCGAGCGCATCACGCCCGATATCGAGGCGATGGCTGGCGCGGCCGCCTCCGAACTGTCGCGCGGCGGCATGCGCACCAAGCTCGATGCCGGCAAGATCGCGACCGGAGCGGGCACGGCGATGATCATCACCGCCGGCACGCGCCAGTCGCCGCTGATGGCGATCGAGCGCGGCGAGCGCGCCACGCTGTTCAGGCCGAGCGCGCATCCGGTCAAGGGCTACAAGACCTGGATCGCCGGCCAGCTCGAGCCGGCCGGGCGGCTGACGGTGGACGACGGCGCGGTGAAGGCGCTGTTGTCTGGCAAGTCGCTGCTGCCGGCCGGCGTGCGGCAGGTGTCCGGCAATTTCGCGCGCGGCGACACGGTGGCGATCCTGGCGCCCGACAGCCGCGAGATCGCACGCGGTCTGGTTGCCTATGACGCGGCCGATGCCGTAAGGATTGCGGGGCTGAAGACGACGGAAATCGAGGCCGTGCTCGGTTACGAGGCGCGCTCGGCGATGATCCATCGCGACGACCTCGTCGTGAACGGCAACGGATTTGAAATCTAGCTCTGGTCGGAGTTCGGGACATGCTGAACATGAATGAAGGTTCCCGTCAGGACACCGTGGCGCTGATGGCCGAGCTCGGCCGCAAGGCGCGGGCCGCCGCCCGACCGCTGGCCATCGCCACGGCCGAGCGCAAGCATGCGGCGCTGGTCGCCATGGCCGAGGCCATCACCCGGCGCGAGCAGGAAATCCTCGATGCCAACGCCCTCGACATGGCCAATGGCGAGGAAGCCGGCCTGTCATCGGCCATGCTCGACCGGCTGAAGCTCAACGCGCAGCGCATCCGCGCCATTGCCGACGGCATCAGGGCGATTGCCGAGCTGCGCGACCCGGTGGGCGATGTGATCGCCGAATGGGACCGTCCGAACGGGCTCCACATCGAGCGCGTGCGCACGCCGCTCGGCGTCGTCGGCGTCATCTATGAAAGCCGGCCGAACGTGACAGCCGATGCCGGCGCGCTCTGCCTCAAGGCGGGCAATGCGGTGATCCTGCGCGGCGGCTCCGATTCGCTGAATTCGTCCGGCGCTATTCACGCCTGCCTGGTCGAAGGCCTGAAGGCCGCCGGCCTGCCGCAGGACGCCATCCAGCTCGTGCCGCTCAGCGACCGCGCCGCCGTCGGCGAAATGCTGAAGGGGCTCGGCGGCAGTATCGACGTCATCATCCCGCGCGGCGGCCGCAGCCTGGTCGAGCGCGTGCAGAGCGAGGCGCGCGTGCCGGTGTTCGCGCATCTGGAGGGCATCTGCCACCTCTATGTCGACAGGTCGGCCAATCTCGACATGGCGGTGAAGCTGGCGGTGAACGCCAAGATGCGCCGCACCGGCATTTGCGGTGCGGCCGAGACGCTGCTGGTCGACCGGGCGGTCGCATCCACCCATCTGGTCCCGGTGCTGGAAGCCCTGCGCGACGCCGGTTGCACGATCCGCGCCGACGACGAGGTGCGGGCCGCATTCCCCGATGCCGAACCGGCCACGGAGCAGGACTGGCGCACGGAATATCTCGACGCCATCATTTCGGCGAAGCTGGTGGACGGTGTTGCCGGCGCCATCGGGCACATCGAGACCTATTCCTCGCACCACACCGAGGCCATCGTGGCCGAGGACGCGGCGGCGGTCGAAAAATTCTTCAACGAGATCGATTCGGCGATCCTCCTGCACAATGCCTCGACCCAGTTCGCAGACGGCGGCGAGTTCGGCATGGGGGCCGAGATCGGCATCGCCACCGGCAAGATGCATGCGCGCGGGCCTGTAGGGGTCGAGCAACTCACCTCCTTCAAATACCGGGTGCGCGGATCGGGGCAGGTGCGGTCTTGACCGTTCCGGCACGGCCTTAGGCCCGGCGACCAGGAGGAGGCGGGGAACCCATGCCCGAACAGCCGGTGCAGGCCGCCTATCTGCGCATGCCGCATGTCGAGAAGGGCATGCAGATCGGCTTGTTCGGCGGTTCCTTCAATCCGCCGCATGCCGGCCATGTGCTGGTGGCCGACATCGCGCTGCGCCGGCTGGCGCTCGACCAGCTCTGGTGGATGGTGACGCCCGGCAATCCGCTGAAGAGCACGCGGGAACTGGCGCCGCTTTCCGAACGCCTCCGCCGCTCGCAAGCCATCACGCCCGACCCGCGCATCAAGGTCACCGCCTTCGAGGCGGCGCATCACGTGCGCTACACGGCCGATACGCTGGCGCTGGTGCGGGCTCGCAACCCGGGCGTCGACTTCGTCTGGATCATGGGCGCCGACAGCCTGCGCGATTTCCACCGCTGGGAGCGCTGGCGCGAGATCATGCTGACCTTTCCCGTCGCGGTCATCGACCGGCCCGGCGCGACGCTCTCCTTCCTGTCGTCGATCGTCGCCAAGACCTTCGACTATGCGCGGGTCGACGAGGCGGACGCGCCGCTTCTGGCGCGCATGAAGGCGCCGGCATGGACCTTCATCCACGGTCCGCGCTCGACGCTTTCATCGACCGCGATCCGCAACGGCGATTCCGGAAAATAGGCGGCCCGGCTGGCGCTTGCCGCAATTATCCGCGCCTCATCCGACCTCTTCCGAAGCATTGTGAGGAAATGGCATTGCCCCTGTTGCTTTTTCCAATCCGGCAGCCTATATCGCGGACCTCGGCTGCGCCCATCGTCTAGCGGTCAGGACGGCGCCCTCTCACGGCGCAAACAGGGGTTCGATTCCCCTTGGGCGTACCAATCTTTTTTCCCGCAAATGCTGTCTGTTTCCGCCTGTCAAGGCGTGCCTTGGCATAGGCAGGTTTGCTACGCTGCCAGCCGCCACAGATTCGTTTGCACGGGTACGTCATGAGCAAGGCCGTCACTTCCTTCGTCCTGATCGCCGTTCTGGGCGGCCTGCTGATGGTGCTCAGCCTTGCCGTCGCGCGCCATGGCTATCCGTTCGGGATGGTCGGCGTGCGCCGGCTCGAAGGCATCGCCTCGCCCCAGAACTTCGTGCCGCTGGCGGCGCTCTATTTCTTCAGCGCCATGCTGATGATGATCCTGCCGCTGAAGGCGGCGAGCATGGTGCTGGTCAATGCCGCGGACGCGCTGATGTGGACGGCGATCGCACTGTTCGCGGCGATCGTCGGCTGCGTGCTGGCGCGCTGGGCGTTCGGCCAGTCGAGCATAGTGCGCGTCCTGTGGGACTGGCGCTTCCTGTTCGCGATGGCAATCGTCGGCTGCCATCTGGCGCTGAACGCGCTGCGCCGCAACGTTTTGTTGCGCAGCCTTGCCTTCGCCGGCTTTGCCGCCCTGACGCTCGCCTGCCTTTTCTGGGACTTCACCCTGCGCTGAAAGGGCACTTGCCGGCTGCGTGGCGCGATGATCTTATGCGGACCTCGATGGGCAACGGGGGACTTCTATGCCGCAGATCATCAATGCAATCCTGAATGCCGGCTGGTTCGGCTATCTCGCCCGCATCGTGCTGACCTTCATGTTCTGGTCGAGCGGCCTTTCCAAGCTGATCGATTTCAACGCCGGCGCCGGCGAGATGGTGCATTTCGGACTCGAGCCCGGCTGGCTGTTCAATCTCGCCACCATCATCGTCCAGATCGGCGGATCGCTGCTCATCATCTTCAACCGGTGGACCTGGCTGGGCGCCGGGGCACTTGCCGTCTTCACCGTGGCGACCATTCCGATTGCCCATAACTTCTGGGTGATGGAAGAGCCGTTCAAGACGATCGAGTTCCTTCTTGTGATAGAGCACATCTCGGTCATCGGCGCGCTGATGGTCGTCGCCTATGCCTCCGTGCGGAAATCCTGACATCGGGAACGTGCTCCATAGTTGTCCGCGGGCCGACCTCAAACGTTAAAATTGATTCATCAATATTACCGCTTCGTTGATAAATGAGGCGAACAATCCTCCCTGCAGCAAAGGCTTCCGGGCTGTCGGCAGCCATGCTGGCATGATGCAAGGAGGAAGTTCATGTCCATATCGAGATCGACAGGAATGCTGGCGAAGCTGGCTTGTGCATCCGTTTTTGCCGTGGCGCTGGCCTTGCCCGCGCAGGCGCTGGATATCGGCGGCAGAGGGTTGGGCGTCAGCGTTGACGGGCGAAACGGCGGCCTCGGCGTGGGCGTGTCGGTAGGCGGGTCCAAAGGCGTCAATGCCGGTGTCGGGGTAGGCGCCAGCAAAGGGCTCGGCGTGGGTGTCGGCACTTCGGTTGGCGGCAAGAACGGGGTAAATGCGGGGCTTGGCGCCAATGTCGGTGGCAAGAGCGCTGTTTCGGCCGGACTGGGTGCCTCGATCGGCGGCAAGGGCGGCGTCAATGCCGGACTGGGTGCCAATGTCGGCGGCAAGGGCGGTATCGGAGCCGGCGTGGGCGTCGGTGTCGGCAACGGTATCTCCGCCGGTGTCGGCATCGGTGTGGGAACCGGGCCGGGCACCAGGCCGGGCACGCCGGGAACCCCCGGGACACCTGGAACTCCAGGAAATCCGGGCACTCCGGGTACCCCGGGCGTGAATCCCGGCGTGCCCGGCGTGGTGGCCGGGATGTCGGCGGGCGAGGTGCGGATGCTGCGCAAGAGATGCGTCGACATCCTCGGGAATCCGGGCGCCTACGATGCCCAGTTGGCCCAACTGTGCCGGATCCTGCAGGTGGCGGCGCGCTAAACCAGCGCGCACCGGACCAAGGCCGTCGTCAATCGGAAGCGAAAGGCCGCCCGGCAGGGGCGGCCTTTCCGATTCGGGCTCGGCTACTGGCACACCATCCGCACGCGCCCGCCGGTATCCTGGGCCGGGCCGCAGGAGACCGTCGTTCCCGCAGGTTCGGTTACGGGTGCCGCATTGGCGCTTGGCGGAGCGGTCCGCCTTGCCGGCGCTGCCGGCTGATAGCGGGGCGCGACGACCGGGAAGACGTCGGAGCCGCTGTGCACCGGTGGCGTCTGCGTGCCCGAGGAGCCCTTGTCCCAGATGCGGCGGGCGTCGATCTGCCTTGGAATCACCACCGTGCCGTCATCCGTGCGCGCGCAGCCGGCACCCGTGAGGAGAAGCCCGGAAACGACGACAGGCGAAAGGCGCGCGAGCTTGAACATGGCCTGATTCCGATAACGTGGGTGGCAGTCGTTGGCAATGCAGGTCCTATCCTGCCACGGAAGCCGGGTCGCGACAGGCCTGCTTGCCATATGATTAGCAGACGGTTAAGCCTTGTCACCAGCATCCCGATGGCGCGCATGCGGGGTGCCCGGCGGGGATCAGATGGGCAAGGCGCACGAGCCGATCGAGCAGGCAAGCTCCGAAGAAGGCTGGCAGTGGGCAACCGATGCCGAGCTGCGCTTTTCCTGGCTCTCGGACAACTACCATGCCGCCACCGGCATCGCGCCGGACACGGTGATCGGCCGGTTCCGCTTCGACTTCATGGAGCAACTGCGCCACGGCAGCCGGACAGCGATGGCGCATCTGAGCGACCTGCAGGAGCGCCGGCCGTTTCGCGATTTCGTCTACGAGCTGAAGGACGGCTCGGCGCGTTGTCGGTGGATTTCGACCAGCGGCGACCCGCAGTTCAATGCCGACGGCAGCTTTGCCGGTTATCGCGGCCGGGCGCGCAACATCACCGCCATCGTCGCACAGGCACGCGACCTGCTGCCGGCGCCCTCGGCCGTGGTGCGGGAGGCCCGGCAGGCCATGGCGGCGCTCAACGCGATCAGCGACGCGCTGTGCCTTTATGACGAGAACGATGTTCTCGTGCTCCATAACGATGCGCTGCTCCAGATCTATTGCGGGCTTGCCGACGTCATCCGGCCGGGCATCACATATGGCGAAATCCTTGATGCCGGCCTGCAGCGTGGGCTGTGGGACACGGACGGGCTCGACCGGGGGAGCTGGCGCGAAAAGGTGCTCGCCGCCCGGCGCAACGCGTCGGGCGAGCCGCTGTTGATCCGCTTTTCAAGCGGCCGCATCATTCTGCAACGGTCGATCAGCACCGATACCGGCATGCTGATCGCCACCTGCGTCGATGTGACGGAACTGGAAGGCCACAAGGCCGATGCGCTCAGTGCCGAGGCGCGCAGCCACCAGTTGCGCATCGACCTCGAACGGACGGTGGACATGCTCGACATGGCCATCGTCATCGTCGACGAAAAGCTCAATGTCGAGCTCGTCAACCGGGCGTTCTGGAGGCTGTGGAACGTGTCGCCCGACGCGATCGGGGCCGGCTGCCCGTTCCGCGACCTTATGGAAGCCGATCGCCACACCGGCGTCTATGGCGTGGAGGCGCATGTCTGGGAGGACTATGTCGCGCGCCGTCTGGCCGAAATCCGGGGTGGCGAGGTGGCGCCGCGCGAATTCCGGCGCGCCGACGGCTGCACGCTGATCTATTCCGTCGTGGCGCTTTCGGGCGGGCGGCGTCTGATCTCCTACTATGACGTCACGGCGCTGAAGGACCGCGAAAGGGCGCTGCGCGAAAGCATGCGCGAGAACGAATTGTTCCGCAGCCTGATCGACAACGTGCCGGTGTCGATCTACGCCAAGCATGCCGACCTCAGGCAATTCTACGTCAATCGCGGCTGGATCGAACTGACCGGCATTGCCGCCGAAGAGGCGGTCGGCAAGACCGACATGGAACTGTTCGGCGTGGACGGCCAGGAGATGACCGACAGCGACCTGGCCGTACTGCGCACCGGCCAGACGCAGGAAAGCGAGGAGGTGGTGGTTGCGGCCGACGGGACGGTCCGCCACCAGTTCGCGCGCAAGAGCGCCATGACCGCCTCCGACGGGTCGCTCTATCTGATCGGCTCGACCACCGACATCACCGAGCTGAAGCTGCGGGAAGCGGAACTGGAGGAGGCGCGCCGCCGGGCCGAGCTGGCCGACCGCGCCAAGTCGGAATTCCTGGCCAATATGAGCCATGAGATCCGCACGCCGATGAACGGCGTGCTCGGCATGGCCGAACTCCTGTCGAAGACCGACCTCGACCAGAAGCAGCGGACCTTCGCCGACATCATCGTCAAGTCCGGCCATGCCCTCCTGAACATCATCAACGATATCCTCGATTTTTCGAAGATCGATGCCGGGCAGATGGTGCTCGACCCGGCGCCGTTCCCGTTGAACGAGGTGATCGAGGACGCCATGGCCCTGGTCACGGCCCATGCGCGGGAAAAGGACGTGGAACTGGTGATCCGCGTCGAGCCCGACCTGGGGGACCAGTTCGTCGGGGATGCGGGGCGCATCCGCCAGGTGCTGCTCAATCTCCTCGGCAACGCCGTCAAGTTCACCGACAGCGGCCATGTGCTGGTCGATGTGTCCGGACAGGATGCGGACGGCCGCACGAGGCTGCATTTCGCGGTGACCGATACGGGCATCGGCATTCCGGCCGACAAGCTTGCGCTGGTCTTCGACAAGTTCAGCCAGGTCGACGGCTCGTCGACGCGCCGGCACGAGGGCACCGGGCTCGGCCTTGCCATCTCCTCGCGGCTGGTGGCCCTGATGGGCGGCGAGATCGGCGTGGAAAGCGTGGAGGGCAAAGGATCGACCTTCTGGTTCGAGATCACGCTCGACAAGGCCGGCGCCGGGACCAGACGCGCCCCGCCGGTGGACGTGACCGGCGCGCGCATCCTCATTGTCGACGACAATGCGGTCAACCGCGCCATCCTGTCGGAGCAGATGCAGGCCTGGGCGTTCGATTCCTGTGCTGCGGCCAACGGCATGGAAGGGCTGAAGGTCCTGGAGGCGGCGGCCGCGCGCGGCATCGGTGTGGAGTGCGTCGTGCTCGACTACCAGATGCCCGGCATGAACGGCCCCGACGTGGCGCGCGCCATACGGGGCACGCCGGCGCTTGCCGACACACCGATCGTGTTGCTCACTTCGGTCGATCATTCGGTGTCCGACCCCCAGTGCCGCGATCTCGGCATCCATGCCCATCTGACCAAGCCGGTGCGTTCGTCGGCGCTGCTGGAGACGGTGGTCGATGCGATCCAGCGCCATCGGGGCAGCGCCTCCCATGCGGAGGCGCAGGAGCCCGAGGAGGCGCCCGATGCGGCGAGTCCGGGATCCGTGCGGCCATCGCCCGTTGTGGAGGAAAGGCCGGTGCGGGACGGGGGCCTCGATATCCTGGTGGCCGAGGACAACGAGGTGAACCAGCTCGTCTTCACGCAGATCCTGTCCGAGAGCGGCTACAGTTTCGAGATCGTCGCCAACGGCCAGCTTGCGGTCGGGGCGTTCCAGAACCTGCGGCCGCGCATGATCCTCATGGATGTCTCCATGCCGCTGATGAACGGCTACGAGGCGACCAGGCGCATCCGCCAGATCGGGGGCGTCGACGGTCCGCATGTGCCGATCGTCGGGGTCACCGCCCATGCGCTCAAGGGCGACCGGGAGCGGTGCCTCGAATGCGGCATGGACGACTATCTGCCGAAGCCGGTCAGTCCCCGGGCTCTGATGGCCAAGCTGGAACGCTGGCTCGGCCGCGCGCCGGGTGCCGGACAGGCGCAGCAGGAAACCGGACGCGGCTAGGGCGGCAGCAAAGCGCGCGGCGGCGGTTATAGTTTTGCCAAAAAACCGGATTCCACTTTTCTCTTCCGATGCTTCAGCCCAGGGCCTGCCGCTCCGGTCGAAAGGCCGGCGCCGGCGGTCTTCGCAAAGCTTAATCGGACTGACACCAAACTGTCATGCGACTGTAATAAACGGGGTCTATTGGCCAGACCGGGCGCTAAGGAAGCGCTGCCAGAGACCTTGCGAACAGGAGCAGGCCACATGAAAAGATACGTTCTCACCGCGTCGGTTGCGGCGCTCGCGCTGGCCGCCACGGCCGGCTTCGCCTCGGCGCGCGACCAGATCCAGATCGCCGGTTCGTCGACCGTTCTTCCCTACGCCAAGATCGTTGCCGAGAACTTCTCGGAAGCCTTCTCCGACTTCAAGACGCCGGTCGTGGAATCGGGCGGCTCCTCCGGCGGCCTCAAGGAATTCTGCAAGGGCGTCGGTGAAAACACCATCGACATCGCCAATTCCTCGCGCCCGATCAAGGAATCGGAAGTCAAGGCCTGCGCCGATGCCGGCGTGACCGAGATCCAGGAAGTGCGCATCGGCTATGACGGCATCGTCTTCGCCACCGACATCAACGGTCCCGACTGGGCCCTGACCGCGCAGGACATCTACAAGGCGCTGGCCGCGCAGGTCGTCGTCGACGGCAAGCTGGTCGACAACAAGGTCGCCAAGTGGAACGAAGTGAACCCGGCGCTGCCCGACTGGGATATCGCCGCCTACATTCCCGGCGAGAAGCACGGCACCCGCGAAGTCTTCGAAGAGAAGCTGATGACCGAGGGCTGCAAGGCTTCGGGCGCGCTCGACGCCATCAAGGCCGCCGGCGCTGATGACAAGGCCGCCGCTACCGCCTGCATCGCGGTGCGCAAGGACGGCAAGGCCGTGGACATCGACGGCGACTACACCGAGACGCTCGCCCGCATCGACTCCAACAAGACCGGCGTCGGCGTGTTCGGCCTCGCCTTCTACGAGAACAATGCCGACAAGCTGAAGGTCGCCACCGTCGAGGGCGTGGCCCCCTCCGTCGAGACCATCGCGAAGGGCGAATATCCTGTGTCGCGGCCGCTGTTCTTCTACGTGAAGAAGGCGCACCTCGATGTCGTGCCCGGCCTGAAGGAGTATGTGAACTTCTTCCTCGCGGACGAGATGGTCGGCCCCGACAGCCCGCTGGCCGAATACGGCCTGGTGTCGGCGCCCGACGCGGAACGCGACGAGCAGCGCGCGGCCTTCGAGGCCGGCAAGACCATGTAACGATCCGGCGCGGGGCGCGCCTGCCGCGCCCCGCTCCCTTTCAGGTGTGCAGCGAACAGAGCCAACCGGACACACTTCATGAGCGTTTCCTGGGTCCTTGCCGTCATCCTCGCCATAGGCGTCGCGGCTTATCTCGTGGCGCGGCTGCGGGCGACGCGGCTGGAGCCGCAGGCCGGCGTCAAGCAGCACTCGCTGCCCGGCTATCATGGTTCCTATGCGCTCATCCTGGCGATCTTTCCCGCCGTCATCTTCTTTGCCATCTGGAAGGTGGCGAGCCCGCTCTACATCGACGGCGCGGTGTGGCGCAGCCTGCCCGAGCAGGTGCGCACCGCCTCCGACGTGAACCGCTCACTCACCACAAGCACCGTCTACACCATCGGCACCGGGTTGCGCCGTCTCAACACCGGCGAGCTGGAGCAGGTGCGCTCCGGACAGGCTGACCTCAAGGCACTGTTTGCCACCAAGGGCGTGGCGATGGCCTCAAATGGCGAGGCCTACATGGTCCCCGCCGCCGAAACCTACAATTCCATGACCGATGCCTCGGTGCGCTATTCGGGCATCATTGCGGTGCTTCTGTCGCTGGCGGGCGCCTGGCTCGGCCTGTCCGGCATCACGCTGCGCCGCCGTGCCCGCAACAATGTCGAGCGGGTCATGCTGTGGGGGCTGATCGGCGCGTCCACCGTCGCCATCCTCACCACGGTCGGCATCGTGCTGTCGATGCTGTTCCAGACGCTGGCCTTCTTCCAGTCGGTGCCGCTGTCCAACTTCTTCTTTGGCACGGTGTGGGACCCGCGCTTCGCCGCCGCCGGCTCGGGCGGTGCGACCGGCCAGTTCGGCCTCATCCCGCTGCTGGCCGGCACGCTCTACATCGCGCTGGTGGCGATGCTGTTCGCCGTGCCGGTCGGCCTGTTCGCCGCCATCTACATGTCCGAATACGCCTCGCGGAAGGTGCGCTCGGTGGTCAAGCCGGTGCTCGAGGTGCTCGCCGGCATTCCCACCATCGTCTACGGTATCTTCGCGCTGGTGACGGTCGGCCCGCTGCTGCGCGACATCTCGGCAGCCCTTGCCGGCGGCCAGCCCCTCATCATGGCGCAGAGCGTGCTTACCGCCGGCCTCGTCATGGGCATCATGCTCATCCCCTTCGTGTCGTCGCTGTCCGACGACATCATCAGCGCGGTGCCGCGCGCCCTGCATGACGGTTCGCTGGGGCTCGGCGCGACGCGCTCCGAGACGGTGCGCAACGTCATCCTGCCGGCGGCGCTGCCGGGCATCGTCGGGGCGCTGCTGCTCACCGCCTCGCGCGCCATCGGCGAGACCATGATCGTGGTGCTGGCGGCCGGCGTCGCGGCCAACCTCACCATCAACCCGGGCGAGGCGATGACCACCATCACCGTCAAGATCGTCAACCAGCTCACCGGCGACCTCGAATTCACCTCGCCGCAGACGCTGGTCGCCTTCGCGCTCGGCATCACGCTGTTCGTCATCACGCTCGGCATGAACGTGCTGGCGCTCTACATCGTGCGCAAATATCGGGAACAGTACGAATGACCGACATCCCGTTCGATCAAGGCGCGGTTGCGGATGCGGTGGCGCCGCCCCGCCGCGATATCGGCCTCAAGCGCCGCTACCGCGCCGAGCGCCGGTTCCGCCTCTACGGCCTTGTCGCCATCGGCATCGGCATCTTCTTCCTGGCGGCGCTGCTGTTCACGGTGATCCGGGGCGGCTACACCGCCTTCTGGCAGACCTCGATCAGCCTGCCCGTTACCTTCGACGCCGATGTGATCGATCCCGACGGCAAGCGGGCCAGCGATCCGGCCGTGCTGTCCACCGCCAACTATCCGCTGCTGGCGCGCAATGCGCTGGCCGCCAGGCTCGGCATCGATGTCGAGGCGCCGGAGGCGAGGGCCGATCTGCGCCTGCTGTCGGGCATGATCTCGCAAGGCGTGCGCACGCAACTGCGCAACATGGTCATCGCAGACCCCTCGATCATCGGCACCACGCGGGACGTGTGGGTGCTGGCCGCCGCCGACGTCGATTCCGCCCACAAGGGCCAGATCGATCTTTCGGTTCCCGAATCGCGGCGCAAGGTGAAGGACAAGCAGGTCGGCTGGATGAAGACGCTGAGCGCCGACGGCGCCATGGTCGAGCGCTTCAACCGCGGCCTGTTCACCTTCGGCGCCTCCAGCCGGCCGGAGACGGCGGGCATGGGCGTGGCGCTGATCGGCTCGCTCTACATGATGCTGATCGTGCTGGTTCTGGCGCTGCCGATCGGCGTCGCCGCCTCCATCTATCTGGAGGAGTTCGCGCCGAAGAACCGGTGGACCGACCTGATCGAGGTCAACATCAACAACCTCGCCGCCGTGCCGTCGATCGTGTTCGGCCTGCTCGGCCTTGCCGTGTTCGTCAACTTCGCCGGCCTGCCGCGTTCGGCCTCGCTGGTCGGCGGACTGGTGCTGACGCTGATGACGCTGCCGACGATCATCATCGCCACCCGCGCCGCGCTCAAGGCGGTGCCGCCATCGATCCGCGCCGGCGCGCTCGGCATCGGCGCCTCCAAGATGCAGACCGTGTTCCACCACGTGCTGCCGCTGGCCGCACCCGGCATCCTCACCGGCACCATCATCGGCCTGGCACAGGCGCTGGGCGAAACCGCGCCGCTGCTGCTGATCGGCATGGTGGCCTTCGTGGCCGACTATCCGGCGACGCCGATGGACCCGGCCACCGCGCTGCCGGTGCAGATCTACATGTGGGCCAACGAGGCCGAGCGCGCCTTCGTGGAACGCACCTCCGGCGCCATCATCATCCTTCTGCTTTTCCTTGCCGCGATGAACCTGGCCGCAATCCTGCTGCGCCGGCGCTTCGAACGGCGCTGGTAGATCAAGGAAACAACACCCGTGAACATCATGAGCGAAGCAAGCATCGAAACCGCAGTGAACGACAGGACGGCCGCCGCCCCGGAAACCGTCAAGATGCGGGGCGAGAAGGTCGGCGTCTTCTACGGCGACAAGCAGGCGCTGTTCGACGTGGACCTTCTGGTGCGCCAGAACCAGGTGACGGCGCTGATCGGCCCGTCCGGCTGCGGCAAGTCCACCTTCCTGCGCTGCCTCAACCGCATGAACGACACCATCGACAACGCCCGCGTGGTCGGCAGGATCACGCTGGACGGCGAGGACATCTACGATCGCAACATCGACGTGGTCGAGCTACGCTCGCGCGTCGGCATGGTGTTCCAGAAGCCGAACCCGTTTCCGAAGTCGATCTACGAGAACGTGGCCTACGGGCCGCGCATCCACGGCCTTGCCCGCAGCAAGACCGAACTGGACGCCATCGTGGAATCGAGCCTCAAGCGGGCCGGCCTGTTCAACGAGGTGAAGGACCGGCTGCACGAGCCGGGCACCGGCCTGTCGGGCGGCCAGCAGCAGCGCCTGTGCATCGCGCGCGCCATCGCCGTGTCGCCGGAGGTGATCCTGATGGACGAGCCGTGCTCGGCGCTCGACCCGATCGCCACGGCGCGCGTCGAGGAGCTGATCGACGAGCTGCGCGAGAACTACACCATCGTCATCGTCACCCACTCCATGCAGCAGGCGGCGCGCGTCTCGCAGCGCACGGCCATGTTCCATCTCGGCAATCTGGTCGAGGAGGGGCCGACGGAGAAGATGTTCACCAACCCCGACGACAAGCGCACGCAGGACTACATCACTGGCCGTTTCGGCTGAGTGCGCTGGCGTTCCAACAGATGAGGATTGGATGATGGGTGCCCATACGGTGACCGCCTTCGACGACGATCTGCAGGAGATCGAAAGGCTGGTGCGGGACATGGTCAGTCTGGCGCGGTCGATGGTCGACGAGGCGACGCAGAGCCTGATCGTTCCCGATACGGCGCTGGCGCAGCGCGTCGTTTCCGAGGATGCCGTCATGGACAGCTTGCAGCGCACCCTGGACGACCGCGCCATCACGCTGATCGCCAAGCGCCAGCCGATGGCGCAGGACCTGCGCGCCGTGGTCGGCGCCATCCGCATGGCCGGCGATCTGGAGCGGATCGGCGACCTCGCCAAGAACATCGCCAAGCGGGTCGATGCCGTGGGCAAGTCGGCGATGCCGCGCGGCCTCGCCCGCTCCATCGAGGACATGGCCGAACTGGTGCTGGAGCAGGTGCAGGGCGTGATCGACCAGTATGGCGCGCGCAACCCTGAGGAACTGGTGCGGCTGCGCGACGAGGACGAACTGATCGACGTCAAATACACGTCGGTGTTCCGCGAATTGCTGACCTATATGATGGAGGATGCGCGCAACATCACTGCCTGCACGCATCTGCTGTTCTGCGCCAAGAATCTGGAACGGATCGGCGACCATGTGACCAATATCGCCGAAAATGCCTATTATGTGCTGACCGGCGAGCAATTGCCGGCGCATCGGCCGAAGCAGGACGAGACCGGCGTGCCGGTGCCGGCGGCCTGAGTGTTTCGAGGAGACGAGGCATGATCGCACCCCGCATCATGGTGGTCGAGGACGAGGAGCCGCTGGGCGTGCTCCTGCGCTACAATCTCGAAGCCGAGGGCTATCAGGTCGAGATCGTCACGCGCGGCGACGAGGCCGAGTTGCGGTTGCAGGAAAACGTGCCCGATCTTCTGGTGCTCGACTGGATGGTGCCGGCGATCTCCGGCATCGAACTGTGCCGGCGGCTGCGCATGCGCGAGCAGACCGAGCGCCTGCCGATCATCATGCTGACGGCGCGCGGCGAGGAGAGCGACCGGGTGCGCGGCCTCTCGACCGGGGCCGACGACTATCTGGTCAAGCCGTTCTCCATGCCCGAGCTGGTGGCGCGGGTGAAGGCGCTGCTGCGCCGGGCCAAGCCCGAGGTGCTGTCCTCGGTGCTCAAGGTCGGCGACATCGTGCTCGACCGCGAGCAGCACCGCGTCTACCGCAAGAAGAGCGAGATCAAGCTCGGCCCCACCGAATTCCGCCTGCTGGAATTCATGATGCAGCATCCCGGCCGAGTGTTCTCGCGCGGGCAACTGCTCGACAATGTCTGGGGCGAGACGATCTATATCGACGAGCGCACGGTGGACGTGCATGTCGGGCGGCTGCGCAAGGCCGTCAACACCGGTCGCATGCCGGATGTCATCCGCACCGTGCGCGGTTCGGGCTACGCCATCAGGGAAGACTGAGACCGGTCGGCGCCTTCCGTGCCCGACCTGCCCGAGGCGAAGATCTGGTGGTCGACATGGGTCAGCGCCCGCATGGCGCAGCCTTCGCGCAGCAGGGCGATCTGGTCGGGCTCGATGCTGAAGCTGATCGAGCCCGAATGATGGCCGCCGGCGGTCCTGGCGATCGCCTCGCGCAGCGCCGGCTCGATCAGGTCGAAGGCGGCCGCGTTCAGTCCGACCAGCGCCACGGGGGCGGGGTCGATGAGGGCGAACAGGCTGCCGAGACCGAAGCCCAGCGCCTCGCCGGCGATGCGGAAGGCCTGCCGCTCGGGCCCGTCCTGCGCGCGGGCGGCGTCGGCCAGCGCCCGCATTTCCGCCTCGTCTATGTCGCCGCGCGGCTCCTCGCTCTCGTCGTGGCCGCTGGCGTTGCGCCAGATGGCGTAGCTGCCGGCATAGGCCTCGATGCAGCCGCGCCGGCCGCAGCGGCAGAGCGCCCCGTCGGGGCGGTGGACCATATGGCCGAACTCGACGCCGGACGAATGGGTGCCGGTGAACATCGCCCCCTTCAGCACCAGCCCCATGCCGATGCCGTGCGACAGCAGGATGGCGATGAAGTCGTCGCGATAGCGTTGGGGGTCGCGCCAGCGCAACGCCTCGGCCATCATGTTGGAGTCGTTCTCCACCGTCACCGGCACGGAGAACTCGGCTTCGAGCAGGTCGGCGAAGGGGATGTCGGTGTGCGGCGTGATCGGCGACCACAGCATGGAACGGCCCTGCGCGTCGGTGATGCCCTGTATGGCCAGCACGATGCGCAGCACCGGCCGGCCCTCGCGCGCCTTGTGTTCGAGCCGGCGGCGGAGCATGGCCACGCATTCGGCGATCAGTTCGTCGCGGGGGAGGGCGCGCGTGTCGAGGCGGCGCTGCTCCTCCTCCAAAAGGTTGCCGGCATAGTCGAGGCTGACGGCCGCCAGGCTGTTCAGCGACAGCATCAGCGTGACGACGCATGCCGCCAGGGGGTGAAGCGCAAGCCCGACCTGCGGCCGCCCGCGCTTGAGGGCAGGCGGCTCCTGCCGCGTTTCCAGCAATATGCCCTCGGCGATCAGGTCGGACGAAATGGCCGAGATGGTGGAATGGCTGAGCCCGGTGATGGCGGCGATCTCGGTGCGCGAGACCTGTCCGCCGCGCCGTGCGGCAGCGATCACCATGGCGCGGTTGCGCCGGCGCAGATCGTCGTGCCGCATTCCAACGGTCATGGCCTTCGAACTCCTCCCGTCCTGCTTGCCGCCCATAGCAGGCAGCCAAGTGTGTCAGAAGCGCCGGGTGCTGTCATTATTTAATTCGAGTTTCGAAATAAATAGCCCGACGGCGACGAAATCCGTTGACACCGTCCCGTCCTTGCGCCACACTTTTTTCGAGGCTCGAAAAAAGTCTCCAGTCGGCTTAACGGGTCAGATCAGTGGCGCCCGCTGGGCGCAGGGAGGAAATCATGAGGAAATTCACGGCCGCCATTCTGGCAGGGGCCGCCTTGTCGCTGACGCTTGTCGCCACCGCGCAGGCCAAGGACAAGGTCATCGGCGTTTCCTGGTCGAACTTCCAGGAAGAGCGTTGGAAGACCGATGAGGCGGCGATGAAGGCCGCCATCGAAGCCGCCGGCGACAAGTATATTTCGGCCGACGCGCAGTCGTCGGCCTCCAAGCAGCTCACCGATGTCGAAAGCCTGATCAGCCAGGGCGCCAATGCGCTCATCATCCTGGCGCAGGACGCCTCGGCCATCGGCCCGGCTGTGCAGAAGGCGCTCGACGAGGGCATCCCGGTGGTCGGCTATGACCGCCTGATCGAGAACAAGGACGTCTTCTACCTCACCTTCGACAACAAGGAAGTCGGCCGCTTGCAGGCCAGCGAGGTGTTCAAGCTGAAGCCCGAGGGCAACTACGTCTTCATCAAGGGCTCGGGCGCCGATCCGAACGCCGATTTCCTGTTCTCCGGCCAGATGGAGGTGCTGAAGGAGGCCATCGATTCCGGCAAGATCAAGAATGTCGGCGAGGCCTATACGGACGGCTGGCTGCCGGCCAACGCCCAGAAGAACATGGAGCAGTTCCTGACCGCCAACGACAACAATGTCGATGCGGTGGTGGCCTCCAATGACGGCACCGCCGGTGGCGCCATCGCCGCGCTTCAGGCGCAGGGCCTTGCCGGCTCGGTGCCGGTTTCGGGCCAGGACGGCGACCATGCCGCGCTGAACCGCATCGCGCTCGGCACCCAGACCGTGTCGGTGTGGAAGGACGCGCGCGAGCTTGGCAAGAACGCGGCGCAGATCGCCAGCGAACTGGCCGACGGCAAGGCGATGACCGACATCGCCAATGTGCAGGACTTCACCACGCCGGGCGGCAACACCGTCAAGTCGGTGTTCCTGACGCCGGTCGCGATCACCAAGGACAATCTCAACGTCGTCATCGACGCCGGCTGGATCACCAAGGATGCGGTCTGCACCGGCGTCGCGGCGGGCAGTGTCACTGCCTGCGACTGAGCCGTTCCGGTTTCGGAAGCGCCGGGATTCCGGCGCTTCCGGCCCCAATGCGGCCATCTGCCGTGGCATGCCCGGCATGAAATCCTCGAACTTCGAAACCGATGAGAGAAGCCGGGCGCCTTGCCGATCCGGCTTGCAAAACCGCTATGCACTTTTGCTGGAATTGCCCTGGATCGCCGTGCGTCCATCCGGACGCACAAAGGACGATCCAAATTATTGATAGAGCATCGGAATCACCGAAAACCGGATTCCACTTTTCGGTCCGATGCTCTAGCATGACCGTGCGGCGCATTTGGCGGCCTGTCCTGGCCGGCGGGAGGAACCCATGAACGATGCGACCTCAGCGACGACGGCCGACCGGGCGCGGGAGGCTGATCTCGGCCTGCTCGGCCGCTTCCTCAAGGCGACGGAACTCGACACCCGCATGCTGGGCATGCTCGGCGCGCTGGTGCTCATCTGGATCGTGCTGCATTTTCTTTCCGGCGGCCTGTTCCTGACGCCGCGCAACCTGTGGAACCTGTCGGTGCAGACCTCCTCGGTGGCGATCATGGCCACCGGCATGGTGCTGGTCATCGTGCTGCGCAACATCGACCTGTCGGTGGGCTCGATGGAGGGCATCGTCGGCATGATCATGGGCGTCCTGCAGGCGCAGATCCTCATCCGGGTGATGGGATTTCCGCTCGGCGATCCATGGATATGGGTGATCGCGCTTGCCTGCGGCATCCTCGCGGGCCTGCTCATCGGCGCGTTCCAGGGCTTCATCATCGCCTATCTCGAGGTCCCTGCCTTCATCGTCACGCTCGGCGGGCTGCTGATCTGGCGCGGCGCCGCCTGGTGGGTCACCAGCGGCCAGACGGTGGCGCCGCTCGACGCCACCTTCCAGCTCATGGGCGGCGGGCCGATGGGCTCGATCGGGGCCGGCTGGAGCTGGGCGGTGGCGGTGGCCGGCTGCCTCGGTGTCGCCTTCCTGATGCTCAACGGGCGCAGGCAGCGCAAGCGCTTCCGCTTCCCCCTGCGGCCGGTCTGGGCCGAAGTGCTGCTCGGCGGCGTCGCCTGCGCGGCGATCCTCGGCGCGGTGTGGGTGGCGAACTCCTATCCCTGGCCGGTCGGCATCGTGCGCCGCTACGCCGAGGCGCGTGGCATCGAGGTGCCGGAAGGCGGCCTGTTCATCGCCCATGGCATCGCCATTCCCGTGCTGATGGCGGTCGCCGTCGGCATCGTCATGACCTTCGTGACCAACCGCACCCGCTTCGGCCGCTATGTCTTCGCCATCGGCGGCAATCCGGAGGCGGCGAACCTCGCCGGCATCAACACGCGCTGGGTGACCATGAAGGTGTTCATGATCATGGGCGTGCTGGTGGCGATCAGCGCCGCGATCTCGTCGGCCCGCCTAAATGCCGCGACCAATGCGCTGGGCACGCTGGACGAGCTTCTGGTGATCGCCGCCGCCGTCATCGGCGGCACGTCGCTGGCCGGCGGCTCGGGCACCATCATCGGGGCCATGCTCGGCGCATTGCTCATGCAGTCGCTGCAATCGGGCATGGTGCTGCTCGGCATCGACTCGCCGTTGCAGAACATCGTCGTCGGCGCCGTGCTGGTCATCGCGGTGTGGCTCGACACCGTCTACCGCAAGCGGGTGTAGGAGGAACGACCATGGCGGAAGCCGCAAACAGCAGCGCCGTGCCGCTCATCGACATGCGCAACATCTCCATCGCCTTCGGCGGTATCCGCGCCGTCGACGATGCCTCCGTCGACCTCTATGGCGGCGAGGTGGTGGCGCTGCTCGGTCACAACGGCGCGGGCAAGTCGACGCTGATCAAGATCCTGTCGGGCGCCTACAAGCGCGATGCCGGCGAGATCTTCGTCAATGGCGAGGAAGCGGTGATCAACAATCCGCGCGACGCCAAGAAATACGGCATCGAGACCATCTACCAGACGCTGGCGCTGGCCGACAATGTCGACGCCGCCGCCAACCTGTTCCTCGGCCGCGAGCTGATGACGCGGTGGAACACGCTGGACGACGTGGCGATGGAAGCCGAGGCGCGCAAGGTGATGGGCCGCCTCAACCCGCGCTTCCAGCGCTTCAAGGAGCCGGTGATCAAGCTGTCGGGCGGCCAGCGCCAATCGGTGGCGATCGCCCGCGCCATCCTGTTCAATGCCCGCATCCTCATCATGGACGAGCCGACGGCGGCGCTGGGGCCGCAGGAGACGGCGCAGGTCGGCGAGCTTGTGCGCCAGCTCAAGGCCGACGGCATCGGCATCTTCCTCATCAGCCACGACATCCACGACGTGTTCGATCTCGCCGACCGGGTCTGCGTGATGAAGAACGGCCAGGTAGTCGGAACGGCAAGGACCCAGGACGTCACCAAGGACGAGGTGCTGGGCATGATCATCCTCGGGAAATGCCCGCCGGGCGCCATCCCGGGGCCGGGGGCGCTGAAGATAGCGGCATGAATGCAACAACGTGACCAGCCCGGGCACGCGCCAGCTTGTCAAGGCGCGCGGACTTGCTAGAAATGCAGTCCCAGGCAAGGATCGCGTAGCCAGTTGAAGAGACTTTTCCCGCTTCTGACGTTTCTGGCCGTTGCGCTGATCAGCATGGTGATGGCGGGCTTCGCCTATTTCGCCACGCAGGAAGCGACACGGATCAAGTTCGAGGCGACGGTGGACGACGCGATCTCGCGCATCGACACTCGTCTCGACCTGCATTTGACCATGCTGCGGGCCACCCAGGCGTTCTTCGATGCCCATGGCAACCACGTTTCCCGCAACGAGTTCCAGGCTTTCATCTCGGCGCTCGATGTGGGGGTGAATTTCCCCGGCCTGCGCGGCATCGGCTTCCTCCAGCTTGTCCGCAAGGGAGACGAGGAACTTGCCGAGCGCGCCATCCGCCAGGAACAGGGGCTCGACCGCAAGGTCTACCCGGAAGCGACCCAGCAATGGCGCACGCCGATCCTGATGTTCGAGCCGCTCAAGCCGTCGAGCGATTCGGTGATCGGCTTCGACATGTTCAGCGAGCCGGCCCGCCGGGAGGCCATCGAGGCGGCGATGAAGGACGACGCGCATCACGCCACCGGGCCGGTCATGCTGGGCGGCAACAGCGGCGTCGAGCCCTATCCGGGCTTCATCGTCTTTGCCCGGTTGAAGCAGGATGCATCGCCGGGAACGGTCGCGACCAGCACGCCGGTCACGCAGGGCTTTCTCTATGCCGCCTTCCGCGCCAACGAACTGTTCCAGTTGGCGCTGCGGCGCATACCCCTGCTGCCGGTCCATGTCGAAATCTATGACGGCGAGGTCGAGCCGCAGCGGCTGATGTTCAGTTCCGCCACCCCGGCGGCCACCACCCTCGGCGGGATCGTCGATACAAGGCGGATGAATGTCGCCGGGCGGCAGTGGATCCTGCAATTCCAGCCGACAAGCGCGTTCTCGCCGCCATCGTCGCGGGTCATCCCGGTCATGCTCGGCCTGTTCGGGCTGTTGCTGGCCGGGGCCATTGCGCTCGTCGCCCGCTACAAGGAGCGCGCCTATCATGCGGCCGAGCAGCTTCACGAAACGGCGGAAAAGAGCCTGCTGGAAAAGGACCTGATGCTTCAGGAGATGAAGCACCGGATCAAGAACCTCATCACCCGCATCCTCGCCATCGCCCGGCAGACGGCGTCGCGCGCCACCGACGTCAAGGAATTCTCCGATTCCTTTGCCGCGCGCCTCCAGGCGATGGCCGCCTCGCAGGACATGCTCACCCGCTCGCGCTGGCAGAAGGCGGACCTCAGCGAACTGCTGCGCATCGAGCTCGGCCAGGTGTTCGGCAAGGACCTGCCGGACGGCCTGCTGTCCGGCCCGCAGGTCCTGCTGGACGAGACGGCGACGCAGGCGCTAGGCCTCACCTTCCACGAGCTGGCCACCAATGCGCTGAAATATGGCGAGGCCGGGCATTCAGTGGATGCGCTGAAGGTCGAGTGGCGGATGGAGCGGCTCGACCGAAAACGGATGCTGGTCCTCAACTGGCGCGAATCCGGGCAGGAGGGACTTGCCGAGCCGGCAAGCACGGGCTTCGGCACCAAGCTCATCGATATGAACATCACGCGCGAGCTGAACGGCTCCATCGAGCGCCGCTTCCTGCCCAGCGGCCTGCAGGTCGAGATCAGGATTCTGCTGAAATAGGCGGGTCCGAACGCCGCCCCACCTTTTTCCGGCACCGCCGGCTGGAAAGCCTGGTGACCGTGACAGGGCCAAAAAAGAAGGCCGGGATGCCCGGCCTTCCGTGTTGTCCTGTTCGTTGCCCCGATCAGTTGCAGCGGGCGGTGTAGATGCGGCGCGTATCGGGGTCGCGATACTGGCAATAGCCGTTGCGCAGATTGCGCACCAGCAAGCCGGATCCGGCGCCAACCGCCGTACCAATCAGGGCACCCCTGCCGCCGCCGGCAATGCCGCCGATGACCGCACCGGCCGCCGCGCCGACGCCCACATCCTGTTCGGTGGTCGTGCAGCCGCTGAGGGCCGCCAACGCCGCAACGACGACGATGATCTTCCGCATTTAGTCACTCCTCTCGCTTCAATGTCCCTCGCCTCGTGGCGATCACATGCCGATTAACACACTACCGTCAAGGTTGTGCCAGCGATTTCCCTTGCCGGCAACATGGGCTTTTCAAGGGCGATGACCGTTGGAGGCAACCTGCATGCCGCCCTTTTCGACCGTCGCTTCCAGCGTGCCGTTCGGATGCACCTGCCAGACGATCTCGGCATATTCGTCTTCAAGAGCCGGATCGACCGCGATGCAGGTGCCGAAGACGCGCTCCGTACGCTTCGAGAACGCGTTCAGGGCCGGCTGCTTTTCTGCAGCACACTCCTCTACGGTCTCGAATACGGTGGTCGGGGCCGGCAACTCCGCGCATTGCGAAAGGTCACCCGAACACCCGATGATCAGCAATACTGCAGCAATGTGTTCCATGGCGTTGTCCTCTGGACAAGGAAACGCACAGGGTGACCCAAGGTTCCGGTCCTGCGAGCCTGCCCAAGGGTCTATGGCGTATCGCCCAATAGTCGGAACCGATCCGCCAATGACCTCAGGTCGTGGAAACAAGAGCCCCAAACGGAGAGCGTCAAGCCGCTCCGGCGCTCAGTCGGCCTCGAAATTCCCGCTTGGAATGAGCAGCCGATATTCGAGCCGGTCGTCGACCAGTTCGAGCGATGCCTGGCCGTTGAGCGCCGCGGGCACGACGCGTTCCAGCGTGACGCGCCTGAAATCCCGGTTGGGCGGCAGCTCGCTGCCCCGGTCAAGCCGTTCGACCCATGACAGATGCAGGGATGGGTTGTCTGTCGCATCGCCGCCATCCGCCATTTCCGAGCGCACGTTGATCTTGCCGCCGGGATGCGACAGGGCCCCGTGTGAGAGCGAGTTCACCACCAGCTCATGCATGGCAAGGCCGATATGGAGCGCGGCATTGGGATTGAGATAGGGGTTTATGCCTTCGAAGTGCAGCTCGCTTTCGTTATAGGCCGCGTTGTGGCCGAACTGCCCCTGGATCAGCTCGCGCAGCTCGGCACCGCGCCAGTTGGAGGAGGTGACGAGGTCCTGCGAGGCGGCCAGCGATTGCAGCCGGCCCTGGAAGCTGGTCAGGAAGTCGGAAATGGTCTCCGAATGCCGGCCGGTCTGGCTGGCAATGCTCTGGATGATGGCCAGCAGGTTCTTGGAGCGGTGGCTGACCTCGCGCAGCAGGGCGCGCAGGCTCTGTTCGCGGCGCTTGCGCTCGGTCGTCTCCACCTTGGTGGTCATAACGCCGCGGACGACGCCTTTCTCGTCGTGATCGGGATCGACCCAGATCTCGAACCAGCGCAGCCCGTCGTCGCCGGGGGCGTTGATCTCGAAGCGGTGGGCGTTGCCGGTGGCGATGGCGTCCTCCCGCGCGGAGATGATGCGAGAAGTCTGTGACGGCGGCAGGATGGTGTCGCCCTCGGCGCCTTGCATCCAGGGGGCGGCCATGTTGCGGGCCCACACGGTCCTCAGGTCCCTGTCCTGATAGAGGACGGACACGCCGGCGTTGCGCAAGGCGTGGAGCAAAGCCCTGCCGAGCTGGGATTCGTCGCGTAGTGACGGGTCTATGACCTCGTCGCTTGCCTTGGGGTCGCTCACCTGGGGTGGTGCCCTGGAATCGGTTTTTGAACCCATTTTATCTACTCTCTGGGTACCGGCCGTACGACACGCCTAATGAGATTCCGTCAAAAATGCGTTCCGCCGGACAGCGCTTCATTGCAAAGCACTGCCCGGCGGCGGCTGGAAACCGGTTGAGGGGGGCGGTTTCCAGTTCTCGGAAAACCGTTCGTTCATGCACGCCTGAAAATACCGGCCAGCAGCGATATCACCAGGAAGGCCAGAAAGATGAAGAACAGAATCTTGGCGATGCCGGCCGAAGCGCCGGCAATGCCGCCGAAACCGAGCGCGCCGGCTATGATGGCGACGACGAGGAATACAAGCGTCCAGTAAAGCATTGATCGAACTCCTCTTTATCTTCTCTGGCACATCCGCCTGAAAAAACGCCGCCTCACGGCAATGGTTCCGCAGTTGCCGGAAAAATATCAGGCGGCGGCCTTTGCCTGCCGGTCGAAGAACAGGGCCTGGCTGATCAGGGCCTTGACCATGTCCGGGTTGAACGGCTTGGTCACCAGGAAGGCGGGCTCCGGGCGCTCGCCGGTGAGAAGGCGCTCGGGGAAGGCGGTGATGAAGATCACCGGCACCGGCGTGGCGGAGAGGATCTCGTTGACCGCATCGATGCCCGAGCTGCCGTCGGCGAGCTGGATGTCGGCCAGGACCATGCGCGGATGCGACTTTGCGAACATGCCGACCGCCTCGGCATGGGTGCGGGCGATGCCGACCACGCGATGGCCCAGGCTTTCCACCATTTCCTCGATGTCCATGGCGATCAGCGGCTCGTCCTCGATGATCAGGATGTCGGTCGCCACCTGCCGCGAAATCTCGCTGCTCGCCTCGGCCAGCAACCGGGAGAACTCGGCTTCGTCGAGGTCGAGGATCTCGGCCGCCTGCTTTTCATCGAATCCCTCGACGGCGACCAGCAGGAAGGCCTGGCGCGGGCGCGGGGCCAGGGCGTTGAGATTGGCGGCCGCGTTCTGTTCCCAGTCGGGAAGGGCGGATTGCTCCTGCGGAATGCGGATCGCCACCGAGGTGAACATGCGGGCGAAGATCTTGTAGAGGGCGATGCGGTCGCTGGAGGCCTCGGGGAAAATGCTGGTGTCGGCGATGATCGCCTCGAGCATCGCCGCGACCAGCGCATCGCCGCTTTCCTGCGAGCCGGAGACGGCACGCGAGAATCGGCGCAGGAAAGGCAGGTGCGGGGCAATTGTAGCGGACAGAGTCACGATGTACGTCTCCCTCATATGACGCGTTGCATGAAAAGCCGGATGCAAGGGTTTGCAAGGCCTGAGGCACAAAAACACGCTGCAATGCAAAAAGTTCCAGCCTGGATGGAACTAAATTGGCTAAGGGACGTTTGCGGCTGGATCGATCAACGCGGGGGCTGCGCTTGTTTCGTTTCGTGCGAGGGCGTGATGGGACAGGCGATCAGGGTATGGGACAGAAGGCAGAATGAAAACATTGGACAAGAACACGACGGCCAGCGCTCCGGGGCGCGAGAGCCGTACTGCGGACCCGCTCGGGCCAAATTCCGAAATCGGCCGAAAGCTCAAGCAATATTACGACGACCTCGTTCATGACGAGGTTCCCGATCGTTTTGCGGAATTGCTGGGCCAGCTCGAGCGAGCCGAGACGGCTCAGGACAAGGACTGATGCATGGCCGTGACCGCAGGTTTCAAGGACGATCTGCTGAAGGCAATCCCCAGTCTTCGGGCCTTCGCCGTGTCGTTGTCGCAGAATGTCGACAAGGCGGACGACCTCGTACAGGAAACGCTCGTCAAGGCTTGGGACAAGCATGAGAGCTTCCAGCCCGGCACCAACCTCAAGGCCTGGCTGTTCACCATCCTGCGCAACGAATTCTATTCCCAGATGCGCAAACGCGGCCGCGAGGTGCAGGACACGGACGGCATCATGACCGCGCGGCTGGCCGTCCATCCGGCCCAGCACGGGCAGCTCGATCTGGACGATTTCCGCAGCGCGCTGGAGCAGCTTCCGGAAGACCAGCGCGAGGCCATCATCCTCATCGGCGCCTCGGGCTTTTCCTACGAAGAGGCGGCCGAGATCTGCGGTTGTGCCATCGGCACCATCAAGAGCCGCGTCAGCCGGGCCCGCTCGCGCCTGCAGGAGATCATGCAGATTTCGGGCGAGGAGGATTTCGGGCCAGACGCAATTTCCACTCAGGTGATGACGTCGCCGGCCGACTGAGAAGGCGCGGCCCTGTGGGCCGCCGCCAGCGCCCTTACCAGATCGTCACCGGAATAGGGCTTTTCCACCAGCTCGACATATGGGAAGCGCACCCTGATCTCGTCCGTCATCATATGGCCGGAAGCGAAGATGAAAGGGATGCCCTGCTGTTGCAGGCGGGCCGCGAAATCCAGGGTCGGCACGCCGTTGATCATCAGGTCGACGATGGCGGCGTCGATCCCGTCGGTGAGGCTGCCATCGCCGAGTTCCGCATGCCGCCCCGCGATGGAGACTTGCGCGGCGCCGTGGTCGAGGCAGATCGTCTCGACATCCAGAGCGATCAGATATTCATCTTCGACCAGAAGAATGTGCAGACCGTCGAGCGGGGTGGCCACGGGCAGGTACTCCCTCAAAGGAGGGCACTCATGTCTGTTAGGGGGGCTGTTGTCATTTAAAAATGACATAGGATCGTCGGTATCGGGGCGGATTGTCGGTGTGGGGCCGGAACTTTCCGGGCTGCGGTCGATTTCAGGAGGATGAAGGCGGAAATGGGGAACGAGAGCGGGGAGCTTTTGCCGGAAACGGGGTCGGCACGGCGTTATCCATGTGAAGAATGCCCTTTGAGGCCGCTGCCGGCGTTTCGCGCGTTCGAGCCTGAGGAGCTGGAGTTCATCGCCCGTTTCAAGCGCGGCGAGCTGGTCGTCGACCGGGGGGCGACGGTGCTGGTCGAGGGCAGCCACAGCCCGCATCTCTATACCGTGCTGTCGGGCTGGGGCTTCCGTTTCAAGCTGCTGCCGGATGGACGCCGCCAGATCCTCAACTATGTCATGCCGGGGGACCTGATCGGCCTGCAAGGCAGCATCATGGGCGAGATGCAGCATTCGGTGGAAGCGCTTTCGGGACTGATCCTGTGCGTGTTCGAGCGCGACAAGCTGCTGGAACTCTACAGCAAGCATCCGGGCCTCGCCTATGACATCACCTGGCTCGCTTCCCGCGAGGAGCGGATGCTGGACGAAAACCTTTTGAGCGTCGGCCGCCGCAGCGCGATCGAGCGCGCGGCCTATCTGCTCGCCTTCATTCATGAGCGGGCGCGCGCCGGAGGGCTGGGAACGCGCAGCCGGGTGGCCATTCCCATCACCCAGCAGCATATCGCCGACACGCTGGGCCTGTCGCTGGTCCACACCAACAAGACGCTGCGCAAGCTTGTCCAGCGCGGTGTCATCGAGTGGCGCGACGGCGGCTGCGAGGTAGTTGACCTCCAGAAACTTCTGTATATTTCCGGCTGGGAGGGGCTGGACGAAGGCAAGCGGCCGCTCGTTTGAGCGGGCAGGCAGCCGGGTGTCGCAAGGAAGGCGGGTCTGCGGGCAACGAGGCTGGAACCTTGGCGCATGCCCGGCGTTGTGATCCCGGCTACACGAAACACAAGGAGTTGATCATGGCCGCAGCAGCCGGAAAATCCGCAGTCGACAACAAGACCAATCCCGATCTCGAAGCCGACATCCGCCAGTTGAAGGCCGATATCGAGAAACTGGCCAAGCAGCTTGCGGAAACCGGGGAGCATGGTTACGGCACCGCGCGCAGGGCTGCGGTTCAGGGCGTCGAGCAACTGCGTGTGCAGGGCGAGGCGGCCATGGACAGCCTCAAGAGCAATGCCCGCGACCTGGAGGAGCAGGTGCTTGCCAGTGTGCGCGAGAAGCCGGTGACGTCGCTCGCCATCGCGGCCGGCGTCGGCTTCCTGTTCGCCCTCCTGTCGCGCCGCTGACGGCGTCAGGCTCATGGGGGCGTTGCTATCGTTGATCGCCGGTTTCGCCTCGGGCGAGACCGCTGCGGCGTTGCGGCGTGCCAGGCTTGCAGCCATCGCCTATGGGCTGGCGGGTGTTGCGGCCCTGTGCGGCATCGGCTTCCTCATCGGCGCCCTGCATATCTGGGCTTCGGCGCGTTATGGCGTGCTGGAGGCGACACTGGGCTTCGGCATCGGCTTTCTGGTCATTGCGGGGCTGATCCTGCTGATCTTTCGTCTCGGCGCGGGCTCGCGGGCCCGCCGCCGCAGACGCAGGCGCGCCGCCGACATGACCGCGCTCGGCGCCACGGCGGCGCTGGCCGCGCTGCCGGCCCTGCTGCGCAGCCGCGCCGGGCCGGGGCTCGTGCTGGGGCCTGCCTTCGCCCTGCTGGCCTATGCCATCTATCGCGAGAACGCCAGGCCCGGCGGCCACCCCATGGACACCGAGGAGGATTGAGCCGGGAGCGCAGGAACCTTCGCTTCCGGATGCCGTTGACCTTGCGATAGCCGGTTACGGCCGGGACTCAAGGAGACGATGATGGCCAGGATATTTCCCGAGCAGAAAGCCAAACAGGGTCGCAGCGGCTGGCGTGTGCTGGTCATCCTGATCTGCGGCGTCGTGCTTGCGCTGGTGGCATGGGGCGTGGCCGAACTGGTGGTGCCGGGAGACGAGGCGCCAACTCCCACCCAGACCGAGACGGCTCCCGCCGCTCAGTGATTGGAGAGGCCGGACACCTGCTCTCGCCGCATCAGGCCTCGGCAGGAACGAGGACGTTCAGCGCCTTGGGGTGGATTTTCAGTTCGGTTTCCTTGTCGAGGTCGACAAGCTCGCCATCCATCGCTGCATAGGGCTTCTTGCGTGAGTGGCGGATTTTCAGGACGACATGGTCTGTCTGGTGGATTTCCACATGCTCGTTGTCGCGCCATTTGCCGCGCGCCACGTTGAAGGCGAATTTCAGCACTTCGCCGCGCTCGCGGGCGACCGTCACATATACGCCCAGCGTGCCACCGGCGGGGTCGTCCGCATAGGGCAGGTGGCCTTCGCCGAACAGGTTGTTGGTGATGCCGATGGCGCTTGCATGCGCTTCCAGTTCCGCCTCGCCGATGAGCAGCGTGACGTCCATTGCCGGGGGATCGACCAGCGTGGTCCAGGCCGCCTTGAACGAGGCGCCGATCTTTCCCAGCCGCGAACCGAAGTCCATCTTGTCGCGCAGGTGGATCATGCGCGCATGCATGCCGATAGAGAACTGATGCACGAAGGGCTTGCCGTTGGCGGTGGCCATGTCCACCGGCCTGATCCTGCCCGTGGCGAAGGCCGCGACCGCGCCGTCCAGCGTCTGCGGGATGCCCAGGCCGCGCGCGAACAGGTTCATGGTGCCGGCCGGCAGCACCGCCAGCGCCTTCTTCTTGCCCATCAGACGCGCGGCGGCGGCCGAGATGGTGCCGTCGCCCCCGCCGGCAAGGACCACGTCGACGTTGCGCTTCCTTACAGCCTTGTCGAGGGCGCCGGGCATATCGGAACCGGACGCGATATCGATTGCGATGCTGTGACCGGCCGCCTTCAGCGTCCCGGTCATGCGCTCGCAGAAACCGTCGAGATCGGTCGTACGCAGGGTTCCGCCGTCCTTGTTGAGCACTGCGGCAAATCGCATGGTCGAAACCTCTGGCAACTGAACAAGCCTGCCCGCCGGAAAGACAAGTGCCCGCCAGAACGGCGCGTTGCGTGTTTGGTTCCCTCAATGTGCTTGAATTTCACAAGAAAAAGAGCGGCCCATCCCCGGAACAAGAGCGGTGACTACACGTTTCTACTCAGCAGGCACGCTGCGGGTCTCCGAGATTACCGCGGCGGTGCGAAGGTCGATTGACCAGAACACACACGAGGAGAGATGACATGATCCGCAAGCTTCTTGCAACGACAGCGCTGGCGTCGCTGATTGCCACCGGTGCGTTGGCGCAGGAGACGACCGCGCCGGCGGACACAGCGCCCACGACGACCGAGCAGCCGGCCGCGCCAGTGGTGCAGGCCGACGGCCACCTGGTTTCCAATATCATCGGCGAGACCGTTTATAACGGCACCGCAGACGATGCCCAGAACATCGGCAAGGTCAGCGACCTCGTGTTCGACAAGGATGGCAATGCCGTCTCGGCGATCATCGGGGTCGGCGGCTTCCTGGGCATCGGGGCCAAGGATGTGGCTTTCGACTACGACAAGCTGCAATGGGCTGAAAAGAATGGCGACCGCTGGCTGATCGCGGCTGTGACCAAGGAGGAGCTGGAAACCCAGCCGGCTTTCGACTCCACGCCCTACAAGCCGGTGACGCCGGCGGCTGAAGCGCCTGGCGTGGCTCCCACGGACGGCACCGCTTCGCCCGACGGCACGGCTGAGGCGCCGGCCACCGACATGCAGACGGCACCGGCGGAACCCGCCCCCGCCGTCGAGCCCGTCGAGGGCAATCTCGCTTCGCTGATCATCGGCGAGAGCGTCTACAACGGTACCGGCGACGATGCGCAGGATATCGGCAAGGTGAACGATGTGGTGCTGTCGAAGGCCGGCCAGGCCGAGTCGCTGGTCATCGGTGTCGGCGGCTTCCTCGGCATCGGCCAGAAGAACGTCGCCTTCGATTTCAACAAGGCGGAGTGGGCCGAGCGTGACGGCGATCGCTGGCTGGTCGTCGAAGCCACCAAGGAATCGCTCGAGGCCCTGCCCGACTTCGACCGTCGCGGCTATGATCCGGCCCCGGCCGCATCCGCCGAGGCTACCGACACTCCTCCGGCCGTGACCCCGACGACCGATGCCCCGGCGACGACCGAGGCGCCGGCGACAACCGATGCCCCGGCGACAGATACGGCCGCCAACCCCGAGGCGCAGCCGGATGCAACCACGCCGGTCGCACCGGCCGCTCCGCAGACGACCGAGGCGCCGACAACTCCGGATGCTGACTCGACCGGGGCGATCGACAAATCGACCCTGACCGAAGTCCAGATGACCGACATGACGGCCAACGACCTCAACGGCACCACCGTGTATGGCGCCGATGACGCCCAGGTGGGTGAGATCGGCGACGTGGTGCTGACGCCCGACGGTCAGGTCGACGCCGTGATCGTCGACGTCGGCGGCTTCCTCGGCGTCGGCTCCAAGCCGGTGGCGGTCGGTATGGATACGTTCAAGGTGATGGCCGACAAGGACGGCAAGAAGTATCTGTACACCGAGTTCACCAAGGAACAGTTCGAGGCGCATCCGGCCTATGATAAGGACACCTACGCCGCCAACCGCGACCAGCAGCGGATGATGGTTCAGTAACCGGTGTTCCATACCTGACGAGAGACTGGACCCGCGCCGCCATGGCGCGGGTCTTGTCGTCGGAAGCGCTCTGGACATGATGGGTCTGCCCGTCCAACTTGACCGCGCGGCTGGAAGCGTATTCCCGTAGAGCCGTTTCCTGTCCGTCCCGGCACTGCAAGGAGCATTTGCATGAACGACCAGCTACCCCAAATCGAGCTAGAAGAGAACGGCCCGAAAGGCCGCTATGTGCTGCACGGACTGGACGGTGCCGAAGCCGAGATGACCTTCACCAGAGTGGGCAAGCAACTTATCATCGACCATACCGGCGTGCCGGATGCCTTTCGCGGCCAGGGTGTGGGCGCGCGGCTGGTCGCGCGCGCGGTGGAGGATGCGCGCGCCGCCGGCCAGAAGATCATCCCCCTGTGCCCGTTCGCGGCGGCCCAGTTCCAGCGTCATCCCGAATGGGCGGACGTGCTGAAGCAGCAAAGGCAATGACGATCATGGAAACCGAAATCCGCAAGGCCGAAGACGGCGGCAAGGGCCGCTATGTCCTGCCCATGCCGGGCGGCGAGGAGGCCTATCTCACCTATGTGCGCAGCAGCCCCGACCACATATTGATCGACTACAGCTTCGTGCCGCCCTCCGCGCGCGGCAAGGGCGTCGGGGCGCGGCTCGTCGCCCATGCCGTCGAGGACGCAAGGGCGAACGGCATGCGCATCACGCCCGTCTGCGGTTATGTGGCCGCCGAATTCCGCCGCCATCGCGAATGGGCCGATGTTCTGGCCGCATAGCGAGGCCGTCGCCCGTTTCTGTTGCAGGCGCCGCACCGTTTCTTAAGGTGTTGGACCCTAGACAGGTTCAGGATCGACTGGTCCTAGCGCGTGCAACTGGGAGATCGAGAGGGTGCGCTGTCCCATGGCCATGGCAGCCGACCGCGTCCCCGGACGAGAGCCGGGGCGGCCGGCGTCGTGCGTCTCCCGCAGTGACCGCGCGGCGGAAGCCGGCCACGTCCGGGCAAGGGGTGCCTAGTGGCCGCCGCTCCCCTGATCGAGGAAACCAGCGGCGGGCCTGCCGGTACGCTGGTTTCGGAACTGGCCGGGCTGGCGCGCGAAGGGGTGGACCCCGCCCAGCTCGAACTCCTGACCAGCCGCCGCCCGCAGCGAACGCTGGCTATCTATCCGGCGACGGCCGGCTTCGAGCTTGTCGAGGAATTGGACCATCTCGGCGCGCGCACCATCGAGCCCAACATCTTCTTCAACCCGCGTTTCTTGGCGCCGGCCATGCCGCGCCTGGAAGACCGCGAGGTGAGGCTGGCGGTGATCCGCGACGGCGACGAGTTCCGCTCGCGGCTGCGGCTGCTGGTCCCGTTTTCCATCGAGCGACCCAACGTGCCGCTGGGGGGGCCGGTCATGCGGGCCTGGTCGAACCCGTTCGGGCCGGTCGGCACGCCGCTGGTCGACCATGACGATCCGCTGGGGGTGCTGGAAGACCTGTTCGCCATGCTGGCGCGCCCGCATCTGCGCCTGCCCAGGGTCATGGTGCTGCCCGACATGCGCCTCGGCGGGCCGATGGCGCGGGCACTGCGGTCCGCGGCGGAGGCGCTCCAGCTTACCCTGATCGTGACCGGCGAGGCCGGGCGCCCGGTGCTGCAAAGCGATCTCGACGGCGAGGCCTATCTCAAGGCGTCGCTGCGGGCGCATCATTTGCGGGAGTTCCGGCGCTTGCGGCGCCGGCTGGAGGAGACGGGCAAGGTCATCCATCAGGTCGCGCGCGCGCCCGATGAGGTGCGCCCGGCCATGGAGAGCTTCCTGGCCCTGGAGTCGGCAGGCTGGAAAGGCCGCAAGGGCACGGCGATGACGGTCGACCGCTATCAGGCGGCCTTTGCCCGCGAGGCCGTGCACAGGCTTGCCGAACGCGACATGTGCCGCATCCATTCGCTGATGCTCGACGGGCGGGTCATCGCCAGCCTCGTCGTGTTCGTCGAGCAGGGCGTCGCCTATACGTGGAAGACGGCCTATGACGAGAGCCTTGCCACCTTCTCGCCCGGCACCCTGCTGATGCTCGACGTTACCCGCCAGCATCTGGAAGACCCCAATATCGACTTCACCGATTCTTGCGCGGTGCCCGACCACCCGGTGATGAGCCGGCTGTGGGCCGAGCGGCGGCAGATGGGAACCTTCATCATCGGGCTGACGCCGGCGGCCGACAGGGCCGCACGTCAGGCGGCCTCGCAGATGCATCTCTATAGCGAGGCGCGCAAGGCGGTGCGCGGCCTGCGCAACCGGGCCCGCAGCCTTATCCGCAAGGGATGATCCGCCGGGAAGCGGCGGGCGCAGGCCGCAAGATTTTCCGGTTGTCGGCCCCGGAACCTATTGAGCATGTCCCTCGCCTTGTGTATGGGGCAGTCGGATGCCCCATTGGCGGAATTGGTAGACGCGGCGCACTCAAAAAGAGGTTTGTCTACCATGCGACAGAATATCGCGGCGAGTTGAAAAGCTGTTGTAAGTCAGAGGGTTATGGAGGTAGGAGAAAAGCAGTCGAAGAAGCCTCAAAATGCGCCAGGTGCAGAATAGGTGCAGAGCGCGGAGGATAGAATCGGCGGCAATGTGCGGGCGTGGCGGAATTGGTAGACGCAGCGGATTCAAAATCCGCCGTCCTTACGGATATGTCGGTTCGAGTCCGACCGCCCGCACCATCACTACAATCACCGCTCGTACTGATGCGAGCTCTCATGAACCTCACTAAGTGACTGAGCTCGCAACGACAGATTGACCGCCTGACTGCATGACCCGACTGCCATCCACGCATGCCCCACTCGTCATGCGATGTTGGCCTGAGAGACACGACAGAAACTCCTCGCAGTTCCTCACGCCATCACATCAGCGGGAACGCATGCCGCGCCGGGTCGGGTCAAGAGGGGTGGTCGAGCTGCCGTGCAGATATTGACACCTCGCGAATGATCTCGGCCAAGGTCTTCAAAATCCGCCGTCCTTACGGATATGTCGGTTCGAGTCCGACCGCCCGCACCATCACTACAATCACCGCTCGCACTGATGCGAGTTCTCATGAACCTCACTAAGTGACCGAGCTCGCAACGACGGCATTGACCGCCTGGCTGCATGACCCGACTGCCGCCCACGGATGCCCTACCGTCATGCGATGTTGGCCTGAGAGACACGACAGAAACTCCTCGCAGTTCCTCACGCCATCACATCAACCGGAACGCATGCCGCGCCGAGTCGGATCAAGAGGGGTGGTCGAGCTGCGGTGCAGATATTGACACCTCGCGAATGATCTCGGCCAAGGTCTGGCACTCTCTCACGCGGCTGGAGCTTTTGCGCCATGCAAGGCCAAGTGTGCGGAAGGGCGCCGGCTCTGCGAAAGGCACCACCTTGAGTTCGGGAATCGCCTGGCTGGCGGAGCATGCCAGCTCCGGGATCAACGTCACGCCTTGGCCGTGTGCGACCATCTGCAACAATGTCGTGAGGCTGGTGGCGCCGTAGTTCGAGATCGCAGTCGTGCGCACTCTGTCACAGACTGCAAGCGCCTGATCGCGCATGCAATGGCCTTCCTCGAGCAGCATCAACCGTTCGAGTGCTGGGTTGTCCGGTGGGACAGGCGGAGAGGCGAAGGCGGGATCGGCAACGGATACGGCAAGGAAGAACCGATCTTCGAAGAGTGGTTCAACCATGATCGCGGGATGATCGAGCGGCAGAGCGGCGATGATGGCATCGAGGCGCCCAGTGGCGGTCTCTTCGACCAGCGTCGCCGTCACCGCTTCGCGCAGCTCCAATGTGAAAGCCGGAAAGCGATTGCGCAGCGGCGGGAGCATGCGCGGAAGCAGATAAGGCGCAACCGTCGGGATGACACCGAGCCTGAATTGCCCCTCCATAGTCGGACGGCCTCTTTGCGCGGTGGCTTCGATCGCCCGGAGTTCCGAAAGAATGTGATCGATGCGCGGCTTCAGCGCGCGGGCATCCTCGGTGAGCGGTGCAGTCCTACCTCCTCGCTCGAACAGCCGCACGCCGAGCCGGGTCTCCAACTCCGCAATCTGCGCAGACAATGCGGGCTGGCTAATACCGGCTAAAGCGGCAGCCCGTCCGAAATGCTGAGTATCGGCCAAGGCCTCGAAATACTCCATTTGCCGGATGGTAAATTTGATCATAAGGCAAGGTTATCAAGTTTGATCGAAAAATGCAATTTGAACCTATGCCAACCACCCTGTAGGTTTGAATGGTTACAAACTCTGATCGGAGGAATCCAACGGTCTCGCGCGATGTCGAAAAGAACCTTGGCTACCGAAAGCTGACCCGTGCCGCCAGATTTTCGGAAGGCCGGCTTCCTCGACGCCGCAAACATCCCTCGCAGGGTTTCGCAGCAACCACACAGATAAAAATCAAGACAGGCACCCGAGATGACTTGCACCCCAAAAAAGGAAATGACACGTGACTGATAAGAGAGAAGAAACAGGCAACAGCGTTTCGCGCGTTGATGAGGTGTTGTACCGCGGAATCGTCAAACCGCAGACATCATCCACCAATCTTCACAACGGAGCCCCTGTCCCCTCGGAGAACCACTCCGTCACAGTCGGCCAGCAGGGGCCGAACATCCTCAGCGACGTCCATCTGGTCGAGAAGCTCGCCCATTTTAATCGCGAGATGGTTCCGGATCGGATACCCCACGCCAAGGGTCACGGCGCCTTTGGCGAGCTGCATATCACGGGTGATGTTTCGCGATATACCAAGGCCAAGCTGTTCCAGCCTGGCACGGTGACCCCTATGGTTACCCGTTTCTCGACAGTCGCCGGCGAGTCCGGTTCGCCGGACACCTGGCGCGACGTTCACGGCTTCGCTCTGCGCTTCTACAGCGAGGACGGCAACTACGACATCGTCGGCAATAACACACCGGTCTTCTTCGTCCGGGATCCTATGAAGTTCCCTGACTTCATCCACTCGCAGAAGCGCAACGGTGCAACCGGCCTCCGCAATGCCGACATGCAATGGGACTTTTGGACCCGAGCTCCTGAGTCAGCCCATCAGGTGACCTATCTCATGGGTGACCGCGGCACCCCGAAAACGACCCGTCACCAGAACGGCTATGGCTCGCACACCTTCCAATGGATCAACGAGGCGGGTGAACCCTTCTGGGTCAAGTACCACTTCATCAGCCGTCAGGGCGTCGCGAACTTCACCGCGAGCGAAGCCGAACTGACGGCAGGCAGGAACGCTGACTGTCATCGTGAGGACCTCTACCGGGCCATCGAGCGTGGTGATTTTCCGATCTGGGACGTGAAAGTGCAGATCATGCCCGTCGGCGATGCAGAGAATTATCGGTTCAACCCATTCGATGTGACGAAGACATGGTCGAAGAAGGATTATCCGCGCATCGACGTCGGGCATTTCATTCTCAATCGCAATCCCGTCAATTATCATGCTCAGATCGAACAGGTAGCCCTCAACCCCGGCAATATCGTCCCGGGTATCGGCTTTTCTCCGGATCGGATGCTGCAGGGTCGCTTATTCGCTTATGCCGATCAGCAACGCTACCGCATCGGACCGAACTTCAATCAGCTTCCCATCAACCAGCCGCTGCACCCGGTAAATACATATTCCCACCAAGGCAGCATGGCATACCAGTTCAACGAGGCAAAGGCGCCGACCTACTCGCCTAACCGCTTCGACAAGGGGGCCGGTTATCTGGATGACGGCGAGACCTCTTCCTCAGGAACGGATATCGATTACGGCGAGGCTCGCGACGTCTATGTGTCTCCGGATCCGCATGGCGCCAATCTGCGTCGCGGGGCTTACGTCAAGCATGCCGAAGATGGTGACTTCGTCCAACCCGGCATCCTCTACCGGGAAGTGCTCAACGATGATGAACGCGAGCGTCTGGCCGACAATATTTCGTCGGCAATGATTGGCGTTTCGGAAAGCGTCGAAGAACGTTGTTATTGGTACTGGTCCTCGGTGGACGAAAATCTTGGCGCCCGCGTCAAGGGACTGTTCGCGCAGAAAAAGTAGCTTGTCGTAGTCCCCCGTCCCTACGGGCGGGGGACTGTGCCCCAACAAGGCGTTCGATGACCGCGTTACGATTTCGGATGGCCCTCAAGCCAGCCTTCGCACCGCCCGCGGCGCGAGGCTCAATAGCCCAAGAAGCGCGAGGCTGAACCCGACCCAAAGCGGCGCCGTGAGGCCATAACCCGCGTCGATGCCGAGCCCGCCTGCCCAGGTGCCGGCCGCAAGGCCACCGGTGATGACAGAGGAATGAACGGCATTCACCATCGGGCCAGGATGTGCGGCGCGCATGACCCTCGCGGTCAACGCCGGATTCATCGTTATGCCGAACAGACCGATCACGATGAACGTCCCGATGCTGATGGTGGCGACCGAGGCGAAGAGCGCGAAAATAATAAGCGCTGCCGCCAGCACGGACAGTCCGGTGAGAAGCACCAGAAGGGTATAACGGTCAGCAAGACGTCCGACGATCAGATTGCCGATGACATTGGCGATGCCATAGGTCGCCAACAGCATCGGAATTGCCGAGGCAGGCAGACCGACGAGGTCAGTGAAGATCGGAGAGAAATAGCTGAACGCCGCAAATGTCGCGCCAAAGATGAGCGCGCTCGTCAGATAGGCCGCCCAGAGCCGCCCATTCCGGAGCGCTGCCAAGCTGGAGCGCAGGTCGGCGAATTCCGCGCGCTTCGATGCAGGGACGCCGATCGCAATCACGATGGTCGCGACGACGGCCAGAATGACAATTGCCGAGAAACTCGCGCGCCATCCGAACGTCTGGTCAATAAGTGCAATCGCCGGCACCCCTAGCACGGGCGCGAACATCAAACCCGCCAGCACGAGCGAGACGGCGCGGCCGCGGGCGTCGGCGCGGACGAGATTGGCGCAGATCGTCATTCCGATCCCGAAACATCCGCCGCTGGCGACGCCCTGGACGATGCGTCCAAGCGCCATTGTGGCGTAGTCCGACGCAATTGACGTCAGGACGCTCCCGGCGACGAACAGAATTAGCAGCAAGAGCAGTCCGGGCTTGTTTTGCACCTTGAGGAACAGAAGCAGCGCGGTGGCCAGCGGGCCGCCGATCGTCATGCCCAGTGCAAAAAGCGAGATGAGGTTTCCAACCTCACCAATCGAGACGCCGAACGCTTTGGAAAGTGATGGCATGATTCCGGCGACCATGAACTCGGAGGTCGTCGTGACAAAGATCGCCGCTGCGAACAGGTAGACGGGCAGCGGCATATTCGTGGGTGTGCTGCCCGACTCTCGGTTGCGCGGAGATTCCAGGTCAGGTTCAAGCTTCAAAATTCCCCCTCCTTGCGGATGTGTCGGCTAGAGCCGGACCGTTAGCTTCTTTTCGTCCATCGAGCAGGGGACGCCTTGTCGACGCATTACCGTCCGCCCATTGGGTGTGTGGCGCATCGAAAAAAGGCAGACGACGGGAGCGCCTGCGCTCGGATCGCGCCACCGGTTAGATCCTGATTCGCCTCGCGATGTCCGAGTATCCCGTGCGGAGTGATGTCAGGCCGCTGCGGACGACTCTGAGCGCAAGGACTCGTCTCCTCTTTGCTCCGGAGGCGTCCAAAAGGCGCCGCGCTGATCCAGGCGGGCCAAACCCCATTCTGAGATCACCTGAAGCAACCCCATCAGGCTGCGCCCTTGTTCAGTCAGGCTATAGCGAGAGCCGCTTCCGTTCTGAAACGTCGGGGGTGACTTGTAGAGTAACCCATCGGAGATCAGCCCTTTGAGCTGGCTCGCCAGCACTTGATCGGGTGCTTCCCCCAACATTCGCGCCAGCTCGGAGAAAGTTTGATAGCCGCTGAACACCAGCAGGAGGATGCGCGCTTTCCATTTCCCGCTGATCAGTCCGATGACTTCCTCGACCGGACAGGGATCGAGGGGAGCGCGCTTAGGTTGGTACGCCATGTGACAAGTTCTCACTCGGTGGTTCGTTTACTCAGAAAATTCTTCATCTAGCTTACCGCGATCCCGTCTGCTTGGATATCGGTTGAAACGATATTGGGACATCAAAGTCATGCATGTAAAAATTACTTATCTCGACACAGCGATGGCGATCATCGAAATCGGCTCGCTTCGGCTTCTTACCGATCCGGTGCTCGATGATGCCGGCACGAAATATGATGACGGCGTCATAGCGCTGGAGAAAACCACGCCATCGGCTATGTCGGTCGACGAGCTCGGCCGCATTGACGCTGTACTCCTCAGCCACGATCAGCATAGCGACAACCTCGACACAAGGGGCCGCGAGCTCCTAACCCGCATCCCTCTCATCCTGACGACGCCCGAGGCCGCGCGCCGGCTTGGCGCGAATGCTACCGGGCTTGAGCCTTGGCAGCAGTCCACCATCACGGGGGCCGACGGGTTCGCCATAACCGTTACTGCCGCGCCAGCGCAACATGGCCCTGACGGCACCCAGGATCTGACCGGCCCCGTCACCGGATTTCTGATCGACTGGGATGAACGGACTGCGCAGGGCCCGATCTACATCTCAGGCGACACCGTGCCGTTCGATGGCACCATCGAGATTGCAGAGCGGGCCGCGCCGGTCAGTCTCGCGCTCCTGCATATCGGCCATGTCAGCCCTGGCCCCGACGCAGGCATCCACTTATCCCTGTCCGCTGTCGAAGCGATCAAGTATGCAAACGATCTTCGCGCTGACGTCGTCGTTCCTCTCCACTTCGAGGGGTGGAAACATTTCAGCGAGGAGAGCGGCGCAGCGTTTGAGACGTTTCAGAACAGCGACTTCTCGACGAAAACACATTGGCTAAAGCAGCGCGAGAGCCTTGAACTTGATCTTTGAAGAGCGGTTCGGCCGTAAGAGGAGAGATGATGGTTGAAGCAATAAAAGCGAGTGAGCCGAAATTGAAGCCGGAAGCGCAGATCGACATTACAGCGCCGGATCGCGGCAATGAATTTACCGTGATCTATGCAGTCGGCGACATTCATGGTCGCCTTGATCTTTTGGACGAGATGAATTCCCTGATTGCAAAGGACATTGCGAGCAGCGGCGCTGAACGGCCTGTTATCTGCTATTTGGGTGATTACGTCGACCGCGGCCCGCACTCGGCTCAGGTGCTGGAGCGACTGTCATTACCATTCGCCGATCACGTGGCAAGAATCTTCCTCAAGGGAAACCATGAGGATCGTATGATCAAGTTCCTGGTGGATCCGGTATCGCACGGAGCAAGCTGGATGAATTTCGGTGGGCGCGAAGCGCTCGAGAGCTATGGCGTGCGTCCCCCTTCCGAAAGCGAAGGAACGTCCTGGACGGATCTGCGTCACCGCCTCGATCGGGAACTGCCGCAAAGCCACAAGAATTTTCTGAACAATCTGGCCCTCTCATTCCGGTGGCGCGACTTTCTGTTCGTGCACGCCGGGGTCAACCCGGAACGGTCGTTAGCGTCACAGACAGCGCATGACCTGATGTGGATACGTGAGCCATTCCTCAGCAGTGAGAACGATTGGGGCTTCAGGATTGTGCATGGACATGTGATCGTCGATCAGCCGGTCTTCCGATCGAACCGAATCGGCATCGATACCGGCGCCTACGCGTCGGGACGACTTACCTGCCTGGTTGTCGGCGCAGACGAAGAGCGCGTATTTGAGGTTAGGCGCGATTGAAGAACGGCCCACCATGCTGGCAGGCGATGAAACGAGACGGCGGCCGTCGTTCGGATTGATCGTGCTTACGCGTTGAGAAACGCGGCGATACGCTCATTGAACAGGGTGGGCTGCTCCAGATAGGGAAGATGACCTGCGTCCGTGAACCGGATTATCGTCGATTTCGGGATCAGCTTGTGCATCTCCTCGACACAGTATTCGGGCACGAAACCGTCACGCATGCCGCGAACCAGCAGGGTTGGCGCGGTGACGTCCGTTAACAGCGGGCGTTGATCGTATTCGATCAGTTCGTTGAAGATTCTCTGAATGTGGGCTGCATCCAAGTGCGATGCGGCTCGGCGAAAACCATTTGCGATTGCCGGATAGTCCTGGACGCCCATCAGTGCGATCAGCCGGTTCGCCCATTGCAGCGTTCCGTCCTGCTGGCCAAGGAGGGCGTATAGATCGCGCCGGGTGCGGCTATCTTCGGCTTCCAGATGAGCGAACGCATTTACAACCACCATGCGCCGAACGCGACCGGGAGCCTTTGCCGCGAGGTCGAGGCCGACGCGCGCGCCCTTGGAGAGCCCGCAAAGGTCGGCCGCATCGACACCTAAATGATCGAGCAGCCGTTCAAGGGTGTTCCAGTATTCGGAGAAGCTCACCTCTTTTCCTTCGGAAGCCCCTTGTCCTGGCAGTTCAAGGCAAATGACCCTTTGGCGGGAAGCGAAATAATTTCGCTGATAGATCCAATTTGACGCCTGTCCACCGAGACCGTGAAGAAAAACCACGGGCCTCCCGGTTCCTTCGTCCGTGTAGCGGATCCGGTATTTTTGCCAAAGCATATACATGGTGCCAGGCCGATCCTTGATCCTCATCTGCGTTCTGCGGAAGCGAGGCTGTTTTGAGTTGGGCTTGCGGGCGGCAGTGGGAGGGTGACGTCATCTGGCTGTTGACGCCGGAAAAGCCCGGGTCCCATTCCGTAGCTCCTCTTGAAGGCTCGATTGAAGGCCGCCTCCGATCGATATCCGACGCTCTCTCCTATCTCCCCTATGCTCCGGCGAGTCCGGATTAGCGAGTGTGCGGCGTGGGTCATGCGGATGGCTAGAAGAAGCTCCGCGGGCGTTTTGCCCGCCGCCATGCGAAAGCTGCGGACAAAACTCGCGCGTGACATTCCGCATGCCCGTGCCAATTGTTCGATCGTCCACGCCTCCCCGGGCTCATTCAACATGCCATGAAGCGCTCGATTCAGCCTCGAATCCGCCAACAACGCAAAAAAGCCCGGCACGGCGTGTGCCTGCTCGAGCCAGGCCCTCAGCAAGAGTAGCAGGAGCGCAGAGGCGAGGTGGGAAACGACTGCGCTGGCCCCTGGTCGCGGCTCGTTCGTTTCATCGCGCAATAGCCTTATCAGCGACTGCAACCCAAGAAATTCGACTCGTTCGGCGGTACGAACGAGAACGACGTCTGGCAAGGCGTCAAACAGCGTACGAGAGCCGGCCGCATCGAAGTGAAACTGCCCACAGAGAATGTCCGTGGCCGAACCGGCGGCATCGTTAGCCAAACGGAGAACCGGGGTCTCTCTGTAGACGGTGTACAAAGGCGTGGCGGCGTCCGAGTCAGCGGTATAGAGCCGGTGGGCGTGGCCGCGGGGGAAGACGAGCATGTCGCCCGTGTTCAAGGCCATAGTGCCGTGTCCCTCGACGTCGACCTTCGCTGCGCCTTCGACGACGAGGTGGTAAGGGGCGACATTTACTGGTGCGGCGGGATGCGCCATTCGCCAAGGAGCATTCAAGCGGCAGCGCGTGTCCAGTTCGGTCCGCACGGGATGCAGCAAGAGAAGTTGGCTCAGGGCGTCTTGTGGAAGCAATCCATCAATCCAGTCGTTACGATATCCATCCATTATACAGGGCCGTGCTAGGTTCCACACGGCCCTGATTTCCGACTTCTAGGATTCCTGGTCGGCGGTTTGTTCAGAATGTGCCGCTGGGTCGGTGTCGCGCGGACCTGTCTCGGCGCGGGTAATGCCGCGGATATGCGGGGTTGCTTTGCTATGAACGGCGAGGCTGAACAGATCCGGTCGTGAATAATGGCCAACCGAATCCCGGATCCGCTTGGAATTGGTGATTTCAGAGAAATCGAGATCAGCGACCAATATGCCCTCACCCTCGGTGAGAGGCGGAACGATATGTTGTCCATCGGGGCCGATGATCGCGGTCATACAGCCGCCGGTCAGCACGCCCTGCATCTTTGTATCGTCTGTGATGCTCGCGCGCTGTTCATCGCTCAACCAAGCCGTGGCATTCACGACAAAGCAGCCGCTCTCCAGGGCGTGATTCATCAATTGCGTCTCGGTCTGCTTGGCAAAGATGGGGCCGAAGATCGAGCCGATATATGTGGAAATATGGATTTCCTCGTGTTGCGCGATCAGCGAGAAGCGCGCGAGCGGATTGTAATGCTCCCAGCATGTCAGCGCGCCGAGGCGTCCGACCGTGCTCTCGACGACCTTGATGCTCGTGCCGTCGCCTTCATCCCAGATCAGGCGCTCGTGCGGCGCCGGCGAAATCTTCCGGTGATTGAGGATAAGCGCTCCATCGACGTCGAAGACGAGTTGGGTGTTGTAAAGCGATCCGTGGTCTCGTTCGGTGACGCCCACCGCCAGAACGATCCGGTGCCTGCGCGCGGCATCGCTGAGCGCATCCGGAACAGGGCCAGGGATTTGCACTGCGTTTTCGTAGAGGCGATTTTGCTCCGCACCCATGGCTGCAGGCGCCAGGACGGCAGAGAAGTACGGATAATATGGAATGAACGTCTCAGGAAAGACAACGAGTTGCGCTCCTTTCGACGCCGCTTCTGCGACCGCCTCGAGCACGCGGCGCACCGTTCCTTCGGTCGCTTCCAAATCGGGAGCGTATTGGACGGCCGCGACACGGACAGTCCGGGATTTCGATGTTGTTTGGGTCATAGTGAATATCCGCCTGGAGTGTTGGTAGAACCGCACTGGTTCGTCCGTGAGCAAGCCGCCTAAAGCGTTGGCCCCGACGAGACCTTCGGTCGATGGTGGCCGGAAGCCGCACCATCCAGACGGACCCTAAGCGCGCCGGCTGATAATCCCCATGCTTGAACGAGCATTTTTCTTGCTCGATCGGCTCATCCGCAAACTACGCGCAGGCCGTCGGCGGAAGCGCCTTCAGTGGCTTTCGCGCCACGGAGATCTCCCCAGGCGTTCACCGACGTTGTACGAAAATTGGATCAGCCACACGCTGGGGATCCCGTCTCCGAATTGGCGGGTTCGACTTCCGTAATGTCGTCCGCGACAGCTTCCAAGGCCTGGAGAAGCGTTGACGGGTCTTGAGCGCCTGAAAGGCGATACTTCTGGGCGAGCACAAAAAACGGCACGCCGGTCACGCCCAGACGACGTCCCATTTCGATGTCGTCATCGACGGCTTGCACGTACGCGCCTGACAGCACAGCTTCGGCTGCAGCCTGGTAGTTCAGCCCGATAGTCTCGGCCAGCCCGGCCAGAATTTCTACCCGGCTGAGATCGGCCTGCTCGCAAAAATGCGCTCGCTGCAGGACTTCCTTCATTTCCGCTTGCATGCCGTGCCTCTTGGCATGATGGAGCAATTCATGGGCCCGATGCGTATTCACGACTTTGCGATTTTCAAAGTCGAACTTGATGCCGAGAGGAGCGCCAGCCGCTTCGAGCTGACGGTTCGCCGCAGTCGCCTGCGCCTCTGTCCAACCATAGTGTTCCGAAAGATAGGTTCGGTGATTCTGGCTGTAGTTTTCGGGGATTTCCGGCGCCAGTTCGAAGCTGTGGAACTCTATGCTCACAGCCGGACGATCTGTTTCGGCAGCAAAGGTCGCTAGGGCGGCTTGCAGGCGATGCTTACCGACATAACACCAGGGGCAAGAGATTTCGGACCAGATATCGACTTTGATTGACTTACTCATACCAACCCTTTCACGCTTTTGGTTTCGGCTCGTTCTTTATTCGAGGCGTTGGTTTGGGGGCAGCGCCTGATGCTGTCCTAAGCCGAGGAGAGAGAGGCCCAGTATCAACAACTGCGTGGCCAGGATGTTGTCGGGCAAAGGACCGTGTGCTGCCGAGTTGAACAGTATGGCCACGGCAAGGCAGGCGAGATTCGTGAGCCCACCGGCAACGAGATAGACGCCTCCGGTCAGATTGAGCGTCTTTCCGATCCAAACCATGATGAGGGCAGATGCGGCCGAAACGAGCCAGAATATCAAGAATATTCCGCTATCCGTTGATAGCGATGGATCCTCTGCGACCATTGTGCCAAGCGCAACATGGGCGATGCCTATCGCCATCCAGTCGAGATAAACGGTCGGTCGCGCGATCTTGATCATCGTGATCAACAGTAGCACGCCTCCGAATATAGAGGTCATCCCCGGCCAATACTCGAAAAGCCTGATGTGCAACGCAGAGTTCAGCAGCGCTACAATCGCCAGGTTCATGAGGAGCAGTCCCAGTATTCGCAGCCTTACGTTATCGTAGCGGCCTTGAAAGCGGTCTGCTTTTCGAGCCCGAGATGCGGCCAGCGCGGCCGTCACGTGACGAATGAGGGGTGAGACGCGCATCGAGGGGGGAGATGCGCGTCTCGGGGGATGCTCACGGGTTTTGCGGCGGCTACTCATGAACACCCCGTTCGCAACGCCTCGGAACCGACTCCTCTCGGTGCCTGTCAGACGGAGCGAAATTCAGTAATGTGGTCCCTTGGTCCGGTCGTCCCTGCAGGGCTTGATCGTGTCGTTCCCCCATAAATTCAGAGCTCCGTGTAGCCTTCTGGTCCCGGAGTGTAGAAAGTATGGGGATCGGCATCGCGAAGCGGCGCGCCGACCTTCAGCTTCTCCACCAGATCGGGATTGTTGAGGTAAGGCCGTCCGAAAACGACGAGATCCCCTTTTCCGTCAGCCAGATCGGCTTCCGCTCTGGACGCATCATAGCCACCGCTCAGGAGGAACGCGCCGCGAAACCGCTCGCGAATCTGCGCCTTCAAATCTGCGGGGACTTGTGGAGCTCCCATGGAGCTGTGGTCTACCAGGTGAATGTAGACCAGCTCCAGTTCCGAAAGTTTTGCCGCGAATTCGAGATAGAATGCGTCGACACCCGGAAACGGCCCGGTATCATTGATGGCTCCATGGGGGGAGATTCGGATTCCGACCCGGTCGCCGCCGATAGCGGACGCGGTACGCTTGGCGATTTCGAGTGCGAATCTGTCCCGGCCTTCTCCGCCCCACTCATCGGATCTGCGGTTTGCGCTGGGATGGAGAAACTGCTCGATCAGATATCCGTTCGCTGCGTTGATCTCCACCCCGTCAAAGCCGGCTTCGACGGCGTAGCGCGCTGCTTGTACAAATTCCTCGATCGCGTGTTCGATCTCGAGCGTGCTCATCTGCGAGGGGACGGGATAGGGCTTGTGTCCCTCTGTGTCGGTATAGATATTTCCCTCGATCGCGACCGGGGACGGCGCCACGATTTTACTGCCTTCCGGCATGTTTGCGGGATGAGCGACACGCCCCGTATGCATGAGCTGCACGAAGATGCGTCCGCCCTTCTCATGGACGCGATCGGTGACCTTACGCCAGGCCGTGACCTGCTCTCGGTTGAAGAGTCCGGGGATCCGCGGTTGGCCGAGGCCGTCCGGCGACGGTGACGTTCCTTCAGTGATGATGAGACCACTGTCCGCCCGCGCCGTGTAATACTCGGCAACAAGATCGTTAGGAACATTGCCGATCGCGCGCGATCTGGTCATCGGCGCCATCACGACGCGATTGCGCAGTTGGAGCTGACCAAGCTGGAAGGTGGAAAATAGCTGTCTTGTTGCGGCCTGTCCCTTCTCGGCTGTCCACCTCTCCAGAGCGGCCGCGTCACCCCAGGTCGTTCCGACCGGATGGTTCGCCACCCAGGCTTCAGCGAGCTTGCCATGCTCGATCCGCCACACCTGGAGGCTCGCACGGCTTCGTTCCTCTCCGCTGTCCTTGTCGGTCCATTTGAAGTCGACGCGATACCAGGCGCGTTCGCCATCGAAAGCGTGGTCGTAAGCGACGATCCGCATATTCGGTCGATCAGACCGAAGACGCTCGATCTCGCTTGCATACTCTTGAGGAGAAACGATGCGCTCGCCGGCGTCCTCATGACGGATATATTTTTCGGCGACACAACTCGGGACGAGGTCCAGCTCGCCGTTGTTCCACACTCGCTCCCAGCGATCGAAAAGCGCTTTCGTTGATTCAAGATTTTGCACGATCGGTAAACTCCTGGTCGATCGAAGCTATCGTGGGCGTAAGGCGCTCCACTCGGCTTGCGTGTTCTGCGGATGCGCCCCTCAGGGCGCGGTTGAATTGATCATGACCCCGCGAACCCAGCCGCAGACTATGTCCGCGAGGAGCTCGTCGTTCGGCTCTTCGCGGGCGAGCGTCTGCCAGGTCCAAAACTGGATCGCCGATCCGACGGTCAGCGTGAGTGCCCGGAGGTTTGAAGCTTCCGGATCAAGATGATCCGACAGGTCATTCTGGACGCTTTCAAGATAGGCCCGAACTTTGCCCATCGGCTTCGCGAGAGCGGGCACGTCGGCCTCGTCCCGATAGGTCAAAGCCCACATACGTTCGGTTCGGCGGTAGTAGGCGTAGAGCTGGCTCAACGCGCAACGCAGGCGTTCGATTCCTTGCTCTTGTTCCCAACGGGATGGTTCGGGCGGGGGATTGAGGTCGAACCAATGCGATGTGCAGGCTTCGAACAGGTGCGTTTCGTCTGAAAAATGCCGGTAGATCGTCAGCCGCTGAACATTAGCCTTTTCCGCAATCGCGCTGATTGTCGTAGCCCGAGGCCCGATTTCGCCATGCAAGGCAACGGTCGCTTCGACAATACGTCGCCGCGTTTCCTCCTGAGAGATGGCCCGTTGACCCAGCTTGTAATTCCGCTTCTTCATTTCATTGAACATACATGTTCAGCGAAAATGTGCAAGTGAAAACCACTCCGTCAGCGCGAGCTGCCGCGGCAGCCTGGCTCGAGACGCGTGACGCTGGAAGATGGTATGAAGCCGGTCCCTGCGGGGTCCTCTAAGAAACAAGGAGAGTGGGAATTCCGTGCCAGCCTCAGCATGTGGCCATTCCCCTGACCCGTCGGGGACCTGGCCTTGAAATGTCATTGGCTTGAGCCGTTTCCGATCACTGCGGGCTTGGTCAGACCGGCGCAAAACCGGGCCAATAATCCGAATCCGAAGTCGGCCGCTTTCCAAAGATGGCTTGGCCCACGCGGACGACGGTAGCGCCTTCCTCGATTGCCACCTCGAAGTCGCCCGTCATGCCCATGGAAAGTTCAGTGAACTCGGGGTGATTCTGGAGCAGTTCGTCCCGAAGGTGTCGTAATAGGGTGAAGCAGGGCCGGACCTTCATCATGTCCGTGCTAAACAATGCCAAAGTCATCAAGCCCCTCGGCCTCAATCTGGGAAATCTTTCAAGATCATCAGCGAAGGTCATCAGCTCGCTGGGCTGAAGGCCAAACTTGCTTTCTTCGCCGGATGTATTGACCTGTACATAAACGTCGAGAGTGCGATTCTCGCGTTCAAGTCGTGAATTGAGAGTGTCGGCTAGACGAACGCTATCCAGGGCGTGGAACTCTGAGGCGAAGCGCGCAAGGTATTTGACTTTGTTGGTCTGGAGATGGCCGACGACGGCCCAGTCAATGGCCAGGTCGTTCAGCGCCTCTCGTTTTGTGATCGCCTCCTGAATCTTGTTTTCGCCGAAACAACGGATACCGGCTTCAAAAGCGTAGCGGAGAATATGCGCCGGCACCGTTTTGGTAATGGCGAGGAGCCGGACTGAAGCAGGGTCGCGCCCGATCCGCGCGCAAGCCCGTGCGATGCGGTCCTCCACCGAGGCGAGATTGGCTCGGAATGTCGAAAACGGATCGCTGCCAAACCGCTGAGCATCCTCCTGTGACAGCGGGCTTCTCAGTGGTGGATTCATCGTCAGGTCCTCGTTATATGCAACAACGTGTCGCACCTTTTCTTAGGCGTGCTGTCTCGGTCGAAGAAACGCAGATAGAACAAGCATGATCAGAGCAACAATGAGGAGCAGCAACATCGAGAGCCTGAAATCGTCACTTTGGTCTCTCAGGTATCCGACGAGAAGCGGACCGGAAGACGCTATGACGTAGCCGGTCATCAGGACGAACGCGTTCCAGGCGGAAGCCTCATCTTCATCTCTCGTGTTATCAAGAGGCAGAGTCATGCCTAGCGTGAATGCTCCAGCGAGCCCGAACCCGGCAACCGAGACACCTGCGAAAGGACTAAGACCGGGTAGCAGTGTCAGCGCCGCCAAGCCGAGCAAGGTGCAGCCTGCGCTGAAGGCGAGCCAGCCCCTGCGATCGAGATCTTTGCTGAAGGTGCCGAAAACCGGAACCGACACAGTAAAGACAAGAGTAAACGCTGCCAGTACAAAACCGCCGAGTGCGCTCGTCTCACCTTGCTCGATGAGGAATGGCACCAGCCACGCGACGACGCTGTAGAATAGAAAATTCTGACATCCGAAAAAAATAGCGATCGCCCATGCTTTTCGGTGGCGCCACGGGAAGCGGTGGATCGTTCTTCGACGTTCGGTCGTCTTTGTTCTTCGTGCGATGAAAAGCCATGCGGCGACAGCGGGAATGCCCAGCAGGCTCCAGACACCAGCCCCATAACGCCAGTCATCTCCGAAAAAGCGGATGACTGGCTCGGTCAGACCAGCCGCCAGCGTCGCGCCAGCCGATAGCGCCGTTGCATAGATTCCGATTACAACCGCAGCCTTCGCCGGGTAGCTGGCCTTGACGAAAGATGCGACCAGAGTTTGCGAGACGGCGATACCGACACCGACGCCGGCGGTAGTTGCCAAAAGCGTGAATGTGTTCGGCGCAAAGGCTCGACACAACGTCGAAACGGTCAGGATTAAAAGTGCCCCTACGATCGTGCGATCCCGGCCGAAGCGACGAGAAAGCCACGGTGCTGGGAACGCCATCAGTCCGAGCAGCAGATTTGGGATTGAGGTGAGTAGCGCTGCGACCGTATGCGAGAGGTGAAACTGTTCCTGGATCGACGATAACAATGGGCCGACCGACACGAGACCAGGCCGTAGATGGAGCGCGACCAATACAATGCAAAATAGCGCTACCGGAAAGCTGATCTGAACCGGTGCGGTCTCGTTGCCCGAGGTTGCGATAACCTGCCTCGTCTTAGGTTTGTTTGTCGTCTGATCCATTATCCAGTTCCGATAACGTCTTTAAGCCTATTCGTCACATCTGAGCATGATGCATGGGTCTCGCCATGGTGCGAAGGCGCGCATCTATCGGCTTCGCATCAACCGATAGACCAAGAACGAAGAGATGAGCGCGAAGACAGCCGCGGTCAGAAGCGCGATGGAAAAGCCGAACGAGAAGGCCGTTCGCGCGTGTTCAATCGCGAGTTCACGGGCGGGTCCCGACAGCCCGGCGACCGCGTGCGGCAGGTCGCCGGCGATGACCGCGTCGGCGAAGGACGACGTCGGCGCGCACGATGCACCGCAACCCGGATCGACCAGTCGGCCACGGACAGCGGTCGCCAGCACGCCGCTGAGCAAGGCGAAGCCCAGCAGGATGCCCGAGAAGCGAGAGGTGGTGCTGATCCCGGAAGCCATTCCTGCGCGCTCGCGCGGAACGACGCTCATAATGGCTTTCTGGGTCTCGCCGTTCAGGAGCCCGCCGCCGCTGCCGAGAACGAGCATTCCCATCATCACGACCGGCCAGGCTCCCAGTTGCGCTCCCCATGCCGTCGATGCGTTGCCGATGCCGACGAGCCCGAGACCGATCGCGAGAATCGCCCTCGGTGAAAGACGGTTTCCGAGAATCCGCCCGACCTGCGGGAAAAGCAGCATGGCGAGCGCGAAGGGCAGCATGGCGAAGCCCGCTTCGAGGGCTGACCGGCCCAAACCGTTCTGAAGAAACAGCGGCAGCAGTGACGCCATGACTTGCGCTGCGGCGGCGTAGGCGAACATCGCCCAGACCGCGCCGACGAAGCGCGGATTTGAAAAGAGCTGCAGATCCAGCATGGGGCGCTGCTGGGACCGCTCTGCGACGATGAAAATCCCAAGCGCCAAAGCGCCGCCGATGAAGCCGGCCAGCGCGCTCGCTGAGGCCCAGCCGTGAGCCTGACCGTTGATCAGGCCCCAGGTCAGACCGAACATCGCCGAGGTGAAGGACACGATGCCCGCCGGGTCCAGCCGGCGGGCCGCAGCGTCGCTCGACTCCTCCACCAGCAGAACGGCCGCAGCCGCCAACAGACCGCAGATCGGGGCATTGATGTGGAAGGCCCAGCGCCATCCCAAGGCATAGGCGATCACGCCACCGATGATGGGCGCCAGGACCATGGTCAGGCCCATCATCGCGCCCCAGATCGCCCAGGCCCGATTACGTTCGGCCTCGACGTGGAAGGTGTGTCCTATGATCGCGAGAGCCGGAGCGAGCAGGAACGCCGCGCTGACGCCCTGTAGGGCGCGGGCAAGGTAGAGCGCCATCGCCGACGTCGCCAGGCCGCACATGAGTGACGATATGGCGAACGAAACAATACCGATCAGGAAGATGCGGCGCCGGCCGAAGCGATCGGCGATCGCGCCGGCCGGAAGAAGCAGCGACGCGAAGCAGAGGACGTAAGTGCTGATGACCCATTCGATCTCGGCGAAACTTGCCTGGAAATCGCGTGCAATCGTCGGAAGGACGATCGCCACGACGTTTGTGTCCAGTACAGTCATCGCGCAGCCAGTCGACGCAGTGAGCAGTATGAAGAGCGGGTTTGCGGACCTGCGCGTGAGTGCGATGTCGCTCATTTGTTGATCGCCGCGACGCCGGCCTTTGCGATCAGCTCGTCATGATCTGGAGTATCGGCGGATACGCCGATGGCGCCGACGACCTGGCCGTTGACGACGATCGGAAGACCTCCGCGCATGAGAACAAAGCCTCTGGCCGTTATGGCTGCGGGGCGCTGACCGTTGATCGCGTTCTCGAGCGCTCCGCTCTCGCGGCGAAACAGCGCCGCTGTTCTGGCTTTGCCAGGCGCCAACTCGACGCCAGCGGGAACTGCGGCGTTGTCCATACGCGTGAGCAGAATTGGCGATCCTGAGTCGTCGACAACGGAGATTACGCACGGCCAACCTTCTGCAGAGGCCTTCGCCTCGGCGGCGGCGGCCACGGCGCGAGCGGCTTCCAGTGTGAGAACCTGGCGTGTGGGCAGCTCAAGCGCAAATGCTGGGGCGGCGAAGACGGTGGCCGCCAAGAGAGCGGCGGAGAGACGTGGGAACGAGGGCGTACGTGGCATGTGCGGCTCCTTGACCTTTTTGGGTCGTGTTCTAGCGGCTGCTCTAATTTCTCGCATTGTCGGTTATTTTCCTTATTATTAGGCTTCACCTAATTCACAGGCGTTGTCTCGATGGAACTCCGGCATCTCAGATATTTTGTCGTTCTTGCGGAAGAGCTGCATTTCGCTCGTGCGGCGGAGCGGCTGAACATCGCTCCGCCGACATTGACCGTGCAGATCCAGGAGGTCGAAAGGTCTCTGTCCGCCAAACTTTTTGTCAGGACGAAACGCTCTGTGGCGTTGACACGTGCGGGAGAGATCTTTCTTGACGAGGCGCGAGGTGTCCTCGAGCAGTTCGGGAGGGCGCAGAGCGTCGGACGGCGCGCTGGTCGTGGCGAGATTGGCCGGGTCGAAATCGGCTATGTCGGATCAGCGGCCTACGCTGGCGTGCTCCAGGACCAGATAAGTGACTTCCTTAAAGCCTGGCCGGGCGTTGACCTGAACGCGCAAGAGACCGTAATGGGCTTGCTTCCCAAGCTCGTTGTCGGCGGACAAGTCGATGTGGGATTCGTTCGGTTACCGATATCGATCCCTGAGGCGTTGCAGTATCATGTTCTACTGCGCGATCGGTTTTGCCTCGCGTTGCCGAAACAGCATCGAGCGACGGAGGATTTTGAGCCGGTACGACCTGCCGATCTCAAAGACGAGCCCTTCATTTCCCCCGAACAGAGCGCAGGGACTTACGAGCTCGCCAGGCGCGGCGGCTTCCATCCGAGGATTGTGTCGGCTCCCGGAAGCTTGCTGGCGGTTCTGACCCAGGTTTCCCTGGGCATAGGCATCTCTGTCATTCCAACCGCCGCGTGCGGCGTACTGAACCTGCCCGGGGTAGAAGTTCGGCAGGTCAGCGGCGAGCCTATCGCCTCCGAAGTCGCTGCGGTTTTTCGCAGGGATGAGACGTCCCCCGCGGTCAGCAATTTTGTCGCGCAGCTTACGGCCACACCTGTGCGGGAAATGTCCTAGTGCCGACATGGTCGATCGTATGCTACAAAGCCATATTCATTTGTCGGCAATGTATGCTATCGTGACCTACTAGAATCATCTTCTTGTCGGCGCCAGACGGTAAACCGTGTGTGAACGGCAGGAGCCAAGGAGTTGGGGGGCTGTCGGTAGTTGCACATGTTATGCCTGACTTGTCCCTTGACCTCCGATATCTTCGGTACGCGATGGTCGCTGCCGAACTGCGAAGTCTCAGGAAGGCTGCCGGCGCGTTAGATGTCCATCAATCCACAATCAGTCGACGCATACAGCTCCTTGAGAAGCGGCTTGGATTTCCGCTATTCACGCGGAGCTACGGCGGCATAGCGCTGACGGAGGCCGGGCGATTGTTCTTGGCTGAGGCAAGCCGAAGCGCGCTGGAATTGAGCCAGGCGGCGGAAAAAGCCACTTTGGCGCATCGGGTACAGAGCAACCTTCTTCGAGTCGGCCTCGGCCCTGGTCTTGTGATTGGAGCAACACAGGAGCTGTTAAAGGGATTCGGGAACCTTCAGCCTAAAATCAAGGTGACGATCCACGAGGCATCCGCGCCGGAGCATTTTGACAGTATCATCCGAGGCGCGATTGACGTTTGCATTACCGAGAGCGACATGGCTTTTCCGGGGTGTGCATCTGAAGCGCTATGGCGTGAGTCACCTTGTGTCGCTTTTCCTGCACAGCATCGTCTCGCTCGCAATGAGACCGTATCCTGGGAGCAACTTGCCGACGAGACGTTCCTGCTTTCCGGACAAGGAGCCTTTTCTGAAGAGATCCGGGAGATGCTGTGTTCCCGTCTTCCGCGCTCCTGTGATCGGCTCATCGTTCACGACATAGGGTTTGAAAGCGTATTGCGCCTGGTGGCGATCAATTATGGACTCGCTTTTGTCTGCAGTTCTATGGCTCGGTATGTCATGGACGGAGTGGTCTTTCGACCCATCGCTGGAGAAAGCGATGGCGTTCGCCTCAGGGCAATCTGGGCAAGACGCAACAAAAGCGTGTCGTTGCTAAGGTTTCTGTCGGCGGCACGAACATTTTCACGGAGCTGCATCACCTGAATGCCTGCCGGTCAACGGCTCATACTCCCTCGGCCCGACATCGCGAAATCTGCTTAATAATTCGGCGATTACCCTTAACACTTGCGCGTTTTCATCCTCCGTTCCGATCGATATGCGCAGTTGATTTCTCAAGCGCTCCTCATCGAACCATCGAACGTAAATGCCCACTTCCTCGAGTGTCCGTCGTCGAAACATTTGGCGCAGGTTTGGCGTGGCGTTAACGGAGAGCGGGCCTCGTCAGGGGTTGGCTTTTAGGCGGCGAGCTTGCGGTG
>NZ_JBEPML010000014.1:0-117880 GCF_040545735.1 Aquamicrobium terrae
ATGTTCGGACCCCAGCCTCTAGCTGCCCAGAGCCTCAGACGAATCCATCAAGTCTCACCACGCGCGTCCCTCCCGCGAAGCGGGTTCGTGCATGGGGTCGATTCCGGTCGTCAGCCATCAAGAGCCCGGTAAAGCGTGGAGCGATGCCCGCTTAGGAACCGAGCGACTTTTGCTATGGGCTTGTTTTTCTGGTCGATGAGTTTCTGCGCTTGAGCGATATGTTCGTCCGAGAGCACCGACGACCGCCTGCATTTCACACACTGCGCCCTGGCAGCAGTCCGAACGGCGCTGGTGCGCTCTGCGATCAAACCACGCTCAAAATCCAAGATGCCGGCCAATACGGTCAGCATCGATCTTCCGCCCGGCGTTGTCGTATCGGCCCACGGCTCGGCCAGCGAACGCAAGCCGGCAGTGGCCTGCTTGATCCGCACCGCGATCGCCAGAACGTCGTGCCTGGATCGGGCAAGCCGATCAAGGCACGTCACCGTCACCACGTCGCCCGCGCGCAGGTCGTCAAGCATGCGCGTCAACTCGGGCCGAGGGGGTTGCGCCTCGGAAGCATCTTCCTCAAAAATGTGAGCGATGCCGGTGATCGTCGGCTTGACGCCGAAAGCAGACCGCAGCTTTCAGAAGAAGAGGTTCCGCTGCAATCGGTGCAACCGAACATGGCCGGATCATCCGGTGACGCGTGTGCCCTGTCCCACCTGCCAGGCGCCAGCCGGACGCTGGTGCCGGCGTCCGTCGGGGCACCGCGCGGCGGATCTCCACGTCGATCGTGAACGCGCCGCATTGGCTGTGGCGTTCTTGAGATGTGCGAAGGTCCAAAGCGAGTAAACCGTGCAATCGGACCGATGTTGAGATAGTTTGATCGAAACCGTCGGAGGAATGGACATGGACGAGCTGACCTGGGCAGCTTTGCGGAGACTCCTGACGCTGGCTCAGAGCGACACCCACCAAGCGCGCCGGGTCGCCAATTTCCTCCTGGCGTGATGGAACGCCGAAAGCCTGGGCGGGTCTGACATTACCGATCTCTTCGCTGTCGACACCAGGATCGCCACCGATATGGCAACGGTCTTTTCCTGGCTTGCACGCCAAAGCAACGCGACGTATCCGACCGAACATCGTGCCGAGATCGAAGCGATTATCGCACAGTGGCGTCCGGAAATCTTGTCGCGGTCAAGCCAGCCGGCCTGACGGCTGAGCCAACTCCTCGTACCCGAATCGGTGCGCAGTATCAGCGCTGTGAAACCGTGGGGCTGACTGTCTGCCGGTGTCCTGCACGGCGGTGCAGCATTATTGGATTGAAACCGGCATCGGCGCGGCGTCTTCATCGATGGTGAGAGAGAAGTCGATGACCTTCGATGCGGCTGAGATGCCCGTCAGGTGGGCGGCCGTTTGGATGTCGATGGCTCTGACGTCGATGAATCAAAACAAGTGCGCAGGATCAGGCAATTGGTCACCACCGCCTGTCGCTCCTTTTCCGTGTCGATATCGAGGCCGTGCCGGACCTCCCTCGGTCTGGCTGCGGTCCTGAACCGGCGGCCGTTCACTTCAAGGCCGCGTGCCGCGCCGCGTTGCGGCCGGATCGAGCCGGTCTCGACATGGCAGGCCCGCGTCCCGCGCCAGGCTCGAGAGCCCTGCTTGGCCGCAAACCTGCCATGCTCGACTTCGGTCCGACCGGACCTTGAAGCGCCCGTCATTCCGCCGGTTCTTTTGTTCCGCGCCCGAGGGAGGGCCGGCACGGAGCCGGTTCGAGCTTCGGGAACAGAAGGAAAGGACATACCATGACCAAGAAAGCCAATTCCCGCCCGAGCGCCCGCGTTGTTCCTCTCCGTAAAGGAACCACCCTCGAAATGATCCGGCTCGCCTGCCCCGATGCGGCTCAGGCTTCCCTCATCTCGGAAAGCTTTGGCCTCCCGGTTCTCGACAGCGACGGTATCCGCGACCTCCACGAAAAACTCATCATCGAAACGGCTTCGGCGCTCGACGAAGGCCTTGGCGAACGGGCCATGCAGATCCACATGCAGCGCATTGTCGGATCATTCGTCGGTTCCGCCTATGGTGCGGGCCAGTTTTACAGCCGGGCGGTGACCGAAGCGCGCGACGCCACAGCAAAGGCCGCATGCGACGACCGCGACGAAGACATCGGTGGACCCGTGGGGTTCGACAGCGCCGCGCAGCGCAAGCGGGAATTCGCCGCCGATATGGCGCTCCAGGCCCATGCCCTGCGCATGGCGGCAGAAGGTGCAGTTGCTGCCTACGAACATGTCATCGGCGAGAAGTGGAAGCCCTTCGAGCGGGCCGTCGAGAACCCTGGCCAGGCCGTCGATCGCAAGGCGGCCGAGCTCCAGATGTCAGCATTTGGCTGAGCCGCTTCGGGCGGGGCCTCGGCTCCGCCCGTCGCCTCGTTAAAAAGTGCATTGACGATATATAGGAATCCTATGTAAATAAATTATGGAACCTCCTTTCGTTGCACCGCCGGTACATGCGCGCATTGCTGAAGGCCTTGAGCGGATCGCCATGGCATTGAGGGCGGACGATTGGGTACGTGCGCGCACGGCCGGTGTCACTCCGACGCAGTTGGCGATCCTGCGTCTATTGGACGGCCGTCATCGCGGATGGACAGTCAAGGACCTGTCCTTGCATCTGGGGGTATCCCAACCGACTGCTACCGATTCTATCCTCGCGCTCGAGCGTAAGGCGCTGATCGAAAAGCGCGCCGATCCCGCCGATGGCCGCGCCGTCCGCATCGTCATCACCAGTGCGGGCAGGGCTGTGGTCCGGGCCGGCCATGAGACTGCCGGCGCTGTGGATCGGGCTACCTCCGCCCTTAATGATGATGATCAGGAGCAACTTCTCGTGCAGCTCGTGTCCGTTATCCACCAGCTTCAGGAACAGGGCACCATTCCCATTCAGCGCATGTGTGTGAGTTGCCGGTATTTCCGGCCCTATGCGCATGCCGATGCGGCGCAGCCGCATCATTGCAATTTCGTCGACGCGGCCTTCGGCCAGCAGGATCTGCGGATCGACTGCCGCGACCACGAAACCGCCGATCCTTCCGCCCGGGCTGCCACTTGGGGCGCATTTCAGAAGGATCACCACCCTCCAGGCGAATGAAGAAGGAGACGAACACATGCACCGAGTACTTCTGCCGGCGGCGCTGCTCGGCGCAATGTCGGCCGTGCCGGCCCACGCCCATGAGAACACCGTGACGAGCCGGCCATCCGACGCCGTGCTGGCCTCGTTCGACATCATTGAAACCAGTATCGTCACCCATGGCGATACCGCCATTTTCACCACAAGGGTGCGTGGTGAAGCGGGGGTCGACAAGCCCGACGCCACCGGAAAGTTCGAAGGCTCGAGCGTCTATGCCTATGTCTGGCCGACCAGTCTCGACAGCGGCGATATCGGGTTCGACGCCAGTCAGGGAATCGTGGCGCTCGCCGTCACCTTCCATCCCGATTTCGACGACGCCGCCTATGGCGGAGAAAACCGCCATGTCTGGCACCCCCACTGGGTGGTGCTGGGAGAGGACGCCGCCTGCCCCGGCGGCCTCAAGGTTCACGATATTCCCGAGGGCACGACGCCAAAGGTGCCACCGACCTGGCCCAACGTGCCGCTGCTGATCGACAGCCCGGATTATCCCACAACCTTCACGGGGGACACGGTGGAAGTGAGCATTCCCGTTGCACTGATCGGTGGCATCGCCGATGCCTCGTTTGACGGTGTCACCGCCGGCCTCAAGGTCAACGCAAACCTGCACGCGCCGCTCTTGTGCGTCGACAACGTGTTCAAAGTCGCCTCGGGGGATCTCAGTCTTCCGGGCAAGGTTGCACCCGCCCATTGATCGGAATTGTCTGCGGCCATCGAAAGAAGGGCCGGTTCGTCGACTGCCATCGACGAACCGGCAGTTTCACCCCTCCAGGCATGAAGAGAAGAAACATGGGCAAAAATATCCTCATCGAGCCGACCGACGCAACAAGGCTTCTCTTGGACCAGTCGGTGACGTTCTCAGGATGTGGTACGGGGCGTGATAACCGGTCCCGACGTACATGTTGACCTGGCCCCCGGCTTCCGAAAAGGACCAACGCTGATGCTCACTCCGTCGCCCGCTCCCGAACTCGCCGTCAGCGCCTGGTTGAACACGGCAGAACCACTGACCCTTGCGGGTCTGCGCGGTCGCGTGGTGTTGCTGCACGCCTTCCAGCTCCTGTGTCCAGGCTGCGTTGCGCAATCCATCCCGCAGGTGCAACGCATCGAACGTGTCTTTTCAGGCTCCGACCTGCAAATCATCGGGCTTCACACGGTATTCGAGCATCATGATGCCATGTCGCCGGTGACGTTGCGAGCGTTCCTGCATGAATATCGCATCGTCTCCCCGGTCGGCGTCGATATGTCGGATGAACAATCTCCCATTCCGGTCACCATGCGACGCTATGGGTTTCGCGGCACCCCGTCCTCTGTACTGATCGGGCACGATGGAGCGATCCTCCACGAGACGTTCGGCGTCGAGGAGGATCTCGTCGTGGGCGCCCGGATCGCCATGGCACTGGCGAGCACAGGGACTCCATCATGACGGGCATTCCATTGCAGGCTCTGCTCGTCGGAGATGTCCGTCCCCTTGGACCGCGGGGCATTCCGAGCGGGATCGCCAAGTCGCCAATCGACCGGCCTTTGATGCTCGGCCTGCTGGCCTTGCCGGTGACGCGCAGGGCGACACTCGGCATCACGGTGGCGCCGAAAAAGCCCTTCATCACTACGCGCTCGATCACTATCCCGCCTGGGTTGCGGATATTGGCCAGCGCGATGTTCTCGGCGCGGCCGGCGCCTTTGGCGAAAACCTCGCCACAGCTGGATTACTGGAAGATGACGTGGCCGTCGGCGACGTCTTCGCCATCGGCAGCGCCGTCATCGAGGTGAGCCAGGGCCGACAGCCCTGCTGGAAACTCAATGAACGCTTCGCTCAACCGGATATGGCGCGGCGCGTCCAGGCCAGCGGTCGCACCGGTTGGTATTATCGGGTGCTGGAGCCGGGTCAAATCGCGCCCGATAGTCGGCTCGAACGCATTCACCGTTCCGCACCGGCCTGGACCATCAGCCGCATATGGCGGGTGTTTTATGTCGACACGCTCAATCGCTCCGAACTCGTGGCGCTTGCCGAGCTGCCACAGCTGGCCGAGGGCTGGAGACGCCATGCGCGGCGGCGACTGGAAACCGGAAGGGTTGAAGACTGGACACCGAGGCTGGCCGGCGACGCACGCGCCGACTGACCCTGACCGCGATATTGATCCAGGTTGAGGTCGCTCCCATAGCTGATCCTGCCCCTATGCCGTGGTCTTTGATCCCAGCATCGTCATTCTCCTGCCTTTGGGCTGGGCGGTCGGCACATAGGCGGCCACCGGAAGCCGGCAAATCCCGCTCTCTTGTGATGGCGTCCTGACCCGCCCCCGGATCTGCCACGTTCAACCCGCAAGGGGTCCGCTACGCAAAGCGTGCGGCCGCTCTGGCTTCGCCTGACGCGGTGATCGCGCCCGGGGCCGGGCCTTTCGAGGAGCCATCGAGCGGGAATTGGCCCGCTCCCAAGATGGAGCCCTCAAATGTCGCACAACCTCGAACTCGCCCAAAAGCACGCCTGGAACCTCGCCCGCACCCTTATGACCACCGTGATCCTCTTCCGATCCGACAATGAGTACGGCGTCCTTCCCGCCGATGAGATCGAGGACGCAGAAGTCGAAGCCCTCTACGAGTACGATCCTCACACGGGTAGCCGCTCGGTTCATTGAACCGAGCCTTCCCCTTCATCGTAACAAGGCGGCGCAATGCGCCGCCTTTCTTCTTCCTGTCGCCCGACTGCGGCCCCGTCCGGTTGCGGTCCTGGCGGAGCCGGACAGTCCGTGCAACGGCTGCGCCGTCCGCCGCTTCGCTCCGGCCCTGCGGGTGCGCGGCCTGCCGTGGTGCTCCGCCCTTTCTGGACCTCGTGACGGGGCCGCGATCGCCGCGGCCTCCAGACAAGGAGGTTCATGAAAATGAGCAGGAAAGAAAAGAACGCCACCCGCGTCGATATCTATGCGCGGATCACGGAGCGGATCATTGCGCAGCTCGAAGAGGGTGTTCGCCCATGGGTGCAACCCTGGCGCGCCGGCAATGCCGCCGGGCGCATCACGCGGCCGCTGCGCCACAATGGCGAACCCTATTCCGGCATGAACGTGTTGCTGCTGTGGTCGGAGGCCATGGCGCGCGGCTACGCCGCGCCGATCTGGATGACCTTCAAGCAGGCAAGGGAACTTGGCGCGCACGTCCGCAAGGGTCAAACGAGCAGCACCGTCATTTATGCCAGCCGGTTCACCAAGACTGAAACCGATGCCCGGGGCGATGAAGTCGAGCGCGATATTCCGTTCCTGCGGGCTTATGGCGTCTTCAATGTCGAACAGATCGAAGGCCTGCCCGAACACTATTACCATAGACCTGCCCCGGTCATCGACCCGGTCGAACGGATCGAGAGAGCCGATCGCTTCTTCGCCCATGCCGGGGCGAAGGTCAGACATGGTGGCTCGCGAGCGTTTTACGCCCCTTCCAGCGACCACATCCAGATGCCGCCCTTCGAGACGTTTCGGGATGCGGCTTCATATGTCGCAGTTCTAAGCCACGAGCATATCCACTGGACGGCCAAGGCCGATCGTGTTGGGCGCGATCTCACCCGCTATGCAAAGGACAAGACCGAACGGGCGCGCGAGGAACTCGTCGCTGAAATCGGGTCGGCGCTGCTGTGTGCTGATCTCGGCATTGTGCCCGAGCTCGAACCGCGACCAGACCATGCTGCCTATGTCGGCAGTTGGCTCTCGGTACTGGGAGATGACAAGCGTGCTATCTTCCAGGCTGCTGCCCATGCCCAGCGGGCCGTCAATTTCCTCCACGCGTTGCAGCCTGCCGCTTCCGAAGAGCGTGAGGCCGCGTAATGTTCAACCCACAGCATGTCGCTGGGGAAGGCATCGGCCCTTCCCCCATCCGTTTGCGTGCGCTCTCGCTTGGCGCGGGCGTTCAATCCACGACCATGGCGCGGATGGCCGCACATGGAGAAATCGGGCCCATGCCCGATTGCGCGATTTTCGCCGACACCGGCTGGGAGCCAAAGGCCGTCTACGATCACCTGGACTGGCTGATGTCGCCCAGTGTATTGCCGTTTCCCATCCATATCGTCTCGGCAGGCAATATTCGTGACCAGCTTCTTGGGGCCGGCCAAGGTAACCGTTGGGCCTCCGTTCCGGCGTTCACCAGAACGGTGACGCCGGCGGGCACCGAGATGCCGGTCTTCGATGAGGACGCCGACGGCGAGGTCATCGCCATCGGCACGCGCCGTACCACGAAAGAGACCGTGTCGATCGGCATGATCCGGCGGCAATGCACGACCGAGTTCAAGATCGTTCCGATCCGCCGCAAGGTGCGCGAGCTCGCCGGCCTGACGCGTGGATGGTCACACGGAATCTCGCGTGACGGCGAACTGCTTGCCGTCGTCGCCACTGACACGCTGATCCGCGAACGTGTGGCCGGACTATCTCGCCATGATGCGATAGAACTGTCGCGGATCTGCGCTGTCGAGCCTGGGCTCTGCCGGGTTGCCCTGCGCCTTTGGCGCATGTTTGTCTTTCCCGGTCTTTGCGCCGAACGTGGGTGCCGATGGGCCGTGAGCTATCAGGATGCCGCGCTGCATAAAGGCGATCTTTATCGGTTTGACGGCTGGATCCGGATCGGACAATCGCGCAGCGGTACGGACCCACGTTCCGGCCGGCCCGGTCGGCGCGAGGTGATATGGGGCTGGTGCGATGACCCCGAGGAACGCCGACGTCGATCACGGGGCCTCGCAGATCAGCCTGAACGCCTTGGCCTTACCGCGGGCGCTGGTCGGCTCGCCCACTTTCCCTTCTCGATCGGAGAACGTTGAACAGTTACGCAGACTGGCTCAGGCCAAGCGAAGAACCGATCAGGCAGAAGCAACCTCTCACTAGTGCGGTTCCGCCACTGAGGTGACTGCGCACAGCCGCCACCTCAAGTTGCGGTCGGGCGAACGGGCAAGGATGTCGTTGGTCGTCAATATCGAAAGAGCTGGCTGCGATGAGGCGGTCGAGCTGCTGGTTTCGAGGCGGATTTCATCGGGGTGCGGGGTAGGTGTGCGGACACCATGACCGCGTGTCCTTTTCTTCAAACGCGTGACCAGCCCTTTCTGCGGCTCGATGTGGCATGTCTGACCTGAAACCGGCTTCGCCTCGATCGTTCTCCCGCAACGGCCGTCCGCGACTTTCTTCCCCTGCCGGCTGCGCCGCCATTCCTCGCGCTCCAAGAAAGTCGCTTCCGGCCGCCCTCCACTGCATTGCGGCCTCTTCGAGGTGCGGTCCGATCGTCTCCGGTCTTTCGACTGCCATCGAGGCCGCGAAGGGCGCGGCCCGAACAAAGCGAAAAGGAATATCACCATGGCTACCATCGGCACCTTCACCAGCACCGCCAACGGCTTCACCGGCACGATCAAGACCCTCAACCTCAACGTCAAGGCGCGCATCGAACGGGTCGAGAACCCCTCCGACAAGGGCCCGCACTTCCGCCTCTACTCGGGCGCAGTGGAACTGGGCGCCGCCTGGCAGAAAACCGCCAAAGAGAGCGAGCGCGACTACCTCTCGGTCAAGCTGGACGACCCGAGCTTCCCGGCTCCCATCTACGCCACCCTGATCGAGGTGGACGGACAGGATGGCCTCCAGCTGATCTGGTCCCGGCCGAACCGAGACTGAGGCTCCCGGCCCAATCGGCCCCGCCATCGGGCGGGGCCATTGGCAGCGGGAAGTAACCATTGCACCAAATACGGCAATGCTGTATATACCAACTATCACAGCAAGCTGGAGTTGCCGATGTCCGGATCAAACAGCACATTCACGACCAGCGACTTTTCCCGAAAGTCAGGCGACATCATTGCCGAGGCGCTGCGCCGCCCGGTGACGATCACCCAGCGCAATAAGCCGCGCCTGGTGATCCTCAATATCGAAGACTACGAGCGCATGCGCCGCCAGGCCGATACCAGAATGGTGGGCACGCTCGAAACCATACCGGATGCGCTTCTGGATGAAATGGCCGAAGCCATCGGGGCCTATGCAGACGACAATGAAAGCGGCCGGTCTTGAGTTTTGATGAAATCCAGACCGCAAGCGTTGTCCGCTACCCCTATCTGTGGGTTCGCGAAGCGGGCCACGGCGAAACCGAAGGTCGCAAGAGCAGGCCCGTTGCAGTTGGGATCAGGCTAAACCGCCCAAGTGGCGATCTCCTGCTTCTGTTTCCGATCACCACGAAACAGCCGGAACCGGCACGCTTTGCGGCAGAGATCCCGGCAACCGAAAAGCGACGAGCCGGCCTCGATGCGGATCTTCGTCTCTGGTTGATCCTCGACGAGTACAACACCGACATCATCGGCCAGTCATATTACCTGGAGCCTGAACCGCCGATGGGGCGCTTCAGCAAGGCGTTTTTCCTACCGCTCGTGCGCGAGTTCATCGCACGACGCCAATCGCTGCGCGGTATCAGCCGCAACCGGTGAGATGGATTTCCGCCTTCCCTCTGGCGGTTCCAGGCGTGCATTGCTTGTGGCGAAGCGCTCCTGACCCGATGGCACGAACGACCTGCGTACCAGACCGTCCTAGTAGTCCTCCTTCCAGTCCGCGTGCTCGGGGAGTCGGCCGAGAAAGGCTCTTTCGTCGAGATTCATCTGGTTGCGAGCTCGCCACGCACAGCAGTTCGTATCTGTTGCCTCGCAGGTCGAACAACTTGCTGGCTCCACCACATCCGATCGTCCCAACCGCCGGCAGCCAGCAGATGGCGTATCCGGCGCGGGCCTATCTGCGGATGTTCGTCGAGCCATACGGCAGTGCTGACATCGGTCAGGTCCCTTGCGGTGAGGACCGCGATACTTCCGGGGCCGGGTCCCGACGGATGAGTCGTTTCCATCCCTTTCGCCCCTGAGCCTTGCCGGCCCTTTCTGCGGCTCGATGTGCCATGTCTGACCTGAAACCGGCTTCGCCTCGATCGTTCTCCCGCAACGGCCTGCTGCGACTTTCTTCCCCTGGCGCTGCGCGCCATTCCTCGCGGTTCAAGAAAGCCGCTTCCGGCCGCCCTCCATTGCATTGCGGCCTCTGCGAGGTGCGGTCCGATCGTCTCCGGTCTTTCGACTGCCATCGAGGCCGCGAAGGGCGCGGCCCGAACAAAGCGAAAAGGAATATCACCATGGCTACCATCGGCACCTTCACCAGCACCGCCAACGGCTTCACCGGCACGATCAAGACCCTTAACCTCAACGTCAAGGCGCGCATCGAACGGGTCGAGAACCCCTCCGACAAGGGCCCGCACTTCCGCCTCTACTCGGGCGCAGTGGAACTGGGCGCCGCCTGGCAGAAAACCGCCAAAGAGAGCGAGCGCGACTACCTCTCGGTCAAACTGGACGATCCGAGCTTCCCGGCTCCCATCTACGCCACCCTGATCGAGGTGGACGGACAGGATGGCCTCCAGCTCATCTGGTCCCGGCCGAACCGGGACTAAGGTTCCCGCCCGATCGGCCCCGCCACCAGGCGGGGCCATTCCCCTTCAAGGTGGAGATCCCGGGCAGGTGCCACAGGTCAAACTCCAGCCTTGCCACGGGCATCGAGCTCGTGGCGAGGCGGTTTCTGGCGTTAAGGCCGAACCGTGGTGGAACAGTCTGCTCAGTACGTCCGAGGATGCCATGACGGCCCGAAGGCCTCAAGGACGAGCGGTTCCCCCAAATTTCAGCCCCGGCCTCCGGGCCGGGTCAGAAATCCGGCTCCCCCACCCGCCGGCTCCGCCGGTCGCGTGCCGCGATCCCTGACCCCTCCGCTCCGACATGTCCGTGGTCGCCGTCTTTCACAAACAATGACGGAGATGACCAATGTCGATCGATCAGCACATCGAGGAATTGCGCGCCGAGCTGCGGAACGCCGTTTACCGGGACGAGCGCCGCTGGATCGAGGATGAGCTCGCGACGGCGCTTGCCGAGCGCGAGGTGATCTGGGCGGAGGAGGAAGGTGTCCTCGGCAGCGCGCCGCCCTTCTAGGGCGGCTTTACGCACGAGGCCGCCAGCGCCCTGTCGTGCAAGCCCGACGAACGGAGGGCCACAGATAGATCGGCTGCGTCAGCAATGTCTTGTTTTTGCCGTTGCTGCGCGGAATGGGCACTCCGCCCTTTGTCGCGATGGAAGTCAGCTGCTCCCGGTCGTACCGGATGCGGTATAGCCGCGCCGTCGCTTGGCGCGTTCGAGACGCAGCGAGGCGGCGGCGGCCTCGTCCTCACTGTCAAAGGTCTCCATCATCGACTGGCCGTTGGTTCCGATGCGGCCCCAGTTGCGGATGACCGACGCGCCGCCGAACAGGGTAGGCTGGATCGCGAGCGTGTAGAACCGACGCATGTTCTGCGTCGGGTCGATGCGTCGGAGATGAACCGGGCACGCGTCCTCTTTTCCCATAGTTGGAGTCTCGCCTCCGGCGGAATCGGCGTCAAACAACTTTCCTGAATCGAACCGGATCGACCGATTCATTGCCGTGATGGATCACCCGCACCAGCTCCGCCGCGTGCCATCCCACCGACGCGCAAGACCCTCGTCCACCAGCGTGTCACCAATCGAGCGCCCATCGCGCACCACGGTGCGCAGCTTGCGTCCATACTGATCTTCATCCCGCGTCCCCGCGACGAGCGAGAACGGCCCGGAATTCAGCAGTTCGCGCAGTCGGCGCTTGGCGGCCTCACCTTTGATGCGTTCTTCCTCGCAGCGCGGCGGGTTGATCTCCGGTGTGTCGATATCGGTGATCCGGATCCTTTGTCCCGAGAGCCAGAATGTGTCGCCATCGACGATGCATGTCACACGGCGACCCTCGCCACAGAAGGAAAACGTCGCGCGCAGCAGGTCGGTCTGGGAGAAAGCGGCGGTAGGAGCGGGTTGGCCACCTTCCTGATGGAGGTGTGCGCCATATATCCCTGCGGCAATGAGGCCGATCATCGCCCAGGCCCATTTCAGATTGAAACCCCGGCCTTGCGCGCGGCTGTTCCGATAATTGCTGGCAGGGCCGGCTGATCTCTTCCTGCCATAGCGCGGACTTGGTTTCTTCCAGCCGCTCTCGATACGGATGTTTCTGTTCAAACGGTTCGGCGCCTCTTCGTTGCTGCTGCGCAATTATAGGGGCGATGGGTTACGATCTGCTTCCGGAAGAAATGGGCTGGGCGAGTCCCTTTCGGGGCACGGCTCTATTCGCTGCGCTCACCGAACCCGCTGACGCGGTTTCAGCCCATGCGGGTGACGATCCTCTCGCAGCGGGGCGTGGCGCCGGTGACGCCGTAGGGCGGCAGTCGAGGATGCACGAAGGGGGGTGAGCCGGCTGGTCGCCGGAAACGGACACGGCCCCTGGCGGGGCCGTGGTTGCACTCACTCTACCGGCCAATGATACGGGCCGCGCCCATCGCCCCAAGGACGAGCGGTCCCCCCTGATTTTGCTGCCAGCCGCTGAAGCGTCCGGCCACAAAACCGGCTCCCCCACTCGCCGCTTCGCGGCCGCAGAAGCGGTCCTTGACCCGATGCCCGACTTGCCCGGGGCGGTCTCTGTCATCGCAATGAAAGGAGACCAGCATGACAAATTTCCTCACTGCCTATCTCGTGGAAGTCGAGCGTCGGACAATCCGGATCGTCACGATCGATCCTGGCAACATTCTTGCCGAAATCCGTCGCCATATCGGTTGTGAACTTATCGACATGGTGCGCATCGACCGGAACCATAGCATCGTAGTTGACGACAATGGCCTCACCGACGAGCTGCCCTGTTTCACCGAGCTGAAAGACTACGGTAGCCCGCTCGCGGGAAACCTGCTGATCATCGGCACCGATGCGGCTGGTGAGACCGTATCGCCAACTCATCCGATCGAGGATATCGCGGCGATGCTGATGATCCGGTATCCGGTTCTGTCCCCGGAGTTCGAGATGCTCCGCGGTCCGCACGTCTTTGGAAGCCGCGTAAGCGGGCTTTCCGTCAAGCTGATCGGGGTGGTCCCAACCGTCCTCACTGAAGAGCGTGCACATTGATGCACGATAGCGGAAGGCGGCTTCGGCCGTCTGTCGTATTTCATTCTTTCGGATGCGGAATTGCGGTTTCGGGCATCCGAATTTTTTCCTGGTCAGCATATGGCGCAACCCGGCTCTGCCTGGACGTCAAGGGACGGTGCTGGCGCACCGAGCCTCATGCCTGTTCCCCCTTCCGGTGGAATCTGTTTGCGCCGACGACCGACTTCATATCGTTTCGTCGGAACCAGATCGCGCGTCCGCACCGCAGTGGTGCATTTCCGGCTGTGAAGACGATCTGCTCATCACCGCGCATGCGTAGGACCTCCTCGGGAAGGATCAGCGCTCGCGACGCCAATTGCTTGGACCGCGTCCGGGACGAGCCGGACATAGCCGAAGACCGGCTCAGCTGATCGACCTCGACGGTGGTGTTGCCGCAGCGGCGCGAGATGTAGTCGGCGGTTTCGGGATCGTTGATCGCGGCGAACGAGACCCATGATGCGCTTTCGAACCATTTGCTTGTCGCGTCGCGCCCGCCATAGGCTTCGCGCATCTGGCCGATGGATTGAAACAGCAGCACCAGGCTGATGCCATATTTGCGCCCGGCATCGCGGGCGGTTTCGAGAATCCGCAGATAGCCGAGCCGCGCCACCTCATCGAGAAGGAACAGCGCCCGCCCGTGCATTTCTCCATTCCGGTTGTAAACCGCATTCAGCAACGCGCCGATGATCGTGCGCGCCAGGCCCGGATGCGTCTCCAGCGCCTTGAGATCGAGATTGACGAAAATGTCGGTCTCGCCCTCGGCGATAGCATCGGTCGAGAAAGTCGATCCGGAGACGAGCGCAGCATAGTTCGGATAGCTCAGCCAGTGGGTTTCCTTCACCGCATTGGCATAGACGCCGGAGAATGTTTCCGGGGTCATGGCGATAAAGGGAGCGACGTTTTCCTTGACGAACTCGGATTCAGAATTGTCGTAAATTTTTTGAAGCCGCTCGCGCAATTTCGGCTCAGGCTCCGAGAGATTCGCCCGCATCTGCCGCAGATGCTGGTTTTCTTTGTCCGTATGCCCGGACAAACAAACATCGGCGATCAGCGCCGTGATGAGCTGCAGCGCCGATGCGCGGAAGAAGTCGTCGCGGATCGAGGTCGACCGTCCGGTATCGGTCATCACCCAACTGGCGACGGCCACGACATCCTCTTCTCGGGTAGCCCCGTACCGGCCGATCCAGTCCAGTACATTGAATCCCGTTGTCGGATCCTTGGGGTCGAGGACGAAGACGTCCCGGCCTGCCTTGCGCCGATGCGCAATTACCATAGGAGCAACCTCGTTGGACGGGTCGAGAGCAACGAGGCCGCCACCCCATTTGAGCGCGGTCGGCACCGTCACCGATGTCGTCTTGAACCCGCCCGAGCCGGCAAAGACGAGGCCATGCGTCGAGCCGAAGGACGCATCAAAGCACAGGAGGGGCGATCGACCGCCCGCGCCCCATGTCTCAGGATCGTCGGAACGGAAGCTGCGATCGGCGACGACATCCTTGTCGACGCGATAAGCCTCGCCGACGACGATGCCCCCGACTGCGGGGAAGACGCGCTTTGCATCATTCAGCGACATCCACCTAGCCTCGCCGTGGATGGCTCTTTTACCACGAACACGACGAGGCGATGATGCAGCAAAGGCCGCATTGCCGCGCAGCGCAACGCGCAAAGAAAACATGCTTGCAACGAGGGATAGCATGGCGCCGATCGCTGTTGCCGGATCGACATAGGCAAGGATTGTGGTTTCTGTCGGCAGGCTGCCAGCAAACGTGGCGAGCCGGGTGAGTTCCCGGATCGCTGCGACGACGATGATGACCAACGTACCGATCAGCACGCCGCCACCCGCACAGCGGATGGCGGCCGCACCCCTGGCGGCGAACAGAAACACGATGCCAATGCCCGCGGCTGCCACATAGGGCAATGCGATCCCAACCCGCCCGAAGGCGAGTTGCTGATCGGAGGTTCTGCCGAAACTTGCCGTCCACTGTTCGATGCCGGTGAGCAGCATCAGGGCCGTGACCATGATCACGCCTGGCGCAATAAGCAGTGCGATCCTAGTCGGGTTCACGGCCGAATGCCTTTTCGCCGATTTCGGTAAGCCGTGCCCGCTCCGTGTCGTCGCCCTTGATCCTCAACTTCGCGTCGATGAGCAGTCCGAGCAGGAGCGCGCGCTTCTCATAGCGCAGACCTGCTTTAGCGACCAGGCCGCCCAGCGCGATCTTTTCCCGCGTGTCTTTCTTACGGGCTTCGTCCGTCTCTATTTTTTTCATCCGCTTATGCCTCTCCAGCCTGCCCCGCAGGCGCGCCAGCCGCGATCGGCGCGGACGTCGGTTTGTTGACCCGTCCTCCCCCCTTCCGAAACTTCCCCGCAATCTCCTCGAGCGCAGCGACAAGATCGCTCTCTTCGATCTCGATCTCGCCAAGCCCTGCCCTGAGTGCGAGCCGGCCGATGCGTTCAGCCTCCCGGGTTTCAGCGGCCTTGAGCTGCTCCTGAAGACGCGCGATTTCTTCCCTGATTTTCGATGACGGTTTTCTCATTCCGGTGGCTCCTTTCTTGCTCGACTGGCCTTCGGCAGCGGCAAGAATCGGCCGGGATCGCGCTTTGCGCGACCCGGCATAAATGCCGGGTCGGCGGAGCCGACACTTCTTGAAATGATCCCGGCGATCCGAAGGATTGCCTCCAAGGGCGCAATTATACGTCGCTGGCGCGACGCGTTTGCTTGTCCGTCCTCTAGCCGGCCCGTGAGCTGCCTTCGGTGCGTTGGATCAACCGGAAGAAGGGGTGGCGCTGCCGTGGCCATCGCGCATTTCTCAGCCAGCATCGTCAGTCGCGGGAACGGCAGCAGCGCAGTGCTGTCGGCGGCCTATCGCCACTGCGCGCGGATGGATTTCGAGCGCGAGGCCCGAACGGTCGACTATTCCCGCAAGGCCGGATTGCTGCACGAGGAGTTCGTGATCCCGGCCGACGCACCCGACTGGCTGCGAACCATGATCGCGGACCGGTCGGTCGCAGGGGCGGCCGAGGCATTCTGGAACAAGGTCGAAGCCTTCGAAAAACGGGCGGATGCCCAGCTTGCCAAAGACCTCACCATTGCGTTGCCGCTCGAGCTGACCGCCGAGCAGAACATCGCCCTGATGCGCGATTTTGTGGACAGCCAGGTGCTGGCGCGCGGCATGGTGGCCGACTGGGTCTATCACGACAATCCGGGCAATCCCCATGTCCATCTGATGATGACGTTGCGCCCGCTCACCGAAGACGGGTTCGGCGCCAAGAAGATCGCGATGATGGGGTCAGACGGCCAGCCGCTCAGGACGAAAACCGGTAAGATCCAGTATGCGCTATGGGCCGGCGGCATCGAGGAGTTCAAGGCGGTTCGCGACGCCTGGTTCGAGCGGCTCAATCATCATCTGGCGCTTAATGGGATCGACCTGCGCGTCGATGGCCGGTCATACGAAAAACAGGGCATCGCGCTTGTTCCGACCATTCACCTGGGCGTCGGCGCCAAGGCGATGGATCGCAAAGGCCAGGCGAGCGGCGAGTTGCCGGACCTTGAACGCCTTCAAATCCAAAAGGAGCGTCGGGCCGAGAACGCCCGTCGTATCGAGACCAATCCCGAGCTGGTGCTGGATATCATCACCCGCGAAAAGAGCGTCTTCGACGAGCGTGATGTGGCCAAGTTGCTGCACCGCTATATCGACGATGCGAACCGATTCCAGAACCTCCTGGCGCGGGTTCTGCAAAGCCCCGAAATCCTGCGGCTCGAGCGCGAGCGCGTCTCGCTTGCAACGGGGAAGCGTGAACCGGCCAAGCTCACCACGCGGGAGTTGATCCAGCTCGAAGCCGGGATGGCGTCACGGGCAATCTGGCTGTCGCGGCAGTCCTCGCATAGCGTTCATCGCCGAGTGCTGGAAAAGACCTTCGCGCGCAACGCCCGCCTCTCGGCCGAGCAGCGATCGGCCATCGAGCATGTCGCGGGAGGCAAGCGGATCGCCGCGATCGTCGGCCGCGCCGGCGCCGGCAAGACCACGATGATGAAGGCTGCTCGCGAGGCATGGGAAGCGGCCGGTTATCGTGTCGTCGGCGGCGCACTGGCGGGCAAGGCGGCCGAGGGGCTTTCGAGCGAAGCCGGGATTGCCTCCCGAACACTGTCGTCATGGGAACTGCGCTGGCAACAGGGACGAGACGGTATTGACGAAAAGACCGTTTTCGTCCTGGACGAGGCCGGCATGGTGTCGTCACGGCAGATGGCCCTCTTTGTCGAGGCGGTGACGAAAGCTGGCGCCAAGCTCGTGCTTGTCGGCGATCCCGACCAGCTCCAGCCGATTGAGGCGGGCGCCGCGTTTCGCGCCATTGCCGATCGCATCGGTTATGCAGAGCTCGGGCAGATCTATCGCCAGCGCGAGACCTGGATGCGGGCGGCGTCGACCGATCTGGCCGGCGGTCGGATCGGCGCTGCACTCGCGGCCTATGACCAGGCCGGCATGGTGCGTACCGAATGGTCGAGGGACGAGGCGATCGCCGCTCTGATCGAGGACTGGAACATCGATTTCGATCCGACGCGAACGGCATTGATCCTCGCGCATCGACGGGTCGATGTGCGCGAGCTGAACGAGCGCGCCCGCGGGAAATTGGTTGAACGCCGGGCCATCGAAGTGGGCTATGAGTTCCGAACCGAGGACGGCCCCCGCAACTTCGCCGCCGGCGACCAGATCGTGTTTCTCAAGAACGAGGGATCGCTCGGCGTCAAGAATGGCATGCTGGCCAAAGTGGTCGAGGCCGCTCCCGAGCGTATCGTCGCCGAGATCGGCGAGGGTGATGAACGCCGCCAAGTCACGGTGGAACAGCGCTTCTACGCCAATGTCGATCACGGCTATGCTACCACGGTCCACAAGTCTCAGGGCGCTACCATCGACAGCGTCAAGGTCCTCGCCTCCCGCACCCTCGACCGGCATCTGACCTATGTCGCGCTCACCCGCCACCGTGATGCTGCTCAACTTTATGTCGGCATCAACGAGTTCACCAAGCGCGGCGGCGTTCTCGTCGATCACGGCACAGCTCCCTACGAGAACAGCAAAGAGAACCGCGACAGCTATTTCGTGACGCTGGAGACGTCGGAGGGCCAGCAGAACACGATCTGGGGCGTCGATCTGAAGCGTGCGATGAACGAGGCCGCCCCCGAAATCGGCGACCGGATTGGCCTAGAGCACAAGGGTTCGCATCCTGTGACGCTGCCCGACGGCCAGACGGTCGAGCGCCATTCCTGGAAGGTGGTCGACATTCGCGAGCTCGCCCTTTCGCGGCTGTCCGAGCGTCTCTCGCGCGACGGATCGAAGGAAACCACGCTCGACTACGAGGGCGCATCAGCCTATCGCGCCGCACTGCGCTTTGCGGAAAATCGCGGGCTCGATCTGATGACTGTCGCGCGCAACCTGGTGCGCGACCGGCTCGAATGGACGGTTCGGCAAAAGCAACGGATTGCCGATCTAGGAATTCGCCTCATGACAATCGCCGGGCGGCTGGGTCTCGTCTCGGGCTCTCGGCAGCAAACCCATTCCACCAATATCAAGGAGCGCCTGCCCATGGTTGCCGGCATCACCGTGTTCCCGAAATCTGTCGAGCACGCGGCCGAGGACAAGCTCGCCGCTGACCCTGCGCTCAAGACGCAATGGGAGGACGTCTCGACACGTTTTCACATGGTTTACGCTCAGCCCGAAGCCGCTTTCAGGGCCATCGATGTCGATGTCATGCTCAAGGATCCGGTGACCGCCAAATCCACAATCGCAAAGATCAGTAGCGACCCGGAGAGCTTCGGTCCGCTCAACGGCAGGACCGGCATTCTCGCCAGCCGGGCGGACCGAGAGGCGCGTGAAACCGCCAAAGTCAATGCGCCGGCGTTGGCCCGGAACCTCGAAAGCTACCTTCGGCAACGGGCGGAAGCTGAGCGCAAGCATCAGGCCGAGGAACGCGCTCGCCGGGTGAAAGTCTCGGTCGATATTCCCGCGCTCTCCGACCACGCACGGCAGGTCCTCGAGCGCGTGCGTGATGCCATTGATCGCAACGACCTGCCGGCGGCGCTCGGCTTCGCCCTGGCTGACCGAATGGCCAAAGCTGAAATTGACACGTTCAACAAGGCTGTGTCGGAGCGGTTTGGCGAGCGGACGCTGCTCTCGAACGCGGCGCGGGAGGCAAGTGGCCCGGCGTTCGAAAAACAGGCATTCGGTATGGCGCCGGCCGAACGGGACAAGCTTGCATCGGCCTGGCTGCTTCTGCGCGCCGGCCAGCAGCTCGCGGCCCATGAGCGCACGACCCAGGCACTAAAGGAAACGGAAGCTCTGCGGCAATCCCAACGCCAATCCCAGGTGCTCAAGTGAGCCACCGGCGGCGGGCGGTGGCCATCATCGGCTTGGGCGCAGTGGTGCTGGTCTTGCTGTTCGCAGCAGGTCAACTGCTCGGGTTGCGAATAAATCTAACACCCAGCTATCCGCTCGGCCTCTGGCGCATCATGCCGCTCGAACGGCAGGTGGCTGCCGGCGATCTGGTTTTTGTTTGCCCTCCGCCTACACCGGAGTTCGAGTTGGCGCGCGACCGCGGCTATCTCCGTGCTGGTCTTTGCCCTGGATGGATGAGCCCGCTTCTCAAGACCGTGGCGGCGCTGCCTGGCCAGACCATCGACATCGGCGAGTTGGTGACTATCGACGAGCGCGTGCTGCCGGAATCGGTGCTTCGTCCTGTCGATGCCGAGGGCAGGAAGCTCTCGGCCTTTGTCGGCGGCGTCGTGCCCCCCCACCATGCCTTTCTTCACTCCAGCTTCGCAGGTTCCTATGACTCGAGATATTTCGGGCCGATCCCCTTGTCCGGTCTGCTCGGCCGGGCCCATCCTGTCTTCACCTTTGGTCCGTGACATTGTCTTGTGCGTCGCCCTCGCGGCGGCGGCCGTCGCTATCGGTATCGTGGCCTGGAGCGGGGAACCGCTTTTGCTTCCAATCGCCATGCTGTTCCCCGCTCTGTGGGCTTCTGCACCCTCCCGGACTGGTACCGTGCTGGTGGCGGCGGGATATTTCCTCGCTGCGTCGCGGGGACTGCCGCAGGGCGTGGCCAATTTCTACGGCAGCGGCTTTGGGGCAGGCGTTGCCCTTTGGTTTGGCGCGGCGCTCGCTTTCGTCCTGGTCCATGCCGTTCTCTGGACCCCTCGAGCGGGAACAGGCAGGGCACGACGGTATCTTCTGGCGGCACTGCTCATGAGCGTCCCGCCTTTCGGGATCGTGGGCTGGGCGCATCCGATCACTGCGGCAGGGATCGTATTCCCCGCATGGGGCTGGTGGGGGCTAGCCGCGGCCGCAGCCGGTCTTTTCATTATGGCGACGCGCGCCTGGCCTATAGCTGTGCTTGTGATGGGAGTTATGTGGATTTGGTCTGCTGCCACCTGGACGTCTCCCCATACCCCCCAGGGATGGATCGGCATCGACACTCGGTTCGGGGGCGGGCAAGGGGTATATACCGGCCATGAGCAGCACCTTGAAACGATCGCGATGGTTAAGGCGGCGACGATCAATGGCGAGACGGTCGTCGTTCTACCCGAGGGTGCCGCCGGGATCTGGACACCTACCGTCGAACGGCTTTGGGGGGACGCCCTTGCGAACGTCGACGTGACCGTCAATGCCGGTGCGATCATCGTCGACGCCAACGGCTACGATAATGTCATGCTCGACATGTCGAGTGAGGAGGTCTCCGTACTCTACCGAGAGCGCATGCCCGTGCCCGTCTCTATGTGGCAGCCTTGGCGGGCGCTCTCTGGCGAAGGGGGTGGTGCGCATGCGCATTTCTTTGCCAATCCTGTCGTGGAATTCGCCGGCCTGCAGATCGTGCCGCTTATTTGTTACGAGCAACTCCTGATCTGGCCGGTCCTGCAATCGGCCATCTATGCACCCGAGGTGCTCGTGGCCACCGGAAATGGATGGTGGACGACCGGGACGAACATCGTCGCTATCCAGAAGGCCGCAGCCGTCGCTTGGGCCGGCCTCTTCGATCTTCCGTTAATTCTGGCGTTCAACACCTGAAAAGGATAGCAGCCATGTTTGAGCTCGCCTTCATCGAACAGTGCGCGGATCCCGGACTCGAGATCTCCATCGTCGAACGATTCATCGAAGCGGTCGGCACCAACAATCCGCTGGCTGTCTCGATCTCTTCGGGCAATCGTGTGATCCTTCCAGAGCCTCCGACGACACCGGAGGACGCGATGCGTCTTGTCGAACGTTTCGTTGGCCAGGCGGTTGTAAGGGTAGGCATCACACGGTATCCCGCAGGCCATGGGATAGCTGATGTGACAGAGCTCGACCCGGCGATGCTGGATGCTTGCCAGAACGTTCGAATGGGAACCGAGCTGTTTGGAAAGGTTTTTCGAATCGTGGCTCATTCCAACGGAAATGCGGATGGCAGCACATTTGCTGACGCCGTTGAGGCATGGGGAACGGGAACGTTCGAAGGTCGCTATATTTTTGGCGACGCAGATCCAGTCCCGGCGCACCCGCCTGCAGAGGTGGTTCAGGACAATGTCGATGAATTGTCTGGCGATGAGCAGCCCGGCGTCTTGGCGCCTGCGCCAGAAGAACTGGATCCCAACACGGCGGGAATTCGTGTCGATCTCACCGGAATTCCTGGCACCTTCTAGGCTTCGTCGCGGGCGCCGATCATTGATGTTCGCTGACATCTAGCCATCACGTTGATCCGCGAATATAAATCCCTGCGAAGCGGTACGCGCCGCTTTGAGGCGTAGAAACCTCTTTTCCGCGGTTGGTGTCGACCGAAATGACACCGAGATCCTCTGGCCATTGGCCGGGGGCCTGTGACGTATGTCCAGGTGCCTCGGTGCTAAAGGTCGCAGGGCCGTCGGAAAACGGTTTCTACCCCCCGGCTTGGGTTCAAGGATTATTGTCTGCGGGGGCGTACCGCAGACCAAGCCGCTGGGGCCAGGATGGGAAAACGCGTCACGAAAGATCCTTCCGCGCTTGAAGCGGAAATTCGCGAGTTGCTCGATCCCCTCGATGATGCGCAGCGAGAGAACCTCGCCGTCAGGGCCATCGTAGAGCACAGGCGGCTGCTTCAACGCGCGGAGGAGATTTTCTCGGCGATGAACACCGAGGCGGCAACCCCGGATAGCGATCTCACGGAATCGTATAGCCCGGCGATGCTTGAATGCAAAACACAAGCAAGAGCCGTCCAGATCATGATCGACTGTTTAGGCTATATTCCCGCGGTTCCGTCGATGGATGAGCCTTAGTCGAGCAATCCACGCAACAGCGCGATCCGCACCGCATGACTTATATTCGATGCGCCAAGCTTCTCCCGGGCCCGTTCCAGATAGAAGCGGACCGTTTTTTCGGTAATTCCCAATAGCTGAGCAGTCTCGGCTTTTGTTTTCCCTAGTGACGCCCACATCACGCAGATCTGCTCACGAGGGGAGAGTTCTGTACTTGTGGCAGCGGGAACGACGGATGCAAACTCACGCATGCTGATATGTAAATACGCCACAGCGGTTGCCACATATGCGAAATCTCGAATTGCGACATCGGGAAATTCCACACTGTCAGCAGCGAATGAGAGTAGGACAGTACTTCCAAAACTGCCCCGGATCGGTAGCGCCAACCCCGATGAAACTCCAAAGTCCTTGGCTTCACCGAAAAATTGGCGGATCACGGCGTCACTCTCGTTTCTAGTAGAGTAAGACCATGCCACTGGGCGCATCGTGCGCGCAGCGTGGACCGCGACTGGGTCCAGTAGAAAGTAGTTTTGGCTTATGTAGCGCTCCTGCCATTCCAGCGAATAATTGGAATATCCGCGCCGATCACTCGCACGACCCTCAACGTAGGCGTATCGTTCGAAGCCTGAGTTCGCTGCGAGCTTTTCGGCAGCAATTCTTATCGATGCTTCATCGCGACCTAAATCCAGACTATCGATGAAATTCCCAACATAATCGTCCAGAACGCGTTTGATAGCGAAGCCCTCCAACTGGCGCGGACGCGCGACATAAACACCTACCTGTAGGTTCTCCGTTTCCCTATATATTATCCGACGCGACGGTTAGTCCAAATGAACAAGTTTCAATTTTCTGTAAACGGTTTTATTGAGGATTCATCGTAAAGCACGTCGACCGAGGACTTGCGAAATGTTGTTACAGTTTCGCTCGATGATATCCAACGTAGTTTTTCTGGTGACTTTCTTGCTGCCGAGGGGCCTCCTTCGCGGACCTGCTAGACGAAACACGCCGGGCCATGGCCCAAAGGCTGCTCACGCAAACAGGGGTTCCAATTTCCGCAATAGCCGGTTTGCTCGAATACGGCGCGACCAGCGCCCTGGCACTCGACATGAAGCGTTGGACGAACATGACAGCTACTGAAAATAGAGCCTGGATCGGCCAACTTCAGGCGGATGAGCCACACGAAAATTATCGGTAGCCGCTTGGAAATACGATATCTTGATCAACGAGGATATTGAAGCGGTAGCCAGGGCGAATTTCAAGCGTCGGTTGGACGTTTAGATTGCGGGAAAGGGTCTGCTGCGACATCTGGCCAAAGCTTTCGGCAAATGAGCGCCTGGCGGCATCCTCAGCGCTATTGGAGGTTCCAAACGCATTCCGGTCCTGCGGGATCATCATTTCCGTCCCGGCGCCGATCAATGCTACAAGAATGGCGGACCCGAAGGTGCGAAGATAATGATTGTCGACCCTGTCGGCGAACCCGCCATAGCCTGAGGCATCGGTTCCTGCCATGCCGCCGATCTGGAGCGCCGAGCCGTTCGGGAAGATAATATCGGTCCAGATGACCAGCACGCGGCTCTGCCCGAAGGAGACGTTGGAATCGTAGCGTCCGAACAGTTTCGCGCCCTGCGGGATCAGCATATGGCGGCCCGTGGCGCTATCATACACGTTCTGGCTGACCTGGGCGGTGATGCGACCGGGGAGGTCGGAGTTGATGCCGGTGACCAGTGTCGCAGGAATCACCGACCCGCGCTTGAGCTCGTAGGGCGACATCTGTGGCACGACCGGGTTCGGCAGATAGCCGAGCTCCGCGATATCCTGATTGAAAAACCGTTCCTTTCCGGCCTGCCCGTTCGGGTCGCTGCTGGACCCGGTCAGCCCGCCTTGCATGGCGGCGGCGTAGAGATCGAGGGCGCTTGCGGGCCGTGCGGGCTGGCCTGCCATAGGAACTCCTCCGGCCGCTTCCGATGTCGGTTCGCGATTGGGATCATTTAGGCTGACAGCAATCGGAGAGTCATAGGCAGCATCACTTGCCTGGAGCCGCGCCATGCGCTGCCGGTGCTGTTCGCGCAGATACTGCTCGTGCTGTTCCCGCTCAAGCCGCGCCCGCCAGACCTCTTCGGGCTCGAGTTGTGGTGTGGCGGGTTGGGGGGAGACCGGGGGTGGGGTCTCAGTTGCCGGGAAGGGATTGGCCGCGGTCTCCGCTGTTGCAGGTGGAAGCGGCTGGAATTGCGGCTGGGCTGGCTCGCCGATGATGCCGTCGGGAACACCTCGGGTTAGCTGGTCGGCATAAGTCGATGCCGATTGCGATCCCGCCGCACCTGCGTCACCAGTGTCGCGAAACCGCAGACCTCTCGACGTCAGCCCGTAGAAGATGACGGCAAGAAAAATCACCACCAGAGCAACGGCACCGATAATCGGCAGCCGGTTCAGCCGACGGATCTTCGGGGCGGATGCGGCATCCGCTCCGCCAAGCTTGAGCGATTGCGTCATGCCGTGCCTGCCGAGCCATGTTGCCGGATCGATAACGGGCTGACCGGGACAGCACCTTCGGCACCCGGCTTGTACATGCGAGTCAGATCGAAGTGCAGCGTTGACAGCCTGACCAGAACTGCCCCCTCGAACTCATCAACGGTATAGGCAAGAGCGAGGATATTGGCGTCGTCGGTTTTCTGGTCGGTGACGACGGCATAGCCCCAGCTGTGGAGAGATGCCTGAAGGGCGTGGCCGAATACCGAGCCATCGGGCGTGAACCGGATCGTCGTGGTGCCGGGACCGGCCTGTTCGGCAAGCCTGCCAACCATGTCGCCGGCGATGCTGTCGGCGGCTTCCGGCGACAGCTGCGCCGTTACCGTGCTTTGGATGAGACCGACGGGTCCTAGCGTCTGACAAGCCGACAGGAGACCGGCTATAATCGAAGTAGCGATGAGGCGACGGAGCACTGACAACATCCTCTATCCTCCCCGCCGGATGGTGATTTTTTGCTGCTGCCGGCCGACACCGGCGACGAGGATGGCGTGATCGATGTAATAGTCGACCACCATCATCGTGCCATTCATGCGGTAGTTGACGATGCGGTTCTCACCGCCGGAGACGACGAACAGAACTGGCGCGTCCTGACCGGAAAGCGAGGATGGAAACTGGATATAGGTTTTTTCGCCGTCGCCATAGATTCGGGTCGGACGCCAGGGCGCAGATCCACTCATCCGGAAAGCAAAGTTCAGCTGGTCCGCGGGCACGCCGGCGCCTGGAACGATGCTGGCTTCCATTCGTGCACTAATCTCGGCAAACCGAGCATTGACATCCTCAGGGTACTCAAAGCCGACCCGAGCCATATACTGGCTCTGATGTGATTTGAGCTGGATGTGGTAGGTCCGCCGCGAGGTGGTCACAACCATGGAGGTTACCAGCCCGGGCTCTGACGGTTTGACGATAAGATGCACGGCCTGGCCGCCGGGCGTGCCGGAAGTCGCCGGCTCAACTTTCCAGCGCACGGTATCGCCGAGCAGGACGTCGCGAACGATCTCGCCAGCTTGCAACTCGATATCGCAAACCTGCAGCGGTGAACAAACGACAGAGGGCTGAACCTCGCCATAGAGGAAGATGACCTTGCCGTCATTGCCGCGGGTCACCACCCCCTGCCCTGATTGCCACTGTCCGGAGAGACCCGTTGCGCGCGCCTCGTTGGCGCTCAGCGCTTGTGCCTGAGCAAATGTCGGTGCTCCCGACAAGAAAAGGGCCGCGCACAGGACAGCTCCCCTTGTCCTCCAAAAACTCATGATACTCTCCTGCTGGCACTCACAATTGTGCTGTCCACTCGAAATCTCTCAAATAAAGCCCGATCGGATTGAGACGGATGACCGCCTCATCCTGCGGCGGGGTGAGGGTCACGGTGGCGATGCCGCGGTAACGACGCGTACCAAGTTCCTTGCCCTGCCGGTCGCGCTGAAATTCGGTCCAGTCGACCTGATAGGTCTGGTTCGACAGGGGGACGATGTTGGTGACCTCCACGGCGACGGTCATTGTCAAAGCGCGATCAAAGGGCGAATTGCCACGGAACCAGGCATTGATCTTCTCGGTGGCCGGGTCGGAGGTGCGCAGCAGCGCATAGGTGCGGTCGATATATTGCTTCTGGACAACGGCGTCGGGTGTGACCGAGCGGAAGTTACTTACGAAGCTTCCGAGCGTGGCGCGCACGACCCGGGCATCGGCATATTCGATCTGCTGCGGGAAACCGGCGCTGGCCGCCGTCCCCAGGCGGTCGACCTCAACGATGTATGGAACGAGTTTAACCTGCGTGCTCTGATAAAGCGCGTAGGAAAAGCCGATCACCGCCATCAGCAATCCGGTGATGCCAACAATGCGCCAGGCGCGCGCCGCGACCACATAGGAGCCATAGCGCTCATTCCATTCCTGGCGCGCGGCGAGATAAGGGTTTTCAGGTGGGTTGCGTGCAGCCATGTGTTCTCACTCACGCTTTGTCGTCGCTGGAGGGTTTGCGCGTCGGCCGGCCCTGGGCCTGGTCGAGCTTTGAATTTGCAAGGCCAAGCGTCGACGCGCCCCATGTGCCGGGCACGCCGATGGCCTTGTCACGTGCAGCGCCTGCTAACGCACCGCCGGCAGCACCGGCGCCCGACGCCATACCTTTGAGCGCGGCCGCTCCAAAGGATGCGCCGGCGGCACGGGCGTCAGAAAAGGCCGCCGCCCCTTCCCTTGCGCCGCCCGCAGCAAGCGCCGCGCCGCCGACAGCAAAGCTTGCCGCCTGCCCGCCATGCCGGATCGTCTCCATGCCCCCGGTCACCGAAACGCCCTGCACCACGCCCTGGATGATGTTGGGCACATAGATCGAGATGATGAAGACCACGACGGAAATGCCGGCAATGGCAAGCGTCGACAGATATTCGTCCGAACCAGCCGGGCCGCTCGCCAGATTGACCAACACTTGTGAGCCGATGCGGGCGATCATGACAAGCGCCATCAGCTTCATGCCGACGCTGAAGGCGTAGACGAGGTAGCGGACGGCAAAATCCTTGGTGAAGCTCGATCCGCCAAGTCCGAGCATGATCATGCCGGCCAGTAGGCCGACATACATTTCCACCATCACCGAGATGAAAATTGCCGCGACGAGGCTGAAGCAGATGACAACCACAATCATGGCAAAGACCGCAGCGATCGCGAGCGCATTGTCCTCGAACAGTCCGAACTGGGCTTTGCTCGACATCGCGCTCGCCACCTGAAGTCCGGCATTGAAGACGTTGGCCGGTGAGGCGGAGCCGCCGCCAGCGCCGATCTGGAATAGGCTGTCGACCATGGCCTTGGCAAAAGCGGGCCCCTGTTCGAGTATGAACACGAACAGGCCGATGAACATGATGCGCCGCACCAGTTCGGCAAACCATGTGTCGAGCGAGGCGGCTGCCAACGCCAGCCAGACGGCGGCAATGCCGATCTCGATGCCGGCAAGAATCCAGAACAGCGAACGGGCCGCCTGCAGGATGCTCGTTTCCCATCCCTGGGCGGCGCTGGCCACCTCGTTTTCCAGATTGGTCAAGAGCGAACCGTCCTGCGCGACGGCCGGTTCGATGAGGAGTGACACGCCAACCAGGGCGACGAGCGCTGCCCTAATCGCCCGCGGCGTCATTGCCCTGCTCCTCTCGGGTGCCCCAGCGAGGCCGCATTTCCTGGCCGCTGGTCGTGTCGAATTGCTGGGGAGCCACAGCGGCAGGAGCCGCTGGGCTGGGCGCGTCGGTGGGATTCGGAGCAATCCAGACCGTCACGCCGATGCCGATCACGACGACGATGGCTGCAACAATAAAGACAAACCTGCTCACCAGCGTGGCTCCATCATCTGGCCGCCGGAACTTGACGGCGCGGTTGATCTGAAAAATTCCTCGCGCCGAGTCTGGGCTAAGTCCCTTGCCGCCTGTTCGGATTGATACCAGGTAGCCATCATTGTCATTTGCTGGGACACGAGCCCGCGTAGCTTTTGGGACTGTGCGACCTGCTGCGCCGCGATCTGATGTCCGACCTGAAGAGCCTGCATTTGGCCGACCGCACTTTGCGACATGGAGCGAAGTTGCGACATGGTCGTTTCCTCGCTGCCGAATTGCTCCGCAGTGAAGCCGGCGGCACGCAAAGTTGCTGCGATCGTATCCCGATTGGTGTCGGACCAGTCCTGGTAGCTCGAGGAGAAGCTCTCACCATTGGCAAGGCCGGTCCTGAATTCGGCAAAGCTCTGGAAGCGTTGTTTGAGCACGTCGTCGATATTGCCCATGGAGAATGCGATCCCCTGCCCCTGGTTGACGAGCCCCTGAAGGCGCGCGAGATCGCTTTCGACCTGGCCCCAGACATGGTTCGGAAGCTGCAGCGTGTTTTGCAGCATGTTTTCGTAGATGCGAATCTGGTTCTGGATCTGCTCAGCCAGCTGGGTGATCTGCTGCACCTGGTTCTGGATCTGCTCGGCGGACTGACCAACCAGACCCACCAGTTCAGAATTATTGAGCAGTTGCGTCCATTCCGTCGCCTGCCCCGTCACCACGCCGGCATGTGCGGGAGCAGACGGGATCATGCTGGCCATAGTGAGCACTGAAATCGCGACCCTAGCAGTGTGCGAGAATTGTTTCGGCATCGCCGATCCCCCTTTCGGTAAGCCAGGCCTCTGGCCAGTTTGCGCCGTGGTCATGGGTAAGCTGCTGGATGCGTTTGAGATCGTCCTTGCCGGCCGCACCGACGAAGGACAGCGCGATCGGTCCTAGCGCCATGTCGAACAAGCGCCGACCCTCCGGCGAGGCGACGTAATATTCGCGTTTGGGGATAGCGGTTGCGACGATCTCGATCTGGCGCTCGTTGAAACCGATGCGTTCGTAAAATTCGCGTGTGCCCGGTTCGCGTGCCGCGCCGTTCGGCAGGCAAATTTTGGTCGGACAGCTCTCCTTCAACACATCGATGATGCCGGAGCGTTCGGCATCCGAGATCGACTGAGTGGCGAGCAGCACCGCGCAATTGGCCTTGCGCAACACTTTCAGCCATTCGCGGATCTTGTCCCTGAATGTCGGGTGGCCGAGCATCAACCAAGCTTCATCAAGCACGATCAGACTGGGGGCGCCGGTCAGACGCTTCTCGATCCGACGGAAGAGATAGAGCAGGACGGGGACGAGATTGCGCTCGCCCATGTTCATCAGTTCCTCGACCTCGAAGCACTGGAAGGTGCCGAGCGTCAGACCGTCATGCTCGGCGTCGAGCAGCTGGCCCATCGGTCCGTCGACTGTGTAATGGTGGAGCGCATCTTTGATCTCGCGCAGCTGCACGCCGCTGACGAAATCCGATAGCGAGCGGCCGGGCGCAGATGCCATCAGCCTGATCTGGCGCGAAATCGCATTACGATGGTCGGGCGTGACTTTCACTCCTTGCATCGCAATTAGCGTTTCGACCCATTCGGCGGCCCAGGCGCGGTCGCCATCACTGTCGAGTTCGGCCAGCGGGCAGAAAGCCAGCATGGCATCCCCCTCCCCTGCCCCGATTTCGTAATGATCGCCACCGGCTGCTAATGTTAGCGGCAGAAGCGACTTTCCCTTGTCGAAGGCAAAGATTTGCGCATCGCGGTAGCGGCGGAACTGAGCTGCAATCAAAGCCAGCAGCGTCGACTTGCCGGATCCGGTCGGACCGAACACCAGCGTGTGGCCGACATCATCGACATGAAGGTTCAACCGGAACGGGGTGGAGCCGCTGGCGACCTGCATCAGCGGTGGCGAGTTGGGCGGATAGAATGGACAGGGTGCCGTTGCGCTGCCTGACCATACTGAATTCACTGGAATGAGGTCGGCGAGGTTGCGCGTGTTGATCAACGGTTCGCGAATATTGGCGTACCAGTTCCCCGGCAGTGAACCGAGATAGGCCTCGGTCGCGTTGAGCGTCTCAATGCGCGCGCCAAAGCCTTCAGCCTGGATGAGCCGGCGTACCGCTTCCGCTTGTTCGCGCAGGCGGCCATCGTCATGATCGAACATGACGATGACCGGCGTGTAATAACCGTAGGCGACAAGCTGTGAGGCGGCTTCCGCGATCGCGTCTTCTGTTTCGGCGACCATCAGCATGGCGTCTTGATCGACGGACCGACTCTGAGTCTGGAACAACTGGTCAAAGAAGGGCCGCACCTTCTGCTGCCACTTCTTGCGGGTGCGCTCGAGCCTTTGCCGCGCTTCCTGCTCATCGAGGAACACAAAGCGACTCGACCAGCGATACGTCAGCGGCATCAGATCGAGGTGATTCAGAATGCCTGGCCAACTCTCGGCCGGAAAGCCATCTATGCCGACTACAGACAGATAGTGACCATCAACCATCGGCGACAGCCCGTGATGGAACTCGGCGGTCGCCAGCCAGTCGAGATACATCGGGATCTTGGGCAGGCGGACTGGATGATTCTCTCCAACGATGCAAAAGCGGATAAATTGGAAGAGCTCGTCATAATGCGCTTCACGACCGGTCTCGGGATCGATAACCGTCCGTGTGACCATGCGGCGGATGGACAGCACGTTCGACAGATACTGCTCGACCTCGCGGATCGATGTCCGGAAACTGTCGAGCACGGTGTCCGCGTAGGTCTCTGAGCGGCTTTCAACATCGGAATAAACATAGCGCGTCATGGCTGATCTGCGCCGCTCGGGTGGGCGGTAGGTGAGGATCAGTGCGTGCTGGCTTTCATAGTGACCACGCTCACCTTCGAAATGTGCGCGCCGCTCGTCATCGATGGCTGCTGTAACAGCGTCGGGAAAGTAGCTCTGTTCGCGAGGCGGATAGGAGACTGCCGGCACACGCACGGCCTCGACCTGGATCATCCAGCCGGAACCGAGCCGTGACAGGATTGTGTTGATCTGGCGCGATACCTCGTTACGCTCTTGGTTGGTCGAGCTTTCCGAATCCGGACCGGCGAAATACCAGCCAGCCATCAGGCTCCCGTCCTTGAGCAGGATCACGCCATTGTCGACGAGGCCCGCGTAAGGGACGAGGTCGGAAAAGGATGGGTGTGTGTTGCGGAACTGACGAAGTGCAACCATGGACGCGTCAGTACCTGCGCCATGGCGAGGAGGTTGGGGGATAAGCCTGGCGATAACGAACGTGGCGCAGATAAACCTGTCGCATCATCGGATCAGCCTTGGCCATCATCCGCAGTGCTCCGACGACACCGATCCAGATTCCAATCCCGAGCAGAGCGGAGAACCAGGTCAGCACCACAAAAATCAGGATAACTGTTGCAAGCCCGGTCAAAAGGACCAGCTCGCGGTCCGCTCCCATCAGTTGGCTCGGGCGCGAAAGCGCCCGATGGATGCGTGATCGGATGAGAGAGGTTCCAGACTCAGCCAACGGTCCCCTCCCCTGCCCCAACCGCAATTGCCGGTCCGGCAGTGCCGATTGAGGCACCCGACGCACCGAACAGGCCGACAATCTGGGTGGCGCCGAGAAGGATGCCTGCGACGAGAACAACGTACATCAGCCGCCGCGCGAAATCGTTCAGTTCACCACCGAAGATCAACATGCCGCCGGCCACTGCGACCGCAGCAAGTGCAATGAAGCCAGCCACCGGTCCGGTGATCGATTGCTGTATTTGCTGGAGAGGGCCTTCCCACGGCAAGCCGCCGCCGCTTGAAGCAACCGCCGGCGCGGCCGTGAATCCTAGCACAATGAACGCCAGCGCGATGGCTTGTGGTCTGTTAAACCTCATGGACGGTCCTTTCTTCCGAACAGGTCTCAATTTGGTACTGGTCGCCCGAAAAGCTCTCGACATGGATCACCTCACGAACGCGCCTGCCCCTTGGGGTTCGCTCGATCGAAATGACGAGGTCGACAGCTTCCCCGATGACTTCACGCATCGGTTGCTGGCTCGCCTCGGCAGTGAGTTGCTCTAGCCGTCGCAATGCGGAAATGGCGCTGTTGGCGTGAATCGTGGTGATGCCGCCGGGATGGCCAGTGTTCCAGGCCTTAAGCAAGGTCAAAGCGGCGCCGTCACGAACCTCGCCAACGATGATCCTGTCGGGACGCAGGCGCATCGTGGATTTAAGGAGCCGGGCCATATCCACTGAATCCGTTGTGTGAAGACTGACCGCGTTCTCGGCCGCACACTGGATTTCAGCCGTGTCTTCAAGGATCACGAGACGATGCTCTGGTGCGCGATGCACCATCTCGGCAATCACCGCGTTTACCAATGTGGTCTTCCCAGACCCGGTGCCTCCAGACACGACGATGTTTAGACGGGCATCGATCGATTTGCGTATAACGTCGACTTGGTCGACCGTCATGATTGCGCTGCGGACGTAGTCCTCAAGTGAGATCAGGCGGGAAGCTCGCTTGCGGATGGTGAAGCTTGGGCCAGCCACTACGGGCGGTAACAGGCCTTCGAAGCGATGGCCGCCGATCGGCAGCTCGCCGGAAATGATCGGTTGGTCCTCATCTGCTTCCGTCAGCAGCGCGTGCGCGACGCTGCCAATGATGATCTCCGCAGCACCCGGTTGCAGGTTGCCCATACTGTCGATCCCCTGCCCCACGCGCTCGACAAACAAGCGTCCGTCTGGGTTCAGCATGATCTCGACGACGGACGGATCTTCCAGCGCCGAGCAGATCGTCTCGCCGAGAGCGTCCTGCAGTTTTCGGACGAGTCGGGGATGGGAACGCGCGGTAGTCAACGCGAGCCTTTCAGGCGCTTGGTGCTTTGAAAGGCTGCTCGGAGACTGTCGGCAGTCGTCTTGATAGTTGGCACAGGCATGATCCAAGTCGTTCGCGTGATTGCGACGTATTGATCATGGGGCGTTGCTCAGGGTCACCCCGGCATAAATGCCGGGCCAGGCAACGGTGAGTCGCCGTGATTCCCTCCCGAATCGTGGAACCAATTGCTGAGTGGTCGGGAAGAACAAACTTGGTCGAGATGGACAGACCCGGCCTTTATGCCGGGTCAAAGAGCACCGTTAGGCTAGGCGTGACGAGAGGGAAGTTATTGAAAAACAGGCGAAAACACGCCGGTGGACGAAAATAGGTGCCTCGACACCGGACTCGCCTTAACTCCTCGTTAACCTTAAAGCGCTGGACGCATCGGGCAAATTATGCCCTAAGTTTGGCGGGAGAAGGCCGCTAAAACGGCTCGATGCCGCCAAAGAAGAATCGGAACGACAATGCAAGCTACAGTGGTCAGCTCTCAAACTTTCGAGGACCCCGCCGACAAGATCGTGCGGCATGCGGCTTTGCTGTCGGACCACCTACAGGCTCGACGCGAGCAGATGTATCCTCCGAATGCGGAGAAGTCTCTACGCTTTTTCATGACCAATGAGGTATCCAAGCTCACGTCTATTCCGGAGTCGACTCTCAAACTGATGTCGAATGAAGGCAAGGGCCCGGCCCCTGCCCGACTTGAAAATAATCATCGTGCCTACACACTAGCGCAGATCAACGACCTGCGGCGGCTGTTCGCTGAGCAAAGGCCTGCAGAGGCACTGCGCTTTCTCCCCCATCGTCGTGAAGGCGAACATCTTCAGATACTCGCAGTTGCAAATTTCAAGGGCGGGAGTGCGAAGACAACGACTAGCGCCCACCTCGCTCATTACCTAGCGCTGCACGGATATCGAGTGCTTGCTGTGGACCTTGACCCTCAAGCGTCGTTGTCCGCCATGTTCGGATCGCAGCCCGAGATGGATGTCCACCAGAATGAGACGATCTACGCCGCGCTCCGGTACGATGAAGACCGGCGGCCTATTAAAGAAATCATCCGCCCTACATACTTCACTGGCATCGATCTCATACCGGGCAACATCGAGGTCATGGAGTATGAACATGAGACGCCTCGATTGCTGGCCGAAGGGAAGTCTGGAACACAGGACATTTTCTTCGAGCGTCTCCGACGCGTAATCGCCGAGGTCGAAGATGACTATGACGTCGTCATCCTTGATACTCCGCCCTCGTTGGGTTTTCTAACTCTCGGTGCGATTTACGCAGCGACGGGGCTGTTGGTGACTGTACATCCAGCAATGCTGGATGTGATGTCAATGAACCAGTTTCTCTTGATGATGGGCGACCTCATTTCGGTAATCAGAGATGCCGGTGCCATCCTCCATCACGACTTTCTGCATTACGTCGTGACTCGCCATGATCCCAATGACCAGTCGCAGGTACACGTCGTTTCGATGTTGCGGCATCTCTTTGGCGAGGACGTCTTGGTTCCCACCGCAATCGAGAGCGCGGCAATTGAAACGGCGGGGCTCGCAAAGCGCACTTTGTATGAGTTGGAATCTGGGAACATCGCAGCAGCGACGGTTAAACGCGCGCGGGAGTCCATTGATGCAGTGAATGAGCAGATCGTTTCTCTTATTTCTGCGAGTTGGGGGCGAGCATGAGTAAGCGAGCCGGCAAATCCATCTTGGCGAATTTCGGGTCTTTCGCTGACGCAAAGGAGCAGAGCGACCGCAGGGACGCCGAGACCGGCGCGCGAGAGACAAGATCTTCCAGCCGCGTCGGCGCCGGCGTAATTGGGGCGACGCAACGATCTCTGAGCGAGCTCATCGAACAAAGAGACCGCTTACAAGCTATCGTCGAAAGCGGAGGGAATGTTGAGCTCTCGCCCAACGTGATCGAGCCCTCCCCGTTTCCCGATCGGCTCGCAGACGATACGGACGAGCAGTTCAGTGAGTTCAAGCGCTCGTTTGAAGAGAGTGGGCAGAAGGTACCAATTCAAGTTCGGCGTCATCCCGAGCGCGAGGGGATTTATCAAGTTGTCTATGGGCATCGTCGCTGGCGCGCAGCGAAGGAGTTGGGGGTCACCCTCAAGGCCGTTGTCGTCGAGCTCGACGATGCCGAGCTGGTGGTTGCGCAGGGCATCGAGAATGGCCAGCGACAGGACCTGACCTGGATAGAACGCGCTCTCTTTGTCGCGACAATGGACGACGCCGGGATCAAGACAAAGGACATACGTTCTGCGCTCTCCATCGATGACGCGGAATTGGCGAAGATGCGTAGCGTATGCAGGTCTGTCCCGCGGGATGTCATCCGGTCGATTGGAAGGGCACCCGGCGTCGGGCGGCCGCGATGGCTAGAGTTAGCAGCTGCCGTCACGGAGCGCCCGGATGTAGAAGGGAAACTTCGGCAGACCTTGTCAACTGACAAGGTTAGGGCACTAGCGTCAGATGGCCGGTTTCGGGTGGCGCTTGCCTCTGTGAAGGACAGGACGGAAGGGAAAACCGTTCCGACGAAATTGTTCGCCCCTAGCGGGAGAGAGCTCGGCTCCATAGCAGTCGGCAAAGGTGTTGTTAGGATAGCACTTCCGACAACAAGGGGCGAGGATTTCGCTGAGTTTCTAGAGCGAGAGCTGCCGGCACTCGTCGATCAGTTTCTTTCGACGAAGAGCGGCGACGGCTAGAGAAAACCTTGTCAGCTGACAAGGATAACGCAGAAGGCGACGAAGCCTTCAATCTGGATCGGTAACTGAAGAAAGGGTCGCGAGACAACGAGCAAAAGAAAAAGGCCCCCGAAATGCAATCCGGAAGCCCTTCTCTGCGTGTGGTAACCTGAGAATCGCACTTCCCGGAATCACAGTCAAGGCCCAACGGCGACTGAGTGTCAGTTCGGTGGACGGATTTCTTTTGCCTAGCGATAGGTGAGAGACGATGCACACGCATATGACAACGACGCCCTTTGGGCGGCGGCCGATGTCGCTTGGCCAGATTGCGAGCCAGATGACGGCCAAGGCCATGCCTGAAACGGCGGTGGTTAACAAATGGGAAACGTTCAAGAATATCAGAGAAGCTCGGGATCAGCTCGGTGCCACCGATCGGTCTCTGGCGATCCTCAACGCTCTCCTTTCATTCCATCGGGAGACCCAGCTCTCCGCCGAAGGTACCTTGGTAGTATGGCCTTCGAATGAGCAACTTTCTGCCCGTGCCAACGGAATGCCGGCAACGACCCTGCGTCGGCACCTTGCTGTCCTCGTTGAATGTGGCTTGATCATTCGGCGCGATAGCCCGAACGGCAAACGTTACGCTCGTAAGGGGAGGGGAGGGCACATCGAACAGGCCTATGGCTTCGATCTCGCACCGATCGTCGCCCGGGCCGAGGAGTTCGAGTACCTGGCCGAGGCTGTCCAAGCCGAGAAGAGAGCTCTCAAGGTAGCGAAGGAACGTTTGACGTTGCTGCGGCGGGACACGCTTAAGATGATCGATACGGGTATCGACGAAAGCGTTCCCGGCAACTGGGGGAGGGTTCAGCAGCAATATCAGGACATCATTGCACGTTTACCCAGGACTGCCCCGAGGATGCTCGTGGAGGAAATCTGCGACGAGCTGCAGGATCTGCACGACGAAGTCCGGGACATATTGGAATCATTCATAAAAACACAGAATCCGGACGGCAATGAGTCCCATTCTGGTCGCCACATACAGAATTCAAACACCGAATCCCTACCTGAATCTGAATACGGCTTTAGAGAAAAGAATGAAGCGGGCGGCAGCGCCGGTGAAAATGACAACGTGAAGAGCTTGCCGAAGCGTGATTTGCCTTTTGGCATCGTGCTGGACGCATGTCCAAACCTCCAGGAATGGGCAGCCGGCGGCGAAATCAGGCACTGGCGAGACTTCCTGGCCACGGCGGAGGTCCTTCGGCCCATGTTGGGCATCAGCCCCAGTGCGTGGCTTGAGGCGAAGCAGGCAATGGGCGAGCGGCACGCGGCGATAACGCTAGCAGCCATGAACCAGCGGTCGGAGAAGATCAACAACGCTGGCGGATATTTGCGCAGCCTGACCGAGAAGGCCCAAGCGGGTAAGTTCTCAACCTGGCCGATGATCATGGCATTGCTCAATGCAGAGCTGAATGCGTCGAAAATCGCGAATACGACGGGGGCAAAGCCGCGATCCGAAGATCAGTCCAGACAGTATGCCGTCTCCGATGCATTGCTTAAGTCGCTCGAGAGGCCGAAACGGTGAAGACCCATCCCTCCGGCCGAGAATTTTCCGCCGCAGCAGGACCCGAGCTACGGCGTGTCGGTAGAGGATGGAGCCAAGCCCAGGCGTCGTGCACGGTCGAGCAGATTCTTGACCGAGGATGGCGACCACCGGGAGCCGCCACGCGGGGTCCGTTCATGAAGGCGCTCGAGTTGCAATGCGATTTCACGCAGCGTAAGCCCCGGGTTCGAACCGTGAATGCCGGCGATAAGCGTCATCAAGCGGTCTTCGGGGAGGCGGGGAGGAGACTTCTTGAGCAGGTCCGGGTCAGCAAGATGCTCGTTAACGAGCCACTTGACCGCGCGTCTGAGCCGCTCTGGTGTCCAGTCGAGGCCGCGCTGCCTCAACACGCGTGCGATGTCATCCCAGGTGTGGTCTGGGCGCATGCGGCGAACGATCGGCAGCCACTGGTTTGCGGACGCCTGGATGCGGTGACCATAAGCGGCCTTCTGCGTTGCACTCATCTTCGCCAAGGCCTCTGGTCGCCGATCGCGTAGCCCGGGGTTGCCCGGAAGCTTCCCCTTGGCCTTGGCCGCTCGAATGCCCGCTTTTGTGCGTTCGGAGATGAGCGCGCGCTCCAGTTGCGCCACGGCGCCGAGGACCTGAAGCGAAAACATGCCCTGCGGCGTTGTCGTATCAATGGGATCGCGCAAAGACCGAAAATGAGCCCCCTTGGCAGTGAGATCCTCAATCACCTCGAGGAGGTGGCTGACAGAGCGGGCCAGACGATCGAGGCGCACGACGACGAGAGTGTCGCCGGGGTCAATTTCTCGGAGTAGCTTTGCGAGGGCAGGGCGAGAGCGAGAAGCGCCGGATCCGTGCTCCTCTACGATGAGGTCGCAGTCGGCCGCGCGCAGCTCCATTTCCTGCGCTTGGGTTGCCTGCTCGTCGGTGGAAACGCGGGCATAGCCAACTTGCCGGCCCTGTGGTCGACGGGAAGACTGATTTTTGGTGCTAACGGCCATCTTCTGCGCCTGAGAACTCGTGTCCAAGGGGTTTTTACAAACACAGAGGATAAGGATAACCGATCGGTTGTAAACGTCTCTTGTGGTCTGAATTGTGGCTGCTGAACTCCCAGATCCCTTGAAAATCAGCCTTTCCCGTCGATCTGAGCGCTACCAAGCAGCCTTATGTTCAATCTGAAAGGCCAGAGCGCATTAGATAGTATGCACGTGTGAAAAATAGTCGCTATCACGGAAGCAAGATATCAGTTATCTTCCATATAGGAAGATAACGCACGATATTCCAATGGCTTATGAGATCAGCAAAATTCCTCTGGAGACCCTGCTTCCAGCCATAGTGCGTGCAGAAGATCGGGTTGCCCGCCTGGACGAAGCAGTGCGGCGGAGTCCGGTGGGCGGAGGTTTCATCGAGCGCTCGCATTTCTTCGATTCCGCTGCCAGCATGTGGGTCGCGGGGGAGCTTGTTCATGTGGAGGATCTCGTTCTCCACGATGCCCATATGGATGTCCGGGCCCCTAGCCACGAACTGACTATCTCCCATGCGATCCTTCGTACGCGGCGGCGTATCGCATCAGCCAAACCCGATTGGGCGTTGAGCGATCGCGGGCTCACCGCGTTGAGTGGAATTCGGGATCAGGAAGGCGAGACGGTCAACCTTGCGGTCGATGAGAGGCGAGGGGGCGGCTGTGAGGCTGATGAGCCGGACCTCCTCGCCGATGAATTCGCGCTGATTGATGCTGTGTTGGAACGGTCAGAACGGCTGATCAGTAATATGACGAAAGGTGACGGGGGTCCCGCATCTGCAAGCCGTGGCCTCGTGGTGGGCGATCTGATGATCCGTGATCCCGACTGGGACGAAGCTGATCGCCTGTCGCAATGGCGGTCTGTCGAGATGTCGGTTCAGGATATGCCGCCGACAATCGCAGCAGCACTACTGTTCGATGCGTGGGAAACGCTCGAACCAGCGCAGCGGCAGCATTGGCTTGGAGGGCTGTTGATTGGTGCATATTTGCGATCGAGAGGCAAAGTCTCCTCCCATCTGCTGGCATTCAATGTCGGATTGAAGGCGATCTCCCGAGACCGACGCCGAGCGAAAGATTGGACAACCCGTCTCATTGCGTTTCTGGAGGCGATGGCGGCAGCGGCAGATGCTGGCATGCGCGAACTGGTGCGCTTGCAGCAGGCGCAGGTCCTGATGGAAAGAAGGCTGATCGGCCGTCGCACATCCAGCAGCCTGCCCTCGGTTATTGAACTTGTCCTGTCGCGGCCGATGGTCTCCGCCGCGATGGTGGCGAAAGTCATCAAGGTGACGCCGCGAGGCGCTCTCAACCTGATTTCGGAACTCGGCATACGGGAACTCACCGGGAGGGGAAGATACCGCGCCTGGGGCGTTCTGTGATTCCTTCAATTGCAGGAGCGAACATTACTCACTCACGGTGAGATCGAACTGAGAGCCATTCGTAAGCCGCACGGCAAGCGAGGTCTTCAACAACTATGATATGACAGCGCGGCGTCTCGAAAAACGAACGCCAAAAGTGATTTCAGACAAGATGCTGCATGCGCGTGTTATCGGCATCCTTTCCGGAAGCGCGTATTTGCCGGACGGCTTGCTGATCGCGTCGGACACACAGAGCAAGACGCAGCTCTTTCATTTTTCGCCGCCCGAGATCGCATCGATCTTCACCGCGTTCCTGGATGATGAAGTCAGGCGGACTTCCGACGGGTACATCGATAATGATAGCCAAGTCTCGGGGACACGCAAAGTGTTCGCTATCAGGGAATAGTTGACATTTGGAGAAGGATTTCTGGTGGAGATTGACGAATATTTCGAGAGGCTCGGGCACTTAGCCAAGATCGCCAAGGAGTCGAATTTCACGGTCTATGCGCTGGTGGAGACGCCGGGCTCGCACGCCGCGATGGTTGCGGCTTTGCTTGCTTTTCGCGAAAGCATTTTGACGGCAGAGGACGAGAATGGGCTAAGCGGCTATTTAGCGATCGGCTTCTTCGCAGGTCGAACCCATCGAGAGCGTCTTGCGGCCTTCGCGATGACGTTCGAGATCGAGCATGAGTGGAAGCGTCGCGAGGTCAAGCGGCTGTGTGAGCGCTATGACAGTAGTCAGCGCCTCTTCCAGAGCGTCCCTGGGCTTCTTGACAAGATACGACGTCGAGCGAGCGGGAGCCAAGATTTTGAGCTGATTGAGGTTAGCGCGGTGAACTCCGTCAGTGGTAGTGAGATCTACCGAGTTGGAAACGCCTTTACGAAACTCTGCCCTTACCTCAGCCCGGGTATCGTGAACTGGGCGCAGACCGAATGGCCAACTGCGCCGGCCTTTGTTCGGCTCGACGCAGGATATTACTCCGCGACACAGCCGCTGCAGTTGTTGACCGAAGCGACGCTAGTGCCTGCAAACCCGCGATGGCTAGAGGATTTCAGCCTTCGCAAGGGTATGAAGGATTTCGCTGCATATTATCTGTTGGACCGTCCGCCATCCGAAAGACATGCGGAATACTGGGACTATCATGCGAAAAACGTACGGCGGCTTGAGGTTCATGTTGAACGACGTGAGGACGACTACCTGACGATGATCATCGAAGAACTGCCACGGCCAGACGATCCCAGCGGATTGATGATCGCCCGCTGCATCCATCTCGACACTCACGACCCCGCGTTTACGCCGCTTGGCCAGGTAGAAATGCAGCACCTCGACTTGGCTATCAATGTCTATGAGGGAGAAGATCGGGAAAAGCGCTTCGCTCAGAGTCTGCAAAACGGTAAAGTCCAGGCTGCGAGCTTTCGGACGCACCTGTTCCGTATTGAGCAGACGCCGTTTGTATCGCTATTCAGCTTCTGTGAGATGTTTCTGGAATCGAAAGTTCTGCTTAGCGAATGGCTCAATGAACTCGTGAGCGCGTAGGCTTCATTGCCGCGAATATCCGCTTTTCTGCGAGATCGGAACCTCGGGCGAGCCGTGTACATAGTGCGCGAGTGCCCGATATTGATGCAACTGCACCTGAAATTCATCCCAGACGTTGGTCCTTTTGTTGATTTCCACCAGGAATTGACCCGGGATTAGCGGATATTTCCATCGAGATTTGGCTCAATGACGAGGCTTGCGAGTAACGTCAAGTAACCAAACTAATGCGATAGATGATCCTCTATGGCGCGCAGGATGCTGGAGAAACCCCTCCCTTGCGCATATAGCAGTGTGCTGCTACCGCGGTGTTTACGGATAAACTCTGTTGCCGCGTGCTTTGCTGATAGCCAAGTGATCACAAAGATATCTGAATTTTCTGCAAGTGCGCGCAGGCGAACGCTACCTCCGTGATCGGCATTTGTATCGACGGTGACGGCTGACGTGATCTCCTCCAACGCAGACTTGGCTTGCCGACTTGACGAGTCGGACAGCGAATAGATGGCGATGCGCAAGCCTGCCAGACGGTTTGCCAGATCGTCGTCCGCAGATGGGGAATCTGTTGCCGGTGTTACCGGCAGTGGCCAACCGAGTTCGCTCGACAATAACGTTACCGCGATCCGCTGAAGGCGGGTCAACCGGCCATATATTGGAACAATACGGGCAAGAATCCGATGGAGGAAGGTCTCGCGGGCACTCGCATCAGGCGCAGCGGCGTTCATGAAGCTCTCGACAAGTCCCAGAACCCAATAGACCATATCGACCCCAAAGCCGTCGCCGGCGATCTCGTCGATATCGGCGATCAGGTCATGATAAGCTTTCTGGTCGAGACCGGCGGCCAGAAGTGCTTCGACCAGCACTTGGCTCGATTCGTAGATTGTCGCTCCGCGCGCGCTTCCAAGCGCGAAAAGAGTGAGCAATCGTCCGTAAATCGGCGACAGCGCAGCTCTCGGAAATTCTGCGTCTCGCTGCAACCAGGCGACCAGATAGGGCAGGGCCTGAGTTGTACGATCACCGGCAAGTTCATCGCCCTGCACCTTTTCGAGCGCAGCGACGAGAGCGCGAACCGCGACCGGATCCCCGACCGATGCCCCGATCTCCCATTCATCCTTGCCCCGGCGTGCGAAATCGAGCGCGTTCGTAAAGGCCGGATCTGAAGCACGATCGAGCCAAGCAATCCAGGACGTTGGAGGCGTAATGCTCGCAAGCTCGTCGGTCGCCTGCACCATCGGACGGAATGGCATGGTCTCGCGCAGCAACGCCAGCTCATCAGAGCTGAGTCGGGCGATCGCGGCCATCGCGCCAGTAAGCAAATCAATGCTGTCGACAGCCTCTGCCTGAATCAGCGCTTCGCGTGCCGTATCGATCGGATCTGCAACCTCGGCAGCTTGAGGTGTTGCTGATACGCGCGCCGGCAAGAGGTCCGCTATCCAGCCCAGTTCGTGCATTCGATCGGCAAGAATGGAGAGAAGATCCCCGTGACCAGAACCCAGTGCTTCGAGACCGAGTAGACGCCATCCCCCCGCCTGCAATCCTGGCGGGGCACCGGTGATAAGCATCGACTGGATGAACGGCTGAACCAAAGTCTCGAAAGCAGTGCGCGTGCCTGCCACATTTTCAGCGTCGAACGGCTCTGCAATGTAGGTTCGATACAATGCTTCAAGGAGAAAGGCTGTAGTTGCAGGCGTCCTACGCGCAACGCATAGGCTTCGAAACTCCGGTAGCGCGACAATTCTTGTCCAGTCTTCGAATATGGCTAGCAACTGAACTTCAAGGAACTTGATGTTGAGCGCGTCAAGGCGGAATTCGCTGCGCAGGCGTTCGAGCACGGCAGCGGCAGCGTCTCGGCGCCCTACATTCAGATAGTCTTGGAAACGGGTGAGCAGCCAACTGGTCGGGACCGGCGCCAAGCGCTGCAATTCGGGGGCGCGGGCGAGGGTATCTCGCGCGCGGAGCACTGCACGTAATGCCGCGATACGTGAACGATCATCTCCCGGCAGGCGCATGATGGCTGTAACCGCCGGGGCAGCTAGCATGAGACGGGTGCCCACTGGATCTGCGGTGTCGAAGGGCTCCGGCACGCCGTCGAACCCGGTGAGCGTGGGCCCGGCGAAGGCAAGAAGGATGGGTTTGAGGCGTCGCCAGTCCGACATGGTCGACGCCGCCACATTGACCTGCATGGACCCGGCGCTATCAATGACAGGAACCAGAGCACCAGGAAAGGCTTCGGCAATCACGGACCGGGTCACATCCGCGCAGAGCACTGTGACGTCGGGACTGGCACCAGCGCATGGCTGAAGAGCGACAAGGTCTGCAAGCACGGCCCCGGCCGCGTCGAGGGTCGGGCCGATCATGTCATCTGGCCTTCCCATCGGGATTCAAGTTCGATCGTCTGTTCGGCGACCGCCGCGGGGTCTGTGCGCAGGACAATATGTTCTCCGTTAATGGAGATACCGTTGAGCGTGAGATTCATCGAGCCGCTGAGAAAATAGTCTGCGCCGAGCAAGCCCTTGGCGTGGAAGCCTTTCGCCACAATCCATTTGATCTGATCGCCGTAGCGCACCTTTAGTGTCAGCAATCGGGCGATGAAATAATCATTGTGGCCATCCTCGCGGATGATGAGTCTGATCTGAACGCCGCGTGCGAGGAGTGAACCGAGTAATTGAGATAAATGAATTGGAGCAGCCGGCCAGTCCGGCTCGAGTGCTGTAAATTCGCGCGCCGAGTTGTCAATGATCTCGATATCGCTAATCCAGGCAAAAAACAGCCACAGCTTCGGGCTGGGGTGGATGAGTTCGGCGACAAATAAGCTCTGGAACAGATCGCGCACCGCGCGCGATTGCGTTGGTCCGTGGAGATCGCGGGAGGGGTACGGCATCAGACCTGCTCCCTCAGCGTAAGTGTCGCCAAAATCTTGCCGTCCAAGCGTTCGACTCGTTCGATCACGAGGAAGAACTGAAGGACGCCCACACCTACCGGCGTTGCCGAGAGCCGGATCAGGGCGGCGCGGAAGAGTCCAGCCTTGTCGGCATCAGCCGCGAGGCGAGCAGTTCCCTGGGCTTCAAAGGCGTTTGCGAGTTGAGTTTCCCAATCCGGATCGCTGAATGGAATCGTCGCAATCGACCGGTTCAGCAACAGATGCCGGACGACGGCCGGGTCGGTCGACCGCGTCTGGCGGAACGGATTGTAAGATTGCAGAACGCGCTGGCGCACTTCGTTTGCGCGCGGCCACAATAGGCTCGTTATTGCCGACAATACGGTAACATGCGTGATCGCGGCAGCCGGCAGCGTTGCGGTTAGAAATGCGCGAACGGCGTTCGACAATGTGGCATCGCAGCTTGCGATATAGGCATATTCGCGCAAGCCGATGGCAATGCCAAACCGATCCTGCGTCGCATCCCAGTGGGTCTGCAGATCGAGCAGCAACCGGTCGAGTTGGGGTCCCGAACCAGCACGCAGAAGGCGGCTGTTAAGCGAGACTGAGAGTGCATGGCTGAGATCAATCCCGCCACGCTGTGCGAGGTGATGCGACAGGTTGCGCCACAGGATCGAGCGCTCGCTGTGCGAATTGGTTGCACGAAGACGTGCAATTTGCTTGCCGATCTCGCCATCGTTGGTGCTCAGTTGGAGGATTTCCCGGAGGCCGCCATCGACCAGTTCAAGATCGCTCGGCGCCAGCGCTGCATCGAGTGCTGAGAAGAACAAACGTGGTTCGGACGCGAACCGATCGGCAAAGGCTTCGAGAACACCCGCACCGCCAAGCGTCGTCTCGCTGATCCATACGCTTGCGACATCGGATGTCACATCATCGCGGATATCGACGAGCAAGCTGTCCATCGTTGCCTGGCGGGGCGCTGCCGCGATGCATGCCTGGAGCATCGCCTCGCCAAGCGTTTCTAGGATCAAGCGGCGAAGCCACGCGCTGAATGCTGCGGCGTCGACCTCGATCAACTGCGCGGCCAGCGCCCGCAACCGCTCACGAACGATTGGTCGCCCCAAGTGTAGGAGCAGTGCCTGCTGCAACCGCCCGCCGCCGGCCACAGCGCCGACCTTGACCGTGCCATCCGCAGGATGTCCTCCATTACCCCCGGCGTCATCGTCGGCATCGCTGTCTAGCGTGTCATCCGTGTCGGGCGGCATTGGCGGCGTTGCGCCGAACACATCGTCCATCACGGCATGAAACACGGCTTCGATCCGGTCGTCGTCGAGCATGTCCGAAATGACTTCGGCAAGCGGTCGGTCATTGGCCGAGGCATCGGCTAGCAATGCCGAGAGCAGGAACTGGATCAGCCATTCGCGCTGGAACTGGTTGAGATCATCCGGCAGTTCAGGATCGAGCCGGATCAGATCGCGAATATAGGCTAGCTTGCTGGTCGCCAAGACGTCGGGTGGCAGGCTACTGCCCGCAAGTGTTTCTGCGTCGGGCAATGCCAAGTCAAGTCGAAATCCGTCGACCTCAAGTTCGAAGCCGATGGCTGCCGGACGGTCATCATCGCAGGTAAAGGTGAGCGTGACAGGAAAATCATCCTGGAGCGTCCGGATATTGGCCTGGGCCGTGGCTGCGAAGCGACGTACGTTGATACTTGAGCGGAACCGGTGCAGGTGGAAGTCGATAGCCCGCACATGGTGCCGCCACTCCGAGCGCGCCGGGACCGGAACCCCGAGAGCGTCGCCATTCGCAACGATGTCGGACTGCCAGAGCAGTCGGGCGTTGCTGCTCGGCAGCGCCTCAGTTCGGGCGGCGCGCTCAAGACGCACGGTCCGGGGACGAAAAACCAGCAGAGGCGTTCCGCCCACGCGATCATTTAGGCTGCCGGTGAAAGTACCGACAAATTCGTGCTCGAGTGCGCAATCGCTGATCCGGCGGTCCTGTTCCGGAAAGGCCGGGTCGACCGGTATCCAGTGCGACAGCGCCCCGCGTTCATGCGCAAAGCGGCGTGTGACCCGTCCGGGTACGAATTGATTGAGCGCCTGGAGGATCGGCATCTGCTCGACCCGCTCCTCATGATTGACCGTTGCAGGTGGAATGATGACCCGCACTTCCGGCAAGCTGAGGTCGCTGAACAGGTTGCGTGGCACGAAGTCAGGAAGCGGGTGATGATCGACTTGCAGGTCGAGTGCAGCGCCTGCACCGGGAATAGCAGGTTGCCAGTTGCGAAACAGTCGGCGCACCAGGGTCGGAACAGCTTCGAGAAGAAGGGAGCGCGGTGCTTCCCAAAGCAGGGTTTCGGCGACCGACCGTTCGATCTCTAGCGCACCCATGAGATAGCTTCGCAGACCCTCGATGGTGGCAGCGTCACCTTGGACCAACTGGGTCAGTTTGGCGCGGGTGCGATCGAGAACAGCGCGCTCTGCGGCACTGGCCTGCGGAAGCGGACGACTGAGTAGATTCCACTGCCAGGCTTTCTCGTAGCCAGAGGTTGTTGCGGCCAGCCAGTCGAACAGTGCGAACACCGCCTGGATCTTCATAACATAAGGATTGCGGATCGGGAGATATTGCGGTGCGAGCGAAGGATCGAACAGATGCTCGAACGCCTGGTAGAAAGCGCGGTCGCGGCCATAATCCGACAGTACCGTGAGCGTAATCGGCCGCATCGCCCGGTCGCGTCCCGCGCGCCCCTTGCGTTGAAGGAAGGACGCCATGCCGCGCGGCGCCTTGTGCTGGATAATGGCGCCGACAAACGGATCGTTGAAGCCGACTTCAAGGGCGGCGGTTGCAACGACAATATTAGCCGATTGATTGACGCCCGCGTCTTGCGACGTGGTGCGCCCGACCACCAGTCGACGATCAAGCGGATGGCCTATGTCCTCGCAGATCCGCCATCGCTGCCCCTCGACGTCGCGCATCGCTGCATCAGGTCCGGGACCGCGAATACTTGCGAGCGGCGCGCGCGCGGCATCGGCGCGCCCAAAAATTGTATACGCCTCGGCATCGCGCAGATCGTCATAAAGGCGATTGGTGACATCGAGGTCGTCGGTGAACAGGAAGGCGCGCCGGCCGAACACGCCCGAGGTATTCATCGAGCCAGGGGGATCTAGCAGTCGCGGCAACAGCATCGATGTCTGGATTGTGGTCGAGAGCAGCGACGCGCGCGATGCCGGGTCGCCGCGTAACAGGATCTGATATTCGGCCCCCTGCTCCTCGAGTTCCTCAAGTGTCGGCGTAATCTCGACGACGTCATCGGGTGCAGCACCGGTAAGGTCCGAAAAGAAGCGCGCGGCATCGCCAAGCGTTGCCGACAGGCCGACCCAGGTGATGGGGTTGTCGAGGAGGTGCCGCCATCGGCGCAGCGTCAACGCGGCTTGCGCTCCGGTTGCCCCTTCATAAGTGTGTACCTCGTCTAGCAGCGCGAGCATCGGCTTCCGCGCAACCGAGAGACCAATACCGAACAGGCCGCGCATCCAGTGATCAGACAGACGCTGGTTGAGGATCTCGGTCGTAGTGAACAGAATATCAGGCGGGTGACGCTGCAGACGGGTGCGGGTCAGCACAATCTGGTCGTCACCGATCTGCTCACTGCAGCCATGTTGGACACACACAAGGCGTTCTACATCTGCCGCAATATCGCCACCGCGCCAGACGAGTTCTTCATCGCAGCGCGGACAGCGCATCCACGGACAGACGAAATCATCGCCCCGCTGGACCCAGTCCTTGTTAGCAAGTTCCTGGCGTGTGGCCCGCGTTGGGGTCTTTCCGAACAATGCGCCGATGATCAACGGACGTCGCCCGTGCGCCGCGAGCACTGGGTCCATCGTTCGCCCCATACGGAACGCTTCGGCAAACTGGTCCTTTAGCAGTTCGATGCGCGGGTAGATCGCGAGCGCCTTGACCCAATGTTCGGCGCTGATCGCTTCGCCGATGCGGATCAGACCTGGCAGATAGAAGGCGATAGTCTTGCCGCTGCCAGTGCCGGCCGTCACGATTGTACCACCATCGGCGGTTGCTGCCGACAGGCGCAGGGCTGCGCGCTCCTGGAACCCGGCAAGCCGCATTCCATCCCGTGCGGTCAAAGCCCGCCACAAGTCTTGCCGAAGGGTTGAGCCGCCGAGGACGGCTTCATGATCGGCCAGGATGTCGGCAGGCAAGCGGTCTCGTCGGGGAAAACGGCGCGGTCGGCAATCGACCCGGAAGTCTGCAACGAGCGACGGCGCGCCCTGCCAAGGTTTGTTGGGAAATAGCTGTCGGTTCGCAGTCAGTAATCGCATCATCTCGGCAAAACGCGATCGGATGCGAACTTCCCCGCCAACGTTTGCCATTTCAAAGATCAGCTTGGCATCGATCAGTTCCTCGACGAGATCCTGCCCGTCAGTGCCGCTGGCATTGGCCGCATCACAGACCTGGTCGCCTAGTTCAAAGGCTTCGTCCTCGCTGAGTGAGCCGTCAGTAAATCCCCATTCGAGCGAGCGCATCTCAATCGCTTCGATACGGTCGAGCACCGCGAGGGCATTGGCAGACACAGGCATGGTTAGTGTCTACCTCAACTTGATTCGAAACGCGCTGAGCAAGTTTCGGCTTTCCAGCCACATCTGCACCTCGGGAGTGTAGCTGCTTAGCAGGGCGTCGCTGTTGGCCGCAGCGCGGATGAAGGCGACCACGCTCGACGGGATATCGGACGCGGCAAGTGATTTCCACGCTGCCTCGTGCTCATTTATCAAGGTATCGAGTTTGGCGATCGCTTCTTTCGGATCAGCCGGTAGGTCTGCGCCGAAGGCGACGACATTGCTGCGAATCTGCCGAATTCTGGCAACGCTTGTCCTGAATTGCGGCACTTGGGCGAGCGCACTCAACACATCGTCTGCGCCAAAGTCTGCGCGCTTGTCGACATAAGCCTTCCATGCAGCAATCGCCGCATTGCGCCCAGCATTGGCGATGCCGTTTAAGCGATCGGTGAACGCGTGCTTGATGTCGAACGGCGGATCATTAAGCTTGACAGGGTCCGCCTTAATGGCCTCGCGCAAAACACGTGCCTTTCCCGCGAAGCCAACGCCGTCGCTTGGCTCGAATTCGACCGGAACACCTGCTTCAGAAAGCGCAGTCAGGGTTTCGCGTAGCCCTGTCATCAGCAGCGCCACATTTTTGAACTGAGTCGCACGTGTGGCAAACTGGTCAGCTTCGTCGGCGGTATTCCTGAGCTTTTGATAAGTGTGGATCTTGGTTGCCAGCGTGGCGGCGCGATCAAGAAGCATCGGTATGCTCTCCATCCATACCCGACAAGGCGTTAAGATCGGCTTCCATCGCGGCGAGCGACGTATCAATTTGCTTCAGACTGGCTTCCATCTCACCCTGTCTGGCATTCAGGCTCTGGCTGATCGCACCGATGTTCTGGTCGACAGTGTCGAGAAATGCCTGCGCCACGGTCGCAAGTGCTGTTCCGGCCTCGACCGCACCTCGTCGCCCGCGGCCAAAATGCGGTAGTGCCGCTATAGCATCGGTTTCATTACGAAGAGAACGAGCAGCCGCTATCGAGTCATCGAATTGTACGGCCCTGAAGCGATCGAGCGCGTCCGTCAAGCTTCGACCGGTGTTGCTGGTGCCGATACCTGCGTCGGCGACAGCCTGTCGGGCAGTATCGAGCGCTGCGATGATCGCAGCGCGATTTGATGTCACGCCAAAGGCGCTCTCCATATCATTGAGCCAAGATTGCCGGACCGCCATTTCGGAAGCTGCGGCGGTCGCGATGGTATCCCTGATCTCTCGATAGGTCTTGGCAGGCTCCAGAGTGTCGCCATCAGGTGGTTGTAAACGCAGTTGCCATTTAGCCTGGCGAAACTCGCGGATCGGTCCGAGAATGCGACCGGGATTGAGCATTGCGCCGGTGCGACCGCCCTTCATGCTCGACATCTGTGATTGCGCAACGCCGACTAGTTTCTCGCGGTTTTTGCTGAGCTTGTCGTAAAGTAATTTCATGTCCCGGGCTGTGCTGGCGCATTCGCTTGCCCAATGCGAACTGAATGCCGCGTCTATCATTTCGGCGATCGATGCATCCGGTTTGATTTTGCCGCCGATCGCCGCGCCAACGCAGAGGAGTTCGATTGCTGCTGCGGCCTGGTTCCATTGCGGTGTTGGCTGGCAAATCGCGAGCAATTGTGCCTCAATACTTTTCGACCAGATCTCTACGCAATCGAGAAAGGCGCCGAGCATCTTTTCGCCGTTGGGGAATTCCCAGCGGAACTGGTCCTTGCTTGCGCGCAACACACCCTGAAGCGCCGCTGCGGCGGTCGCCGGTTGGACCAGGTCGCCAGGGATGACAAGCTTCACCTGCAAGTCGGTGCGGACTTGCGTTGTTTGTCGGTCAAAACTGATGCTTGCTGTTTGGAAGGCCTTGCCCGTCTTGCCAACGAAGCTCGCCTTTGCGAGCCCGACCATATCCCAGTCGATGGCATTGGATACGGCCGAAAAGATCAGCAGTCTGAGGTTGTTTGCGACGGTTTGGTCGAGCCCTTTACCGCTAATCCACTGCTCTATGAGCAAATCCTCTCTGCTTGCCGGTCCCTCCGGGTTCACTTCGGTGGTCTGGTGTTCGGTGGTCGGCTCGACTGGTTTGGCAGTATCGGCGCCAGGGATTTCAGGAACCTCGAATGCGGCCCGAAGCCGCTCGTCGAGATTGGCGATCGTGCCGGTGCCATCATAAAGTTCGAGGAACGCGGTCCAGCGCTGATAATTCTGCGGATTACGGTTTTGCAATTCAGCCTGAGCGACAGCAGGAAGCGCCGTGATCCCGCCGAGTTTCTCCAACAGCTTGAATGGAGGAAACTTGCCGGTCGCAATCTCAGGTCCAAAATTGTCGAGAACTTCAACTAGCAGATCATTCTGCAAAACGCGGGGATTGAGACGTTCGGGCATCGAACTATCTGCACGCAAGGCCGCATTCCACAGCGACTGTGTGGTAAACGGGTAGAGGCCATAGCCATCGACCTCGCCGAAGATAGCGTGACATTCGGTCTGGTAGCGGCAGGCGCCGCATTTAGAGCGCGGGCTCTCGCCGGGCGCTGCCGCATCGCTCCACTGGGAGATGCCGTCGCGCCCGAGACGGACAGCGTTGAGATAGCGGGAAGTGAACTGGCTAAGCGATGCCTTGGTAACCGATCGGCCCTCGGCCCGGCCCGCTGAGCGATCCATGTCTACAATATGGGTGGTCCGCATATACGCAGTTTCGGCGACGCTCTGGAAGAAGCCAGTCGTGACAGCGATCGCTGTTCGCATCCTGCACTGGCGATCATCACCCTGCGAGGTGATCGCCTGCAGCAGCGCACGATCAATACCCTGCAAGCGCGCGAACTCCTCGATCAGCAGAACCAGTTCCTGTCCCTGCGTCTTGAGGTAGCTACGCAGGCGTGTCATCAACTCCTCGACCCGGTCTCCAGAAAAACTGAGCGTGCGCGCTACCGCACGATCAAGATTACGATTTATGATCTTAGTTGCGAGAGGAAGATTGATCGCAGGATCGAGTTCGATGATATCGATCGCATCGCGGGCAAGGCGCGACGCATGGGCAAAGTCCATGCCCCCGAGCGGAAGGTCGCTATCGACGAATACGCGGCGCTGATCAGGACGGTCCTTGGCATTAGACGGCGCGAAGATATGATCGACAATCTCGGCGATTACAGTGTTGTCACCAAGGAAATGCGCCTGACGCATATGGGGATCTTGGAAGAGGTTAGGCAGGCAGACGAGCAATTCCTGTTCGATCTCATCTGCCTCGGCTGGTAACACCTCCTCGCGAATCACTTGAGCCAGGTCATTGAGCAGTTGCTGCTTCTGGTCATTGCGGCTCTGGTTGCCATCACCTGCCGATTGAAGCGTCTCAAGGAAACTTCCCTGCTGATCGACAGGGAGTTCGGCAATGATCATTTTGACGATGTTGCGCAGGCTGGTGCCCGATTTAGGTACGACCAGTATAACCCGTTCTTTGGTCGGCTTGATGTTCAGTCGCATCCAGTGAACAAGATGCGACTTGCCAGACCCGGTCTCGCCAAGGATCGCGGCCAGCGCATGCGGCCGATCCTCGCGGAGAAAGTCCTCGAGAAAGGCGGCCGGAGTCATATCGGCCCACGAGGCCTCGCCGATCTCCTGGAAGGATTTACCGACCTGCGGGCTGACCTTTAAATCCCAGTCACTGTGCACCGCGCGAAACAGGCTGTCGGTGATATGTTCTGCGAAGGGATTGATGACTTGGCGAACGGCGCCGGGATCCCAGCAAAGATAGTTGCGCATCATGCCGCTTCTCGCAGCATGATGCGGCTCACTCGGCCCTCGCGGGATCCAAAGTCAAGGATGCGCGAAGCGGCGTCAGCGACGCCTGTCATTGTCAGGCGCTGGCGATCGACGAGTCGCTGGAGCGCTAAGCTAGTTGCAATTGACAGGCGTTTGTCGCCATCAACCACCGGTGTCAGCCGCAAACTTTCATAGTCATAGCGGACGCTTCCGGTCTCGAAAACGGGGAAGATCGCCGCCAACCGTGTCATGAATTGCTCGATCGCTAGATCACTGGCCTCGGCGAAGATCGTCGGAAGCGCACTTTCGATCGCCTTTACCGGATCAGGAATTACACGACGGGATGTGACATCTTCAGGATCGTTGGCGCCACCGACAATGGTGGCAAAGCCGAGATAGCGCGCCCAATACAGGAAGTTCTGGTAGCGGTTGAGCGATGTTAGTTCGGTCTTTGATGCGTGATCGCCGATCTGCGCCTTAAGAGTATTCTGGGGCGGTTCAGAAAAACTCATCGGCCGCAGCGGACTGGAACTGAGAAACCAAGACAAGGCAAACATGAAACCCGCCTGCTGGGTCTCAGCGGCGCGGCCCGGATCAAACAACGTGCGGCGCATATAAGCGAGGAAGTAGGCTTCACTATCCTCCCGCCTCTTGCCCCCACTTCGCGCATCGGCGGTCAGTCGCAGCTTGTTATCGACCTCTTCGACAAGGCCGATACGTCGCGCTTCGGCCAGTGTGTTGCTGAACAGGGTGGTGGTCGACTCACCATCATCGTCACTGCCTCGGCCGCTGAGCGAAGGTGGTGTGGCCCAAGCCTCAATCCGGTCCCTGACTTCGCCATTCTCGCTATTAAACAAGGCGGCGTAGATCGCGAACAGTCGACTTGGAACAGCTTGGGCGGTGGTAACAATACTCATTGGGCTACCCTGGCATTAAATTCATCGAGCGTCAGCGTCCGCCCACCAAAAACATCCTTCAGTCTGCGGCCATCGGGCGCAGGTTGATCGATGGGGGCCAAGAAAATCCGGGGGTTGTCCGGTCGCGGCACTAGATTCTGCGGCTCCAGTATCTGCCGGTCACCAACCATCACGAATTCAGGTCCGCGCGGTAGCCGCGATAAAGCGAGCGAGGACAGATTGCTTACAAAAAAAGCTGTCTTCTCCGCAAATTTGAGTACGCGGTCCATGTCGAACGGTTGCGGGCCGAGTGTTATGAGCTTGGCGAGGCGGGCCTTCTGAAGGCGTTGCAAGGTCTCGCCGAGTCGTCGTGAGGAGTTTCGGGCAAGGGCGCCGGGATCATAGCTTACGAGCAGGCGCAGATCGCGGTCGAGCAGATCAGCCACAAGAGGTTCGAGAGGTATGGTCCAGGAACCACGTGGCTCTCCGACCGGCACAGTGCTGAGGCGGCAGTTTTCGTCGGTGCGGCAACGACTACAGCGACTGCATGCGCGCCCAACCCGGTCGCCACCGTAAAGCTCTTCGAGAATTGTCGCTGGGCAGCGCGCATCGCGTAGATACTCGCGCATGAGGTCGAGATTGCGCTTGGCGGCGAGCCATCCGACCTGACGGACGGGTTCTACTCGGTCCTGCCAAAGCGCCATATCGAGATGATGATCATCGATGATCTCTATCTCCAGCCAATCACCTTCTTTCTGAATTCTAGGATAGGGTGTGCCGAGCAGGCGCAGGATGCCGGCACGCGCCATTAGTGCCACAGTACGCAGGTTCCAGTCTGTATTCGCGTCGCCGAACATGTCGATGTCCCGCTCGTCGGTGCCGGGCCTTCCGTCGATCCGCACGGCAAAGCGCCCATCGCCGAAGGATGCTTTACGGGCGAACATAGCCTCCCAGCGATGATAGCCGCGGTCGATACTGATCACCTGCTGGGTGTTTATGCGCTCGGCAATCTTGATGTCCTTTGCGGTTGGTACGATCAGCGAGAGCGCGGCCTTGCCGTCGCGACCGCCTCGGCCGACCTCTTGATAGAAGCGGTCGAGCGTCTCCGGCACGCAGGCATGGATGACACTGCGGGCGTGAGCATAGTCGATGCCCAAGCCGAAGGCGGATGTGCCAACAACGATATCTAGCGTACCGTCGCGCCACTGACCGACAATTTCTTCGCGCTCGCTACGGCTGGTTTTGCCATGGAGTTTGCGGACGCGACGGAAGCCTGCCGTAGTCAGGCGTCTAAACCAAGCGTTCGCTGCCGCGACCTCGGTTACGTAGAGAACAGCAGGCCGGGGTGCGTGATGGAGCGCCTCGAGGATCTGCGTGGTACGGTTCTCCTCATTGGTAGATGGGGCGATCCAATAGTCAGGTTCGGGACGCAACCCAACAGCGGCGATGCTTTCAAAATTGCTCTCGGTGCCGAACAGCGAGCGCAACGTCTCCAGCGACGAATCCGTAAGAGTCGCAGACAACATGATCGTACGTGGCGCCTGGCCAGTCGGCGCTGCCGCAAGCAGTTCGCGACGTAGGCCGCTGAGTTCCTGAAATTCGGTGCGAAATCCGGTTCCCCATTGGTCGACGAGATGGGCCTCGTCTATCACCATCGCCCGAAGCAGGCCTGCCTCGGCAGCACGGCGCAAGGAGTCCCGCAAACTGCCACACGCAGCTTCGGGCGATGCAAAGCAGAGGCCTTGGGTGCCGTCCGCGATCTGCTCAACAATAATGCCATTCTGGATATCGTTGCCGCCCTGAAAGGCAAGTGGCCGCGACAGCCTGCATACCTCGACGGCTTCTTGTTCGTGATTGACTCCCAAGGCGACCGTCGGAACGATTACCAAAGTCACACCCCGGCTGTCGGCTTGGTTCGAGTCGACGAACCCGACGGTCTGAATCAGTTGGAAAATCATGCTCTTGCCTTCGCCAGTTGGAAGAGCAACGACGAGACTTCCTCCTGCGGGTGTCGAGAGTGCGGCACGCACCGCCGCACGCTGTCCGCGGCTACGATAGGATGTGCGCCCAACCGCCGACAGCAGTGGGTCTCCCTCGCAACCCGTCATGTTGAATTCGCGACGTGTCGTCTCTGACGCAGCATAATTCTCGACCCCGTCGACGGCATCCGCAAGCCACGCTGGCTTCCAGGCCTGGAGTGTCACAAGTCGTTCCTCGCTAGCGGTGGCGCTGCGCAGTCCAACCCGATCCCAGGCGGCGAACTCATCGAAACGCGGATGCGACACCTCCAGCACGGGTGGTATCGTTGCACCGCGGCGGACATGCTCATGCATCATGGCCTGGCGCAGCAGTACTGCAAGGTCGAGTGCGCTCGCGGCGCATGCAGGATCGACCAGCGCACGGCGTAGACGCTCTACCGCTGGAGAGTGGGCCTGCCAGTCCGCACCACCGCCGGTTCGATTGAGCAAATGGCTCAGTGCAACAAAAGCATCTTGGCCACCGAGATTAGCCATCGCGCGATCTCGATGACACTGGATTCCCGAGGATGAAGCAGCCCATCGCATCGAGCCGGATCGCCGGGGATGCGATGCTCGGCAGAATCGACTCGATTAACGCAATATCCTCTCGCGCCATCGTATCGCCTGTAGACTGGCGGCGCTGGAGTCGATTCTTGTGACGCTGCAGATCGCTTGCCGCGAGAGTTGTCGCAGATTGAATCGCCTCCTGGACATCGGCCTGATCGTACAAAGTCTGGCGGGCACCGTCGCGCACCCGCCGACAGATAGCGGGGAACACAGCAGGATCGATGTACTTGGCGAGGATATGCGGCCGACTGCCTAGATTCAGGTCGGCGTTTGGTCCTTTACCATGACCTCCATAAGGCTTTGATAAAATTGCCAATAGCGTCGGATCAATAACCGGTTCGCCATTGATGTCGATGAACAAGGTCCGTTCACTTTGAGTGAAATAACGCTGTGCGCGACGCGATGCGGCGAGTTCCGCTCGAGACGGCGCCAAAAGGTCGGCCATGTCGAGACTGGGCTCAATCGTGAAGCAGAGCTTGAAGCCAACCCACGCGTCACCGAGCCAGTTTGCAACAGTTCGGTAGGTGATAAAAGCGGTTCCGCGGTCGTCCCAACGCGTATAGCGCGCGAGTACATCTATTTGCGGTGTTCCGGGGCGTAACAGGGTTACCCCGGCACGCCGCGTTGCAATCCGGCGCTTCCAACTTAGCGGTTTAGTGTCATCAAATTCGAGTTGCTGCTGCCAAGGCGATCTGGGAATCAGTGTCTGCTTGGTGATCCCAAGTTTGAAAGGATCTGCCTCCGGCCAGGCGAAGGGGCGCTTCCTGATCTGCAATGTGTCTATCAGCCATTGATCGACGCTCGCCTCAAGCGCTGCCTCGTCTGCCTCGGCATCGTCAAGCGCCTGTATAAAAGCTTCGACAGGTTCCTCGGCCAAGGCAATACGATCGAGGGCATATTGTTCGTCCTGCGACTTTCGCTCATCTGCAATCTGTGAGCGGATGTCCGCCACAAGTGCAGCAAGCGCGGTGGGGCCTGTCATTAGTAACGCTTCGAGAGCCCGGGTTTCGAAGCCTTCAAGCAAGAACTGCACGTCGCTGATCGAGCGATGGAAAATGGACAAACCTTCGGCCAATAGTTCGTACCAAGCCACGAATGGGCTGTTGTCGTCGTCTGAAGGCAGCAGGATCCGGTGTCGGACAATGCCTTGGCGGCGGCCATAGCGGTCGAGGCGACCGATACGTTGTTCGATCCGGGCAGCGTCCAACGGCAGATCGAGATGTACGATCGCGTCGGCGAAGCTGAAATTAAGCCCTTCTTCGGCGGACCGGTCGACTGTGAGGATTGCCGCGTCCGGCACTTGCTCGAACTGGGCCGCTGCATTCTTTTCATCCTCGTCGATGTTAGGTAAACTACCTTCGGCAAGAAGCAGGCAAAGCGGTCCGTCAATTGCATCCTGCAGGGCTTCGTGGAACGCCGCAGCGGTGACAGGTACCGTCGCAAAGACTACAACCTTGGGATGATCAACGTCAGCCCGCAGCGTCTTGATCAGCCGTCGAACGCTTTCGACCATAATTTCGATCCGGACGGCATCGTCATAGGCTTCTGCCTGCTCCCGCAACGCGTCTAGAATTTCGGCTTCGCCGGCGAATATGGGGCTGGCATTAGCCAGCCATGTGCGAAGGGTGTCGCCGCCTTCTGAGATCGCCCCAAGAAGTTCGCGATATCGCGCAGCAAGCGGTGTGGATCCAGCTTCGTGATCGACAAGTGAGTCGACTGCTGCCGACCGCCAGTCCTCGAGTGTCGTAAAGAGGGTCAGATCGTCGCTTGAATAGCCTTCAGTACGAACGTGGGTTAGCGAGTCGCCATCTGGTCCACGCGGACGAAACTCCCAACCCTCAGCATCGGCGCGACGCGAGCGGATCAAACGCTGATGGATACGATAACTGTCGGAGATGTGTTCTTTGAGCGCGCCGCAAAGATCGGAAAGGCGCTCGGGTGCTTCACGCGTTGCGGCGATCAGTTGCGGCGCGAGATCCTGGACGACAAGGTCATCTGGAAAAGTACGGACGAGTTCGGCTCCGCGTTGGCGGAGTACGAGACTTGATGCTTCCGGGTCGAGACTGAGAAGCAATCGACCAATCGCCCGGCGTTGTTCGAGTTTAGCCCGAAACCCATCCAGATCATTGAGCGGATGTGTGAGTGGGTCGAGTAGGTTGAGCAGCGCCAGAAACCGGGATTCCTGGCCGAGCGGAGGGGTTGCGGAGAGCAGCAGTAGCACGGGTACGTCACGTGCAAGCTCTCGCAAGCGCATGGCAGACGGCGCCAGCGGGCCGTTTTCAAGCCCGACCAGATGATGCGCTTCGTCAATGACCAAGACATCGGGTGTTCGCTTGACCCGTGCAATATCCGTGTGCGAGCAACATTCAAAAGGTTCGCCAAACTGATCGAGACGCAGTTTTTTGGTGAGTTCGTACCGCCACTGCTCGCAGAGCGCGGACGGGGAGGCAATCAGTACTTCGGTATCGGGATTGTCGATCAGATGCTGACGGATGATTAGCCCCGCCTCAATAGTTTTGCCGAGGCCAACCTCATCGGCGAGAAGGTAGCGCTGGATTGGATCGCTCAGAACGCGGCGGACCGCGGCGACCTGGTGCGGAACGAAGTCGACCCCGGCAGATAATAGCGAGGTCAGACCCTGCGCCGCGCTGGTCAGTGTACGTAGCGACGATATGGCTGTTTGGCGCCGGTCGTGTAGGAACTGGCTCTCGGCAACGCCTGCCGCGAGCATTTCAGCAGGATCTTCAGGCGCGTTCCACGGTCGTACGAACAGGTCAATCTCACTGAGGTCCTCCTTCCTTCCGTTGGGGAAGCAAACCTCATAGGTGATTAGCCCGTTCTCATGCTGGAGATAGTCGGTGATGCGGCCAACCCGCATGCGCTCGTCGTCGAGAACGTAAGCGCGGGTCTGGGCACTTAGGAATGCGCGCGTGATGTCGCTTACATTGTACTCAATGTCTTCGCTGCGCTGGATGGAATAGAAGATCGAAACGATGCAACGGCCGCTAGACGCAGACTGCAGCTTCCCGATGCCCTTCTGCCCAGGCAATCCAACAAGCATCCCCTTGAACAGGCCCGCACCCCCTTGGTGATTCCCAGCTTTGGATATCCTACTTTCTATCCTGACAACAAAGTATACGAGAAGTTGCTAAAAACAAATGAACCCGTACCCGCGATTTGCTTCTCTCTGTTGCAGAATCATGTAATACTCTCTAACCAGCAATAAATCTTCTGGTCAGAAGTTAGTCGCAAGCTTAGCTTACATATTGCGGCGAAATGTCTCGCCTTGTCCCCTCACGCTGCTTCAATCCCGATGCGCGCATCCCTTTTCCGTAACCGTATCATGATCGGCAGGCAGAGCAGGACCATCCAAGCCTTGCCGACGACCTGTCCGCCAAGAAACTCCAGACTCCCGAAGGCAAGCCAGAGGAATACCATACTGTCCACAACCAAGCCAACAACGCTACTGGCGAGCACAGCGCGTACGAAACGGCGACGCTGCAGCGGGGTATAGACCGCCAGATCCGCAAACTCCGACAAGAGAAAAGCTGTCGTGGAGGCAACGACAAGGGCTGGTGGCGCGAAGCCAGCTGATAATAATGCTCCAAGCGCGATCGCTACGATCGACCATATGACGCCAAGGCGTCGTTGCACGAGATCACGCAGTATCAACGCGAGCCCCACAGCAAGGACACCGCTAGGAGCGTCCAATCCGGGCGCTACCGGGATCAGACATGGACCATCAGGAGCGCAGGTGGTTCCAACATTTTCGATAAGCCAGTTCGATAACGGGATCGAGCCTGCATAGAGCAAAAAAAAGACAATGCCTTCCCGTATACGCGTATGATTGATGTCAGTCATGACCGATATCCGCGCACGTTGCTGATTTGGCGATGAACCGCTGATAGCCGTGGGCACGCAATTCACAGGCAGGACATTTACCGCATCCCCGACCCCAATCATGCAGCGAACGGTCGCCCTGATAGCAGGTGTGGGTTTCTTCCCGAACAAGGTCAACCAGCGCATCACCCCCCAGTTGATGAGCCAGATGCCAAGTATCAGCCTTGTCAATCCACATCAGTGGAGTGTGGACTACGAAGCGTGTGTCCATGCCGAGATTGAGGGTAAGCTGTAGTGCCTTCATCGTATCATCACGGCAGTCCGGATAACCGGAGAAATCCGTCTCACACACGCCGGTCACGATATGTTTTGCGCCTCGCCGATAAGCGATTGCGGCCGCGAAAGTCATAAACAGCAGGTTTCGACCCGGTACAAAGGTATTGGGAAGGCCATTTTCCTGCATCTCGATCTCGACATCCCTTGTGAGGGATGTCTCGCTTACCTGGCCAAGTACGGCAAGGTCGATAAGATGATCATCCGCGAGTCGGCCAGCCCAATGCGGAAACTGCTCCCGGATGGCTTCGAGAACCACCGGCCGGACATCGAGTTCCACGTGATGACGCTGGCGATAGTCGAAGCCGACGGTTTCCACGCGCTCGAAGCGATCAAGCGCCCACGCGAGACAGGTCGTGGAATCCTGCCCGCCGGAAAACAGGACGATGGCGTCGCCATCATTCATGATGCATCCCCTTCGCCTTCATATTCCGCCCAGCATTCCGGTGTCTCGAAGACCTTTACGGAACTGATTTGCGGAAGGACAGGTCTGACGCGGTCCCATATCCAGACCGCGATATTCTCTGCTGTGGAGTTTTCGAGCCCCTCGACATCATTGAGGCAGTAGTGATCGAGGCGCTGCAAAAGAGGACCAAACGCGGCTTCGACGTCAAAGAAATCGACAACGAAGCCGGAGAGGGGATCGACAGGACCTTCGAGGCGTAGTTCGACCCGATAGGAATGTCCATGCATCCGATGGCAACGATGTGTCTCGGGTACGTTGGGCAACCGATGAGCTGCCTCGAAGGTAAATGCCTGGGTGATCTTCATCGGATTCCTAGCTGCTTGTGTGTCTGAAGACTGAGTTGCCACCGTGGGCTGTCCAGGCAGAATTCGATGGCCGCCTGCGTGTTGCGTGCAACATCCGGGCCATCCATCGGCTGAAGCAGGAAATGCTCAAAGGCTAGTGTCTCAAACCGTTCAGGTTCTGCTCCCACCTGTGGAAAAACCAGCTTGAGTTCGTTGCCGTGCGTGAGTTCCAGAGGCGCGCCGGCTTTCGGGCTGACGCAAATCCAGTCGATGCCGTCCGGCGGCGTCAGCGTACCATTGGTCTCGACCGCAATCTCGAACCCTTCCTCATGCAGGGCGTCGATCAGCGCCACATCAACCTGAAGTAGCGGTTCACCTCCGGTCAGCACGACAAAGCGGTGTTGATTGTGCGAAGACTGCCATTTCCCGGCGACGGCCCCCGCGAGTTCGGCCGCTGTTGCGAAACGACCACCGCCGTCGCCATCGATTCCGACAAAATTGGTGTCGCAGAATTGGCAGACAGCTTTTGGCCTATCAACCTCACGGCCAGACCAGAGATTGCAGCCTGCAAAACGGCAGAACACCGCGGCACGTCCGGCGTTTCGACCCTCACCTTGCAGGGTGTAGAATATTTCCTTCACCGCGTAGGCCACAGTTCAGCGAACCTCCTCGTTGCGCGGGATGGCGCGCCGTAACTCCTGAACGAGGTGAAGTGAGAGTTGCCTGATATCGGCCGGGACATTTTGCAGGCCGTTCCAGCGACGACGTTCGTCTCCGAATGCCCATTCGCCCGAACTCCAGGCCGTTCGCCCTTTCAGATGCCGCAATCCCCGGGCAAATGACTCACGATCTTCAGCACCGGTCAGCACGTGCAAGGTCTCCATGACGTAACCCATGGCGATGATACCGGCGCCGTGCACCAGGCGCGATGTTTTCGGCGTCTTTTCGTCCCAGTCGTCAGAAAAGACATGCCTGACTGCATGGAAAAACTCGCTGACAAAATTCACGCCGCGATCGAGCAACAACCGGTCGTCGTCAGAATAGAGACGCAAAGCTCCGTCGCTCAGCGAGTTCATTAGCAATCGTTGAAGAACGGTGTCGCGGATTATGCCTTTCGGGTTTGTCTGCTGACGGATCATACCCCGTAATGCCGAGCCTTCACGATAATTCAGAGCCTCAGTCATTAGCGCAGCTTGGCTACGACTGGACATGCGAGGTGGCAAGTCGCTCACCTGCGGCAGCAACTCGTAGACCAAGGCCTTTGGCAAGGGCCGGGTATTGTTGATAAGAATGAACTGCTTTTGCAGTTCTTCGAGGCAATCGCAGATAAAGCCTGAAACCAGCACTTCGAAATCACGGCCTTGCAAATCCCTCAAGGCGGTGAAGCGTTGTTGCCCGTCGACTATCCATCCCGGGGCGCCGTTCGATACATCGATTGCAAGCCGCCCAAATCGCCCCTCTATGCCATCATGCGCAGGGCTGGGTTCCAGGCTTGCCGAATGTGTGAACGCGACAATGATAGGATTGGGCAAAATCGCATTCGGTTTTTCGAGATAGTCACGAATTTCGCGTATATGGCCGGCAATCTGCGGGCGTTGGAAGCCACGCAAGGTACCAGCATCGTCTCGTCCTGCGCGCTCGATACGAGCGAAACGCTCGACGTCCTGAGCGCGGGCGGCGAATGTGAAAACAGGTAGTCCCTCGCTCTGGCGCGGTGCAACGACGTCAAAATGAAGAATGTTCGGAGAACTCATACCGCCTCCGCCCGAAATTCGTGCAAATGCTTATAAAATACGTGCAGATTATGCATTCCTCGCCTTTTATTGCGATTAGAGTTTCTAAAGATCAGTGCTTCGACTCCGCCCTCGCGACAAACCCGGCAATCACAGCCTTCCCATGGCCGATCCTGGAGCGTATGCGTGTAAACGCGGCGTTGCCGTTCAAGCGCCTGCGCCCGCTTTGACGGAGAGGCCTCCTCATTCCAGTTGAGTTTTTCCCAATAGGCCATCACCGCGTCGAGAGCGTCATCGACACCTATCTCGTTGCAGGCCAAGCGCCGAACGCCATCAAGCGCCGTCGCTTCAAGTTGACGCGCCTCTTCCTGGTTCAAACGACCCTGTAATGCCTTGACTTTCAGTCGATTGTTCTCGGTCGCCTGAGGGATGCGTATCGCGGTGTAGTAAGAAAGTTCGCCTGAATCGCTGCGTGCCCAGTAATTCTTGCGTGAGTCCTTGAATGCGCGGAGCAAGGGCGACGTCGTATCAAAACTTGTGACGCCATACCGTTCGAGATCGGCGAGATGTTCTATCTTGCCAAAGCCAAGGAGGTGCAAACGTACCTTGTTTGGCAGCACATCACGAATTGCAGCCAAGGCGCGTCTTATCTGTTCGATCCTGAGCGGGACTGTGCCGCCGATCGCGAGGTAGTCGTAGCCCATTCTGGCGAGGCTGAGCGCGGCCTCGGCCATGCTTGGGGCAGACCAACCCTGGATCACGCCCATCGGGACAAAGCGGCGACCCAGGCATTTGGCTTCATGCAGGAATTCAACTGCATTCTGCTGGGTGATTTCGTAGCGCTGACGGATGTCTTCTGTAACGTCTGCCTCAGAACGTTCCTTATCTGCATCATCGAAATCGAATATGAGATGATCCGGGGAACATCCGTGACTGAAGTCACCGTCGCCGTAGAATTCGACCGTATCCTGAGCCCGATAGGGTGGTTCAGCCATATTGCGGTAGGTGAACGCGCCGCAATCACCCATCATGATGCTGTCAGGAAATTGCTCACGGGAATAACGCAGGAAGCGTCGGGCGCCTTCACGCCTGAACCGCATCAGTTGCGCCTCGGTATATTTCCCCGGCATCAGGGCATCACCGACGATGCCACGAGAAACGAGTATCCCGTCATAAGGAGCGGTATCAAGAAACTCATGTGGGAACTGGTCGTCGCGATGTACCGTGCGACCCGCTCCATTCCGGTCAGCAATAAAATCATAGGCCGGATCGACGAAGTCGAGACTATCTGCAAATACGAACTTCATCACGCGACCTTCGATAGCAATTGTGCGTGATCAAGACGTGCTAACTGGTCAGAGAGCAGCCTTATATCACGGCTATTGTTTTGAATATCGTTCCACTCGCGGTCGATATCCGGCCAGCGCCCGTTGGTCCAGCAGCAATACGGCGCGATACGCTGAAGTGTTTCTTGAGCGTGGCGGCGTGCATCGCCATTGGCTGGTGACCGCGCCATCACGCGATCCATCAAATAGCCCATCGCCTCAATGCCGGCAGAATGCATCAACCGACTCTTGGTCGGCGGCTTGCCCCACGCGTTCGGGAATACGTCGGCGGCGGCACTCCAGAAAGCTGTTAGCAACCTGATCATCGCGGCAGTATCCGCCTCCTGCGACGACGAAGCCTTGTAGGGAGCGAGTGCGCCAAGAGGGCTGCCGATGCTATTGCGCACCATCTTGACGAGAGCGGTGTCGACTACGACGGCCCGCGGATTGTCGTCCGAGACCCGACTGACAAGCCCCCGAAAGGGCGAGTCCGGTGCCGTGGCGAGGAGATTGACGATTGCGCTGGGAATGCGCCGGGGCGCCAGATCCCGTGGAAGCGTAACATCGACTTCCGGAAGAAGTTCGTTGATCAGTCGGGGTGGCAGTGGGCGCGCTTTGTTGACAAGAATGAACTGTTCCCGGTGTACGGCCAGATCCTCTGAAACGAAGGCGACGACCGGAACGGGAAAGCTTCTGTCCCTGGCTTCGGCAAGAGCCAGCGAGCGCTGCTGCCCATCCACAATCCAGGCCTCCTTACTTCCGTCTTCGGGAATTGGGATACGCAAAGTGCCTGATTGCGAGGCGCCGACATCGCCTTCAGGCTTGCTGCCTCTGCTTTGGGTAAAGATGGCTCGCGGCGAAATAGCCAGGATGATCGCGTTCGGGAAAAGAACCGAACCCTGATCGAGAAACTCGACAATCGACCGGACATGATTGCGGATCTGCTTGCGCTGGAAGCCCTGCAGCGACCCATCAGAATCTCGGTGTATCCTGCTGATCTCAGCGATGCGCAGCAAGTCCGCGCCAGGCACGAAAAATGAATAGATGTCGACCCCGTCGGCCTGCTGCGTGCGCAATGCGCGGACGGTCAGAATCGACGTTTGATTGCGCTTGGCACTCTTCATAGAAACTCCCTTCCGTCGATGGCCTCACGATAGAGGCGCGAAAAGCGCGCCTGTTCGCAGGCCACTCCTTCATTGTCGCGCAGCACACGGAGCAAACGCCCAATTCCCGTGTTTGAAGGCAAATGCCGTTGGATGAGCGACAGTATCTCCTCGTCCTGGAGGCGTTGCCGTTTCCTCTGAACGGGGACCTTCTTTCTGGAGAGAATTGATGCAACCCAGTTGCGATGGGTCGCCGCATCAGCGTTCGGGTGTTCTGACAGGCCCATTTGTACAAAATGCAGTAATGCGCGTTGCGCAAAATCTGCCCGCGTTCCTGGCAGCAAGGCCTGAAGACGTTCGTCGTACGGCAACACACTGGGAAGCAATCTGGTGGGCAATATCGACTGCAGGTTGGCCCCAACAATACGCAACCTGGTGATGGCGGAGTTGGGCAGTGCATCCAGGCTTGATGCAAGCATCCGGGCATAAGGCTGACTGAGAGCAGCAACGATGCACCCCGTGCCCTTTCCCGTAAAAAGGGTGGCGATCGGAGTTGAATACGGTCCCTCGCTGACTGCCGACCACCACGAAGCAGGATCAAATTCGCCGTTGATCCGTGTGGCGACGCTCTCCAGTCCTTTCCCGCTCACGGTTATACCATAGGCAGGGATGGCGTGCTCGACGTTCACAAGGCCAAGGCCCGCGGAGATCGTGTACAACGGCGCCTTGGATATCTGCGAAGCACGGAGCGCCAACTGAAAGCCCCGCCCGCCGTATAGTTCGCCCGCCGGACAAGCGATTGGCAGTGATCTCAGCCGTTCGATCCATGCAGTTTCTACATGGGATTGTTGGGCGGTAGGGAGCGAAACTGCTTGAGCAATTGCGCTGGGGCGCACTTTCTTCCGACTGGAACAGGGTACAAAAAGAGCCGATATCTCCGCATCAGGTACAGATGTATCTTGATTTTTAAGCACGGATCCGCCCCCTGATCGCAGTCCGGCAGACGTCGCGCAGTCTCTGCAACCCATAGCCAAAGCGGTCGCAAAATGGAAAACATGCCTACCTGACTCCAACAGCTACGGTAAAAAGCCTGTGCTGTCAACTTATTATGCCGCAATTATTGAGAGTCATTGCCCCCTATCGGTGTCGCAGTTATTGCCTGCAAATAAAATTTACAGAGCCAGAAACTGCGCAAATGAAATGACGCTGTCCTGAGGTGCCGCGAACAGAGTTTTGTTGGGCGCGGCGATAGCAGTTTCATCGGATCTTCCACAACCATTATGCGGCGCTAGGTTGGTTTGCTTGGGGAACTGGATGGGATATGGGCGAGTCTGTCGGCTACAGAGCGATTGGCGTTGCCCAGCACTTTGCCACATGACCCGTTTTGCGGCTGCATGAAATCACGCCGCGTGGAGTGTTGAACCTGATCCAAGAGCTCAACGTTCGGTTAGATGCCGGTTCATTCGTCAGCCAGCGCAGCAGAACCTTCGCGTCCTGATCGACCATCGCAACGATGCATTCTCCTGATCAATTTGAACCCGCCGGGTGCTTGCCCGACGCTGCCGATCGTCCCGAGGCGCTTCCCTGGGTGATGAGCCGCGAGCTACGCTGGTCGCGCGTGTGAATCCACAGCCAGTTCAGGGCGACGCTCAACCGGTTGCGGACGCCAATGAGGAAGTAGATATGGGCCAACCCCCAAATCCACCATGCGAGAGCGCCGCGCAGCTTGATGCGGCCGAAGTCGATGACGGCCAAGCGCTTGCCGATCGTGGCGAGGCTTCCTCCGTGACGATATCGGAAGGTTGAGCTCTGATGATTGCCGGCAAGGCGGGCGCGGATCGTCGATGCGACGTGCTTGCCCTGCTGTTTTGCCGCCGGGGCGATGCCGGGCACCGGATTTCCGGCGGGATCGGCCACGGCCGCCGCGTCGCCGATCACGAAAATCTCCTTGTGCCCCGGCACAGTCAGGTCAGGCTCGACCCGTGTCCGCCCCGCCCGGTCGGATGGCGCGCCGAGCCATTGCGCTGCCGGTGATCCTGTCGCGGCCGATGGTGTCTGCGACGATGATCGCAAAGGAGGTGAATGTAACGCCGCGCGGCGCGCTTAACCTCATTAATGAGCTTGGCGTGCGGGAGATGACGGGCAGGGGACGGTATCGCGCATGGGGAATTCTCTGAAAACGCGCGCCAACGGACTCACTGAACCATGGCATCTGCAGCGAGCAGTTGGTTGACGGCGGCGCTAGCGTATCTATATAATCCCTAAGACAACCAGCGAGGTTATCATGGTTCGCACCGCGCCAAACCCGAGCAGCACTCGTTCTGATTCCCTGCAGGCGGCCTTTCTTCGGCGCGCAACATCTGCGCTTGAGCGCATGGCGGCCACCGCGTCGCCGAAGACACTGTCCGACGCTTTGGCTGCGCCAACCGATGCGGGTTCGCTTGCATGGCTCCTCAGCCGGTCCGAGGTTGTCGGTCCAGCCGTCATCGAGCTCGACCCGCTGGTCCCTGCCTTGGCGAGGAACGTCGAACACCGCAAGCTCCTGCTTGAGCGCGCCGGCGGCACTTTGTCGGCAGAGGATACGGGTCGGCTGCTCGGCATCTCGCGCCAGGCGGTCGACAAGCGCCGGCGAGCCGGAGCGTTGCTTGCTGTTCGCGAGGGGAGCGACTGGCGTTATCCCGCCTGTCAATTCGAAGAGACGGACGTCGTCGCCGGTATCTCGGATGTCATTCGAGCGTACGCTTCGGCTGGGCCGTGGGTGGCGCTCGATTTCCTGCTCGCGCCCGACTCGGCGCTTGGAGGACGATCGGCCCTTGAGACGCTGAAGTCCGGCGATCGGGCCGCGGTCCTGCGCCTCCTGCGCAGTGAGGCGCAGGACGGGTTTGCATGACGCCGAGGAAGCGGACCGCACCCCGCGGTCCCTCCGGTCTGGCGCCTCCTCCTCCCGAATGGCTCGCTGACATATCGCTGCCGATCGACGAGATTCAGGCCGGACAGGTGTTGCACCGTGTCCACCGTTCGTCGCTCGCCCCGATCTTCTTCGGCCCCGGCTCCAACGTGCCGCCCACGAACCGCTTTGACAGCGCCAGTGGACGGTTCGGAGTCCTCTATGCCGGTCTCACCCTTCGCAGCGCCCTGGCCGAAACCCTCGTGCGCAATCCGCAACGTCTCATGGTGGCCATGACCGATATCATTGGGCGCTCCGTATCCGGGCTTGTCTCTGACAGACCTATGCGGATTGTGCGCCTGTATGGATCGGGACTGCAGACGGTCGGGACGGACAACTCGATTTCAACGGGACCCTATGAGCCTTGCGGCCTTTGGTCAGACGCCCTCTGGGATCACTCAGACCGTCCGGATGGATTAGCCTACCAGTCGCGCCATGACTCCAGCGAGATCTGTTTCGCGATCTTTGAAAGAGCCGATCTTCGCCTTAAAGCTGAGGGAACCCACGCTTTGTCGAGCATGCTTAGAGACGTGGCCGCAGTGCTCGACAGCTATGGCAAATCCGTGTCCCCACCCCTCTAAAAAGAGTCAACGCAGAGGCACACGTAGGGTTATGCCAGGTCCGTTCCTGTAGGGCCGAGATCGCAGCCTATACGCGCCGCCGGCGTCCGAGGTGACGCGTCTTCGTTTGAAGCCGACAGGAGCGGACCTCGCCCGCAAGCGCCTCAGGGTGGTGAACGGAGGCAATGAGCCCGGCGGTGTTCAGCTGCAACCTACTTCCGCTCTTCCGGCGGCTTGATGTGGCGGAACTGCGCAAGCAGCAGCAGGTCGTAGGTGATCTTGAGCACGCCGCAGATCAGGAATGGCCAGGCCTTGTAGGATGCGGCGAACAAGGCGCCGGCGAGTGCGGGACTGGCAGCCGCGGCGAGGCTGCGGGGGACGGAGGTGAAGCTCGCAGCGGCGGCGCGTTCCGCCTCTGTCACCACGGCCATGACGTAGGACGAACGCGTCGGCACGTCCATCTGGGAGAGCGCTGCTCGGATCAGCAGCAGGGCAAGCGCAACGGCGAGGTTTGGGGCGAGCGCCGCCAGCATCAGTGCGATGCTGGAGGGAATGTGGGTGAACACCATCGTGTTGATGAGCCCGATGTGCCGCGACAGCCAGGCGGCGACCGGGAAAGAGAAAGCCGACAGTACACCCGACCAGAAGAAGAACACACCGGCGGCAGACAGCGACAGGTCGAACCGCTCGAACAGCCAGAGCGCCAGCAGCGACTGCACGACGAACCCGCCGGCAAAGGCGTCGAGGCTGAAGAGTGCCGCGAGCCTGAAGACGATGGCGCGGGAGGGACCAAGCGCGGCGGCGGCCTCGCTTGCGGGCGGGCGCTTCGGGATGCGTGCATAGAACACGCCACCCAGGAGCCCGACAACCGCGTAGAGGACGAACATCAGCTTGATCGCCGTGAGCTGGCCGAGCCCGACCGTGGTCATCACATCGGGAATGGCCGAGGCGAGCGCGCCGACGGCGCTTGCGAGCGCTCCTACAAGGCTGTAGCGCGCGAACATCCTCGTCCGGTTGGCGTCACTCACTTCCCGCGTCAGCGCCGCGTGCTCGATCGGCACGAACACGCTCACACTGCCGGCCGACGGGTTGATCGTACCGGCGAAGGCGACGACCAGCAGGAGCGCATAATCGTGAACCACGGCGAAAGCGACGCCGGTTGCGATCATCAGGCTCGCGGCCGCAAGCAGAAGCTGGCGATGATCGAAACGCGGGCCGAGGAAGCCGACCGCGATGGTCAGCAGCGCCGAGCCGAGCAGCGATGCGGTGGCGATGATGCCGACCTGGAGCGGCGAGAACCCCAAAGCGAGCAAATAGACCGGCAACAGGACCGCCACGAAGCCGTCGCCGAAGTCGCGTAAGGCGCGTGCCGCGAGGAGATGGGTCGCCGGACCGAGCAATTGCCTCGGTGGGGCGCTTAGTTTGGATCTCGCGTACAACCGCATCGGCGCTCAGTTCAAATGGATTATCGCATGTCCGGTTGCCGGCTGATCCGCTCTCCGCAGCTCGCAGCCCGATCCCTGTCGCCGGGGGGGCCAAACGGGCGACCACCTCGACCAATTATGGCGAACAGCACGCGTCATCGGACTGGACCTGTTTCTGGGTTGCCAAGGCACGGCCCAAAATAGTGGCCAGGTCAGTGGCTTTGCCGATGCCCCAATAGTGGAGGAAGATGATCCGGGGTTCCTCAAAAAACATGTGGTTGTGGACGGCGACCACCTCGATCCCGCCGGCGCGAAGTTCCCGGATAATCGGAGCGACTTCGAGTTCGAGCATCGCGAAGTCGCCGCACACCGCGGCCCGCTCCTCAGTGCCTTGGAATGCCGCCCAGGTGTTGTATCCCATCACCGAGTTGATTTCCAAACCGCCGCAGCGGCTGCATCTGACGGGAACCTCCGGGCGCCCCAGCGTGAATTTGAAGACCCCGTCCTTGAGTTCGCCCGGGGCGCCGATGATGTCTTCCAACTGCCTGGTATCCAGTTGGTTGGGGACCTCCTTGATGGCAGGGTTGACGGGACGAGTCTGGCGAATCGTTTCGACTGCATCCAGTATTTTGCGAACACCTTGTCCCAATGTGGCTTCGTCGGCCGTAGCTTCGATGTGCATGAACAGCACCTCGGGCTGCGCGCGGATGAAGTGGTTGTGCAGCGCGGTCACATAGAATCCCCCCTCGATTGCTGCGGAAACGGCAACACCGACTTCGTCTTCCATCAGAACGATGTCGCCCATCACCGTCGTCTGCTCAGTGCCTTTGCGGAACGCTGCCCAAGTGGTCAGGCCCATAAAGGGAACTATCTCAAAGCCATCCACAGTCACCTTTACATCGCTGCGCGGCACCGACATTTTGAGTACGTCGCCGGTCATTGTTCCCGCGATACCTGCAGCCGCCTCAAGGTTTTTTTGATCCAACATAGTGCCATCAGTCATAGCCAGTCTCCTTCCGAAGGGATGTCACTCACGCAGGCTGCCTAAAGTGTTCCCGAAACGAGCCCAGAGAGCAAACCTGCGCCCGAACAGGCGGCAAGCACCGGCAGCATGCCGACCTTGAAGCGGAACACGGCGATCAGCGCGCCGAGGGTGAGCACGAGCGAGGCCACGTTGACCGAGCTCAGGACCGGCACATCGACGCTCATGCCGAAGCCGCTCACCTCGATCAACTCGCCGAAGAGCACGTGCAACCCGAACCACACCGCGAGATTGAGGATGACGCCGACGACGGCCGCTGTGATCGTCGCCAGCGCCGCCGACAGCGCCCGGTTGCTGCGCAGCGCCTCGACAAAGGGCGCGCCGAGAAAGATCCACAGGAAGCAGGGCGTAAAGGTCACCCAGGTGGTGAGCAGGCCACCGAGCGTGGCCGCCAGCAACGGATCGAGCGATCCGGGCGCGCGGAAGGCGCCCATGAAGCCCACGAACTGCGTGACCATGATGAGCGGCCCAGGCGTGGTCTCGGCCATTCCGAGCCCGTCCAGCATCTCTCCGGGCTGGAGCCAGTGATAGGTCTGCGGGTTTCGGTAATTCCCGGACACGGATTTCAGTAAACCCCGGACAGTGATTTCAGTAATTCGCGGACAGCGATTTCGCTAAATCCCGGACAGTTCCGGGATCGGATTTGGCGGTCGGTTCTCGGCTGCGCCGTTCTGGCAATTTGCCCCCTCACGATTGAGTAGCGAGGGGCCATGCCGAGACGGAAGCAAGCGAGACGAACGACAGTGAGGGATATACGCACGATCCTGCGCCTGACCCATGAACAGGGTCTGTCGGTGCGCGAGGTGTCGGAACGGCTGAAGATCAGCAAGACGACGGTTTCCACCTATGTGCTGCGGGCGCGTGAGGCCGGGCTTAAGTGGCCGCTGCCGCTGATCCATGACAATGACGCGGCGCTCGAGCGGCTGCTGTTCGGTCGCGCCGGCCGTCCTCCGCGAGATCAGCGCGAACCGGATTTTGCGCTGGTTGCCCGGGAACTGAAGCGCAAGGGCGTGACGCTGACGCTGTTGTGGCAGGAGTATCGCACCGCCCACCTCGACGGCTACGGCTATACCTGGTTTTGTGAACGCTACGCCGCTTTCGAGCGACGGGCGAACGCGAGCTTCCGTCATCGGCACCGGGCGGGTGCGGTGATGCAGACCGATTATGCCGGCCACACGGTACCGGTGATCGACCCCATTACGGGTGTCATCTGCGCCGCCCAGATCTTTGTTGCGGTGCTTGGCGCCTCGAACCTGACCTTCGCCTTTGCCAGTTCCAGCCAGAAGCTGCCCGACTGGATCGACGGCCAGGTCCGGGCTCTCACCTTTTTTGGCGGCGTTACCAGGGCGATCGTCTGCGATAATCTGAAGGCCGGTGTGGTCAAGGCGCTGTGGTTCGAGCCAACGTTGAACGCGACCTTTGCCGCGATGGCCGAGCATTACGATACCACCATCTTGCCGACCCGCAGCCGCAAGCCCCGCGACAAGGGCAAGGTCGAGGGCGCGGTGCTGATCGTCGAGCGCTGGATCCTGGCCAGGCTGAGGAACCGCACCTTCTTCTCACTTGCCCAGCTTAACGCGGCGATCGCCGAACTGGTGGAGGATCTGAACAATCGGCCGATGCGCCATGTCGGCAAAAGCCGCCGCGAACTGTTCGAGGAGATCGAGCGGGCGGCCCTGGCGCCGCTACCGGCGACACCCTTCGAATACGCCGAATGGAAGTCGGCCAAGGTCCATCCCGATTATCATGTCGAGGTCGACAAGACATTTTATTCCGTGCCGCATCGGCTGATCGGGCGCACCGTCGAGGTGCGGCTCACCCACCGCGTGGTCGAGATCTTCCACGACCACCAGCGTATCGCCAGCCATGTCCGCCGCTCGCAGCGTTCCGGCCACGTCACCGTCAATGCCCACATGCCCAAGGCGCACCAGCGCTACGCCAACACCACCCCGGCCAACCTGATCGGCCGCGCCGCCAGGATCGGGCCCAATGCCGCCATCCTGGTCGAACGCATGATGCGCGATCGGCCGCATCCGGAACAGGGATATCGCTCGGCCATGGGTATTCTGTCGCTGGCGCCACGCTATGGCCCGCAGCGCCTCGACGCCGCCTGCGAGCGGGCGCTGTCCATCAACGCGATCACCTATTCCTCGGTCAACGCCATTCTCAAATCCGGCCTCGACCGGGCACCGCCAACCCCTGAACCGGCGCGGCCGACGCCGGCGCACGCCAACATCCGCGGCAACACCTATTACCAGTGAAGGAAAGGAAGAAGGAATGCTGACGAACCCCACCCTCAACCAGATGCAGACCCTCGGGCTGAACGGCATGGCCACTGCCTGGCGGGAACTGGCCGAACAGGACAGCGCCGCCGAACTCGGCCGCGACGAATGGCTCGGCCTGATGCTTGATCGCGAGGTCGCCATGCGCGCCGACAAGCGCGTCAGGAACCGGCTCGCCGCTGCCAGGCTGCGCTTCCCTGAAGCCTGCATCGAAGACATCGACTTCGCCGCGTCACGCGGCCTCTATCGACGCAACATCATGGCGCTCGCCCAGGGCGAATGGCTGAAGGCGCATGAGAACCTCATAGTCACGGGCCAGACCGGCACCGGGAAGTCGTGGTTGGCGTGCGCTATCGGTCGCCAGGCGGCGCGCCTCGATCATTCCATCCTCTATGTGCGGGCGCCACGCCTGTTCGAGGACTTGGCGCTCGCCCGCCTCGATGGCCGCTTTCCCCGACTCATCGACAAGCTCATCCGCGTCCAGCTGCTCATTCTCGACGACTTCGGAACGCACAGCCTCTCGGACCAGCAGCGCTTCCATCTGTTCGAAATCGTCGAGGAGCGCTACCGACGCAAATCCACCGTCATCACCGCCCAGACCCCCGTGGCCAGATGGCATGACCTGATCGCGGACCCCACCGTCGCCGACGCCATATTGGATCGCCTCGTTCACAATGCCCACCGTATCGAGCTCCAGGGCGACAGCATGCGAAAGCAAAAAGCCGCGCCCGTCTTGACGGGCGGCGAAAACGGCGAAATCAATCACCCGTAACGACAACAAGGCAACCGAGGACCAACACCGCCAAACTGTCCCGACATTAGCGAAACTGCTGTCCGGCAATTAGCGGAATCACTGTCCCGACTTTCTGAAATCCCCAATAGGTCTCCACGGCCTGCTGCGCGACATAGGCAAGAACGGCATAGGCGCCGCCGAAGGTCACCACGGCCATCTTGGAGAAGAAAACGGCAATCTCGGTAAAGACATTGCCGGGACCGAGCGCGGCAAGAAGGGCCGCAACCGGTGCGAGCCACAGAATGAGGAAAACACCCGCGATCTTCAGCGCCCAGGCGAGCGAGGGCCGCGCATGAGCGGGAATCGTCTCCCCGAGGACACTGTCCGCGTCGGCAACCTGCTTGTCACCCACCTTGCCGTGCCCGTTGGCGGCAAGAAAGGGCGCAAGGCCCGCCCGTCCGCCGGCAAAGCCGATGATGGCCGCGCTCAGAATGATCAGGGGAAACGGCACCTGGAAGAAGAAGATGGCGATGAACGCAGCGGCGGCCAGCGCCACCATGATGTTGTTCTTGAGGGCGCGCTTGCCGACGCGCACGACGGCCTCGAGCACGATGGCGAGCACCGCCGCCTTCAACCCGAAGAACAGCGCCTCGACGGCACCGACATTGCCGAAGAGCGCATAGATCCAGCTCAGTGCCATGATGGCGACGACGCCCGGGAGCACGAACAGCGTGCCGGCCACGAGTCCGCCCTTGGTCTTGTGGAGGAGCCAGCCGATATAGACGGCGAGCTGTTGCGCCTCCGGTCCCGGCAGGAGCATGCAATAGTTGAGCGCATGCAGGAAGCGGTTCTCGCCGATCCAGCGCTTCTCCTCGACGATGATCCGGTGCATCACAGCGATCTGACCGGCCGGGCCGCCGAAGGAAAGCGCCGCCACGCGGGCCCAGACGCGCACCGCCTCTGCGAATGGGATGCCATGGTCGGGCGCTGAGCCGCGCTGGATGTGTTGTGCTTCGTTGCTTGCGACCTTGTTCATCGATCCATCCTGTGCGTCACCGGCGCTTCTTGCGGAAATACTGGTAGAGGTTGTCGAAGACGGGCGCGCCTTCGGCGATGCGCGCCTCGTCGTCCGCATGAGCGATCGCGATGCCGGCGATGAGATGAGCAATACCGGCCGCTTCCTCGCGCGCGAACTTGCCGTCTTTCAGGTCGATGTCATGGACGATCTCGGCGAGCGCCTGAAGGGCCGGGTCGTCGAGATCGACGCGGGCAAGCAGCATTTCGAAGCTGCAGCGGTCGCCCTCGTGGGTGAACTCGCCTTCGAACATGTCGAAGCGCAACTCGCCCGGCTTAGGGACGTAGTCCTTGCCCGGCACGAAGCGGATGACGGCATCGGAGTCGATGAAGCGGCGGATCAGCCAGCTGCAGGCGATGCGGTCGACGTGGACGCCTTTGCGCGTAACCCAGACGTGCCCCTTGAGGTCCGCAAGTGTCGGCGCAGCCTGTGGCTCTGCGGCGTCCATGTCCTCGTCAGCCGTAAGCCGGCTCTCGAGTTCAGCGACGGCACCTCCCGCACCGAGTTGCCCAGTGGCGCCGAAGAAGTCGATCGCCATGACGTCGGCGAGCCGCTTGCGCATGCGCCGGATCTGGTTGCGCGCTTCTGTCTTCTCCTCACCGCCCGCCGCCGCATCTAGCGTCTCTGCGAGCGCACGAGCCTCGTTCGCGATCGCCTCATAGTCAGCATCGCGCGCCGCATCGAACAGCGCCCGCGCCTGGTCGTCCGAAAGGCCATCGATCAGCCGCGCCTCGCACACCATCGCCTCGCCGCCGCCCTCGACGATCTCCTTCAGGAGCCACGCGAAATCCTCCCGCGTCTCGGCGGTCGCCGGCAGCGCGTAGACGGTACTCTTTACTGCGACGGCGCCGATTCCCTGCAGCCGACGCCAGATCTTGACGCGCAGATAGGCCGGCTTGCTGGGAAGTTGGTGGATCAAAAGTAGCCATGGTTGGTTTGGTGGCCGATCGTCTTCCATGAAAATACCGTATCACTCAAGACATAGTTTGCAACGCTTGTATCATGAATATGAATTGAAAAAGGGCCGCTCATCGAACCTTTCCCGCGACATCGGGTTGGCGCACAAAGAATTTCTCTCCGTGCAGCTCCTTTGATCATGTTCAGGTGCTTGCTCATGAATTGCACCGCAGCACTTTTTGGCATGTCGTGCTTCTTGTCGTCCGTGAACAGCATCTTGATGCCGGTCACAACGAGGAAGGCCGCGAAGAGGTAGAGGACCCACGAGAATTCGGTGATGATTGCCGAGCCGGCGGCGATCATGATGGCGCGCAGGATCACGACACCGAGAATGCCGTACACCAGAACCCGATGCTGATAGGCGGGGGGGATGGCGAAGTAGGAAAAGATCATGGCGATGACGAAAATATTGTCCATCGCGAGGCTCTTTTCGACAACGAAGCCGGTCAGATATTCCATACCGGCCTGCGAGCCGAGCCATAGCCAGAAAATGCCACCGAAGCCAAGGCCAATGGTAATGTAGAACGCCGAAAGGCCGAGGGACTCCCCGACGCCGATCGCATGACTCTTGCGGTGCAGCACGCCCAGGTCGAAGCGAGCAGCAGCCCGACGCCCGCGACGAAAGCAAGTCAGGTCCAGACCGGCTTGCCCATGAAGTCGAGGAAAAGGAAGTCCATCTATATCACTCCCGCCGGTCGATTACCGGTAGCCCCACGGTCGCATCGAGGCGACTTCTGCGAGCGCCTCTTCCTCGAAGGAGTGACGGATGCCGTCAGCTTCCAGTACCGACATGCAGATCTGGATCAGCGATCTAAACTGCGGATTCGTGAGGTCTGCCGTAACGATGTAGGCGCGCGCCCTGCCGAGAGCCGAATCCCGGTCCGCAGCGAAGGCATGGGTGTGGGCTTCTATCTCGCGGGCAACATCGTCGGTCGAAAAGCCCTGCAGCATCGGATTTGTCCGAAATAGGGACATGATCCTGCGCCGCTCGGCATCGTCCGCCTCGCCGTCGGCATGGGCGATAATCATGGCCGCTGCAATGGCAGCTTCCATAAAGGCTTCCTGGCCCGCTACATCGGCCTCGGCCGCAAGCGTATGCCGATCAAGCCGGGCACGCAGCTCGGCGAGCGGGCGACGAGCAAAGATGTCGTCGTCGTTCGAGCGGAATTTTGTCATGGCGGAACTCCTCTTGCCGTGTTTGACAAGGGACCTGCTCCACTACCAGTGAAGCGAGAAAAGCCGGCCCCTGAGGTGAACCGACATCGTGCGGGTTACGCACCAGAGGGGCCCGGATCACGGCTGAAGAGATAAAGACGCAAAAGCACCTTTCAAGAGCGGTTACGAGAATTTTTCGCCGCGTGTGGAGGTCGGGCTCGGCCGGTAGCCGATGTGGCGTACATAGACCTGGCGCTTGCCGGACTCCCTCCGACGCGCCGCGAGCAGGCTGGTGGCGAGTTCGGGCAGCGAGGTCCTGACAGCGACGATTGTGAGCCCGATAGCGGCTTCCGAAATGTCGAGGCCCACGGCAAGGTTGATGGCGGATGCGACCAGCAGTTACCCGCCTCCGGCGAGCAATACCAAACCGGCGACCGCTCCCAGCAGGAGCACTGACACGGAAATGGCGCTGATCGAGGCCCTGCCCTGAGCCCGCTGCGGCCCGGCTAAGAGTCGTTCGCGAGCTTGAACATTGACCCGCGCGCTTTCCTTTCGATTCCACGTCGCATCCGTGACTCGATGTCATGGATTCATTGATCGACTTCTCCAGAGTTTCGCGCTTGGGCCACTGTGCAACCGAGGCATTCCACTGCGTTGAAACGTCGTCTGGACTTATCCAAATTCTCGACGGGCAGGGAGGAGGAAATGATGAATATCTCGGGAGGAACCTCTGGTTAGGTCTGGTTGCCTTAGCCGAGTTGATCGTGATTGGCTATGCCACCAGCTGGTTCGGCGGCTCACCGCAACCCGCACCGCAGCAGTAAGAGTCCGCCTCGAAACTTGGCGGATGCCGTTTGGGCAACGGCCTGAAGGACACGCACGAGGCGTTCATCGAAGCCTCTGACGTTCGCGACGCGGCACGACGCTCAGGCCATGATCATGCTGCTGATGGCAGCTGCAAACCACCACCCCGCCCAGACAGCGGCGGCGGTCAGCAGCAGGCCGCCGGCGACCGTCCAGCCGAACGGCGTCGCCCTTCCACGCAGGGCCAGGACGATCCGCACACCGGCATTCACGCTGTTCGCTGCTGCCAGCGGCACGACCGCCTCGGACGCCGGCAACTGCCCGGCCACAACCAGCGAGGCCAGCGCAACCGCGGCGGACCCGGTGCTGACGAGCCCCGCGAGCGCGGCTGACAAGAGGACGGCCTCGCTCCCGAAACGGTCGTTCAACAAGGCGGAAACGACGATCACCGTGGCCACAATCAGGGCAAAGTTGATGGCTTCCCGGACGCTGAAGATACGGCTGGGAAGTTCGAGCCCCTGGCCCTCGCCCCCGTCGCGCAATCCGAAACGCGCAAGCGTCACCCCGAAGAGCAGCGTAACCACCATCGGGACCAGCAGGACCGGGGCTGCAAGCGAAAACATCAAGGGGCTCAGGAACAGCAGCACGATCCCTGTCTGCACGAGCGAGGAGACCGAGGAGAATGTCGCACCGGCGGCGGCCGGGTAGGTTTCGACCGGTCGATCCTGCACTTTCCTCGCCATGGCGACGACGGTCGCGGTGCTTGAAACGAACCCGGACAGAAAACCGCTCAATGGCAGGCCCAGCCGGTCACCGAAGACCCGTGTGCAGATGTGGCTGACCGCGCCGATCGCCATCACAAGGATGATGATGACGAACAGGTTCTGCGGGTTGATCGCCCCGCCCGGACCGAAGCCTTCGTTCGGCAGGATCGGGAGGATCAAGAGCGCTGAGACGCCCAGGATCAGCCCGTCGCGGATCTCGAAATCGTTGAGTACCGAGCGGCTGAACTCGCGCAGCACGGTGCGCGCGGCCAAGAGCGCCGCGACCAGAACGCCTGAGGCCGCCGCGAGGAAGGTGTGGTCGATCGACAGCGCACCCAGCACGACCACGATCAGCAGCGCAAGGCTGGTGGTCAGGCCCGCCTGCCGATCTGGCTGTGACAGATGCGTCACCATGCGCAGGCCGCCGATGACGGCGAGGGCGACGGAGAGCATCGGCCAGCCCCCGGCAATCTGACTCAGCGCGCCGGTCAGCGAGGCGAGCGCGAAGGTGCGCACGCCTGCTGGGGCGGGGCCTCCGGGCTCGCCTGCATTCCGCTCGCGCTCGATCCCGATCAGAAGGCCGATGCCGAGGGCCTCGAGCAGCAATAAAGCCTGAGAGGTTTCCAAGGATATCCCGCCATATGTTACCGCACCCGCAAAAACGAGTTGGCCCACGGTAGGCGGGTCAGGCTACTACAGCAATAAGGCCCACTTTGAATCCTTGGCCATGCCGTTTGGCAACTGACCTCTGTCCATGGAACGAGAGTACTTACCTCGCGCGGCCGATAGTGGCCCTGTTGAGGGACACGCACGAGGCGTTCATGGGAGCCACTGACGTTGGCACCGCGGCAAGATGGGTCGCCAGAACGGTATCCTGAGATCAAGGATTGCACTGGTTGCACAGTCCAGGATCGGCCGTGGGACGTTCTGCAACCGACCGTGCGACGCGATGGCCGCACGCCGCACAGCTCAAGACCTCCGCCTTAATCACCTGGGTCGGCTCGCCGCACCATTCGCAAGGTAGCCCAGGCACGCGCTCGGTGACGTCGAAGCCGGGATAGGCGCAAGCCGGGCAGCGGCTGCGAAACCGGCGAACGAGATCGACGGTGGCGCGCTCGATGGCCTGCATTCTGGTCGGGTTGAAATGGGCGCGCATATCGGTCTCGATGAAGGCCGCGCCACAGCGCGCTACGGCTTCGCGGACGGCACGATCGAGAGCGTCAGCAGCAACAATTCCTTTCCATAGCGCAATGTCCGGTGCCGGTTGGTCGCCGCGGCAACCCATCACAATCAAGCCATGCTCGGGAAATTGCATCCGTTCGGCGAACGCGAAGGCCGCAGCGGGGCCGTCGACGACACGGTGGGCGAAGTGAGTGTCGATGGTTGCATCGTGGCCCGTAATCTCAAGCCCAGTCTGCCGGTCGACAAGCAGCACGAGCTCGCGGCCGAGCGGGGCGAACGGAATCCATGGGTGTGGCCCGAAGCTGCCCTCGCTTGCGATAGCCACACGGGTGTGCGGTTCATGCTCGAACGCCGCGGCGATCTTGGCACGCGCGGCGTCGAGCTGCGTGCCGGTCCGCTCGATCTCGCGGGTGAAGGTCCCGAAGCGGTCGGTATCGAAGGCCCCCGGCACAACGCAATCGAGGCCAAGCGCCTCGGTGAGCAACGGGGCGATCACACGCTCCTTGCCGTGCATCGTGGCGATCACGGCCCTTGCGCCCGCCAGATGAAATTGGTCGCCGCCGGCCTGATCGGGAAGCGCGTGAGAGAGGGTGTCGCGGGGATCAGGGATCGGCATGGAGGCGCGACCCCGCGTCGATTCGGAAATGGCTGTCCGCGGTGCTGTACATTGGGCGAAGGCTCCCTAGTTATCGGTTACTTTGAGGGTCCGGCCGAGTTGCAAGAGATGGAGAACCCGATCGGCCAGCGCCTCGGCTGGCGCGTCGTGGGAGGTGAGCCGCAATTCCGGCGCCTCCGGCGCCTCGTAGGGCACATCGATGCCGGGGACATGTGTGATTTTTCCCGCCCTGGCCTTCGCATAGAGTCCCTTGGGATCGCAGGCTTCCACCAACGGCAGCGGCGCGTCGACGAAGATCTCGTGAAATGGATGGGAGCCGGCGATCTCACGCGCGAGCGCGCGGTCGCGGGCATAGGGCGAGATCACGCAGACCAGCACGATCAGCCCGGCATCGGCCATCAGCTTTGCGACCTCGGCCATGCGGCGGATGTTCTCGACCCGATCCGCCTCGGTGAAGCCCAGATCGCGATTGAGCCCGTGGCGGACATTGTCGCCGTCCAGCACAAATGGATGGAAGCCGGCGGCCATCAGCTTGCGGTCGACGATGTTCGCAATCGTCGACTTGCCAGCCCCCGACAGGCCGGTGAACCACAGGATCGCCGGACGCTGCCCCTGCGCTGCGGCACGCGCATCGGGAGCAGTATCGAAGTCTTGCCAGGGGATATTGCCGGCACGCCGCAGCGCGAAGCCGCCCATGTCGCGGTTTTCGGCATAAGGGTCGAAGGCCACGGGGCGATCGGCCGCAAGATTGACCATCGCGAGTTCGTTCATTGCGAGCTGGCGGGCAGCCAGGTGCGCACGCGTGTCGATGTCGATCCGATGCTTCAGTGCTGTGACGGTCACCGGGATCTCATCGGTGCCGAGCCGCATCAGGTACTGGCGGCCGGGGATCATGGGTATCTCGCCCAACGACAGCAGATGCGCCTGAAACTGATCCGCGATGACGGGCGGCCTATCGGCCGCAGCCAGCACGTCGCCACGGCTTACGTCTACGTCGCGGTCGAGCACCAGCGTGACCGACTGCCCGGCGACGGCCTGGCCCAAATCATATTCCGGCATGATCCGAGCGACGACGGCACGCGCGCCGGAGCGGGTCACCATCAACTCGTCTCCCGACCGCACCCGGCCGCCGACGATCCGTCCGCAGTAGCCGCGAAAATCCTGACCGGCGCGACTGACCCATTGCACCGGCATGCGGAACGGTCCCCTCACGACGGCGGCGGCGACGTCGACCGACTCCAGCCATTCAATGATCGTAGGGCCGTCGAACCAGGGCATTGCGGCCGAGCAGGTCAGCACATTGTCGCCCTTGAGCGCCGAGACCGGGATGGCAACCGCTTCGGCGAAGCCGAGCGCTTCGGCGAGGGCGGCAATCTCGGCCGCATGACGCTCGAACGCAGCAGGTTCGAAGCCCACCAGGTCCATCTTGTTCACCGCCACGGCGACGTGGCGGATGCCCATCAAGGCGAGGATATGAGCATGACGCCGCGTCTGGGTGAGGACGCCCTTGCGCGCGTCGATCAGCAGCAAGGCGGCATCCGCCTGCGATGCGCCGGTGGTCATGTTGCGCGTGTATTGCTCGTGGCCCGGACAGTCGGCGACGACAAACTTGCGCTTGTCGGTTTCGAAGAAGCGCCAGGCGACGTCGATGGTGATGCCCTGCTCGCGCTCGGACATGAGCCCGTCGAGCAGCAGCGCGAAGTCGAGGTCGCCCTCCGGCACGCGGCCTCTGCTCTCATTGAACAGGCGCGCAAGCTGGTCCTCGTAGACGCAGTCGGCATCGTAGAGGATTCGTCCGAGCAGCGTGGATTTGCCGTCATCGACGCTGCCGCACGTCAACAGGCGAAGCTGCGACTTGGCTTGCTCGGCGGCGATGACGCGGGCGATGATGGCGTCCGGGCTTTCCTCTTCCGGCATCTGATGGGGCGTGTCGCGCATCAGAAATATCCTTCCTGCTTCTTGCGCTCCATGGAGCCGGGCTGGTCGTGGTCGATCAATCGTCCCTGGCGTTCGCTCGCACGGGTTGAGCGCATCTCGAGCAGGATGTCGGCGAGCGTGGCGGCGGTGCTTTCGGTTGCGCCGGTGTATGGGTAGCAGCCGATCGAGCGGAATCGGACCGACCTCTTTTCGGGGGACTCTCCCGCCTCGAGCGGCATGCGGTCGTCGTCCACCATGATCCAGGTGTCTTGGCGCCGAACGACGGGCCGAGGTTTCGCGAAGTAAAGGGGAACGAGGGAGATGCCTTCGATCCAGATGTAGTCCCAGACGTCGCGCTCGGTCCAATTTGACAGCGGAAACACGCGCATCGACTCGCCGGGGGCGAGGCGCGTGTTCCAAGCATGCCAGAACTCCGGCCGCTGCGTCTTTGGCTCCCAGCGCTGCGCTGGGTTGCGGTGTGAGAAGATGCGCTCCTTGGCGCGCGACTTCTCCTCGTCGCGGCGTGCGCCGCCGATCGCGGCATCGAAACCCCAGCGCGCCATTGCTTGCTTCAGTCCCTCGGTCTTCATCGCATGGTTGTAGACCGCCGAAGAGGCGGTGAACGGCGTGATGCCAGCGCGCGCGGCTTCCTCGTTCGTGTGAACCAGGAGTTCGAACCCAAGGCGCGCGGCTGTGCTGTCGCGGTGGGCGATCATTTCCCGGAACTTCCATCCAGTATCGACATGCAGCACCGGGAACGGCGGCGGTGCCGGTGCGAATGCCTTTTGCGCCAGATGCAGCAGGACCGAGCTGTCCTTGCCGATCGAGTAGAGCAGCACGGGCCGCTGAAAACAGGCGGCAACCTCGCGGATAATCGCGACGGACTCGGCCTCGAGCCGGCGTATGTGCGAGAATCGTTCATCAACTCGGCTGGGAGCTTCGATGACTGTCATATCAGCATGGTCTCTCGACTTGTGCGGCCGCCGAGAAGATGGCGGCTTCTTGAGCTTCCAAGTGTCACTTGCAGAGGCGGCGCGCGGCCAGGTCGCCACGACACGGTGCGTGCAGCCGCGAATGGCCGTGGGGCATTCAGCTTCGCCCGGCTTTCAAATGTCGGCATAGCAGTGCGTCTCCGCGGCGGACCCAGGGTGGGTGACCGCGCCTTTCGAGGCGGGCCCCACGGTCTGCGCAAATTTCCAAAGCGCGCCTGACTGGAAGTCGTGACGATGCGGTCGCCACGCCTTGCGCCGAACCTCCAGCTCTTCGGCCGAGAGCTCCACGTCAAGCGTACCCGCCTCGGCATCGATGGCGATGATGTCACCGTCCTTCAGCAATGCGATCGGGCCGCCAACGGCCGCTTCCGGATCGACATGCCCAATGCAGAAGCCGCGCGTGGCGCCGGAGAAGCGCCCATCGGTGACGAGCGCCACCTTGTCGCCCATGCCCTGGCCGTAAACGGCTGCCGTGGTCGCCAGCATCTCGCGCATGCCGGGCCCGCCTTTTGGCCCTTCATAGCGAATGACGATGACCTCCCCCGGCTGGTATTTACGCTTCTGGACGGCGTCGAAGGCCGCTTCCTCGGAGTCGAAGCACCGGGCCGGCCCGCGGAATTGGAGGTTCGTCATACCAGCCACCTTGACGATCGCGCCCTCGGGGGCGAGCGTGCCGCGCAGACCGGCCACGCCGCCGGTGGTGGTGATCGGGTCGGAGATCGGGCGAACGATGTCCTGGTCGGTCGGGAAGGCCACGTCGGCCAGGTTCTCGGCGATCATCTTGCCTGTCACCGTGATGCAGTCGCCGTGCAGATAGCCGCCGTCGAGCAGCGCCTTCAGCAGCACCGACACGCCGCCGATCTCGAACAGATCCTTGGCAAGGTAGCGCCCACCGGGTTTGAGATCGGCGATGTAGGGCGTGCGCTTGAAGATCTCGGCGACCGCATGCAGGTCGAAGTCGATGCCCGCCTCGTGCGCGATCGCCGGCAAGTGCAGCGCCGCATTGGTCGAGCCGCCAGAAGCCGCCACCACGGTAGCGGCGTTCTCCAGTGCCTTGCGGGTGACGATGTCGCGCGGCCTGAGATCGCGCGCCAGCAGGTTCATCACGGCCTTGCCGGACGCTTCCGCGAAGGCGTCGCGGCTCTCGTAGGGCGCCGGGGTACCGGCCGAACCGGGCAGTGCGAGCCCAAGCGCTTCGGAGACGCAGGCCATGGTATTGGCGGTGAACTGGCCGCCGCAGGAGCCTGCGGAAGGGCAAGCGACACATTCGAGCGCGTGCAGCTCGTCAGCGGAAATCTGGCCAGCCTGATAGCCGCCCACCGCTTCGTAGACGTCCTGCACGGTGACGTCCTTGCCGCGGAAGCGCCCGGGCAGGATTGTTCCGCCGTAAAGGAACACGCTCGGGACGTTGAGGCGGACCATCGCCATCATCATGCCGGGCAGCGACTTGTCACAGCCGGCAAGGCCAACCAGCGCGTCGTAGCAATGGCCGCGCATGGTGAGCTCGATCGAATCGGCGATCACTTCCCGGCTCACCAGCGACGACTTCATGCCCTGGTGACCCATGGCGATGCCGTCGGTCACGGTGATGGTGGTGAACTCGCGCGGCGTGCCGCCGGCCGCCTTGACGCCCAGCTTGACCGCCTGCGCCTGGCGGCTGAGCGCGATGTTGCACGGCGCCGCCTCGTTCCAGCAGGTGGCGACGCCGACAAAGGGCTGGGCAATCTCCTTTTCGGTCAGCCCCATGGCGTAGAGGAACGAACGATGCGGCGCGCGCTCGGGACCAACGGTCGTGTGGCGACTCGGCAGCCTGGATTTGTCGAAGCTATGTGTCATGGGTCGGCCTCGGTTTGTGAATAGGGATCCGTTGCTTTCAATCCGTCGGCGCAATGCGCCAACGGACCACGCCTTCCGGGCAGAACACCCGCACCTGCTCCCTTCCAACCGGCTGGGTTTCGGGCGGCTTCCAAGCTGACTGCACGAGCGTGACGGTCTCGGTATTGGGCGGCAGGCCGTAAAAACGTGCGCCGTTGAGCGACGCGAAGGCTTCGAGCCGATCGAGCGCCCCTTCCTCATCAAAGACCTGGGCGTACAATTCGAGCGCAACCGGCGCCGTAAAGATGCCGGCGCAGCCGCAGGCCGATTCCTTGTCCCGGACCAGGTGCGGCGCCGAATCCGTGCCGAGGAAGAAGCGGGGGTTGCCGGAGGTCGCGGCGTTCCTTAATGCGAGGCGATGGCCCTCCCGCTTGGCCACGGGCAAACAGAACATATGCGGCCGGATACCGCCCGCGAACATCGCGTTGCGATTGATCATCAAATGATGAACAGTAATGGTGGCTCCGATGGGCCCCTCGGCGTCCTGCACATAGTCCACGGCTTCGGCGGTCGTGATGTGCTCCAGGACGATCCGCAGCGCCGGGAAATCGGACCGCAGCCGGACAAGCACCCGGTCTATGAACGCCTTCTCCCTGTCGAAGACGTCGACCTCGCCGTCGGCCACCTCGCCATGGACCAGAAGCGGCATGCCGATGGCCTGCATCCGCTCCAACACCGGATAGACCCGGCGGACATTCGTGACACCGGCGGCGGAATTGGTCGTGCTGCGCGCCGGATACATCTTGACCGCGGTGATAACTCCCTCGGCGAAGCCTCGAGCTACCTCCACTGGATCGGTCTCATCGGTGAGGAAGCAGGTCATCAGCGGCACGAACCTGGAGCCGTCGGGCAAGACGCGCCGGATCCGATCGCGATACGCCGCAGCTTGGGCAGCCGTCGTGATCGGCGGATCGAGATTGGGCATGATAATGGCGCGGCCGAAGGTGCTCGCCGTCCATGGCAGCGCCATCTGCAGCATGGCCCCATCCCGAAGGTGCACGTGCCAGTCGTCAGGCCGAAGGAGGGTCATCTCGTTCACCGGGGTCACCTTCGCTCCGCTTCGCGCGCCTGACGCGCATCTTGCGGTTCTATCCAGAGCTCCAGCGGCATGAGGCGGGCCGACTTCTTCGACTGATGGCGATCCATGCGGCGGAGCACATTGTCGAGAAAACGTACTGCCTCGACGATGAAAGGTCCTTTGTTGAGCATCACGCATTCGGCGCGCTGCGCCATGGCCGCATCGGTTACTTCCGCTCGGCTGGGCGCTCCTTGTTCGACCATCCCGGCCAACACCTGGGTCGCCCAGATGACCGGCACATGGGCCGCCTCGCAAAGCCAGAGAATATGCTCTTGGACTTCGCCGATGTTCTCGAAGCCACTTTCGACCGCGAGATCGCCTCGCGCGATCATGACCGCCAGTGGCTGTTGCCCGGCGCCATGCACGATCAGCTCGGGAAGGTTCCTGACGGCGAGCGCGGTTTCGATCTTGATCACGAGAGGCTGCACGGGACGTCCGCCGCGTCGTGCTGCCAATTCCCTCTGAATAAGCGTGATGTCCGACGGACGCTGAACGAACGAGAACCCGACGAGGTCGGCATTCTCAGCAACGAAATCGAGATCGTGGATATCCTTCTCGGTCAGAGGCGGAAGATCGAGCGCCGTATCCGGGAAGTTCAGTCCCTTTTTGCGTCTGAGCTTCTCCCCTTTGCCGCGCGCCTGCTCCACGCGAAGCATCGCGCCGTCAGGCTCAATCCTTTCGACACGCGCTCCAATGCGGCCATCGTCGATGAAGACCCGTGCTCCGACTTCAAGCTGATCAAGTACGGCAGGGAACGTCACACGGATGACGATATCGCCAGCCTTTAGCTGAGCGGGCATTCGACCGGCCAACATGAGAAGGTCGCCGCGGTGGAGCCGCGTCTTCTTCGGCGCGCAGACTTCGGCGATCCGGCATTTCGGGCCGGCGATATCCATGAGGATTGGACAGGTCCTGCCTTGCTCAGCCGCCGCGGCGCGGCTGTTCTCGATCATGGCCGCCCAGGTCTCGGGTCCCCCATGCGCGCAGTTGATGCGCAGGCAATCGGCGCCGGCCCGAATGATGTCAGCCACCAGGGCGCGATCTTCACTGGCTCTGGTCGGCAACGTGACCATGATCCGCGTGCCGGGCCCGTGCGGATCGCTCCCGAAAATCCTGGCCTGCTCTCGCCTCAAAATCCGCTTTCCGTTCCGGAAGGCTAAGGGGACGGGATGGGACACGGCGGGCTCGCCGGCGATTTCGGTCAGCCTCGCGCAGACGGCGTCAAGGGTCGCCATGACGCGGCCCTCACTCCGCCCGAGCGAAGTCAGTCCAAGCGCCGAGAGCTGATGTTGTAGACCGCTTAAATCATGGCGACGAAACGCTAGATACTGCGCGAGATTGATGGCTCCAGGCAGAAAACTCGGCCGAGCCACGTTGGGGGTCCAGTCCTCCACAATGGCTTGGCTCTCCCGAATGACGGCAGCTCGGATGCGAACGATCCTGGACAGGAGGCGCTTCGCAGACACCTTCCGGTCTGCCTCACGGGTGCGGCCCGCAGCAGGACGTTTCAAGCTCGAACGTTGGATCGCATTCAGCGTCATTGGCTCTCCGATCGCGCGTCCTACAAGATCACGCGGTACCGCGGCCGGCGGCCTCGATGTTCCTGCGCAAAAGCGGATCGAGGCCGAGCTTGTTGGCCAAATCGTCGAGCCAAGCCGCTTCGGCGGGAGTATCGGCATCAATTGCGATGAAGGCTGCCAGGTACACCTGCGCGGCCTCCTCAGGAGAATTCGCAGCGGCGGCGAGTTGCTCCGGCGTATCCGGATGGGCGATCAGAGACTCGAGAAAATGCCGCTCCTCGCCCGGGAGAGCGCTCGCTTCGACGCGCTCGATCAAACGGGAACGCTCGGTCTCGTCAAGGCGACCATCGGCCATGGCCGACGCGATCATCGCACGCAACAGGAGGGTGGCGCTGCTGTCTGCCGGCAGAGCACTCGGTGGCGACAACAGACCGCCGGAAGCCGGTTGTGCCGCACCGGCCTGCTGCGGCGAGAGGCCGCCAAGCGCATCGCGGATGGTTTGCGGAACGAGCGGCTTGCCGTCGCGATAGTTGCTGTAGGCCTTATAGGCGAGCCCTCCGAGCAGGGCGACAGCCCCGATCTGCAAAGCGCTGCCGCCGAGCTTCCGCGCGTGCTTGGAGGTCAGGAGCGTGCCCGCCAAACCACCCGCGAGCGCGCCAGTTCCGAGTGCGCCCACATTGCTGGAGAGGTAATCGCCGAGGCCCGCGCGTCTACTGCGGTCGACCGGTAGTCCGACTTCCGCGTTGCCTTGCCGTGATGCCGGGTCACCCGCCAGCACGGTGTTCAGCAGTTTGTTCACGTCGATCATTGTGTTCTCCTGTGATGGACCGGTCGGCTCGTGCCTTTTGCAGACATGCATTCACAGCGCTGCGCCGCGGCAGCAGCGCAGCGGCGATTCAGTGCTACGGCACGTGCAGTTCGCACGCGACGGCGCGTCATCTATACGTGCCGAGCGATTTGCCTTCGCCAGTCGTCTCTTCCGGGTCATTCAGTCGGTCTCGCGGGTTTGCACGATCGCCTGACGATGGAACTCACAGAGCTTGCGGCGTACTTCCTCGCGCGTGATGGCAAATCCGCAACGGGTAAGGTCGCCAAAGAGCTTGTCGACGACATCTTCGTCCCCAGGCTCGCAAAAGTCGGCGTGGTGAACCGCTGTCGCGTAGCCTTGAACTCCATCGTCCCGGAGCTGCATCAGTCGACCGGCCCACAAACCCGCGAGCACGTTGCGGCGGGCAAGGACGTTGTCACGCGTGTCGGTGTCTATGCACGAGTCGGTCCCGGTGGAGGATGCGGTGCCGTGTGTCATGGCAGCAATAGGGACATCAACGTTCATCGATCATCTCCGGCAGAGCGGGCATGGGGGTGCTCTCCGACGGGGAGCGGAGGCAAATCCGTCTGGCCGCGACCATGAGTTTCCTCGCGCGCGGCCGCACGTGTCTTCCAGAGCGAGAAGAGCACACCGCCCGCGATGAGGGACAGGGTCACGCCGAGCGAGATCGCGGGGTCGAGTTTGCCGACGATCTGGTTCCAGAAGATCTTCGCCCCGATGAAGACCAGCACGATGGCGAGCGCGTATTTCAGATACTCGAAGCGATGCACCATGGCGGCGAGAGCGAAATAGAGGGCGCGCAGCCCGAGGATCGCCATGATATTGGCCGTGTACACGATGTAGGTGTCCGTCGTAATGGCGAAGATCGCCGGCACCGAGTCGACCGCGAATACCAGATCGGCGATGTTGATCATGACCAGCGCCAGAAACAGGGGCGTCGCAAAGCGCGCGAGCTTGCCTGTCTTCGGGTCTGGCTTGCGAACGAAGAAATGCGAACCGTGCAACTCTGCCGACACCCGCATACGCTTGGACAGAAAGCGCACGATCGGGTTCTTCGACACGTCTTTTTCGCCCTCGCCGACGACGAGGATCTTGATCCCCGTGGCGATCAGAAAGACAGCGAAGATGTAGAGTACCCACTCGTACTGCTGCACGAGCGCCGCGCCGAGCCCGATCATGATGCCGCGCAAGACCAGCACCGCGATGATCCCCCACAGCAGGGCCCGGTACTGATACTTGGCGGGAATGGCGAAATAACTGAAAATCAGCGAGATGACGAAGACGTTGTCGATCGAAAGCGCCTTCTCCAGAGCGTAGCCCGTGAAGTACTCCATGCCCGAGGTCGGGCCCATGGACCACCACAGCCAAGCACCGAACACGAGCGCGACAGCGATGTAGAACACCGATAGCTTCAGGCTTTCCGCGACACCGAGCTCTTTATCCTTCTTGTGAAGAATGCCGAGGTCGAAGGCGAGCAGCGCGCCGACCACGAAGAGGAAGGCGAGCCATAGCCAGACAGACTTGCCGAGGAAATCGCTGGTCAGGAAATCGGCGAGCAGTTCCATGCGTAATCCTTACTATTCGGGTGTTTGAGAGCACCCGTTGAATGCGTTACGGGCTCCCTATTGCGCCATGCTCGAACGCCAGCGGGACCCGGGGCCTTCGGGAGCGTTTGAGACGTTAGCGAGCGGGCCAATTGCGATAGCGCCAATGGCTCTTGTTCGGGTTGTCGCTCGCCGATGCACTGCCGTATGTGCTCCATCTCAATGTGAGAGGAACACTGGCAGCGGCGGGTTCGCGACGATGGTCTTCGTCGCGCCACCCAGGATGAAGTCGCGCAAGCGGGAGTGCCCGTAGGCACCCATTACGAGCAGGTCGAGGTCGTGCGCGGTTGCATACTCTTCGAGAGCCTGGCCGATCGTCCGGCCGGCGGCGTCTTCCTCCTCCAAGACAGCCTCGATCCCATGACAGGCGAGATGCTCCGCGAGTTCCCCTCCCGAGCTTCTCGTATCGGGCGCCTTCTTCTGTGTGATCGTCACCACCCGCACGGTCTTGGCGCGCTGAAGGAGCGGGAGGGCATCCGCCACGGCTCGTGCCGCGGGCCGGCTGAAGTCCCAAGCCACTCCAACGACATCGAGGGAAAAGAACTGCTGCTTTTTGGGCGTTTCCGGGAAGACAATCGTCGGTCGCCCAGAGCCGAGTATCACGCACTTGGCGATTTGTTGCTGTAGGTCCGCGTGCTTGCCGATCGGGACCATCGTGACATCGTGCATCCTGGCGCGTTCAGTCACGATGTCCGGGAGCTGCACCGTGGTGCATGACACGATGATCTGCTGGTGTGTGAGGCCACGCTTCGTCGCCATGCTTTCGAACGCACCGATCAGATTCTGGGCATGCGCCACGCTCCTCCGCCGCGCCGCCGCAATCATGCCCGGGATGTCGAGCAACATGTCCGCAACTATGTTGCTGGCTAGCGGGATCTCGACCTTGAAAGTCAGCGCCGAGATGCGCGCGCCTAACGCCGCGGAGAAGTCGACCGCTTGCTCGACGGCCGCAACCGGGGTCGGATCGGGATAGCTGCTCACGTGAAGCAGGGCGTCGTTGAAAGCCATTCTCTCAAATCCCAGCTTGGTCCGGATGGTTCGGGACGGCATCGCCCTCTTGTGCCGTCGTTGTTCGTCAGTCCGCACGGCGCCTGTTCCTCCCCGTCCGTTTGCCTGTACCTTTGCCGAGCGCAGAGCTGCTTGGTGACGTCGGGGAACGAAGCCGCTGCGCTCGATTTCAATGGCTGAAGGCTCCGACGCGGTCTGGCCAACGATGCCGCGGTCGGGAAGCCGATCCGCCGGTTTCACGACGATCGTATTGCCGATCGCCGTGATGCAGTCGGCGTGCAAGCACCATCGGTCGGTCCCTGTCAGGCGTCTGAACAACGATCATCAATCCTCCATCCACCCAGATTCTTGAGCATGTGCGGAATGTGGGCTTGATTGATCGTCAAAAAAAGCAGATTAATAATAGTGCTTTGATCGAGAAAAACTGCGGATCGGAGTACAAGCAGCCACACTACGCTGGACGGTCACGAACCAGCATCGAGCGCGCTGCCGAGCAGCTGCGTCTCGCCCGCAGACCATCAGAACGGAACACTCAAGGAAGCCTTCGGAACAGCGCCATTCCGCCGCGCGGGGCGCGTGCCGACTGGCGCTGTCCCGCGGCGGGACAATTGACTGTGTCCCTGTGTTCGACGCAAGTGCTCTCACGGCATCCTTCTGAACGCTCAAGGGCCGAAAAGCCTTACGCTAGCTGCGCAATCTCAAGCAGACCGTGGAGCGGCTGGGGTAGCGCGCGCAATAAGTGCTCATGACTCACCTCGTGTCAGCCGTCTTGGCTGTCACGAGCTAGGCTCGGCCGGACGGCCTCAGCGGCGTGTGCTGTCGACTACTGTCGCTAGGCATCAGTTTGGTCCCAGACTTGCCCAAGCGCGCCTCAGCGCGCTGGACGGTGTGGCGGCTGGGTAAACTGCCAAGGTCGGCAATGCCAGGGCGCGTGAGGAAAGCCACGCCAGCCGAAGGTAAGCGAGCTGCGCCCGCCCGGTATATGCCGGTAGAGCGTCGACGGCTGCACTCCGAGTCGCCGCGATCGAGCGCGAGGTCTTCGAGCTGGTCGGCCTCCGCTTCGCTCAGGTCGCCCAGCGTGAAATTCAGGTGCCGTTTGCGCGCGCCCTCGACGATCGAGAAGCCGCCCGACAGCAACGGCGTCACGGAGCCCGTGTCGATCGGGCGACGCCCCGCGCCCCATTCCTGACCGAGGGCGGGCCGAAACGCCTTTCCAACCATCACGATCCCGGCGCTGATCGGCTGGCCGGTGGGTTGGGTGACGTCGAAATGAAGGTACCGGGCGTTGACCGGCTCGGCGAAGCACCAGATGTTATTTGCGGTGTCGATCGGTCGGCCGACGACGTTGAAACACCGTCCCCAGGCGCGCGGCTTCAACATCCCGTCCCATTCCGCCGGGCCTTCGATCCCGCCCGTGCCCGCGAACCGATCGACCAGCAACGGTCGCTTCAGATCGGCGGTATCGTCAGCCAACGCGATCCGCAGCACGCCGCCATCGACCGACGCGTCCAGCACCTTGCCGACCGTGGCGATCGGCGGGAGGGCGAGATCGGCGTTCTCGGGCCCGATCCGCACCGTGATCGGCGCGTCGGTCCAGATCAGTGAGGCGAGCGTATCCAACGCCGCATTGCTGCCCGGTGCCTATCGCGTCGATATACCTTCGTATATCATAGGAGTTGTTTCGGCCGTTGCTCTCAGGATTTCCGCGCGGTTCATCTGGTAAACTGCGTGTATCAGGCCGAGTTGCTGCCAACCCGTGTCGCGCGGCAAGTCGTCCTCGACGCACCAGCGACATTCAGTGCGACCCATGGCAGGATTGACGTGCCAGTGTGAATGCGGCCGGGGCGCAAGCTGCCGATCCAGCACCTTGGCGGTGCCGGCAGCTGTGGGCTGACGGTGACCGCCAGTCGCATGCGAACGAGAATATACAGGGTTCTTTTGACGCACCGCTGGCGCGCAAAACCCCTGAATGGATGCGAGTTTGAAGATCATGGCTCTCTCCGTGCCGGCCGCAAAGACCACCAGCCCATAGCCGTTGATGATCATTGGCGTTGTCGTCCTGGCTCTCCGCCGTCGCGCAGCAGTCGACGCGACACCTCAATGCGACAGGAGCACCGGCGATGGCGGGTGGGCGATGATGGTCTTCGTCGCGCCACCCAGGATGAAGTCGCGCAGGCGGGAGTGCCCGTAGGCCCCCATCACGAGCAGGTCGATTGCATGCGCGGTCGTATATTCTTTGAGAGCTTGCCCGATCGTCCGCCCGGCGGCCTCTTCCTCCTCCAGGACAACCTCGATGCCATGAAAGGCGAGATGCTTCGCCAGGTCCGCGCTTGAGTGGTTCGTATCAATCGTCTTTTCCTGTGTGATCGTCACCACCCGCACCGTCTTGGCACGCTCCAGGATCGGGAGGGCATCGGCCACCGCCCGTGCCGCGGCCCGGCTGAAATCCCAAGCCACTCCGACGACGTCGAAAGACAAGGAACCACTGCGTTCTGGTACTTCGGGGAGGATAATCGTGGGGCGTCCAGAGCCGAATATCACGCTCTCGGCGACATATTGCTGAAGCGTCGCCTGCTCGCCGATCGGGATCATCGTGATATCGTGCATCCTGGCATGTTCGGTCACGATGGCCGCCAGCTGCGAGGTCGTGCACGACTCGACGATCTGCTCGTGTGGAACGCCGCGCTTCGTCGCCATGCCTTTGAACGTGCTGATCAGAGCCTGGGCATTGGCCGCGCTTTTCTGCCGCTCGGCCGCAACCATTCCCGGGATGTCGAGCAGCGTATTCGCAAGCACGTTACGGGCGGTCGGAATCTCTATTTTGAAAGTGAGCGCTGAGATGCGCGCGTCCAGCGCCCCGGCGAAGACGACAGCTTGCTCGATTGCCGCGGCCGACGTCGGCTCCGGATAGCTGCTCAACTGGAGCAAGGCGTCCTTGAAAGCCATTCTTCTTATCTCCTCAATTGATCTGCTGCTTCACATTGACCGCATCACACGGCTCACCTTGCGTCCGCTTCATCTTCACCCTGCAAGTTCCTTATCCGCGGTTTCGAGCGCCGCGATCCGCTCTTCCAAAGGCGGATGCGTTCTGAACAGGCGCAACAGTCCGCTCCGTGCCCTCCCCGAAATGCCGAATGCGGCCATCTTGTCCGGCAAGGGTGCCGGCTGCAGCGCCGCCAAACGGCGCAGGGCGGCGATCATGTGCCGCCGGCCGGCGAGCTCGGCGCCACCCCGGTCGGCGCGGAATTCCCGCTGGCGGGAGAACCACAAGACGATGATCGATGCGAGGACGCCAAGCAGTAATTCGGCGACAATCATCGTGACGAAGAAAGCAGGACCGTGACCGCTCTCGGTCCTGAACACCACCCGGTCAACCACATGGCCGATCACCCGCGACAGGAACATGACGAAGGTGTTCACCACGCCCTGGATGAGCGCCATCGTCACCATGTCGCCATTGGCGGCGTGCGACACCTCGTGCCCGAGCACCGCCTCGGCCTCTTCCCGGCTCATCTGCTCCAGAAGTCCCGTGGACACCGCAATGAGCGAGGCATTCTTGCTCATGCCGGTGGCAAAGGCGTTCACCTCCGGCGAGTCGTAGACCGCAACCTCGGGCATCTTGATGCCGGCGACCTGGGCCTGGCGGGCGACGGTTTGGACCAGCCATTGTTCCGTTGGGGTCCTTGGTTGAGCGATGACCTGGGCGCCGACCGCGCGCTTGGCCGTCCATTTCGAGAGGGCGAGGGAAATGAAGGCGCCGCCGAAGCCGAAGACGGCCGCGAAGATGAGCAAAGCGTTGAGATTGAGGCCCTGTTCGTTGAGGTAGGGTTCGACCCCCAGCAAGCGCAGGGTGATCGACAGCACCAGCACCACGGCCAAATTGGTTGCCAGAAAAAGCGCAATGCGTTTCACCCGGCGCTCCTCACGCAATGTCTGCGACCAGAATCTTCATAGTCCCACGCGCCCAACTCGGCGTAGCGGCGAGTCGGTTGACCTCTTGCCGCTGCGCCTGAAGCGCTGATGCTCCACGTCTGCCGTCGTCGTCCGGCCATCCGCGTGGCGCGCACGGCGCTTCCCCTCAGTCGAAAAAGTCTGACAAGAAGGATCTCTTGCGCTTCTTGTGGCCGTAGCTGCGATGATCATCGTCATCGTCATCGTCATCGTCGTAGTGGCGTTGCTCACGGATTTCGCGCGACCCGGTCGTGCGGGCTGCAGGCGACGCATCTTCGGTGCTGCGAGCGATGATCTTGTCGAGCTCGCCCCGGTCAAGCCACACTCCGCGGCAGGTCGGGCAATAGTCGATCTCGACGCCTTGTCGGTCGGACAGCACCAACCCGGTCTTGCAGGTCGGACAGGGCATCGCCGCGACAGTTTCCTCGGTTCGCATGGTTCAAACCCTCTCCTGCCGACCGAAGCCGACGAGCGACTGCAGGCGATCCTTCACCGCGAGCCTGAGCTTTTTCAGCCGCAGCAGTCTGATGCCGTCGGGAAAACGCCGCTTGTGCTCGTGTCGAATTGCATCGTCGAGCTTGCCGTGGACGACCGTCAGTTTGTATATCAAAGCACTCATACTCATAGCCTTTCTCCGGTTGGTTGTTTGAGATGCGGTCCTCGCGGTACTCCTCGCCAAATTCCTACTGAGCCGGAACCGTCAAACGAATCTCCACACGCTCCTCCACCTGGCGGAACAGCAAGAGATCGATTGACTCCTGGTCGCGCTTGAAGCGGTGATGTTCGGCCTCGGGCGATCCATTCACCACCTCATGGGCGTATCCTGCGGCCGCGAAGCCTTGAACGTAGTGTGCTCGCACGGCCTCAAACGCGGCGCGCCCGGCATAGCGGACCTCGACCGTCTTCTCCCCGCGCGCGAAATAGCTGCGCACCAGGCCGGGAAAGCGTGGCACGGGCCCCGCATCGATGCCGCTGACGTCGCTCGTCGCCGGGCTTTCCGCGAGATCCGGCACCCACTGTCCGATCTGTTCTTTCAGGCCTGGCACCACCTGTTCGATCTGCGTCGCCGCATCGTTGGCAAGGCGCCTGCCTGCCTCGGTTGCCGTCGGAAACTGCCCCCATAACCAGGACAGCAACGCGATCCCGGCCCAGGTAACCAGACCGAGGATCCCGACAACGGCGGCAACCAGGATCAGCCAGGTGCGCGCCCGTACCTTGCTCAAAGCCGAAACGGCCAGCGCCGAAAACCGATGCTTATGGAGGGGGCTGCGCATCACCGCCTCACGAAGCCAGTTCACTGAAGGTGTCGCGCACGCGCCGCAGGCGGCGCCCCAGAGTTCGCTTGGCCCGATCCGCGGCGCGCTTCACCGCGACATGAAAGTCCGCCTCTGTCTCCTCGATGACGATATCTGACCGCCCGTTCAGCCGAACGCGCAGACTGCAGCGCTTGTCTATGCCGTCCTTCGGTCCGTTGATATCGGACAAGACCACGACAACGCCGCGAATGTGCTCTGGAAATTGCGACAGTGCGAATGCCAGCCGATATTCCACATGCTCACGCAGCTCCTCTGTGAGGTCCGCGTTACGCACTTGAATCGCGATTCTCATCATTCCTCCATCCACCAGCCGAGTCCGCGCAGTATCTAGGCTTGATCGATCATCAAAAAAAGCAGATAATCCGGTGTGTTTCAGTCGAAAAAAACTGCTGATTGGATTGGCCGGCCGTGTTGAATTACAAGCAGCTGCACTATTTCTGGCGGGTCGCGAAGGCCGGCAGCATCGCGCGCGCCGCCGAGCAGTTGCGCCTGGCGCCGCAGACCATCAGCGCCCAGATCGGCACGCTGGAGGAAGCGCTCGGAACCGAGCTGTTCCGCCGCGCCGGGCGGCGGCTGGAATTGACTGCGGCGGGGCAGTTGACCCTTTCCTACGCCGACGAGATCTTCCAGATCGGAAGAGAGCTGGAGGAGACGGTGCGCAACCGCCCCGGCCGCAGCGACATGCTGTTTCGGGTGGGGGTGGCCGATGTCGTTCCCAAGTCGATGGCCTATCACCTGCTGGCTCCGGCACTGACCAGTGCGGGGCGTGTGCGGTTGATCTGCCGGGAAGACAAGCTGGATCGGCTGTTCGCGGAACTCGCCATCCACAAGATGGATCTCGTGATCGCCGACCGTCCACTGCCCTCTGAATTGGGGGTGAAAGGCTACAGCCACGCTCTCGGGCGCACACCGATCGCCTTCTATGCCGTGCGCGCACTTGCCGAACGCTACCAGGAGGGCTTTCCGCGATCCCTGGACGCAGCCCCCATGCTCATCCCAAGCGATGGCGCAACCATGCGGGGGGCGCTTACGCGGTGGTTCAGTGAACATCAGATCGAACCGCGCATTGTCGGCGAATTCGACGACACCGCGCTGATGAAGGCCTTCGGCAAGGCGGGCGCAGGCATTTTCCCTGCACCGGCAATATTGGCCGACGAAATCCGCGAACAGTACGCAGCCGAGATCATTGGCCGTGCCGACAGCGTCGCAGCGAGGTATTATGCCATCTCGGTTGAGCGCAAATTGACTCATCCTGCCGTCGTGGCGATCAGCGAAGCAGCGAAGACGGACCTGTTCGTCGACGACAAAGCGCCAGCCAAGTCTTAAGCGGGTCCGCTCGCTGCTATCGTCAACCACGAAGACAAAGATAGATGCCGTCAGGCGCGGCGAACGCCTTTGCGGGAGGGTTCGGCGCGCCTTCGCGTTCCAATCACCATCTCAATTAGTTCGGCGATCGTGCAATGACTTTCGACAGGATGCCTGAGGAACAAGTCCTCATGGACGATGTAGCGATTGGCGCGCCCTTCACGCATGCGGCTGAGATAGCCTGCCTCCTCCAGTTCGGCGACGATGCGCTGCACGGCGCGCTCCGTGATCCCGACCCGAACGGCAACCTCGCGCATTCTCGCCTCTGGGTTCTCGACCAGGCACAGCAGCACATGGTGTCAATCGGCGTCGTAACGGGACCCCTTATCGGCTTGCAAAAGGATCCCCTCCTTCTGGTTGCAACGGTTAGCGCCCGCCGGCCTGGAGCCCTCCATTTAGCGCAGGGTCGGCGGGCGCGGTTTTGTTATCTTTCTCGGCTTTAGCTTTGAGAGCGGTTCTTGAAGCGCCATGATTCATTTCCTGTCTCGATGATCTCGCAATGATGCGTGAGACGATCGAGCAGCGCGGCGGTCATCTTTGCGTCCCCGAACACGGCCGGCCACTCGCCGAACGCCAGGTTGGTGGTGACGATGATCGATGTCCGCTCGTAGAGCCTGCTGATGAGATGGAAGAGCAGCTGGCCGCCGGCCTGGGCGAAGGGGAGATAGCCGAGCTCGTCCATAATGACGAAGTCGAGTCTGGTGATGAAGTCAGCCAGCCGCCCCTGTTTGCCATTGCGCGCTTCCGTTTCGAGCCGATTGACGAGATCGACGACGTTGTAGAAGCGTCCGCGCGCACCGTTGCGGATGAGCGCCCGGGCAATGGCGATGGCCAGATGGGATTTGCCCGTGCCGGTGCCGCCGACCAGGACGACGTTACGCTGATCGGCGACAAAGGCTCCGCCGGCAAGATCACGGATCAGGCTCTCGTTGACGGGCGTGCCGGTGAAGTCGAAGTCATCGATGTCCTTGGCCAATGGCAGCTTGGCGACGGTGAGCTGGTATTTGATGGAGCGGGCCTGCTTCTCGGATATCTCGGCCTGCAGCAGATCGCCGACGATCTTCGGTGGTTCGTGCTGGCGCTTGATGGCGACGCCCATGATCTCGTCATAGGCTGATCGCATCCCGTAGAGCTTCAGCGTGCCCATCAGTTCCAGAACCTCGGTGCGTTCCATGGCTGTTCGTCCTCCTGAGACTGTCATAGCGGGCGCAGTCGGCGATCGGCTCGTGAGCCAGCTTCAGCGCCTGGGGAATGGAAAGGATCGTGCCCGGCGCCGGGTCGCGGCGGCGGGCCAGGATGTTGAGGATCACCGCTGCCGACGAGACGCCGTGATCGAGCGCCTCCTGACAGGCCGCCTCGACCGCGTTCAATCCGTCGCTCAGCACACAGGTGAGGATCGACACCATCTGCCGGTCGCCGTCATCCACTGTCTTGAGCTTGCGACGCACCTTCTCCATGGCCGACGGCAGAACCCAGTTCTTGAACGGTGCGCCGTTGCGCAACCCGCCGGGTTTGCGGGCCAATACCGGGACGTAATGCCAAGGGTCGTAGATCACCTCGTTGCGGCCGAAGCAGCGGGCATGTTCGCCGACGACCACGCCGTCCTGGCGGATGACGATGCGATCGGCATAGGCATGGATCTCGACCGGCCGGCCGACGGCGCTCGACAGCACCGAGTATTTGTTGTTGTCGAAGCGCACCGTGCAGGTCTTCGACACCGAGGCCGGGACACAGTGGAAGCCGTCGAAGCGTCCGGCATATGGAATGAAGCTGCCGCGCTCCTCCTCGAACACCTCCCAGATCGTGCGGCCGTCCTGTTCGGGATGCCGGTGCGCCTTGGCCCAGGAGACGCATTTGTCGGCCAGCCAGCCGTTCAGGTCCTCCAGCGTCTTGAAGCGCAGACGCGGCGTGAAGAAGCGTTCTCGTACCAGCCCGACCTGATTCTCGACCTGGCCCTTCTCCCAACCCGACGCCGGCGTACAGGCCTCCGGTTCGACAAGGTAATGACCGCACATCTGCGCGAAGCGGCGGTTGTAGCGGCGATCCCTGCCGATGAAGATCGCGTCAACCGCCGTCTTCATGTTGTCGTAGATACCGCGCGTGCACGCCCCGCGGAAGAAGGCGAACGCCCGGTCATGGGCGTCGAACACCATCTCCTGCGTCTCGCGCGGATAGGCCCGAACGAAGAACATGCGGCTGTGACAGAGCCGCATGTGCGCCACCTTCACGGTCACCGTCACGCCGTCGAGCAGGACGACCTCGTGGCTCCAGTCGAACTGGTAGGCTTCGCCAGGCGCGAAGCTCAGCGGGATATAGGCCTCAGCCGCGGCGCTGCCGCGTTGCTCATCCCAATCCTGCGCGTGGCGCCACACCGAGCTGTAGCTGCCGTCATAGCCAAGGCCGCGAAGCTCCTCGAAGATCCGGATCAGCGTCAGCCGCTCACGCTGCGGCTTTGCCGCATTCGCCGACAGCAGCCCGTCCAACTTCTCACGCCAGGCTCCCATCCGGGGATACGGCTGATGCTTGCGCTCGTAGCGGAACTCGGTCTCGTCCGATCGCAGCACCTTGCGAACCACCTTCCGCGAGATCTTCAACTCCCGGCAGATCGCCTTGATCGACTTCCCCTGCACCAGCGACAGCCGGCGTATCTTTGCAATCGTCTCCACAACCAACATCCAAAACACAAATGCCTCCGATCAAACCGGACGCACTTTGATGACCCCACGTTAAGGGGTCCCGTTTGGACGAAAATTACCCCTCAACTGGGGTCCTCATTCCATGAAAAATCACAGTCATCGACCCGATCGGGCCAATACACGCTTCTCAAGCTGTTCACCCCCTGGCAGCCCCAGAACACAAAACCCCATAGCCAAAGCGTGCCGACCGCGGGTTCCTGCATGAGGGGCTTTCGTACGCCTGCCGGCACCCGAAAACCTTCACCTAGTCAGACGTTGAGTCTGGGTTGCGGAGCACCCGAAACCTGCCGTATCAGCATTTGCTTGTCGGCATAGTGGGGGCACGAAGCCGGCCGGCAACTCTGGATCGCCGCTAAGTCGTGAGCTGAAGTCACATTGGGTACCGAACCCGTTTGGAACCATTGCCGGGGCATCTTGAAACCAGTTCCCGCGCGCGCAGCCGATCGGTTGAGAACCACTCGTATCAGGGCACCGGCACAGTCGCGATGAAATCGGTCATTCGCTTCAGTGCCTCGGCATCGTGGAAGATACCGAAATGTGTCGTCTCCGCCAGAACTTCTGCGCGTCCGCGGTAGCCGCTGGCCTTCAACAGATCGAGTAGCGCGGTACTGTCGACGGCCTCATCCTTGTCGCCGACGAGCACCAGACTGTTCGAGGGCATCGCCTTCACGTCGGCCGCATAGTCGTTGCGAGGATGATAGGAGGAATTGAGCCGCCAGGAATAGGCGAGCGTCTCGGTCCCGTTCCACGCGCCGGCAGGTTTGTTGAAGGCGATGATCGGCAGTCCATCGAAGCCGTGCACGCCGATGATGTTCAGCGCCACGAGTCCCAAGATGCGGGGCGGATGGATGACGTTCCAACCGCCCGCATTGCCACCACGCACCGCGGCCGTGCGCGGAATGACCGGAGCCATGGCGACGTAGCTCGCGATTGCTTCCTGCTGCGGTGCCTTGCCACCCGCAAAACGCAACACAAATCCGCCGCCGCTCGAATGGCCGCCCAGGATGATGGGACCGTTATGGCCCTGTTTCCGAAGTTCCCGGGTGAGATCGACGATGTCGTCCTCATACTGGCCGACATACTCGACGTCGCCCCGGCGGCGTCCCGAGAAATAGTGACCCCGCATGTTCGGCAGGACGACCTTGGCTGCTCCTGCCGCGCTCACATACTTCGCCAACTCGTCATATCCGGCGCCATGGTACGAGGACCCGTGAACGAAAACCAGGATCCGCTCGTTCGCTGCATCGTAGAACCTGTAGGCAAGCGCATCGCCGTCACGCGCGCGAAACTGCTGCAATGGCAGATCCGCGGCACCGTTGTCCCGCTCCCGGGAAAAGCCGAAGACATCCGTTTCCGGCGGCATTGGCGGAAAGGGCATCGCAATCGCCACGATTGCGGCGATCAGGCCGGCCGTCGCGAGGGCGATGAGAATGATGAATCCGCGAAACAAATGGCGCAATGTGTCAACTCCGCAAGTGAATTCGTATTCGAATGAAGCGCAGCAAGTTCATAGCCATGTCGACAGAAGTGGGACGTATCCCAGCGTCTGCGGCGCAGGATGTCTGCGCCACAGGATGGCGGGCATTCTCTTGGAGGAGCCGTACAAGACCTACCACTGCAGTGCTGCGGTCGCAACGAGCACCATTGCCACGGGACGTCAACCAAGCGGCGAGGCGAAGGGGATAGCCAATTGAAACCCGCAATTCCGCTTCCCACCCGTTCGAGCCATCTCAGGCGCACGCGGCGCGCCGTGCCCGGAGACTGGCAGGGTCGACCCCTGATCTGCCGTTCGGACCTATCGCGTTGGAGATTCGAAAGCGGACATTCAAGCGAGTGAGTGTTGGCAGCCTTCGGTACCTTTGTCGGCCGTAGAGGTTGGATCGGGCACTTTCGAGAAGGAGACAGAGGCTGGGCTAGGTTAGCTTGACGAGCCCGTGTTGCGCGACGTGAACGTGCACCTAGATCTTTCGGCTATTGATCAGCCGAGGTCCAACTATGCGCTAACAGTCGGCAGGGCCGACAAGAGGGCCATGAAGCAGAGCGCGATCCCTGCCGTCCTGCAGATGGCGCGATAGTGCCAGAGTGCGGCAGCACGCACGATCGGATGCGAGAAGAGAGCCGCCACGACGGCATGCCAGCCGATGGTAATGATAGTTGCAATGGCCACGACCGAAAGCCCATTGATGAACCCTGGCGCCTCGAGCATCAGGCTGACGAGGGCCACGGCGTAGAACGCTGCTGTCTGCGGCGACAGGAAGCCTATCAGTACGCCTTCCACGAACAAGTCCCCCTCAAGTCTCCTGGAGGTACCGCCCATGGCAGGCGGTGTAGCGCGGACCATGTGCCAAGCCAGTCCTCACAGCACCACCGCACCGCAAATCTTCGCCGCCGGAAGTGACAGGGGGGCGGCAAGTTGAACCGCGCCGAACAACATCAGTGCGGTAAGTGCCGCGCGCCCGATGCCGATGCCCAGCAGCAGGGGGAGAGTCCTGCCGAATCCTTGAATGACAGCTAGGCCGCCAGCCGCGAAGGTGACAGGTCCCGGAATGATCACCATCACCACATAGGCAGCGATGAACTGAAGCATGGATAGAGATAGGAAGGTGGAAGCGGACATGGTGGTCAATCCCGGCTGGCCGTTTCGGAAAAACGAAGGCCTGTTCGCGTGACTGTTCGTTGTCGGATCAGGCACCGCTCACTGGGTCGGCGAACGGTGCATCAGGAGCGCACACATAGAAAATCACCATCCGCGCCGGCACGTCCCCCTTGTTGAACCCAGTCATGTTTACGCCGGAAGGTTCGACGAAGACTTCTCCCGCTTTGATCGCAACGGGCTCGCTTCCGTCGAGTTCAAGCGTGAAGGTGCCATCCAGCATGTAGACGGTCACCGGATAGCGATGCGAATGATAGGGCGTGACATCGCCCGGAAGCAGGGTCGAGGAAAGCACCCGGATCTCCTGCTCGGGGTGGATCGGCATGCCCCGTGCGACCTCGCGGTGAATCGGAGTCAGCTTCGCCATTCCGCTTTCCTGGGCGCTGCGCGTCAGTCCGACGGTCAGGCCTGCGATCATGGTTTCAACGTCGCTTTGGTGGTGCATTGGTTTTCTCCCGTGAGGACGTGAGAGAACCTACTGAGAGAACTTAGCGAGCGGCAGCAGAGAAACTGCACTGCCCGCGCGCAAAAGTGCATAATGGCGTCATGTTCGACTGGAGCGACCTCCGTCATCTCATCGCCGTCTCGCGCTTTGGCAGCACGCTTGCCGCGGCGAAAGCGCTTGGCGTGAACCAATCCACCGTTCACCGCAGGCTGGGCGAACTGGAAAACGGCATCGGTTTGATCTTGGTGAAGCGGCATCCGTCAGGCTATCGCTTGTCTGAACTGGGCGAGACGCTGATCGACTACGTGCTCGCCGTCGAGACCGCCGTCGAGGCACTGGAGCGCCAAGTTCAGGCGCTGAAGTACGACCTGAAGGGCGTGATCCGCCTTACCTGCCCGGAGCCGACCGTCTCGCGCATGGCCGCCATCGGGCTGCTCGACCGCTTTCACGAGCGCTATCCCGGCCTCGCGGTCGAATTCATCACCAGCGATCGCTATCTCGACATCGCCAAGGGCGAGGCCGATGTCGCCTTCCGCTCGGGCGAGCCTGCGGACGACAGTCTGGTGGGTCGTAAGATCTGTGACTCCATATGGGCGATCTACGCCAGCAGGAGTTACGTCCAGCAGCACGGCCGACCCGGCAGCATCACCGAATTGGCGGACCATGCCCTGATCGGCTTCGACGGCATAATGCAGAACCATCGCGTGGCGAAATGGCTGCCGCAGGCGGTCCCGAATGACCGCAGCGCGTTCGATATCTGAGTGCGCTGGCGGTTGAGCATCAACCGGACCCGGTGCAGCATCATCACGCTTTGCTGCTCAGGCGACTTCACCGGCACGAAGCGCATGGTCGGTCGGGTCACGGCCTCGCAGATCGCTTCTGCGTCGGCTGCATCATTCTTCTGTCGCTTCAGATAGGGCTTTACGTACTGTGCCGGCAGCAGCCGCACATCATGGCCGAGTGCGATCAGCTCGCGAGCCCAATAGTGCGAGGAACTGCAGGCCTCGATCCCGATCACGCATCGTGGCAGACTTTCGAAGAAGGCGAGGACACGCCCTCGCGTCAGCTTTCGGCGAACAACAACCTCGCCGGACGAATCCACCGCGTGGACCTGAAAAACGGACTTTGCAATATCCAAACCGATCGTCACAATGTTGCTCATCGTGGTGCTCCTCCATCTTCAATCCCGCGATCATACCGCAGGGAGGGAGGAGAGCCGTCCACCGCATCAAGTCCGGACGGTCCGCTGTTGGAAGCGCTTGGCGGTTAGCTGCCTTTCCCGCACTGCCCTGTTGGGCAAAGTTTGCTTGGTCAGCGTAGGCCCATTGCGGCCATCAGAATCTGGTGGACGGAAGCCGTAAACGGTCGTAGCCGACCGGCCCCAGCATCAGATGCGACGCCACTGACCCTATCACCACACACTTCACGTCATGTTCGAATTCCGCACGTTGGCGCCGAGGCCTTCGGCGACATACGCACGCAGGAGCAGATTGAGAATCTCAAGATCGTTTTGCACTTCCACCGGATGGCATTTCCTGGCGCCTTCGAGGGCCGCCTTCAGCCATGGGCTCATCCGAGGATGCGCCAGAACCCAGGCGATCCGCTCGTCATTGGTCTGCGGCGCGTCATCAGCTTTCGTCATCGGCCTTTCTCCATCGTCCGGTCATGGGTTGCACAAGGGACAGTGTCCCGGATCGGCCTTGGTCAGCCCGTCGCCGCGCGGCCGGTTCTCACGATGCGGGCAGGCGACGCAGCCGAAGACGCGGTGGCGGACCATGAGGCTCGGCGTCCCGCACCATTCGCAAGGCAAGCCGATCTCGACATCGACCTGTCCGTAGCCGGGCGTGCGGCAGGCCGGGCACAGCGCGGAAAGCCGTTCGGCGAGAGCAGAGGCAAGGCGGCCGAGCGTCGCCATCCGGGTCGGGTTCATGTGGGCGCGCATATCGGTCTGGATCAGCGCCCGGCCGTCGTCCGATTGCGCCTTAGCCGACATGACGGCCAGCTCGAGCGCGGTTCTGTCGCGCAGGCCCTTGTGGATGTTGCCTGCTCCACCTTCGCTCTCGGCCGGCTTCACGATCAAGGCGTGCGCGGGAAAGCCGAGACGATCCAGGATGGGCGTCACATCGTCGCCAGCAACTACATAACCGTGGCCGAAGACCGGCGCGTCCTCGATCAGATGCTCGCTGACGACGATGCCGCGCATATCGTCGACGAGCACCATGAGCTCGACCCCACCGGGAACGAATGGGATCTGCGGGTGCGGGCCGTAGCTGCCTTCGCTGGCAAGGCCGATCGGCAAGCCGGTTGCCTTCATGCCCAGCCGCGCCTTGGCGATTGCCGCCTCGCGGATGGTGCCGGCGCGCGGGATCTCGCCGGTGAAGGTGCCGAGTGCGTCGGTGTCGATATCCGGCGCGGACGAGACGATCAGTCCGAGCCGGTCGCGCAGGACGGGCGCGATTGCTTCCTCCTTTCCGTGCATCGTGGCGAGCACGGCATGCCGGCAGGCATAGGGTGAATACCGGTGGCCGGCGTCTGCAAGGGGGACAGCTTGCGGAACGAAGGTCTTCATGCGTGCGCCTGAAGTCGCAAGGTTTCCACCTCCGCTTCGTCCCAGGAGAGGTTGCCGGCGTAACGCCAGGCCATGCGGCCGTCCTCGCCGAGGGCGAAGAGATGGAGCCAGCGATTGTCGAGCAGTGCCCGGACGTCCGCGTGGCGCTCGAGGATGCCGGTGATCGCCTTCTGCGGGGCCTCGATGACGACGGAGAGCCGCAGCGGTTCATGCGCCAGCTCATTACCGTCATGGACGGACTGCCAGGGCAGGCCGGCGCGCAGGAGGCCGCCATTGCCTTCGACGACGCCGATTCCCCCTGTGACGTTGTGCAGGAGCTTGTTGCCGGCGCCGAAGACTTCCGGCGCGACGGTTGAGCCGTAATATTGCAGGCTGATCCAGCTCGCGACGACGACCGGTGCGGTCAGGATTAGTTCCAGCACGCCGAAGCCTTCGTCGCGCCGCCAGTCATAATCATGCAGGAACGCCCGGCCCCCCAGGTCGCAACCCGTCGTGCGCCACCGAGGCGCGGCGACGAAAGCCTGGCAGCCGGCGAGCGCCCATTCGGGTCGCAACTCGGCCCAGTCGCGGGCGCGGCGGGCAATATCGGCCTGTGTCTCGGCGCGGGGCAGGCGCCTTGCCCGTTCGGCCCGCGCGAGCCCGCCTGCGGTCTGGAGCCAACCCCTGGCCGCCGTCAGGTCCGCGGCGTGCTCCACCGAGGAATGATCGGCGTCATAGATGGTAACGTCGTCGGTCGTCGTGTCGTGGAGGGCCGCCAGGAACAAGGTGTCTTCGGGAACCACGATGCCGCGTGCGAGAAGGCTGGTGCGCACGTCGGGCGCGTTGAGCAGCGAGGCGAGCAGCCGGGCATTGACCTCGCCCGAATAGCCGCCGCAGGCCCCGCAATGGAGTGCACTGGCATGCGGGTTGTTGACGACACTGGCGCCGTGGCCGGCGATCAGCACCAACCTCGCGAAACGATCGGTGAGCGACATGGCCCTGAGGACGGTTTCGGCCATCTCGATCCGCTGGTCGAGGCCGATCGTGTCGGCCGGCCGTGGCGCCGGGTCGTTCGGTGCGGCATTGCGGGTGAGCCCCAGCGCGTCGCGAAGAAGCTTGCCGACATAGACTGGCCCCGTCGCCTCGACGAAGGCGAAGGAGGAGACGGCGGCGAGCTTGAAGCGACCCCAGGCACGCTTGGCACGGGCCGCGATCCGTGCCGTGCGATCCGCGCGCTCGGTCTCAGGCGTCTGCTCTCCCGAGCAGGTGAAGAGACCGGGCCGGAGCAGAACGGGCAGGCGGGCTTCCACCACGTCCGAGCCGAAGCGGCGGTGCGCGATCCCCATGCCGAAGAAACCGGCGAAGCCGAGCGTGCTGATCCCGGGATCGAGCGTTTCCAGCGCCCTGCGAAAGACCTCCGAGCGGACGTCGATGCAGAAGGCCATCTGCATCGCGGGACGCGACGAAGCCGGCACGGCGGGCCGCGGTTCGGCGAAGAGGGCCCGCAGCTGCCTCTGGGCGGCGCGCTCAGCGGCCTCCTGGAGGATCGCATCGACATGATCCTCCGCGCTTGCGGCGACCGGTTCGGCATGGGCGGTCACGGTCTCGCGCCATTGCGTGCCGATCTCGTGCTCGTATTGCCGCAGAAGTGCAGCTTCCCAAACGAGACGAATGGCAAGGAGATCGATCACCGTCTTGTCGGTCCCGCCTGCCAGTGCGGCCTTCCAGAGGCGATAGCGTGCGAGCTGCGCCCAGCCGCCCAGGCTTGCCAGCAGGCGGTGGAAGCAGCTTTCCAGCGCCGACTCGGACAGGCCGAGCGTCTCGACGGCGTCGATCAGGGCGGCCTCGGCGCTTTCGGGAGCGTCCGCGACGGTGCCGGCGAAGCGGGCAAGGCCGACGATCTCCGGGGTCAGGTCATGCATGGCGACGGTGCGCCAGGAGGCATAGGCGCTGCGGCCTTGCGCTGCGGCCCAGAGCGCTTGGCCCTGATCGAAATAGCCTGCCGCCCAATGGCTGATGCGCTCATCGACCACGGCCTGCCAGTCGATGCCGCTGGCCTCGCGCGCCAACTCGGCGACGGTCGGCAAAGCCCGCGCCGCCGACGTCTCGACATTCAATGCCTGCTTTAGCGCGGGAACCGTTTTTGGGCGCATTGATGCTGGCGCCGCTCCAAGCGCTTCGGCCAGATCTTCGTCGGTGAGTTCGCCGCTTTGGTGGCGCTCCCGATACCAGTCGCGCGGCATGTTGAGCCGGATGCCGGCGACCCGCCGCAACCGCGCAGCGGCGACAGCCAGCGGTTCGCCCGTCTGGCCAAGGAACGGATTGACAGCGACGCTGGACGCCAGCGGCCAGAGCGGCGGGATGGCGCGCGCTGCGCCGTGCGCCGCAGCCATGACTGCTTCGGAGCCGGGAAGTGGGGTCTTGTGTACAGTCATCAGCATGAGGTTTTCCTGATCCTTGAGCGTCACGAGGGCTTGCGGACGGACCAGCCGCCCAGCATGCGATCGAGCATGGCGTTGACATAAAGCCCGTTGGAGAGATGAACCCGCAGGCCGGCAGCCGCCGGATGGCCCGCCCAGAGCGGGAACAGCGCCTGCGCGACTGCGACCAGGCCGAAGGTCAGGACGGCGAGCGCCATCAGGGTCCATTCGAGCCTCCCCGGCGCGGGCGTCGCCGGCAGCACGCCCGCCGTCAGCCATTCGGCCACCGTCTGGAGCGCGAAGTAGCCGAGGGCAGCTGCGGTCGCGTAAATTGCTGTCCTTGTCGTCAGGGCGCGCGGTGCGGCATCCGCTAGCCCCTGGGCCAGCAGATAGGCGACGCCGAAGATGAGGATGGCGCCGAGTGCGAGCGATTGGGGTGATTTGTGCTCAAACCCGAAGCCAAGACCGAAGGCTGCACCGATCGCGCCATAGATCGCCAACGCGATGAAGAAGGCGCGGGCGACCGCGCCGCCATCTGGTATGGCCACCGGTCCCGGCCGGCGGATCGAGGCGACCTGCTCGACGGCACCGCCCGAGGCCAGGAAAGCATGGGCCTTGTAGAGCGAATGGGCGACGATGTGGAGCAGTGCCAACGGGAACAGCGCCAGCCCGCATTGCAGGATCATGAAGCCCATCTGCGCCACGGTCGACCAGGCGAGCGAGGTCTTGACTGCTGGCTGGGTCAGCATGACGAGTGCGCCGAAGAGGGCGGTGAAGCCGCCGACCATCGCCAGCACCGCCAGCACGCCGGGCGCGAGCAGCATCACGTCAGCGAAGCGGATGAGGAGAAAGCCGCCGGCATTGATGACGCCTGCATGGAGCAGCGCCGAGACCGGCGTCGGCGCCTCCATCACCTCGGTCAGCCAGCCATGGGTCGGGAATTGGGCCGATTTCAACAACGCCGCGAGCGCCAGTAACCCCGCCGCTGCCGGCGCGTGCCAGGAAACGTCGCCGGTCCGCGCCATGGTATTGATCGCGGCGATATCGGTCGTGCCGAAGGCCACGCTCATCAACAGCACCGAGCCTGCCAGCGACAGGGCGCCAAGGACCGCGAAGAGCCGCTTCTTGCGCGCCGCGCGCTGCGCCCCGATGCGCTCGGGATAGAAGAGCAGCAAGCGATGGAGCGCAAAGCTCGTCGCGATCCACGCGCCGAGCAGTTGCACGAGATTGCCGGCCTGAACGAGGAGAAGGACCGCGGCTAGCGCCGCGCACAGCCAGCCTGTGAACGCGCCCTGCCGTGCTTCGCCATCGAGCAAGGTACGCGAATAGCGCAGCACGATCCAGCCGACGAAGGAGACCAGAAGCAGCATCGTCACGCTGATCACGTCGAGCCGCGCGGAGAGACCTATACCAGCCGAGCCTATGAGGGCGCTGTCGCCCGGACCCTGCAGCAGTAGGAGAACCAGCGAACCGGCCGCGATAGCGAGGGCCGACATGGCGGCTCGCTCGGCGACGGCCGCTACGTGCGGGGCCCTTCGACCCGGACGCGAAGACGCGAACAGTGCGGCGAGAAGCAGGAACAGCGGTGCGGCGAGCGGCAGCAGATTGAGCGACAAGGTGGTTTCCTTGGGTGCGGTGGCGACACCCTGCTGCTAGCCGAGCCGCGTTCCGAAAGAAAATGCATTGTTTGCTCAATTCCGTTCGCTATTATCGAACGGCATGGCAGCGCTCAATTATCACCATCTGCGGTATTTCCGGGCCGTCGCCCACGACGGCAACCTCACGCGCACGGCCGCGCGCTTGAACCTGACCCAGTCAGCGCTCTCGGTGCAGATCCGCAAACTTGAAGAGCAGCTCGGCCATGCGCTCTTCGACCGGCGCGGACGACAGCTTCATCTGACCGAAGCCGGCCGCATCGCGCTCGACCATGCCGATGCGATCTTCGCGACCGGGGAGGAACTGCTAGGCACGCTTCGCGAAACCGGTACGGCGCGCCAGGCGCTGCGGGTCGGGGCGCTCGCCACCTTGTCGCGCAACTTCCAGATGGAGTTTCTGCGGCCCGTTCTCGGCCGGACCGATATTGAGCTCGTCTTGCGCTCCGGCGGGGCCGCCGAGCTTTTGCGCGCGCTGGAAGCACTGAACCTCGACGTCGTGCTCATCAACCACGCGCCCGCGCGTGATGTACTGACGCCCTTCGTGGCGCATCGGATCGCTGAACAGCCAGTCGGCCTCGTCGGCACGCCGCATCGGTTTTTTGGCAGAGCGGGCCTCGTCGATCTTTTGCGCGACCATCCCGTCATCGTACCGACGCTGGAGAGCAGCGTGCGCGCCGGCTTCGACGCTCTTGCCGATCGCCTGATGGTGCGCCCGCAGATCGTCGCGGAGGTCGAGGACATGGCGATGATGCGGCTTCTGGCCCGCGAAGATGTCGGCCTTGCCGTCCTGCCGCCCATCGTCGTCAAGGACGAGCTGGCGGCCGGCCTCCTCGTCGAGGGCGATGAGCCGCTGGGGATCACGGAGACCTTCTTTGCCGTGACGATGGAACGGCGTTTTCCGAACCCGGCCTTGCGAATGCTCCTGCAGCAGGGCTCGGCGCAGATCGGAGTCGTTTAGAGCGGTTCAGTTTTTGACTGAATCGGATGGATTCCGCTTTGGATGATTTTGTGATTCAAGATGCTGGCTGGAGTGGAGGCCAGCATCTGATGACTGCACCTCTATCTAATGATCTTCGCGAGCGGGTTGTCGCAGCGGTTCTTTCCGGCGAGAGCTGCCGCTCTGTAGCGGCTCGGTTCGGTGTCGCGGTGTCGTCGGCGGTGAAGTGGTCTCAACGCTACCGGGCGGCGGGTTCTGTCGCACCCGGCAAGATGGGCGGGCATCGCAAGCGTATTCTGGAGCCGCATCGGGCATTCATCGTGGAGCGGATCAACCAGACGCCGCATTTGACGCTGCATGGGCTCAAGGCCGAACTTGCAGCGCGCGGGGTGAAGGTGTCCCACGACACGGTGTGGCAGTTCCTGCGCCGCGAGGGGCTGCGGTTCAAAAAAAACGCTGTTCGCCCTTGAGCAGGCCCGCGCCGACATTGCGCGGCGGCGACAGCGCTGGCGTTCCTTTCAGGCCGGCCTCGACCCCCGCAGGCTGGTCTTCATCGACGAGACATGGATCAAGACCAACATGGCTCCCCTGCGCGGCTGGGGAGCGAAGGGCAAACGCCTGCGCGGCTTCGCCCCGCATGGCCACTGGCGCACGCTCACCTTCCTCGGTGCGCTGCGCTGCGACCGGCTGACGGCCCCTTGCGTCTTCGACGGGCCGATCAACGGCCAGTGCTTCCGCGCCTATGTCGAACACCAACTCGTGCCCGTGCTCGAACCGGGCGATATCGTCGTCATGGACAATCTCGGCTCGCACAAATCGGCCGCCGTCAGGCAGATGATAAGGGCAGCCGGCGCCAGGCTCTGGTATCTGCCGCCATACTCGCCCGATCTCAACCCCATCGAGCAGGCCTTCGCCAAGATCAAGCACTGGATGCGGCACGCCCAGAAGCGAACCATCGAGGACACGTGGCGACATATCGGCCACCTCGTCTCAACCATCGAACCCCAAGAATGCGCAAACTACATCCAAAACGCAGGGTATGCTTCCGTCAAAAACTGAAAGACTCTAGCTACCCGACGCCGAGCGCCTGTGCCGCATCCTTGGCCCTTTTGGCCAGTTCCTCAAAATGCGCCGCGCGGCCGGCCGTTGTCCTGAAGTAGACCCCGACTTCGCGGGTCTCGCGCCAGTCGCTCACCTCAAGGAGATGCACGTCTTCCGCGTTGCGGAACTCCGCCCGTGCGTAAAGTTCTGGGAACAGGGAACAGCCCATACCTATCGAGACCATTTGGCGGATCGCGTCGAGGCTGGTGCCGACATAGTCGTCGACGACCGTCGCACCCGACGCCTTCGCCAGGTGCTGGACATTTTCCAAAAGACGGTTGCCGCTCCCCAGTGCCAGAAGGCGTTCGTTTGCCAGCTCCTTCATGGCAACGGATCGCCTTTGCGCAAAGCGGTGATCGGCCGGCACGCCGAGATAAAGCCGCTCGCTGCCAATCGGGATGAAGGTCAAGGAGGGCTCGCCGCATGAGGGGCCGACACCGCAATCGAGCGTGCCTTCGGCGACAGAGGTTTCGATCGCGGCAGGGCGATCCTCGACGATATAGATTCTGAGGTCGGGATATGTCCGGTGGAGGGGCGGCAGGAAGGTCGGCAGGAAGTACGGCCCGAAGCTGGGAGGCGTACCCAGCCTGACGACACCGCCCAAGGCAGCGCTGTCCTGCGCGACGGCATCCATCAGATCGGTCATCGCGGCAAGCGTAACGCGTGCTCCATGGAGAAAGCGTTCTCCGGCTGGCGTGATCAGGACCGCTGCCGAGGTCCGCTCGAAGAGCTGGATGCCGAGATTTTCTTCGACGATCCCAATTTGAACGGACAGCGTGGGTTGCGAGACATGGCAGCGCTTGGCGGCCTTGCCGAAATGACCGCATTCGGCAAGGGCGACGACATATTCGAGCTGGCGCAGGGTTGGTCGGAACGGCATGGCTGATAGTTGACGACTATCATGACGATTTCAACAATCAATTGGCGCAATCGCAAAGGCATACCCAAATCAGCCTCGTGGTCAACACGGAGGTATGAACATGGACCCGTTCCTGAACTCGCTGCGCAATCGTCGCGCACAAATCCAGGCCCGTATCGAGCATGAACAGGCGCGTCCCGCGCCCGACAGCCTGAGGCTCTACGGGTTAAAGAAGCTCAAGCTGCGGTTTCGCGAGCAGATCGAATATCTGGAGCGGCTCAACCGGGAAGGGCAGGCGACAGTCATCCCAGTGATCCGCCGCAGGTCCTTCACGCCAACGATGGCGCGGCCGCGGGCGTGAGGGCGCATCCATGCACCTTCAACCGCGCCAAGCGGCAAAGCTCAACCGTGTCGTCGGCTACGGCGGCGTTGCCCTGATCGTCGCATGGTCGCTGCTCGCGCTTGCTGCCTATGCCGCCGTCGAGGCGGCGGTCGGCTGGATGGCCGGCATGGGCGCTGCCGATGGCCTGATCGCCTGGTTCGCACAGATCGCCGCGCCGCTTGACGGACCGCTGATCGCGATCGTGTGGCTTGTCGGCGTCGCGATCCTGGGCGTTGTGACCGTCCTGATCCGCCGTTTGACTTCGGCCGCAACCTAGCTGGTCTACCGCCGCCGATCCTGCGGGATCGGCGGCGGACATGTTGATTGCCCCAGTCCGGGCCCCTCTGGCGAGAGATGCCGGTCCTCTCGCGATGTCGGACATTTTTTCACCGTGGACGACCGGCTGGAGAGTTCACGTGGAATTTGCATTTCTGTTCGCCGACTGGCTCGGCAAGCCGGTCTGGATGTGGCTCGGCTTCATCTCGATTGTTATCGCGCTTCTGGTCTTCGACCTCGGCGTCCTTCACCGTGACAATCACGAGATCGAGGTGCGCGAAAGCCTGATCCTGTCGTCGATGTACATCACCCTCGGTCTGGCCTTCGGCGGCTTTGTCTGGTGGCAGCTCGGCGCGGAATCCGGTATGAACTATGTGACGGGTTTCGTGGTCGAAAAGACGCTGGCGCTCGACAACGTTTTCGTCATCGCGCTGATTTTCTCCTTTTTCGCGGTTCCGCGCAAATACCAGCACCGCGTGCTTTTCTGGGGCATCCTCGGCGTCATCGTCCTGCGCGCCATCATGATCGGCCTCGGCGCGACGCTCGTCTCGCAGTTCTCCTGGGTGCTCTACATCTTCGCCGCGTTCCTGGTGATCACCGGCATCAAGATGCTGTGGATCGGCGACAAGGAGCCCGAGATCGGCAATAACCCCATCGTCGGCTTCCTGCGGCGCCGCTTCAACGTGACCGACGAACACCACGGCCAGGATTTCTTCGTCAAGAAGCCCGATCCGAAAACTGGCAAGCTCGTCTGGTTCATGACGCCGCTTTTCATGGCGCTGGTGATGGTCGAGATCGCCGACGTGATCTTCGCCGTGGATTCGGTACCGGCGATCTTCGCTATCACGACGGACCCATTCATCGTCTACACGTCGAACATCTTCGCCATTCTCGGCCTGCGCGCGCTCTACTTCGCGCTCGCTGCGATGATCCACCGGTTCCAATACCTAAAGCCGGCGCTCGCGATCGTGCTGATCTTCATCGGGTCGAAGATCTTCGTCGCTGACCTGCTCGGTCTCGAGAAGTTCCCCGCCGCGCTCTCGCTTGGCATCACCTTCGCTATCATCGCGTCGGGCGTGGTCTGGAGCCTGGTAAAGACGCGGTCTCAGCCGCCGCATATCGGGCCGGAAGAATTGCCGCGCCCCTAAGGCTCGGCCCTGGCGCTGGACAGCAAGTCCATCGCCAGGGCTGCCAGATGGCGCACTTGGAATTGAGCTCGACATGTTCGGACGCAAGGAGTTGAAACAATGCACGACATGCTGGTCGCCCTGATCACCTTTCTTCTTCTCGAGCCGCTGCAGCAGGACATCGCAAGGTCGCTTGCCGACACCAGCGCCCCGCAGGAGGTAGTGGCCTCGCTCGTCGCCTGTGTAACCGAGCAAGGAGCGCAGATCGTCAACCGTGCTTTGGACGATCTGTGGTGGGCGTCATCAAGCGCATTCGGCGTCTGGATCGGTTTTGCCGACCCGGTCACGCTGCTTACCGAGGCTGCACCGGAATGCGTGGCAGCCATCGACGCCGCCCGGCCGTTTCTTGAGCCACTAGAAGGCGCCAGTGGGTAAGCGCAGAGCGACAACGGGAGGGCCGCAGTTCGTTCACTGGCTTGCGGCCGCGATGACGCTAGGGACGTTCATAAAACGAGCAGCCGACACATGCATAACCTCTCCACCATACTCGATCTTTCCATCGTCGGCTTTGCGATGGCATCCGCCTGGCTCTGGTGGGCATCCGGCCGTCACCGGGTCAGGCGGATCACGCGGCGCGAGGAACTGAGCGCCGCGGACATCAATCGGTTGGTCGTCGCGTTAAACCGGTCACAGATGCTCAATACGCGCGCGGCATTCACGACGGCCTGTGCTGGCGCACTTGCAGCAATCCGGCTGGCCGTGGACCTTGCATAAGATGCCGGAAGAACAGCGTGAGGCTAGACACATGCCCCGACTTGCCATCACTCAGAAACGAGGATCAGATCGTCGCGTGCTGGCTGTTGACGAGGACGCTGTACCGCCCACCGCGTCGGAAGTAATCGACGATCTGCTGGCGGCCTGCAAAGATCGGGATCGCATCGCGATCGGTGATGTGGTCGACCGACTCGGTGCGGCCGGGTTCCCGATGCTGGTTCTGGTCCTCGTGCTGCCAGCGCTCATTCCGATCCCGGGGCCATACGGCATGGTGTTCGGCACGGCGGTTGCAGTCCTTGCCATTCAGATGATCATTGGCCGTCGCAAGCCGTGGCTGCCCGCCGTGCTCACTCGGCGGTCTGTCTCAACCAGAGTGCTGACAAACGCCGGCAAGCGAGCGCGCGGCTGGCTGGTTGCGATCGAATACCTGCACGCGCCGGGCCGCTTCAAGTGGCTTGCCGGACGTCAGGCCGGCCGCGTCGCGGGTTTGATGATCCTGCCTCTCTCCATCATGATCGGGTTGCCGATACCTTTCGGCAACGTGCCGCCCGTCGCCGCCATCGCCATGATCGCGTTCGCCTTGATCTTGCGGGATGGGCTTGCACTTATTCTCGCGTTTGTCGCGGCCATTCTGGCAGCAGCGTGGGTCGCTTTCGTGTTCTGGTTCGGAGGCGAACTTCTCAACCGGATCTGGCCGCTGTTTGGCTGATCGCGAGCAATCGTTCTTGCCGACAGGGCGAGCGGCGTTAAAGCTCCATGGACAGGACGTTTCAACAAGAAGTCGAATCCGCGCTGGAGAGCCTCGCAACCGACCGCAATGGGTTGGCACGCCGGTTGGGATTGGCCGTAGGATCGCTCAGAGCCTGAGAAAATCGCGGCGCGCCGCCCTATGCCCGACTTGTACTCGCCGCTCTGGTGGCCGGGCTTGATCTGGCGGAAATCCTCGCCTGCGAGCGTCGATCCAACCGCCGGTCGTCCAACGTCAACTAGCTCCAAATATCGATCCGCCTGCTCGGCAACATCTCTGCGGCTAGGCGGTCAGGGCGGATCGATATGCCATCCACTACATCGACCTCGACAGGTTCAAGTTCGTCAACGATCCGCTCGGCCATCCGGCGGGGCCCCGCTGTGCGACTGGTCGGCGCCCGCCTTATAAAGCTGTGCGCGGACGAGGGCCTTGTTGCGCGCTTCGACGGCGACGAATTCGTCGGAATGCAAGCGGAGTTCGACAAAATGTCGCCGGAAAGCATGGCGCGCCGCCTCGTCGACCTCTTGTCGCGGACGTACATCATCGAAGGGCGTTCGGTGAATGTCTGAGCCAGCCTCGGCGTGGCCATGGGCGACGCGGGCTCGGATGTTTCCGAAACATCTCGAACGCCGATCTGTCGCTCTATGCGGCCAAACGGGGCGGCCGCAGCTGTCATCGATTTTTTCGATCCATGCATGAAAGACGCGGTGGAGGCGCGCCGGGGCTTGGAAAGCGCCTTGCGCGCCGCGCTGGCGCTTGAGGTGTTCAGTCTTGTCTACCAACCGCAGGTCGACCTTGCGACCGCAACCGTGACGGGCTTCGAAGCTCTGCTTCGGTGGACCCGTTCGGACCGAACGGCGGTGACCCCGGCCAGTTTCATAACGTTGGCCGAGGCAATAGGCCGGATGCCGGCGATCGGCGAATGGGTGCTGCGAACGGCGACGCGCGATGCAGCATCCTAGAACGGAACGCTGTCCGGTCTCGGTCAATATCCCGCCCCTGCAGTTCAAAGATGCAAAGCTTGCCGAAACGGTCCTGTCGGCCGTCGCTTCGTCCGGCCTCGCGCCGTCGCGGCTCGATCTGGAGATCACCGAAGGCACGCTCCTCGACAACTGCCGCCATTAGCGTGAATGACCGCTTCTGGGCGCAGGCAAAGCTGGCATCTACGACCGACATGGTGAAGGTTTTCGGGTGCCGGCAGGCGTACGAAAGCCCCTCATGCAGGAACCCGCGGTCGGCACGCTTTGGCTATGGGGTTTTGTGTTCTGG
>NZ_JBEPML010000015.1:0-75000 GCF_040545735.1 Aquamicrobium terrae
GTCGGCCCGATCCCGGAACCGGTCGCCTGCCGCCGAGGCTGCGGGTTTGCAGGCCCGCAGCCTCGCTGCTCAACCTACCCCATATCGATCAAACATCCCGGAAGTCTGCCGCAGCGAAGCGAAGGCAGGCTGTCCGGGATCCATTCCGTGACTTTGCAAGGTTCCGACATGGATCCCGGCTCACGGTCGCTTCGCTCCCTTGGTCGGGATGACGAATCCCCCGGCTCAGGCGGAAACGCCGGTCGGTATCGGGCAGGAAACGCCGGTGCCCTGCAAGCCGCAATAGCCGTTGGGGTTCTTGGCCAGATATTGCTGATGCTCGGCCTCGGCGAAATAGAATTCGGGCGCCGGCGCGATCTCGGTCGTCACCTTGCCGCGCCCGGAAGCCACCAGCGAAGCCTCGTAGGCATCGCGCGAGGCCAGTGCCTGCTTCCGCTGCTCGTCGCCGAAAGTGAAGATCACCGAGCGATAGGTGGTGCCGATATCGTTGCCCTGGCGCATGCCCTGCGTCGGATCATGGTTCTCCCAGAACAGCTTGAGCAGGTCGGCATAGGAAACCACCTTCGGGTCGAACACCACCAGCGCCACCTCGGCATGGCCGGTCAGGCCGGTGCAGGTTTCCTGATAGGTCGGATTGGGCGTGAAGCCGCCGGCATAGCCGACCGCCGTCGCCCAGACGCCCGCCGTCTGCCAGAACAGCCGCTCCGCTCCCCAGAAGCAGCCCATGCCGAACAGGGCCGTTTCCAGCCCTTCAGGGTATGGCCCTTTCAGCGGATTGCCGTTCACATAATGCTTCTGCGCGGTGGGAATGGGCTTGTCGCGGCCCGGCAGCGCCTCCTCCGCCTTGGGCAGGATGGCCTTCTTGTTCAGGATATCGCTCAGGGAAAACATCGCTACCTTCCTTGTGTCATGAATGCGCCGCCGGCCGGCCGGCGGCATAACGCTCCTGCGGGCGCTCGCGCCGATAGCCTACGGCATAGAGCAGCAGGGCAAGAGCGGCGAAAACCACGAAGCCCGGCAGGGCCAGCACCCAGTTGACCGCCGTGTCCCACAAAAGCGGGTTGACCTTCTCGCGCACGAACATCTCGGCCGCGCCGAGCGTCTCGGGCGACACCGCGTTCCAGCTCGTCTTGAACGGCGTCGTCACCAGTTGCGAGGCCGCGACCGTGCGCGTTGCATCGAGCACCGCCATGATGACGGCGACGGAAAGCGAAACCATCGCGGCAAGCCGGAACAGGAAACGGAACATGGATGCACCTTTCTGGCACAACAGATATGGCGGACGGCCATCCCGCGCAATCGCGCGAAGACGAAAAACACGGGACCAGGAGGCCTTATCCTACATCGAAGCAGGGTCGTGAAAGTCAAAAAATACTGACGATTCAATGCCGGCCTGTAGAAAGCAACCACGGCGATTTTGCATTTATTAAGCACAACCGCCGCGCACATTTCGTTTACCATTGCGTTTAACTCAACCGAAAGCGGCGACCGCGAATATGGGGCCACGGTTCAGCAAGAAACCGTCTGAAAAGTCACAACCTGGGCAACAAGGAATACTGGAATGACCAAGCTTTTCGCACGTTTCGTCAAGGACGAGTCCGGCGCCACCGCCATCGAATACGGCCTGATCGCAGCCCTCATCGCCATCGCCATCATCGGCGGCGCGAAGTTCGTTGGCGAGGAAGTGAATTCGAAGTTCACGGATGTTGGAAACTGTCTCTCGGATCCGGACAGCTGCCCGAGCAACGAAACCACCCCGTAAGTCATCATAGAATTTCGGAAAGGCCGCCTTCGGGCGGCCTTTTCTGTTTTCGCGGGCCCGATGCTGGAACAATTCCGCCGCGCGCTTATATTTAACTTATGATCACTGGCGCGAAATCGATGCGGAAGGCACATGGCGGCAAGGCGCTTGCCCTGATGGTGCTTGCTTTCGCCCTTGCCGGTATTACCCTCCCCGCCGCCGCACAGCAGCGGCCGCCGGTCGTGCAGGATCAGGCCTCGGAAATCATCCAGTTGCAGAACCGCATCCAGCGCCAGCAGTTCGAGCAGCAGCAGCAAATCTACAAGCAGCTCGACCGGCAGCAGAACGCCCAACCGCAACCGCCGCCACGGGTGCCGGCATTCCAGCAGAACTGTCAAATCCAGTTGTCCGGCAACAGCTATATCAGAACCTGCCGCTGACCGGCGGGGTTGCCTCGAATAATTAGCCGACTATTCTGTTCGGTACCATCGAATCGGCAGAATATGGCGAAGCAGAAGAAACGAGTCCTGCGCAAGGCGAAGAAAGGCGAGAAGATCCGCCAGGTGGCGGCGATCCCCTTCCGCATCGGCCCCGACGGCGACTTGCAGGTGATGCTGGTCACCTCGCGCGAAACGCAGCGCTTCATCCTGCCCAAGGGCTGGCCCATGAAGGGCAAGAGCGGCCGCAAGGCAGCCACCATCGAGGCGCTGGAGGAAGCCGGCGTCGCCGGTAAGACGCTGAAGGAGCCGGCCGGCTCCTATCACTACTGGAAGCGGCTGCCGACAGCTTTCGTGCGCATCGACGTCACCGTCTACATGCTGGCGGTGTCCGAGCAGTTGAAGGACTGGCGGGAAGCCGGAACGCGCCAGCGCGCCTGGCTGACGCCGGCACAGGCGGCGGTGCTGATCGACGAGCCGGAACTGGCGAGCCTGGTCAGGAACCTGACCGTGCCCGAAGAGGGGTCGAAGGCCCGCCCCGAAAAGGCGAAAGCCTGAACCGTCTTCCTCTTCCGAAAATGCCCTTAGAGCAATTCAGGTTCAGGCGGGCTTGCCCCTCATCCCCCTGCCGGGACCTTCTCCCCGCACACGGGGAGAAGGATGCCGTCCGCAACGCTGGTGCCCCCTCTCCCCGCTTGCGGGGAGAGGGTAAGGGTGAGGGGCAGCTTCAAGGGTAAGCGCGAGGGCCGTTTCCGACAAAACCTGAGATGCCCTACAGCGCCTGCGGAACCTCCTGCGGGGCCAGTTCCACCAGCGGCGCAGGGATCGACGTGGTCTTCACCGGTGCCTTGCAGATATCGGCGATGACACAGGCCGGGCAATCCGGCTTGCGCGCCTTGCATACATAACGGCCGTGCAGGATCAGCCAGTGATGGGCGTGGCGCATATATTCGTCGGGAATGATGCGCACCAGTTCCTGTTCCACCTGCTCGGGCGTGTTGCCGGGTGCCAGGCCGGTCCGGTTGCCGATGCGCAATATATGGGTGTCGACCGCCATCGTATGCTGGCCGAAAGCCATGTTGAGCACCACATTGGCGGTCTTGCGGCCGACGCCCGGCAGCTTCACCAGCGCGTCGCGATTGTCCGGAACCTTGCCGCCATGGTCGCGGATCAGCGCCTCGGAAAGCGCGATCACGTTCTTCGCCTTGTTGCGCCACAGGCCGATGGTGCGGATATAATCGCCCACCTTTTCCTCGCCCAGGGCCAGCATCTTCTGCGGCGTGTCCGCCACCTTGAACAGCGGCCGCGTCGCCTTGTTGACGCCGGCATCCGTCGCCTGCGCCGACAGCACCACCGCCACCAGCAAGGTGAAGGCGTTGACATGCTCCAGCTCGCCCTTCGGCTCCGGCCGCTGCACGGAAAACCGCCGGAAGATCTCGTGCACCTCGGCCGGTGTGTAGAGCGAGCGCGGGCGGCGCGGCGCCGCAGTGCGCTTTGCGGGTTTGCCCGGCCGCGCCGCAGGTGGACGCTCGTTTCCAGGCGCGGGGCGATCTTTTGGCTTGGGCTTGCTCATAACCATCCTATAGTATCGCCGCATGAGCGAGACAAATGCCGACTTTGCCGCGGACCAGCCCTTCTTCCAGGCGCTGCTGAAGCCGCACAGATCGCTTGGCCGCACCGGCTTCATGATCCTGATCGGCGCCCTGCTCGCCGCCTGGGCCGTCACCGGCATCATCTTCCTCTCCCACGGCGCCTGGCCGGTCTTCGGCTTTTTCGGCCTCGACGTGGTCGCGCTCTATGTGGCCTTCCGCCTGAACTACCGCGCTGCCCGCACGCGCGAGGAGGTTTCGGTGTCGCGCACGGAACTGCATATCCACAAGACCTATCCCTCCGGCAAGTCCGAGCAGCATCGCTTCAATCCCTTCTGGACCCGCTTTGCGGTTGCCCGCCATGCCGAAATCGGCATCACCCGCATGGCGGTGGAATCGCGCGACAAGACCGTGGCGATCGGCTCCTTCCTCAATCCCGACGACCGCGAAAGCTTCGCCTCGGCCTTCTCCCGCGCTCTGGCAACCGCCAAGGCCCGCTAGAAAAGAGCTTTCTGCAGGAATCGGGTGGGAAAGACGCAGCGGCGGGCCGATATTGGCGTCAACGCACACAGATTTGCGAGAAGAACCATGAACGCCCGCACCCAGATGAAAGCCGTTCCCGTTCTGGAAAAGGACATCACGCCCGAGGGCAGCGACTACGAGATCGTGCGCCGGGTGATCGAGAAGATCAGCCTCGACTATCGCGACCAGCCATCGCTGGAAGACTTGGCGCAGGATGTCGGCGAAACGCCCACCGGCCTGCAGAAACTGTTCACCCGCTGGGCCGGCCTGTCGCCCAAGGCCTTCCTGCAGGCGGTGACCCTCGACCACGCCCGGCGGCTGCTCGGTTCCGGCCTGCCGCTGCTGGAGGCCTCGCTGGAGGTCGGCATGTCCGGCCCGGCCCGCCTTCACGACCTGTTCGTGACGCATGAGGCGATGTCGCCCGGTGCCTACAAGAACCGTGGCGAAGGCCTGACCATTCGTTACGGCTACCACATCTCGCCCTTCGGCATCGCGCTGATCATGGTCACCGACAGGGGGCTGGCCGGCCTTTCCTTCAACGACCCCGGCGACGAGGCGGCCGCTTTCGCCGACATGTCCGGCCGCTGGCCGAACGCCACCTATGTCGAGGACATGGCCGCCACCCAGCCCTATGCACAGCGCATCTTCGATCCCTCCCGCTGGCGGCCGGACCAGCCCTTGCGGGTGGTCATGATCGGCACCGACTTCCAGGTGCGGGTGTGGGAAGCGCTTTTGTCCATCCCCATGGGCAGGGCGCGCACCTATTCCGCCCTTGCCGAGCAGATCGGCGAGCCCAGGGCATCGCGCGCCGTGGGCGCGGCCTGCGGCGCCAACCCGATCTCCTTCGTGGTGCCGTGCCACCGGGCGCTGGCCAAGTCCGGCGCGCTCACCGGCTACCATTGGGGCCTCACCCGCAAGCGCGCCATACTGGGCTGGGAAGCGGGCCAGGTCCCGGCGCACTGAACCTGCCGCACCGCCGATTGCAATCTCCTCGCCGCGCTATAGTTTCGTGCACAAAGGCAAGGATTTGCAGGCATGATCGTCGTCGTCGGATCGATCAATCTCGACCTGATCGCAAGGCTGGAGCGGCTGCCCGCGCCCGGCGAGACCTTGCAGGGCAGCGGCTTTTCCACCGCACCCGGCGGCAAGGGCGCCAACCAGGCGCTGGCGGCGGCGCGGGCCGGTGCCGAGGTGCGCATGATCGGGGCGGTCGGCAAGGATGCCTTTGCCGGCGGGGCGCTCGCCCTCCTGAAAAGCGGCGGTGTCGACCTGTCCGGCGTGGCCGAGAGCGCCGCTTCCACCGGCACCGCGCTGATCCTGGTCGATAGCGACGGCGAGAACATGATCGCCGTGGTGGCGGGCGCCAACGGCGCGGTGCTGCCCGGCGACATCGTCAAGGCAAGGCTGGCGAAGGGCGACATCGTCCTGCTTCAGCACGAGATTCCGCTGGAAACGGTCGAGGCAGCGCTCGAGGCGGCCCGCAATGCGGGTGCGACGAGCATCCTCAACACCGCCCCCTATCGCGAAGAAGCCGTCTCGTTCCTCGCCAGGGCCGACTACATCCTGGCCAACGAGACGGAATTCGACCTGTGCAGCACGGCCCTCGGGCTCGCGGGCGAGGACCGCGAGGCGCGCATGCGGGCCTTCGCGGCCGGCACCGGCAGGACGATCATCGTGACGCTGGGCGCCGGGGGCGTGCTGGCCGTCACGCCGGACAGCTTCCTCGCCGTGCCGGCATTGCCCGTCGAGCCGGTGGATACGGTCGGCGCCGGCGACACCTTCTGCGGCTATCTGGCTGCCGGGCTGGCTGCCGGCCTCGCGCTGGACGAGGCGCTGGAACGCGCCGCCGCGGCAGCTTCCCTCTCCTGCCTGAAACAGGGCGCGCAGCCCTCCATTCCCCTTGCGGCGGAGGTGGTTGCGGCCCTCGCCCGTCCACCGGGCGGCTGAAAGCCCGCACTCCGGCTGCCATTCGTTTCCTGTGCAGCGCCCATGCCCAAATCTTGAACTCGCCGCCCCGGCAGACCATATCTGGTGCAAGGAGGAATGCCGCATGGGTTCTTCCGAAACATGTCGCTCTCAAGAGGACAGGATTGCATGACCAGAATGACGCCTTTTTCCAGCCCGCTGCTTCTCGGCTTCGATGCAATGGAGAAGACGCTGGAACGCCTGGCAAAATCGGGTGACGGCTACCCTCCCTACAACATCGAGCGCCTTCGCGGCGCCGATGGAACAGCGCAGAAGCTGCGGATCACGCTCGCCGTCGCCGGCTTTGCCGAAAGCGACCTGGACGTGACCACCGAGGAAAACCAGCTGGTTGTCAGGGGCCGTCAAACCGACGACACCGAGCGCGAATTCCTCCACCGCGGCATCGCCGCCCGCCAGTTCCAACGCTGTTTCGTGCTGGCAGACGGCATGCGCGTGATCGGGGCCGAACTCAAGAACGGGCTCCTGTCCATCGACCTCGACCGACCTGAGGCCGAACGATTGGTACGGAAAATAAATATATCGGTGAAAGACTGATCTTTGCCGATGGTGAGGAGCCGGCCTTTGAAGGCGGCTCATAGACAGGAGGCCTGGACATGACCAGAACCGTTGACACCACTGCTGCGAAGCCGGTGATGAGCGCCGGCGAACTGGCCCATCTTGGCGAAGGTACGGTCGCCTATCTGAGGAAGATGTCGAGCGACGATCTGCGCGGCCGCTTCCCCGGTCTCGACCAGATCGCCCCCGGACTGGAGCTTTGGGCTCTGTTCGCGGCGAACGGCCAGCCGATCCTGCTCGCGGACGAGCGCGACCGCGCCCTGGCCGGAGCAATGGAGAACGACCTGACCACCGTTGCCAGGCACTGAGGCAGCGGCAGGAACCGGACCGGCAACCAATCCGGTGCCTTGAGAAGGTGTGTTTGAGGATCGTGACCGGTGGCGCTTTCCACCGGATGGACTGCCAACCAGACGAAGGGCCGCACAGGGCGGCCCTTGAGGAAAGCTTATTTTTCCAGGGAAATGAGGCGCGCCCTTAGCGGGCGTTTCAGGCCGCGTGCGAGGCGGGGGTTTCCGACAGCAACGCGTGAATGGCCTGCGCGTCGCGCGTGCCGCGGATTTTCGCCACCGTGTCGGTGTCGCGCAGCACGCGCGCGATGCGCGACAGCGCCTTGAGATGGTCGGCGCCCGCGCCCTCGGGCGCGAGCAGCAGGAACACGAGATCGACCGGCTGGTCGTCGAGGGCTTCGAAATCGACAGGCGTTTCCAGCCGCGCGAACACGCCGGTGATGCCCTTCACGCCGGCCAGCTTGCCGTGCGGAATGGCGATGCCGTTGCCGACGCCGGTCGAGCCCAGCTTCTCGCGCTGCAGGATGGTCTCGAAAATGTCGCGCTCGGGAATACCCGACACAGCCGAAGCGCGCTCGGCAAGAAGCTGGAGAACCTGCTTCTTGGAGTTGGCCTTCAACGCCGGCATGATCGCCGGAACGTCGACAAGATCGTTCAGAGCCATTCTTGAAATTCCTCTGCTTCGCCTGCCGCGGCCGGCCCGGGAAACCCCGGGATGCGGCCGTCTCTCCTACCCTTGCGCGGTCTTGACCGTCGCGGGATCGATCCAGCCGATGTTTCCATCCGGCCGGCGATAGACGATGTTGAGTTGTTCGGTGCCGCCATTGCGGAACACGAGGACGGGGCTGCCCGTGGTGTCGAGTTCGATGACGGCGGACGCCACCGACATGGTTTTCAGCGCCAGCGTCGATTCGGCCACGATGGTGGGGGCGAAATCCGCCGGAATGTCCTCCTCGTCATCCTCCGCCAGGGCCTCGACCACCGCATAGGCGATGCTGGTGCCGTCGGCCGAAGCGTTGACGGGATAGTGCGACTTCAGGCGGCGCTTGTAGCGGCGCAAACGCTTTTCCAGCCGTTCCGCCGCCGCCTCGAAGGCCTGGACAGGATCGTGAGATTCGCCGGTCGCATGCAGGGACGCTCCCGAATCGAGCCGCACGACGCAGTCGGAGGTGAAGCGGGACCCTGACTTGATCATCGTGACCTGGCTGGAAAAGCCGCGGTCGAAATATTTGTCGATGATATCGGTGACCCGGTCGGTGATGCGCGTACGGAACGCATCGCCGACATCCATGTGTTTTCCCGCTATCCGCAGTGCCATCTGAATACTGACCTTCCTTGCACAGGCTTCAAACTAACTTGGAGTTTATACTCGTAGTCCGTTCGTACAAGCCGCGCAGCACCCCATGTGCCGAATTTGCCCGTGAACTTCGCAGTTAACCCCGACAGCCTGCCGTTCATGCACCGATGGCTATCTCCGTGCGGGCGTTGCCCGCCTCATGCGGGCGGGCTTCTAGACACTTCGGTCGTGCTTGTCAACGAAACGCAAAAGTGTGGAAAATGCTCCGGGGTCAGCCCTTGAGGCCGGCAAGAGCCCGTTTCTCCCGCCGCCGCCGCACCGATGAGGGGATGTTCATGCCTTCCCGATATTTGGCGACGGTGCGCCGGGCGATGTCGATGCCCTCCTTCCCGAGCAGGTCGACGATGGTGTCATCCGAAAGTATATGGGCCGCCTGCTCGGCCTCGATCAGCTCGCGGATGCGGTCGCGCACGGCTTCCGAGGAATGGGATTCGCCGGCATCCGAGGCGGCGATGGCGGCGGTGAAGAAATAGCGCATCTCGAACACGCCGCGCGGCGTGAGCATGTATTTGTTGGCCGTCGCCCGACTGACGGTCGATTCGTGCATGCCGATGGCATCGGCCACCGTCCTCAGGTTCAGCGGCCGCAGGTGGCGCACGCCGTGGGCCAGGAAGGCATCCTGCTGGCGCACGATCTCCGAGGCCACCTTGAGGATGGTCCGCGCGCGCTGGTCGAGGCTGCGGGCCAGCCAGTTGGCGCTTTGCAGGCATTCGCCCAGAAAATCCTTCTCCGCCTGATCGCGGGCGCGGCCCGACACGATCGCGAAATAGGATTGGTCGACGAGCACGCGCGGCAGGGCATCGGGGTTGAGTTCCACCGCCCAGCCGCCGTCGCTGGCCGGGCGCACCTCGACATCGGCGACGATCGCCTCGCTGGGCCCGCCGGAAAAGGCCAGCCCCGGCCTGGGGTCCAGCCCCCGGATCTCGGCCAGCATGTCGAGCAGGTCCTCCTCGTCGACGCCGCAAAGGCGCTTGAGCGACTGGAAGTCGCGGCGCGCCAGAAGGTCGAGATGGGCAAGCAGCGCCTGCATGGCGGGATCGAGCCGGTCGCGGGCACGCAACTGGATCGACAGGCATTCGGCAAGGTCGCGGGCGAACAGGCCCGGCGGATCGAACCCCTGGCAACGGGACAGCACCGCCGCAACGCTGGCCGGGTCCGCGCCAAGCCGTTCGGCCGCCTCGGCCGGGTCGGTGCGCAGATAGCCCGCCTCATCGAGCCCGTCGGCCAGTTCGGCCGCGATCAGCCGCTCCTGCGGCTGGGTGAAGGCAAAGGCGATCTGTTCGCCGACGTGATCGCGCAGCGTCACCGGCGCCGCCGCCAGGTCCTCCAGGTCGAAGCTCTCGGAACCGCCCCCGGCACCGCCGGCGGCGGATTTCCATTGCGTCGACAGCGCCGGATCGAGCCGTTCGGAGCGGCCGGGATCGTCCGGAAACAGGTTTTCCAGCGAGGAATCGAGGCGATCGGAAATGGTCTGCGCCGACAGGTCCGCCTCATTGCCGAACCAGTCGTCGCCCGCCTCCCGCGCGACGGCCGCTTCCGACTCCCGCACCGGTTCCCCGACATCTTCGGAAGCCGATTCCCCCCGCTCCAGCAACGGGTTGCGCTCGACCTCCTCGTCGACGAAGCGCTCCAGTTCGGCCTGGGTGAATTGCAGGAGGCGGATCGATTGCAGCAGTTGCGGCGTCATCACCAGCGACTGTGTCTGCTTGAGCTGCAACTTGGCTGAGAGCGCCATCTGGTACCGCGTTTCCCCTTCGCGCCGGCTTCGGAAACGAATTCTCCGGGCCAGCGATTGAAACTGGCCCGGCTTTTGCTTGTCAAGCGCAACCACGTGTCCGGCCGCCGGCCGGACCCTTAATTCCTTTACCGGATCATAAAGCGGGGCAAAAAGGGACGTCCGCGACGGCGAAAACATCGGATCGGAAAGCGGGCTGGTTTCCGGTCCGATGCCCGGTCAAAGCGTCAGAGCGTAAAGCCCTCGCCCAGATAGAGCCGCCGCACATCGGGGTTGGCCACCACCTCCTCGGCCCGGCCATGGGTCAGCACCTCGCCGGCGTGGATGATGTAGGCCCGGTCGATGAGCCCCAGCGTCTCGCGCACATTGTGGTCGGTGATGAGCACGCCGATGCCGCGCTGGGTGAGATGGCGAACGAGCTGCTGGATATCGGCCACGGCGATCGGATCGATGCCGGCGAAGGGTTCGTCGAGCAGCATGTAGGCCGGCCGGCTGGCCAGCGCCCGCGCGATCTCCAGGCGGCGCCTTTCGCCGCCGGACAGCGCCATGGACGGCGCATGGCGCAGATGGCTGATGTGGAACTCCTCGAGCAGCTCGTCGAGGTTCTTCTCGCGCTGCTTGCGGCTCTTTTCCACGACCTCGAGCACGGCGCGGATGTTCTGCTCGACACTCAGGCCGCGGAAGATCGAGGTTTCCTGCGGCAGATAGCCGATGCCGAGCCGCGCCCGGCGATACATGGGCATCGAAGTGACATCATAGCCGTCGATCTCGATGGTGCCCTCGTCCACCGGCACCAGGCCGGTGACCATGTAGAAGCAGGTGGTCTTGCCGGCGCCGTTCGGGCCGAGCAGGCCAACCGCCTCGCCGGCGCGCACGCCGAGCGACACGCCGTTGACCACCTTGCGGCCCTTGTAGCTCTTGCTCAGGCCACGGGCGATGAGCGTGCCCTTCAGCCCGGCGGCAACCGAACTGCTTCTTGGCCGTTCGGCCGGCTTGCCGGCTTTGCCCAGCTTGGGGAATGAAAGCATTCGCGATCCTACGGCTTCTTCTGCGAACCCGGCGTGATCGACATCATGACCCGCTTGCCGCAGGCATCGACCTGGGCAAGCCCCGTCTTCATCTGCACGGTGAGTTTGCAGCCGGTCAGCACATTGTCGCCATCCGACAGCACCACCTTGTCACCCGACAGCACCAGCACCTCGCTCTTCATGTCGAAAGTGCCGCGATCACCGGTGGCGACCTGGGTGTCGGACTTGATGTAGACCTTGTTGTCGACTTCCAGCCGGTCGATGTTCGCCGTGCCGGTGGTGGCCGAGCCGGAGGAGGCCTGCTGCGACTGGTTGGCCTGGTCCTTCACGTAATAGACCTTCATGGAACCGGCCTTGAGCAGGGTCTGCCCCTGAACCACCTGGACATTGCCGGTGAAGATGGCGAGGCTTTCGTTCTCGCGCACTTCGAGCTTTTCGCTCTCGATCTGGATCGGCTGGTCGCCGGCCAGCTTCAGGCCCGGCATCGAGCCGGTCGCACCCGACTGGGCAAGGGCGGAGCCCGCCACGGCAAGGAACAGCGCTGGTGCAAGGACAGCCAGCCTCGCCGAATCACTGCGTCGCATTCTTGTCTCCGCTCTTCTTCTCTTCCCCACGGCTTGCGCCGGGGTCGATGTTCACGCGAACCCGCTTCTCAAATATCATGACCTTGCCATTGTTCTCCACCGACATCGTGTCGGAGGTGATTCGAGACCCTGGCCGGCTGATATCGACGGGCTGTTCCGTCTTCATATTGCCTTTGTCCATGTCGAGGAAGGCAGATTTCAGCTTGGCCACCATGCCGTCCGTCGTGGTGATGGTGACGTCGCTGTCGATGTTGAGCGTGTTGTTGCCACGGTCATAGGTGCCGTTGGCGGCATCGACCTTCGCCGTGGTCTCGGCATTGATCGGCAGGCGGGCGCTTATCCCCTCCAGTTCGATCACCCCTTCCTTGGTCACGTCCTGTATGGCGCGCACCGCCGTCATCGCATAGGGCAGCAGGCCCTTGGTGAAGCCTTCCAGCTTGGGATTGGACATCACCAGCTTGCCGTCGGAGATGGCGCTGCTTTCAGTGGAGACGGGGACCGTTTCCGGCGCCATCATATAGGAATAGAGCGGGAAGGCGACGGCCATGGCGATGGCGATGGCGGGAACCACGAATTTGAGCCTGCGCACCCGGCGCGAATGCTGCTGGGCGCGGCCGAAGGCCGCCGCGCGATCGCTGGCGCCGGCATGAGACGCACCGGGCATCGGCTGCATGTCTTCCATGCCGATCGGGTCTGTCGTTCGCGACAAATCACTACTTTCTACAAATGAAGCTCACGCGTCTCGCCCTGTAATTCGGCACGCGGGGCGTCTTAAACAAGTCCGGATGGACCAAAAACGTAAAAATATGACCAGCATAAGGATACACGATGGCGCAAATGCCCGGCAAGGCCCCCTTGCCGGCGGAGGATGGTGAAAGCAGTGGCCGCCGCCACGTCCATGCTCTAAATAGGCTCTGCCAATCCCGAGGAACGAGGCCGAGCATGGCACAAAGAGCCGATGACCTGATCGACCGGCGCAGACTGCGGCGCAAATTGACCTTCTGGCGGGCCTTGACGGTCGTTCTCGTCGCGCTCGCCATCGCCGGCATCGCCTCGTGGTTCCGCGACGACGGGCTGAGCGCCGTCTCCCACATCGCCAAGGTCAAGATCGAAGGCACCATCACCCAGGACGACAAGCTGCTGGAACGGCTGGAGCGGATCCGCAAATCGTCGCGCGTGGCCGGCGTCATCGTCCAGGTCAACTCGCCGGGCGGCACGACCACCGGCGGCGAATCGATCTACGAGGCGATCCGCAAGATCGCGGCCGAAAAGCCGGTCGTCGCGGAGGTCAGCACGCTGGCGGCTTCGGCCGGCTACATGATCGCCAGCGCCACCGACCACATCGTCGCGCGCCAGTCCTCGATCGTCGGCTCGATCGGCGTGCTGATCCAGTATCCGGACGTCACCGGGCTGATGGACAAGATGGGCATCAAGCTGGAAGAGGTGAAATCCTCGCCGCTCAAGGCCGCGCCCTCCCCCTTCAAGCCGACCACCGAGGAAGAGCGCGCCATGGTGCGCCGCCTCATCATGGACAGCTACGACTGGTTCGTCGATCTCGTCGCCGAACGCCGTTCCCTGCCCCGCGACCAGGTGCTGACCCTGGCGGACGGCTCGATCTTCACCGGCCGGCAGGCCTTGCAGAACAAGCTGGTCGACAGCCTCGGCGGCGAGGACGAAGCGGTCGCATGGCTGGAAAGCCAGGGCGTCGGCCCGGACCTCAGGGTCATCGAATGGAAGCCCTCGGAAGGCGCCACGGGCCTGATATGGTCGCAGGCGCTGGCCCGCACGGTGGCGCGCGCGCTCGGCCTGCCCGAGCCCAGCGGCGACGTGCTGAAGGAGCTTGGCATGGAGCGCCTGTTCCTTGACGGGCTGGTCTCGCGCTGGCACCCTTGACAGCCCGCCTTTCGGGTGAAAAAAGCAAATAAAATCATTTGCATAATTTCGACCGCGTGTTTTCTGTCAGGGGATCGTCCGCATGATCAAGTCCGAACTCGTGCAAATCATCGCCTCGCGCAATCCGCATCTGTTCCTGCGCGACGTCGAAAACATCGTCAGCGCCGTGTTCGATGAGATCACCGATGCCCTCGCCGAAGGAAACCGCGTCGAGCTGCGCGGCTTCGGCGCCTTCTCGGTCAAGAACCGCCCCGCCCGCACCGGTCGCAACCCGCGCACCGGCGAGGCGGTTGAGGTCGAGGAGAAGTGGGTGCCGTTCTTCAAGACCGGAAAGGAACTGCGCGAGAGGCTGAACGACGAGAAGTAGGCCATGTTCAACCGCTTCGCCCTCGTTCTTGTTTTCGTGCCGCTGGCCATCGTGCTGATCGCGCTGGCCGTCGCCAACCGCGCGCCGGTGCCCTTCACCATCGACCCGTTCAACCCCGGCAATCCGGCGCTGACCTACACGCTGCCTTTCTTCGTGTTCCTGTTCGCGGCCTTCGCGCTGGGCCTGATCATCGGCAGCCTGGCCACCTGGTTCCGGCAGGGCCGCTACCGCAAGCTGGCCCGCCAGCGCGCCATCGAGGCCGAGAGCCTGAAGCAGGCCGCAGGCCGCCCGGCCCCGGCTGCGGGAAATGACCCGGTCCTGCCGCGGCCGACCAACTGACCCGGCCTTTCCGGCCGAAGCATCTTCAGGGGGATTTGCGATGTTGACCATTTCGGCCGCCGACGTGGATCGCGCGCTGACCTTTCCCGGTCTGGTCGAGACGCTGCGCGCCGCCTTCCGCGAAGGGGCGGTGCAACCGCTCCGGCACCACCACACGGTGGAACGGACGGCCGGCAGCGAAACGACCCTCTTGCTGATGCCGGCCTGGACCGACTTCAAGCGCGTCGGCGTCGAAGCCGAGGGCCATATCGGCGTCAAGATCGTCACCGTCTCGCCCGACAACAACACCATCGGCAAGCCGGCGGTGATGGGGCAATATCTGCTGCTCGACGGGCGGACCGGCGAGCCGAAGGCGATCATCGACGGCCAGCGCCTCACCCAGTGGCGCACCACCTGCGCCTCGGCGCTCGCCGCCTCCTATCTGGCCCGCGAGGACGCCTCGCGCCTGCTGGTGGTCGGTGCCGGCGCGCTGTCGCCCTTCCTCGCCAAGGCGCATTCGGCCGTTCGCCCGATCGGGACGATCCGCATCTGGAACCGCACGCCGGCCAATGCCGAGAAGGTCGCCGCCGACCTGCGTACCGAAGGACTGGCCGCCGAGGCCGCCACGGATCTCGACGCCGAACTGGCCAAGGCCGACATCGTCTCCTGCGCCACCATCTCGCAGACGCCGCTGGTCAAGGGCGCGCTGCTCAAGCCCGGCGCGCATGTCGATCTGGTCGGCGGCTTCACGCCGCAGATGCGCGAGGCCGACGACGACGCCATCCGCCGCGCCAGCGTGTTCGTCGACACCCGCACCGGCGCCACCAAGGAGGCCGGCGACATCGTCCAGCCGCTGGCTTCCGGCGTCCTCGCCGAAAGCGACATCCTCGCCGATCTGCATGAACTGGCGCGCGGCGAGAAAAAGGGCCGCAGCTCGGCCGACGAGATCACCCTGTTCAAATCGGTCGGTGCGGCGCTGGAAGACCTCGCCGCCGGGGTCGCCGTCTATGAGGCGTTGAGGACCTGACCAGCCCTCAATCCCTGCGGCTTACGAAATCCACCACCGCATCGGCCAGACCCGGCGCCAGCGGCGGCTTCGGGTCGCCGTAGGAAGCGAGATTGGCCGCGATGTCGCCCAGCGGCACCGATTTCAGCACATGGTTCATGCCGGCAATGACCTTCAGCTCCGCCGCCGGTTGCCCCTGCGACAAGGCCTCGGCATCCGCCATCCACACCTGAAGATCGTTGTCGCCCTGCACGATCAGCACCGGCACTTCGAGCTTGCCGATCAGTTCGGCCGGCCTGCGGCTGAAACCGTCGATCAGGAAATCCTGCACCTGATCCCCGAACAAGGGCTGAAGCACCTGCGGAAGCGTGGCCATATCCACCTTCTCGCCGCGCTCCAGCGCGTCCACGGCCGCAAGCGCCTGCGGCAGGATCGGCTTGTTGAACGGGTTGCCTTGCAACTGCTCGCGCAGCACCTCGCCCAGCGGCCGGCGGGACGTCGACACCAGCACCAGCCCGCACAGGTCCGGTCCTGCCTCCTGCGCCGCGATCAGCGCCACCAGCCCGCCCTCGCTGTGGCCGAGCAGCCAGGCGCAATCGGCGCCGGTCTTCTCCCGCGCAACCTTGAGCCAGGCGAGCGCGTCGCCGGCATAGTCGTCGAACAGCACCGCATTGGGGTCCGCGAACGCGCCCTTGCTGGAGAACATGCCGCGCTTGTCGACGCGGATCGAGCCTATGCCTTTTTCGGCCAGGGCCTCGGCCAGCATCTTCAGATAGCCGGCCTCGATGCCCATCGGGCTGTTGCCGTCACGGTCGGTGGGGCCGGACCCGGGGATGATGACCACCGCCGGCCGCCCCGCGGCCTGCGGCGGCAACAGCATGGCGCCTTTCAGCGGGCCATTCGCGACCTGCGCCTCGACTTCGGTTTCGCTCATGTCCTCGGCCCCCGCTTGCCATGCAGGCAGACAGCACAGCAAAGCGCATGCGGCGATGAAAGCTGTTTTCCCGCTGGTTCTCATGATCGTGTATCCCGCCCAAAGCCCCGCATGTTGCGGCTCGACGGCCGCTATGGCAGAAGCGCAGGCACATTTCCACCGGAGCATTCGCTTGAAAGCCACGCGCAACAGAAGCCAGGAGGCAAGGCCGCGCCCCGAACGGGAGCACGAGGCACCGCCACAGCCGAAGCGCCAGCTCGTTCGCCGCGAAGGCGCGCTGCCGGCGGAAAAGCTGCCGCTGATCCTCGAGGTCGCGCCTAACGCCGATTATGCCCTGCTCGACAGTGGCGACGGCCGCAAGCTGGAGCAATACGGCCCCTACCGCATCGTGCGCCCGGAGGGGCAGGCCATCTGGCGTCCCGCCCTGCCCGACAAGGAATGGAGCCGCGCCGACGCCATCTTCACCGGCAACACGGATGAAGAGGGCATCGGCCGCTGGCATTTCCCGCGCAATCCGCTCGGCGAGACATGGCCGATGAAGCATGACGGCATCGACTATCTCGGCCGCTTCACCTCCTTCCGCCATGTCGGCGTGTTTCCCGAACAGGCCTCGCACTGGGACCATATGGCCGGGTTGATCGAGAACGCCCGGCGGCCGGTGAAAGTGCTGAACCTGTTCGGCTATACCGGCCTCGCCTCGCTGGTCGCGGCCCGCGCCGGGGCCGAGGTCACCCATGTCGATGCCTCGAAGAAGGCCATTGGCTGGGCACGCGAGAACCAGGAAGTGGCCCGGCTGACCAGCAAGCCGATCCGCTGGATTGTCGAGGACGCGATGAAATTCGCCGAGCGCGAGGAGCGTCGCGGCAGCCGCTACGACATCATCCTGTTCGACCCGCCGGCCTATGGGCGCGGGCCGAAGGGCGAGGTCTGGCAACTGTTCGAGCATCTTCCGGCGCTTGCCGACATCTGCCGCTCGATCCTGACGCCGAAGCCGCTGGCCGTGGTGCTCACCGCCTATTCGATCCGCGCCTCGTTCTTCGCCATCCATGCCCTGATGCGCGACACCTTCGCCGGCATGGGCGGCACCGTCGAATCCGGCGAACTGATCATCCGCGAGCAGTCGGCCGGCCGCGCCCTTTCCACCTCGCTCTTTTCCAGATGGGTCGCCAGATGAGCGAACATGAGAGACGACGCCCGGTCGGCCGGGTCAAGGAAGTCACCAGCCTTTCCAATCCGCTGGTGAAGGACATCAAGGCGCTGGCGCTGAAGAAATTCCGCGACCAGAACAACGCCTTCATGGCCGAAGGGCTGAAGCTGGTCATCGACGCGCTCGATCTCGGCTGGGAAATCCGCACGCTGATCTTCGCCAAGGCCGGACGCGGCAATGCGGCGGTCGAGAAGGTCGCCGCCCGCACCGTCGCCGCCGGCGGCGACGTACTGGAAGTTTCCGAAAAGGTGCTGTCCTCCATCACCCGCCGCGACAATCCGCAGATGGTGGTGGGCGTGTTCACGCAGCGCCTCGCGCCGCTGAAGGACATCCGCCCCGCCAAGGGCGATGTCTGGGTGGCGCTCGACCGGGTGCGCGATCCGGGCAATCTGGGCACCGTCATCCGCACCGTTGATGCGGTCGGCGCGAAGGGCGTGATCCTCGTGGGCGACACCACCGACCCCTTTTCGCTGGAAACGGTGCGCGCCACCATGGGCTCGATCTTCGCCGTGCCTGTCGCCAAGGCCGGCGCCGAGCCGTTCCTTGCCTGGCGCAAGGGCTTTCCCGGCCTCGTCGCCGGCACGCATCTGAAAGGCGCGGTCGACTATCGCTCGGTCGATTTCTCCGGCAAACCCGTCCTGCTCCTGATGGGCAACGAGCAGCAGGGCCTGCCCGACGATCTGGCGGCAAGCTGCGACCGGCTGCTGCGCATTCCGCAGGCAGGGCGGGCGGATTCGCTCAATCTCGCCGTCGCCACCGGCGTGATGCTGTTCGAAATCCGCCGCGACGCACTCAAGCTGGAGGGGCCTTCCCCGTGACCCCCGCACCCGAAAAGACAGGCGCAGCCAGGACGCTCGTTCCCTATGCGGTGCTCACGGTCGCCGCCATGGCGCTCGACCAATGGATCAAATATCTGGTCGAAACCGGCCTTCCCTTTCAGGAGAAGATCGACCTGCTGCCGTTCCTGGCGCTGTTTCGCACCTACAACACCGGCATCGCCTTCTCGATGCTGTCCTCCTTCGGCGATACCGGGCTCATCGTCATCTCGCTCGTCGTGTCGGCCTTCATCGTCTATCTCGCCTTCCGCAGTTCTCCGGGGCAGCTCTTCGCCCGCCTCGGCTTCGCGCTGATCCTCGGCGGCGCCATGGGCAATGTCATTGACCGGGCGGTCTACGGCCATGTCGTCGATTACATCCTCTTCCACACGCCGGGCTGGTCCTTCGCCGTGTTCAACCTTGCCGACGTCTTCATCAGCGTCGGCGCGATTCTGGTGGTGCTGGAGGAATTCGTCGGCTGGCGGCGCGAGGCAAGACCTTCGAACGATTGATTTCGGAGGACCTGCGTCGCATTCTTCCCCCCTGAGAATGGGGAGAAGACATGCCGGAAACCTTCAAGGCCATCCTGATATCGCGCGACGAGGACAAGAACCAGACCGTCGAAGTGACCTCCCTCTCCGAAGCCGACCTCATGGAAGGCGACGTCACCGTGGCCGTGGAAGCGACCACGGTGAACTACAAGGATGGGCTGGCGATCACCGGCAAGGCGCCGGTGGTGCGGCGCTGGCCGCTGGTGCCGGGCATAGACTTCGCCGGCACGGTGCTGTCCTCCGACCATCCCGACTGGCGCAAGGGCGACAAGGTCATCCTCAACGGCTGGGGCGTGGGCGAGGTCCATTACGGGGCCTATGCCGGACGCGCCCGGGTCAGCGGCGACTGGCTGGTGCCGCTGCCGGACGGCATCAGCACCCATGACGCCATGGCGGTCGGCACCGCCGGCTACACGGCCATGCTGTGCGTGATGGCGCTGGAGCGCCACGGCGTCCTGCCGCAGCGCGGGCCGGTCGTCGTCACCGGCGCGGCGGGCGGGGTCGGCTCGGTCGCCGTCTCCATCATGTCCGGGCTCGGCTATCATGTCGTCGCCTCCACCGGCCGCAGCGCCGAGGCGGCTTATCTGCACGAGCTCGGCGCCGCCGAGGTGATCGAGCGCGAGGAATTGTCCGGCCCCGCGCGGCCGCTCGGCAAGGAGCGCTGGGCCGGCGGCATCGATTCCGTCGGCAGCCACACGCTCGCCAATGTGCTGTCCATGACCGCCTATGGCGGCGCCGTGGCCGCCTGCGGGCTGGCCGGCGGCATGGACCTGCCGGCGTCCGTCGCGCCCTTCATCCTGCGCGGCGTCTCCCTGCTCGGCGTCGATTCGGTGATGGCGCCGAAGGAATTGCGGATCGAGGCCTGGCGGCGCATCGCCAGCGACCTCGACCTTGGCAAGCTTTCCGCGCTGTCGCGCACCATCGGCTTCGACGACATCACCGAGGCCGCCCGCGACATCGTGGAAGGCCGGATAAGGGGGCGCGTGGTGGTCGATATGTAGCGCGCTTTGCTCGTTTTTATGCAAACGCTAAAATGCGAGCGATCCGCCGAAATCTTCCCTAACGTGTATCTGCCATGGTTCCCGGCATGGTTGCGGAGATCGCCACGAAACGAACGAACCCGGACGACTGGGGGGCGAAAGCCGCCCGGCTGTTTCCCGCGCCTGTCGGGCCGGCACCTCTGCCGGCGGAACAGCACGCACCGGGGGCTCTTGCCCCGGCGATTCCCAGAGGGCTGGCCTTCGTCACCTATGCGGCTGTCCTGCTGCTGGCCGGGCTTGCGCATCTCACCGGCGCGCCGGTCTTCCTCAGCCTCGGCATATTGGCGGCCGGGCTCAGCGGCCTTTTCCTGCACCAGCATCTCAGGACGAGCGAACGCCGTGCCGAGCGCCAGCATGGCCATGACGTCGCCCTTGCCCGAGCCGAGCTCGAGACGCTCTCCGATCGCATGTGGGAGATGCAGGAAAGCGAGGAGCGCTTCCACGGCCTCATCGACGCTTTGGGCGACCTTGTCGTCCATCGCGACCGTCAGGGCACCATCGTCTATGCCAACAAGGTCTTCGCCAACCTGATCGGCATGGACGTCAACGACCTCACCGGCCTGATGCTTTCCGATCTTGGCGTCGAAGTGGGTGTCGTGCCGGATGCCGCCTTCGCCGACAGCGAGTGCCTCAGTTCCACCGATGTCGCCATCCGCACCGCCGGCGGCCTCCGCTGGTTCTCATGGATCGAACTGTCGGTGCGCGACAAGGACAGCGGCACCGTTTCCCATCGCGCCATCGCCCGCGACATCACCGCCCGCAAGCAGGCCGAGGCCTCGCTGATCTCCGCCCGCGAACGGGCCGAATTCGCCAATCAGGCCAAATCCCGCTTCCTTGCCACCGTGAGCCATGAAATCCGCACGCCCATGAACGGCATCATGGGCATGGCGAGGCTGTTGTCCGACACCAGGCTGTCGCCGGAGCAGCGAACCTATGTCAACGCCGTCTCCACCTCGGCCAGCGCCCTGCTGGCGCTGATCGACGACCTTCTGGATTATTCCAAGATCGAGGCCGGCCGCTTCGACCCGGAGCCGCAGCCCGTGTCGATCCGCGAGCTGGCCGACAACGTCGTGGAGCTTCTGGCCGCCCGTGCCTACGGCAAGAACATCGGCCTCGGCTGCCGCGTCGGCCCCGACGTGCCCCAGATGATCACCGCCGATCCCGGCCGGGTGCGGCAGGTGCTGCTCAACCTGCTCGGCAACGCCATCAAGTTCACCGACGACGGCGGCGTCGCGCTCACCATCACCCGCCAGCGGCATCGCGACATCGACCGCATCCGCTTCAGCGTCGTCGACACCGGCCCGGGCATGCGGCCGGCCGACCTCGAGCGCATCTTCCTCGAATTCGAGCAGGTCGACGGCACCTCGACCCGCAGGCATGGCGGCGCCGGGCTGGGGCTTGCCATTTCCAAGCGCCTCGTCGCGGCCATGGGCGGCACCATCTCGGTGGCGAGCACGCCGGGCAAGGGCACGGAATTCATCTTCGAACTGCCGGCGACCGAGGCGACCGACCCGCCGCACGACAGTGACGACATGCTTGCCGGCCGCAAGGTGGTGATCCTGTCGCCGAACACGGTGGAGGCGGAAGTGATCGCGCAGTCCATCCGCGTTCTCGGCGGCGTCGCCGAGGTGGCCGACACGCCCGCCCGGGCGCTCGCGCTGTCCGCCGATTGCGACACGCTGATGGTGGACGCGGTGCTGGAAAGCGGCGAAGGTCGCCTGCTGCAAAGGCTGCGCAGGGACGGCTTCGCCACCAGCCAGGCCATCACGCTGATCGCCTCGACCGACCGGGGCAAGCTCGCCGAATACCGCGCCAGCGGCTATGTCAGCTTCCTCGCCCGCCCGGTGCGCGGCGAAACCCTGCTTCGGGTACTGATCGCCGGCAGGTCCCTGATGCCGGCCGCACCGCAGCCGCAACAGCCCGACGGAGGCCGCGTCGCCCGCGTCAGCGGCGGCGGGCTCTCGGTGCTGATCGCCGAGGACAACGAGATAAACGCCATGCTGGCCCGCGCCAGCCTCACCAAGGCCGGCCATCGCGTCGAAGTGGTGCGCACGGGCAAGGAGGCAGTGGAAGCGCTGGCGGCGGCCGGCGGCGGCCGGCGCCACGATGTCGTGCTGATGGACCTGCACATGCCGGTGATGGACGGCATGGACGCCATCGCCCACATCCGGCGCCAGGAAGAGGCGCGCGGCCTTGCCCCCATCCCCATCCTGGTGCTGTCGGCCGACAGCCAGGAAAAGACCCGGCACGCCGTGCTCGCCCATGGCGCCACCGGCTTCCTGACCAAGCCGCTCGACCCGCACGCGCTGATCGCCGCCGTGCAGGAGCAGGCCCCAGCGTAAATGGACATGTCAAGACCGGCTTTGTTGCCGATCACGCCATATCACGCTACTGTCACAATCCTGTTGCACCACAATCGTATCCCCGCGCCACGAGGGATGGCTCGAAGGAGAATCGCCCGTGCAGACAGCGATGCCGCAAGGGCAGACCCGGTCGCCCGTTTCATCCGTTTCGGGAACCGCCACCGGGCCGCAGGCGCCGACACTCGCAGCGCCGCTCGGACGAATCGGCAATCTCGAAGTGCGGCTGGCCCGCAACCAAGCCGAAATCGACTACGCGCAGGAAATCCGCTACCGCATCTTCTACGATGAGCTCGGCGCCCGCGGCGGCATGCACCGGTTCGGCGGCCGCGATGCCGACCGCTTCGATCCGCTCTGCGACCATTTGCTGGTGTTCGACAACAGCCTGACCGGCCCGGAGCATCGTCGCATCGTCGGCACCTACCGCCTGCTGCGGCAGGAGAGCGCGGCAGCCGCCGGCGGGTTCTATTCGCAGGACGAATTCGAGTTACAGGCCCTCGTCGCCCGCCACCCGGAGCGCCGCTTCCTCGAACTGGGGCGGTCCTGCGTGCTGCCCGAATACCGCTCGCGGCGCACCATCGAGGCGCTCTGGCAAGGCATCTGGACCTATCTCAACCATTACCGGATCGACGTGATGGTCGGCTGCGCCTCCTTCCCCGGCACCGACCCCGCAACCCATGCCGAGGCGCTGACCTATCTGGCGCACCATTGCCGCACCACGGCCGACTGGGACGTGCGCGCCGTCACCGGCCGCTACCATCCCATGAAGCTGATGCCCCTCGATGCGGTGAACCCCAAGTCGGCCATCGCCGCCATGCCGCCGCTGGTGAAGGGCTATCTGCGCGTCGGCGCCCGCATCGGCGAGGGCTGCGTCATCGACCCCGACTTCGCCACCGTCGACATCTTCGTGGTCATGCCGGTCAAGGAAATCGGCGCCCGCTACATCAGCTATTATGGCGGCGAAGGCCAGGACTACGCGGCCTGAGGCGATGGACGGCGATCTCGCGGCCGTGCTCGGCAGGCTGAAGGCCGCGACAAGCCACCTCCCGCAAGTCCTCGAAACCACATCCTACGGAACGCCCGCGCTCAAGGTCGGCAGGAAGCCACTCGCCCGTGTCAAGGATGCCGCCACCGTCGTGCTGTTCGTCCCCTTCGACGAGAAGGAGATGCTGCTCTCCCTGTCGCCGGACATCTATTTCGAGACCGACCATTACAAGGGCTGGCCGGCATTGCTGGTGAGGATGGACCGCATCGGCGATGAGGAACTGCGCCATCGTCTGGAGCGGATCTGGATGCGACAGGCTCCCGCCAGACTGGTCAAGGCGTGGCAGGCCGCCCGGGCTTAAGGCTTATCGTCATGCCGAAACAGGTTCCCATTTTCGGGCGACATGCTTCAGGGAATGTCCTCCGGCCGTCGTCCGGGCCGGCTCTTGTAGACAGGAATGCGCCAGCCGAAGCGAAGCGCCCCTCCCCTGACGGCCAAAGCGACCACGAAGCCGCCAAGCTGCGAGACGATCGGCGCCAGCCCGGCGAGATCGCAGATCGTATAGACGCCAGCCCCCGCCAGCGCGGCCGTGACATAGACCTCCGGCCGCAGCAGCACCGAGGGCTCCCCGGCCAGCAGGTCGCGAAGGATGCCTCCGAAAGTGGCGGTCAGCATGCCCATGATGATGGCGACGACCGGCGATCCGGTGATCGCCAGCCCCTTGACCGCGCCCATCACCGCAAAGGCGGCGAGACCGACGGCGTCGAGCCACAGAAGCAGCTTGTAGCGCGATTCCACCCGATGCGCGGTGAAGAACACGAGAATGGCGCTGGCGGCGCAGACCAGCACATAATCATGGTTGCCGATCCAGAACACCGGGGTGTTGAGAATGAGGTCGCGGAACGTGCCGCCGCCGATGCCCGTCACGCCGGCAAGGAACAGGAAGCCGATGATGTCGACCTGCTTGCGCGAGGCGGCAAGCGCGCCGGTGGCCGCGAACACCGCGACGCCGGCATAATCGAGGATGGTGACGAGGTTCATGGCAGGCTTCGATCCGATGGCAGGCGGCGGCAACAGTAGCAGCCGCCCGGCAAATCGGAAGGGGACAGGTCCCTTGCCCGCTTCCTTGCTGGACTTGCTTTAGCCCTGCGCGTCCCCGCCGGCCGGCTTGGCCGCCGGCTCCGGTGCCTGTTTCGGCCCGTCCTTGGAGACGCCGACCTTGGCCGGGCGCAGCACGCGCTCGCCGATCGAATAGCCCGGCTGCACGACCTGCACCACCGTGCCGGCAACCACCTGCGGGTTGGGTACTTCGAACAGGGCTTCGTGGAAATTGGGATCGAACTTCTCGCCTTCCGGCACCAGCTTCTTCACGCCGTGCCGCTCCAGCGCCGCCAGCAGGCCGCGCGCGGTGATCTCGACGCCCTCGATCAGGGCCTTGAAGCCGGCATCGCCGGAAGCCTTGGCCTCGGCCGGGATGGCATCGAGCGCACGTTGCAGGTCGTCGGCAACGGTCAGCATGTCGCGGGCGAAATTGGCGATGGAATAGGCGCGCGCATCCTGCACGTCGCGGGCAGCCCGGCGGCGCATGTTCTCCACCTCGGCGGCGGCACGCAGCGCCTTGTCCTTCAGTTCCTCGTTTTCCTTCAGCAGGCGCACAAGCGCCTCGTAGTCGTTCTCGGTGCCTTCGCCGGCGGCTTGCGTGGTCCCGGTCTCGTCGGGCATACGCTCGTCTTTGGCCTGGTCACTCATGGTGGATTTCCATTCTTTCGAAGTTTCGGAGTTGGGCCCGATATCGAGGTTCGACGGCCAAAAATCAAGGGGTTCGCACTGCGGAACGCTTCCGATGGCGTCAACTGCATTTAATTCAAATTTTACCCTGTTCGACGGAGCTGTTTGCAATCGCCCGGCTTTAGGGGAACCATCACCGGATACAGGGAGTTTCGAAACCGGAAGGATTTTGGAACGATGACCCGAACAGGCAAGGAAATGCTGCAGGACCCGGTGCGCCAGAAGCTGGCGACGACGATCCGTCAACAGGTCCGCAGCCATGGGACACGGGGCATATTGCACTCCATGCCGGCGTTCAAAGTCGTCAAGGACGTTCCCGAACACCTGCAAACCCTTCTCGACCGTCTGGAAGCGGTCGAACTGCAAGCGGACGAAGGCTCCGCAAGCTAGACCGCGACAGCCGTGCCGCTAGGACTGCGGCACCCGGCGCCAGGAATAGCTGCCTGTCGCGGCCGCGGGCTTCGCCGCCGGCTGGTAATAGACCGGCAGGCCGCCGACCTCGCCTTTCTCCAGCCGCCGCAGCAGGACCGGATTGGAAATCGCGAATTCGGTGAAGCCGACGCGCAGCATATGGGCAAGCTGGTCGACCAGCACGTCGCCCACTGCGCGCAGCGTTCCCTCGAACCCATGCCGGCCGCGCAGAAGTTGTGCCTTGGAATAACTGCGGCCGTCGGTATAGGCCGGAAAAACCAGCGCAATCAGCTCAACCTCGTCCAGCAGTTCGACGAGGGTGTCGATCTGCTCGCCCGGCTGCACCAGAACGCCCAGCCGCCCGCGATTTCGCGTCCGCTCCTGCGGGTCGAGACCGAGGAAAGCCTGCAAAGGCAGGATGAGCCGGTCGTTGCCGGCCAGCGCCTCTGCCGTTTCGGCATGCGCCCATTCGTCCTCGCGGAACCCTTCGGGAGTCCACAGGCGGATTTCAGGCGCCGGTTTCTCTTCGCTCATCATGTCTTTCCTGGCTCAGGGACTGTTCCAGTCCCGCAAGATGAATGCCGCATTCGGTCTTGGCCTGACCGGCCCAGCGTCCGCTGCGCGCGTCCTGTCCCTGCTCCACGGGCCGGGTGCAGGGAAAGCAGCCTATGGACAGGTAGCCATAGGCGACCAGCGGGTTTTCCCGAAGCGCATGGGCCCGCATATAGTCGGCCAGATCGGCCGTGGTCCAATGCGCCAGCGGGTTGATGCGCACGCGCGGTCCCACCGCCTCGAACACCGGCAGCGCGGTCCGCGTTTGCGCCTGATGGCGCTTGCGGCCAGTGAACCACGCCCGGAACGGCTCGACGCCGCGCGCCATCGGCTCCACCTTGCGCACATGGCAGCAGGCTTCCACGTCGCTTTCATGCAGCCGCCCGCCCGGATCGACCCGCTCCAGTGCTGCCGCTTCCGGGTGGACCACCCTGATGTCGGTCAGGCCGAAATCGTCGGCAAGCGCGTCGCGATAGCTCAGCGTCTCCTCGAAATGCTTGCCGGTGTCGAGGAAGACGACCGGCAGATGCCGGTCCACCTGGGCGATGAGATGCAGCAGCACCGCCGAATCCGCCCCGAAGGACGAGACGGCCGCGATCTCTCCCGCAAACAGATCACTTGCCGCAAGCTCGATGACACGGGCGGCGGAAAGCTGCCCGTGTCGTGCTTCGAGGGATGCGGCGTCCCGTGCCCTCACCTCAGGCCGCCTTGGCCTCGGCTCCATAGAGAGCCTCCTTGAACGGCGCGGCGCCGAGCCGGCGATAGACGTCGAGGAACCGCTCCGAACGGTCGCTGCGGATCGCCAGATAGGTCTCGACCAGCGTCTCGATCGCATCGACGATCTCGTCGGGTCCGAACCCGCGCCCGATGATCTCGCCGATGGCCGCGTTCTCGTCGGCGGCGCCGCCGAGCGTGACCTGATAGAGTTCGGCGCCCTTCTTTTCGACGCCGAGAATGCCGATGTGCCCGACATGGTGATGTCCGCAGGCGTTGATGCAGCCCGAGATGTTGAGCTTCAACTCGCCGATGTCGCGCTGGCGCTCCAGCGAGGCGAAGCGCAGCGCAATCTGCTGGGCGACAGGGATGGAGCGCGCATTGGCCAGCGTGCAGTAGTCGAGGCCGGGGCAGGCGATGATGTCGCTGATGAGGTCGATATTGGCCGTGGCCAGCCCGATCTCCACCAGCGCATCATACACCGCCTTGAGGTCGGCGCGCGCGACATGCGGCAGCACCAGGTTCTGCTCGTGGGATACCCGGATCTCGTCGAAGGCATATCGCTCGGCAAGGTCGGCAACCGCGTCCATCTGGCTGTCGCTCATGTCGCCGGGGGTTTCGCCGATGTTCTTGAGCGAAATCGTCACCGCCGCGTAATCGGGGTGATGGTGGGTGGTGACGTTGCGGTTGAGCCAGTCGGAGAAGCTTCTGGAATCCAGCCTGGCAAGCCGCACCGCCTCGTCGCCTTCCGGCCTGTCCACCAGCGGCGGCGGCGCGAAATAGGCGTTGATGGCGTCGATATCGGCCTGCGGCAGCTTGAGGTCGCCGTCCTTCAGCGTTTCCCATTCGGCCTCGACCTGGCGGGCAAATTCCTGCGCGCCCATTTCATGGACGAGGATCTTGATGCGCGCCTTCCACTTGTTGTCGCGGCGGCCGTGCAGATTGTAGACGCGCATGATCGCCGTCACATAGGACAACAGGTGCTGGCGGGGCAGGAAGTCGCGGATCTTCTTGGCCAGCAGCGGCGTGCGGCCCTGGCCGCCGCCCACCCACACGGTGAAGCCGAGTTCTCCCGCCTCGTTCCGCTTGAGGTGCAGGCCGATGTCGTAGGTCTGGATGGCGGCGCGGTCGCGGTTGGACCCCGTCAGCGCGATCTTGAACTTGCGCGGCAAGTAGCTGAATTCCGGATGCACCGACGACCATTGCCGCATGATCTCGGCATAGGGGCGCGGGTCGGCAACCTCGTCGGCGGCCGCTCCGGCGAAATGGTCGGCGCTGATGTTGCGAATGCAATTGCCGCTCGTCTGCAACGCATGCATCTCCACCGAGGCGAGATCGGCAAGGGCCGCCGGAATGTCGGACAGGGCCGGCCAGTGGAACTGGATGTTCTGGCGCGTGGTGAAATGCCCGTAGCCCTTGTCGTAGGTGCGCGCGATATGGGCGAGCATCCGCATCTGGCGCGAGGAAAGCGTGCCGTAGGGAATGGCGACGCGCAGCATGTAGGCATGGAGTTGCAGATAGACGCCGTTCATCAGGCGCAACGGGCGGAACTGCTCCTCCGTCAGCTCACCGGCAAGCCGGCGCTCGACCTGATCGCTGAACTGGGCGACGCGGGCCTGCACGAAGGCATGGTCGAATTCGTCGTAACGGTACATGTTGCTTCTCCGGGCGTGCGCGGCCGCCTGCCTGTCAGGCCGCTCGGGACAATTGGGTTCGGGCCTGCTTGCCGAGGTCGTTGCGGATGGTGGGGCCGGCGGCGCGGATGCGCTCGCGCAGGCGCTTCGGGCGGATGGCGCCGTCGACCACCTCGATGTCGATGAGGGCGAGATCGAGGATCAGGTTGGCGGCCATCGCCTGCTTGCCGAGCGCCTCCAGCCGGGCCTCCTCGGCCGGGTCGACGACGATCTCGGCACCGTCGATCGTCTCGATCCACTGGCCGTTGCCGTACCAGACGACCTCGCCGTCGACCAGGCGGTTGGCGGTCATGATCTTCATGCGTGCGATCCCTCGAAAATGCGTTCCACGGCAAGGTTTCTATGCGCTGCAAGCGGCTCGGAGCGGTCGAAGCGGGCACCCGCCACGGCATCGCCGATGATGGTCATCACCGGCCCGGTCAGGTCATGGCGCTGCTCCAGCGCCGGCAGGTCGGCCAGCGTGCCGTGAAAGCGGCGGCGCTCGGCCAGGCTTGCATTCTCGACCACGGCAACCGCCGTGTCCGGCGGCAGGCCGGCCTCGATCAGGCGGCCGGCGACTTCCGCCGCGACCGAGCGGCCCATGTAGACGGCCACCGTCGCGCCCGAGATGGCGAGCTTCGCCCAGTCCGGCAGCGAACCGCCCTTCAGGTCATGGCCGGTGGTGAACACCATGGACGAGGTGACGCCGCGCAGCGTCAGCGGCAGTTCGAAATCGGCGGCGGCGGCAAAGGCGGCGGTCACGCCCGGCACCACCTCGTAGGAGATGCCGGCATCGCGAAGCGCCGCCATTTCCTCGCCGGCCCGGCCGAACACCAGCGGATCGCCGCTCTTGAGGCGCACGACCCGCCTGCCCTCGCGGCCGAGCGCGACCAGCAGCGCATTGATCTCGGCCTGCGTCTTGGAATGGCAGCCCTTGCGCTTGCCCACCGCAACGCGCTCGGCATCGCGGCGGCCCATGGCGACCACGGCCTCGGGCACCAGCGCGTCATAAAGGATGACGTCGGCCTCCATCAGGAGCCGCTGCGCCCTGAGCGTCAGAAGGTCTTCCGCCCCCGGCCCTGCCCCGACCAGCGCGACGTGGCCGAAGGCGCGCTCCGGATTGGCAAGCAGCCCGGATGCGGCCTCATGGCCGGCCGCTATGTCGCCACCGGCGACGGCCCGGGCCGGCGCGCCCTCGAAGAACTCGCGCCAGAACCGGCGGCGCGGCGCGCCCTTGGGCAGCAGGCGCTCGGCCGCCTCGCGAAAGCTGACGGCCAGCGCGGCCAGCGAGCCCAGCGACGGCGGCAGCATGCGATCGATGCGCGACCGGATCATCTGGGCAAGCACCGGCCCGGCGCCCTCGGTTCCGATGGCAACCGCGACCGGGGCGCGATTGACCAGCGCCGGGGTGAAGAAATCGCACAGTTCCGGCCGGTCGACGGCGTTGGCCTTGATGCCGAGCGCACGCGCGTCTTCCACGACGCGCCGATCCAGCCCCTCCTCGCCACTGGCGGCGAAGGCCAGGACGGCGCCCTCCAGATGGTCGCGCGCATAGGCCTGCGCGACATGCGCCGCGCCGTTGGCCGCGATCCAGGAAAGCAGTTCGGGGGAAGCTTCGGGCGCGATGATGCGCAGCCTGGCCGACGACTGGCCGAGCAGCCGGGCCTTGGCCAGCGCCTCCTCGCCGTCGCCGACGATGACGATCGCCTCGTCTTCGACGCGCATGAAGACGGGAAAAGCGTTCAGCTTGGGAAGATCGTGCGGCATCGCGGTAAAACCCTGTACAGGCTTGCATTTCTAGCCTGACAGGAGGATGCCGCGAAGAAACGGGCTCGCGCTGCCCTCGGCGGCAGGCAATATTTTTTGCCCGACCGCCATGGGGAGAAGAAAATCATTCCAGCGGGGCAAAAAATCCCTGTGGTCACACCCGCAGGGTCAGACGTGCTGGCCGCCATTGATGTGGATCTCGGAGCCGGTCACATAGGAGGACTGGCCCGAGCACAGGAAGAAGATGATGTCGGCCACTTCCGCCGTGGTGCCCAGCCGGCGCATCGGGATGGTCTCGACGATCTTCTCCGTGCCCGGCGACAGGATGGCGGTGTCGATCTCGCCGGGCGCGATGGCATTGACGCGGATGCCGTGCGGGCCGAAATCATGCGCCATCTCGCGCGTCAGCGAGCCGAGCGCGGCCTTGGACGTGGCATAGGCCGTTCCGGCGAAGGGATGCACGCGCGAGCCGGCGATCGAGGTGACGTTGACCACCGAGCCCTTGGCCGCCGCCAGTTCCTTGAACAGGCCGCGCGCCAGCATGATCGGCGCGAAGAAATTCACCTGGAAGACGTCGCGCCACACATGCATGGGCGTCTCGAGCGAATTCATGCGCTGGCTGCCCGGCAGCTTGGGCGAGATGCCGGCATTGTTGACCAGCGCATTGAGCTGGCCGCCATGGCTTTCCAGCCGGTGGCGGATTTCGGACACCGCAACGCCGACATCCTCCGGGTCGGCCAGATCGACCTTGATGTGGTCCTCGGGCCCGGCCGGCCACGGGCAATTCTCGGAAAAGGCCTGCCGCGAACAGGTGATGACGCGCCATCCCTCCATCGAGAAGCGCTTCACCGTGGCGTGACCGATGCCGCGGCTGGCACCGGTCAGCACGATGGTCTTTCTGCTGTCTGTCTGGGTCATGGCAAAGATCGGCTCGTTGTTAGGTGTCAAGACATCTATCCGAACCGGAAGCCCGTGGCGAGTGCCCCGGCATCACGTCGGGCATCATGTCCCGGCCGCACCCCGCACCGTGCCCCGCCGTGCGGTCAGATGGAAGGCCGCCGCCGCGAAGACGACCGCCAGCGCCGCCAGCACCGCACCTGCCAGAGGCAGAGCCGCAAGCGGCATGGTTTCAAGCGCCACGCCGCCAGCCGCCGTGCCGAACCCCACCCCGATATGCATGGCCGACAGGTTCAGGCTGACACCGGCCCCCGCCGTCCCGGCATCTGTGGTCATGAGGAAATTCTGCACTACCGGCGAAATCATCCAGCTTATGCAGGCCCACACCATCATGGCCGGGAAGAACAGCGCCGGCCTGCCGACGAACAGCGGGATCGCAACCAGCGCGAGCAGATAGGCGAGCGGGGTGCACAGAAGCGCGGCGCGCGGCGCCAGCCGGTCGGACAGCAGGCCCCCGAGATAGCCGCCGGAAACGCCCGCAACGCCGAAGGCGAGGAAGGCAAGGACCAGCCCGTCCCCCGCCACGCCGACCACAGTGGCGACATAGGGCGCCAGATAGGCGAACAGCACGAAATGCCCGCCGATCATCAGGATCGAGACCAGTTGCGCGCTGGCCAGCGGCACCGACGACAGGTGCCGCCTGTAGCCGCCGCCTCGCCGGGAAAGGACATCGGAAGCCGGAACGGCCAGGTGGCAGGCGGCCAGCACGGCCGCGGCCAGAAGGGCGAGAGCGACAAACACGGCACGCCAGCCGAACAGGCCGCACACCACCATGCCGGCCGGCACGCCGAGCACCAGCGAGCCGCTGATGCCCATGAAGATCATGCCGATGGCGCGGCCGCGCAGGCCGGGCGGCGCGCTTTCCGTCGCCAGCAGGGTGGCGACGAGGCATACCGTGGCGCTGGCGGCCGCCATGGCGATGCGCGCGGCAAACAGCACCCAGATGTTGCCGGCCAGCGCCGCCACCAGGCTGCTGGCGATGAACAGGAGGAGCGCGGCGCACAGAAGGCGCTTGCGCGGAACATGCCTGGTCAGCACCAGCGCCAGCGGCGCCGTCACCGCGAAGGTGACGGAGAAGACGGAGGTGAGTTGCCCCGCCAGCCCGATCGGCACATCCAGATGGCCGGCGATATCCGGCAGGATGCCGATGACGATGTTCTCGGCGGTTCCGGTGGCGAAGGTCGCCAATGTAAGAAGGTAGATTGCAAGGCCCATCCGGTCTCTCCCATGCACGGCGCTGCCATGCACGGGAAGCCGGGCTTGGCCTCCGGACACGACAGGGCGTCGAACGTCCGGGTTTCGAGGCTGGGCTTCGGTTATCCCGAGGACCTTTCGTGGCTGCACGAAAGGTTCCAGGACCAAGCAGTATCACGCCGGCTGCACCCGGGGAAGAGGCGCGCGGCAGCCGTGCCGGTTCAGCCGCCGGTCAGAATGTCGAGGATGGAGGTGGTGCCCTTCTTCATCGGACCGCCGACATCGCCCGGCGGCACCGGGCGCTTGATCGACGCCGTCGATCCGCCATCGGAAGGCATGGCGGGCCTGCCGCCACCGGCGACCGGAACGGACGGGCGCGGAACGGCGGCCGGCGCAGGCGCCGCCGGCTGCGGCGCGGGATTTGCAGACCGGCCGACCGCGGCCGGGGGCATGGCGATCGGCGCATCCTGCACGGGCGCCGGCTGCGACGGTTGCCAGCCTGGCTGCCACCCGCCGGGCAGGCGCGCCACCGGCACCCCTTCATGCGCGGCCACCATGAATTCGTGCCAAGCCTGCGCCGGCAGCGCGCCGCCCGTCACCTTCTTCATCGGCCGGGCGTCGTCGTTGCCGAACCACACCCCGGTGGTGAGATTGGCAGTGTAGCCGACGAACCATGCATCGCGGGAGTTCTGGCTGGTGCCGGTCTTGCCGGCCGAGGGCCAGGCGAAGGCCGCCTTGCGCGCCGTGCCGGCCTCCACCGTGCCCGCCATCATCGCATTCATCATGCCGACGATCTCCGGCTTCAGCACGCGCGGCGCCGAACCGCCATTGTATTCATAGAGCACCTTGCCCTTGACGGTCGTCACCCGGCGCACGAAATGCACCTGCGGACGGTAGCCGCCATTGGCGAAGGGCACATAGGCCGCCGTCAGCTCCAGCGGCGTCACCTCCGACGTGCCGAGCGAGATCGAGACGTTCTTTTGCAGGTCGGACTGGATGCCCATGCGGTTGGCGACCTCGATCACCGCCTCCGGCCCCACCTCCATGGTAAGCTGGGCCGCCACCGAATTCAGCGACTTGGCAAGCGCCGTCGCCAGCGTGACCTTGCCGTAGTATTTGCCGCCATAGTTCACGGGCTTCCACTTGCCGATCTGGATCGGCGCGTCGTTGCGCACGCTGTCGGGCGTGCGTCCGGCTTCCAGCGCCGCCGCATAGACGAACGGCTTGAAGGCCGAGCCCGGCTGGCGGCGCGCCTCGGAGGCGCGGTCGAACTGGCTGGTCGAATAGTCGTAGCCGCCGACCATGGCCCGCACCGCGCCGGAATTGTCGATCGACACCAGCGCACCCTGGCTGACGTCGAGCGTCTTGCCGTTCTCGTCGATCAGCCGGCGGATCGAGCGCTCGGCCAGCTTCTGGAGGTCGAGGTCGATGGTGGTGTCGACGATGATGTCGCCCTGCACCTCGCCGATGAGGGCCGGCAGTTCCTCCATCACCGTGTCGGCGACGTAGTTCTCCGATCCGGTCCAGTAAGACGGCACGCGCGCCGCCGGCGCGCTCATGGCATGCGCCACCTCGCGGGAGCTTACCAGCCCCTCGTCCTGCATGGCGGCCAGCACGAGCTGCGAACGCTCTTCCGCCGCCTTCGGATCGCGGGCCGGCGAAAGCCGTGACGGGGCCTTGAGCAGCCCGGCAAGAAGCGCAGCTTCGGACAGGCTCACATCGCGGGCGCTCTTGCCGAAATAGCGGCGCGACGCAGCCTCCACGCCATAGGCGCCCGAGCCGAAATAGACCCGGTTGAGATACATCGCCAGGATCTCGTCCTTGGTGTGCTTGTGCTCCAGCCACAGGGCGAGCAGCACCTCCTGCACCTTGCGCTCCAGCGTGCGGTCCGGTTTCAGGAACAGGTTCTTGGCGAGCTGCTGGGTGAGCGTCGAGCCGCCCTGCGTGAAGCGGCCATGCATGATATTGGTGACCATGGCGCGGGCCAGGCCGATCGGGTCGAAGCCGAAATGCGAATAGAACCTGCGGTCCTCGATGGCGATGACCGCCTTCGGGATATAGGCCGACATTTCCGACAGGCGCACCGCTTCGCCACCGCTCATGCCGCGATTGGCGATGAGGCGACCGTCCACCGATACGAGCTTGATGTTGGGCGCCCGGTCGGGGATCGACCATGTCGTGGCAGCGGGCATCTTGGCGCCGTAATAGACGACCATGCCGGCGGCGGCGATGCCGCCCCAGATGGCCAGCACGAAGCCCCAGTAGACCAGCCGCGTGAGAAGGCCGAACAGCCCGCGCCGCTTGCGCCGACCGCCACGGACGGTCCTGCCGCCGCCGGACCTGCGCGCGTTTGCGGGCTTGCGACTGCGTGACTTACGGCTTGAGGGCACGACACGATCCTCCTCGTGCACGGCAAAACCCGCCACCGACGCGTCGCGCGCCGGCTCGTCGAAACTCGGTTCGATGCGTCTGTTCTTGCGGTTCGCCATGCGCGATGCCGTATCTTCCCCAGCCAATGGCGATGGGGTGAAGGCTAGACATGGCGATTTAAGGGCGGGTTAACTTCGCCGCCTTGCCGAAAAGTGGAAAAGACCGCCGCTCAGGTCATCGGCAGGATAAGGCAACGGCCATTCGGAAAGCCGTCGCCGTATTTGCGCCACGACGCCGGGCAGCAGGCGTCGTGGCATAAAGGATATCAGCGCACGACCAGCACCGGCACCTTGGAGTGGGTCAGCACTTCCACGGTCTGGCTGCCGAGCAGCAGGCGGCCGAGGCCGCGCCGGCCATGCGAGGCCATGACGATCAGGTTGCTGCCATGCTCTTCGGCGACTTCGATGATGGCGTCGGCCGGCCAGCGATCTGCGACATGGACGACCTTGGCCTCGACCCCCATCTTCTCGGCGGCCGCACGCGCCTTCTCCAGAAGGCCGCCGGCGAATTCCTTCTGGCCTTCTTCATAGCGCGAAATGTCGTTGGGTCCGGCCACCCAGCCGGAAGCGGTGGCGCCCGCGGCGATGGGGAAGGGTTCGGTGACCATCACGAAGATGACCTTGGCCGACAGCGCCTTGGCCAGCGAGAGCCCATGATCGATGCCCTTCTGGGCCAGTTCGGATCCGTCGGTGGCGATGAGGATATGGGAATACATGGTGCGTCCTCTTGTTGTGTCGGGTTCAAGGAAACCAGAGCCGGAGACGGCCTGCAAGTGGATGTGGCCGAACCGACAATGATCAAGCCGGCCGTCGCGCAAACCGCGCTCCGCCTGTATCCTGTTCGCATGGAGGTGCCTGCACCACCTTGACGCAGGTCAATCGGCTCACCGAAGGCCGGGTTTCCAGCATTTGCGGCAGCGCAACAGCCGCCCTTTCCGCAACGTAATATTTATTTGCCGTAAGGCTTTGTGAGCGGGGAACCGGATGTATATTTCTGCGTTTAGGGTAAATTCTCCACCAGTGTTCGATGTCGAGGGAGGTTGCCGATGGATCGCCTGCAGTTCTTCTCGTCTGTCCGCGTCTCGCGGGGTCGTGGCCAGCCCGTCCAGGACATCGAAAATGTCGCCGAGGCGCTTGCCTTCCTGCGCGAATGGCCCGTCGGGCGACGCGGTCCGGTCTATCGTTGCGCGCTGAACTGCTGTGCGGCGGCGATGGCGGCGCAGATGAGCGCGGAAGAAGCACGCAAGTCCTTTGCCGGCTTCGCACGCATCACCGGATTGCTGGTCGACAGCGGCCCCTCGCCCCTCGTGGCGGCCACGCGCTCGACCCAGCGCCGCACCGCCACCTGACCGTGCGGACGTAAAGCAGGACATTTTCTGGAAAGTCGCAAGGAAACTGCCCGGCAGTTCATCACCACCGGGCAGGAAGGTTCAGTTCTGCTCGACTGACACGCCGCCTTCATCGATTTTAAGCTCGATGCCGCTTGGCTTCGATTCCTCACGATAAACGTAGACACCCAACCCGATCACCACGACGACAAGCGCGCCGATGAGGAGATAAAGCGTATTCTTGTTCATAGGCACGCTCTCTCGGTCGGTCTCAGGCTGTCTTCACGAGGCGGATGAGCAGCAGCAGGATCACCGCGCCGATCACCGCATTGATGATGGCGCCGATAATGTCGCCGCCGATGTAAAGGCCGATCCGCGGCAACAGCCACCCGGCGATGAGCGCGCCGACAATGCCCACCACGATATTGCCGAGCAGGCCGAAGCCATACCCCTTGACGATCAGGCCGGCGAGCCAGCCCGCGATCGCACCGACAATGAGAAAGATGATAAGACCTTCCACACCCATGACATTCCCTCCATGAGAAATGGCCGAGTCGGAGCGTCTCGCCCCGAATCAACCTCGGGTTTCAACAAATGCAGGGTATGGGAATATGCACACCGCCGCCACCCGTTACATTGGGCGCGGTTGCAGGCCGTCAAGCCTTGGCGAGGCTATTCTTCCTCGTCAGTCTCATCCGCCTCGTCATCGGCGGTTTCCGGGCGCCAGCTCGTCGGCTCGATCTTCTTCTGGGTTTTCGAATCCGTATAGGCCCACCATGCCTGATCCCCGGCATCCCAGCGGGCGACGGATTCGTTCATCACCCCGTCGCTGTCGGTCCAGTAGACGGTGACGCGCGAACCGTCCTTCGGTGCGGTGGAGATCGGTTCACGCTCGGCCATGGTCCATCCTTTTCTGCTGCCCTGTCCTTAAGGGCGGTGACGGAACTGCAACGCGCTCCGTCACCTGCCGGTTCCAGCCTCAGCTATGGGCGAAGATGTCGGTTTCTTCCCAGCCCATCAGGTCGAGCCTTGCGCGCGTCGGCAGGAAGCGGAAGCAGGCTTCGGCCTCGCGAACGCGGCCATCGCGCGCCAGCCGCCCCGCCAGCACGTCGCGCAGGCGGTGGAGGTAGAGCACGTCGGATGCGGCATATTCGAGCTGTTCGGACGACAGCATCTCTGCCGCCCAGTCCGACGACTGCTGCTGCTTCGACAGGCTGACGCCCAGCAGCTCGTTGCAGATGTCCTTCAACCCGTGGCGGTCGGTGTAGGTGCGGGTGAGCCGCGAGGCGATCTTGGTGCAGAACACCGGCTCGGGCATGACCCCGAAAGCGTTGTAGAGCACCGCCAGGTCGAAGCGGGCATAGTGGAACAGCTTCGTCACCTTGGCGTCGCGCAACAGGCCGACGAGGTTCGGCGCCTCCTTCTGGCCGGCCGCGATCTGGATCACGTCGGCCGTGCCGTCGCCCGGCGAGATCTGCACCACGCACAGACGGTCGCGATGCGGATTGAGGCCCAGCGTCTCGGTGTCGATGGCGACCGCATCGACGTCGTAATGGGCGAGATCGGGCAGATCGCCCTTGTGAAAGCGGATATTGCTCATGCCCGCCTCACTTCGTCAGCGCGTCGAGGATGCGCGCCCAGGAGCGCTGACCCTTGTGGAACGACGACAGCTCGTATTTCTCGTTGGGCGAATGGATGCGGTCGTCGGAAAGGCCGAAACCGACCAGCAGCGACTCCATGCCGAGATAGGTCTGGAAATCGCCGACGATCGGGATCGACCCGCCCATGGCGATCATCACCGCGGGCTTGGGCCATTCGTCGGACAGCGCATCCTTGGCCTTGGCGAGGAACGGCGAGTCGTAGGAAAGCTGGATGGCCGGCGAGCCGCCATGCTGGTGGAACTCGACCGAACAGTCGGCCGGAATGCGCTCCTCGACGAATTTGCGGAATGAGGCGCGGATCTTCACCGGGTCCTGCTTGTGAACGAGGCGGAACGACACCTTGGCCGAGGCCTGCGCGGCAATCACCGTCTTGAAGCCCTTGCCCGTATAGCCGCCGGTGATGCCGTTGAACTCGGCCGTCGGGCGCGCCCACACCAGTTCGAGAACCGAGCGGCCCTTTTCGCCCGAAGGGATCGAGAGGCCGACCTCTCCGAGGAAGGTCTCGGCCGTCTCGCCGAGCCTCTCCCACGATTTCAGCACCTGCGCCGGCGTTTCCTCGACGCCGTCGTAGAAGCCGGGAATGGTGACGCGCCCGTTCTCGTCATGGATATCGGCAAGCACGCGCGCAAGGATGCGGATCGGATTGGCGGCCGCACCGCCGAACTCGCCCGAATGCAGGTCGCGGTCGGCGGCATGGACGGTCACCTCCTCCCCCACCAAGCCGCGCAGCGCGGTGGAGATGGCCGGCGTGTCCCGGTCCCACATGCCCGTATCGCACACCAACGCGAAATCGGCTTTCAGTTCCTCGGCATTGGCCTCCAGGAACGGCTTGAGCGACGGCGACCCGCTTTCTTCCTCGCCCTCGAACAGAAGCGTGATGCGGCAGGGCAGCGAGCCGTGCACCGCCTTCCAGGCGCGGCAGGCTTCCACGAAGGTCATCAGCTGGCCCTTGTCGTCGGCCGAGCCGCGCCCGATGATGACCTTGCGGCCGGGCTCCACTTCCTTCAGCGCCGGCGCGAAGGGATCGTCATTCCAAAGTTCCAGCGGATCGACCGGCTGCACGTCGTAATGGCCGTAGAACAGCACATGCGGGCTGCCTTCCGGGCCTTCGTGATGGGCGACGACCATGGGGTGACCGGGCGTGTTGCGCACCGAAGCGTCGAAGCCGATGCTTTTCAGGTCTTCGACCAGCCATTCCGCACCCTTGCGACAGTCGGCGGCAAAGTCGGGATCGGTCGAGATCGAGCGGATGCGCAGCAGCGAGAACAGCCGGTCGAGGCTGTCGTCGAGCGACTGGTCGATGCGGTCGAGAACGGGGGAAAGTTTGGACATGGATTTCAGGCCTTTCGATTCTGGGCGCAACCCTAGAGCAATTCCAGCAAAAGTGCGAAGCGGTTTTGCGTTCGGAATTGCGTCAAAACAAAAGGTTAGAGCGTTTTCGCGATTCGAGGAAAAGCTGAAAGGCTCCAGGGCATTTTGCAGCCAGACGGAAACGCCTAGCGTTGCACGAATGCGGCTGCAAAACCAGGCTGTCGCGGCGAACCGGGAAGGCGGTTAGTGAGGCCGGAAGGCCGGGGGGAACCCTGTCAAACGCACAAAAAAGTGCCGCCGTGGCGGAGGGGAAACCACGGCGGCTTGCTTTAAACGGCGCGGCAGCCCGGAGAGGGGGATAGGCTGCCGCGTTGTCCGGGAAAGGCGGGGGACGGGCCTTGATTCCGGACTTCGGCGAAAACTGCCGATGCCTGCTATCTGTGGATTGGAACATGGCGATTCAAGGGCACAAAGATTACATCTTTGTAACATAGGCGTGATGCCTGTTTTCCCTTGTCAGCAGAGGCCGGTTGCAGCGGGCATAAGCCGCCTTTGCGATGGACCGCGACGCCCCGCCACGCTATCCATGCGCCATGAAAAAAGGCGATCATCTCTTCCTTGTCGACGGCTCCGGCTATATTTTCCGGGCCTATCACGCGCTGCCGCCGCTCAACCGCAAGTCGGACGGGCTGCCGACCAACGCCGTGCTCGGCTTCTGCAACATGGTGTGGAAACTGATGCGCGACGCGCGCGACACCGATGTCGGCGTCACCCCCACCCATTTCGCCGTCATCTTCGACTATTCGTCCAAGACCTTCCGCAACGACCTCTATCCCGAATACAAGGCCAACCGCTCGGCCCCGCCGGAAGACCTGATCCCGCAATTCGGGCTGATCCGCCACGCCACCCGCGCCTTCAGCCTGCCCTGCGTGGAGATGGAAGGCTATGAGGCCGACGACCTGATCGCCACCTATTGCCGGATGGCCGAGGAGGCCGGCGCCGACGCCACCATCATTTCCTCCGACAAGGACCTGATGCAGCTCGTCAGCCCGGCCGTGTCCATGTACGACCCGATGAAGGACCGCCAGATCGGCATTCCCGAAGTGGTCGAGAAATGGGGCGTGCCGCCGGAAAAGATGATCGACCTCCAGGCCCTGACCGGCGACTCGATCGACAATATCCCCGGCGTTCCCGGCATCGGCCCCAAGACTGCCGCCCAGCTTCTGGAGCAGTTCGGCAATCTGGACACGCTGCTTGCCCGCGCCGAGGAGATCAAGCAGCAAAAGCGGCGCGAATCGATCGTCGAGAACGCCGACAAGGCGCGCATCTCGCGCGAATTGGTCACGCTCAGGCGCGACGTGCCGGTGAAGGAGGTGCCGGACGATTTCCTGCTCGAGCCCTCCGACGGCCCGAGACTGGTCGCCTTCCTCAAGGCGATGGAATTCACCACGCTCACGCGGCGCGTCGCCGAGGCGACCGGCACCGATGCCGGAGCGATCGAGGCCGCCGAAGTGCCGGTGGAGCGCGCCGACACCGCGCACGGCCCGGACATGGAAGCTACGCCTGCCGAGGCGGCGGACGAGGCAGGAACCGAAGCCGCGACGATGAAGGACGAAGGCGACACCCCTTCCCTGCTCTCGGCGCTGCGGGCCGAGGCGGCGACGGCTGAAAAGATCGACGTCGACGCCTATCAAACCATAACCGACCTCCAGACGCTGAAGGACTGGATCGACGAGGCCTTCGAGACCGGCGTCGTCGCCTTCGACACCGAAACCACCTCGCTCGACCCGATGCAGGCCGAACTGGTCGGCTTTTCGCTGGCCACCCGCCCGGGCCGCGCGGCCTATGTGCCGCTCGGCCACAAGGAGGGGGCGGGTGACCTGCTCGGCGGCGGACCGGTCGAAGGGCAACTGCCGGTGCGCGAGGCGCTGGCCGAGCTGAAGCGGCTGATGGAAGCCCCTTCCGTGCTGAAGGTGGCGCAGAACCTCAAATACGACCTTGTTGTGATGAGCCGCTACGGCATCGATGTCGCCCCCTATGACGACACCATGCTGATTTCCTATGTGCTCGACGGCGGCGCCGCGCGCGGCCACGGCATGGACGCCCTGTCGGAAAAGTGGCTCGGCCACAAGACCATCCAGTTCGGAGAGGTCGCCGGCACCGGCAAGAGCTTCATCGGCTTCGAGAACGTCGCCATAGACAAGGCGACCCGCTATGCCGGCGAGGATGCCGACGTGACGCTGCGGCTGTGGCAGGTGCTGAAGCCGCGCCTTGCCGCCAAGGGGCTGGTCTCGGTCTATGAACGGCTGGAACGCCCGCTCGTTCCGGTGCTGGCGCGCATGGAGCAGCGCGGCGTCTCGGTGGATCGCCAGATCCTGTCGCGGCTGTCGGGCGAGCTGGCGCAGAGCGCCGCGGCGATCGAGGAGGAAATCTACGGCCTGATCGGCGAGCGCATCAATATCGGCTCGCCCAAGCAACTCGGCGAAATCCTGTTCGGACGCATGGGCCTGCCCGGCGGCTCGAAGACCAAGACCGGCCAGTGGTCGACCTCGGCCCAGCTTCTGGAGGATCTGGCGGCCGAAGGCCACGAGCTGCCGCGCAAGATCGTCGACTGGCGCCAGCTCACCAAGCTGAAATCGACCTATACCGATGCCCTGCCCGGCTTCATCCACCCCGACACGGGACGCGTCCACACCAGCTACGCGCTGGCCGCGACGACGACCGGGCGGCTTTCCTCCTCCGATCCGAACCTGCAGAACATTCCGGTGCGCACCGCCGAGGGGCGCAAGATCAGGACCGCCTTCATCGCGGACAAGGGCCACAGACTGGTCTCGGCCGACTACAGCCAGATCGAGCTGCGCGTGCTTGCCCATGTCGCCGACATTCCCCAGTTGAAGCAGGCCTTTGCCGAGGGTGCCGACATCCACGCCATCACCGCCTCGGAAATGTTCGGCGTGCCGGTGGAAGGCATGCCTTCCGAGGTGCGGCGGCGCGCCAAGGCGATCAATTTCGGCATCATCTACGGCATTTCGGCCTTCGGCCTCGCCAACCAGCTTTCCATCCCGCGCGAGGAGGCCGGTGCCTACATCAAGAAATATTTCGAGCGCTTCCCCGGCATCCGCGACTATATCGAGGCGACCAAGACCTATGCGCGCGAGTTCGGCTATGTCGAAACCGTGTTCGGCCGGCGCATCCACTATCCCGAAATCCGCTCGCCCAACCCTTCGGTGCGCGCCTTCAACGAGCGCGCCTCGATCAACGCCCGCCTGCAAGGCACGGCGGCCGATATCATCCGCCGCGCCATGATCCGCATGGAGCCGGCCCTCGCCCAGGCCAGGCTTTCCGCCCGCATGCTGCTGCAAGTGCATGACGAGCTGATCTTCGAGGTGGCCGACGGCGAGGTCGAGGCGACGATCCCGGTTATCTGCGAGGTGATGGAAAGCGCGCCGATGCCGGCAAGGTCGCTGTCGGTGCCGCTCAAGGTCGATGCGCGCGCCGCCCACAATTGGGACGAGGCACATTGAAGGCACTGGCGATAGCGCAATCCGGTCCCGAAAGGGGACGGAGGCCTTGATGCTCAGGCGGCTGGCGGCCGGTGCGATCGATATCGCCCTGCTCGTCACGACGGCGCTGGCGCCCGTGCTTGTCGCGGCCAGCTATCTGCCTCACCTTATGGATTCCCCGGCCGGGCAGCCGCCGACACCGCTGATGGGAGCGACCCTTTTGTGGATGATCGTGGCTCTGCTCTGGTATTTTCCGGGCTTCGAGAGCAGCGCGCTCATGGCCACGCCCGGAAAGCTCGCAATGGGGCTGAAGGTCGTGCAGGCCGACGGCCGAAGGCTGGAGTTCACGCAGGCGCTCTACCGCATGGTCTTCGGTCCACTGGCTCTGTGGTTCCTGCCGCTCTATCGCGACCGCATGTCGGGCGGCGCCAGGGTCATCGACCGCAGGAAACGGGCAGGCTGAGCGTCGGTGCCCGGCCCGGGTCCTGGAGCAACAGGTCGACCTTGACGGGTGGAGGCATTTTTCCGTCTCTTTCACCTGTTCTTAGTCAGTTTCCATTTCGTATACGCCTACTCCCCGGACAGGAAAGGCAGGGCATGGCCGACACCAGCAGCAGATTGCGCATCGCGGTTCTCTTCGGCGGGCGCTCCGCCGAGCACGACGTGTCGGTTCTGTCCGCCACCAATGTCATGCGGGCGCTGGACCCCGCCAGATATGACGCCGTCCCGATCTTCGTCACCCGCGAGGGCCAATGGCTGCTGGGCGGCTATCAGGACGGCGCGCTGGCCAAACCGGACAGCGGCACAGAAGTCTGCCTGGTGCCGGGCGGCAAGGGCCGCATGCTGGCGATCCCGGAAAGCGGCGCGGCGTATGAACTGGACAGGATCGACATCCTTTTCCCGGTGCTGCATGGCCTGCATGGCGAGGACGGCGCGGTGCAGGGCCTCGCGCAGGTGGCGCGCGTGCCGCTGGCCGGCTGCGGCATCATCGGTTCTGCCAATGCGCTCGACAAGGACATCGCCAAGCGCCTGTTCAACGAAGCCGGCGTGCCGGCGGCGCGCTCCGTCACCATCCTGCCCGGTGCCGCGCCCACCTTCGCGGATTTGCAGGCGAGGCTCGGGCTGCCGCTGTTCATCAAGCCGGCAAGGCAGGGCTCGTCGGTCGGCGTGAGCAAGGTGGCGAGCGAAAAGGATTACGAAACGGCGCTGGCCGAAGGATTCAGGCACGACACCAAGCTGCTGGCCGAAGAGTTCATCGACGGCCGCGAGGTCGAATGCAGCGTGCTCGAGGACCCGCAGGGCGGCCTGTTCGTCTCGCGCACCGGCGAGATCGTGCCGGCTGAAAGCCACGGCTTCTACACCTATGACGCCAAATATATCGACGCCGACGGCGCCGCCATCAAGGTACCGGCACAATTGCCCGAAGGCGTGGAGGACGAAATCCGCACGCTTGCGGCGCAAGCCTTCCGCGCGCTCGGCTGCGATGGCATGGCGCGCGCCGACTTCTTTGTCACCGCGGACAGGCGCATCCTCGTCAACGAGCTCAACACCATTCCCGGCTTCACCGACATTTCCATGTATTCCAAGGCGATGGCGGCGAGCGGCATCAGCTATCCGGAAATCATCGACCGGCTCGTCGCCCACGGCCTTGCCCGTGCGGGGCGCGAAATTTGAGCGTTGCCCAGTAGCACATGAAGGCGACGGGCAGGCAGGAGAACAGGAACCCGCCGAGCGTCGAGTGCCCGGCCCGGTAGAGCATGATCTGGACCACCAGCAGGGCGAGCGCCGAGACGGACATGAAGACCGTCAGCCCCAGCCGCATCTGCGGGTCCTTCACCTCGGCCTCGGCGGAAGCGCTGGCCTCATAGCACTCGCCGAAGAACACGCTCCGGCCTTTCGAGGCTTCCGCCGGCAAGGGCTCCGCCGGTTCGTCGCTCTGCCGGAACAGGCCGGCGCGGGCGATCACCAATATCTCCACGATGACGGCGAGAAACACCCATACGAAGCCGATGAAAACGGCGACGACATCGTGCGGCCCCTTCGTGGTCAGGGCCACATAGGCGGCTATGCTGCCGAAGATGGCCGCGATGAAGGCGAAGAAAGCACAGACGAGATAGGCGACCCGCGCGCCACCCTCCCGCGCTTGCCTGTCCTTCAAACCGGCCACGATCTTTCCCGCGCCAAGGGTCGGGATTGCCGCAAGGTGCCCTTCACCGGGCTCAGGCCGCCTTCGTGCGGCAGCTTTCGCAAATGCCGCGAAACTCGATGACCGCATGCTTGGGCGCGAAGCCGGTGGAACGCACCCAATCCTCGAGCTGGTGGCCGACATCGTGGTCGCTAAGTTCCGCTACCTGCCCGCAGGTGTCGCAGATGGCGAAGGCGGTCATGGAATGGCTGTGGTCGTGCGGCTCGGCGCAGGCGACGAAGGCGTTGAGGCTTTCCAGCCGGTGGACGAGGCCGTCCTTCATCAGCGTGTCCAGCGCGCGGTAGACCTGCAACGGGGCGCGAAAGCCCTTCTCGCGCAACTGGTCGAGCAGCGTGTAGGCGCTGAGCGGTGCGCCCGCCGCCTCCAGCTTTTCCAGCACCCAGAGCTGGTTCCGGGTCAGACTGCTTCTTGCCGACATGGTCCTGCCTTATCCTGCCGCGCATGGGAACGGTGCCGCAGCGCGCCTGTGCTACCTATGTAGTGATTATGCAGCCCACTGGCTACCGTCCGCCCCCGGCCGGCAGGAACCGGACTATTTGCGCGGCGGCCCCTCACGTTCGGCCGACGCCGCCCACAGATTGATGTTGGCATCGTGCGCATAGGCGTCGATCTCGGCAAGTTCGGCCTCGGAGAACTCCAGCCTGTCCAGCGCGCCGACGCAATCCTCGATCTGCTCGACGCGGCTGGCGCCGATCAGCGCCGAGGTGACGCGCCCGCCGCGCAGCACCCAGGCCAGCGCCATCTGCGCCAGCGTCTGGCCGCGTCGTTCGGCGATGGCGTTGAGCGCGCGGATATTGGCGAGCGTCTCCTCGTTGATGAAGGATTCGCGCAGCGGGCCGCCCTTCTGCAAGCGGCTGTCCTGCGGAATACCCGAAAGATATTTGGTGGTCAGCATGCCCTGTGCCAGCGGCGAGAACACGATCGAGCCGATGCCGAGCCCGTCCAGCGTGTCGAGCAGCCCGTCATCCTCCACCCAGCGGTTGAGCATGGAATAGCTCGGCTGGTGGATCAGGCACGGCGTGCCGAGGCGCCTGAGGATATCGGCCGCTTCGCGGGTGCGCTGCGAATTGTAGGAGGAGATGCCGGCATAGAGCGCCTTGCCCGAGCGCACCGCATGGTCGAGCGCGCCGCAGGTTTCCTCAAGCGGCGTTTCGGGATCGAAACGGTGCGAATAGAAGATATCGACATAGTCGAGGCCCATCCGCTTCAGGCTCTGGTCGAGGCTGGCGAGCAGATATTTGCGGCTGCCCCATTCGCCATAGGGGCCGGGCCACATGTCGTAGCCGGCCTTGGTGGAGATGACGAGTTCATCGCGATAACCGGCAAGGTCGGCACGCAGGATCTCGCCGAAGGCGACTTCCGCCGCGCCCTTCGGCGGGCCATAATTGTTGGCGAGGTCGAAATGGGTGATGCCCAGATCGAAGGCCTTGCGCACCAGCGCCTGGCGGGTCTCATGCGGTGTGGTGTCGCCGAAGTTCTGCCACAGGCCGAGCGAGATCGCCGGCAGCTTGAGGCCGGAGCGCCCGCAGCGGTTGTAGATCATCTTCTCGTAGCGGTCGGGAGCGGGAAGGTAAGCCATGCCCTTTCTTAGCCCATCGACCGGCTATAGGGAATGACCGGCTTTCGCGGCACGAACCGATTGAAAAATCCGCGCCGGTCTGGAACACAGGACGTTGCGGAATTGAAGGAGAAGCCGATGCCGACCACGATGAAGGGTCCCGCGATCTTCCTGGCGCAGTTTGCCGGCGATGAAGCCCCGTTCAATTCGCTCCCCGCCATCGCCGAATGGGCGGCCGGGCTCGGCTATGAGGGCATTCAGGTGCCGAGCGGCGATGCGCGCCTGTTCGACCTCGAACGCGCCGCCACCTCGAAGGATTATTGCGACGAGGTAAGGGGCGTGTGCGCCGAGGCCGGCGTCGAGATCACCGAACTGTCGACCCACATCCAGGGTCAGCTCGTCGCCGTCCATCCCGCCTATGACGCGCAGTTCGATTCCTTCGCGCCGGAACAGGTGCGTGGCAACCCGAAGGCGCGGCAGGAATGGGCGGTCGAGCAGATGCGCCTTGCGGCACGGGCCTCGCGCAATCTCGGCCTCGACGTTTCGGTGAGCTTCACCGGCGCGCTGGCCTTCCCCTATCTCTACCCGTGGCCGCAGCGACCGGCCGGTCTCATCGAGGAAGCTTTTTCGGAACTCGGCCGGCGCTGGAAGCCGATCCTCGACGCCTATGAGGAACACGGCGTCGATATCGCCTATGAGGTCCATCCGGGCGAGGATGTGTTCGACGGCGCCACCTTCGAGATGTTCCTCGACGCCGTCGGCGGCCACAAGCGCTGCGCCATCAATTACGACCCCTCGCACTTCCTGTTGCAGCAGCTCGACTATCTGGCCTTCATCGACATCTATCACGAGCGCATCCGGGCCTTCCACGTCAAGGATGCCGAGTTCAACCCGACCGGCAGGCAGGGCGTCTATTCGGGCTATCAGGGCTGGCTGGACCGCGCCGGCCGCTTCCGCTCGCCGGGCGACGGGCAGGTCGATTTCTCGGGCATCTTCTCCAAGCTCGCGCAATATGGCTACGACCGCTGGGCGGTGCTGGAATGGGAATGCTGCCTGAAACACCCGGAAGACGGTGCGGCCGAGGGCGCGCCCTTCATCCGCCACCACATCATCCGCGTGACCGACAAGGCCTTCGACGATTTCGCCGCCAGCACCATCGACCGCAAGCTGCTGCGCGCCATGATGGGCATCTGACAGAGGAGGACGGCATGGCGAGCGACAAGAAGCAGAGTCCGATCCGCTATGGAATGGTGGGCGGCGGTCAGGGTGCCTTCATCGGCGGCGTGCACCGCATCGCCGCGCGCATGGACGGCGAGTTCGTGCTGGTGGCCGGCGCGCTATCCTCCAATCCGGAACGGGCCAAAGCTTCGGCCGAGGAACTGGGGCTCGATCCCGAACGCAGCTATGCCTCCTATGCCGAGATGGCGAGGGCCGAGGCCGGACGCCCCGACGGCATCGAGGCTGTGTCCATCGTCACGCCCAACAACCACCACTTCCCGGCGGCAAAGGCTTTCCTCGAAGCCGGCATCCACGTGATCTGCGACAAGCCGCTGGCCACCACCCTGGCCGAGGCGAAGAAGCTGGCGGCACTCGTCGAAAAGACCGGCAAGCTGTTCGTGCTCACCCACAACTACACCGCCTATCCGATGGTGCGGCAGGCCCATGAAATGGTCGCCAGGGGCATGCTCGGCGATATCCGTCTGGTCCAGGTCGAATATCCGCAGGACTGGCTGACCGAGGACGTATCGGCCAGCGGCAACAAGCAGGCGTCATGGCGATCGGACCCGAAGCAGGCGGGGGCCGGCGGCGCCACCGGCGACATCGGCACCCACGCCTACAATCTCGCCCGCTTCGTCACCGGCTTGGAACTGGACAGCCTTGCCGCCGACCTCGACGCCTTCGTGCCCGGCCGCCTGCTGGACGACAATCTCAACGTGCTGCTGCGCTTCAAGGCCAAGGGAAAGGCCCCGGCCGCCAAGGGCATGCTGTGGGCAAGCCAGGTCGCGCCGGGCCACGAGAACGGGCTGAAGCTCAGGGTCTATGGCTCGAAGGGCGGGCTGGAATGGGTGCAGGCCGACCCGAACTATCTGTGGCACACGCCCTTCGGCGAACCGAAGCGGCTTTTGACGCGCGGCGGCGCGGGCGCGCTCGCCAGCGCCAACCGGCTGACCCGCATTCCGGCCGGCCACCCCGAGGGTTATCTGGAAGGCTTCGCCAATATCTACCGCGAGGCCGCGGCGGCGATCCGCGCGAGCCGTAACGGGCGCAAGCCGCCGAAGGGCGTGCTCTTCCCGACCGTAGAGGACGGGGTGGAAGGCATGGCCTTCATCGAAGCCTGCGTGAAGTCCTCGAAGAGGAACGGCGCCTGGACGAAACTCTAGGCCCCACCCTCCCCGGCGACAAAGTGGCCGATTGCCGGCTTCTGCCGTTATGCTAGGTCTGTCACGATCAGCCGGAGACGGGTAAGGAATGCAACGCAGGCGCAGAGGATGGACCAGGGCGGCGGCCCTTGCCGCAGCGTGGTTTCTTCTTCTGCAATCGACACTCGGAACCTTCGCGCTGGCAGCGGGCCCCCAACCGGCGCAACTCGACATCTTCGGCAATGTCATCTGCTCCCATGCCGGGACTGCGGAACGGCCGAACGGGTCCGAACGCCAGCATCTTCCCGCCTGCTGCGTGCTCGGCTGCAATCTGGCCGTCCCGCTGCTGGCCGGCCCGCCGCCCGCCGCGACCCTTGCCGCGGCGCTGAAATTCGAGGTCCTGGTTTTCCCGGCCAACGCCCCGGACCACCTTTCCTTCGCGCGCCCGCGTTCGCCGGCCATCCCGCGCGCGCCTCCGGTTCCGGCCTGAAAAGTCTCCAAGGCCTGCCTTCCCGGCAGCCGAACCCGAAAGCTTCAATTTTCGCGCCCGTCGTCGGCGCACCTTCTGTGGAGAAATTCCATGTCCAATATGCACGTCCCCGCACGCGCCTCCCTTTCCCGCCGCAGCTTCGCGGCTCTCGCCTGCGGCCTCATGCTGCCGCTCAGCCTGCTCGCCGGCGGCACCGGCATGGCCTCCGCCCATGAGTTCAAGCTGGGCGATCTCGAAATCGGCCATCCGTGGTCGCGCGAGACGCCCGCCGGCGCCAAGGTGGCCGGCGGCTATCTCAGCATCACCAACCATGGCAGCGAGGCGGATCGCCTGATCGCCGTTTCGTCCACCATTTCCGACAAGGGCGAAATCCATGAAATGGCCGTCAATGACGGCGTCATGACCATGCGGCAATTGCCGGACGGGCTGGAGATCCCGGCCGGGGAGAAGGTGGAGCTGAAGCCCGGCTCCTACCACCTGATGTTCATGGGCCTGAAATCGCAGCCCAAGAAGGGCGAGAAATTCGCCGGCACGCTGACCTTCGAGAAGGCCGGCACGATCGAGGTCGAATTCGCGGTCGACGCCATGGGCGGCAAGACCGAGGACCATGGCAGCAATGGCAGCCACTGACCGGCCACCGGAGGCGGGCGCATTGCGCCCGTCTCCTTCTCCTGCCGGAATTGGCTACGCGTCGCGCCTGGCGATCCAGTCGAAATCGGGATGGTTGCGGAAGCGCCATTTGCGCAGCGGTCCTGCCATCACGTTGAGATAGTACATCTCGTAGCCATAGGGCGCGCCGCAAGGGTGGTGGCCTTTCGGCACCAGCACCACATCGCCGTCCGCCACCGCCATGGTCTCGTCCAGCGCCCCGTCCTCGGTGAACACGCGCTGGATGCCGAAACCGCTTTTCGGATTGAGGCGGTGGTAATAGGTCTCTTCCAGATAGGTCATGTTGGGGAAGTCGTCCTCGTCGTGCCGGTGCGGCGGATAGGACGACCAGTGCCCGGCGGGCGTATAGACCTCGGTGACCAGCAGGCTGTCGGCGACGTCGCTGTTTTCCATGGCGATGGGATGGATGAAGCGCGTGTTGGTGCCCTTGCCACGCTCCTCGAAGCCGATGTCGGTGAGCACGCGGGCCGGATGGCCGCCCTTGCCCGGCGCGGTGCACACCGCCAGCGTGCAGGCGGTTTCCGCCACCGCCTGCCAGCGCGCGCCGTTCGGCACATAGACGCAATGCGGCTTCCTGCGCTCGAACACGTCCATGCGCTCGCCGAGCAGGCCGAAATCCTGCCCGTCCACGGCAATGCGCGCCCTGCCCTCGACCAGAACGAGGATCGCTTCCCGGTCGCCCGCCGCCTCTTCGGCCCTGTCGCCGGGCTGCAAGACATTGAGCCCGAAACCGACATAGGACCAGCCGGCCGATTGCGGGGTGATGTCATGTACCTTGCCGCGCGTGCCCGAGGGCTTGACCAGCAGTTCAGCCATCCTTGTCGGCCTCCTCGATGACGGGCCTGTAGGCCACCAGCAGCGCCCAGCCGCAGTAAAGGCCGATGGCACCGAACACCGCCGCCCATATCGTCTCGCCGTTCGACAATTCGAACCCCGCCCATAGGAAGGCGACCGCCACGATGGCGATGCGCCGCCACAGCGGACGATAGAATGGATGACCGGCGTCCAGTATCTTCATGCAGCCTCGCCCCTGTCCAGCCCGGTGCGCCGGGCCATGCCCTTCAGCGCGCGCAGGCCCATCGACTGGTAGACGAGCGGGTCGCGCACGGCCGAATCCTGCTCCGCCTCCACCACCACCCAGCCTGAATAGCCGGCCCGCGCCGCCACTTCCAGCACCGGCTCGAAGGAGACCCCACCTTCCGGGTCGCCGGGTACGGTGAAAACGCCGCGCCGCACGCCTTCAAGGAAGCTCAGCCCCTCCTCGCGCACCGTGCGCATCACATCCGGCCGCACGTTCTTGGCATGGATATGGACAACGCGGCCCATGTGGCGGGCGATGATCGCCGCCGGATCGCCGCCGCCGAAATAGGCATGGCCGGTGTCGAACAGCAGCCGGGTCGAAGGCCCGGTCGCCGCCATGAAGGCGTCGATCTCGCCCTCGGCCTCGACCACTGTGCCCATATGGTGATGATAGGCAAGAAGGATGCCCTGCGCCTCGCAGAACTGTGCCACCTCCTCCACCGCCGCGCCGAAGCGCCTCATCGTCTGCGCATCGAGCTTCGGGCGGTCGTTGAGCGCGATATGGTCGTTGCCGTGCACAGTGTTGGAACATTCGCAGGCGATGCAGATCGGCGAACCCATGGCCTTGAGGAAGTCGAGCCAGGGCTGGATCGCCTGCTTCTCCTCCTCCACCGAACGCTCCAGCAGCATCAGCGAATACCAGCCCGAGACGAAGCGCAGGCCGTGCTTCGCCAGAACGGCCTTCAAGGCCTCGGGTTCTCTCGGGAATTTGTGGCCGTTCTCGATGCCGTCAAAGCCGATCTCGCCGGCCTGCCGCAGGCAGGTCTCCAGCGAGATATGGGCGCCGATGGAATGGTCGTCGTCGTTCGACCAGGCGATGGGGTTGGTGCCGTAGAGGATCATGCGTGCGTTTCCAGAAGGGTTCAGTTCTCGTCGCGGCGGGCCAGCGCCGCCTCGTAATCCTTGCGCGCGGCCCGCACCTGCGCCCTGCTCGACACTTCCGGCACTGCCACATCCCACCAATGGCCGCCGGCCTCGGTGGTCGGCATCGGATCGGTGTCGATGACAATGACATAAGTGCTGTCCGAAGCGCGGGCGCGGGCCATGGCGGCCTCCAGTCCGGCGATGGAATCCGCCTTCTCGGCAGTCGCGCCCATCGAGGCGGCATGGGCGACGAAATCGATGCTGCTCGGCACCTCGTGGCGGGCGGTGTCGAGCAGATTGTTGAAGCTCTCGCCGCCGGTCGCCCTTTGCAGCCGGTTGATGCAGGCGAAGCCGCGATTGTCGAGCACCACGACGATGAGCTTGCGCCCCAGCATCACCGAGGTCGCCAGCTCGGAATTCATCATCATGTAGGAGCCGTCGCCGACCATGACGACGACCTCGCGTTCGGGCTCTGCCATCTTCACCCCGAGCCCGCCGGCGATCTCGTAACCCATGGTGGAAAAGCCGTATTCGAGATGGTAGCCATTAGGCCTCGCCGCCTTCCACAGCTTGTGCAACTCGCCCGGCAAGCCGCCGGCGGCACAGACGAGGATGGCGTCGTCGTCCACGGCGCGCTGCACGGCGCCGATCACCTGTGCATCCGAAGGCAGCGCATTGCCTTCCGGCATGGCCGTAGCCGCCGCCACCGCCTCCAGCCAGCTTTCGCGCAAGCCGGCATCGGGCGCGGGAGCGCAGTGGCCGTCCAGCAGTTGCCCGAGTTCGACAAGCGTTTCCCGCGCATCGCCCACCAGCGCCGTCGCGCCGTGCTTGGCGGCGTCGTAGGGCTCGACATTGATCGACAGGATGCGCCGCTCCGGGTTGCGGAACAGCGCCCATGAGCCGGTGGTGAAGTCCTGAAAGCGGGTGCCGATGCCGATCACCAGATCGGCCTCTTCCGCAATCGCATTCGCAGCCGACGAGCCGGTGACGCCGATGGAGCCGAAATTCAGCTTATGATTCCAAGGCAGGGCCGACTTGCCGGCCTGTGTTTCCGCAACGGGAATGGAGTGCACCTCGGCAAACGTCTCCAGCGCCTCGCTGGCCCCGGAATAGTGAACGCCGCCACCGGCAACGATCAGCGGCTTACGCGCCGCCCGCACAAGCACCGCCGCCCGTTCGAGTTCGTCCAGATCGGGGCGCGGCCTGCGCCTACGCCAGATGTGTTCCTTGAAGAACGTCTCCGGCCAGTCGAAGGCCTCGGCCTGCACGTCCTGGCAGAAGGAGAGCGTCACCGGCCCGCAGCGGGCAGGGTCGGTCAGCGTGGCCATGGCGCGCGGCAGGGCGGTGAGCAGATGACGCGGGCTCATGATGCGGTCGAAATAGCGGCTGACGGGCCGGAAGCAGTCATTGGCCGAGACGGTGCCGTCGTCGAAATCCTCGACCTGCTGCAACACCGGGTCGGGTGCGCGGCTGGCGAACACGTCGCCGGGGATGAGCAGCACCGGCAGCCGGTTGACATGGGCAAGTGCGGCGGCCGTCACCATGTTGAGCGCACCGGGGCCGATGGAGGTGGTCACCGCCATGGCCTGACGGCGGTTCTTCGCCTTGGCGAAGGCGATGGCCGCGTGGGCCATGCCCTGTTCGTTGTGGCCGCGCCATGTCGGCAGAACGTCGCGCGCTTCATAAAGCGCCTCACCGATGCCGGCCACATTGCCGTGGCCGAAGATCGCCCAGCAGCCGGGAATGAGCGGCTCGCCTTCCTCGTTCTTCTGCGCGGCGAGGTAGCGCACCATCGCCTGCGCCGCCGTAAGCCTGACCGTCTTCATGGCTTGCCTCTTGTCTGCGCTTCGCGTCTTGCATCGTCCCATGCCGCACACAGTCCGGCATAGGTGCCCGCCATATCTTCCACCGCTTCCGCATCGCCGATTTCGCCGGACAGCCATTTGCGCGCCGGGGCGGCGAAGATGGAACGGCCGACCGCGAAGCCCTTCACCAGATTGAAGCGCGCCGCCTCGGCGAAGCTCGCGCGCAGGTCCGCGATTTCCGCCTCCAGCCCCAGCACGACGATGCCGCGCGTGTAGGGATCGTTGCGTTGAATAATCTCGCAGGCCAGCGCCCAGGCTTGCGGCGAGGTCATCGGCTCCAGCTTCCACCAGTCGGGGAACACGCCGATGTCGTAGAAGCGCTGGATGACGCGCGCCGTGGTGTCGTCACCCACCGGCGCAACCTTGGAGGGGATGATCTCCAGCAGGAACTCCAGCCCGTTGGCGCGCGCGGCATCGGCAAGACGCGTCACCATCTCCTCCTGCGCCTGCTTCGTCGCCTTGTCGTCGTCAGGGTGATAGAAGCACAGCACCTTCACCACATGCTCGGCCGGCCATTCAGCAAGGTCCGAGCCGAGGTCCGGCCCGATCTCAAGTTCCAGCGGGCGTGAGCCCGGAACCTCGACCGGGCGGCCGATCCACAGCCCCTGCCCGGCCGCGCGACAGAGCGCCTCCGGTCCCAGCCGCCCGTCGCACAATATGCCGTAGCCGCTGCGGCCGGCCGCGACCTTGAGTGCGGCATCGAGGCAGAGCTGCTTGAAGGTGCCGATGCGTTCGTGGCCGACACCCAGCTCGTCGGCCAGCGCCTCCATCTGGCGGCGGTGGTCGAAGGCGAAGACGCGCATGACCGGCCAGTCACCCTTGCGGTTGGTGGACCAGTGGATCTGTTCCAGTTCGCGGTCGAAGCGCAGCGCCGGGTTGCGCACGCCGCGCTCGAGCAGGAAGGTTAGTTCCGGCCAGCTTGGATAGGCCGGCGCGCAGCCATGGCGCGACACGGCCAGCGCACCGCAGGCATTGGCGTATTTCAGCGCTACCGGCCAATCCTCGCCATCCAGCCAGCCCTTGAGCAGGCCGGACATGAAGCCGTCGCCCGCCCCCAGCACGTTGAACACCTCGATCGGGAAGCCCGGGCCGGACAGGCCCTCGTCCAGCGTATCCGGAATGGCCCCGGTGAAGGCGGCGGCGCCCATCGGCCCACGCTTGCACACCAGCACCGCATCGGTGATTTCGCGCACCCTGCGCAGGGCGGAAACCGTGTCGGTGCTGCCGCCGGCGATGTGGAACTCCTCCTCCGTGCCGACGATCAGGTCGAACAGGGGAAGGGTCGATTGCAGCCTGGCGGTCACCTTATCCGATGCGATGAAGCGGTTCTCGCCGTCGCCATGGCCCGAAAGCCCCCACAGGTTCGGCCGGTAATCGATGTCGAGCGCCGTCCTCGCGCCGTTCGTGCGGGCAAGCCGCAGGGCCTTCAGCACCGCCGCCTCGGTGCGCGGATGGGAAAGATGCGTTCCCGTCGCCACCACACAGCGCGCCTCGGCGATGAAGTCCGGATCGATATCGTCTTCCGACAGCGCCATGTCGGCGCAGTTCTCGCGATAGAAGATCAGCGGGAACTGCCGCTGGTCGCGAATGCCGAGCAGCACCAGCGCCGTCAGCCGCCCGGGATCGGTGACGACACCGCGCACGTCCACGCCCTCGGCGGCAAGCTGCTCGCGGATGAAGCGGCCCATATGCTCGTCCCCCACCCGCGTGATCAGGGCGGAGCGCAGGCCGAGCCTTGCCGTGCCCACCGCCATGTTGGTGGGCGAGCCGCCGACATATTTGTTGAAGGAGCGCATGTCCTCCAGCCGCCCGCCGACCTGCGCGCCGTAGAGATCGACCGAGGACCGGCCGATGGTGATGACATCGAGCTTCTGTGTCATACCGTGCCGCCCAGCGAGCCCTCCAGTTCCGCGAGTTCCTGCCCGCCCGCCATCATGTCCTGCAACTCTTCCGGCTTCACCTCGCCCCGCCGCGCGGTGCCCAGCGTACGCCCGCGATTGAGCACCGTGAAGCGGTCTCCCACCGCCAGCGCGTGGCGCACATTGTGGGTGATGAAGACGACACCGATGCCCTTGGCCCGCACCTTGGCGATGGTCGACAGCACATTGGCCGTCTGGCGCACGCCGAGCGCCGATGTCGGCTCGTCGAGGATCAGCACCTTGGCCCCGAAATAGACGGCGCGCGCGATGGCCACGGTCTGGCGTTCACCCCCCGACAGCGTGCCCACCGCCTGGTCCGGCTCGCGCAGGCTGATGCCCATCTTGCGCATCTCTTCCATGGTGACGGCGTTTGCCTTGCGGAAATCGAAGAAGCTGAGCGGCCCGATCTTCCGGATCGGCTCGCGGCCCATCCAGAAATTGCGCGTCACCGACATCAGCGGGATCATGGCAAGGTCCTGATAGACGGTGGCGATGCCGGCCTGCATGGCGTCGCGCGGGCTGGCGAAGGCCACTTCGCTGCCATCGACGAGGATGCGCCCGCGCGTCGGCTTGTGGACGCCCGACATGGTCTTGATGAAGGTGGACTTGCCCGCGCCATTGTCGCCCAGCAGGCAGTGGCATTCGCCGGGCATCACCGAGATCGACACCCCGTTCAGCGCGATCACCGGGCCGAAGTGCTTTTCGATGTCTATCAGTTCGATCAGGGGCTGGCTCATCTCAGCGCTCCCCCGTGATCATGCGGCGGATATAGGTGTTGAGGATGACGGCCATCAAAAGGATGGCACCGAGGAAGACGCGGAACAGCGAACTTTCCACCCCGGCGAAGAACAGCCCTTGCTGGACGACGCCGAAGATCAGCGCGCCGAGTGCCGCCCCGATCACCGAGCCGTAGCCGCCGGTGAGCAGCGCGCCGCCGATCACCACCGAGATGATCGCCTCGAACTCCTTGAGCAGGCCGCGATCGGCCGCCGCCGAGCCGAACTCCATCACCTGGCAAGTGGCGAAGACAGTGGCGCAGAAGGCGGAGAACATGAACATCAGGATCTTCACCCGGTCGACCGGCACGCCGACATAGCGCGCCGCCTGCGCATCGCCGCCGGAGGCGAAGATCCAGTTGCCGAAACGGGTGCGGGTGAGAAGGATATGGCCGAAGGCGACCAGCACCAGCGCCCAGATGATGAGGATCGGGATGCCGTCCACCACCGGCTGCCCGGCGCGCGGCCCGGCCACGAACTTGCCGATCAGGCCGAGATCGGCCAGCCAGGCGAACAGCCAGCCCAGCACCTTGCCGCCGAACAGCCAGGCCAGCGGATCGCCCGCCGCCACCTCCCGCACCCCGCCGATGATGGTCTGGCGCGTGGTGGAGATGGAGATGAAGATGGTGAGCCCGCGCAATATGTAGAGGAAGGCCAGCGTGACGATGAAGGACGGCAAGCCGGTCTTTATGACGAGGTAGCCGTTCAGCGCGCCGATGGCGAGCGCGATGGCGAAGGCGACCAGAATGGCCAGCCACACCGGATATTGCCATGTCACTGACATCAGCGCGATGACGATGCCGGAAAAACCGATCATCGAGCCGACCGACAGGTCGAACTCGCCGGCGATCATCAGCAGGCAGGCGCCGACCGCGATGACGGCGAACTGCGCTGCCACCACGCCCCAGTTCAGCACCCCTTCCGGCGCGAACATGCCGCTGTTGCGGGCAATGGCGAAGAAGAAGACGAAGACCAGGATGGTGCCGCATATGGCGCCGAGTTCGGGCCGGACCAGCGCCCGGCGCAGCGGCGAGATCTGCTTGACGCGCTCATCCGCTATCAGTTCCGCCGCGTTCGCGACAGGTCTGGTCTTGGAGTCCTGTTCGGTCATGCCGGCCTCCGGTAATGCCCGCCCGTCGCGCCGCCACACGCAGCACGCCGGTCCTATTCTGGGTGGCGATCCTGGACAGGCGGGCGCCGGCCTTTCCGGCGGCGCCCGCGTCTCGGGCTAGCGGTATTCGCCGGCCAGTTTCTCGACGAGTTCGATATTGTCCTTGGTGATGAACCCCGGACCGGAATTGATCGAATTGCCCGGCACGACGCCGTAGCGGGCGAGATTGGTGAGGATCACCACCGGCAGATAGCCTTGCAGGAACGGCTGCTGGTCGATGGCGAAGGCGATGGTGCCATCCTTGATGGCCGCCGAAATCTCGCTCGACAGGTCGAAGGTGGCGAAGTGGATGGTGCCCGCCTTGCCGCTTTCCTGAAGTGCCGCGATGGTCGGATGGGCCGAGTTCGGCCCCAGCGTCAGGATGCCGTTGGTGTCGGGGTTGCTTTGCAGATAGGCCAGAACCTTCGACTTGACCTCGGCCGGGTCGAGCCCGGAATCGATCATCTGCGAGCCGAGTTCCACGCCGAGCGCCTCGGCATAGCCCTGGCACCGCTCAACGGAAGCCGGGTTGGTGATGTAGTGGTTGACGCACAGGAACTTGGTGACGCCCGCTGCCTTGGCCTTTTCGCCCGCACCGACACCGGCCGCCTTCTCGGGCTGGCCGACATGCAGCAACGCGCCGAGCTGCTTCGACTGCTCCTCGGTGCCGGAATTGATGGTGATGACCGGAATGCCCTTGGCCACCGCATTGGAGAGCGGGCCGGACAACACGTCGTAATCGGCGATGGTGGAAATGATGCCGTTGGGATTGGAAGCCGCCGCCTGCTCGATGATGCGAGCCATGTCGGCCAGGTCGCCGGTCGGCGGGTTGCGGTATTCGACCGTCACCTCCATCTGCTTGCCGGCAAGCGTGATGGCATTCTTGATGGTGTTCCACCAGCTATCGCTGTCCGGTGCGTGACTGACCAGAACGAAGCGCTCGCCCTCGGCATGAGCCGGCGTGGAAAGACCCGCAAAAGCGGTAGCGACCGCGGCTGCGAGTGCAAGAAACGTCCTTCTCATTGAAACCTCCCCGTTTCGTCCGCATGCCGGTTTCCTCCTCCGGAAGCCGGTGCATGCGCAGCGACCCCGGACGCCCCGAGATCATAAATGACATAATTATTCTATTTTTTTCAAAAAGCAACTTTCATTTTCTATTTTCATGCCGGCGCCGATGCGCCCCGACGGCGACCGACAGCGCCATGGCCAGCGTCAGCGCCGCCGAGAGCGAGCGGAAAGCGCCGACATCGATTTCCGACACGAACAGCCTGACCGCATCGAGCCTCGCCAGCGGGCTGGTGGGCAGATCGGTCAGGGCGACGATGCCCAGCCCCTGCCGTTCCGCCTCCTCGGCAAGCTCGACCGTGTCGGCCGTGTAGGGCGCGAAGCTGATGGCGATCATCGCGTCGCCTTGGGCCAGCAAATTGTCGAGCTTCAGATTGCCGACGCCGCTGTGCAGGATGGCGGGAATGCTCATCTTCTCGAAGGAATAGGCGAGATAAGAGGCGACCGGAAACGCCCGGCGGTTGCCGACCAGATGGATGGTGCGCGCGCCCGAAAGCATCCCTACCGCCTGGTCGAGCAGGTCGGGGTCGATGGTGCGGGCGAGATTCTCGATGGAATTGCGGCCGGCCTCGGCGAATTCAGCCAGAAGAGCCGCCGGCGTGTCGTTGCCGCTGTCGCGCAGCTTGGTCAGCCGCGTCGCATAGTTCGGCCATTTCTGGGCATATTCCTCCCGGAACAGCTTCTGCATGTGCGAGAAGCCGGAAAAGCCGAGCTCCTGGCAAAACCGCATGAAGGCCGAGGGCGGCACATCGGCCGCCTCCGCCAGTTCGGCCACGGTCGACACCGCCACCTTGTCGGGATAGGCCGCGACATAGTCGGCGCATTGCCGCAGCCGCTTGGGCAGGTCGTGGCCGTCGCGCCGCAGCCTTTCATAGAAGGCTTCGACGGTGTGCGGCGCGCCTGCTTCGTCGTGGTCCATCGCTTGCTCCTTGACACGATCCATCTTCCGTGATTTTGGAATTTTTATTCTAATTCACTCAGGCGGGCAATGCCGGAGCGTTTTGCATGGAACCGGCGGCGCCCAGTTTGTCGAGGGCAGGCATGACGATCAGTTTCGCTCTTCTTGGCGCCGGGCGCATCGGCAAGGTCCATGCGCAGGCCATTGCCTCCAACCATGACGCCCGGCTGGCGGCGGTTGCCGATCCGGTGCCGGAAGCCGCCAACGCGCTTGCCAGGCAATATGGCTGCGCGGTGCGTTCCATAGAGGATATCGCCCCCGACAAGAGCATCGACGCGGTCGTCGTCTGCACGCCGACCGACACCCATGCCGACCTGATCGAGCTGTTCGCCCGCGCCGGCAAGGCGATCTTCTGCGAAAAGCCGGTCGATCTTTCCGTGGCGCGCGTGCGCGCCTGCCTGAAAACGGTGGAAGAAACCGGGGCCAGGCTGATGGTCGGCTTCAACCGCCGCTTCGACCCGCATTTCCGCGCCGTGCGGCAGGCCATCGACGAGGGCCGCATCGGCGCTGTCGAGATGGTACAGATCGTCTCGCGCGACCCCGGCCCGCCGCCGCCCGCCTATATCGCCTCGTCGGGCGGCATCTTCCGCGACATGACCATCCACGATTTCGACATGGCCCGCTTCCTGCTGGGCGAGGAGATCGAAAGCGTCTTCGCCGCCGCCTCGGTTCTGGTCGATCCCGAGATCGGCCGGCTGGGAGACTTCGACAGCGCCTCGCTGGTGCTCATGACCGCCTCCGGGCGGCAGTGCAGCATCTCCAACTCGCGCCGCGCCACCTATGGCTACGACCAGCGCATCGAGGTGCATGGCTCGCTGGGCGCCGTTTCGGCACAGAACCAGCGGCCGGTCTCGGTGGAGCTGGCCACCGCCGACGGCTACCGCCTGCCGCCGCTGCATGATTTCTTCATGACCCGCTATACGGAAGCCTATGCGGCCGAGATCGCCGCTTTCATCGCCGCCATGGTCGGCGGCCAGACACCCTCGCCCTCCGGGGCGGACGGACTTGCGGCGCTGCTTCTGGCCGAAGCGGCGCTGAAATCCGTGCAGGAAGGCCGTGCCGTGCGGGTGACGGAAGTGGACAGCGGCGCATGAGCGACATCGGCATCGGGCTGATCGGCACCGGCTTCATGGGCAAGTGCCATGCACTGGCCTATGGCGCGGTCAAGGCCGTGTTCGGCGACGTGCCGACACCACGGCTGGAACTGCTCTGCGACACGCCGTCGGGCAAGGCGTCCGCCATGGCCGATCAATTCGGCTTTGCCCGCTCGACCGACGACTGGCGCGCGCTGGTCACCGATCCGGCCATCGATGTCGTGTGCATCACCACGCCCAACAAGCTGCATGCCGCCATAGCCATCGCCGCCCTTGAAGCCGGCAAGCACGTCCATTGCGAAAAGCCGATGGCACTGACGCTGGACGAGGCCCGTGCCATGACGGAAGCCGCCGAAAAAAGCGGCCGGCGCACCATGGTCGGCTACAATTACATCCGCAACCCCGCCTACCAGCATGCGCGGCGGCTGATCGGCGAAGGCGCCATCGGCCGCCTCATCCATTTCCGCGGCTTCGTCGACGAGGACTATCAGGCCGACCCGGACCTGCCGTGGACATGGCGGGCGACCAAAGCGGAAGCCGGGCTCGGTGCGCTGGGCGACATGGGCTGCCACATGCTGTCCATGGCCATCGGCCTGATGGGACCCATAAGCAGCGTCATCGGCGACATCCGCACGGTGCATGAAACGCGCCCCTCCCCCGAAAGCGGCGAGCGCCGGCCGGTCGAGAATGACGACATCGCCTCGGCCATCCTCACCTTCGCAGGCGGCCAGCAGGGCCTGTTCTCGACATCGCGCTCAGCCTGGGGCCGCAAGAACAGCATGATCTTCGAGGTGCATGGCACACAGGGCATGATCCGCTTCGATCAGGAACGCATGAACGAGTTGCACCTGTTCCAGAACAACGGTCCTGCAGCCGAACAGGGGTTCAGGACCATTCTCACCGGGCCCTCGCACCCGCCCTATGGCAACTTCACGCCCGCCCCCGGCCACCAGCTCGGCTTCAACGACCTCAAGACCATCGAGGCGGCCGAATTCCTGCGCGCCATCGCGGCCAGCACGGAAGCCTGGCCGTCGTTCAGGGAGGCGCTGGCCATCGAGGAGGCCATCCATGCCATCGCCGCTTCGAATGGACGACGCATCGACCTTTAGAACCGGTAGGTCAGGCCGAGCACGGGGCCGTGCAGCGTCGTGTCGAAGACGTGCCCGTCATGGTCGTAATCGACGCTCAGCACCTTGTAGCCGACCGATGCCGACAGGTGGTCCGTGAACGTATAGTTGAACGTCGCCAGCGCCTGGTAGGTGAATTTCGAGCCGACGTCGAAGCCGCCGACATCGGCCTGCATCTGGAAGGACAGCTTGTCGGTCAGGCCGTGGAACAGGCGCGCGCCGACCACCGGATCGACCCAGCCGAAGCTTTCCTTGTGCGAGGCAGAAATGAAGCCCGCATCCACCGTCACCTTGTTCGAAACATGCCAGATACGCACGCCGCCAAGCAGGTCGAGCGTGGTGCCGGGCACGTCGAACACCCTGTAGCCGGCCGCCAGCGTGGAGGTGAACTGCTTGGTATCGACATCGACGTCCGCGCTCGCTACAGGCGGCATACCCGGCAGTTGGGGTATGTTCCCGAAACTGTGGCTGTCCGTCGTGCTGGTGTACATGATGTCGCCCGAGAACACGAAGCGGTCGTAGCGGCCCCAGACATTGATGAAGCCGCCGAAATTGAGATCGTCGAGGATATCGCCGAAATCCTTCTCGACGGGAATCGTCGGCGCCCGCCGGAACGGCGAGATATCGCCTTTCAGACCCGCCGCCCACATATAGGGCGTGACTTGGAAGGCCCACAGCGGCCGTTCCGCCTCCACGGCCACAGGCTGCTCCACCGGCGGCAGCACATCGGCGGCGAGCACGGACCCGGTCAGGGCAAGAAGGGCGGCAAACCCCGCGGTCGTTCTCATCATCATGGCGGCGTCAGGCTCCGAGCGTGTTCTTGTGGATGCGCCCATCCTTCATGATGAGCTTCATGGTGTTGTCCGGATCGGCGACCACCGAAATATCCTGCAGCGGATCGCCCTCCACGACCAGAAGGTCGGCCATGGCGCCGGCCTCGATCACGCCGAGCTTGCCCTGATAGGGATTGCGCGGACCCGACAGCGCCAGCAGTTCGGCGTTGCGGCCGGTGGCCAGGGAAAGCACTTCGTGATTGTCGAACCAGCGGGCGATCTTGGCCAGGTGCCGGCCCTGCGCGGCCGTACCCTTGGGGTTGAACAATATGTCCGTGCCCCAGGCCATGTTGACGCCATGCTTCTTGCCGAGCTCGAAGGCGCGGACCGTGCCTTGCGAAACTTCAAGGCGTTTCTGCTGCTGCTCCGGCGTGCTCCCGGGGTTGGAATCCTCGTCCGCGAGGAAGGGTTGCAGGCTCCACCACACGCCGGCATCGGCCATGCGGCGCACCGTGTCCTCATCCGCCAGTTGCCCGTGCTCGATGCTTTTCACGCCGCAGTCCAGCGCCCGCCTGATGCCGGCCGAGGTGTAGACATGGGCGCACACATAGGTGCCCCAGTCGGAAGCGGCATCGACGGCGGCCCTCATCTCGGCCTCGGTGAATTGCAGCGAATCCAGCGGGTCGAACACCGAGGTGACGCCGCCGCCCGCCATGATCTTGAGCTGGCTGGCGCCCAGCATGAGCTGTTCGCGGGCGCGGCGCAGCACCTCCGGCACGCCATCGGCAAGGGCCGAGATGCCTGACACTTCGGTGGCGCTCAAATTGCTTTGCGTGCTGCGCGGCAGGTCGGTGCGCATGCGGAAGTCGCCATGGCCCGAGGTCTGCGAGATCATGGCGCCGCTCGGATAGATGCGCGGGCCGGCCATGCGGCCTTCATCGATCGCGCGCTTCAGCGCAAAGGAAGGTCCGCCGACATCGCGCACCGTGGTAAAGCCGCGCATCAGCGTGCGCTCGGCCTCCTGCGCGGCAACCAGATGGACATAGGCGACATCCGCCGTCATCGCCGCCACCTGGTTGATTCCGGCCAGAATGGTGTGCCAATGGGCATCGATCAGCCCCGGCATCAGCGTCCGCCCGCCGCAATCGATGATTTCGGCATCGGCAACGGTTTCGCCCTGCCCGACCAGATCCTCGATCCGGTTGCCCGACACCAGCACGTCGCGCCCCTCCAGATAGGCGGCGGACTTGCCGTCGAACACCTTGACGTTTTTCAGCAACACCGGCTTGCCGTCGGCGGCAAAGGCCGGCAGCCCCACCGCCATGGTGCCGACCGCACCGGCGATGCCGCGCAGGACGGAGCGCCGCGACATGCCGCCATTGAGCCGCGCATTGATCTCGGCCACCAGCGGGCTTTGGCACAGGCAGCCGAAGCCATGCGTCAAATGGCTGTATTTCTTCCCGAAATTGATGCCCACACCCGTCTCCCCGAAACTGGACAAGCAAGGCGACGATAATCGATTTGCCGCCCATTGCAAAACCGGTTCGTCGGCGCCGGCCTTTGCTTAAGACTGCCTTAAGGCCTATCGACAAAGCGCGGACATTCACGTGGAAGGAAAAGATGCGGCTGCTGATCGTGGAAGACGACGACATCCTGCGGGACGGGCTGAAGGTCGGCCTGTCCCTGGCCGGCTTCACCACCGATGCCGTCGCCACTTGCGAAGGCGCGCTGGCCGCGCTGGAGGCAAACCGCTTCGATGCCGTGGTGCTGGACCTGATGCTACCCGATGGCTCCGGGCTCGACGTGCTGAAATCGCTGCGGACCGCCCGCGACGAAACGCCGGTGCTGATGCTCACGGCGCGCGACGCCGTTGTCGACCGCATCGCCGGGCTCGACACCGGCGCCGACGACTATCTGGGCAAGCCCTTCGACCTCGACGAGGTGGCGGCGCGGCTCCGGGCACTCACACGGCGCTCCACCGGCCGCTCCAGCACCGAGCTGCGCTGGCGCGACGTGACGCTGGTGCCCGCCAGCCGGCTTGTCGAGCGGGCGGGCCGGCAGGTCCGGCTTTCACGGCGCGAATTCACCATCCTCCAAGCACTGATGAGCCATCCCGGCGCGATCCTTTCCAAGGCCCGGCTCGAGGACAAGCTCTATGGCTGGCAGGAAGAGGTGGAGAGCAACACGGTGGAGGTGCACATCCACCATCTGCGCGCCAAGCTGGGGGCGGGTCTCATCGAAACGGTGCGCGGGCTGGGTTATCGCCTCGGTCCGGAGCCCTGAGCCCTGTGCCCGCAAGAAGGCTTTAAGCCTGACTTAAGCTTCGCAACCCAAGCCCGCCAAATCCGATGCGTAAAAAAGAGCGAAGTTCCATGCAGGACAGGTTTTCCCATGCCGGCGACACAGCAAAAGCCCCTGCCCCCGTCTGCCGTCCGCTGACCCGCCGCACCTTGCTGCTCGGCTTGCCCCTGCTTGCGGGCGCGGGCCTGCTTGCCGCCCCCGCACCCGCCGCCACCTATCTGGTTGAAAGCCTGCCCCAATATCAGGCAGCCCTTGCCGATCTGTCGCAAAGCAAAACGGTGGCGCTTGTCGATGTCGGGGCCGAATGGTGCGCCTTCTGCAAGGTCATCGACACCAAGATCCTGCCCGACGAGCGGGTGGCGGAACTGATGCAAAGCTACGGCCTGATCAGGATCGACGTCACCGCCATGACTGATGGCCATCGCGCCCTGTTGCGGCATTTGCGGGTCGACGGTCCGCCGACCGTCTTCATCGTCGATGCCGCCAGCGGGGGTGAGCACGAAAACACCCGCTCGGTCGGCAATTTTTCGACCGAGAACCTGATAGCCCGGCTAAAACCCTTTGCCGGTTGATAAGCCTATCCGCGAAGTGAGCACGAGAACGTCGTTTTGAGAAAAATCACACTTGCCCTCTCGGCCCTGCTTTTCCTTGTCGGCATCCTTCCCGCCGCTGCACAGCAATCGGACCTGCTACAGGCCGATGAGGCATTCAGGCTGACGGCCGCGCCGGCGCGGCAAGGTGGCGTGACCTTCGAATGGAAGATCGCCGACGGCTATTACCTCTATCGCGACCATATCGAGGCCAAGAACGCCGACGGCGAAGCGCCCGTGGCGCTCGAAACCACCGAGGGCACCCGGGAAGACGACCCGAATTTCGGCGTCTCGGAAGTCTATTACAGAACCGCCTCGGCCCACCTGCCGAAAGGCGACGCATCCGAAATCCTGCTGACCTACCAGGGCTGCAAGAAGGATTCGATCTGCTACCCGCCCGAAACGCGCGCGGTGAACCTCGAGACACTCGAGATCAGGACCGCCGGCTCCGGTCTCGGCCTGTTTGCGCCGCCCTCGGAGGAGCCCGCGCAGGCGGCAGGCGCAGCCGACACCGGCGGCTTCCGTCTGTCGCAGGATGCTGCCTCGGGCGGCATGGTCGCCTCGCTTCTGGCCAATGGCGGGGCGTTGTGGGTGGTGGCGAGCTTCCTGGCCTTCGGCCTGCTGCTCGCCTTCACGCCCTGCGTGCTGCCCATGTATCCGATCCTGAGCGCCACGCTCGCCCGCTCCGGCGAAACGCTGACGCCGCGCCGGGGTTTTGCGCTGTCGCTCGCCTATGTGCTGGCCATGGCTACGGCCTTCGGCCTGCTCGGCGTTGCCGCCGCATGGTCCGGCCAGAACCTCCAGATCGTCCTGCAATCGCCCTATGCGGTCGGCGCCGTGGCGGCGATCTTCTTCATCCTCGCGCTGTCAATGTTCGGGCTGTTCGAGATCCAGCTTCCGTCAGCCTGGGTCAGCAGCATCGCCGGCACCGGCAGCGGGCGGCGCGGTTCGCTGGGCGGCGCGGCAGCCATCGGCTTCACCTCGGCGCTGATCGTCGGCCCCTGCGTCACCGCCCCGCTGGCGGCCGCCCTGCTCTACATCGCCCAGACCGGCGATGCCGCTCTGGGCGCGGCCGCACTGTTCGCCCTCGGGCTGGGACAAGGCCTGCCGCTGATCGCCTTCGGCACCTTCGGCAGCCGCGCCTTGCCCAAAACCGGCGGCTGGATGGACCATGTGAAATATGTCTTCGGCTTCGTGCTGCTCGGCATGGCCGTGTGGATGGCCTCGCGCCTGTTGCCCGCTCCCGCCGCTCTCGCACTGTGGGCTGCTTTGGCGATGGTGGCGGCCGTGTTCGTCGGCGCCTTCGATGCGTTGGGCAGCGATGCAACTGCCGGACGTCGGCTGCGCAAGGGTACCGGCATGGCGATTGCCCTCTATGCGCTGATCCTCGGCGTCGGCGCCGCATCCGGCGGCAGCGATCCGGCCCGGCCGCTGGCGCATATCGCCCTGTCCCGACAAACGGCGGAAACAGGGGCGCTCGGCTTCGCCAACATCTCCGCCGCGCCCGAACTGCAAAGCGTGCTCGCCACCGCTTCCTCCGAGAAGCGGCCGACGCTGGTCTATTTCACCGCCGACTGGTGCGTGACCTGCACCGGCATCGAGCGTGACGTCCTGCCGGCCGCGCAGGTCGCCGACAGCCTCGCCGGCTTCCGCCGCATCAAGGTCGACCTGTCGCGGCTCGACGAGGCCAACCAGTCCCTGATGCGGGACCTCGCGGTGGTTGGCCCGCCGACGATGATCTTCTTCGGAACCGACAAGGCAGAGATCGACGGCACCAGGCTGGTCGGCGAGATCGAGGTGAAATCACTGGTGGCTTCGGCGACCCAGGCCGGGAAATAAGGACCGCAGGATGAACGCCTTCACCATCGGGCCGCTGATGTTCTCGGCCGAGCGCCTTGCGGCAGTGCTTGCCATTTTCACCTTCCTTGCCGGGGCCGAGCTTCTGGCCCGCACGGTCGACCGGCGCTTTGCCGGCTGGTCGTGGCGCGCCGCGCTCGCCTTCTTCCTCGCCGCCCGTATCGGCCATGTGATCCGCCATTTCGACAGTTTCGCGGCCGAGCCGTGGCGCGTGCTGGCCGTCTGGCAGGGCGGCTTCATGATCCCGGCCGGCATTGCCGCCGTGGTGATCGTCACGCTCCTCCATCTGCGCCGCCACCCCGGACTGCTGTTGTGGACGCCGGTTCCGGCCGCAGCCGCCGCCTTCATGGCCACGCTGGTCATCCAGCTCACCGCCGGCGTACCGCCGACCCCCTTGCCGTCCGGCCCCTACACCGCCCTTGGGGGAACCACGGTGACCCCTTCGGCCCTCACCGGCAAGCCGATGGTCGTCAACCTGTGGGCGTCATGGTGCCCGCCCTGCCGGCGCGAAATGCCGATGATGGCCGATGTCGCCGCCAGCAATGGCGACGCCACCTTCCTGTTCGTCAACCAGGGTGAGGATGAAGGCACCGTGCGGTCTTATCTCGAAAGGGAAGGATTGGCGCTCGACCCGGTGCTTCTCGACGGGCTGAGCCGGTTTTCGCGCCACTATACGACGCCCGGCCTGCCGGCGACCTTGTTCATCGGCCCCGACGGGCAGTTGCGTGCCGTCCACATGGGCGAGATTTCCCGTGAGGCGCTTCTGGCCGGCATCGGCAAGCTGAGCGAGTAGATTCAGGCAGCGGCCGCAAGCCGCCTCGCCTTGCCGGCGGGTACAACGATGCCGGCGGCAAGCCCGCCCTGATCCCTGTTGCGCATGTCGAGCCGCGCACCGGCATGTTCCAGCGCCGTCTCCACGATGCTGAGGCCGAGCCCACTGCCCGCCGCCGAGCGGAAGCGGCCACGGAAGAAGCGTTCCGTCACCCGCGGCAATTCCTCTTCCGGAATGCCCGGTCCCGCATCCTCGATCCAGATCGTGACTTCATCGCCGCTCTCTCCAAGCCGGCAGGAGACCTGGCTCCCCGCAGGCGAATGATGCAGCGCATTTTCCATGAGGTTGCGGGCGGCCAGCCGGAACGCTTCCGGCGGCATGGTGATCCGGAGGCCGGCCAACGCCGGGTCTATGACAATGGCGGCGGACCCGGCCGTATGGGTAGCCAGCTCGTCGGCGACCGACCGCAGCAGAGGGCCGGCCTCGAAGGGCTCTTCGGCGGCAGGCCCGGCCCCGGCTTCCAGCGCGGCGATATCCAGCAGCTGCCGCACCAGGCGCCCGGTCCGGTCGACCCCGGCCACGATCTGGGAAAGCGCCTTTTCCCGGATCGCCGGGTCGGCGCTCGCCAGCGCAATCTGCGCCTGTGTCTTCAGGCCGGACATCGGCGTGCGCAATTCATGCGCGGCGAAGGCGATGAAGTCGCGCTCGCGCTCGCGCGCCTCGGAGACGCGCCGGAACAGCGCATTGATCGCCTTCACCACCGGCTGCAACTCGCTCGCCGCGCCCGGAGCCTCGATGGAGCCGAGATCGGAAGCCGGCCGCGTGGACAACTCCCTGGCGATGCGGCTGAGCGGCGTCAGCCCCCGCCCGACGCTCAGCCAGATCAGCCCCGCCAGTACCGGCAGGATAAGCAGCGCCGGCAGCAGCACGCCGGCAATGACGTTGTTCACCAGATGATCGCGGAAATAGACGCGATCGCCGACCATCACCCGCACCCCGGCTTCGGGATTGTCCACCGTATAGACGCGCCAGGTCTCGCCATCGATGACGGCGTTGGAAAAGCCGGGGGCCTTTTCCGACAGCTTCGCCTGCGGCGCTCCGTCCGACTGGCTGAGCAGCGTGCCTTCCAGCGACCATATCTGGCAGGAAAGCTGGCGGTTGTAGGCGGAATGCGGCTCCGTCGCGATCGGCGGCACGATCGCGTCCCCGGCCGTGGCAAGGGCGCGCCGCGTCACCATGGAGTTGACCATGCGCGCCGCCTCCATCAGCCGCGCGTCGAGCACCCGCTCGAGCTGCGAACCGGTAGAAAAGTAGATCCACGTCACCGCCGAAAGCCACACCAGCCCGGTGATCAGGATCAGGATCGCGAACAGTCGGGTTCGCATGGAACGCATAAGCCTCGTCTCCGCTCGCCTCGCCGCCTGTTCGGCGGCATGACGGTTTCCCTGCCTCATGCCGGCGCCTTAAGGCAATCTTAAGAAAGGGAGCGCCGGCTGCCCGAACGGAAGCTGTGCGCTGTCTGCAACACCGGATTTTTTACGTGTACGCAGGCTTTCCTTTTGCCCTTAAGCCTGCCTTAAGGTCCACCAAACCCTGTCGGCCCGACCAGCAGAAATCGAGGCCGTTTCCATGTCGATCACCCCGCACCGGATCATGCCGCAGCTCGCGAACATCGGTTCTTCCGAAACCCATGGCCCCACAGCGCTCAACCGCCGCGCGGCACTGGCGCTGATGGCGCTGGCGGCGGCCGGCATCGTCACGCCGGCGCAGGCATCCGCCGACGACGGGCTCAGCACCGAGATGATCCTCAACGATCCGGCGGACCCGAAGGCCGGCAACGCCAAGGGCGATGTCACCATCGTTTATTTCTTCGACTACAACTGCCCGTTCTGCAAGAAGACGGTCGATCCGCTCAACAAGGTCGTGCGTGCCGACGGCAAGGTGCGACTGGTCTACAAGGATTGGCCGATCCTCACCTCGGCCTCGATCTACGGCGCCAGGCTGGCGCTGGCGGCCCACCGCCAGGGCAGGTACGGCGAGGCCCATCATGCGCTGATGGCCATCAAGGGCGGCAGGGTCGAGGAAGACAGGATGCGCAAGGCGGTGGCCGGAGCCGGGCTCGACATGGCCCGGCTGGAGCATGACATGAAGGCGAAGGACGCCGAGATCACCGCCCTCCTGCAGCGTCATGGCGCGCAGGCCGACGCGCTCGGCCTTGCCGGCACCCCGGTCTTCCTCATCGGCCCCTTCCTCGTCGCCTCCGCGCTCGACGAAGCGGGCTTCCGGCAGGTTATTTCCGACGCGCGAGCGCGCGACAGCAACTGATACGAAGGACTTCAGGCATATGACCGACGCAATGGACGAGCGGCCGGCACGGCGCGTATGGACTGCGCTGGCGCTTCTGGCCTGCATGGGGCTGGGCGCCTGCGCCACATCTTCCGAGATGACCGTGACCAGCCCTGCGCCCGCGCCGCCTGTGGCCGAGCCCGCGCCCGCGCCGGTCGAACAGGCTTCGGTCACGCCGCCGCGCTATGGGCCGCGCCCCAATGAGCGTTTCCCGCTTCCGCAGGAAGACCTGTCCAAGATCCCGGAAAAATATCACCGCCAGATGGTCGATTATCGCAGCGACTATGCGCCTGGCACCATCGTCGTCGATCCCGCCAACCGCTTCCTCTACCTCGTCCAGGCCAATGGCAAGGCGCTGCGCTACGGCGTCGGCGTGGGTGCCGCCGGGCGCGGGTTCAGCGGCGTCACCGATCTCGCCTGGAAGCAGGAATGGCCGCGCTGGCGCCCGACCGACTCGATGATCGCCCGCGCGCCCGAGCAGTACAAGAAATATGAGAACGGCGTCGAAGGCGGCCCGACCAATCCGCTGGGCGCGCGCGCGCTCTACCTGTTCAAGGACGGCAAGGATACCTACTACCGCATCCACGGCACCAACCAGCCGAACAGCATCGGCAAGGCGGTTTCGGCCGGCTGCATCCGCATGCTGAACATGGATGTCGTCGACCTCTATCAGCGTGCGCGCCCCGGCTCGAAGGTCGTCATCCTCTAAGCAGTCGCGAAAAAGGCGCGGCGGCAACGACATGCCTCCCGCCAGAAAACTCCCCGGCCGAAACCGCCGCCGGGGAGGTTTTTCGTGTCAGCCTCGGGCGGCATCCAGCCCCATCTGCCAGAAATCCGCCTCCAGCCGCGAGGCCTTGCCGAACAGGGCGGCAAGCTCCCCGAAACGCCGCTCCGTCATCGAGCGCGCCGCCAGATCGTCGAGCAGCTTGCGTGAACCGACGGCAAGCTGCTGGAATGCATCCCCGGCATATTCGCCGATCCATTCACGGTACGGGTGGTCCCCCAGTGCGGCGACGCCGTTTGGCGCCAATGCCTTGCCGATCTCGGCATAGCCGATGACACACGGCGCGAGCGCGACATGGAGGTCCAGCAGGTCGCCGGCCGCGCCGCAGTCGAGCACGAAACGGGTATAGGCGACGGTTGCCTGATGCTCCGGCACGGAGTGGAGCTGCTCGGGCGAGAGCCCCCAGCGCCCGCACAGCCGCACATGCAGCTCCGTCTCGTCGAGTATGCCGGAAAGCCCCGCCTGCGCCGCCCGGATTTCGGGAATGGTGCGGCTCTTGTAAGCCGCGAGCGCCCAGGCGCGCGAGAACTGGATGAGGAACAGATAGTCCTGCACCAGATAGGCCCGGAACGCCGCCTCGGGCAGAGTACCCGCGCCGAGCTGCCGCACGAATTCATGACCGACATAGCTCTGCCAGTCAGCGGCGGCAGCCTGCTTCAGCCGTTCGAACACATCCATTGCTTACTCTCCACTCTCATAGGCTGCATCGAAGAACGCCAGTTCCAGCGCCACGGCGCGCGAGAAGAAATCGCGGCTCGTCTCCGATTCCGCCGGCCCGACACGGTCAAGCTCGGCGCGCAGGAAAGCCACGAAATCCCGGAAATGGGGATTGTCGTGCAGGGTGATCCACTCCGCGTGGACGAAGTTTCGCGGCAGCGGCGCCGGCGCCTTCATGGCCCAGTCGAGATAGAGCCATTCGGCGACATTGAGCACGGCAAGTGCCGCCGCATAGGAACGCGTGGCCGCCGCCTCGCGCATGATCGCCTTGAAACCGGTCGTGGGCTGCGTGTCGGCAATGGCCGCCCGCTGCTCTTCGCTGACACCGAGAGCGTCGAACGCGCGCAGGAAGTAGGTGTTCTCCTCCCCCGACACCATGCCGATAAAGCGCCCGAAGCGCAGCCGCGCCTCGAAACTGTCGCTGGTGGCGATGGCCGCGCCCAGCAAGGTCAGGAAGCTGTCGAGAAAGCGGTGGTCCTGCACGAGATAGGAGGCCATTACCTCGTCGGGCACCATGCCCTGAAACAGTTCCTGGACGAAGCGGTGCTCGACCGCCCGCGTCCAGGCCGGCTGGCTTTCTCGTTTCAAGGTTTCGGTGAAGCGTTCGGTCATCGTGCTGTCCTTTCGTGGATGACAGCGAGACCGTCTGTTTCAGGCTTTGTTTCTGGCATGGGCGGCCTCGCAAGGAGGCCGGCAAAAGGCAGCTTGAAATTCGCCATCCCTTCGCCGGCATGATCCGGATCAGGTTCGAAGGGTCACCGCGCTGCTTGCGCCAGCGGTCTCTCAGCCCCTTGCGGGACTCCCCTTGGTGAGATTGTCTTTTAGGAAATAAGGATTGGCCTGTCACCCCTCGCCTCGCTTCAACGGCAAAGGGTCCACCAAATTTTCAGAGAGGGGCAGCGGGACTCCCCCTATCCGGTCAACTCCACGAGGCGGGCAGCCACAGCCTCGCCGCAAACGCAAAACGCCGCCCCGAAGGGCGGCGTTCCGAAATCAGGAAAATGAGCTGTTCTGGATGACGATGAGAAGATTTTCATGCGTTTAGCAGACCTGGCAGCGACCTACTCTCCCGCGTCTTGAGACGAAGTACCATCGGCGCAGGGGCGTTTCACGGCCGTGTTCGGAATGGGAACGGGTGCAGCCGCCCCGCCATGACCACCAGGTCGGCAAAGCGCATGTTATCTGAGAAGCTGTTTTGTGCTGATGTTTTGCGTGTCTGCCTTGATCGCCTTTCAGCCGTCAGGCTGCAAGGTCGACCGACCGTCGGCGCTTGTGCGCCGCGCCCGCGCAGCGCCGCCCGAAGGGCGGAACCAGCGTGAGCGATAACAGACATCGCGCAGCGATGAACATTAGGAATGAGAACGATCAAGCCGATCGAACTATTAGTACCGGTAAGCTTCAAGCGTTGCCGCTCTTCCACACCCGGCCTATCAACGTGGTCGTCTTCCACGGTTCTTGAGGGAATACTCGTTTTCAGGTGGGTTTCCCGCTTAGATGCCTTCAGCGGTTATCCCGTCCGTATATAGCTACCCTGCTATGCGGCTGGCGCCACAACAGGTCCACCAGAGATACGTCCATCCCGGTCCTCTCGTACTAGGGACAGATCCTGTCAATATTCCTACACCCACGGCAGATAGGGACCGAACTGTCTCACGACGTTCTGAACCCAACTCACGTACCGCTTTAAATGGCGAACAGCCATACCCTTGGGACCTGCTCCAGCCCCAGGATGCGATGAGTCGACATCGAGGTGCCAAACAACCCCGTCGATATGGACTCTTGGGGGTCATCAGCCTGTTATCCCCGGCGTACCTTTTATCCGTTGAGCGATGGCCCTTCCACACGGGACCACCGGATCACTATGACCGACTTTCGTCTCTGCTCGACTTGTCAGTCTCGCAGTCAGGCAGGCTTATGCCATTGCACTCAGCGAACGATTTCCGACCGTTCTGAGCCCACCATCGCGCGCCTCCGTTACTCTTTAGGAGGCGACCGCCCCAGTCAAACTACCCACCATACATTGTCCCGGACCCGGATGACGGGCCGCGGTTAGACATCCATAGTAATAAGGGTGGTATTTCAAGGGTGGCTCCACCAAGGCTGGCGCCCTGGCTTCAAAGCCTACCACCTATCCTACACATGCCACTACGAATGCCAATGTAAAGCTATAGTAAAGGTGCACGGGGTCTTTCCGTCTAACCGCAGGAACCCCGCATCTTCACGGGGAATTCAATTTCACTGAGTCTATGCTGGAGACAGCGGGGAAGTCGTTACGCCATTCGTGCAGGTCGGAACTTACCCGACAAGGAATTTCGCTACCTTAGGACCGTTATAGTTACGGCCGCCGTTTACCGGGGCTTCGATTCAAAGCTTGCACCTCTCCTCTTAACCTTCCGGCACCGGGCAGGCGTCAGACCCTATACGTCGCCTTGCGGCTTCGCAGAGCCCTGTGTTTTTGATAAACAGTCGCTACCCCCTGGTCTGTGCCACCCTCTTACGGTTGCCCGCAAAAGGGTCACGCTTCTTCCGAAGTTACGCGTGCAATTTGCCGAGTTCCTTCAGCATAGTTCTCTCAAGCGCCTTGGTATACTCTACCAGTCCACCAGTGTCGGTTTCGGGTACGGGCTATAAGGAGGAGCTATTTCCCGGGACCGCTTCACTGCCAGGATCAATCCGATAAGACCTGACAATACACGCGATCCGTCACTACCTCCAGGCTCACGAATATTAACGTGATTCCCATCGACTACGCCTTTCGGCCTCGCCTTAGGGGCCGGCTAACCCTGCTCAGATTAACTTTAAGCAGGAACCCTTGGACTTTCGGCGGGGGAGTCTCTCACTCCCCTTACGTTACTCATGTCAGCATTCGCACTTCTGATACCTCCACCGCCCCTCACGGGTACGGCTTCATCAGCTTACAGAACGCTCCGCTACCGCTCGTGATTGCTCACGAACCCTAAGCTTCGGTGTATGGCTTGAGCCCCGTTACATTTTCGGCGCAAAGACCCTTATTTAGACCAGTGAGCTGTTACGCTTTCTTTAAATGATGGCTGCTTCTAAGCCAACATCCTGGTTGTTTTGGGATCCTCACATC
>NZ_JBEPML010000015.1:85000-114603 GCF_040545735.1 Aquamicrobium terrae
GAAAGAAGCAGCCATTCTGGATGCGGGATACCGAAGAGGTCATAGCCGAGCTAGGCAATGAGCCGCCTCTTGTAGAGGATGGCCGCACGAGCCCCCCGGACCGCCGGGAGGTTTCCGCACGCTGGCTTTCCGGAACCTTCCTCACTGGAGTGACCTCCAGCGTGCTGATGGGCGTGGCCCTGTTTGCCGCGCTGGACGGCCGCCAGCAACTCGCCACCCCGCCCGAGATCGCCGAACTGGCCAGCCTCGCCTCGAACGACCTGGTTTCCGGGCAGAAGGCGAAGAAACCGCGCGTGACGCCCACGCGCCAGGTTTCCCGCGCCAAGGACCGACGCCGCATGGACGTGTCCATGGTCACCAAGGTGGGCGACCGCGAGGTCATCCACTCCATGCCGCTGGTGCAGGTGAACATGGCGCTGGCCGCCGCCTACACCACCACGACCCCTTACCCGGCTTTCGACCCGCTGCGTGTGTTCAGCGACGACGGCGCCCCGCCCCCGCCGTCGCCATTGACCGCGGCCGGCCAGATCTACGGCGCCAAGGTCGAGAGCGAGATCAGCCTCAAGACCGTCGATTTCCCGATCGCCACCGCCGCCTTCGACGAGAACAGCGGACTTTCCGCCGACGAGGTCGAAAAGGTGGTGCGCGAGGCCGCCGCCGACCTGTCCGAGGGCGCCATCCAGGTCGCCTCCCTGCATTATGTCGACCCGCAACGCTTCGGCGACCAGCTTACCCAGAGCCTTGCCGGCTCCTATGGCGTGCGCATCGTATCGGAAAACGTGTCGGTCGCGCCGCGCCCCGACACCGAGGCGGAACTCCGGGCGCCGGTCTTCGCCGAGGAGATCATCCCCTTCCGCGAGGATCGCCGGATCGCCGAGGCGCTGGCCGATTCGGGCTATGACGGCGACGATGCCAAGGGCATGGCGGGCGCGATCGCCAAATTGCTCAACGCCCCTGCCCTGAAGGCCGGAACCGTGCTGCGCGTCGGCATCGAGATTCGGGACGAAGTGCCGACCGTGGTGCGCACCGGCGTCTACGACAAGACAAGGCACATCGTGACCATCGCCCGCAGCGATGACGGCCAGTATGTGCCGGCGCAGGAACCGGAGCCGAATCCCGAACTGCTCACCGCTTTCGACGATTCGCCGCCGGTGCAGACGCGCGGCAACCTGCCCACCATCTATGACGGCATCTACCGCGCCGCCTATTCCTATGGCATGTCGAAGGAAATGACGCAGCGCCTGGTCAAGCTGCTCGCCTCGAATGTCGACTTCCAGTCGCGCACCAGCCCGACCGACCGGCTGGAGGTGCTGTTCTCGCAACCCGACAGCGACGACGAGGCCTCGGAAAACTCCGAGCTTCTCTATGTTTCGGCCAGCATCGGCGGCCAGACCCGCAACTTCTACCGCTTTCAAACGGAAGATGGCTCGTTCGACTATTTCGACGAGAACGGCAGCAGCGCCCAACAGTTCCTGCTGCGCAAGGCGGTTCCCACCGGCAAGTTCCGGTCCGGCTTCGGCGGCCGCAAGCACCCCATCCTCGGCTACACCCGCGTCCACACCGGCGTCGACTGGGCCGCCCCACGCGGCACGCCCATCATCGCCACGGGCAATGGCGTGGTCGAGAAGGCAGGTTGGGCCGGCGGCTATGGCCGGCAGATCATGATTCGCCATGCCAACGGCTATGTCAGCTCCTACAACCACCAAAGCGCGTTCGCCAAGAACATCGCCCCGGGCGTGCGGGTGCGGCAGGGGCAGATTATCGGCTATGTCGGCTCGACCGGCCTGTCGACCGGCCCCCATCTCCACTACGAGCTGATCGTCAACGGCACCAAGGTCGATCCGATGCGGGTGCGCCTGCCGGTGGGCAAGGTGCTGAAGGGCGACGAACTGACCGCTTTCAAGCGCGAGCGCACGCGCATCGACGAATTGCTGAAGCAGCAGGACCGCAACACGCTCAAGGTCGCAAGCGCGAAGGTCGGAGAAGGGGGCTAGGGCAGGATAGCAGCGAGCCACCTGTTCCCTTACTGCCTTACTGCCTTACTGCCTTACTGCCTTACTGCCTTACTGCCTTACTGCCTTACTGCCTTACTGCCTTACTGCCTTACTGCCTTACTGCCTTACTGCCCTAATCCAGAAACTCCACCGTCACACCCGGTTTCACCAGCTTGGCAAGCTCGGCCGCATCCCAGTTGGTCAGGCGGACGCAGCCATGGCTTTCCGTCTTGCCGATCTTCGACGGTTCCGGCGTGCCGTGAATGCCGTAGGTCGGCTTGTCGAGGGCGATCCAGATCGAGCCGACCGGCCCGTTGGGCCCGGGCGGGATCGTCAGCACCTTATCGTTTTCACCCTGCTTGAAGTTGATCTTGGGGTTGTAGGTGTAATTCGGGTTGATCGCGATCCGCGTCACCGCATGCACGCCCGAGGGCGAAGGCGTCGCGGCCGAGCCGATGGTGGCGGGATAGACCGCGACCAGCTTGCCGCTCTCGTCATAAGCGCGCACCTGCTTCCGTGCCTTGTCGGCGGTGATTCGCGCCACCGGCGTCGACACCAGCCGGCCGAAATTGGCAACCTTGATGATGGTGCCGGGCCGGTTGAAATTGGCCTCCGGGTTCAGCGCCTTGAGATAGGCCTCGTCCATGTGGAAGCGCTCGGCCAGCGCCTCGGTGACCGAGGTGAACGACATGTGGTCGAGCTGCGCCTTGTGGCTGTAGTCCTCCGGCACCGAAGCGATGTAGGGGCCGGCGACGTCCTGGTTCGTGATCTCATAGTGCGAAAATGCGTCGCCGCCGGTTTCGGCCAGCGCCTGGGTGATGGCAATGGCGTCGGTGGAGCGCAGCGTCTGGCCGGTGAGCTCGCGATAGGCGGCCAGCGCCTTTTCCACGTTCGAGCCAAACCGCCCGTCGATGACGCCCGGCGACGCGCCGGCGCGGTCGAGCAGCACCTGAAGGGCGGCGATGTCCTCGCGCGCGCCCAGCGACAGGGACGAATCGACCCGCGTGCCCGGCGTCACCGGGTTGGAAGCCGATTCGGGCGCGCGGTTCGCCGGCTCCAGGGACGCCTCCTCGAGCTTGCGGCGTTCGATCTGCGACGGATTCGCGGTTGGCGGCGGCTCCCGGGGAGGATCGCGATAGATATCGCGTGGTGCTTCGGGAAACTCCTCGTAAAGGCCGCCCGAATAGGGATCGTAGACCCGTGCCTCTTCCTCCCGCTGCCTTTGCAGGAAGCGCTCCATGTCATCGGGATCGTCGAGATAATAGCGCTCCTGGCGCTCCGCCCGCCTTGCCTGCTGGCGCCGCAATGCGCGACGATCGCTGCGCATGTCCGGCGGCTCGATCGCCACCACCTCGCCGGTGAAGCTGTCCACGATCACCCGGTTGCCGTTGCCGTCGAAATAGACTTCGAAATCGCCCATCTGGGCGAGTTGCACCGGGGCGGGCTGTGCCGATTCGGCCTGCACGGGGGGCCTGGCGCCTGATTCGGCAAGGCTGCCTCCGCGCGATGCCATGGCATCGGCGGAAAACAGCACGGCGGCGAGTGCCGAAACGGACAGGAAAATGTGCGACATGCAGGCAAAGCTCTCCATGCTTTCCAGCCGCCCGCTCCGGGGCGAATCAATGTTTGCGGACCACATTGCCCGCGAAACAGCCAATCACGATAGATTTCGAAGATGAACCGGGCATGAAGATGGCCGCATCGCTGCGGCCATCATCTTTATCGGTTTTGTTTGCGCCGGGCTACGCCGCCTTGACGGCTTCCGCGCCCGTGCCGGGCTTGCTGCGGAAGTTCAGCCGGTCGGAGCCCGCGGTCACCTTGACGGTGGAACCGTCGAGGATTTCGCCGCCGAGGATCTTCTCGGCCAGCGGGTCCTGCAACTCCTTCTGCATGACGCGCTTGAGCGGCCGCGCGCCATAGGCGGGGTCGTAGCCCTTCTGGGCCAGCCACTCGATCGCATCGGCATCGAGGTCCAGATGGATCTTGCGGTCGACAAGCAGGTTCTCCAGCCGCTTGAGCTGGATCTCGACGATCCGGCCCATATCCTGCCTGCGCAGGCGGTGGAACAGGATGATCTCGTCGACGCGGTTGAGGAATTCCGGCCGGAAGTGCCCGCGCACGACGTTCATCACCTCCTCGCGCACCAGGTCGACATCCTGGTCTTCCGTCAGGTTGACCAGATATTCCGAGCCGAGGTTCGAGGTCATGACGATCAGCGTGTTGCGGAAGTCCACCGTGCGGCCCTGCCCGTCGGTCAGGCGGCCGTCGTCCAGAACCTGCAAGAGCACGTTGAACACGTCCGGATGCGCCTTCTCGATCTCGTCGAACAGCACGACCTGATAGGGCCGGCGCCGGACCGCTTCGGTCAGCGCCCCGCCTTCCTCATAGCCGACATAGCCGGGAGGCGCGCCGATCAGCCGGGCCACGGAGTGCTTCTCCATGAACTCCGACATGTCGATGCGCACCATGGCGTTCTCGTCGTCGAACAGGAAGCTCGCCAGCGCCTTGGTCAGCTCGGTCTTGCCGACGCCCGTGGGGCCGAGGAACATGAACGAGCCGATCGGCCGGTTCGGGTCCTGCAAGCCGGCGCGCGCACGGCGCACCGCCTTCGAAACGGCCTGCACCGCCTCGCCCTGGCCGACGACGCGCCTGGCCAGTTCGTCTTCCATGCGCAGCAGCTTCTCGCGCTCGCCTTCCAGCATCTTGTCGACCGGAATGCCCGTCCAGCGAGACACGATATGGGCGACGTGGTCGGGCGTGACCACTTCCTCGACCATGCCGCCGCCATTGCCGTCATGGGCCTCGGCTTCCGTAAGCTTCTTCTCCAGCTCGGGGATCTTGCCGTAGGCAAGTTCGCCGGCACGCTGGAACTCACCCTTGCGCTGGGCAATGGCCAGTTCGTTGCGGGCCTCGTCCAGTTCCTTCTTCAGGTCGGCGGCGAGGCCGAGCTTCTGCTTCTCCGACTGCCACTTGGCGGTCAGCCCGGACGATTCCTCCTCGAGGTCGGTGAGTTCCTTCTCCAGCTTGGCCAGCCGGTCCTTCGACGCCTCGTCCTTCTCGACTTTCAGCGCCTCCCGCTCGATCTTGAGCTGCATGATGCGGCGATCGATCTCGTCCAGCGCCTCGGGCTTGGAATCGACCTGCATGCGCAGCCGCGACGCCGCCTCGTCGACAAGGTCGATGGCCTTGTCGGGCAGGAAGCGGTCGGAGATGTAGCGGTTGGACAGGGTCGCGGCCGAAACCAGCGCCGAGTCGGAGATGCGCACCTTGTGGTGCTGCTCGTACTTCTCCTTCAGGCCGCGCAGGATCGAGATCGTATCCTCCACCGTCGGCTCGTCCACGAACACCGGCTGGAAACGACGGGCCAGCGCGGCGTCCTTCTCGATATATTTGCGGTATTCATCGAGCGTGGTCGCGCCGACGCAGTGCAGTTCGCCCCGCGCCAGCGCCGGCTTGAGCAGATTGGAGGCGTCCATGGCGCCATCGACCTTGCCGGCCCCGACCAGCGTGTGCATCTCGTCGATGAACAGGATGATGCCGCCGGCAGCGGCGGTGACCTCGTTGAGCACCGCCTTCAGCCGCTCCTCGAACTCGCCGCGATATTTCGCGCCGGCGATCAGCGCGCCCATGTCGAGCGCCATCAACTGCTTGTCCTTCAGCGATTCGGGCACGTCGCCATTGACGATCCGCAGTGCCAGCCCTTCGGCGATGGCCGTCTTGCCGACGCCCGGCTCACCGATCAGCACCGGGTTGTTCTTGGTGCGCCGCGACAGCACCTGGATGGTGCGGCGAATCTCGTCGTCCCGGCCGATGACCGGGTCGAGCTTGCCGGCGCGCGCGTCGGCGGTCAGGTCGCGCGCATATTTCTTAAGCGCGTCATAGCCCTGTTCCGCGGACGCCGAATCGGCGGTGCGGCCCTTGCGAATGTCGTTGATGACCTGGTTGAGCGCCTGCGGGGTGACGCCCGCCTTGGTGAGGATGTCGGAGGTCTTGGCCGACTTCTCCATCACCAGCGCCTGCAACAGGCGCTCGACGGTGACGAAGCTGTCGCCGGCCTTCTTCGCCAGTTCCTCGGCCGTGGAAAAGACCTTGGCCAGCGGCTGCGCCAGATAGAGCTGGTCGTTGCCCCCTTCGACGCGCGGCAGCGCCTCCAGCGCGGCATCGACGCCGAGTTCGACATCGCGCGGGCGGCCACCGGCGCGTTCGATCAGCGAGGCGGCGAAGCCTTCGTCGTCGTCGATCAGCGCTTTCAGGACGTGTTCTGGCGTGAACTGCTGGTTATTGCGGTTGAGCGCATATTGCTGCGCGGACTGGATGAAGCCGCGCACGCGCTCGGAATATTTCTCAAGATTCATATCTGTCTCCTTCCGTCACCGGCCCGCTTCGCGGCACCGGATCAGATTGCGGTGACGAACCCACCCGATCGAGCCAGGTTCAATTCCTCACAGATATGGGGCACGCAACAGCCCCTCTCAAGGAGCCGACAACAGCGGCAAAAGGAATTTTATCGGCCTTTTCGCCGCACTCAAGTCCGCTTGCCCGAAAGGAGTATCCCGGCGCCGGCAGCAGGACAGCGCAATGCGGGCCTGTTTCGCCGGTCCGGCCCAAACGAAAACGGCGGGGGTCGCTCCCCGCCGTCCACATTGGTTTTCTGGGAAATGCCCCGGTCAGCCTTCCGACGCCGCAGCCACCGGCTCCTCGGCGGAGCCGGCTTCACCGGCGTCCTTGGCGACACGCGGCTTGCGCGGGCGGCGCGGCTTGCGCGGCGCTTCGGCCTCGGCTTCCTTCCCTTCCGCCGCAGCGGCAAGGGCGGCCGGGTTCATCTCGGCCGGCTGGGCGGGTGCCTCTTCTGCCGGCGCGGCGTCTGCGGCCTCGGCGGGCACGGCTTCCCCGGCCTCTTCCCGATCCTTCTGGCGGGTTTCGCGCGGGCGACGCTCGCCGCGTTCACCACGCGGGCCGTTGTTCATGCGGTCCCGGCCCCTGCCTCCGTCGCGATTGCCGCGGTTCTCGCTCGCGGTTTCGGTGTTCAGCGCCACCTCGGCCGGAACGCCTTCGATCACCGGCTGCGGACCGGACCCGTTGCCGGCCGCGACGGCATGCGCCTCGTTGCCGTTGGCCGCCGCTTCAGCCTCGTCGCGCTCCTCGTCGATGTCGTCATCGAAGTCGTCACGCGCCGGCTGCACGTTCTGGATCGGCATCTGCGCCTGGGCGGCGGCAATGATGCGATTGTAGTGCTCGGCATGCTGGAGATAGTTCTCGGCCATCACGCGGTCGCCGGAGCTCATGGCATCGCGGGCAAGCGCGGCATATTTCTCGGCGATCTGCTGGGCGGAGCCGCGAATCTTGACGTCCGGTCCGTTGCTCTCGTAGTTGCGGCTGAGCGGGTTCGGTCCCTTGCGGTTGTTATTGTTGTTGCCGCCATTGTTGCGACCGCGCATACGCCTGTTCTGCTGTTGTGGCCTCATCCGAGTCTCTTCAGTTGGAAATCAAGAAAAACCTATCGCGGCGGCAGTGTTCACAGGACCTGCCGATCTGCCATCCCGCCGGTGTTCGCCCGCATCGATTGCGTTGGCGCCACGTGCCACCTTATCCCGGTCACATAACACTTGCCGGACGATTCCCCGCGAAGCATTCAGCGCCATTTGCGCGAAAGGCAGCTATGTCCAAGGGAACCGAATCTCTGGAAGATCTGCCCGCTTCAACTCATCCGGTTGAGGTGACCCTATCTATATTTGCAGACCTTGCCAAGCGTTATTTCGTCGCGGGGTCAAGCTCTTCACGCAGTTGCGAACACAAGAACCCTGTCGTTTCCGGCCAGATCGCTGAGCGCCCGCACGAGGCGGAAACCCGCATCCGCGAAGATGGACCCGACCTCCAGCCGCTGCGTGCTGCCGATCTCGACGACGACCAGCCCGCCCTGTTCCAGGTGCGAAGCGGCGCCCGCCGCGATGATCCGATAAGGCTCCAGCCCGTCATCTCCGCCATCGAGGGCCCGGAGGGGATCGAACAGCCGTACCTCTTTCTGCAAGGCCGCGATCTCGTTGGACCCGATATAGGGAGGGTTTGAGGCGATTACATGGTAGCGATCCGAAATTTCCGCGAACCAGTCGGATTTTTTTGGCCGGAACCGATCGGCGAGGCCGAGATCGACGGCGTTGCGGGCGGCGGTCGCCAGCGCGTCGTCGGATATGTCGACGCCCGTCGCCACCGCCCCGGGCACATTGGCCAACAGGGCAAGCGCGATGGCCCCGGTGCCGGTGCCAAGGTCCAGCACCCGGCATTCGCCTTCCCGCGATGCGACGTCGCGCATGAAAGGCAGCACCGCATCCACCAGCACCTCGGTGTCGGGACGCGGCTCCAGCGTCTCGGCCGACAGCGACAGGCGCAGGCCATAGAACTCGCGAAAGCCGAGGATGCGGTGGACGGGCTCGCCCCGGCACCTGCGCGCCAGCGCGGCCTCCACCTCCGCGACCGTCCGCGGATCGATCGTCCTATCCGGCCGCGCGATGGCATCGCTGCGGCTGGTGCCGGTGAAGTGCTCGACCAGCAGCCTGGCATCGAGGGCGGCGTCCTCGACGCCTGATTCGGCAAGCTTGCGCCGCGCGGCGCCGAGAAGTTCCGCCAGGGTCAAGGATGCACCATGTCCGTTCCGGATCTCAGCCTTCCGTCATGTCGGCCAGCAGCTTCGACTGATGGTCGGCGATCAGCGCATCGATGATCTCGTCCATTTCGCCCATCATCACCCGGTCGAGCTTGTAGAGGGTGAGGTTGATGCGGTGGTCGGTCACCCGCCCCTGCGGGAAATTGTAGGTGCGGATGCGCTCGGAACGGTCGCCGGAGCCGACCTGCGACTTGCGCGATTCGGAGCGTTCCTCGTCGGCCCGGCTGCGCTCCATGTCGAACAGGCGCGCGCGCAGGATCTGCATGGCCCGCGCCCTGTTCTGGTGCTGCGACTTCTCCGCCGACACCACCATGATGCCGGTCGGCAGATGGGTGATGCGCACGGCCGAATCGGTGGTGTTGACATGCTGGCCGCCGGCGCCCGACGCGCGCATGGTGTCGATACGGATGTCCTCGGGGCGGATGTCGATATCGACCTCCTCCGCCTCGGGAAGCACGGCCACGGTGGCGGCGGAGGTGTGGATGCGTCCCTGCGCCTCGGTCTCGGGTACGCGTTGGACGCGATGCACGCCCGACTCGAACTTGAGATGCGCGAACACGCCCTTGCCGGAAACGCTGGCGATGATTTCCTTGTAGCCGCCGGCATCGCCCTCGCTCGCCGAAATGATCTCGAAGCGCCAGCCGTGCGCGGATGCATAGCGCTCGTACATGCGAAACAGGTCGCCCGCGAACAGCGCCGCCTCGTCGCCGCCGGTGCCGGCGCGGATTTCGAGGATGGCGTTCTTCTCGTCGGCGGCATCCTTGGGCAGCAGCAGGATCTGGATGTCGCGCTCCAGCCCCTCGATGCGCTCTTCCAGTTCCGGCAGCTCCGCCTCGGCCAGCTCGCGCATCTCGGCATCGGTCGTCTTGTCGGCCAAAAGGCCGGCAAGGTCCGCCTGCTCCCGCTCGGCGCCGCGCAAGGCGCGCACCTTTCCGGCAAGGTCCTGCAGTTCGGAGTATTCCGACGCCATCTTCACATAGGCTTCGGGTTCCGGCCCGGCCGCCATCTGCGCTTCGAGCATCTCGAAACGCTTGACGACCTGATCCATCCGATCACGGGGTAGAATGCTCATGCTGGTATCGGGGCCCTAGAGCATGATCCCGAAAAGTTGCAGACTTTTCGGACAAGATCATGGTTCAAAAACAAAAGTTTAGAGCGAGATGGCTTTTCAAGGAGAAGTCATCTCGCTCTAAAGCGGAATCGAGCGATCGTCGGCAAAGGCCTGCAACAGCGCCCGCATCGGAATGTCGTTGGCCGGAGCCCACAGATTGTCCTCGAAGAAGGCCTCGAGTTCGCCCACAGGCAGTTCCGTCAGCATGGCCTTGACCGGGCCGATCGAGGCCGGCGACATGGAGATCGAGCGGAAGCCGAGCCCGATGAGCACCATGGCCGAGATCGGCTTGCCGGCCAGTTCCCCGCACAAGGTCACCGGCGTATGATTGCGCTTGCCGGCATCCGCGATGGTCTTCAGCACGCGAAGGAACGGCACCGAAAGCGGATCGAACCGGTCCGCCATCCGCGTGTTGCCGCGGTCCACCGCCATCACGAACTGGAACAGGTCGTTGGAGCCGACGGAGACGAAATCCACCGCCTTCATCAGCTCGTCGAGCTGGAACAGCAGCGACGGCACTTCCAGCATGGCGCCGAGCTTCAGGCTGTTGGGCAAGAGATGCGCGAAACGCGACAGATGCCGCACCTCGCGGTCGATGATCTCGCGCGCCTGCGCGATCTCGCCGAGCTCCGTCACCATGGGCAGCATCAGCTTCAGCTCGCGCCCGCCGGCGGCCTTGAGCAGGGCGCGGATCTGCGTGCGCAGCAAGCCGGGCCGGTCGAGCGTCAGGCGGATCGCGCGCCAGCCGAGCGCCGGGTTCTCTTCCTGCGTGTTGTTCTTGAAATAGGGCAGCACCTTGTCGCCGCCGATATCGATGGTGCGGAAGGTGACCGGCTTGCCCCGCGCCGCATCGAGCACGTCGCGATAGAGCTGCTCCTGCGCTTCGGCGCGCGGGAAGGTCGAGGCGACCATGAACTGCAATTCGGTGCGGAACAGGCCGATGCCGGCCGCGCCCGACTCGACCAGTTGCGGCAGGTCGACCATCAGCCCGGCATTCATCAAAAGATCGATCTGCACGCCGTCCTTCGACATCGAAGGCTTGTTGCGCAATTCGCGGTAAAGCTCCTGCCGCCGGGCGCGGAAGCGCACCTTCTCGGCATAGGCGGCTTCGAGGTCCGCCTGCGGGCGCAGATGGACCGCTCCCTCCTCGCCGTCGGCGATGATGGCATCGCCGTTCTCGGCCATGGAGACGGCGCCCTTGACCTGCCCGACCACGGGGATGCCCATGGCGCGCGCCACGATCACCACATGGCTGGTTGCCGCGCCGTCCTCCAGCACCAGCCCGCGCAGCTTCTCGCGCGGATAGTCGAGCAGTTCCGCCGCGCCCATCGAGCGGGCGACGATGATCGCATCCTTGGGCAGGGCGGCGGCGATGTCCTCCGGCCCCGTCCCCATGAGCTGGCGCAGCAACCGGTTGGCGAGATCGTCGAAATCGCTCATCCGCTCGCGCAGATAGGGATCGGTCATGTGGATCATGCGCGCGCGCATGTCGCTCTGGACCTTCTCGACCGCCGCTTCGGCGGTCAGGCCGTTGCGGATCGCCTCTTCCAGGCGCCGCACCCAGCCGCGGTCGTTGGCGAACATGCGGTAGGCTTCCAGCACTTCGCGATGCTCGCCCTCGAAGGCGACGTCGCGCCGCTCCAGCATGTCGTCGATGGACAGCCTGAGCGAGCCGAGCGCCGTTTCCAGCCGCCGCACCTCCTCCTCGCTGTCCTCGTTGAACAGGTTGGTGACGACGACGCGCGGCTCATGCAGCACGACATGGCCAAGCCCGATGCCGTCGTTGAAGGAGACGCCGCCGAAGGAAACCGGGCGTTTCAGGTCGAGTTCGAGGCCTGGTCGCGACAGGCGGGCGAGATCGCCGGTGGCAATCATCTCCGCGATCACCATCGCGGTCGTCTCCAGCGCCTCGACCTCGTCGTCGCGATAGGTGCGCATGGTCTTGTTCTGGACGACCAGGACGCCGAGCGTGCGCCCGGCCCGCAGCAGCGGCACGCCGAGGAAGGAGCTGTAGATCTCCTCGCCGGTCTCCGGCAGGTAGGCGAAGGCCGGATGCTCCTGCGCGTTCGACAGATTGAGCGGCCGCGCGCTGGCGGCGATGGTGCCGACCAGGCCCTGCCCGAGGCGCAGTTGCACCAGGTGGACGGCGGACGGGTTGAGACCCTCGGTGGCGTAGAGCTCCAGCACCGAATCGGCGCGCAGCACGTAGAGGGAGCAGACTTCGGCCACCATGTTGGAGGCGATGTCGCGCACGATCCGGTCGAGCCGATCCTGCGGCTCCAGCGGCTCCTGCATGAGCTCGCGCAGCCGTTTCAACAGAACACGTGGGCCGACCGCCGTTTCACGCATAGCGGCGTCTTCCTCCAATGGCCGCGCTGCCCGGTCCCGCGCGCCGGATAAGGCCCGCTGCCGGGCCCGCAGCCCTTAACTCTTGTCCAAACCGTATACGGAATGGAGCGTACGCACTGCAAGCTCCGTGTAGGGTCCATCGATCAGGATCGAGATCTTGATCTCCGAAGTGGTGATGGCGCGGATGTTGATGCCCTTCTGCGACAGCGCCTCGAAAGCGGTCGCGGCAACGCCCGCATGGCTGCGCATGCCGATGCCGATCACCGACACCTTGGCCATGCCCTCGTCGTGCTGGATGGCGTCGAAGCCGATGGTGTCGCGCACCTTTTCCAGCACCGCCAGCGCCTTGCCGACATCGCCCGAAGGCACGGTGAAGGTCATGTCGGTGAACTTGCCGTCCTCCGAAATGTTCTGGACGATCATGTCGACATTGATGCCGGCCTCTGCCAGCGGCCCGAAAATGCCGGCGGCGACGCCCGGACGGTCGGCGACGCGGCGCAGCGAGATCTGCGCTTCGTCCTTGGCGTAGGCAATACCGGTGACGACCTGCTGTTCCACGATTTCATCCTCGTCGCAAATAAGCGTTCCAGGCGGATTGAGAAGATCGTCCATGCCGGGAGCATCGGGCTCCACGAAGGACGAGCGCACGAAGGTGCGCACCTTGTGCACCATGGCAAGCTCCACCGAGCGCACCTGAAGCACCTTGGAGCCGAGCGAGGCCATTTCCAGCATTTCCTCGAAGGAGATGCGGTCGAGTCGGCGCGCCTTGGGCTCGATGCGCGGGTCCGTCGTGTAGACGCCGTCCACGTCGGTATAGATGTCGCAGCGGTCGGCCTTGACGGCGGCCGCGATGGCCACGGCGCTGGTGTCCGAACCGCCACGGCCCAGCGTCGAGATGCGGTTGTCGGGCGCCAGGCCCTGGAAACCGGCGATCACCGCCACCTGTCCCTCGCCGAAGCGCTTGATGAGGAAGGAGCCGTCGATATCCTTGATGCGAGCGGCGCCATGGGCGTTGTCGGTGTGGATCGGGATCTGCCAGCCGAGCCAGGAGCGGGCGTTGACGCCCATGTTCTGCAAGGTGATGGCCAGGAGCCCGGCGGTGACCTGCTCGCCGGAGGCGACGACGGCGTCGTATTCGCGCGCGTCGTGCATGGGCGAGGCCTCGCGCGTCCAGGCGACCAGTTCGTTGGTCTTGCCGGCCATGGCCGAAACCACCACGGCCACGTCATGGCCGCAGTCGACCTCGCGTTTGACGTGCCGCGCCACATTGCGGATGCGGGCGATGTCGGCGACCGAAGTCCCGCCGAATTTCATCACGATACGCGCCATGGGAGCGGAATGCCTTTGAATGCCGGGCCGAAGGCCCGAAATGGACGGTCTGGCACGAGGGCGATCCCCCTTGTGCCGATGCGGGGTCTCCTTAGCCAAAACAGGCTTTTCGTGCAAGCGATTGCCGCGATTCGCTGCAAATGCCGCCTTGACTTTCGCGCCCTCAACCCCGACTTCGTAAAGCTTCACGGAGACAAGGACATGTCCGACACCCGACGATCGACCATCGATTCCGGAGAAGTTGAACGTTTTTCGGCACTTGCCGCCGAATGGTGGAACCCGAACGGCAAGTTCCGTCCGCTGCACAAATTCAATCCCGTGCGCCTGTCCTACATTCGCGATCAGATTGCCCAGCGCTTCGGCCGTGACCCGCATGCGGCGCAGCCCTTCGAGGGGTTGCGCATCCTCGACATCGGCTGCGGCGGCGGCCTGTTGTGCGAGCCGATGGCACGGCTGGGCGCCGAGGTCGTCGGCGCCGATGCCTCCGCCACCAACATCGAGGTGGCCAGGCTACATGCCGCCGAATCGGGCGTCGAGATCGACTACCGGGCGACCACGGCCGAGGACCTTGCCGATGCCGGCGAAAAATTCGACGTGGTGCTCAACATGGAGGTCGTGGAACACGTTTCCGACATCGACCTGTTCATCGGCAAATGCGGCGAGATGGTCAAACCCGGCGGCATCATGTTCGTCGCCACCATCAACCGCACGCTGAAGGCGCTGGGGCTGGCCATCATCGGCGCCGAATATGTGCTGCGCTGGCTGCCGCGCGGCACCCACCAATTCGGCAAGCTGGTGCGGCCGGACGAGTTGGAGCGCGCGCTGGCCGGCGCCGGCCTGTCGGTCATCGACCGCACCGGCGTGGTCTATAACCCGCTGGCCGACCGCTGGCAGCGCTCCACGGACATGGACGTCAACTACATGGTGCTGGCGGAAAAGCAGAAGGCGAACTGACGCCCGCCCTCGCCCGATCACCTGCGTTGCCGGCGACGCCTTATCCGTCCGAGGCCTGCGCCTTGGTGGTGATGGCCACCCCGGCGACGATCAGCAGCGCGCCGGCCCAGGTCTGCCAGCGGTAGTGCTCGCCGAGGAACAGCGTGCCGGCAAACAGGCCGATCGCGGCGGCGACATAGCCGATCTGGCTGAGATAGACCGGCCCGCCCACCGCCTGCAGCCGGAAATAGAAGGCGAACATGGCGGCGGCGGATGCCGCCTGCGCCAGCGTCACGCCCGGCACCTGGCCGAGCGGAGCGAAGGCGGCAAGGCCGGGCAGCAGCACGATCCCTGCCAGAAGCATGGCCGCCGCGGCCAGATGGCTGCCCGCGGCAAGCTCTATCGGCCCCGTGTGCGGCGGCCAGTCCATGGTGCGGTATATGTTGCCGGCCGCGAGCAGCACGGGAATGAGCAGGCCGATCAACACCCACGCCGCATCGGTCGGTTGCGCGGCATCGCCACGCGCCAGCGCCACCATGGCGGCGCCGGCGAAGCCGACGACGATACCGACGATGCCCGGGAAATTGGGCCGTCGCACACCCAGCAGGATGGAAAAGCCCAGCGTGATGACCGGCGAAAGCGTGAACATGATGCCGGTATAGCCGGCGCCAAGACGCGGAACGGCAGAGAAGATCAGCAGATTGGGCAGCGCGTAGGAGATGGCCGCCGCAATCGTGAAATAGCGCAGGCGGTGCGCCGTCATCGCCAATGTGCGGCGCTTCAGGAGCAGGGCAAGCAGCAGCACGCCGCCTGCGCCCAGCGAAATGACGAAGGCCCAGATGATGGCCGGCACGCCGGCCCCCGCGGCAATCTTGCCCAGCGGCAGGCTGAGGCCGAGCAGGCCGCCGGTGATCGCCAGCAGGCCGAACGCCGAATCCCAGATCGCTTTCATGGAGAGGAAGCTAACCCGCGCGCCACACCCTGCAAATGCGTCAGCAACGGCGGCGGTGATTGGGCCAGCCCCAAAGGCGCGTCGCGATCCTTCAGATCCGCTCCTTGCGCCTTAAGCTGTTGTTCTTATGCAGGTCGTTATCCCGAAACCGGTTCCCCGCGCGACAGCTTTAGTTCCTGTCGTCCGGAAATACCGGGATGGGCATGAACTCGACGCCGTCCTCGGCCAGGTCCCTGGCCTCCTCCAGCGTCGCCTCGCCATAGATGCCGCGCGCGTCGGCCTCGCCGAAATGGATCTTGCGGGCCTCCTCGGCGAATTTGTCGCCGACATAATCGGCGTTCTCGCGCACTTTCGCCGCCAGTGCCTTCATCTCTTCGAGCGCCTGGCGCTGCGCCTCGCCCATGGCCAGCGCCATCTTCTCCTGCTTGGCGGAGGTCGAGACGGCCGGCGCCATCAGTGCCTTTTCCACCTTGGACGAACCGCAGGACGGACAGTCGATGAAGCCGCGCTTCTTCTGGGTGTCGAAGTCGTCACCGCTGCGGAACCAGGCCTCGAATTCGTGGTCGTGCTCGCAGACGAGGGAAAAGCGGATCAAGACCCCGTCCTTTCCAGATGCCCGCCACCGGTGACGGCGGCCGCAAGGGTGAACTCCCGCGCATTCTTGAGATTGGGGATTTTCCGGCGGGCCGCTGCGGACTGCGCCGGATCGATCTCGGCCACCGCCACGCCCGGCCGGTCGTGGTCGACCTCGGCCAGGATGCGGCCCCACGGATCGACGATCAGCGAATGGCCGAAGGTCTCGCGCCCGTCCTCATGCTGCCCGCCCTGGGCGGCCGCGATCACGAAGGCGCCGTTCTCGATGGCCCGGGCGCGCAGAAGCACATGCCAGTGCGCCTCGCCCGTCTGGCGGGTGAAGGCGGCGGGCACGGTCAGCACCTCGGCCCCGGCCAGCGCCTCGGTGCGGAAAAGCTGAGGGAAACGCAAATCGTAGCAGATGGCCAGCCCCAGGGTCGCGCCGTCGACATTCGCCGTCACCGCCCGCGTTCCGGGTTCATAGGCGGCGGATTCGCGCCAGCTCTCGCCATGGTCGAGATCGACATCGAACATGTGGATCTTGTCATAGGTGGCGATCGTCTCGCCGCGCGGCGAAATCAGCAGCGCGCGATTGGCGCTCTTGCCGTCGTCACGCCGGATCGCGGTCGAGCCGATATGCAGGAATATGCCCAGTTCCTTGGCCAGGCGCCGCGCGGTCGCGACGGTGACGTCATCCTCTTCCGCGACGAACAGCCGGGCGCGGTCTTCCTTTTCGCGCACCATGGCGCCGGTCATCTCCGGGGTCTGCACATAGGTGGCGCCCTGGCCGGCAGCCTCGCGCACCAGCGCTTCCATATCCGTCGCGTTGCGCTCGGGGTCCATGCCCGAACGCATCTGCACCACCGCCGCCTTGAACACAGCCATCGCCAGCTACCTCACCTTTCAAGCGCCCTGTGGGACCGATCCTCGGCAAGCAGTGTATCAAGCCTGCCCTCGGCTTCCAACGCATGCAGGTCGTCGCAGCCGCCGACATGGGTCTTGCCGATGAAGATCTGCGGGAAGGTGGTGCGGCCGTTGGCGCGGGAGATCATCTCCTGGCGCAGTTCCGGCGAGAACGAGGCGTCATGCTCGGTATAGGCGACGCCCTTGCGCTCCAGAAGGCGCTTGGCCGCCGTGCAATAGCCGCACATGGCCCGCGTATAGATGGTTACATCGACCATTGGTCAACAATCCTGTCTCGTTATGCGGCTTATATAAGCGCTGACACGACGGGCCGGAAGTCCCCCTCGCCGCCGCCCGGCAGCACGCGTGCGAAGGTCAGCACGTCCACCGCCTGCGCCCCGCCCTTGTTCAGCGCCAGCGTCACCGCCCGCACGGTGGCGCCGGTGGTGTAGACGTCGTCGACGAGCACCACCCTGCGCCCGGCGATGGCAAGGGCGCCCTCCGGCTCCACCCGGAACGCGCCGCGCAGATTGTCCTCGCGCTCCCGGCGCTCCAGCCCGACCTGCGGCCGCGTCTGGCGCACCCGCCGCACCACCGACGGCTCGAAGCGCACGCCAGAGAGCCGCGCCACGGCGCGCGCCAGTTCGGCGGACTGGTTGAACTTGCGCCTGAAGAAGCGCCGCCAGTGGAGCGGAACGGGCACGATCATGTCGGCCTCGGCGAGCAGTTCGCCGCCCGCGCGCAGCATCCACTCGGCCATCCACGGCGCAAGGTCGGTGCGGTCGTGGTATTTCAGGCCGCGCACCATGTCGCACGCCACCCCGTCATAGAGCACGGCGGCGCGCGCCCGCTCGAAGGGCGGCGGATCGGCAATCGCCTCCGCACAAAGGAAGCCATCGCCCATGTCGTGGGCGAAGGGCGTGCCCATCACCGGGCACCACGGCCGCTCCAGCAAGGTGAGACGCGGCCAGCAGGCACCGCACAGCACGCCCGGCCGGCTGACCTGGCGGCGGCAGCCGGCGCAGACCGGCGGAAACATCATCCGCGCCGGCCATTCGAGCATGGTTCGGCCAAGCCCCTTGATCTCCCCCCTCCAATCGGCCACCTGAAAGGCCAGAGCCTATCCTAGCGCATGTCGCCCGAAAGTGGGAACCGGTTTCGGGAGAACGACATACGTAAAAACAACAGCTTAAGGCGCAAGGAGCGAATCCGAAGGATCGCGACGCGCTTTGGCAGAAGAAGCCGGAAGCGGAACACGCGGTGCAGACCCTCTTCGACACCTCCCTGTGGCTGGCGCACAAGCGCAGGGCACTCGCCCGCCCGCAGGCCGGCAACGACTTCCTGATGCGGCGCGTGGCCGACGATCTGGCCGAGCGCCTCTCGGCGGTCGGCCGGCGCTTCGGCAAGGCCGCCGTGCTGTTTTGCCAGACACCGGCGGCAATGGAGGCCGTGACCGGCACCGGCAAGACCGAACAGATCGTGCGCGTCGAGTGCGATGCCGGCTTCGGCGGGGACGCAGATGCCCTGCTTGCCCCCTTCGAGACCGTGCCGTTCGAGCCGCAGAGCCTCGACCTTGCCGTGTCGCTGCTGTCCCTGCAGACGATGAACGACATCCCCGGCATGCTGGTGCAGGTCAGGCGCGCGCTGAAACCGGACGGGCTGTTCCTCGGCGCCATGGCCGGCGCCGGCACGCTGGCCGAACTGCGCGAAAGCCTGCTGGCCGCCGAAACCGAGCTTTACGGCGGCATCAGCCCGCGCGTCAGCCCCTTCGTCGACGTGCGTGACGCCGGCGCCCTGCTCCAGCGCGCGGGCTTTGCCCTGCCGGTGGCCGACATCGAGACCATGACCGTGCGCTACGACCACATGTTCGCGCTGATGGCGGATTTGCGCGCCATGGGCGAGACCAATGCGCTGGCCGACCGCTCCCGGCGTCCGGCCACGCGTGCCCTGTTCGCCCGCGCGGCGGAAATCTATGCCGAACGCTTTTCCGATCCGGACGGGCGCATCCGGGCAAGTTTCCCGATTGTGTGGTTGTCGGGCTGGGCACCGGACCCCTCCCAGCAGAAGCCGCTCAAGCCCGGCAGCGCCAAGATGTCGCTCGCCAAGGCGCTGGAGAACCCCACCAAGCAATAAGCGGTGTCTACTGGCAGCTTCCGGAGCAGCGAAAAGTGAAGGCCGATACGCCTACCGGACCGATCCGACCAGAACCTGCTGGTCGTCGCGGATCGAGACCCAGCGCCCGGTGTGGTCCGCGGCCTGCCGCTTGAGGAAGCGGTAGCCGGTCTGGTTCCATGAGCGCACGTCATCGCGCAGATTATCGAGCACGAAATCGCCCTTGCTGGTGCGCACCGTCAGCACCGCATGGCCCTCGCCGTCGGGCTTGCGCACGACGGTGATCAACAGCGTGGACAGCGGCAGGCCGCGCGCCTGAAGCTGGCGCCGCTTTTCCAGCACATAATCCTCGCAGTCGCCCACGCCCTTGTCGGGATAGGTCCAGACCTCGTCCTTGCCGTAGATCTCGAGGTCGCTCATCGGCTTGACGGCGGCGTTGACCTTGGCGGAAACCTCCACCAGCATCTGCCACAGTTCCGGCGTCATCTTGACCGGCCCCCTGTCGACGGGACGAACCGAGCATTCGGAGGGGTTGGCCCTGCAGAACTCATAGTGACCGATGGGCTGCGAGGTGATCCCGCCCGTGGCCATCGGCCCCGCAAGCGCTGCGGGCACGCCAGCGGTCAGCGCCGCCAGCGCAGTCATGCCTGTGATGATGGCGCGCAAGCGCAGCCTAGCCGGTGAGGAAGTCATCGTCCCCGCTCGCCCCTGTTTGTTAACGAAACGTTAACGGCGATTTACACTTCGTGTCAATTCGGGAGATGGCCTGCGTCACATCATGGTTACCGACGGCGTCCGACCGCGGCGAATGTGCAACAGTCGGGACGACGGGTCAGGAACGGTCGGAGCGCACCAGGCGCGGCTTCGCAGCGGCGTCGGCCTTGCGGTTGCTGGCGATGAAATCGAGGATGCGCGGGGCGATTTCGGCCCGGAAGCGCGATCCGTTGAACACGCCGTAGTGGCCGACACGCGGCTGCATGTAGTGCGCCTGCTTGGCGGCCGGCAGGTTCACGCACAAATCGTGCGCGGCCCGGGTCTGGCCGAGGCCGGAAATGTCGTCGTTCTCGCCCTCGATCGTGAGCAGCGCGACATTGCGTATCGCAGCCGGATCGACCCGCACGCCGCGATGCATCAACTCGCCTTTCGGCAATGCGTGGCGGATGAAGACGGTGTCGACCGTCTGCAGGTAGAATTCGGCCGTCAGGTCCATCACGGCCAGATATTCGTCATAGAAATCGCGGTGCTTCTCGGCGCTGTCCCCGTCGTTCTTGACGAGGTGCATGAAGAAATCCTTGTGGGCGATGATGTGGCGGTCGAGATTCATGCTCATGAAGCCCGACAGTTGCAGGAAACCCGGATAGACCTGGCGCCCGACACCGGGCGCCGGCCACGGCACATCCATGATGACGTTCTCGCGGAACCAGTCGAGCCCCTTCTCCTGCGCCAGCACGTTGACGGCGGTCGGGCTGCGGCGGGTGTCGATCGGCCCGCCCATCAGCGTCATCGAGGCCGGCGCGAGCGGGTCGCCGCGCTGTTCCATCACCGCCACGGCGGCCAGAACCGGCACCGAAGGCTGGCAGACGGCCATGACATGCGTGTCCGGCCCGAGGAAATGCAGCATGTCGATGACATAGTCGATGTAGTCGTCGAGATCGAAGCTGCCGTCGGCGGCCGGCACCATGCGCGCATCGATCCAGTCGGTGATGTACACGTCCGCATGCGGCAGCATGGTTTCCACCGTGCCGCGCAGCAGCGTCGCATAGTGCCCCGACATCGGCGCCACCATCAGGATCTTGGGATCAGGGCGGCGCCCGGCCGGCAGGTCCCGCTCGAAGCGCAGCAGATCGCAGAAGGGCCGCGACCAGACGACCTTCTCCGTGACATCGACGCTCGTCCAGTCCACCTTCGTCTCGTGGATGCCGAATTCCGGCTTACCGTAGTGACGGGTAGTGCGCTCGAACAGCTCCGCCGTCGCGGCGACGGACCGCCCCCACATGGTGCCGGAGAACGGATTGAGGGGGTTGGAGTAGAGCGCCCGCATGGCGTCCGCAAAGGCCCGGGCGGGCTGCAATGCGGCATGGTTCAGTTCGTAGAGCTGGTAGAACATCAAGGGTCCTTACTGGCTACGACCTATGAGGACGGCTATGCCGGACCATCAATGTCGGGCGGCCAAGTTAACAACATATTGCTGCAACGCAATATTTGATGCAACTTCATCCCAAAATCTTGTGGGAACATCGAAATTTCACCCGCCGGCTAAGACGGGCCGCCTTCATGCCTTTCTGGACGCGCCCGTCCGCGCCGCCTATAAGCGGCTCCTGCCCGGCTATCGCGAAAGGCACCTCATGACCGGCCCCGACCAGACAAGCGCCCAGACCAGCGCCGCCAAATCTGTGCCTTCCGGCCTCGACATCGCCCTGTTCACCCGCCCCTGGGTGTTCATCCGGGGCGTGCCGGCCATGAAATTCCTGCCGCCGGAGGGTCCGCCCGAGATCGCCTTCGCCGGCCGCTCCAATGTCGGCAAGTCGTCGCTCATCAACGCGCTGGTCGGCAGGAAGGGCCTTGCCCGCACCTCCAACACGCCCGGCCGCACGCAGGAGCTGAACTATTTCGTGCCCGACGGCTTTTCCGGCAAGGGCGACGACCTGCCGCCCCTGGCGCTGGTCGACATGCCGGGCTACGGCTATGCGCAGGCTCCCAAGGAGCAGGTGGACGAGTGGACGAAGCTCGTCTTCGACTATCTGAAGGGCCGCGTGACCCTGAAGCGCGTCTATGTGCTGATCGACGCCCGCCACGGCATCAAGGCCAATGACGAGGAGGTGCTGTCGCTGCTCGACAAGGCGGCCGTGTCCTACCAGATCGTGCTGACCAAGACCGACAAGATCAAGGCCGCCGGCGTGCCGCGCCTGATCGAGGAAACGCTGGCGAAAATCCGCAAGCGCCCGGCGGCGTTTCCGGCCGTGCTCGCCACCTCGTCGGAAAAAGCGGCGGGGCTGGAGGAACTGCGCGCCGCCATCATCCAGTGCGCCGAGGGCAAATAGAGCGGAGCCTGAAGGGGAAGCCGGTTTCCGGACCGGTCCGATGCCCGGTCAGGAAGTGCCGGCGCTTGTCATTCGAAGGCTTCGGCGATGTGGCTGTTGTTGGAATCCCACAAAGCCACCACCTGATCGGCGGCACCGCCGACAGCCACGACGATGGCAATCGAGATCAGCGTTGCGATGAGCCCGTATTCGATCGCTGCCGTACCCTGCCTGTTGCCAAGGAATTGCCCGATCAGTCTCGCCATATGCCAATTCCCTTCTTTGGCACAGGCTTAGCCGCCAAGCATTAAGGAAGGTTAACGCAACAGGCTTAACAGCTCGTGAAGCGGCACGACCCCACCGCCGGGGAGCCGCCGTAACCGCTCAGCAATCGCCGCTTTGCGAACCGTCCGCCCGCAGCACGCACACCGCCGAGGGCGAGGTTTGCAGCACGCTGCGCCGCAGCGTGTAGGTGCTGCCGCGCGAGACCGAGCCGGTGGACATGAAGTCGAGCCCGCCCTGCCCCGTTCTCGACCATTGCTCCGGCGTGCGGTCGGCGAGATAGGAGGTGGCGAACAGGGCGAGCGCCACGATGGCGGACCCGAAAAGCAGCGTTATCCGCAAGATGCCCATCCCGGCCCGCGTCGCAGGACCGCCACGCCGGGCGCGCGCCGGCTTCCAATCGTTGTCGAGACTCAAAATGGCCTCCCCCGAACATTGCCCCCGGCCGACCAGGCCCTTGCAGGCCCGAAGCCATGTCCAGTTTTTCAGGACATGCTTAATCTTGCGTTAACGAAGACGGCGGGAAAGCGGCATCGCCGCTACAGCAGGTCGATGAGGAAGGGGATCAGCGGCACATCGGCCGGCGGCATGGGATAGTCGCGCATCTGGCGCGGCCGCACCCACTTCAGGGCCTGCGCCTCGTGCGGCTGCGGCGTGCCGGTGAAGCGGCGGCAGACATAGAGCGGCATCAGCAGGTGGAAATCCTCATAGGTGTGGCTGGCGAAGGTGAGCGGCGCAAGGCAGGGAATCTGCGTCTCAATGCCGAGCTCCTCGCGCAATTCGCGCACCAGGCATTCCTCCGGCGTCTCGCCCGCCTCCACCTTGCCGCCGGGAAACTCCCACATGCCGGCAAGCTGCTTGCCTTCCGGCCGCTGGGCGATCAGCACCCGCCCGTCGGCGTCGACGAGCGCGCAGGCGCTGACCAGCAAAAGACGTCTCGGCTTGTCGGTCACGCGTTCAGGCTCCGGGAGGGCGGCGGTAATGGTAGCGGTAGACCTCGGTGAAGCCGAGCGAGCCATAGAGCGCCAGCGCCGGTTCGTTGGCCGCCTCGACCTGCAGCCAGGCCTCGCGCGCCCCGCGCAGCCGCGCCCATTTGAGGGCCGACAGGAGCAGCTTGCGGCCATGGCCCTGCCGCCGTTCGGCCACATGCGTCGCCACCTCGAACAGGCCGACAAGATCGCTGTCATGCACGCAGATCATGGTGGCGAGGGGCTCGTCCCCGCGCTCCATGGCGAACAGCCCGGTTTCCGGCTGGATCGCCCCGATCAGTTCGGAGAGCCCCGCCCGCAGCGAAAGGTCGGCGCCCTGCACCTTGAGCGCGGCGGAGACGAAGCGGCCGATATCCTTGAGCGGTATCTGGTCGAGGGCCTGATCGACGGGGGCCTCGGCCAAGGGCAGGCGCATGACCAGCGATTCGTCGAAGCGCGACCAGCCCTCGGCGTCGAAATGGGCCGAAAGCTCCGGGCCGGACAGCGGCGACACGCGAAAGGTCAGCGGCCGGCCATAGGCCTCGAAGCGGCGAGCAGCGCGCCCGACGCGCTCGGCGATGCTGGCGACGTCGCCGGGATCGAGCGGATTGACGGAATTGAGCCGCTTGGCCGGATGGCCGGCGGTGAGCCTGATCACCCAGGTGCCGTCATAGTGGACGGCGGCGGCCGGCCACGCGCGGAACCCCGCCGCCTCGTAGCGGCGCACCGCGGCCAGTCGCTCGCTCGGATGGATCAAGGCGCTCAGCTCCGGTAATCCCCGTTGATGGCAACATATTCCTTGGTCAGGTCGCAGGTCCATACCGTGGCCTTGCCCCGGCCGATGCCGAGATCGACGCGGATGGCGATCTCGTCGCGCTTCATGTAGGCCGAGGTCGCCTCCTCCGAGTAGGACGGGTCCCGCTCACCCTCATGGGCGAGGCGGTTGTCGCCGAACCAGATCGACAGGCGGTCGCGGTCGGCCGGCTCGCCGGCCTTGCCGACGGCCATGACCACGCGGCCCCAGTTGGCGTCCTCGCCGGCGACGGCGGTCTTGACCAGCGGCGAATTGGCGATGGACAGCGCGATGCGCTTGGCCGAGCGCGCCGATTTGGCGCCCTCGACGGTGATCTCGATCTGCTTGCGCGCGCCCTCTCCGTCCCGCACCACCTGCAGGGCCAGCGACTTCAGGATCTTGCCCAGCGCCCGCTTGAAGGACGACAGGCGCGGGTCCTTCACATCGTCGATGGCGGGCGCGCCGCGCTTTGCCGCCGCGCCGGTGGCGAACAGCAGCAGCGTGTCGCTGGTCGAGGTGTCGGAATCGACCGTCACCGCGTTGAAGGTCTTGGCCGTTCCGCCGGACAGCAGCGCCTGCAGAACCGGCGCGGCGATCGGCGCATCGGTGGCGACGAAGGAGAGCATGGTGGCCATGTCCGGGGCGATCATGCCCGCCCCCTTGGCGATGCCGTTGATGGTCACGTCCGCCTCGCCGAGCTTCACCGTCGCCGTCGCCACCTTGGGATAGGTGTCGGTGGTCATGATGGCGCTGGCCGCTTCCTTCCACAGGTCCGGACGCGCATCCCGCACCAGCCCCTCCAGCAGATGGCTGAACCTGCCGGCGTCGAGCGGCTCGCCGATGACGCCGGTGGAAGCCAGGAACACTTCGCCTTCCGTGCAGGAGGCCGCCTTGGCCGCCGCCTTGCCGGTCATCGACGTGGCCTCGCGGCCCTTCTTGCCGGTGAAGGCATTGGCGTTGCCGGAATTGACGATGAGCACCCGCGCCTTGCCGCCGGCAAGGTTCTCACGGCAGAAATCGACCGGCGCCGACGGGCATTTGGAGCGCGTGAACACGCCCGCCACCGCGGTGCCCGGATCGAAGACCATGGCCAGGAGGTCGGTGCGTCCCTTGTACTTGATCCCGGCCTCGGCGGTCGCCATGCGCACGCCCTCGATGGCCTGCATTTTCGGGTATTTCCTGGGAGCGAGAGGAGAAACGGCGGCGGACATGTGGCCTCGGCTGGATGAAGGGTCGAATGGGGGAGGATTTGCCCCATAGCGCGGCGTCACGCAAGGCGTTTGAAGGCCGGCAAGGCGGCTCCAATGCAAAAGGCCGGTCGCGGGGACCGGCCTCTGTTTCGTTCATTCAGCCTGCAAAGGCGGCTTATTCGCCGTCGGCGCTTTCCACGGCCTTCTTCAGATCGGCATCCGGGATCTCGACCTTGGCGGCGGCGCGAGCGTCCTTGACCACGGCGAAGTACTTGTCGCGGATCAGCAACTGCTTGACCTGCTCCTTGACCGCGTCGAAGGCCGGCGGCTGCTTGGCGCGCTTGTCCTCGACCTTGATGACGTGCCAGCCGAACTGCGTCTGCACCGGCTCCTTGCCATAGCTGCCGACGTCGAGGGCGAAGGCCGCCTTCTCGAATTCCGGCACCATCTGGCCGGGGCCGAAATAGCCGAGATCGCCGCCGCTGGTCTTGCCGCTCGGATCGGTGGTGTTCTCGTTGGCCAGCTTCTCGAAGTCGGCGCCGCCGTCGAGTTCCTTGACGATCTTGTCGGCCTCTTCCTTGGTCTTCACCAGGATGTGACGGGCATGGACCTCGTTGACCGGCGGGGCGGCCGCGATTTCCTTGTCGTAACGGGCGCGGATCTCCTCGTCGGTGATCTTGCCCACGACTTCCTTCTCGACGAGCTCGCCATGAAGGGCGCGCTGCTGGAGGAAGGCGGCACGGCGCTGGAAGTCCTCGTCCTTGTCGAGACCCTCGGCGACCGCCTTGTTGGACAGGACCTTGACCTCGATGGCGGCGGAAAGGGCCGCGGCCCGGCGCTGCGCCTCGGGCAACTGCGCGAACTGCTGCGCCAACTCGCTCTGCGCCAGCTCCAGATCGGCCTCGGTGATCGGCTGTCCGTCGACCGTCGCCACCACGGCCTTGGGATCGACCGGCTTGGCCGCCTCGGTCGCCTGGGCGGCAGGCGCCTGCTCCTGGGCCGCCAGCGGCGCCACCGCCAGAGCCGAAAGGCTCACGGCAAGGCCAAGGCCGGCGAGCGTAACGCGTCGGTACGAAAATGACATGAAAGAAACTCCGGTGGAGATTGCGGACAGGTTAAGCACTTTCAGTCAGCGAAAATGTGGCAGAATTCCGCGCATTCCCGTGAAAAAGAGCGCCGTTGACATCGGTGGTGGCCACTCTTATCTGTCCCACGACTTTGCGTCCATAACCGTTTTCCGGGCGGTTTATGGTATTGCCTACGCGCAAAGGCGGGTATGACGGGCAATCCGGCACCTGCCGAACTATTCAGGATTGCAATCGAAAGGACCATTTCATGGTCAGTCTTGGCGGTTTCGCCCGTAAGATCTTCGGCTCCTCAAACGATCGGCGCATCAAGGCGACCCGGTCCCGCGTGGCGGCGATAGCCGCCCTGGAGGAGGAACTCAAGGCGCTTTCCGACGATCAGCTCAGGGCCCGCACCGACGAATTCCGCAAGCAGCTTGCCGACGGGGCGACCCTCGACGACCTTCTGGTTCCTGCCTTCGCCACCGTGCGCGAGGCATCCCGGCGCGTGCTCGGCATGCGCCCCTTCGACGTGCAGATGATCGGCGGCATGGTGCTGCACAATGGCGGCATAGCCGAGATGCGCACCGGCGAGGGCAAGACGCTGGTCGCCACCTTGCCGACCTATCTCAACGCCCTTGCCGGCAAGGGCGTGCATATCGTGACCGTCAACGACTACCTCGCCTCGCGCGACGCCAACTGGATGGGCCGGCTCCACCGCTTCCTCGGCCTCACGGTCGGCGTCATCGTGCACGGCCTGTCGGACGAGGAACGGCGCGCGGCCTATGCCTGCGACGTCACTTATGCCACCAACAACGAGCTCGGCTTCGACTATCTGCGCGACAACATGAAATATGAGCGCGCCCAGATGGTCCAGCGCGGCCACCACTACGCCATCGTCGACGAGGTGGACTCCATCCTGATCGACGAGGCGCGCACGCCGCTCATCATCTCCGGTCCGCTCGAGGACCGTTCGGAGATGTACAACACCGTCGACACCTTCATCATCCAGCTCAAGCCGGAAGACTACGAGGTCGACGAGAAGCAGAAGACCGCCATCTTCACCGAGGACGGCACCGAGAAGCTGGAGGGCATGCTGCGCGCCGCCGGCCTGCTCAAGGGCGAGTCGCTCTACGACGTCGAGAACGTCGCCATGGTCCACCACGTCAACAACGCGCTGAAGGCCCACAGCCTGTTCCAGCGCGACAAGGACTATATCGTGCGGGACGGCGAGATCGTCATCATCGACGAGTTCACCGGCCGCATGATGCCCGGCCGCCGCTATTCGGAAGGCCTGCACCAGGCGCTGGAGGCCAAGGAGCACGTCCAGATCCAGCCCGAGAACCAGACGCTGGCCTCCGTCACCTTCCAGAACTACTTCCGCATGTACGAGAAGCTGTCCGGCATGACCGGCACGGCGCTGACCGAGGCCGAGGAGTTCGGCAACATCTACGGGCTGGAAGTCACCGAAATCCCGACCAACCTGCCCGTGCAGCGCATCGACGAGGACGACGAGGTCTACCGCACGGTCGAGGAGAAGTACAAGGCCATCGTCCAGGAGATCAAGGACGCGCGGGCCAAGGGCCAGCCGATCCTGGTCGGCACCACCTCGATCGAGAAATCCGAATATCTGGCCGACCGGCTGAAGAAGGAAGGGCTGAAGGATTTCGAGGTCCTCAACGCCCGTCACCATGAGCGCGAGGCGGCCATCGTCGCCCAGGCGGGCAAGCCCGGCGCCGTCACCATCGCCACCAACATGGCCGGCCGCGGCACCGACATCCAGCTCGGCGGCAATGCCGACATGCGCATCGAGGAAGAGCTGGCCGATATTCCCGAAGGGCCCGAGCGCGAGGCGCGCGAGAAGGCCATCCGCGAGGACGTGGCACGGCTGAAGGAACAGGCGCTGGCCGCCGGCGGCCTCTACGTTCTGGCCACCGAACGCCACGAATCGCGCCGCATCGACAACCAGTTGCGCGGCCGCTCCGGCCGTCAGGGCGATCCGGGCCGTTCCAAGTTCTACCTCTCGCTTCAGGACGACCTGATGCGCATCTTCGGCTCCGAGCGAATGGACGGCATGCTCCAGAAGCTCGGCCTGAAGGAAGGCGAGGCCATCATCCATCCCTGGATCAACAAGGCGCTGGAAAAGGCCCAGACCAAGGTCGAGGCCCGCAACTTCGACATCCGCAAGAACCTCCTGAAATATGACGACGTCGCCAACGACCAGCGCAAGGTGGTGTTCGAGCAGCGGCTCGAACTGATGGACGGCGAGGGCCTCGGCGAAACCATTGCCGAGATGCGCACGGGCGTCATCGAGGAGATCGTCAGCAAGGCCATTCCCGAGAATGCCTATCCCGAGCAATGGGACCTGGCCGGCCTGAGGGCCGAGATTGCCCAGTATCTCAACCTCGACCTGCCGGTCGAGGACTGGGCCAAGGAAGAGGGCATCGCCGAGGAAGACATTCGCCAGCGCATCACCGAGGCTGTCGACGCCGCCGCCAAGGACCGCGCCGAGCGCTTCGGCCCCGACGTGATGAACTATGTCGAGCGCTCGATCGTCCTGCAGACGCTCGACCACCTGTGGCGCGAGCACATCGTCAATCTCGACCATCTGCGCTCGGTGATCGGCTTCCGCGGCTACGCCCAGCGCGATCCGTTGCAGGAGTACAAGGGCGAGGCCTTCGAACTGTTCCAGGCCATGCTCGGCAACCTGCGCCAGGCCGTCACCGCACAGCTCATGCGCGTCGAGCTGGTCCGGCAGGCGGCCGACGCCCCGCCCCCGCAGGCGCCCGAGGTGCACGGCCAGCATATCGACGCCACCACCGGCGAGGACGATTTCGGCGATTCGGCGGTTCTCGTCCGGTCCGAGGCGACGTCGGTCGTCGCCCCCGAGGACCGCGACCCAGCCAACCCGGCGACATGGGGCAAGGTCAGCCGCAACGAGCCCTGCCCTTGCGGCTCAGGCAAGAAGTACAAGCATTGCCACGGGACCTTCGCCTGACCGGCCAGGGCCCGTTTCAGCACAAATCAGAAAGCCGACCGGTTCGACCTCCGGTCGGCTTTTCGATTCGCGCGACCGCAGGGTCATCGCATCCGGCATTACCCCATCCCCGTCCCCTCCCCACAAAGGGCAGTGTTCAGATTTGACGGGTGGGCCTGAAAGCGCTTGTCATTTCGTCATCCCGACCAAGACGAGCGTCGCCGGCCGGAAGTCATGATCCATGCGGTAACGTCTCAAGGTTCCGGAATGAACCTACCCCCGCTTCGCTGCAGCCGGCTTCCGGGATTGTTTGATCGATATCGGGTAGGTTGAGCAGCGAGGCTGCGGGCCTGCAAACCCGCAGCCTCGGCGGCAGGCGACCGGTTCCGGGA
>NZ_JBEPML010000016.1:0-112419 GCF_040545735.1 Aquamicrobium terrae
GGCTGCGTGGTCGTGCCCCTCGCGGTGAGCGCTGCCGGGCCGGCGTGCCGCACGGCCATTGGAAGACCACCACCTTCACCGGCGCGCTGCGGCTGAGGCCGGTCTGCCGGAAGAGATTGTCACCGTAGCGGTTGGAGGCGTGGAACTCGGCAAGGCGCTCGTTTCAGCACGTGATGTCCGTATGGTCTCTTTCACCGGCGGTTTTGCGGCAGGGGCAATCACACGCACGGCGGGACTGAAGAAACTGGCGATGGAACTGGGCGGCAACGCTCCGGTCATCATCTTGGCTGACTGCGATTTCGACAATGCTGTCGAAAGATGCGTCTCGGGCTCCTTCTGGGCTGCCGGCCAGAACTGTATCGGAGCTCAACGCATCTTGGTTCAGTCGTCGATCTATGAACGATTTCGCGATGCCTTGGGGCACCACTGATGGCAGACTGCTATGCTGTGACGTGGTCCAGATGAAATCGGAATTACCGGTCGTCAATCCGAGATCCGGAATGTCTCGAGGGGGGTGGGAAACGCACCGGCAGGTTTTGGACGGGTACGCTGCCGAAGCTGCCCTAAACGGGTTTCGGCGTCATGCCGCAAACAAGATTTGATGGAGGCGCACTCATTGTTGCGTCGCTTTTCTGCTGGGCTGTCACGCCTTGCATCTGTTTCGACCGATGGTGACACTCATCACCAAGCGCCAGGATGCCGCTTGGTATGTTCAGCCTTTTGGCGTGCTCTAAAGCAGCCTGTTAAGAAGCGGTTCGATTTTCTGATGTACGGCGTCGAACTCTTCAGCCCGTAGCAGCCGCCTTTTGTCTACAAGCTCAATCCGCCTGCCGGCGTAGCTGGCATTGTGTAGCCTGACTGAACCCAAAATGAGTTGCATCCCCTTTGGCACGTTATCGACTGCGAACTGCATAATGCGCTCGGCGTTGGCGGGGTCCTGATCCTGCTGGACTGGACTGTCGATAACCAAGGGAGCCGTCAGTGCAGATGAATATTCCCACACAGTGTGCGCAAAAGCATAATAGTAAGCGAGCAACGCTCGCGGCTGGTCGCTGCCTGTCTCGGGTGGGTTCGCATAAAGCGACTTAAAGAAGCTGTCAGGAAGGGTGGGCACCTCAAGGTGGAGCGCAAAGCGGTGAAGCTTATCGGCAAAAAAGTCTTTGATGCTCTTCTCGCGCTTGCGATCGGAGTAGCTTTTCATCACTGCGCTGGCCGCCTCAGCCGCTCCTTCGCGTTCGCCTACCGCTAGGTCTATTTCGCGGCGTTCGTCCGTGAACGCCTCATCAACGAGACGCTCGCTTTCGCTCTCCAGAATATCGCGGAGGCGCACGTCGCCCTTGGTTTCATTGAGAACTCCCTCAATGGCATCAATGTCTTGGGCGAACGAGCCGAAACGCTGTTTTTCGACGTCGATCTGCTGTTCGACTCCGTCGAGTTCCTGCCGCGATTCGAGGAGAAAGCTCCGGCAGGCGTCGACGTCTGCGATCAACGAGAACTTGTTCATGAAATCATTCTGGTGAAGCGTTCCGCATGTCGGGCAGGCGATTTCAGCATCTGGCGACTTCCGCAGGAACGCAAAGTCTGCGTCGAGTTCAGCAAGAGATGCGCTCGCAATATTGATTTGCTCGACCAACATGGCGCGCGTCGAGTAGAGCGCTGCCAGCTTGACCTTGACCTCGTCTTGCTTTTCTCGGAGCGCGGACGCGCGCCGGGTCAGTTCATCAATCCGATCACCGAATTCTTCTGGCTTAAGATCGAAAACCAACATCTTTCGTCCAACCTGAAGCCGCTTTGCCGCGCGTCCGAGCGCGTCACGCTCCTTCGACAGTTCGGCTTTCGCTCGGTCCGCTTCGATCTTCGCGGCTTGCGCCGCATAATATTCGTTGGGCCGAATCCCCGCGTGAAACAGTGCCAAGCTCTGCCGGTACTTTTCGAACTGCTGCATACTGGCGAACGAGTTCCAGTTTCGTTGCCAGCCGGCATCTTGGTCTACATAGAAGGGCGAGAAGAAATATGCGGGCGGCGGGATGACGAATTCGCCTTCGCGTGACTGCATGCGTAGCTCGATGCCCAAGATCTCGGCTAGCCGCGGTGCCAAGTTGGAGGTGACACCGGACACGCTCCAGAGCTTCGTCCCATCTTGGGCGAATAGCGCGAAGATATTCGACGACCGCAGGAGCCGGTACGGCACATCATCGACATCGAATTCCACCACCGAGGTTACGCCCAGCGATTTCCAGTCGGGGTGGACAACAGCGGGATCGGCGCCGAAGGTAGCGTAGATTGCTTTAATCAGCGAAGACTTCCCGGTGTCATTCTCGCCGAGTATCACCGTCGCCTTCGGATCGAACGCTATTTTTCTGGCCGCCTTCTCCTTTTTTGACAGTAAAAGCAGGCTTTGAAATCGTAAGTTTTTCATGCCGCTTCACCCGAAGGCTTCTGATCAGAGCTTTGAAGTTCTCCTGTCTCTCCATGCTGCAATACCTCGTAGAGAATCATAACGAGTAGGCGATCATCCGTGCAGGGCGACAGATGTCCGACCGCGACTGACTTGACCTGAGCCAAAACTGTATCCGCGATGTCGGTGAGCGACAGCGCGCTATCGGAGACGGAAGCAAGAGCTGATCTGATATCGCGGCGCACCGATCGGATTCCTTCATCGCCAGCATCGAGCACCTTCGCGCGATACTTCATCCATTCGGCACGCAACCGCATCTTCTTCATGGCGTCGTAGGTGAGATCCGCAGCAATCTCGCTCCATTCCGGAAATTTTGCCTGCGCGCCTACTGCAGCCAACCATTTGTGCACGTCCGCACGACAGATTGCCTTGTATCGGATAAGATCTTCGAAGCTTTTGATTTCTCCGGTGTATTTCGATCGGGTGCGACAGTCTTCGATTACCGCCCGGTACAGCCCGTCAAGATTGTATGGGATTTCGCCATGCGCCTTGACGACGAAATTATTGAGCTTACCCTTCGCATGGGTTGACGCGTCGTGCAGGCTCAAATCTGCCTTCACGAAATGCATTAGACCAGCCTGATCCTTAGTGGCCGACCCATGCTCGGTCTGAAGGCGCTTCAGGAATTTAGCAAAAGTGTCGCTGTTACAATCTTTGAAGGCAATGTCTTGGTTCGCTCCTGCAAACTCAAGCGGCACGTTCGACACGAAGCTCATCGATGCCGTATCGCCTGGAAAGGCCTCGTAATTCGAGAATAGCTTACCCATGAAGGAGAGCGGGCGGTCCTCGTCCTTTTGACCCTTCTTGAGCGCGGGCCGCCGGAATAGATCGGTTAGCGTCCAGTGTCCCTTATCCTTGGTCTTTACCTGATAGAAGCGAACGTTCGCGGGCGCCTCGGCGCTGTCGAGCATTACGACATCATCGTGAAACTCGAAGGCGATAGCATAGTCCTCACTTTTCTCGTGATTGGAGAAGATGAGTGCAAGTCCCCAGAGGGCCTGATAGTCGAAGCGTTCTTGCGCAAGACTGCCACCAGTTTCTCGCTGCGGATGCTCAACTAATCTTTTCGCGAGTGACATTGATGATTCCCCCTTGCCGCCTGATTATTAAGGATAACGACAACCGGCGCAAGAACAGCGCGACGGTAGTAATTGCCAGAACCATGCCGTTCTGGCTCTAACTGGTGCCTCGCGCGAACACTGTTTGATCGAGCGCAGACGGAAGCGATGCGTCAGCAATGGCGCCGCATGCACGCTCCTGCTGCAGCATGGCGGCGGACAGCGTGCATCCTGTCCGGGCGGGTCCTTGGCGCGCGATGCTTAGGCTCCTGGTCCGCTGCCTAAGAGCACTTAAGGAGCTAACGGCCACGATTCTGCCATTTGGTGGGAACTGTATAAATGGCAGGTTTCGGGGGACGACGGAAGCACCTCGCCCGGCGACAATGAAGGTCGAAAGCTGCCTGTCGACAAACACCTGACTTCCGCACACTGTGCGCTCGGACACTCACAGTCTACCGCAGGCGGCGAAGAAATATGCGGAAATCTCTGTCGGATTGACGTACTATGCGGAAACACACGATTCGGGGTTTTCCGTATATGTTGGTTGGTTACATGCGGGTTTCATCGGCCGACGACCGGCAATCGGTTGATCTGCAGCGCGACGCCTTGATCGCCGCTGGCGTCGATGAGCGGCACCTTCATCACGACAAGGCGTCCGGAGCGAAGGATGACCGGCCTGGCCTGAAGGCATGTCTCGAAGACTTGCGGAGCGGGGATTGCCTCGTCGTGTGGAAGCTGGATCGGCTCGGCCGCTCCCTTCCGCATCTGCTGTCGATCATCGCCAGGCTGAAGGAGAGGGGGATCGCCTTCCGGTCGCTGACCGAGCAGATGGATACGACCACGCCCCACGGCGAGCTGCTGTTCTCGATCTTCGGCGCGCTGGCGCAATATGAGCGATCCCTCACGCGTGAAAGGGTGATCGCCGGGCTTGCGGCCGCCAAGCGGCGGGGCAGGCGAGGAGGGCGGCCGCCGGCGCTGGATCAGGAGAAGATCGAGCAGATCATCGCCGCGCTCGAGGCCGGAGCAAGCAAGGCGGCCGTCTGCCGGACTTTCTCCGTGGCTCGATCGACGTTGCTCGACACGCTGGCGCGCGCGGGGTGGACCGGAACCGCCGCCGGGAAGAAGCCAACAGCAAAAGGGGCCAGGGCGATAGCATGAAGAACGCGTCCGCCCAGTTCGATCTTTTTGACGAAGCACCAGGCTATCGTGAGGTCCCTCGGCCAGCGCCGAGAAAGCCACGGCAGCAGCATGCCGGCAGACCGGATGTCTGGGACGACGAGGGAGCGGCGCATCGCCTGGAAGAGACCGGGCGCTACAGGGTTCTGCGCAAACTGGTTCCGCGGCCGATCGTGCCGCGAAGCGAAAGCCCGTTTCCCCGGCTCGCCGTCTTGGTCGATACAGAAACGACCGGCCTTCAGCACGCGAAGGACGAGGTGATCGAGATCGGCGCCATCGCCTTCACCTATGATGACGATGGAACGGTCGGTGACGTCGTCGGGGTCTTCAGCGGCCTGCGCCAACCTTCCGATCCCATCCCGCCCGAGATCACCCGCCTGACCGGCATCACGGATGACATGGTGGCCGGGCAGCAGATCGACATGGCGGTCCTCGATGTGCTGATCGAGCCGGCCGATCTGGTCATCGCCCACAACGCCGCCTTCGACCGGCCGTTCTGCGAGAAGCTCACGCCATCCTTCATCCCGAAGGCATGGGCCTGCTCCGTCTCGGAGATTCGTTGGGCAGATCTCGGCTTCGAGGGCAACAAGCTCGGCTATCTCGTCGGACAGTCGGGCTTCTTCCACGAGGGACACAGGGCGACCGACGATTGCCACGCGCTCCTCGAGGTGCTGGCGCGGCCGGCAGGCGAGGGAAGGGCAGTTCCCTTCGCGGAGCTGCTGCGGTCAAGCGCGCGCAGCCGGGTGCGGATCTTCGCCGAGAACTCGCCCTTCGACATGAAGGACCAGCTCAAGGCGCGGGGCTATCGCTGGTCGGACGGCAGCGATGGGCGGCCGAAGGCCTGGTGGGTCGAGGTCGACGAGGAAACCTATGAGGATGAGCTCCGATATCTCCGCACGGATATCTATCGCTGGGACGATGCGGAGCCGTTGACGATGCGGCTCACCGCTCAGGACCGGTTCCGGGCAACCGGATAGGACGGTAGGACAATAGTAGATGGATATCGTGACGAAGATGAGCGACGCCGCACACTCCATGAAAATCCGTTTGCGGGCCGATCTGCGCTCCGCCATGAAGGAAGGGCGCACCACTGAAGCGAGAGTGATCCGGGCGCTTGTCGCTGCGATCGACAACGCGGAGGCACCGCCGCTTAGGGCCGATCAGCAGGCCACGGACCTGCATCGGTTCCGTGATGGATCTGCGGAAATCGAGCGACTCTCCCTGACACCGGCGCAGGTGCGCGCGGTCCTCGTCGCAGAAATGCAGGAGCGTGAGCGTGCGGCAACGGAGATGAAGCGGGTTGGCAGGTCAGATCGTGCCGACGCCCTTCACGCCGAAATGCAGCTTGTCGGTACCTACATCGAGTAGCGGAGGTCCGCGTGAAGATCAGATGTGATCGATGATGGACAGGAACATCACCGCTACCAACCGCCTGGGTGGCGGCTTGCCATTGCGCTTCTCTTGTCTCCGCTTCCGCCGATAGTGCTGTTCGCGCTGTTCTGGAGAGGCGATCAGGAAGGTTCGCCCGGCATCGTCGATGGCTTATTCGCCGGCGCTCTCGGGGCCTATCCACCCGTGGTCCTTCTGCTGCTCATACTGCGTCGCCACGTCAGGCCGACGCTCAAGAATCTGATTTTGAGCGGCGGCGCGGTTGCATCCGCTCCATGGTGGATACTTGCTCTCGTAGGACGGAGCACCTCGACGATTGAAGAGCTGGCGCTTCCCTCAAGCGCGTGCATCAGGAACTCGGCGGCAAGTCCGCTAACATCATCCTGCCGGACGCCGATTTCGAGGAGGCCGTCGTCCGCGGCGTGCACGGCTGCTATACGAATTGCGGTCAGGCCTGCAAGGCGCCGACCCGGATGCTGGTGCCGCACGACAGGATGGACGAAGCCGCCCGCACGGCCGACGCCATCCGCGTGGGTGCACCCGGCGATGCCGATTCCGAACAGGGGCCGGTGGTCAACCGCCAGCAATACGAGCGCATCCAGGCGCTCATCGAAAGCGGGATTTCGCAAGGCGCCCGTCTCGTTGCGGGGGGTCCCGGCCGTCCGCAGGGTCTCAACCGCGGCTACTATGTGCGCCCGACAGTCTTCTCCCATGTGACGCCGGACATGACGATTGCGCGAAGAGATTTTCGGGCCCGTCCTATCGATCCTCGGCTACGCGGACGAAGAGGATGCCGTGCGTATCGCCAACGATACGGTCTATGGCCTTGCCGGCTACATCCAGACAAGGGACAACGCCGCGGCGCGGCGGATCGCGCGGCAGCTACGTGTCGGCATGGTCTATATCAACGAGGCCGACTGGGATGCCGCTTCGCCCTTCGGCGGCTTCAAGCAGTCCGGCAACGGCCGCGAACACGGCGAGTTCGGTCTTGCCGATTTTCTGGAGATCAAGGCGACAGGGGGATATCGGGTCGCCTAAATCTGTCCCGGGCAGGTGTTCTCAAGCCCGGGTGAGCGATAGGGCGGCTTGCAATAGCTTCAGGATTGACCGGCGTTCCTTGACTACTTGCGCGGGCCCTCATGCCAACGAGGTTCCGAACAACTCGCTGCAGATCGTCATCGCCATGGGCGAGGGGCAAGGGCGTCGCTCGCCGCTTTCGACTATCTCACCCGCCTGCCCGCGGGGGAGCGGGCGGCCTGATTGATGGCGCGGTCCCGATAAATTTCGCCCTTCTTGCCAATCGGCAATCTGCCACATATATTTGCGGCAGATTGCCATTTGCGCCATGGAGGCTGTCATGTCGGTTGCCATCGTCGAGGAAGTCGCACGCAAGCTCGGAGGCCAGAGCGTGCTTGGCTATGTCGTGCGCTCACAGGCGGACCTCGCCATGGCTGTCCGCAACAGGCTTCCGCTCTCGGCTCTTCGGGGGCTCAGTCAGGCTGGGATGAGCGAGCAGGAAATCGAGAAATTCGTGATCCCGCAGCGGACCCGCCGCCATCGCGCAGACAGGCAGCAGCCGCTGACGGTTGATGAGTCCGACCGCGCTGTCCGTTTCCTGCGCATCCAGTCCCTGGCCGAGCAAACCTTCGGCGACCGCGACAAGGCCAACACTTGGCTTCGCCGCCCCCTTCTCGAACTCGGCGGCGAAGCGCCGCTCGCTGTGGCCCAGACCGAAGCCGGCGCGCGGGTGATCGAGACTATCCTCGGCAAGATTGCCTGGGGTGCCGCCGCCTGATGCTGCTCTGGCGCCTATCGGGCAAGCAATATGCGCGGGCGCTCGACGGCGGCTACGGCCTTCATTTCGAAGGGCGATGGAACAGCGTGGGCCACGCCGTCACCTATTGCGCGACCTCGCCGGCCCTGTGCGTCCTTGAAAAGCTCGTCCATGTCGAGGACCCCGCGCTTTTGCCGGAACTCGTCATGGTCACCTATATGTTTCCAGACACCGTCGCTGTGGAAGACATCGACCTGGCAGACCTGTCGCCGGACTGGCGTCGCCACGAGGGCTGGAGCCAGGAAAGGGGCGACAAATGGCATGAGGAACGCGCAGCGCCGCTGCTGCGCGTCCCCTCCGCCATCGTGCCGGTCATCGATTCCCCGGACCACAACGTGCTGATAAATCACACCCATCCGGCCACAGCCGATATCCGGATCGTGCGCCAGCAACCCTTTTCGCTCGACCCGCGATTGTTCTGAGCCGCTTCACATTTCTTCACACTCGCCAGCAACGGCCGAAACAGTCCTTTCCTAGTCTGGCTTCATCACGGCAATCGGGCCGTATGGACAAGGAGCCTCCAAATGGAACAGGACAGACAGGAAACCGGCATCGCCAACGCAGCGCCGATTAGCGGTAAGCGTCGCACCAGATGGATTGTCGCCGGTGGCGTTGCCGTGCTGGCGCTGGCCGGCATCGGCGTGGCCGGCGCGATGGGCGGCGGCATGGGTCCTCACATGATGGCAATGGGCATGAACCATGGCGGTCCCTTTGGCGGACGCGGTATCGAGCGCGCGCTCGATGCGGTAGACGCCACCGCCGAGCAGGAAGACCGCATCTGGGCAATCATCGACGGCGCCCGCGCCGAGATGCGGCCGGCGATGCGCGAGTTCCGCGACACGCGCACGGCGGTCATGGACCTGATGGCCGCGCCAACCATCGACCGCGATGCCGCTGAAAAGCTGCGGGCCGAGCGCATCGCGGCAATAGACAAGGCGTCGAAGAAGATGGTGGCGGCGGCGCTCGATGCGGCCGAGGTGCTGACGCCGGAACAGCGCGCCAAGTTGGTCGAGCAGATGAAGGAGCGCAAAGGCTTCGGTCGGTGGTAGGATCGTCCGCCTGATACCAACACAGCACGACGGGCGGAGCATACGCGGCATGGCGGACCAGATCCTGATCGTCGACGACGATACGCGGCTTTCCGCCATGCTGTGCGACTATCTTGCCGGCAACGGCTTTGCGGCGCGGGCGGCGGCAACCGCCATTGACGGCCTCGACGAGATCAGGCGCAGGGCACCCGATGCGGTGATCCTCGACGTGATGCTGCCCGATCTCGACGGCTTCGAGACCTGCCGGCGCATCCGCGCCGGCTCGGACGTGCCGATCCTGATGCTGACTGCCAAGGGCGAGGAGACGGACCGCATTGTCGGCCTTGAACTCGGGGCCGACGACTACCTGCCCAAGCCCTTCAACCCGCGCGAACTGCTTGCGCGGCTGCGCGCCATCCTGCGCCGGCGCGGGAACCGCGCAGGGGCAGACCGCGTCATGCGCTTCGGCCGGCTGGAGATCGACCCGGCCTCGCGCGTCGCCAAGCTGGACGGCCGTGACTGCGCGATGACCGGCCATCAGTTCGACCTGCTCGTGGCGCTCGCCGAGAACGCCGGACGAACGCTGTCGCGCGAGCAGCTGATGGATCGGCTGAAGGGCGAGGGTTCCGAGGCCTTCGACCGGTCTATCGACGTCCACGTCTCGCGTATCCGCACTGCGATCGAGGACGATCCCAGGAACCCGAAGCGCATCGTCACCGTGCGCGGCGCAGGCTACGTGTTTGCCCGCCGGCAGGACGAGGAAAAATAGGCCCGATGCGCAACAGCCTGTTCCTCAAGGTCTATCTCACGCTGCTAGCGAGCCTCGTGGTGGTGGCGCTGGCCAGTGCCGTCTTCGTGCGGCTTTCCCATGACGAGGAGGATCGCGGCTGGGGCACAAGGCGCGACGCCTTCATCGCCGCCATGCTGCCGGCCGACGCCGGCATGGAGGAAACGCAGACCGTGCTGGCGCGGCTGAGCGAGGCCTTCGACGCCGACATCACGATCTTCACCACAGACGGTAGCGTGATCGCGAGCGTCGGCGCACCGCTTTCCTTCGCCGCCCCCGATGACAAGCCCGGTTTCCGGCGCGGCGAACATCGCCGCCACCTGTCCACGCGATTGCCGGACGGGCGCGTGGTGGTCGCCCGGCTGGGCGGCGATTTCTTCTTCGGGCCGCCGCGCGCCAACCCGCTCGTCTGGCTGGTGCTGATCGCCGTCGTCACTGGCCTGGTTGCCTGGCCGGTGGTGCGGCATCTGACCGGTAGGCTCGAACGCCTCCGGCGCGGCGTCGAACAATGGGGCGGCGGCGACCTTGCCCTGCGGGTGCCGGTCGAGGGTGGGGACGAGGTGGCGGCGGTCGCGGCGAGCTTCAACCGCGCGGCGGAACGGATCGAGAGCTTGGTTGCCGCGCACCGCTCGCTGCTCGCCAACGCCAGCCACGAGTTGCGCTCGCCGCTGGCGCGTCTGCGCATGGCGAGCGAGCTGCACGAAGCTGAACCGAGCGAGACGCGCCGCCGCGAGATCCTGCGCAATCTGTCCGAACTGGACGAACTGGTGGAGGAGATATTGCTGGCGAGCCGTCTCGACCATGCCGGGACGGTCGAGCTTGCCGACGAGGTCGACCTTCTGGCGCTGGCGGCGGAGGAAGGCGCGCGCCACGGCGTCGAGGTGACGGGCGAGGCTGCGATGGTGAAAGGCGATGCGCGGCTGCTTGGCCGCCTCGTGCGCAACCTGGTCCAGAACGCGCTGCGCCACGGCGCACCGCCTGTCTCGGTCAAGATCAGTCGGCATGGCGGCGCGATCGAACTCGCCGTGCGCGACCACGGCCCGGGAATCGCCGAGGCGGAGCGCGAGCGGGTGTTCGAGCCGTTCTATCGTCCCTCGGGCCGCAGCGAGCAGGCCGGCGGCTGGGGACTGGGCCTGGCGCTGGTGCGCCAGATCGCAGAGCGCCACGGCGCGAGCGTACGGCAGGAGACGTCCGCCGGCGGCGGCGCACGGTTTATCGTTACTTTTCCGGCAAAGCACGGCTGAGGTGCTGCTGCTATCGCGACAGCGTATGCAGCAGTGTGGGCAGCAGCCCGCCACCTTCGAGTAACGCCAGGTCAGATTCCGTTTTTGCCAGAAGACGTGCGGTAAAATGCCGGGCCGTGCCCTGCTTGCGCAACGTGACAGGGACGGGCATGTCTGCAGCCAGCGTGCGCGAGTCTACATCGAGATCGAAACAATCTTCCGCTTGCACATCGAGGGAGGCAGCCTCCAGCCCATGGGGCAGCATCAGAGGCAGGATTCCCATGCCGATCAGGTTGGACGCGTGGATTCGCTCGAAGCTTTCCGCCAGAACTGCCCGCACGCCGAGTAACGCCACGCCCTTGGCCGCCCAGTCACGTGACGATCCGGCCCCGTAGGTGCGCCCCGCGACGATGATGCAGCTCTTGCGTTGCGTGCGATAATGCTGCGCGGCCTCGTAGATCGACAGGAAATCCTGTTCTCCGGCCACGCGCGTCTTGTTGCCGCGCTGGCCGCCGGCGAGAGAATTTTCCAGCAGCCGGTTGTCGAACATGCCACGCAGGCAAACGGCGGGATTCCCGCGCCGTGCGCCATAATTACCGAGCTTGCTTCGCTCCAAGCCGCAAGAGAGCAGGTACTGGCCGGCGGGACTTTCCGGCGGGATCGCGCCGTTGGGCGAGATATGATCGGTGGTGATGGAATTGCCGAGGACCAGCAGCGGCCGCAATCCCGAGAAGTTCCGGGAATTCTCCAAAATGTCGTCGTTTTCAGTGACGAAGGGCGAGGGGCCGATGAAGCTGCTTGCAGGATTCCAGGGGAATTGCGGGCCGGGCGGCGTTGCGATCGTTTCCCATGCTTCGGTGCTCTCGATCTTGGAATCGTAGGCGCCGCGGAACAGATCCGCCCGCACATGGCGATGAACGGCCTCCGCGATCTCATCCTCGCTCGGCCATACATCCGCAAGCATCACCGGCTTGCCCTGCGGGTCGGTTCCCAGCGGCTCGCTTGACAGGTCGACATGCATCGACCCGGCGATGGCATAGGCCACGACGATAGGCGGCGACGCCAGATATGCGGCCTTCACCTGCGGGTGGATGCGGCCTTCGAAGTTGCGGTTGCCTGAAAGAACGGCGGCCACGCACAGATCGCGGGACCGCACTTCTTCAGCGATCGTCTGCGACAGGGCGCCGGAATTGCCGTTGCAGGTCGCGCAGCCATACCCGACATTGTGAAAGCCGAGCGTCTCGAGCGCGGGCGTGAGCCCTGCTTCGTCCAGATAATCCGTCACGATGCGCGAACCGGGCGAGAGCGATGTCTTGACCCAAGGTTTTGCACGCAGACCGCGCTCGACGGCCTTTTTGGCCAGCAGCCCGGCGGCTAGCATCACGGCCGGGTTGGAAGTGTTGGTGCAGCTCGTTATCGCCGCTATCACCACTGCGCCATGATCGATGGCGCCATGGCCACCTTCGCGCGGTGCTGCGCCGATCTCGACCATTCGTTTGTTAAAGGAAGCCGGTACATGGGAAAGGCCGACACGATCCTGCGGCCGGACCGGGCCGGCCAGCGAAGGTTCGACGGTATCGAGGTCGAAGATGTGGTTCTCATCGAACACCGGGGCCGGGCTGTCTGCGTACTGCCACAAGCCCTGCGCCTTCGCATAGGCTTCGACCAGTTCGATATGTCGGCTGTCGCGGCCAGTCAGGGCAAGGTAATTCAATGTGCCGGTATCGATCGGGAAATAGGCGCAGGTGGCGCCGAATTCCGGAGCCATGTTGGCGATGGTCGCTCGGTCGGCTACCGGGAGGGCCGAAACGCCCGGGCCGTGGAACTCGACGAAGGCGCCCACGACGTCCAGCCGGCGCAGCATGTGGGTGAGATGGAGCACCATATCGGTGGCCGTCACGCCGGCTGCCAGACAGCCCTCCATACGCACTCCGACGACCTTCGGCCGGACCATGTCGGACGGCATGCCCAGTATGGCTGCTTCAGCTTCCAGCCCGCCGACCCCCCAGCCAAGCACGCCGAGCGCATTGATCATGGTTGTGTGGCTGTCGGTGCCGATCATCGTGTCCGGTACGGCGAGCGGCATCATCGAGGGGCTGTCCACGATGCGCACTACCGATGCCAGCCATTCGAGATTGACCTGATGCATGATGCCGCGTCCTGGTGGGATAACGCGCAGCCTGTCGAAATTCTGTTGGCACCACTTGATGAAGGCGAAACGCTCCGCATTGCGCTCCATCTCGAACTGTCGGTTCAGCATGAGGGCGTTGGAGCTACCGGCATGCGCCACGACGAGGGAGTGATCGATGACGAAGTCGATGGGAATGCAGGGCTGCACGCGAAGAGGGTCCGCGCCTCGCGCGACGAGGGTATCGCGCATCGATGCAAGATCGGTCATCAGCGGAATGCCCATGAAGTCCTGAAGCAGGGCACGCCCCGGCTGGAAAGGTATGTCGGTGCTCTGGTCTCCCGACTTCAGGACCGCCAGCCTGCTGCGGATTTGCTCTTCCGGGCCGGATGCGCGCAGGATTCCCTCGGCCAGCACCAGAAACGAACGGGGCAGTCCCCCGAAATCGCCAAGACCGAGCTTTTCGGCCTGCGCGAGGCTGACATGTGCGACCTCGGGCAGACCGGGCAGCGGTAAAGTCAGGTTCCTCCGCAATTCCTCCATGATGCCCTTTTCCATCTAGCCTTTAGCAATTTCCGCAAGAGGCAGGATCTGGCGCGCGGCTTCGGCGTGCAGCCGCTCCACCATCTGGCCGTCCACGCGCAGCACGTTCGCATTCTTGTTCTCGGCGCGGTCGAAAAGATCGACCAGACGGCGGGCCCAGGCGACTTCCTCGGCTGAGGGTGTAAAGGCGGCATTGCAGGGCGCCACCTGACGCGGGTGGATCAGGGATTTGCCATCCATGCCGAGATCGCGACCTTGCCCGCACTCGGCCTCGAAGCCCGAGTGATCGTCCAGCGCGTTGTAGACTCCGTCTATCACCTGAAGGCCGTGAGCCCGCCCCGCAGCGACGCAGGCGACGAGCATGGCCACCAGGTTCGCGCGGCCCGGCTGAACGCGCATGCGCATATCCTTGACGAGATCATTGGTGCCGATGACGAAGACAGACAGCGCCGGCGCCGTATCCCGGACCGCACTGGCTATCGCATGCAGGTTGCCGAAGGCGGCGGGCGTTTCGATCATCGCCCAGAGGCGGCTTGAAGTCCCCGCCTTGGCGATCGCTGCTTGTGGTGTGGCGAGGTCGTCCGGGTGGCCGACCTTGGGGATGAGAATGGCGTCGGGAGCGGCAGCGACTGCCGCTTCGAGGTCGGCTGCGCCCCACGGAGTGCCGAGACCGTTGATGCGGATCGCTATCTGGCGCCGGCCATAGCCACCTTCCCCGACGGCGCGGACAGCCTGTGCGCGCGCTTCCGGTTTGGCCTCCGGTGCAACCGAGTCCTCGAGGTCGAAGATGACGGCATCGACATCGAGCTCGCGCGCCTTTTCGAGCGCGCGGGCATTCGAGGCCGGCATATAAAGGACGCTCCGGAGGGGTCTTGTCTGCATTGGAGCTTCACTGTCTTTCTGTTGGGCGATAGTCTGACCGGGCATATCCGTATCGGTAGATGAGGCCTGCAAGCGCGTTTCCGAAGACGCCGCGTGCGACCTGGAATGCGGTGACGATGCCGACACTGGCACCGACGGCCCCTGCGGTCAGGACCATCTCGACGGTGCCACCAGTGGCGAAACCGAGAAGTGCGGTCGGCAGGTCGATGCCGGCCAGATAGGCCATGCCGGCCGCAAGGGCGGACATCAGCCCCAGATGCAGCAGCATCACGGGAATCGCCGTCGCGAAGGCGCGCGGCAGCCTGCGAATGGTCGATCGGTCGAACCGTGCGCCCAGATTGATGCCGATGAGAATCTGGGCGGCGCCCGAGAGGAAGCGCGGCTCGGCTGCCGCCACGAAACCGGCACCCGACAGGGTAACCACGGCGAGGATCGGCGTCAGCATGTAGGGATTGGGGATGCGCACCAAAGACCCGAGACGTCCAGCCACGGCGCCTATGGCCAGCGCCAGCGCAAGGCCAGGTGTCCAGGCACCGGAGCGCAGCATGGCGGTCGCCGTATAGGCTTGCGGTTCGGCGTGCAGGGTAAGCGCGGCCGGCAGCACCAGCACGACAAGCATGACCCGCAACGCGTGCATGGTGGCGACGGTGCCCGTGTCGGCGCCATAGCGGGCACTGGTTTCCGCCATCTCGGCGATGCCCGCCGGCACCAGCGAGAAGTGTGCGGTCGCAAGACTGGTTCCGCTCAGACGGCAAAAAAGGGGCGTCATTGCCCAGCTTATGGCGATGGAAACCAGCGCGGCTGCGGGGATCTGCCAGAATACCGAGCCCAGCCGGGCGACGATGTCGGTGGTGATGCCCAGTCCGACGCCCGTTCCCACCACTACCAGCGCGGCCCGATACAGTGTTGGTGGCAGTTGCACCGCCATGCCGTTCAAACCCGCGACGGCCGTTACGACGGCGGCCCCGATGAGAAAGCCGACCGGCAGGCCGATCCTGTTGGCGATGATACCGCCGACCGCCGCCATTGCGCCGACGAGGAACAGTTTCTTCAGCGGCCGCATGGAGACCCGCCAAGCCTGTTCGGCATCCGGCCGACAACCTCGCCTGCGTTCATTTCTTCAATGACCTTCGAAGCTTGTTGCATGTTTCGTTCAAATAAACTAGATCGACGTAGTAGCTATAGCAACTACTAAATTGCAATGCCCGGATCAGGGCCGGAGAGGAGACAGGTCAGTGGCGCCAATTCGAAAACTGAGCCTCAGGCGACTGGAGTTGCCGCTCTATCGGCCTTACCGGCTTTCCTATCGGACCTTCGAGACTTTCGAGCCCTACTTTGTCGAAGTGGAGGATGCCGACGGCCGGGTCGGTTTCGCGGACGCCCATATCTCGCCCGGATCGAGCAGCGAGACGCGTCAAGGGGGCTGGGCCTTTCTGTGCGAACGGCTGGCCGAAAGCGTCGGTCGGGAGCCAGATGAGGCCAAGACTGCGGCGCTTGCCCGCTTTTCGGAATCCAAGGTCGCCACCACGGCGCTGGTATCGGCGCTCGAGGTTCTGGAGGGCAATCGCCTCCTGGAGTTTCCGCACCCGATAAACATGCCGCTGCTGACGCCTATTAACAGTGCTCAGGAAGGCGAGATCCGGACCGAGGTGGAGGACTGGATCGGACAGGGCTTCCGGACTTTCAAAGTCAAGGTCGGCAAGGATGTGACCGCGGATCTGGCCAGGGTCGCAACCATACAGGATGCAGTCGCCGGCCGTGCCACGCTGCGCCTTGACGCCAATCGCGCCTATTCACGGGATCAGGGAACAGACTTTGCGCGTCAACTGAATCCGGAAAATATCGATCTCTTCGAACAACCCTGCGATTCAGACGACTGGGAGGCCAACAGGGCCGTCGCCGATGCCTCCTCTGTTCCTCTGATGCTCGATGAACCAATCTGCTCGCTGGAGGACATCGAACGCGCGGCGAGCATTCCGAATGTCCGCTTCTGCAAGCTCAAGCTGAAGCGCTTTGGCGGTCTGGAAAGGCTGGAGGAAGGGCTGCGCGCGGTTCGTTCCGCCGGAATGGAGCCGGTGCTGGGAGACGGGCTCGGCAGTGACATTCACGCCTGGCTCGAGGCATGCGTGGCCCGAGAGACGATCCGCAATGCGGGAGAGTTCAACGGTTTCCTGAAATCGCGCGAAAGCCTGCTGGTAGAACCCCTGCGTTTCGAGGCGGGCTCGATCCACATACCGGCTGGCTATCGTCCAACCGTCGATCGTGAGGCGCTGGAGCGCGTGACGATCGACAGCCGTCACTTTCAATTGCAAAAAACGAGGAGACATTGCGATGGCGCATGAGGAGATGCTGGCCGAACTGGACAAAAGACGCGAGGCTGCGAGGGCGATGGGCGGGCCGAGGAAGCTCGCCAAGCGGCGCGAAAGCGGGCAGCTCAACGCTCAGGAGCGTCTCGACGCCCTGATCGACAAGGATTCCTTTTTCGAGGTCGGCCTGCTCGGCCAGTCGTCTTTGGAGGCAGATGCCGCCAGTACGCCGCGCGATGGAAAGATCACTGGTTTCGCGCGCATCGACGGCCGTGATGTCGGCGTGGTGGTGAACGACTTCACCACCAAGGGCGCGTCCACCAGCGCCACGAATTCCAGGAAGATGGGCTATATCCGCAGAACCTGCACCGAGAAGGGCATGCCCTTCATCCATGTGGGCGAGTCCACCGGAGCGCGGTTGCCCGACGCCATGGGGTCCAAGGGCATGGGCACCATGCTGGGCAACGACATTACCCAGTTCCGGCGTATGCGCGATACGCCTTGGGTGGCGGCTGCCCTCGACACCTCGTTCGGCTCGTCCGCGTGGCTGTGCTGCTGCTCCGACTTCGCGGTGATGAAGAAGGGTTCGATCATGTCGGTATCGAGTCCCCGTCTGGTCTCGATGGCCATCGGCGAGAATGTCGATCTGGAGGAGCTTGGGGGATGGCGGCTCCATGCCGAACAGACAGGTCTCATCGACCATTTTGTTGATACTGACGAGGAGGCCATGCAGGCCTTGAGGGCCTTCCTGTCCTATATGCCGAGCCATAATGGCGAACTGCCACCCGACGCGCCGGTTTCCGACGGCTCGGGTCTGGAGCAGGAACGCATTCTCGACGTGCTCCCGGAAAAGAGAACCCAAGTTTACAATATGAAGAAGATCATCGAGCTGATCTTCGACAACGGCAGCGTGTTCGAACTCAAGCCGCGTTTCGGCCGCTCGGCGATGGTTGCGCTCGCCCGCCTCGACGGCAAGGTCATCGGGATCATCGCCAACAATCCGAATGTCGGCGGGGGTGCGCTTTCGGCCGAGGCCTGCCGTAAGATCATCGACTTCACGGTGTTGTGCGACAGCTTCAATATTCCGCTGGTGAGAATGATGGACACGCCGGGCTTCGTCGTCGGCACGGACGCCGAGCGGCGTGGCGCGCCCGGCCACATCATGAATTTCATGAACGCCACCTGCCTTACGACCGTGCCGCAGATCACAGTCATCTGCCGTAAGGCGTATGGGCGCGCCTATGTGGCGATGGGCGGCGGTGCGCACAACGACGCCATGATCGCGTGGCCGGGGGCGGAAGTTTCCTTCATGGACCCGGTCTTCGCCACCAGCATCGTCCATAACCTCAAGGCCGGAGACGAAGGGTTTGAAGAGGCGCTGGGCCATATCCAGAAGGATCTGGAGATCTGGGACATGGCGCGCATCTTCTCCGCGCAGGATGTGATCAAGCCTCAGGAAACACGGGCCTATCTCATCCGCATGTTCGAAATCCAGCGCCGCCGTCGCTCGGGGGGCGTGGGCCAGCATCTCATGCGCACCTGGCCGACCAGTTATTGAGGAAAGCATCATGAATATCCAAAGCCAGCCCATGGCTGAAATCGCGATCCGCGCGCTGGAAGCCGGAAAGACCTCGCTCGACGAATCCACGGGCAAGTCGCTGCTGCGCCAGTTCGGCATCGATGTGCCGCGTTCGGCGGTGGCGCGTGACGCCGCCCATGCGGCCGAACTGGCCGCCGGCATGAAGGGACCGTTCGTGGTCAAGGTCATCTCGCCCGAGATCCTGCACAAATCCGACGTGGGCGGCGTGGCGCTCGGGTTGGCCGATGCCGCGGCCGTCGAAGCGGCGGTCGACGCGATGACCAGGAAGCCCGGCATCGCTTCGGCACATGTTGAGGGATGGCTGGTCGAGGAATTGGCGCCCGCCGGGCTGGAAATCGTCATTGGCGGGTTCAGGGATTCCCGCTTCGGCCCCATGCTGATGGTCGGCCTCGGCGGTGTCTTCGTGGAAGTTCTTAAGGATGTGGCCTTCCGGATTTGCCCAGTCTCCCGGGATGATGCCCGCGCCATGCTGGCAGAGTTGAAAGGCCATGCGCTGCTGCGCGGCGCGCGCGGCGGGGCCGGCGCGAACGAAGAGGCGCTGGTCGATGCGATGGTAAAGGTCGGTGGCGAGAACGGCCTGTTGATGACACTGGGCGACCATGTCGCCGAGGTCGATCTCAACCCGGTCATCGCTTCCCGCGACGGCGTGATCGCAGTCGACGCCCGCTTCATCCTCGCTCAGGATGAAAAAGCGGCGACCACGCCGGGCCCTACTTCCATACTGGAAGAATTCCGCCCGCTGTTCGAGCCGAAGACGATTGCGGTGCTCGGCGCCTCGACCAAAGACGTGACGATCGCCAACACCTTCATTCGCCGTGCGCGCGACTTTGGCTACCATGGTGAAATCTACCCGATTCACCCCTCCGCCGAAGAAATAGAAGGCTACAAGGCCTACCCCTCGCTGGCCGAGACACCGGAGATCGTCGATTATGCCTATGTGGCGATCGGCGCCACGCGCATCCCCGACGTGCTTGGGGCGGCGAATGGCCGTTGCCGTATCGCCCAGGTCATCTCGTCCGGTTTCGGTGAGGTCGAGGAAGGAGAGCAGCTTCAGAAGGAACTCGTGGAGAAAGCGCGTACGGCCGGCGTAAGGGTGCTCGGCCCGAATTGTCTTGGCACCTATTCGCCGCGCGGCGGCCTGACCTTTCCCGCCGGCGCTCCGAAGGAAGTCGGGCGGATCGGAATCGTTTCCCAATCCGGTGGATTGAGCACCGACATCATCAAGCGCGGCCAGTGGCGGGGCCTGCGCTTTTCCGGGTTGGTCAGCATCGGCAACAGCGCCGATGTGCAGCCGCAGGAACTGGTGGACTTCTATTTCGCCGACCCGCAGACCAAGGCCATCGGCGTCTATCTGGAGGATATCACGGACGGACGAGCCTTCTTCGACCTGCTGCGGTCCGGGCGCGCCACGAAGCCGGTCGTCATCCTGAAGGGTGGCCGCTCCTCGCAGGGCCGTCTCGCTGCTGCCTCGCATACCGGGGCACTGGCCGGCGACGACCGGGCATGGGAAGCTCTCGAGAAGCAGGCGGTGGCGGCGCTCGTCTCGACAGTGGACGAGTTCATCGACGCGCTGCTCGCGCTTCAGCATCTTGACCTGCGTCCCGCCAAGCCGACGCATGAGGTCACGCTATTCGGAAATGGCGGCGGTTCGAGTGTTCTTGGCACCGATGTCTTCGCGAGCATGGGTCTGAGCATCGCACCTTTCGAGGGCGCAGCGCGAAAGGCGCTGGCGGCGATGGGATTGCCGCCGGGCACCAGCACGGCCAACCCGATCGACACGCCGGTTAGAACCCTACAGGAAAAGGACGGCTGGATCGCGGGTGAGATTCTTGAGCATGTCTTCAGACATGCGAACCCGGATGCCATTGCCATGCATCTGAACCTCGCGGCTTTCGTGGGTCGGGGAACTGTGGACCCGGTCGATAATCTCTTCACGGTTGTCGAGGAAACCCTGCGCAAATGGCCGGGCATCGCGCATTTCGCCATGGCGCTGCGCACTGATGGCTCGCCGGAACTGGATCAGAAGCGCCGTGAGTATCGCGAACGCGCCACGCGTGCCCGCGTTCCGGTGTTCGACGAAATTTCCGCCATGGCCCGCGCGCTGTCGATCGTGGGGCATCTGGAGCGGCGGCTGGCCGCCCGCAATTGAATGAAGGCAGGCTGGCCTGAAACCATTTCCCGTTCTCGGGCGACGTGCTCAGGTCAGTCCGGTCTTGACCTTGAAGGAAGCCGCCTGCTCAGGTGTGAAACAGGCAAGGCGCAGGTCGCGCAGATAGGGTCCGAAATTGGATTCGATCTCTGGTCCCAGCCGGTCGAAGATTTCGGCCATGTAGTAGTCATGGCGGATCAGCGATTCCGCCATGTTGACGATCGGCTGGTTGCGCGTATGTACGGCCGTGACATCCTCGGCCATCACCGCGGTGACCATCTCCTTGCGGTCCGAGGTGATGGTGAACAGATTGTCGGTCGTTCCCATGCGAACGCCGTTGCCCTCGTGGATATAGACACGCGAATTTTCGGCGAAGCGGAACTCGTCTGCGTTCTGCCCGAACAGCACGATCAGGAACTCGACGCCGCGCGCCGCTGCCGCCCGCAGCGTCTCGGCATGCCGCCGCAACACGTCGTCAGCAGCCTTCACCATGATGATGGACTGGCTGGAATCGATCAGGGAATCGATTTTTTCATGCACGGCCGACTCGCCGGTCAGCGTCCAGACATACTGGTCATCGAGCGGCTGGGCGATGTTCGCGAGCTGGTTGCCCACGCTGGCGCACAGGTCGCTGGTGCGGCGGGCCAGGCTGTCGAGAAATTCCTTCGGCTGCGCCGCAATGTAGCGGACGGGCGTCTCGCTGACGGGAAGCACGGCCCCGCGCTGGGACAGCGCTTCCAGCGCGTGGTAGGTGTTCGGCCGGGGAACGCCGGCGGTTTTGGAAATTTCATAAGCCGTGGCCGGGCTTTCGCGCAGGAGCTGAACGTAGATACGGGATTCGTATTCCGTGAAGCCGAGCCGCTTCAGATCCGCGACCAGCGTACCGGGAACGGCGCCGACGACGGCAATCTTAGCGGTCAAATCCTGCTCCTCACATTCATTTCGGGAGGTTTCGAACTAGCATGCGACATGAAGATTTGTAAATGCGCGGTCCGGTCGCAAGGGCCGGCCGCGCATTTGTGATCAGATGCTGCGGGGCAGCAGCTTCCATGCGGCAGGCAGCAAGGCCGCCGCCAGCATCGCCTTGACCGCATCGCCGATCAGGAAGGGAATGACGCCGGCGGCGATCGCTTTTTCAGGGCCGACAAAGATGGCCAGCCAGCTTGCGCCGACAAGATAGAAGATGGCGCTGCCGGCCAGCATGGCGAGGAACACCCGCACGGCCCGGGAACCCCAGCCCCGCTGCGCAAGCATGCCGACGACGAGGGCGGCGGGAAGGCAGGCAAGCAGGTAGCCGCCTGTCGGTCCCATCAGGTAGGCAATCCCGCCTCCTGCCGCGAAGACCGGCAATCCGGCGATGCCCTGCGCCAGATAAAGCGAAACCGTCGCCAGCGCGAGGCGGGGACCGTAGACCAGCGACACGAACAGCACCGCGAATGTGAGCATGGTGATCGGCACCGGCCACATAGGAACCTGAATGCGCGCGCAGACGGCGATGAACATCGAGCCGGCGACGGACAGGATCAGACCCCGGACGAGGCTGTTGGCGGGATCGCGGGACCAGACGCTGTCGGCCAGCGTTGCATGTGCGTTGGACATGGCGGAAATCTCCTCTTTCAGGCTGCCAGCAGCAGCCGTTTCTGATGTGTATCGATGAAGCCGGTGAAAACATCGCCCGAGGCGAAGCCATCGTCTTTCAGGCAGGCGACCAGGAAGTCGCGGTTCGTGTGAAGGCCCTCGATCGCGAAATCGTCCAGCGCTTCGACGGCACGCCGGATTGCCTGGTCGCGCGTGTCTCCCCAAACAACCAGCTTGCCGATCATCGGATCGTAATAGGGCGTCACCGCATCTCCCTCGCGATAGGCGCTGTCGAGACGCAGATGGGTTCCCGTCGCCGGCGGTCGGTAAACATTCAGCGTTCCGGGGGAAGGCATGAACATCTTTGCGGGGTTTTCCGCGTACAACCGGCACTCGATGGCGTGGCCCTTCGTAGCCACCGCCGACTGCTCCATGCCGGTGAGTCTGCCGCGGGCGAAATCGAGCTGCATCCCGACAAGATCGAGCCCGGTGGTCATTTCGGTGACGGGATGCTCCACCTGGATGCGGGTGTTCATCTCCAGGAAGAAAAACTCGAAGCTCTCCGCGTCAACGATGAATTCCACCGTGCCGGCGCCGGCATAGCGCGTTTTTTCGCACAGCCGGATAGCTGCCGAAGTCATCGCGGCGCGAACCTCGGCCGGCAGGCCGGGCGAGGGGCTCTCCTCGATCACCTTCTGGAAGCGGCGTTGCAGAGAGCAATCGCGCTCGTAAAGATGCACCGCCTTGCCGTCGCCGAATCCGAATACCTGTATTTCGACGTGTCTTGCCTTGGGCACAAAGCGTTCCAGGAAGACGGACCCGTCACCGAAAGCCTTCTGCGCCATGGACTGCGTTGCCTCGACCGTCGCGCGTAGCTGATCGGGCCGGTCGACGTGCCGCATCCCGATGCCGCCGCCGCCGGCAGACGCCTTGACCAGAAGCGGGTAGCCGGTCGCCTCGGCAGCGGCCTCGATCCCCTCGGTGTCGCCAACGGTAAAGCGGGAGGAGCCCGGGACAACCGGCACGCCGGCTGCCTGGGCGAGTTCGCGGGCACGCTGCTTGTCGCCCATTTCGATTATAGAGCGAGGTGAAGGCCCCACCCATGTGAGCCCGGCGGCGATGACACGCTCTGCAAAGCCTGCGTTTTCCGCCAGGAAACCGTAGCCGGGATGCACGGCGTCCGCTCCTGACGAACGCGCAGCTTCCAGAATGCGGTCGGCGTTCAGATAGCTTTCACGCGCCGGAGCCGGACCTATGGCCTCGGACGCATCGGCTTCCATGACATGTGCGGCGTTGGCGTCGGCCTCGGAATAGACTGCGACCGTGCCGATGCCGAGGGCGCGGGCAGACCGAAAGATGCGGCGTGCGATCTCGCCCCGGTTTGCAACCAGAATCTTCTTCATCCCAGTGCTCAGGCTTCGATGCGGGCAACCACCGTGCCCTCGGTGACAGTGTCGCCTTCCGCCGTAAGAATGGCGACGAGCTTGCCGCCTTCTGGCGCCGTTACCGGAATCTCCATTTTCATCGATTCGAGGATCAGAATCGGATCATCTTCCTCAATCGCCTGGCCCACCTCGGCCACGATCTTCCACACATTGCCGGTAATCTCGGTCTTTATGTCGATAATGGCCATCACGGCTCCTCGCTCCTGCTGCTGTTGACTTCCACACTAGATCGAGACATTAGTAGTTGCAATAGCAACTCCGTTATAACCATACGGATTTTGACAATCAGAAGAGATGTTCGTGACCGAGATCGATGAGACCACCTACCGGGAATGGATCGACCGTACGGAAGTCGCGCGCGAAAGGCTGGACGCCTGGCCGGTGCGGGGATTGAAAGCCGCACTGGAGGAAGACGTCGGCACGGGCGAAGGAGACGAGGTGCCGGCGCTCGGCCAGTGGCTCTACTTCGTGCCGGCCGTGCCGCGCTCACGCATGGGAGAGGATGGGCATCCGCAGCGCGGAGGTTTCCTGCCCCCGGTCAGCCTGCCGAGGCGCATGTGGGCCGCGAGCGACATCAGCTTCGGTCGCCCGATGCGCATCGGCGAGGAGGTTGAAAAAACAGCGCGAATTGCGGACGTATTAGTGAAAGCCGGAAAGACCGGCCTGCTGGTGTTCCTCAAGATCGAGAACACCTACCGTAGCGGCGGCGAACATGTGCTGACTGAAGTTCAGACGATCGTCTATCGTGACGACCCCAGGCCCGACGAGGTTCCGCCCCCGCCTAAGCGCGCCCCGGAAAATGCGGCGTGGAGCGAGACGGTCGAGCCCGATACCGCACTTCTGTTCCGCTATTCCGCCGTAACCTTCAACGCCCATCGCATTCACTATGACGCGCCTTACGCGCGCGAAGTCGAGGGATATCCGGATGTGGTCGTGCATGGGCAGCTGACCGCGACACTGCTTTTCAACGCGCTGCGCCGCAACACCTCAGTGCGACGTCTCAGAACTTTCGGATTCCGGGCCATGAAACCGATCTTTGCAGGTGAACGCATATTCCTAGAAGGCGTGCCTTCCGGCGATGGCTATCAATTGTGGGCGCGAGATGGGGACGGCAATCTCTGCCTTTCCGCGAGTGTAGAGTTTTAGCCGCACACTGCGCTCGGCGCCGTGTTCCAGTTTTTAGTTGTATCAATCGCAACTACGCTATAGAGTCGACTTGATCGCTGGGCCTGCGGAGGCAGGCCGGCCCGAAGTGAGGAGCGGGTATACGGTCGAAGCGAGAACTTATGTTCCAAAAACGGGAGGAAAACATGTTCAAAAAGCTGGCGTTGGCGGCTTTGGCAATCGGCTTGATCAGTGCGCCGGCAGCGGCACAGGATTACCCGACACGGCCGATATCCTATATTCTTCATGTCTCGCCGGGCGGGGCGACGGATATCATGGCGCGCAAGATCGCGCTTGGTCTGGAAAAGTCGCTCGGCACTCCCGTCCCTGTCGAAAACAAGGCGGGCGGGCGCGGAGCAGCGCAATTGGCCGATATCAACAAGTCCGCGCCCGATGGATATACGATCGGATCGGTTACCAGCACGCATATCGGCGCCTTCAATCAGACACTGAAGCAGTACAATGTGGACAGCTTCGACTGGATCGCGCGACTGGTGAATGAGCCGTACCTGCTCGTCGTGAACAAGGACAGTAAGCTCAATTCCATGAAGGACCTCGTCGAGGTCGCGAACGACAAACCGGGAAGCGTCGTCATGGCCGGCTTCGTGCGCGGGTCGGGCGGCCATTTCGCCTGGGAGATCATGGCGCAGTCCGCCAATCTCGAAAGCAGCAAGGTTCGCTGGATACCCTATGACAGCGTCGGCGATGCCGTGACCGCGACCGTCGGCGGCCATGCGGAGGTCGCGATCGCCTATGTCGATCTGGTCAAGAACCAGGTGGAGGCGGGCAATCTGCGCGTCATCGCCGTCATGGCGGACGAACGAGTGCCGCAGTTCCCGGACGCGCAGACCTTCAAGGAACAGGGATATGACGCGGATACCTCCTGGCAGCAGATGCGCGGCATCATCGGGCCGAAGGGCATGCCCAAAGACGTCAAGAACAAGTTGGCAGAAGCGGTCAAGGCCGTTTTGGAAACGCCGGAGCTGCAAACCTACATGAAGGAGTCCTCGCTGACGCCCGCGTTCCAGGGGCCTGCCGAATTCACCGAATTCGCACATCAGCAAGACACGATCACGAAAGAGTGGATGACGCGACTGTCGATGCACTGAACGACGTCGGAGCAGACCGGTTATGCAATCGAACCCAGACGAAATGCGGGACCAGGACACGATGCCGGAAGCACGCACGCTGTTCTTTTCGCTCGAAATCGGTGATATCGTTATCGGGCTGGCGCTCACCGCCATGGCGAGCTGGTTCTTCTTCCAGGCATCCGTCCTGCCGGACTTTTCCGGCACGGCGGTGGGCGCCGCCGACTTCCCGAAAGGGCTGGCGGCTCTGCTTGGCCTGACAAGCCTCATCTTCGCGGGCGCCGGTGTGCGGCGCATGATATCCGGCCGCCTCGAGGAGCGAATAACCGTGCGGCAGCCGATGCGTGTGCTGCTTGGCATCGCGCTCCTGATCATGTTCCCGCTCATGATGGACACCCTCGGCTATTACATCGCGATGGCCGTATTCTTCTCAGCGTTTCTCTACGTCGCGAACTGCCGCAGTCCGATTGCCATAGTGCTCTATGTCGGGGGCTTCCTGCTCTTTACAAAGCTAGTTTTCGAGATGCTGCTCGGCACGCCTCTGCCATAGGCGCCGGCTGCGTTTCGACTCCAATCGCTTGCGGTCCGCGCCGGGAAGGCCGGACCAATCTCGTCAGCAAATGTCCGGAGGAGACAGATGATCGACGGATTCATGGCGGGTCTCGCCGCCTTCTCGAGCTGGCAGGTGATCGCGGGCCTTTTTGCCGGCGTCATCATCGGCTATCTCGTCGGCGCCCTGCCCGGCCTGTCGGCCGGCGTCGGCATGGCGCTGCTCATCCCTTTCAGTTTCGGCCTCGATCCGATCGTCTCGGTCGTGATGCTCATCACCCTCTATATGGCATCCGAATATTCCGGCGCCATTCCCGCCATTCTGGTCAATACGCCCGGCGAACCCTCGGCGGCGATCACGGCGCTGGACGGCTATCCCATGCGTCAGCGCGGGGAGGCCGGACAGGCGCTGACGCTCTCCATTCTGGGTTCGGCCGGCGGTTCGGTGCTGAGCACGATCCTGCTTATCTTCACCGTGAGCTGGATGACCAAGTTCGCGCTGGCTTTCGGGCCTGCCGAATATTTCGCGATCGCCGTGCTCGGCCTCAGCCTGATCTCCACCCTGTCGGGGGACTCGGTGACGCGCGGCATCATCGCGCTGCTCTTCGGGCTCCTGCTGACGACGATCGGCACCGATCCCGTCGATGGCATCCCGCGCTTCGCCGTGGTGGAGGGCTTTCTTTCCGGCGTTCCCTTCGTTTCGGCGCTCATCGGCCTGTTCGCCCTGTCGGAAGTGCTGCGCATGCTCGAAACGGCGGACGAGCCGGTGATACCGCTGCGCAATATCCCGAGCGTTTCAGGCCAGTTCAGCCTGATCAGACCGCATACCTGGAACATGATCCGAAGCACGCTGGTGGGTTATGTTGTCGGCGTCATTCCGGGCGCTGGGGCTTCAATCGCCTCCATCACCGCCTATTCGATCCAGAAACGCCTGTCGAAGTCGCCTGAGACCTTTGGAAAGGGCAACCCGGAAGGCGTGGTGGCGGCGGAGACGGCCAACAATTCCTGCATGCCGGGCGCGTTGGCTCCCATGCTTGCGCTCGGTATTCCCGGCAAGGCAAGCACGGCGGTGCTGATCGGGGCGCTGGCGATCCACGGCGTCCAGCCGGGCCCGCTGATCTTCGAGCGCAATCCCGAAGTGCCTTACTCGATGTACATCGCACTGCTGGTCGGCATGCCTTTCATGGTGATGCTCGGACTTTACGGCACGCGGCTCTGGGTGCAACTAACGCAGATTTCACGCGGGGTGATCACCGCGATCGTGGCCGCCATCTGCCTGCTTGGCACATATTCGGAGTCCAAGGACATCTTCTCGATCTGGGTCGCGGTCGGTTTCGGCGTGGTCGGCTATGTCCTGCAGAAAGTGCGGATCGAGCCGGCACCGATCATACTGGCGCTGGTGCTGGGCTATCTGATGGAGTCCAATTTCCGCCGGGCGATGGTGATGTCGGGCGATGAGATCAGCATCTTCTACATGCACCCCATATCCATGATCTGCCTCGGCATCGCGATCATCGTTTTCTTCCTGCCGCTTCTTCCGTCCTTTGGACGGCAGAAGGCCCGGATTGAGGAGCAGATACACCACTGATTGCCGGATTCTTCCGGCAATCAGCCCCCGGCCACCTCAGAATCTGGTGACGACGGTCGTGCCCGTGCCTTGGAACTTGTCCATTGCCATCAGCCCTGAGCCCGGCTCAATGGCGATGAGGCGCTGATTGGCGAAGGATGGCCACTGTCAAGAACGCGTGCCCTTCAGCTCCGGAAAGTAGTCGCCTGATCGTATTCCTGCCAGATGTAGATCTGGATAATCGGGGAGATGATAGTGAATTTCGGCCGTGGGCAGGCCACAGCCTTCCATCTGCAGGCGGAATTCCCTGCTGACCGCAGTGACCATGTGTGTCCCCTGTGCCTTACGCCTTCAAGCATCCAGGCGATCAAAATTGTGCCGTCGATCGCCTGTCGAACGCGATGGCGTAGCCGCCATATCGAGCCGGCATAACGCGTCCATGATCTGATCGAAAGAGACCGGCCGGTCGGCGCCCGGCGGCTTTCGTAGCGCGGGAACGGATTCCACGGCGCAGGCATCCGATGCCCAGGACGACAGGATCGCGCGCTTTTCCTGGATATCGAGGGTGTCGTCTTTCACGACGTCGTCGGGATGTTCGAAATGCCTTGCCGGCGACAACAGTCGGTCAAGTGTGAGATCGGAAGTTTCGGGAACAAGAGAAGGGATGATCGGCGTAGGATTCTGTCGGTCCATCTTGGTCCTCCGTCTTTCCAAAAAGCTCCTTTATTGAGGTTTCTGTTTCCCAGGCCTCGCTGTGGCGAGGGCTTGAATAATTTTGTTCGACCGCTTCAAAAATTCAAGCGGAAATACGCGACTGCAATCCAATTTAACCGTATGTTTTCATCGCGCTAGCATTCGATTGGCACGAGTGCCAAAATTTTTGCGGAACCTCTTGAAACCCGAAAATCGCAAAACTAGCTCGTTATGCGCGCGATGCCGAAAGGGTCGCGCGAGCCCCACATCGGTCCGATTACCGGTCCGGTGTGGAGGAACCTCAAAAATCTGTTTGTCCAGAAGGAGAACGATATGACGTTCCGTCCATTGCATGACCGTGTCCTGGTCCGCCGCATCGAGGCCGATGAAAGGACTGCCGGCGGCATCATCATCCCCGACACCGCCAAGGAGAAGCCACAGGAGGGCGAAGTGATCGCTGTCGGCCCGGGCGCGCGCGACGAGAGCGGCAAGCTGGTCGAACTCGATGTCAAGGTTGGTGACCGCATCCTGTTCGGCAAATGGTCGGGCACCGAGATCAGGCTCAACGGCGAAGACCTCCTGATCATGAAGGAAAGCGACGTGATGGGCGTGATCGAGCAGGCCACTGCCGTGAAGAAGGCCGCCTAACGGCTTCTTCCCCGGAAATCCATTCCAGTCAAAGTAAGCTGCCTATCGAAGGAGTGATCCAATGGCTGCCAAGGAAGTTAAATTCAATGCACAAGCCCGCGAGAAGATGCTGCGCGGCGTCGATATCCTCGCCAATGCCGTCAAGGTGACGCTTGGTCCCAAGGGCCGCAACGTTGTCATCGACAAGTCCTTCGGTGCGCCGCGCATCACCAAGGACGGCGTCTCCGTCGCCAAGGAAATCGAGCTTGAGGACAAGTTCGAGAACATGGGCGCGCAGATGGTGCGCGAGGTGGCGTCGAAGACCAATGATCTGGCCGGTGACGGCACCACCACCGCCACGGTTCTCGCCCAGGCCATCGTTCAGGAAGGCGCAAAGGCCGTTGCCGCCGGCATGAACCCGATGGATCTGAAGCGCGGTATCGACAAGGCTGTCGATGCTGTCGTCGCTGAACTCAAGGCCAATGCCCGCAAGGTGACGAAGAACGACGAGATCGCCCAGGTCGGCACCATCTCGGCCAATGGCGATAGCGAAATCGGCAGCTTTTTGGCGCAGGCGATGGAAAAGGTCGGCAACGAGGGCGTCATCACCGTCGAGGAAGCCAAGACCGCCGACACCGAGCTGGAAGTCGTCGAAGGCATGCAGTTCGATCGCGGCTACCTGTCGCCCTACTTCATCACCAATCAGGAGAAGATGCGGGTAGAATTGGAAGAGCCCTACGTGCTCATCCATGAGAAGAAGCTTTCCAACCTGCAAGCCCTGCTGCCGGTGCTCGAGGCTGTCGTGCAGTCGTCCAAGCCGCTGCTCATCATCGCCGAGGATGTGGAAGGCGAGGCCCTTGCCACGCTGGTCGTCAACAAGTTGCGCGGCGGCCTGAAGATCGCTGCCGTCAAGGCTCCCGGCTTCGGCGATCGCCGCAAGGCCATGCTGGAGGACATCGCCATCCTCACCGGTGGCACCGCGATCAGCGAGGATCTCGGCATCAAGCTGGAAAATGTGACCTTGCAGATGCTTGGTCGCGCCAAGAAGGTGGTGATCGAGAAGGAAAACACTACCATCGTCGACGGTTCGGGCAAGAAGGAAGAAATCGAAGGGCGCGTGAAACAGATCAAGGCCCAGATCGAGGAAACCACCTCCGACTATGATCGTGAGAAGCTCCAGGAGCGTCTTGCCAAGCTGAGTGGCGGGGTCGCAGTAATCCGCGTCGGCGGCTCGACCGAGGTCGAGGTCAAGGAGAAGAAGGACCGCGTTGACGACGCCCTGCATGCGACCCGCGCGGCGGTGGAAGAGGGCATCCTGCCCGGCGGCGGCGTGGCCCTGTTGCGAGCAGCCTGGGCCCTGGACGGCGTTACCGTCGACAATGAGGACCAGAAGCACGGTGTCGAGATCGTGCGCCGGGCCATCGAGGCTCCCGTTCGCCAGATAGCCGAGAATGCCGGTGCGGAAGGTTCCATCATCGTGGGCAAACTGCGCGAAAAGTCTGAATTCGCCTGGGGTTGGAATGCTCAGACCAGCGAATATGGCGATCTCTACAAGCAAGGCGTGATCGACCCGGCCAAGGTGGTACGCACCGCGCTTCAGGACGCGGCCTCGGTCGCCGGTCTGCTCGTCACCACCGAGGCGATGGTGGCCGAGAAGCCGAAGAAGGAAGCATCCGCGCCCGCCATGCCTGCCGGTGGCATGGACTTCTAGCGTGCTGGCGAAGCGCCCGCTTCCGATATCGGGAGCGGGTGCCTTGCGCAGAGAGCATGGAGACAGCTATGAACGAGATGACCGGCATCGGATTCGTTTCGCCGCCCACACATTCGGCGAACGAGTTCCTTGGTTATGAAACGGAATGCCGCAGCGTCTTGAAGCCGTTGCTGGCGGGTCTGCTGGACATGGCCGAATCCGCTGGCTGGGATCGACGCACCGTCGCGTCGGCGCTGATGTTTCTCGCTGCCCAGCAGGTATCTGCGGCAGGGGCTTCGGGAGATCGCAAGGCATGAAGCTGTCCCTCTCCCGCAACAGGGCGGGAGAGGTTTTCGTACGATGGCCGCTTCCATCATCGGAAAGCGAAGTTCGACCTGTGCAGGAACGGATCGCGCCCATCGTCGCGGAAGACGCTCGGCACCTGATTGCCGTTGTTTTGGCCCCCGGGAGATCAGATGATCTGGACACTCATCGTTTTCTCCTCTCCATCGGTTTCAGTGGACAATGTTTCCCGGTCGGCGCCGGACCGCATCCAGCATCAGGCTTGACGTTGGCTGACGGGAAGAAAGCACTCAAAACGCCTCGACGTGGTGAACTTACGCATAGCCACAGCCATCTGGTTTCCTTGCTTCTTCGGGGCACCGTCAAAGCAAGAGTGGAACATTTGGCTGGCGCGGGCGTTCGATGCACTCGTGTTGCTGCAGAACGAAAGGTTACATAACCCGAGCAGCCGATGAATATCGTAATGTTCACCAATACGTTCCGGCCTCACATCAGCGGAGTGGCAAACAGCGTCGCCTGGCAGGCGGATGGCTTGCGCGAGATCGGACATCGGGTGCTGGTGGTGGCGCCGGAGTTCCCCGGCGTCACTTCGGACGAGCCGGATGTGGTGCGTATCCCGGCGGTCCAGAATTTTCGGGGCAGCGACTTTTCCGTTCCCATTCCGCTAACCCGGCCGCTAAGCGATACGCTTGCCGGTTTCGCTCCCGACATTGTCCATTCGCATCATCCCTTCCTGCTTGGCGATACCGCGCTCAGGGTTTCCGCGTCGTTCGATCTGCCGATCGTTTATACTCATCATACGCGCTACGAACTCTGCAGCTACCATATTGCCCGGGATTCTCCCGTGCTGCAGCGCCTCGTGCTTGGCATCGCGCTCGGCTACAGCGATCTGTGCGATGCGGTCATCGCGCCGAGTCGGAGCATGGCCGATTTCCTCATCGACCGCGGCGTCAAGGCCCCGGTGAATACGATCCCGACAGGCATCGAGATTGACGGATTTGCAGGGAGAGACGGAAATGAGGTTCGCAGGAACCTCGGCATCCCGGCCGATGCCTTCGTCGTTGGCCATGTCGGCCGCCTGGCCCCGGAAAAGAACCTCGACTACCTCGCGGACGCGATCGGCCGTTTCCTGGCCGCCGAGAGACGTGCGCACTTCCTTGTCGTCGGGGACGGACCGATGAAGGAACCGATCAGCAGATTCTTCGAAGAACACGACCTTGCCGAGCGTATCCATATGCCAGGCGCCTGCGAGGGTGAACGCCTCGCGTCGATGTATGCCGCGATCGATGCCTTCGCCTTCTCTTCCCGTTCCGAGACGCAAGGTCTCGTGCTTGCCGAAGCGATGGCAGCCAGTGTGCCGGTGGTCGCACTTGACGCTTTCGGTGTCCGCGAGATGGTCAGGGACCGGTTCAATGGCCGGCTTCTTCCCGCTGACGTGCCGTCCCACAGCTTCGCCGAAGCAGTGCAGTGGATTGGCGAACTCGATGACAGGAAACGTCGCGCTGTTGGCAAGGCGGCAGGCCGGACAGCGAGACTGTTCACCCGCGAGCGCGCGACAGGCAGCATGCTGGAACTCTACCGCTCGCTGGCGTGGGCGCGAAGGCGGGTCAAAACGCCGAAGGATGGCTCCTGGCAGACGGCCATGCGGCGGATCGAACAGGAATGGAAGATACTGAGCAATGTCGCCCATGCGGTCGGTGACGCCCTTGTGGCAGAATCCGTGCCAGCACCGATGAAGGCGGCGAGACAATCGCACCGCGGCCGGCCCTGATGCGGGTACGATTGCCGTGGTATTGGCCGACAACAGAGGATTGGATGGCGATCGCAACGTGTTCTACAGGCACGGAGAACGCTCGATCCGGAGCTTGTCGAGTATTGTGCTTAAGGATTCCGCTCCCGACGACGGTTGTTTCGCAAATTTCCGGGGGCGGGAGACGGCACTTATGCGGGCATACTCAAGAGCGCTATTGGTCAAGCAGCGGACTATGCTCAGGCGCACAGCCGCAAGAAACGGCGGCATATAGACCAAAGGACAGACACCTCTAAGGCACTTAACATGTTCCTCGATACGATAATTCAATAAGAGCCGATAACCGCCACGCATCATCCTGATGCCGTGGGCGACGAGGCGGCGGGCCTTTTCTTGCGCGGGCCGATTTCCCAATCCCCTTTCGTGCCGCTGAATCCGAGCAGCACTTCGGCGATGGTGCGGTAGCTTCGCCGCAACATCGCCGAAGGCACCTTCCCACGCCTGATCAAGATCAGCACCAACGGCGCGGGCTGGCATGAATCCGACATCAATCTTTGGATCGCCTAACCTGCCGGATGGAAGCCGCGCAGCGACTTCGATGTCTTCTGATAGCGGGGGCGATGACGGAAAACAGAGGCCGGCGAATGACAACCACGCGCCCAATGGACGGGATACCGGGCACGCGGCCGATGCGTCGAGCGGGTGGACGCGGTGGCGCTGACCATTGCCCGCCTGATCGGACGCCAGATCGCGCGGGAGCACTCCGAGGCGTTGCAGGCCGCAAACGACGACAAGCCGTTCAAGACTCGGACAGGCGTGCAGGAAGATCGTCCCTGCGAGGATGACGATCAATAACAGCGGGGATTCCGATCTTCGCCATTGAATGATCGGGGTGGAAATGTTATCTAGATTATAAATCTAGAAGGAGGCTGATATGGCCTTGAGCATTAAGACCGAGGAGGCGGACCGGCTGGCGCGGGAACTGTCCCGCCTGACCGGCGAAACGATGACGGACGCCATCACGCAGGCCATGCGCGAGCGACTGGATCGGCTGCGCGCCGAGCAGGAGGCGCAGAGCGACTACGTTTCCCGTATGAAGGCATTCGTGCGCGAGCGCGCGGGACGTTATGACCGCCGCCCGGTCACGAAGCAGGAATGGGACGAAGCAGTCGGCGACACGCCCGAAGAGCTTGGCTTCTCCCGATGATGGTTGTCGATGCGTCCGCCATCATTGCGATCATGTTTGAGGAGGCGGAAGCGTCTGGCTGCATGACCGCCCTCCAGGCGGATGGTTCCCGCCTCATTTCGGCGGTGAATTATGTCGAGGCGGGCACTGTCATGGCAGACAGGATCAAGACTGGGGATCGGCACGAAGCAATTGCCGATCTGGATGCGTTTCTGGCCGATTTCCGTATTTCCATTGCTCCCACGGATGAAAGCCTCGCGCGTGCCGCGATGCGGGCGCGTCTGGACTATGGCAAGGGGTTCGGCACACGGGGCGGGCTGAACTTCGGCGACTGCTTTGCCTATGCCCTCGCCAAACGGCACTCGGCCCTGCTTCTGTATGTCGGCGATGACTTCACCGTGACCGATGTCCAATCCGCATTGACGCGGGAGTGAACCGCCAAGAAGAAAGGATTGAAGCTATGACCCGCGCAGCCCTTTACGCCCGCTATTCGTCCGACAACCAGCACGAGGCGTCAATCGAGGACCATTTCTGGCTTTGCCGGGAACATGCGGCGCGGGAACGGTGGCAGATCGTCGGGTTCTTACGAGGATGCGGCTATCTCCGGTGCCAGCACGATCCTGTGGCCGGGCATCCAGCGTCTTATGCGCGATGCGCAGCACGGCGAGTTCAACATCCTCTTGGCCGAGGCGCTGGACCGCATCAGCCGCGATAAGGCGGACGTGGCGACCCTCTACAAGCACCTGAAATTTGCAGGCATCACCATCGTCACGCTGGTCGAGGGCGAGATTAGCGAGTTGCGTGTCGGGCTGAAAGGCACGATGAACGCGCTGTTCCTCAAAGACCTAGCCATAAAAACCCATCGCGGCCTGCGGGGCAGGATGGAGAAGGGCAAGGCCGGTGCTGGCGTTTGACGCGTAGGAGGTAATCTTTTCGGTCGTGTGGTTGACACTCGCGAGGTATTGACTGGCTTTTTGGTCACCGTGGCAAGCATGGGGCGACCATCATCTTTCGACCGCTCCTTTTCGATCCAGCGCATGATCGCTTCCGGACCGGATTGCTTCTTGAGCGTTCCTGTCATCTCTTCTTCGAAGCTGCAGGTGTCCGGCCGGTCCGCATGGGCCGGTATTTGCGGTAGATGCTCAGGCTGGCGAGGTACGGCTTGATGTTGTCCAGGGTGCGCTTCCAGACCAACGGCGCGACGCGGAGATCGCAGAATTCGGAAAACGCTCATCATCAGTTTTTGAGCATTTGGCTCGTCACGTCGCCCAGGCTCTACAGCAACATTCTCACAGCGACTGGGCCGGTCAGCGCCGTGGCGATGGCGGCAAGGATTTCGAGATGTTTCGTACCTATGTTGCGGTCAGCCGGGATCCAGGCTCCACGTTCGCAGATCGCGCCACGGGTGAGCGGATGAGCGCGACCAGCGTGAGCCGTTGGCGGGTACTGGAGCGCGAACGTGGCGACGTTCGCCCCAAGGCGTTGGGCGGCGAGCGCAAGTCGCCTCGCATCGACGCCCACACGGAGGCCATCCTCGAGGCCCTTGGCTCGGAAGCCGATCGTTGTTGACGGCCGGCCGCCCCAGGCACCCCGTTCACCTCCTCGGCTCCTCCCGTTTCACCTTCTCGACATAGTAGCGCGGCACCTGCTCGCGCTCCCGCTCGCGATAAAACTCGATGCAGAATTCGATGAAGGCCCTGAAGCGCCGCGATACGTGCCGGCGGCGCGAATAGATGAGGTTGATCGCGGTTTCGGGAGAGCGCCAGTCAGGTAGTACGGGCACCAGAAGGTTGCTCTGGCATTCCGTTTCCACGAAGAAGCCGGGAAGATAGGCGATGCCTTCGCCCGCCACGGCGAAATATTTCAGCGTCCAGTAGTCGTTGGCCAGGCAGGTGGCCGGCGCCAGGATGCTGACGTCGGAGCGCTTGTCCTTGGCCAGATACCAGGATTGCGGACGGATAGGCTGGCGAAAGACCAAGCCGCGATGTTCCGAAAGGTCGTCGGGCACCTGTGGCGTGCCGTGGCGGGCGAGATAGGCGGGGCTTGCATAAAGGCCGTAAGAGGCCGTCGCCAGCCGCCGGCTGATATAGTCGACATCGGACGGCTCGCCCCAGTGGAAGATGCCGTCGAGCGCCATTTCCGTGACATCGGCGAAAGGCTGGTGCGTGGTCAGGAACACCACGTCGAGCACGACCTGCGGATATTGCTGGCGGAAGGCGTAGAGCAGTTCGGAGGTGATCGTCGTGCCGAACTCGCCGGTGGAGCCGACGCGCAGCGTTCCGGCGACGCCGTGGCGTATCTCGGCCATGGCGGTCGAGGCGTCGTCATAGCTGGCCTGGATGCGCCTTGCATGCAGCAGCAGCTCCGAACCCGCGTCGGTGACGTGCAGGTTGTGTCCCTCGCGGACGAACAGTTCGACGCCGAACTGGTCTTCCAACTGGCGGATGCGGTGGCTGAGCGTGGATTTCGGCAGGCGGTGGAGCCGCGCGGCTGCGGAGATCGAACGGGCGTCGGCGACCTTCACGAAGCTGTCGATAAGGGAGAGGTCCATGGTTCTCGTTCAATTTATTGGACGATATGTCCGATAAATAGCTGGATTTGACCAGTTGTGCAAACGCCGGCGTCACCAAATACTACCCCTTCCATCAGGAGGTGCTTAAGTGACGGACATTCGGGAATTTATTCGCGCGGCGTCGGGCAAGGAGGCCAAAGCAACGCTGGCGGTGCGTGGCGGACGACTTGTCAATGTGGTGTCGGAGGAGATCTACCAGGCCGACATCGCCATCTACGGCGAGCGCATCATCGCCATCGGCGACATTTCCGACCATGTCGGCCCAAATACGCAGATCGTCGACGCCACCGGCAAATATCTGTGCCCCGGCATGATCGACGGCCACCTCCACGTGGAATGCTCGAAGCTGTCGCTCACCAGCTTCGCCAAGGCCGTGGTGCCGCTCGGCACCACCTCGATCGTCTCGGGTCTCGACCAGATCATCGTCGTCGGCGGCCCGGATGCCGCGCGCGAGTTCCTTGACGAGGCGAAGCAGACGCCGCTCAAGGTTTTCTGGGGTGCGCCCTGCAAGACGCCCTACACCATGCCGCGCTCGACAGTGGGCCATTATTTCAGCCCCGAAGATCATCTCGCCACTCACCATTGGCCCGAATGCGTCGGCATTTGGGAGACGGTGCGCGAGTTCATCCAGGAAGAGGATGAAGACGTGCTCAAGGCGCTCGAGATCGGCGAGCGGAGTCGCCTGCCGGTGCTCGGCTGCTGCCCGATGACGCGCGGCGCGCGCCTCAACGGCTATATGCAGTCCGGCGTGCGCGCCGACCATGAGAGTTACACGCCCGAGGAAATGCTGGAGAAGCTGCGTGCCGGCATGCATGTCGTGGTGCGCGAATCCTCGATCTCGCATTTCCTGTCGGACAATCTGCGTATCGTCACTGAAATGGGCGTGAAGGCGCTGCGCCGCATCAGCTTCTGCACCGACGATGTGGTGGCGAGCGATATCCTCGCGCGCGGCCATCTCGACAATATGGTGCGCATGGCGATTGCCATGGGCATCTCGCCGATGGCGGCGATCCAGATGGCGACCATCAACGGGGCCGAGGCGCTGCGCATCGACCACAAGGTGGGCTCCATTTCGCCCGGTCGGATCGCCGACATCCTGATCGTCGACGACCTGCGCAATTTCGGCGTCGAGGCGGTCATCGCCAATGGTGCGGTCGCCGCGCGTGACGGCCGCATGGCGGTGGAACTGATGCCGCCGGTGCGCAGCGAGGCGCTGCTGAAATCGGTCAGGGTCGAGCCGGTCACGGCGGCCGATCTCGCCGTTCCCTATGCCGGTGGCGGCGACAGCGCCGACGTGCTGGCGATCGCCGTCACGCCGGAGAAGATCTTCGTGCGCACGCGCCGCGACGTGAAACTGCCGGTCAGGGACGGCAAGGTGCTCGCCGATATCGGCCAGAATGTGCAGTATGTCACCGTCGTCGAGCGCTACGGCAAGACGCGCAACCGCCCGGTCGCCTTCACCTCCGGCTTCGGCCTGAAGACCGGCGCCATCGCCTCCTCGACCGCCCCGGACGACAACAACATCATCTGCATCGGTGCAAATGCCGAGGACATGGCCGTCGCCATCAACCACCTCATCGCCAACAATGGCGGCCAGGTGGTGGTGAAGGACGGCAAGGTCGTCGAGTTCCTGCACCTGCCGATCGGTGGCATTGTCTCCGACATCGATCCGCAGGAGATGGCGGCGCTCGAAATAAGGCTGGACGAGGCGGCGCGCGCGCTCGGCTGCGATCTGCCGTGGCCGTTCATGTACATGTTCGTGCTCCAGATCACCGCCATTCCGGATTACGCCATCACCGACCTCGGCGTGGTGGACTGCGTCAATCTCGAGATCATCTCGCCGCTGCTGCCGGAGCCCGGCGCGACGGCCAGGCCCATCGCCGCAGAATGAGGAGAGGTTCTGCGGTTCGATGAAGTTCAATACGGGAGGAAAAATGAGCTATCAGTCGAACATCGCGGCGCGCGCCGGAAGCCGGGGGCAACCCGGGCTTCACGGCTTCCTCGACCGCTTCTTTGAAATAAGCCGGTACGGATCGACGATCCGTACCGAGATCATCGCCGGCCTGACTACGTTTCTGGCTGCTTCATACGTCATCATTGTCAACCCCTCGATCCTGCAACATGCAGGCATTCCGTTCTCGGCCGGCGTCACCGCGACCGTGCTGGTGAGCTTCGTCGGCAGTTGCGCCATGGGCCTTTATGCCCGCAGCCCCATCCTGGTGGCGCCCGGAATGGGCATCAACGCGCTGTTCGCCTACACGATGGTGATCGGCGCCAAGGTGCCGCTGGCAATCGCGCTCGGTTGCGTGCTGTGGGCGGGCGTGCTGTTCACCATCTTGGCGGTTCTCAATCTGCGCACGGCCGTCATCGAGGCGATACCCGCCGACCTGCGCTACGGTATCGCCTGCGGCATCGGCCTGTTCATCGCCCTCATCGGTCTGGAGAATGCCAAGTTCATCGTCGCCAACCCCGACACGATCGTCGGACTGACGACCTTCAATCCGGTCACCCTGACCTTCATTGCCGGCTTCATCATGACGGTGGCGCTCGTCGTGCGCCGGGTGCCCGGCGCAATGATGGCCGGCATGATCATCACCACCATCCTCGCCATTCCGATCGGCCGCTGGTGGGGTGACGGCAGCGTCTTCTGGCCCGAAACCCCCGACCTGCATACGCTGGTCAACTGGAGCGGAATGCTGGCGGCGCCCGACTTCAGCTTCGTGGGCAGGATCGACCTGCTTGGCGCCTTGCAGGTCGCCTATGCGCCCTTCATCTTCGTGTTCCTCTTCACCAACTTCGTCGAGGCGCTGTCGACCTTCCTTGCGCTGGCGGAAGCCGCCAATCTGAAGGACGAGGATGGCATGCCGCGCAATGTGAAGGAGTCGATGCATGTCGATGCCGTCGCGGCGATGATCTCCGCCCCGCTCGGCACCAGCCCGGCCACCGTCTATCTGGAATCGGGCGCCGGCATCGCCCAGGGCGGCCGCACCGGCCTCGTGGCGCTGGTCTCGGGCGTGCTGTTCCTGCCCTTCCTGTTCCTGTCGCCACTGCTTTCTCTGGTGCCGGCGATTGCCACGGCACCGGTGCTGATCCTGACCGGCCTGTTCATGTCGGAGCCCATGGGCCGCATCAACTGGTCGAGTGTAGAGGATGCCATTCCCGCCTTCCTGGCGATTATTCTGATCCCGCTGACCTTCTCCATAACGCTCGGCCTCTCGCTCGCCATCATCGGCTATGTCGTGCTGAAGCTGGTGGCCGGCAAGGCAAGAGAAGTGAAGCCGGTGATGTGGTTCGTGGCCCTGCTTGCAGCCATGCTGGTGATGCAGGTTCAATAGCCGGCAACGACAAGGACGGGGCCGGTCTGGTCCCGTCCGGTTTTGTGATGTGAATTGAAAGGACATGCAGGACATGCTGCAGCCATGGTTCGAAACCGCCCCACGACTGGTCGATGTGGCAATGGGGCGCACGCCGGCCGATCTGGTGATCCGCAACGGCAGGTGGGTCAACGTCTATTCGGGCGAGATCGTGCCCAACACCGACATCGCCGTTTCGGCCGGCCGCTTCGCCTATGTCGGGCCGGACGCCGGCCATGCCATCGGCGAGGCCACCGAGGTGGTGGATGCTGCGGGGCGCTATCTGGTGCCAGGACTGTGCGACGGTCACATGCATGTCGAGAGCGGACTGGTGACGGTCACCGAATTCGCGCGCGCGGTCATCCCGCATGGCACTACCACCATGTTCATCGATCCGCATGAGATCGCCAACGTGCTCGGCCTCGCCGGCGTGAAGCTGATGAACGACGAGGCGCAGAGCCTGCCGATCAACATCCTTGTGCAGGTGCCGAGCTGCGTGCCGAGCGCGCCGGGACTTGAGCGGGCCGGCGCGGAACTGAGCGCCGAGGATGTACGCCAGGCACTGGGCTGGCCCAACATCGTCGGTCTCGGCGAAATGATGAATTTCCCCGGTGTCGCCGGCAACGATGCCAAGATGATGGCCGAGATCTCCGCCACGCAGGCCGCCCGCCTGACGGTGGGCGGTCACTACGCTTCGCCGGATCTCGGCCGTGCCTTCCATGCCTATGCCGCCGGCGGCCCGGCCGACGATCACGAAGGCACCACGGTGGATGACGCCATCGCCCGCGTGCGTCAGGGCATGCGCGCCATGCTGCGCCTCGGCTCGGCATGGTACGATGTCGCAGCCCAGGTCAAGGCGATCACCGAGCGCGGGCTCGATCCGCGCAACTTCATCCTGTGCACCGATGACAGCCACTCCGGCACGCTGGTCAATGACGGGCACATGAACCGCGTCGTGCGCCATGCCATCGCACAAGGGCTGAAGCCGGTCACCGCGATCCAGATGGCGACGCTGAACACGGCCCAGCATTTCGGCCTCGAACGCGAGCTGGGGTCGATCGCGCCGGGCCGCCGCGCCGATCTGATCGTCACCTCGGACCTGGCCGAACTGCCGGTCGAGATGGTGTTTGCCCGCGGCAAGCTGCTGGCTGAGGGCGGCAGGCTTGTCGCCGACATTCCGGCCTATCACTATCCGGACAGCGCCAAAAATACGGTGAAGCTCGGCAAGAAGCTGACCGCCACCGATTTCGACATTGCCGCGCCCGGTGCGTCCGAGGTGAATGTGCGCGTCATCGGTGTGGTCGAGAACCAGGCACCGACCAAGGCGCTGCAACGCAAGCTGCCGGTCAAGGACGGACTGGTACAGATGGACTGCGCCAACGATGTCTGCCAGATCGCGCTGGTGGAACGCCACCGTGCCACGGGCGAGGTGGTCAACGCCTTCGTCTCGGGCTTTGGATACACCGGCGATTGCGCCATGGCTTCCACGGTGGCGCATGACAGCCACCACATGATCGTGGTCGGCACCAACAAGGCCGACATGGCGCAGGCCGCGAACCGCCTGCAGGAGGTCGGCGGCGGCATCGTCATGATCTCCGGGGGCAGGGAGGTTGCGCTGGTCGAGCTGCCCGTCGCCGGCCTGATGTCGGACGAGCGCGCGGAAGCTGTGGCCGACAAGGCGGGCCGTCTTGTCGAAGCCATGCGCGAATGCGGCTGTAGGCTCAACAACGCCTATATGCAGCACTCTTTGCTGGCGCTGGTTGTCATCCCCGAACTGCGCATTTCCGACATGGGCCTGATCGACGTGACGAAATTCGCGAAGACCGAGGTTATCGTCAACGCACCTGAATAGCTGCCGGGCCGTCTCCGCAAGCTTGCAGAGCCCACGTGACGGCTACGGTTGTGTTCGGCGCTTGATGCGCCGATCACCCTGCCCGATCCGGCTGTTGAGGTATTGGCTCTTGCGATGCTGATTCGCTTCAGCGCTCGCCCCGACTTATCCCGCAAGCGGCTCCCGGCATCGTAGGAGGTGATCTCCTCCCGGTTGGTCCGGCTACCCGTCGATGACGATGCGGTCTGACCTGCCGTGGCGCTGCAAAGCCTTTAGCCCAGACCAGAGGCGAGGTACCAGCAAACGCACAGCAGGATCATTGATCGGTCGAAATGACGGCCTTTGAACATCAAACGGTCTCCTCAAGGGGAGACCTCGTCCGAATTACCACAACGGTTGCAACGCAACCCTGCAATCAACCCTGTTCGGGATAGACATCTTCGCTAACGGGGCTCAATTCCCTTCAAGATCTCCCTACCGCTCACCCATACCTTTGCGATATTGCCGTGAGTAGCGTTGAGGACGATCTTCTGAAACACATCTTCCGGCGTGTCGTAGCCGTCATAGATGTGGATATCGGAATGGGCGACTCTAGTGTCGAGCAGCAGGGCGTCGAATTCGAGGCCGCGCCGGAAGCTACCGGTAGGCAGGTCGAGTGCCTGGGCCCCGCCCGCCGTTGCCAGCCAGAAGGCCTCGCAATGGTTGATGGGTGCGCCGGGGAGGCCTCGTTCTTGCGGCGGTAGATGGGCGTGGACGCCGCTTTGCAACATTCGCGAGGTGGAAAGGGCGTGGCGGCAGCCATCGAAAAGCGAGGGGCTGTAGCCTCCTGAAATATCGGTTCCGAGCCCGACATGCATATGCCGGTCGAGGGCTGCGCGCAGCGGAAACGCCGCATTGGCGAAATAGGCATTGGAAAGCGGGCAATGGGCGATGCCCGCGCCGCGTGCTGCAATCAAGTTCATATCCTCCTCATCGATGAAATTCGAATGGGCGAGGATGGTGCGGCGCGTGAGAAGGCCGAAGCCATCGAGGCTTGCCGCATCACTTTGGCCGAAACGGTCTTCCACAAAGGTTTTCGCCCAATCGCTTTCGGAGCAATGGGTTTGCACATGGCAGTCATAGCGAGCGGCGAGATGACTGAGTCCCTTCAGGGCTTCGTCGGTACAACTTGGAATGAAGCGCGGCGTGATCACCGGCTGCACCAGTGGTCGCTTGCCCGGTGCCAGCGCCCGCACCGCCTCTATGAACTGTTCGGTTTCCTTGATCGCCGTGGTTGCGTCGGCATCGCGATAGAAGTCTGGGCACTGGACGGGGTCGTCCATCACCACTTTGCCGATTAGCGCGCGTTGGCCTTTTGCAAGGCATATTTCAGCCAGAGCCAACGATGCGGGACCGTGAATGGTAGCGAAGTAAAGCGCGGTGGTCGTGCCGTTGGCAATCAGTCCGTCGACGAGATCAGCATAGACTGTACGGGCGAAATCGAGATCGGCATATTTCGCTTCCAGCGGAAAGGTGTATTTCTGCAACCAGACCTCGAGTGGAACATCGAGCGCCTTGCCCATCTGTGGCCATTGCGGCGCGTGGATATGCAAATCGATCAGCCCCGGCAGCAGAAACTGGCCGGCCGCAAGCTCCACCAGAGTCCTCTCAGCCCGCGCGGCCTCCTTCTTTTGCTCATACCCGTCATCGGCGGGAGAGAGGATATCCGCGATACGGCCTTCGGCATCGATTGAAAACAGGTGCTTCTCCAGCACCTCCAAAATGCCCCGCTCCGGTGTGTGAAAGGCTGTCGCGGCAAGTGTGAAAGGGCGCTTTTTCATCCCGATTCCCGTTATCAAAAGAGGGAGAAAGTACAGGATAACCCACAATAAAACCGGTGAGCAAACCCGCGCACCCCTGTTTTTTCTTGCGATGCAATCCCATGATCGACCACCGACCGGCATGCAATGCTTTGCACGCAGCTGCTCGAATATGAGGAACGGCCGCAATCGAGGGGAACAAGATGGAACAAATCGCGGTGAAACATTCCGAAAGGGAAGTCACACTGATCGCCCAACCGGACGATCCCCTGCCGGCGGGCAAGGCTGCCGCGCTCGGTCTGCAGCATGTGCTGGCCATGGATGTCTACATCGTACCTTTCATCATCGCGTCGGCACTTTCCTTCGGGCTCGGCGACGCCACTTCTTTCATCCAGTCAGCCTTCGTGGCGGCGGGGCTCGCCACGCTCATTCAGTCGCAACTGTTCATGCGCTTGCCGGTGATGCAGGGGCCTTCCTTTGTGCCGATCGGCGCGGTGCTGGCAATCGCCTTTGCGGCCGGCGGCGGTCTTTCTGGCCTTTCGGCAGTGATCGGGGCTTTGATTCCGGGCGCGATCCTGATGATCCTGCTCGGTTCGCCGACCAAGATCTTCCACAAGCTCGTGGGCCGCTTCGTGCCACCTGTCGTTGGCGGGACGATCATTATCGTGGTTGGCGTGGCGCTGATGCCGGTCGCCCTCAATTCGAGCGTGTTTGCAGTGCACGGTAGCGCAACGGTTGGTGGCAATATCCTGCTAGCCTTCATTTCGGCGGCGGTTCTGGTCAGCTGCATGCTAACAGGCATCGTGCTTGGCGCGCGCGGAACATGGCTCCGCCTTTTCTCGGTGGTTCTGGCGCTTGCAGCCGGCTGCGTAGCGGCGTTTTTCATGGGGCAGCTCAATTTTTCTGGTGTTGCAGCGGCAAGCTGGTTTTCACTGCCACGCTTCGCATTCGCCAGTCTCGAAGTCAGCTTCTCGCTACCGGCCGCCCTTTCCATGCTGATCGTCTATCTCGTAGTGCTGGCGGAAACGACCGGTACGTGGTTTGCGATTGGCGCGGTCACCGGAAAACCACTATCCAACGAGCAGTTGGATCGGGGTGCCACAGGCGAGGGTATCGGCTGCCTGATCAGTGCACTTTTGTGCAGCACGCCGGTGACAGGCTATTCCTCCAATGCCGGGATAATCGCAATCACGGGCATCGCAAGCCGCGTGGCCTTCGCGGCCGCCGGCATTTTCCTCGTCGTCTTCGGGCTGATCGGTAAGCTCGCAGCCATCATTGCTTCCATTCCCGAACCGGTGATCGGCGGTGTGTTCGGCGTTTTGTGCGTGGTTATCGCCATGAACGGCTTCCGCGTGGTGCGCGCCACCGTGCTTAATGAGCGCAATATGCTGGTGATCGGCCTACCGGTGCTGATGGCTCTGTTCGCCACGCTTGCTCCGCAAGATTTTGTGAAAACGCTGCCGGACTTCATGCAATATCTTCTAGGATCGTCTATCGCCTTCGGTTCAGTCTGGGCAATCGTCCTGCATCAGATACTTCCGGATATCGCGGAATGACCAGGATTGTCACGGGCCCATGCCGCCCTCGAGCACAAGCCGGGCTGCTTCCTGCGCCTCGGAACGGCGAAGATTTCGCCATCCTGCACAATCCGAAATACGACTTCACGAATGGCAACCAGACCGTCGGCGTGGCCCTGTGGGCGCGGCTGGCTCGAATGACCAAGAACCTGAGCTCGTTTCCGGCGACGAAGGCGCCTGGAGCTCAATCGTAAAAGCAACGTGTTCGAGCGGTTCCGTTTCAAACGGAACCGCTTTAATTGCTTTCATATGCTATCTGATACGAACATTGCTATGCGATGCCGGTATAATCGGCAGCGGCGCTGAGGACGGCCCGCACCGACGCGGTCGCGACATCGTCATCGATTCCGACGCCGAAGATTTTTCGTCCATCATGGGTGCGGCATTCAATATAGGCGGCGGCCTGCGCATAGGTGCCCTTCTTCAGTGAATGCTCGTGATAGTCGACGACTTCCAGGTCGATGCCGCAACTGGCCTGCAGAGCCGCGACCGCGCTTGATATCAAACCGTTACCTCGCCCCGTTATGGCGATCTCCTTGCCGCGATGTCGAATACGCCCGGCGAAGATACGTGCTTCCCTGCTACGTGCCGGTCTGCTTTCCTTGTAGGTCAGCAGTTCGAAATCGGCGTTCCTATCGAGATGATAAACGTCGCTGAACAGCGACCAGATCATTTCGGCAGTCGTTTCCTTGCCCGTATCGTCGGCAAATGCCTGAACGCGGCGGCTGAAATCGATCTGCAGCGGACGCGGCAGCTTCAGCCCGCGGTCCTGTTCCAGTATCCATGCCACGCCTCCCTTGCCTGACTGGCTGTTGACGCGGATGACGGCTTCATATGTCTCGCCTATATCCTTTGGATCGATCGGCAGATAGGGCATTTCCCATATGCCGTCATTGCGGCTTTCATGCGCGGTAAAGCCCTTGCGGATGGCGTCCTGATGGGAGCCGGAAAAGGCTGTATGCACCAGTTCGCCAGCATAGGGATGACGTGGATGAACCGGCAAGGCATTGCAATGCTCGACCGTGCGCACCACAGAGCGCATCTCGGGGAAATAGAGTTGCGGGTCGATGCCTTGCGTATAGAGATTCAGCGCCAGCGTCACGAGATCGACATTGCCGGTGCGCTCGCCATTGCCGAACAGGCAGCCCTCGACACGATCGGCCCCCGCGAGCAGAGCCTGTTCCGTCGCGGCAACCGCCGTGCCCCGGTCGTTATGCGGGTGCACGCTTATAATCACGCTGTCACGGCGCGAGAGATTGCGGCAGAACCACTCGATCTGGTCCGCATAGACATTCGGCATTGCCACTTCGACCGTAGCGGGCAGGTTCAGGATCACCTTGTTTTCAGGCGTCGGCTGCCAGACGTCGAGGACTCGTTCGCAAATTTCCAACGCGAAATCAGGCTCGGTAAAGCAGAAGGTTTCCGGCGAATATTCGAAAGTCCAGCGAGTCTCGGGCTGTTTCCGGCTTTCTTCCAGCATCGCGGTTACACCGCAGACCGCGAGATCGATGATCTCTTCCTTCTCCATCTTGAACACCACGCGGCGAAACAGCGGCGCCGTCGCGTTGTAGAGATGCACGATGGCCTGTCGCGCTCCGCGCAGGGATTCGAAGGTGCGCGCGATCAGGTCGGTGCGCGATTGCGTCAACACCTGGATCGTCACATCCTCAGGGATAAGATCGTCTTCGATGAGCCGACGAACGAAATTGAACTCCGTCTGCGAGGCCGAGGGAAAGGCAACCTCGATTTCCTTGAATCCGATCTCCAGCAGCATCCGGTAGAAGCGCATTTTCTTTTCGCCATCCATCGGATCGGCAAGCGCCTGATTGCCATCGCGCAGGTCTGTCGAAACCCAGCGTGGCGCCTGCGTCAATCGGCGGTTCGGCCATTGGCGGTCGGGCAACGTGATCGGGGAAATGAAAGGACGGTATTTATGGACGGGGTTGTGCATCATGGCAATAAATTCCTTCTGCTGCGTCGGGCAGCGACTTCGGCAACGGAACGGGTACTGACGGCAGGTTACGACCGTCGGGTCGCCATCAGGCCCAACGGTCGCCGGTAAGTCGAAGGAGAAGAAGGAACGAAGCAAGGCGCACGCCATCCAACGGAGCGGTGAATGCCGTCGAAAAAGACATGAGGGGGCGGGCGCAAGCGAACACTCGGCAGCTTTCCGGAAAATCCGTTTCTGCGATCCATAATATGCACGTGAGCATTGGCATTCTTGCGCGTAAAGGTCATTATTGAGCGCAAAAGGGTCAACTCATGTCGTTGAATTATCCCGCACCGCTTTCGCTTGCCGTATCCGCCGTCGCGCAGGACGATGTCTCCTTCGCCGGTCCGCCGCATCGGCATCAGAATGCCCAACTGATCTATGCGCGATCCGGCGTGGTGTCGGTCACGACCGAAAGCGGCACATGGGTTGTGCCGCCCAACCGTGCGGTCTGGGTTCCTTCAATGGTGGAACATGCAACCCGCAGCCACGGGCCGGTCCAGTTTCGCACAATCTTTGTCCGTTCGGATGCCGCCCGGTCCTTGCCTCCATCCTGCGGCGTGGTGGAAGTTTCGCCCCTGTTGCGGGAGTTGATCCTGCGCCTAGTCGAACTGCAGGGCCACGCCGTCACGGCCTTCGCACAACGCATAAGCGAACTGTTGCTGGACGAATTGACGTTTCTCCCAACGGAACCGCTCAATCTACCCATGCCCTCGGACCAACGCCTGCGCGACCTTTGTCGCGTGTTGCAAGCGAAACCGGACACCGACCTATCACTGGATGCGGCGGCCTCCCGAACCGGGATGAGCAGGCGTAGTTTCATGCGTCATTTCGAACGCGAAACCGGCATGACCTACGGCCGTTGGCGGCAGCAGGCCCGGCTGCTCGCTGCCCTGCCCGTTCTGGCAGAGGGACGCCCCGTTGTAACGGTCGCATTGGACTGCGGCTATCAAAGCGCGAGCGCATTCGCCGCAACATTCAAGCGCAGCATGGGGCGAAGTCCGTCGGGTTACTTCAACGACGCGCTTCGTCAACGATAAAAGCCGGCCACGTCAGCCGTCATCCGTTATGGCGTTTGCTGGCGCTAATCGCTGGGTGAGCTTTTCTGCTACAGTTCCGAATCGTCGGGCGGGCGTTGGAGGAGGATGAGATGAAGTTCGAATCCGCGCTCGATTTGCAGGCGCGCATCTTTTCGCAGATTTTCCAGTTCATCGAACTGCCGGCGATGGCGGGCGTTGCCCGGCCGTCCCCCGGACTGTTCCTCGATCCCATGCTGTTCGAGACGAAATCGGCGCGACCGAGAAGGCCGCCGCGGCAAGGGCTGAACGATATCGCGCTCGGCATCACCGGCGCGCGAGGCGACGAGGCCAGGCTGGCGGTGCTCGTGCAGAATCGCAACAAGGTTCGCAGCACGGTGGTCGACGAGATTGTCGGCTTCGCCAGAGGCGAGGCCGATGTGCTTTACATCGGTCGCCAGAAACCGCTTTGGACGACTGTGCGCAACGATCCCATCAGGCCCGGCGTGAGCATTGCCCCAACGACCGTTCCTTATGCCGGCACGCTTGGCTGCTTCTGTCGCGACAATCTGAGTGGCAGGACAGGTATCCTTTCCAACAATCACGTGCTTGCAGATGTCAACGCCGTGGCTGTCGGAACGACGATCATGCAGCCCGGTGCGCGCGACGGCGGCAGGCCGGTGGAAGACGTCATCTGCGAGCTGGCCCGCTTCGTGCCGATCCAGTTCGGCGGCTTCCCCAACCGGGTGGATGCCGCGGTCGCTGCGCTCACCGAGCATGGCCGGCGCGAGGACCGCCACACGCTCTATGACAGTTCCGACGAGCCTGCGCCCGCCATCACCCTGCGACCGGATGCACTGGTCGAGGCGGTGCCCGGCATGACGGTATTCAAGACAGGGCGCACAACCCGTCATACGCGTGGCCGGGTGCGCGCCGTCAATGTCAATAACTATCTGGTCGATGTCGGCGTTGGCGTGGCCCGGTTCGACGGGCAAATCGTCATCGAGACCGACATGGCGCCGCAGCCTTTCAGCCGGCCCGGAGACAGCGGGTCCCTGATCGTGGACGAGGAGGGCCGTCCGGTGGCGCTGCTATTTGCAGGGTCGGCTTCGGGCGGCGCCGGAAACGTTGGAATGACGGGAGCGAACCCTATATCATCGGTGTGCGAAGAACTGGGTGTGACGCTGATATAGGTAACACATGGCCGCCACCAAGCACTCCATGGAGCAGGCGCGCGAAATCCAGAAAGCCTTCCAGGAACGGTTCGGCGATCGGAAAGGGCTTCTGGGCATCGGCATCTGCCTCAATCCACGTGAGGATGACCTTGCCCTCAATGTTTCCGTTTCCCGCAGCGAACAGGCCAGCGGCCTGCCGGCCTCCTTCGACGGCCTCGAGGTCATCGTCGATGTGGTGGGCTCCGTCCGCGCCTACTGACGCCTACGGATCTGTTGCGGTCATGGCCGAGCGCACCGGCTGCCCGGCACGATGATCAAGACCGAGCCTCGAGCCTGAACATGTCGACGAAATCCTGAGCCGCCGGGATATCCCCTTGCACCCCGATGAAGCCCTTGGCAATCAGCAGGGACAGCGGCGCCGTGCCATAGACCGCTGCCGCCATCGCATTGCCGTTTCCAATGAGGACGAAGGGAGCATCGAGCCGGGCAACCGATGCGGTCGACAGGCGGCCATCGACCAGCTCCATCTCAAAGGCTTCCTTTCCGAAGTCGAAACCTGCCAGTGCCCTGCGCCTGCCTGCCCGTTCGTACACCAGGTTCACGCCCATCGAGATCATCAGCGCCGACGGGCTGATGAAGCGCGAGGGATCGTGCCCCGGTACGGTCAATGCCCACCGGCACAATGCTTCCAGGACCGGCAGTAGGCCTCGCCCGGCATCGGTCAGGGAATAAAGGCCCAGTCGTTCGTCATGCGCGACGATCCCGGTTTCGTGCAACTGCGCCAGCCGGCCGCTCAGCACGCCGGCGGTGATGCCCGGCAGGCCGGCACGGATCATCTGAAAGCGCTTGGGCGCGAACACAAGTTCGCGGACTGCCAGCAGAGCCCAGCGATCGCCGATCAGGTTCAGCGCGTGCGCGGCCAGACAGCCTTCGTCATAGCGAATCCGCGAGGTCTCATAGTGCTTAGTCATTTTTTAATACTATCAGTTGCTTTTTCGTACCACAAGAGTCATCCTGGGTATGCGGGGGCTGTGATCCGGTCCGAGAGGAGAGAGATGGCCTATTATACCGGTTGTGTTGCAGCCGTTCCGACCGCGAACAAGCAGAAATACATCGAGCACGTGAACGTCGCCTGGCCGCTGATGCGAAACTATGGCGCGACCCGCATGGTCGAGAACTGGGGCGTCGACGTTCAAAAGGGGAAAGTCACCGATCTCTATGGCGCGGTGAATGCCAAGGACGATGAAACGGTCGTTTTCTCGTGGATCGAATGGCCGGACAAGCCGACCGCCGACACTGCTTGGGAAAAGATGCAGAATGATCCGGCCATGAAGGAAATGCCGCAAATGCCGTTTGACGGCAGTCGCATGATCTTTGGCGGCTTCGAGCCGATTTTCGTGGAAGGCACCGACAGAAGCCTCGGCTATATCCAGGGTTTCGCATTGGCGGTGCCGGAGAAGAACAAGGCCGCCTACGTCAAGTTGGCCAAGGAAGCATGGGAAGGTGCGTTCAAGCCCAATGGCTGCCTGGGCATAGTCGAAGCCTGGGGTGTCGACGTGCCACATGGCAAGCAGACCGACTTCTATCGAGCGACCAAGGCGGAGGAAGGCGAGGTGCCGCTGTTCAGCTGGACGGCATGGGCAGACAGGGCAACCTGCGACGCCGCGGCCAAAGCGATGGAAGCAAGCATGGAGGGACAGGAATTTCCCGAAATGCCGTTTGACGGCATGCGCATGATGTGGGGCGGGTTCGAACCGATCTTCGACTCTGCCAAAAGCCGCTGAGCGTCATCGTCCAGACCTTCAACTGGCTGCCCGAGTTCCCCTGCGGCTTCGAGCGCGATCTTCGCGTCCGTTGGGCGCTGGAGGAGATCGGGCAGTCGGGAGATGCCGTGCCGTTGCAGGCAGCTATGCAGGAGCGCGCAGAGGGCGATCTCAGAGGCAGCAGCATATGCCGCTCATTCGATGGCGTTGAGGGCACGCCTTTGCCGGTGCATCTCGAGGAAGATGCGATAGTCGCGGTCGAAACGCGCGGCGGCTTGCCTGTTCGGCAACCTGTGCCTTCCGTTCTGCTGCATGCCGATGCAAGCGGCGGCAAGATCCGGATAGAGGCCGGCCGCCGTTGCCGCCAGGCTGGCCGTTCCGGTGAGCACGGAATCGTCCGACAGCGGCTCGACCACGGTGCAGCCGGTGGCGTCGGCATAGAGTTCCATCAGGAGCGGGTTTCGCGTGTGGCCCCCCGTCACATGCAACGTGTCGATCAGATAGCCGTTGTCGTTCATCGTTTCGAGTATGTGGCGAACGCCAAGCGCTATGGAGACGGCGGTGCGCCAATAAAGCCGGCACAGGCCGTCGAACGAGGCGTCGAGCGTCAGGCCGCTGATGACGCCGACGGCGTGCGGATCGGCCAGCGGTGAGCGGTTGCCATGGAAATCCGGCAGCACATTCAGGCGGCCGGCAAGGTCGAGACCTTCGGCGGCGCGCAACTCCATGATGCGGTCCACGATCCGCGCATGCATGGCGACATCTGGCTCGCCGCCCGCGCCGTGGCAGCGGATGATATGGTCGAGCAGCGCGCCGGTGGCCGACTGGCCGCCCTCCGTCAGCCACAGACCCGGCAATGCCGCGCCAAAGTAAGGTCCCCAGAAGCCGGCGAAGGGCTGCGGTTCGGGCGACAGGGCCATGACGCAACTCGACGTGCCGGCAATCAGCGCAAGATGACGGCCGATGCCGGACGCGTCGCCCGCGAAGCGCCCGAGCACGCCCAGCGCGCCGGCATAGGCGTCGATGACCCCGGTGCCGACCACGCATTCCCGCGTCAGGCCAAGCTTATCGGCGGCTTCGACCGACAGCACGCCGAGGCTGGCTCCCACGGGACTGGCACGCCGCGGCAGGTTTGCCCGCTCGAACAGGTCGCCAAGGCCGATCCGGTCGAAGAAATCGGGACGCCACGGCTCGGCCTCATGGGCGAGATAGGTCCATTTGGCGGTGAGCGTGCATTGCGAGCGCGCCGCCGATCCGGTGGCCTTCCATGAGAGGAAGTCGGCGAGGTCGAAGAAATAGCCGGCCAGCGCCCAGCTTTGCGGCAGATGGCGCTTCAGCCACATCAGCTTCGGCGTCGCCATCTCCGGCGACATGACGCCGCCGATGAAGTCCAGCACGGCATGACCCGTATGCGTGCATTCATCGGCTTCGGCGATGGCGCGATGGTCGAGCCAGACGACGGTGTCCCAGCGCCGCTCGCTCCCAGTCGAAACGCTCACCTGCCCGCCCTGCCGATCCCGCGCCACCAGCGAGCATGTGGCGTCGAAGGCCAGTCCGATGATTTCGTGCGGGGCGATTTCAGCCTTTTCGCGCGCCGTGCGCACGGCCGTGCAGATGGCCCGCCAGATGTCTTCCGAATCGTGCTCGGCATGATTGGGAAGGGGCTGGTGCATGGCGATCGGGAAGGCGGCGCGGCCGAGCAGGATGCCATTGCGGTCGAATATGCCGGCCCGCACGCTGCCCGTGCCAACATCGACAGCACAGACATATCCCCTCTTCAACACGCCGCTCTCTTGATCACACGCCTGCAAGGCCGGCCATCGCAACTGTCGGCGACTATAAAGGCCGCACGGGGCGACGCAAGCGGTGAGGGTGGGGGGCGAGGCCGGCGCTACGGCAAGGGCTGCGGCTTCATGGGTTCGACAAATAGCGGCGCAGGGTTTCGCGTGCGCCGTTCGCCCACAGATTCCGCAAGGCTGCCGCGAAGGCCGCTGAGAAGATGGCCGACTGCCCCACCTCGCCGTAGATGTCTTCCATCGCGAGCCAGGCGGCGGGGTCGCTGCGGGCAGCTTTGGCGGTTGCCTGCATGCGGTCCCAGTTCGGGTCGTTCGGCTCGATGGCGGTACCGGAATCTGTGGTGCCGAAGCAGTAGCGGCACCACAGGGCGGATTCGAGCGCCAGCCCGGCAATGCATTTGCCGGCCTTCAGCCGGTCGACAATGGTGGGGATGATGAATTTGGGCTGGCGGTTGGAGCCGTCGAGGCACAGCCGGCGCACCGTGTCGCCGATCTTCGGATTGGAAAAGCGCTTTTCGATAAGCTGGTAGTAATCCTCGAGGCTGGTGTCGGGTACTGGCGGCACGGTCGGGATGATTTCCTCATGCTCGACTTTGGCCAGGAAATCGCGCACCAGATTCTCCTGCATGGCCTCGTGGACGAAGTGGATGTCCATCAGCCCGGCAGGATAGGCGATGGCCGCGTGCCCGCCATTGAGGATGCGTATCTTCATCAGTTCGTAGGGCGCCACGTCGGTGACGAACTGCACGCCAGCCTGTTCCAGCGGCGGGCGCCCGGCGGTGAAGTGGTCTTCCAGCACCCATTGCCGGAAGGGCTCGCAGAAAACCGGCCAATTGTCCTCGACCCCGAAATCCTCCGCCAATATCGCGCGTTCCCGATCCGTGGTCGCGGGCGTGATGCGGTCGACCATGCTGTTCGGGAACGCGACGGTCTGCGCCACCCAGTCCGCGAGTTCGTCATCGACCAGACGGGCGAGCCCGATCACCCCGTCGGCGGTCACCCGGCCATTGTGGGGGATGTTGTCGCAGGACATCACCGTGAAGTGCACGATGCCGGCGGTCCTGCGTCGCATCAGCCCGGCCAGTATGAGTCCGAACACGGTCTTCGGGCTGGCGATATTGGCGGCGTCGGTCACGATGCCGGGATGGGTGGGGTCGAAATGGCCGGACGCCGGATCGATGAAATAGCCGCCCTCGGTGATGGTCAGGGAAACGATACGGATCGCCGGGTCGGCCAGCCGCCCGATGATGGCGGCGGTATCTCCCGGCATGATGAAATCGACCATCGCGCCGGTAACGCGCGCGCCGATATGGTCCTCGTCTTGCTCGACCACCGTCGTCAGCCAGTCCTGCTCGATGAGCTTGTCGCGGTTTGGCCTTTCGCCTTCGAACACGCCGGCCCCGACCAGTGCCCAGTCGTGGCCGATGCCGGCGTTGAAGAGCTCGTCCAGATAGACGGCCTGATGCGAACGGTGGAAATTGCCGACGCCGAAATGCAGGATGCCGGGGCTCAGCCTGCCGCGCTCGTAGCGCGGCTTGGCCACCCCGGCGGGAAGTGCTGCGAGGGTTCCTAGAGACAGCTTGACGGTCATGACTGCATTTCCTTCCAAAAGCCGGCACAAGGCCGGGAAGACCCTCAGCTCATCCAGTTGCCGCCATCGACGTTGTAGGTCTGGGAGACGATGTAGTCGGCCTCCGCGCTGGCGAGGAACACGGCCATGCCGGCCAGGTCCTGCGCCGTGCCCATGCGCCCATAGGGCACGGCCTCGCCGACCAGACGCTTCTTCTCGCCGAGCGGGCGGTTCTCATACTTTGCAAAGAGGGAATCGACGTGATCCCAGTGCTCGCCATCGACCACGCCGGGCGCGATGGCGTTGACGTTGATGCCGTGCCTGATCAGGTCGAGCCCTGCCGACTGGGTGAGGGAGATGACCGCCGCCTTGGTGGCGCAGTAGACGGCCACCAGCGGCTCGCCGCGCCGCCCGGCCTGGCTTGCCATATTGATGATCTTGCCGCCCTTGCCGCGCGCGATCATCGAGCGCGCCGCTGCCTGCAGTATGAACAGGGTTCCGGCGACATTGACGGAGAAAAGCTTCTCGTAACTCGTCCGGCTGATCTCCACGATGGGCGCGAGGTCGAACAGCGCGGCGTTGTTGACGAGGATGTCGATGCCGCCGGTCTTCCGCTCGACCGCCTTGATTGCGGCGTCGATTGAAGCCTGATCGGTTACGTCGAGATGGATCGCGTAAGCGGCGGGACCAAGCTCCGCCGCGGTGGTTTCGGCGGCCTGTTGATCGATGTCAGCAATGGCGACCGTCGCGCCTTCACGGATATAGGCTTCGGCAAAAGCCCGGCCGATGCCGCGGGCCGAACCTGTGATGAGCGCCGACTTGCCTTGCAGACGCATTCAGATCGCCTTTCCGTTCTGGTCGAAGCGATGCACCTTCGAGGAGATGGGGCTCAGATAGATGGTATCGCCATGCCGGACGGCGAACTCGCCATCCGCCCGCACGGTGAGCGGGCCGACACCTTCGGCCTGGACGTGCAGGAAGGTGTCGGAGCCAAGATGCTCGGCCACGCCGACACTTGCCTTCCATGCCCCTTCGCTGGTCGATATTGTCAAATGCTCGGGCCGGATGCCGATGGTGTGGGCGCCATGCTTCCCGGCGGTCTCGCCATCGATCAGGTTCATTCTCGGGGAGCCAATGAAACCGGCGACGAACAGGTTCTGCGGGCTCCTGTAGAGCTCCATGGGCGAACCGACCTGCTCGACCCTGCCTGCATTCAGCACGACGATCTTGTCGGCCATGGTCATGGCTTCGATCTGGTCGTGGGTGACGTAGATCATGGTCGTCTTGAGCTGATGATGCAGCTCGCTGATCTCGAGCCGCATAGTGCCGCGCAGCGCCGCATCGAGGTTGGACAGCGGCTCGTCGAACAGGAAGGCCGTGGGCTGGCGCACGATGGCGCGGCCGATGGCGACGCGCTGGCGCTGGCCGCCGGACAGTTGCCCCGGCCGTCGGTCGAGATAGTCGGTAAGGTTGAGCACGCGCGCCGCTTCCCTGACCTTGCGGTCGATGGTTTCCCGGTTTTCACCGGCCATCTTCAGCGGGAAGGCGATGTTCTTGGCCACGGTCATGTGCGGATAAAGCGCGTAGGACTGGAACACCATCGCCAGCTTGCGCCTGGCCGGCGCCTCGTTGGTGACGTCGCGGCCGTCGATACCGATCGTGCCGCCGCTGACGTCCTCCAGTCCGGCGATCAGGCGCAGCAGCGTGGACTTGCCGCAGCCGGACGGGCCGACGAAGACGACGAACTCCCCGTCCTCTATGTTGAGGTCGATGTTGGGGATGATGGTCGCCGCTCCGAACGACTTGCTGACCTGTCTAAGTGTTATGTTGCCCATGAAATAACTCCGCGAGCGGTGCTGGACTATTTGACGGCGCCGAAGGTCAGCCCGCGCACCAGTTGCTTCTGGCTGAACCAGCCCAGCACCAGGATCGGCGCTATGGCCAGCGTGGAGGCGGCCGACAGCTTGGCCCAGAACAGGCCCTGGGGGCTGGAGAACGAGACGATGAACGCCGTCAGCGGTGCCGCGTTGGTGGTGGTGAGCCGGATCGTCCAGAACGCCTCGTTCCAGGCGAGGATGATGTTGAGAAGCAGCGTGGAGGCGATGCCGGGCACGGCCATCGGCGTTAGCACATAGACGATCTCGCCCCACAGCGTTGCTCCGTCCATGCGCGCGGCCTCGAGGATCTCGCCGGGGATCTCGCGGAAATAGGTGTAAAGCATCCACACCACGATCGGCAGGTTGATGAGCATCAGCATCACCGTCAGCCCGATGCGGCTGTCGAGCAGGCCCCAGTCGCGGAAGATCAGATACATGGGAACAAGCACGGCCACCGCCGGCATCATCTTGGTGGACAGCATCCACATCAGGATGTCCTTGGTGCGCTTTGTCGGTGAAAAGGCCATCGACCAGGCCGCCGGTATGGCCACGAGCAATGCAAGAATGGTCGAGCCGACAGCTATGATCACCGAGTTCATGAACGGCTTAAAATAGTTGTATTGCGACTGGACCTCGCGATAGCTCTCCAGCGTGCCCGAGGGGACAAGGTTGAACCCGGCAATTGCTTCCGTTTCGGATTTGAAGCTGGTCACGATGGTGTAGAGGATCGGGAAGAAGATCAGCAGGGCGACGACCCATGCCGCGATCGTCCAGCCGAGTTTCGTGCCGGTGGGAACGGTGCGGGCCATGGCTGTTCTCCCTATTTGTCCAGGTTCTTGCCAACCGCGCGCATCAGGAAGAAGGCGACGATATTGGCGAGAACCACCGCGATGATGCCGCCGGCCGAGGCCCCGCCGACGTCGTAGCCGAGCAGCGCGGTGCGATAGATCAGGAACGGCAGGTTGGTCGAGGCGTAGCCGGGGCCGCCATTGGTGGTGACCAGGATCTCCGCGTAGATGCCGAGCAGGAAGATGCTCTGGATCAGGATCACCACCGTGATCGCGCGCGCCATGTGCGGCAGGGTGAGGTAGACGAACCGGCTGAGCGCCCCCGCCCCGTCCATCTCGGCCGCCTCCTTCTGCTCGCCGTCGAGCGACTGCAGAGACGTAAGCAAGATCAGCGTGGCGAAAGGCAGCCATTGCCAGGCGACGATTAGGATGATCGAAAACAGCGGATATTGCGCGAACCAGTCGATTGGCCGCAGCCCGACGAAGCGGGCGATGTCGGCAAACACGCCGTAGCCGGGGTGCATGAGCATGTTCTTCCACACCAGCGCCGCCACCGGCGGCATGACGAAGAATGGCGATATGACCAGGATGCGCACGATGCCCTGGCCGAAGATCGGCTGGTCGAGCAGCAGCGCCAGCGCTATGCCGCCGATCACCGTGATCAGCAGCACGCCCACCACGATGACCAGCGTGTTCCAGATCGACTGGAAGAAGGCCGGGTCGGTATAGAAGAAGCGATAATTGAACAGGCCACCGAAGCTGACATTCGCCGGGTTCAGCAGGTTGTAGTTCTGGAACGAGAACCACAGCGTCATGGCCAGCGGCACCACCATCCAGACCAGCAGAAGGATGACGGAAGGCACCATCATGAAGCGGGCAAGCGTGCGGGTCTGTCGGGTGGCCATGGGGATCACCGCTGCGTCGAACAGTTTCGATACGGTCGAAGGTGGCCGCCCGGACTGGGAACCGGGCGGCCAAGGCGCTGGGAGGCGGCCTTATTTGATATAGCCGGCGCGGGTCATTTCCCGCACCGCCGCGGTCTGGGCGCCGGCCAGCGCGTCATCCACGCTCGACTGGCCGGCCAAGGCAGCCGAGAAGAGCTGGCCGACGGTCGTGCCCAATCCCTGGAACTCCGGAATAGCGACGAACTGGACGCCGACATAGGGCACCGGCTTGACGGTGGGATGCGTGGGATCGGCCGAGTTGATCGAATCCAGCGTCATCTTGGCAAAGGGCGCGGCCTGCTGGTACTCGGGGTTTTCGTAGAGCGAGGTGCGTGTGCCGGGCGGAACGTTGGCCCAGCCTTCCTTCGACGCCACGAGTTCGAGATACTCCTTGCTTGTGGCCCAGGCGACGAACTTCTGGGCGGCTTCCGCCTTCTGCGTGCCTGCGGGGATGGCCAGCGACCAGGCCCAGAGCCAGTTGCCGCGTTTGCCCAGCCCGGTGTCGGGCGCGAGCGCATAGCCGACCTTGTCGGCCACGGTGGAGTCGGTCGGGTTCGACACGAAGGAAGCCGCCACGGTGGCGTCGATCCACATGCCGCACTTGCCCTGCTGGAACAGCGCCAGGTTCTCGTTGAAGCCGTTGGAGGAGGCGCCTTGCGGCCCTGCGTCCTTCATCAGGTCGATATAGAACTGCAAGGCGTTCTTCCACTCGGGCTGGTCGAACTGCGGCTGCCAGTTCTCGTCGAACCAGCGCGCGCCGAAGGAGTTCGCCATGGCGGTCAGGAACGCGATGTTCTCGCCCCAGCCCGCCTTGCCACGCAGGCAGATGCCGTTGATGTCGCTGGCGCGGTCGGTCATCTTGCGCGCCGCGTCGGCGATGAACTCCCAGGTCGGCGCTTCGGGCATGGTGAGCCCCGCCTTGTCCATGAGGTCCTTGCGGTACATCACGAACGAGCTTTCGCCATAGAATGGCGCGGCATAAAGCTTGCCGTCGAGTGACAGGCCTCCCGCGATCGCCGGGATGATGTCGCCGGCATCGTAGGTGTCGCCGAGATTGTCGAGCGGCAGGAGCCAATCCTGCTTCGCCCAGATAGGCACCTCATATGTGCCGATCGTCATCACATCATACTGACCACCCTTGGTGGCGATGTCGGTGGTCACGCGCTCCCGCAGGACGTTCTCCTCCAGCGTGACCCACTGGAGCTGGATGTCCGGGTTCTTGGCGGTGAAGTCGTCCGTCAGCTTCTGCATGCGGACCATGTCGCCATTGTTGACCGTGGCGATGGTGATGGATTCGGCATGTGCGCCAAAGGCGATGGCGCTGGCCGAACACAATCCGAGAATGATCGTGTGAAGTCTCATCAAAAATCCTCCCAAGCCAAGATGAGCATTTGCCTTGGCATTGGGCAATTATTCATTTAAAGTGATTTATGTCAAGCTGGATTTACCCCTCGCACCGGAACACGACACAAACGGGCGGTCTCGCTGGCGTAAGCGGCAGGCACGCCAGCGCCCGGATCATCACAACGTCGGGAAGGGTGGTCTATTTCGCCAGAATGGCGGCGGCTGTCCGTTCGTCGGTTATCAGGCCGTTGATCAGGCGCCGGTTCATCGCCGCCACTATGCCGGGCAGCTTGCGCTCTCCCATGGCCAATGCGACCACCAGCGAGCTTTCCCGTGAGGGGATCGGGGCCGACGAGACGCGGTCGTTGGTGATGCCCTCGATCAGCCGCCCCTCGTGGTCGAAGGCCCAGCCAACGATTTCGGCCACGCCTCCTGCCTTTTGCAGGGCTTTCAGCTCCGCCTTTGTTATGAAGCCGTCCTCATAGAGCGGTGCGGTGGGACCAAGGTCACCGATGCCCACGAATGTAACGTCCGCCCTTGCGGCCAGTTCAAGCGTCGGCTGGATCATCGGCTGGCTGAGCAGCATTTCCCGCTCCTGCGGCGACGACGCAATGACCGGCAGCGGCATGGGGAAGGAGCGCGCCTTGACACGGTCCGACATTGTGAAGATCACGTTGTAGAACGCGGCCGAACCATCCGGCGAAATGTTGCCGGTCAGGGACACGACCTTGTGGCGGGGGCAATCCATGGACGGCAACTGCTCGATGGCGGCCTTCAGCGTGCGTCCCGTGCCGATCGCCATGACGATCGGTTCCGTCGAACCCAGGCGCCGCTCGATCTCCGCCGCCGCCGCTTCAGCTATGCCGAGGGTTGTGGATGGCGAGGCGGGATCGCTCGGCGCGACTTCCACCAGATCCAGCGCGAAGCGCGCTCTAAGCCGCTCCGCCAGTTCGAGGCAGTTGGCGATCGGATGATCGACCCGCACCTTGATGAGCCGCTCCGAGACGGCAAGGGACACCAGACGCTGGGCGGTCTGGCGCGAAATGCCGAGCTTCGCGGCGATCTGGTCCTGCGTGTTGCCGGCCACGTAATAGAGCCAACCGGCGCGTGCGGCATCGTCCAGCCTGCCGCCGCCGCTTTCAGGTCGATTGTGCATTATTTCCTGATCCTCGCTCGGGCATGGTGCGCTCCTGACTGCACGCCTTACTATGCAAGCTTTCAAGCAATTGTCCATTGAGGAAGCATTTGCTCGGCTGCAATGAGCCGGTGTACGTCGGTGTCAGCGACAAGAGGCGCGACGGATCACTCCCGGTGCGCCTTGGCCAGCGTTTGATATGGGCGCATCGTTGAATGCGGGAAAGCTGCTATGAAGGGCCTTTCCGTGATTCTCCGTGCCGCCGATGACCGCCACCGCCCTCGAAATTCTCAAGACCGTCTACGGCTATGATGCCTTCAGGGGGCCGCAGGCGTGCATCGTCGAGCATGTGATTGCCGGCAACAACGCCTTCGTGCTGATGCCGACGGGGGGCGGCAAGTCGCTCTGCTACCAGATCCCTGCAATCGTCCGCCCCGGCATGGGTCTCGTCGTTTCGCCGCTGCTGGCGCTGATGGCCGACCAGGTGGCGGCACTTCGGCAGGCGGGCGTGCGCGCGGCAGGCCTCAACTCCGACCTTTCGCTCGACGAACGCCGCACTCTGTGGCGCGACATTCGCTCCGGTGCGCTCGACCTCCTCTATGTCGCACCCGAAACCTTGCTGAGGCCCGACGTTCTGGAGCTGCTCGATGGCGTGAGGCTGTCGCTGGTCGCCATCGACGAGGCGCACTGCCTGTCGCAATGGGGGCATGATTTTCGTCCCTCCTATCGCCAGCTCGACGCGGTCGTGACCCGCTTTGCCGGCACCCCGCGCATGGCGCTGACGGCGACGGCCGACGAGCCGACGCGTGCGGAAATCCTGTCGCATCTCGAAATCGACGAGGCCGATGCCTTCATCGCCGGTTTCGACCGGCCCAACATCCGCTACGCAATCGAGGAAAAGGACAATCCGCGCGCCCAGCTCAAGGAGTTCCTCAAGCGCTACGAGGGCGAGAGCGGCATCGTCTACTGCCTGTCGAAGCGTCGGACGGAGGAAACCGCCGCCTGGCTCCAGGGTCTGGGCTACGATGCGCTCGCCTATCACGCCGGCATGGACAAGGCGGCGCGCGAAGCCAACCAGATGCGCTTCCAGCATGGCGAGGCGGTCATCATGGTCGCCACCGTCGCCTTCGGCATGGGCATCGACAAGCCGGATGTGCGCTTCGTTGCCCACATCGGCCTGCCTGGCAGCATCGAGGCCTATTACCAGGAGACCGGCCGCGCCGGGCGTGACGGCCTGCCGTCCGACACGCTGATGCTCTACGGCTACGACGACATCGCGTTGCGCAGCCGCTTCATCGAGGAGTCCGAGGCGCCCGAGCAGCGCAAGCGCATGGAGCGGCAGAAACTCGACGCGCTTTTGGGACTGGCCGAGACGGCGAGCTGCCGCAGGCAGGTCCTGCTCTCCTATTTCGGCGACCATTGTGAACCGTGCGGCAATTGCGACACCTGCGCGGAGCCGCCAAAGCTGTTCGATGGCGCCATCGCCGCGCAAAAGGCCTTGTCGTGCATCTATCGCACCGGCGAGCGTTTCGGACAGGCCTATATCGTCGACGTGCTGCTGGGGGTGGAAAACGAGCGCATTGCCCAGTTCGGCCATGACTGCATCTCCACCTATGGCATCGGCAGGGAACACGACAACCGCACATGGCGGGCGATCCTGCGCCAGCTGATCGCGCTGCGCATGATCGATGTCGACCTCGCCGGCCATGGCGGCCTGTCGATCGCCCCCGCCGGCCGCGACTTCCTGCGCGACAAGCCGGCGCTGATGCTGCGCGTGCCGGCGCCGAGCCGCGCCAGGCGTGGCAAGGTCGCGCGCAGCGCGGCGCAATCTGCCGTCGCCGGTGCCGACCAGGAGCTGTTCCAGGCGCTGCGGCAGAAGCGCATGGAGATCGCGCGCCTGCAGAACGTGCCGCCCTATGTGATTTTCCACGACAAGACCCTGATCGAGCTTGCCGCGTCGCGCCCCGCGTCACGCGCCGAGATGGCAAACGTGCCCGGCATCGGCGATGCCAAGCTCGACCGCTACGGCCCCGCCTTCCTCGCGGTCATCGCCGAGCACGCCTGAGATTTGAGCGGCAAGATGTGCGGTTTCCCTGCAGTCTATCGAGCGATGATGCCGCTAAGGCCTTAGCAGGGATTGCGGAGCGGATGCCCTCACAGGGGTCGCGCGAGGCCAGCCGGCCCCGACCCGTAAAGCTTTTCTTGTCGGTCGTCACAATTTTCCCGTTGGACTTGATGCCACGCCCCGCTCAAGCTTGCTCCAGTCCAATAGGGGAACTCAAAAATGAAGAAACTGTCCTGCTATCTGATCGCAACGGCTCTGGGTTCGGCATTCGCCACGATCGCCATTGCGCAAGAGATAACGGTGATGGGCTATCGTGGCGCGTTTGAGGAGAACTACGTCAAGGCGGTGATCCAGCCGTTCGAAGCTGCTCATCCTGATATCAAGGTCAAGTATTTCGGCGTTCAGAACGCGGCGACCTCGCTGGGCAATATGCGCGCGCAGAAAGACGCGCCCGCCGTCAATGCCGTGATCTACGATCTGTCTGTCGCCAAGATCGCTTCGGAAGAGGGATTGGTCGAGGATATTTCTCTGGACAAGCTGCCGAACTATGCCGACCTCTCCGACATCGGCAAGGATCTGGGCGGCAAGGCGATCCCGCTGACCTTCGACACGCTTAGCCTGGTCTACAACACCGGTGTCTATCCCACGCCCCCGGATTCCTGGGAGGAACTGTGGAACAAGAAGAACGACGGCATGGTCATCCTGCCGGCGCAAGGCGGCGGCGATATCCAGGCCATCCTGCTGACCATCGTGGCGAACCGCATGGCCGGCGAGGAGGACTACAAGAAGGATATTCGTCCCGGCATCGACAAGCTGATCGAGGTTGCTCCGCTGGTGCAGACTTGGGAGCCCAAGCCCGATGCCTATACGCTCGTGGCGGACGGCACGGCCAACATCTCGATCGGCTACAATGCACGCGCGCAGTTCTTCTTCGATTCGACCGGCGGGCGGGTCGCCTCCGTCGCTCCCAAGGAAGGCACCGCCGCGCAGATCAACGTGATCAGCCAGATCGCCAAGTCGCCGGATTCGGACGCAACGCAAACCTTCATCAACTATGCGATCAGCCCTGAAGCGCAGGCCAACTTCGCCAAGGCGATGTTCTATGCTCCGACCAACTCGAAAACCGAACTGGACCCGGAAACCTCGGCCCGCATCCCGTTTACGGACCCGGAAAAGCGCGCAAATCTGATCGATGTCGACTGGATGGCTATCGGTGACCTGCGCGAAACCTTCCTGACCAGTTGGCGGCGCGAAATCATTCCCGCCGGTCGCTGAACATCCTCACCGAGCCACTGCGCCCCAGTGCAGGTGGCTCTCTGATCGCCCAACGTCAGGACAGCGCATGACCCAATCTCCAGCAAAGGGGATTTCTTCTGCCGTGGCAGAAGCCGATCCCACTTTCCTCAGTCTCACCTCGGTCAGCAAGGTGTATCCGAACGGCTACAAGGCGGTCGATGCCTTGGATGTCGATCTGCCGGAAGGCAAGATGCTCGGCTTGCTGGGGCCATCCGGCTGCGGCAAGACCACCACGTTGCGCATGATCGCGGGCCTCGTCCAGAACACTTCCGGACATATTCGTGTCGGTGGGCGGGACGTATCGCAAGAACCGCCCCATCGGCGGGATATGGGCCTGGTCTTCCAGAGCTATGCGCTGTTCCCGCACATGACGGTCGCCGAGAACGTGGCCTTCGGTCTGGAAATGCGCGGGATTTCACGCCGCGATGCCAAGGGACAGATCGAGGAGGCGCTGGAAATGGTGCGTCTGCCGGGCTTGGGTTCGCGCAGGCCGCGCGAACTGTCTGGTGGCCAGCAGCAGCGTGTTTCGCTGGCGCGGGCGCTGGTGATACGCCCGAGGATCCTGCTTCTGGATGAGCCGCTCTCCAACCTCGACGCGAAGCTGCGCGATGAGATGCGCGTCGAAATCCGCGAAATCCAGAAGCGCCTGAAGATCACCACGCTTTTCGTGACGCACGATCAGGTCGAGGCGCTGACGATGTGCGATCTGGTGGGCGTCATGCACGGCGGCAAGCTGGCGCAACTCGGCTCGCCCGAAGATATCTACGAGCGTCCCAATTCGTTGTTCGTGGCGGAATTCGTCGGCCGCACCAACAAGTTCCGCGCCCGGGTCACCGGCCGCAACAGGATCGAGATAGGTTCGGAAACCTTCTCGGCCGATACGCAAGGCCGCATCTCGGGCGATGTGACCGCAACCGTCCGGCCCCACCGCATCGCGCTGACGCCGGACCGCGACCGGGGCATCGTCTCCAACCATACGAACGCCGTGCGCGGGCGGTTGCTGCGCGTGACCTATATCGGCGACCTGATCCAGTACGACCTCGATATCGGTGGCCAGGAGCTCAAAGTCGAGCACCATACGCTCAGTTCCGGGCCCCGCCATGTCGAGGGCGAGATGCTGATGTGCGAATGGGCGCCCGCCGACATGTTCGTCTATGGGGATGAATCATGAGCGCCGACGGCTTTGCCCCGAGGTCGACGCGCTGGCTCATCCTGGCGCTGTTGCTGCCGATGGCGGCGGTGAACCTGCTCGCGTTCATCCTGCCGATGGCGCGGCTGGGCATGATCTCGCTGCTGGAAAGCCGGTCGGGCGGCATCCTGACCAATGTCTTCACCTTCGACAACTACATCAACTTCTTCACCGACTATTTCAGCTACCAACTCATCTGGAACTCGCTGGTCATGTCCTTCATCGTGACCATCGGCACGCTGATCGCCGCCTACCCGATCGCGCTGTTCCTGCACCGTGTGAACCCGCGCTGGCGCAATATCCTGTTCGTGATCACGGTTTCTCCGCTGCTGGTCTCCAGCGTGGTGCGAACCTATGGCTGGATGGTCATCCTCGGAAACCAGGGGCTGATCAACGGGCTCCTGATGCAGGCAGGCGTTGTCGAATCTCCCATACGGCTGATGAACAACGCGCTTGGCGTCTATGTCGGCATGATCGAAATCCTGATCCCTTACATGGCTCTGGCGCTTATCGCCGGCTTCGGCAGGCTGGATGCAGTCTATGAAGAAGCGGCCGCGACCCTCGGTGCAAACGCCGTTGTGCGCTTTCGTAGGATCATCCTGCCATTGACCATGCCGGGCGTGCTGCTGGGGTGCCTGCTCTGCTTCGTGCTCTCCATCAGCTCGTTCATCACGCCCAAGCTTCTTGGCGGCGGGCGGGTCTTCCTGCTTGCCACCGAAATCTACGATCAGGCAGTCGTGCAACTCGAATGGACCAAGGCGGCAGCGACCTCGGTCATCGTTCTGGTCATCTTCGGCCTGGCTCTCGCGCTCTATTCGCGCCAGTCGCAACGCTACGAGTGAGGCCAAAGATGATCGGACAAATGTCCCTGCCGCTCAAGGTCGTGGTGTTCCTGCTCTATATCTTTCTTTTGGCGCCTGTTCTGGTCGTCATTCCCTTGTCGTTCAGCGCGGACAGCTTCTTGGTGTTTCCGCCCGAAAGCTGGGGAATTCGCTGGTATCGCGCCATGTTCCAGCACGAAGGGCTGATGCAGGCACTGAAGGTCAGCCTATGGCTGGGCACGGTCGTGACCATCCTGAGCCTTCTGATCGGCGTGCCGGCGGCATACGCGCTGAAACGCTTCCAGTTCCCCGGGTGCGAGTTCCTGATGAACCTGTTCACGGCGCCGCTTTTGCTGCCTTCCATCGTGCTTGGCCTGGCAATCCTGCTGGTGTTCGTGCAGATGCGGCTGCTGGGGTCCTATACGGGGCTGGTGATCGCGCATCTGATCGTGACCACGCCCTATGTGATCCGCATCATGGCCACGGCGTTCTCCACCCTGCCGCCTTTCGTGGAGGAAGCCGCGACAATGCTCGGTGCATCGCCCTTCACCGTTTTCCGCCGCATTACCCTGCCGCTGATGATGCCCGGGTTCATAGCATCGGCTGCCCTGTCGTTCCTGATGTCCTTCGACGAGGTGGTCATCTCGCTGTTCGTCACAGGGCCGAATGTCCGCACGCTTCCGGTCGAGATTTTCGATTATGTCGAAAGCCGGACCGATCCGATGACCGCCGCGGTTTCCGTCGCGCTCATCCTGGCCACCCTGCTGGTCATCGTCGTGCTCGAGCGCACGCTGGGCTTCTCGAGGGCCATGGGCAAGTGACGCCCTGATCTCATCTCGCAACAAGGAACATTCCTTCTATCATGGAAAATATCGCACTTTGGATGTCGCAGCCTCATTTCAGTTTTCTGGAAATGGCGAAGCTGTGCGGTTTTCAGAAACTGGTGGTCGAGCTGGAGCACGGCACCTTTGACCTTGCCACGCTGGACCAGTTCCTGGCGCTGGCGAAGGCGCTGGACATTCCCGCGATCTGCAAGGTGATCGCACCGAACGTGGAATCCATCCAGCAAGTTCTGGATTTCGGCGCGCTGGGAGTCGTCATTCCCCACATCCGCGATGTGGCCCATGCCGCGGAGATCACCAAGGCGGCGAAGTACCCACCACTCGGTGTGCGCTCCTATACGGGCGGGCGGGTCTTCGATTATGCCCGCCCTTCCACCACGGCCTTTGAGGACGAGAACCGCCGCACGAAGTGCTACGCGATGATCGAAACCGCCGAGAGTCTCGCCGATGTCGAAAAGATCATCGCGCTGGACACGGTTGACGGCCTGTTTCCCGGCCCATCGGATCTGGCGCTGGCCTGCGGTCGCGGCGCCTATGCCTTCAACGACGCCGACCGCGCCGACCTGACCCGCATCGCCCGTGCTGCCCGCGAGGCCGGCAAGACCTGGATCATGCCCGCATGGACACCGGCCGAGCGGCAGTTCGCCCTTGAGGAAGGTGCTGAACTGCTGGTGATCGCCACCCAAAATATGGTGTTGCGCGGCGGCATCCAGTCCACGGTCGATGTCCTGCGCCGCGAAAGCGTCGTGGCCTGAACACGTTCACAAAAGGAAGTGCCATGAAAATCTCGATGATCCAGAACCATGCCAGACCGGACCGTGCCGCCAATCTGGCGCGCGTGGAAGCCATGATGGAGGAGGCGGTGAAAACCGATTCTCCCGACCTGATCGTGCTGACCGAATATTTCGAACTGTACGGAACGGGCGTCGCCGAAAAGCTGGCTGCGGCCCAGCCGGCGCCCGGCGGCGAAGCTTATGCCATGGCCCAGAATTTCGCCCGCAAGCACGGCGTTTATGTTCATGCCGGCACCATAATGGAGCGGGTGGAGGGCGAAAACCGGATCTACAACACCTCGTTCGTATTCGACCGCGACGGCACGGAAGTCGCGGCCTACCGTAAGATCCATATGTTCGATATCGAGACGCCGGACGGCATGGTCTTTCGCGAGTCCGACAGCGTAAAGCCCGGCGACGAGATCGTTACCTATGACATCGACGGCATGAAGGTCGGTTGCGCCATCTGCTACGACATCCGCTTCTTCGAGCTGTTCCTGCAACTCGAGGGTGCCGGATGCGACATCATCGTGCTGCCCGCCGCCTTCACCCTCCAGACTGGCAAGGACCACTGGGAATTGCTGGCCCGCTCCCGAGCCGTCGAAACCCAGACCTACTTCGTCGCTTGCGGGCAAACCGGCACGAACATCGTCGATGGCGTTCCGAAGGCCTGCTACGGACATTCGCTGGTCGTCGATCCGTGGGGACATGTCATCGCACGCGCCTCGGACGGAGAGGGCTTCGTCACTGCCCGCATCGATCCCGCGCAGATCAAGCGCGTCCGCAATCTCATCCCCATGACCCAGCACCGCCGCCTGGCCTGCAACTAACGGAGGCACGATGTATACCATCAAGGACATGCCCGTCCAGGTTCCCGCAGAGGATCTGGAACTGCTTTCCGGTGTCGAGACCGCGACGGTCGGACACTGGAGGCTTCTGGGCTTCATGGACCGCGCGATCCAGCCCCTGCTGCCGGGCCGCCGGGTGGTTGGGACGGCGGTAACGCTTGCGATCTCGGGCTCGGATTCCACCCTGCTGCATCACGCGACCGGCCTGCTGCGACCGGGAGACATTCTTGTCGTCGATCGTCTGGGTGATAACAAATATGCCTGCTGGGGCGGTGGCGTTACCGTTGCGGCCAAGGCGTCCGGCGCGGTTGCGGGCATCGTTGACGGTCCGTGCACCGACCTGACCGAGATCCAGGACAGCGACTTTCCCATGTGGGCGCGTGGACTGGCTCCGATCACCACCCGGCTTTACGATCTGGGCGGCGGGATGAACATTCCGGTATCCTGCGGCGGGGCCGTGGTCATGCCGGGCGATGCCATCCTCGCCGACGAAAGCGGCGTGCTCGTCATTCCGCGTGGCGAGGTCAGGGCAGTTGCGGAGAAGGCGCTCGGGATGCAGGTCGCGGGTAAGGAACGTGAGGCTCGTGTCCGCCGTGGCGAGGTGAAACTGGGCGAGATGTCCGGAGCTTCGGCCAAAGTTCTCGCCAAGATCGGCTGAACCACGGGATAGGTGGACGCTCGGCTCTGCTGTCTGGGCGCCCGGTTTCCCTGCGGTGCTATTCGGGGAGAATGACAAGGTCGCGGGAATATTCGCTCGCGATCTCCTTTGCCGTATTGCAGGCCACTTCAGCGACAAGCCTGTGCATCTGCGAGTTGGATGCCTGCAACCAGAGGATATAGTAATCCGTAGATGGAAAGCGCGGCTGTACATCTAGCGCCGTGAGCGTGCCGTCGCGAAGTTGTTCCTGCACGGCAATGAGCGGCAGTACCGAAATGCCGACCCCCGCCTCGACCAGATTGATGGTGGTCGCCAGCGAATTGGAATAGTGTATGACGTATTCTTCTTGTGACGCCGCACCGAGATAATCGAGAATTCTTTGCCCATTCAATGAGCTCTTCTCATAGGAAATGATGGGCTGGGATATGAGGTCCTGAATACCGAGTTTTGCACCCGAAGGAAAAATGCCGGTCTGGGCAACCCAGTACATGCCCAATGTCCAAAGGGGAGCTTCCCGCCTGCCAGGGCTTCCGTCATTGCGGACGCTCAGGATGAGGTCCAGGTCGGAATTATCGAGCATTTCAAGCAGACGCCGCCCGCTATCGGTCACGACCGAGACAATCAGCCGGGGATAATCTGTTTTAAGCCTGCCTATGATCCTGGGCAGCAGGCTTGGTGCGACAGTCGGCACCACTCCGAGGCTGATGCGTCCTTGCGTGCCACCGGTCTTTGCCAAGGTCTGTACCAGTGAGCGATAGTCTCCAACTATCTTCAACGCGCCCGACAGGAACTCCTCACCATCGGGCGTGATACGAACTTCTTTGGAATCGCGGTCGAAAAGCCGGATGCCGAATTCGTTCTCGATCGCGAGTATCCGGCTCGAAATTGCAGCCGGCGTGATGCCCATCTGTTCGGCCGTCGCACGAAAGCTCCGCAACTGGGCGAGGCAGACTACAGTCTCTATGAACCTGATATTCATACGCGATTCCGTAGCCACAGCCGCTTTGAACCGAGCCCCGATCTTTGCGCCGAGCACTGTGGTTGCTCCCTGTGCTCCTGTTGCCCTACAGGGGCGCGCGATGCATCCCTAGGGGGCCGAGTGACCTGGGCCAGCTCCTTTTCTTCATAGATGAGCTGGCTTGCCTGCGCAATCTGATCGGCGGATAGGACAGAAGGCCGACCGCAAGCCCCTCCACTAAATCTGACAAGTTGCAGAAATCGATACGACGTTTCCCGAAGCGCTGGACAAATAAGGCGCGCCCGCAAGGCGGGGTTGAGCAGACCCCGGCGCCGCGGCTGCCTGTTGCCGAGCAAGAGGCATCGACAAGCGCGGGTTCGCTCTCGGCAAGTGATGCAGGAACGCCTTGCTGCCTGGCGGTCAGATCTGGACCGTTGACCACGGAAGTATCACGACGATAGCGGCGAGCGTCATCCGGCGACTTGGTTGGACAGCAACCGGTGTTGACGGGTCCATTGCAAGGCTTCCAGGTCCGCTTGCTTTACCCTTTGCGGGCCACGACGCATCCTGTCGAGTGTTTTCGACCGAAAGTCCGTGATGCCGATGGTCTGGAAAACGTATCGCAAGTAAGGCGTCAGATGATCGGTCTGTGCACCGGCTGCTTCCGATACCGGCCCGCCGCAGGCGACAATGAGGAATACAGGGCGATTGGACAGAAGCCCTACCTTGCCGCTTCCCGTGTTTTTGAACGTCCGGTTCGGCCTCACAATGTAATCGACCCATGCCTTTAACGAGGCGGGAACGGTGAAATTGTGCATTGGCGTATCGATGACGACGCTGCTCGCAGCACTCAGCTCCGCAATAAGTTGCTCCGATAGCGCCAGAGCGCTCTCGTCCTTTTCGGTGCGCTGGTCGGCAGGCTTCAGGCTGGCTTCGACAAAGCCCTCGTCAGGCAGTGGGAGAACGGGAGAGGTCAGGTCTCTGATCGTCGGCTGGAGACCGGGATTGGCGTGACAAAGGCTTTGTACGAGTTCCTGGCCGTAACGGCGGCTGTAGGACTCCGTTTTGCGGGGGCTGACGGTAAGATGCAGAAGCGTTTGGTTCATATGCTGTCAGCCTATATCCATTGCAAACCGGAAGGCGGTCGCGGCCAGCCCCTCGCGATAATAGAATCGATGGCCACGGAAATTCGTGCTTGGGGTATCGAGCGCGAGTTTTGAACAATTCAAGCGCCGCGCTTCGGCCTTGAGCTCATCCATGACCACCTTGCCATAACCATTTCCACGCGCGGAACCGCGTGTGACAAGATCGTCAACATAGAGATGACGGCCATGGACAAGGTTTTCCTGCACCCGGAAACCTGCCAGCGCAACGGCACATTCGCCATCCATCAGCGCCACAAGCCGATAGCCGGACAAGCGTTGGCGGGACCACCGTTCGGCGAATTCCTCAAACGTCTTCAAATGAGGCCGCAGCTCCCGCATCAGTTCGAAACAGGCGTGCAGGTCGCCTGACGTTTCGACGGATCTGAGTTCCATTATCGCTTCGTCTCCGGCCCGATCATCGGGCTGAAGCGGAGGCCGCCGGCTATCCGGTTCCACTGGTTGATCGTGCCGACGGCCACCGTGAGGAGAATGATCTCCTGCTCGGTGAATTTGTCCTTCAGCGCCAGCCACGTCTCGTCCGAAGGGTGGGCACTGCCGATGTTCGTCAGGGCTTCCGTCCAGGCGAGTGCGGCGCTCTCCCGGGCGGTGAAAATCCCGGCCTCGCGCCAGACGGCGAGCAGGTCGAGTTTCTGTTGGGAGACGGGAACCTTCCTTGCCAGCGACAAATGGTACTGAAGGCAAAAGGCACATCCGTTTATCTGGGAGGCGCGAATTTCAACCAGTTCGATCAACTCCGGCTCCAGTCCGGATTCATGGATTGCTTTCACGAGGCTGACCAGTCCGGCATAGGCTGCCGGGGCCTTCTCCATGAAGGCTGGGTAGCTGACTCGCTCATCGTTATGGTTCATCTCTATCCCTGTTGAAGCATGCCTGATAATATCAGTGCACGAATAACATATCAGAGTTCTGACAATGGGCAAGACGCAAACCCCGATACCTGCTCCCGGCGCCGGCAAGCGGGGGGAAGCGGGGCGTATCGGCTATCTGTTGCGGCAGGCGACGGGTATCCATCGGCATCGCATGGAACAGGTCCTGGCGGAATTCGGTATCACCGCTCCGCAATTTTCGGTTTTGACGATGCTGTCGGCCTATCCAGGGATTTCCAACGCGGACGTTGCGCGTCTGGCGTTGCTCACCCCGCAGACGGTCAGCGTGATCATCGGAAATCTCGAGCGTGCCGGGCTGATTGCCCGTCAGCCGCACGAAATTCACGGCCGCATCAAGTCGCTGTTTCCGACCGACAAGGGCGCCGATCTGCTCAAGGCGGCCCGCACACAGGTCTACAAGCTGGAAGAAGCGTTGGTGGAGAACCTTACTCCGGACGAGGAGAAAGTCATCCGGCGATGGCTGGTCGCGATCGCCACGGGAACGACGGGCAGCTAGAGCCAATGCCGGACTATGAGGTTTTGGCTGCCTTGTTGGTATGCATCCTGGAACGGTCGGGGTCGGCGAGAACCGGGATTGTCTGTCGCTGCCTGCGACGCCGCTTTTTCAGAAAGGCCGTGATGGGTTTTTCCAGCACTTCATAGGCGACCATCCCTATTGCTGTGCCGGATAGGGTGGCAATGGCGAACACTGTCAAGGGCGGCAGGGAAAGCAGCATGCCGAATTTCGCGACCACTGAAATCGCCATCGTGTGCCAGAGATAGATCGAATAGGAGGCATCGCCGAGATAAGCGGCTGTATTCGACCGGGGCATATGCCCGCTGGCCTCGACGGCAAGGACGCCAATGAGAAGGAGAGACGCCAGCGGCCCGAGGATGAACGCGTTGAAGCCGATGTAAGTGATGGCGACGAAGGCAAAGCCGGCAAGCGCGACGATCATGAGGGCCAGCCCTGTCCGGGCTGACGGCATCCGGCGCTCCAGCCACAATTTGCCGACGCAGATTCCCATCAGGAATTCAAGCAGCAGCGGGCTTGTATAGGTCTTGAACACAGGAGCTTGCGGCTGCAGGAGCAGCCCGGCGATGACCAGAGCGGCAAATATGGCCGCGATGGCGGGAAGCCGCTTGCTGGCGGCAAGCATCAGCACGGCTGAAAACACGGCGTAGAAGAACAGCTCGTAGTTCAGCGTCCAGCCTTGCACGAGCAGGGGCCAGATCTGGCCGTTGCTGGGTGATATGTGCGGCACGAACATCAGGGAGCCGATGATGTGCCCGACGGTGAGCCGGATGCTGGGAAACAGCCCGGCCAGCGCCCCTGCCACCATGACGGCGGTGACGATCCAGTAGAGCGGGACGATGCGTTCGATGCGGTCGCGCAGGAAGGTCGCGGGCGCAGGCTGCCGCATCTCGGCGAGAACCCACATGATGAAGCCGCTGATGACGAAGAACACATCGACGCCCGCCGCGCCGATGACGAAATGGCCGCCGGCCCGTTCGGCCGCATGGAAGATGACCACGCCCAGCGCCGCTGCGGCCCGCAAATATTGTATGCCGAGAAGACGGCTCATATAGCGCCGTGCCGGAGCAGAGGGATGGGGGTGGCGGCGCAGGCGGCATCACCTTCGCGCTGCGGAGCGGTCAGGAAACCGGCGGCGTAGCAGAGCAGGAAGGAGCCTACGACATAGGGGTTGATCACGTCGACTTCGACGAAGGAGCGAATGAGGAACATCCAGGCGATGCCGAAGGCGACGACGGCGGCCGGATCACGGCGTGAGCCGACGAGACGCGACAGCAATCCCAGCGATGTGCGCACCATCAGGAAGGCGATGAGCAGAAGGCCGACGAGGCCGAGCTCGACTGCCGCTGCAATATAGGTGTTGTGGAAATGGAAGCCGCTGCGTGAGCCGATATAGAATTCGGCCCACAGCCGCTCGGCCTCGGAAAATCCCTGCACCCAATAGGCCTGATAGCCGACGCCGAAAATGGGAGCATTGGCGGCGGCGGCCAGTCCCTCCGACCACAGATAGGTACGGCCGGTCAGCGTCGAGTCCTTTCCGAAGGCGCCGAGAACGACATCCATGGCGCCCAGATTGGCAGCGGCGAAGGCCGCGCCCACTGCGATCATGACGGCGGCCGCCATGGCGCCCTTGCGGGTGGCGGGGGCAAACCGCAAGGCGACCTTCAGCGCGATCAGAACGGCCAGCGTGACGAGGATGGCAAGGACCGATGTCGCCGACTGGGCCTTGACGAGGGCAATAGCTGAAACGAGGCCGCAACCCAGCGCCAGAAGCCGCCAGACCATGTGCTCACGCAGGATGAAGAGGCAGGAAAAGGCGAAATAGATGCCGAGCGAGGCGAACAGTCCGATCTGGTTCTTGGATGAGAAGGCGCCGACGAAACTGTAGGTGCCGTCGAGCGGATCGTAATTGTATTGCCCGAAGACGAAGGAAAACGCCAGAACGACGCCGATGCCGATGACAGCTCCCCGGCACAAGGTGTTGACGCTGACCGTGCGCGCGGCGATGAGGACGCAGATCACATGCGAAAGCAGTTGCAGGCCGGCCCGTGCGCTGACTGCCGGTGCCGCCGACCAGAATGTGGAGAGGCAGGCCAGAAGTGCGAAGGCCGCGATCCAGCCGAAACGCCAATAATGATCCAGGATCAGCCTTCGATCTACGAGCAGCAGCGGCAGCCAGCAGGCGTAATAGGCGAGAATGGAGACCTGACCGAAGCGGGTGGAATAGGCGAAGACGAAGATCGACAAGGCCACGGCAAGGGCGCCGTACAAGCCATTGCGTTCAGGGTCGACCAGAAGGGCCTTCGGGATCTTCATGGCATCGCTTTCCCGCAGTCGCGGACGGCTGCGTGGATTGACCTCAGTTCGAATCGGCGGCCGGCCTCTCCGGCTGCGGCACGGCGACCTCCACCTTCACCACGTCACCCGGCAGGACGGCCGTGTTTTCCTTCGCCTCGGTTTCGACAGACTGGCCGTCCGCATCGGTGCGGGTGATGCGGAAGCGCACCATAGGTTCGGCCCCGTCCTGCGCGTTGGCGGCAGCGGCGGGCGCCCGCTCCAGCGCCTCCATCATCAGGCCCGAATACATCTGCATCTTCATGTCGAGCTCTTGCAGGTCGGCCTCGGTCTGCTGACGGTCGCGCGCGATTTCCGTCGCCCGCTCGTTCTGGAGGCTGGTCTCGTCCTGCGTCGTCTTGGCGATGTCCTGCTTGGCGCGCAGGCTTGCCGTTTCCATATCGAGGATCTTGCCCTCCAGTTCCGCATTGCTCTGTTCCAGCGAGAGAATGCGTTGGTTCACCACCAGGCCCTTCTCCTGGAGATTGCCAATGCTCTTCAACTCCGTGCGCAGCAATTCGAGCTGGCGGTTCTGGGTGGCGATCTTCTGCTGGAGGGACTCGATTTCGGAGCTCAGCAGCTTCTTCAGGTCGTCATGGCCGGCGAGCTGCAGCCGCAGCCGCCTTTCCCGTGCCGCCTTGAGCGCGGTCTCGTCATTGATCAGCTTGCGGCCGGCCTCGCTCTTGCGAAGCTCGTCGGGGAAGTCGATCTCGTCCTTTCCTTCCGCTTCGGCGATCAATCTCGCCCGTCTGGCGAGCAGGCCGTTGCGCTGCGCGATCAGCACGTCGTGATTGCCCTGTGCATTGAGGAAATCGCGGGCCCCACCCAAGCCGCCGGCATCGCTGCGGCGCAGCCCCCCTGCCAGGCTGAGGGCCTTCAGCACGGTGAGTTGCGGGCCATAGGGGTATTTGCCCGGCGTCTGCACGTCGCCGGCGATGAAGATCGGCCGGAACTCGGCGATCTCCACCGAGGCCTCCGGCCTGTCGGAGAGGCCGAGCCGCTGCTGGAGCTGATCGCCGATGGCGGTGGCCAGTTCACCGACCGTCTTGCCGCGCGCCGGAAGCTGGCCGACGAAAGGCATCGAAACAGCGCCCGACGGCCCGACCGTATATTCGCCGTTCAGCGTCGACCAGTCGCGCAGCGCGCCTTCCGCGCTTTGCCATTCGGCGATGCGGATATGCAGCCGGTCCATGGTGTCCAGCAGATAATCGTCGTCCGTTTGCGCGCTCGCTCCGGCAAGCGTCGCCAGCAGGACGAAAATCGCAGCTGTGAATGCACGGAGGAAGGAAGAAGCGACATGCATGTGAAAAGCTTTCAAATCCTGTGCCCGGGCGGCTTTAGAGGCGGCGCTCTCAATAGCTTCCGCGCGAAGAGAACACCGCGGGCACGGTGCGGATGAGGATCTTCACATCGGAGGTGAATGACCAGTTCTCAACATAGTGGCGGTCGAAGGCGACGCGCGCGCCATAGGAGACATCGCTGCGGCCGCTGACCTGCCACAGCCCGGTCAGGCCGGGACGGGCGCTGAGATAGTAGGGTGCGGCATTGCCATAAAGCTCAAGCTCGTCCTTCACCACGGGGCGGGGGCCGACGAAGCTCATTTCGCCGCGCAGGATGTTGAGGATCTGCGGCAGCTCGTCCAGCGAGAATTTGCGCAACACGGCGCCCACGCGGGTGACGCGCGGATCGTCCTGCAACTTGCGAGCCGCCTCCCATTCCTCGCGGGCCTGCGGGTTGGCTGCCAGATAGGCGTTCAGGACTTCGTCGCCATTCTCCACCATGGTCCGGAACTTCCAGCATCGGAAGACCTTGCCGCCACGGCCGATTCGGCGATGGCCATAAACCACGCTGCCGCCGTCGGCGAACTTGATCAGCCCCGCCAGCATCGCGAGCAGGGGACTCAAGACCACAAGTGCCGCCATGGCTCCGATTACGTCAAACCCGCGCTTGAACGGGCCGCCAGGGGTTTGCTGGTCGCAGATTTGCGATCGGGATGAGAATCTGTTGGCCAATCTGGCAGCTTCTCTCATGTTCCTGTTGCTCCGTTTGAATAGCGGAAAACTTATGCTGCGCTGCAGCACGCGAAGGGTAAGGGCCGCTGCATAGGTCAGCTCTGTGCCAAAAATCGGCCACCAAAGGGGTGTGTCAGTCATGTTTTGTAACCGAGTGAAACAGTTCGCTCGGCTTCAGGTGTAGATTAGTTTCATTAGTGTAATAATTAATGATATATTAATTGTATTTGTGATAATTATCATTTTAAAACAATAATTTATTTAAGTGTATAAGAGAATATCATTGTGATTTGAGTTACTTCGAGGTGAAGGCGCCTTTCTTGCTTCTGAAAGGGCGCATCTGCTTTCCGGGGTGGCGTCGCCGGTGACGCCTTTTTGCCTTCCGGAAAGCTCAATTTCCGCTGGTTCCAGATCAAGTTGCAAAGAGTCGGCAGTCAGGACTCATGTTGCGGAGACTTGCCAAACCGCCTATATTTACGGGTGTGCGAGCGATCACGAAATGGAGGCTTTCAAGCTTTGCATTTCGAGGATTTGGGTGTGCCGGTGAAAGTCGTTCATCCACGTTCGCAATGGCGGGAGTAAGGTTTTGCATGAGAGTGTTGCAGCCACGCGGCGTGTGAAAGGATAAGATGTCCTTTCCTCTGTTCCTTCGCGGCTTCCTCATCGCCCTTGGCATGTTTGCCATAGTGAACTACGCGATCACCCAATCATTATGGACGACCTTTCTCAGCACTGTCATTTGCGCGGTGCTGATCCAGATTGGCTATTTCGTAGCAATCCTGTTCATGGTCTGGCGATCCGGTGCGCCGGGCGAACGCGGCGGCGATCCCTCGGAAAGCGGTGCCGGTGCTCCGGTGGCCAAGAAGGGCAAGCTCGAAGCCAAGGCCGCATCGCTGCGAAACACCAGGGGTTCCTCGCTGCACTGATCGGGCGTTTCGCCGGGCGTGTTTCGCTTGGCGGTCATCAAATTGCCTTGTGATGCTGGATAAGGCGTGGCCTACGTCGTCGGCCCATTGCGGCCGCATGTCCTGAAACGACAGATTTCCATGCCGGGCGCATGGAAGCACTCAAGCGGAAACCGGCATGGCATTCCCGACCGTCTGCGTCATCATCGCGGCCAAGAACGCCCAGGAGACGATCGCGCGTGCAGTCGCTTCGGCGCTGCGGGAGGCGCGCGTCAGCGAGGTCGTCGTCGTGGATGATGGCTCCGACGATGCCACCGCCGAAAGGGCGCTTGCGGCAGATGACGGCAGCGGCCGCCTTGCCATCGTGAGGCTGGACAGCAATCGAGGGCCCGCCCATGCCCGCAACCGTGCCATCGCGATGTCCAGGGCCCCGCTTCTGGCGATCCTCGACGCCGATGACTTCTTCCTGCCGGGCCGTTTCGACAGAATGCTCGATGGCGAAGACTGGGACTTCGTCGCCGACAATATCGTCTTCATCGATGAGCGCAGCATGGTCGACCGGCAGTTGGCGGTGCCCCGCTTCGAGACGGCGCCGTGTTTTCTCGACGCGGTCGGTTTCATCGACGGCAACATTTCCCGGCGCGGTGCCTCGCGCGGCGAGATCGGTTTTCTGAAACCGGTGATGCGGCGCGCCTTTCTCGATCGCCACGCCCTGTGCTATGACGAGAGCCTGCGCCTTGGCGAGGATTACGATCTCTACACGCGGGCCCTGTTGAAGGGCGCGCGCTACAAGATCGTGCACGATTGCGGCTACGGCGCCGTGGTGCGCGCCGATTCGCTGAGCGGCCGCCATCGCACCGAGGACCTGAAGCGGCTCTACGAGGCCGATCGCGCCATGCTCGCCTCTTTCGATCTGACGCCGGAGGCGAGAGGAGCGCTTCTTCGCCATGAACGCCATGTGCGCGGCCGCTTCGAATTGCGCCATTTCCTCGACCGAAAGGGCACGCGCGGCCTGATCCCCGCCGGATTTGAGGCGCTGGCACGGCCCTCGGCACTGCCGGCCATCATCCGTGGCGTCGCCGCCGACAAGCTGGAGGCTCTGCGGCGGAGCCGCCATAGCCAAAGCTCAAAGGAGCCTGCCCCGCCGCGCTATCTGCTTGCGGCCCGTATCGCCACTCAGAAATAGTCGCGACGTACGGTTTCGATCACTGCCCCCAGCTGTTCCTTCTTCCCGGCCAATACGGCATCTGCGCTGAGTTGCGGTGTGGCCATGCGCGCCTTGCGCAGCGCCAGGATGGCGGGCAGGGCAAGGATCTTCTTGGCTGCCGCGCGCAACGGTGATCCGGATTCCGGATGGGTCGCGACCAGCATCTCCGCGTCCGGCGCGCGTCCTCCGTTGGCCGGGTGCTCCCGCTGCGCAAAGTTCATGCCCCAGAAGGGGGCGCCCTTGGTGACTGCCTCGGCGCGTGAGGAGAGGGGAATGCGCCGGGGTTCGTAGCGCACCTCGAGCGAGGCCGCCCAGTCGCACCATTTGAAACTGTTGATGCTCTGCGAGGTCGTCACCGCCACCCAGGGCACGCGGAAGGCGTCGGCCAGTATGGCGGCATGCATCGATTCGGCGATCACCAGATCGGCCTGCGCGATCTTGCGGATGACGTCCCTTGCCTCTCCGCAGGGATCGACATAGCCAAGCCCTGCCTCGTGGCACACCAGCGGCCAGATGCCGCCGACCGTGGATTCCCAATGCGGCACGAAGATCGTTCCGCCACTCTTTTGCAGGTTCCGGAATTCGGGCATGTCCGCCACCAGCACGGCAGGATCGACAAGGCCGAGCCCTTCGTCGAGGCCGAGCGTGCGCGCCGTCAGCGGACCGCGCACCGCGCGTATGTCCCATTCGCCGGCATCGGAAAGGTCGGGAGCTTCGCCGTAGCCGAAGCCGCTGCCGATGACGAGTTTCTTCACGCCTGCGGGCAATAGCTTCCGGTTCAGGACAGTGCCTACCCCCACGAGCAGCGTTTCGGGATGGATATCGCGCAGGCCGGGCAGGAGGAAATCCCAGAGCCACAGGTTGAGGTCGTCGCCGAAATTGCCATGGGCGGATTCCCAGTAGAAGGGCTGCATTCTCGACCTCCTATCGGGCAATCTTGCCGACGGCGAGAGCCAGGGCGCTGCGCAGGATTTTCGGATCGCGCCAGGCCCATTGTGCGAGCTGCTTCAATTGCGGAGCCTTGCGCGTCTTGACCAGACGCGCCTGCCCCCACAGCGCCTGATTGCGCGCGGTCTGCTTGTAGACCTCGATCGAGGCCCGGTCCTCGGGGCGATGGACGAACCGGTTCTCCAGATGGTCGAGCGCCACCCAGGTGTTGAACTGCTGCCTGAGGAACTGCGGCGAATCGCTGTCCATTCCGTGGAAGATGTTGATGCCTTCCCCGCGCGTGGCGCCGATGGATTCGCAAAGCACGCAACGACGCGCATTGCGCACGCAATCGTAGAAGAACAACACGTCCTCCGCCGCCAGTCTCAGCGCTGCGTCGAAGCGGATGTTGCGGGCCAGGGTCTGGCCGATAACCATGCAGGACAGATGCAGGAAGCTCCAGTTCTTCAGCATGGTGCCGCCAAGGTCGGCAATCTCGACAATGGGCGGATCGTCGCTCAGCCGTGTCATCTGTGCGGCGCCTGCCAGGTCGGCCACGCCGAAATGGTAGTAGAATTCCTCGCCGCCCCCGATCGAGGCCCAGTAACAGTCGGCATCAAAAAGTGACAGCGCAGCCACCGCCGTCTCCAGATGCTTCGGCGCCCACTCATCGTCGGAATCGAGGAAGGCAACGCAGGCGCTGTCGGCAGGCACATGGTCGAGCCCCATGTTGCGCGCCCCACCCGGTCCCGCATTCGGTTGTTTTATAACGGTAATCCGCGCCCGTTCTTCCAGCTGGAACTCCCGCAGCTCGGTTTCGGCCGGCAAAGGTGAGGTGTCGTCGACGACGATCACGTCGAAATCGGCATGGGTCTGCGCGAATACGGAACGCAACGCCCGCCCCAGGATTCCGGGCTCTCGCTGGTAGTAGGGGATGATGACTGTGCACTTCGTCATTTTTTCGCGCCTTCAGGAGTCTAGGGGGCCACCACGGGCCCGATGCATTCCGGTCGGTGCCCCCCGCAGGGCTCGCTGACGAACGTGGGTCCGCCCACAAAGGAACGGCGCTCGCCCATGTCGACGACCATCAATTTGAAGACCGTGACGAACAGCGTTGGCTGGAGCGTGCTTTCCAAGACCAGCATATTCGGGCTGAAATTTGTCACCGTCCCGATCCTGGCGCGCCTCCTCTCCCCGGAAGAGTTCGGCACGGTGGCCGTCGCCCAGACCGTGGTGATGTTCCTGGCCATGATCGGCAGCGCGGGCCTTGCGGCCTCCCTGGTGCTCGAACGCGAGGAGGACGAGGAGACGCTGCACTCGGTGTTCTGGGTCAATCTCGCGCTGGCGCTGGCGATGTCGGCCTGCATCTATATATGGGCCGTGCCCTTCGCCCGCTGGCTGGGCGCGGAGGATGCGGCCTATCTGCTCCGGGTGATGGCGCTTCTGGTGCCGCTGCAACTGAGCGGCGATGTCGCCTATTCCCTGCTGGCGCGGCGCATGGCCTTCCGCAAGGACGCCGCCTGGAGCGTGATTTCCGAATCGCTCGGCGCGGTGGTCGCCGTCGCACTGGCGCTGGCGGGCTTTGGCGTCTGGGCGCTGGTGGCGCAGCTTTTCGTGGCCGCGATCGTGCGCCTTGGTGGCCTCTTCCATGCTACGGCCTACCGGCCGAAATTCATGCTCTCGCTGGCCCGGGTCGGCGCGCTGACGCGCTACAGCCTTGGCATCATGGGCTCCGAATTCTTCAATTTCATCACCTTCCAGTCACCTCTGGTGGTGGTGTCGCGCTATCTGGGCCTTGCCGATGCGGGCGCCTATTCGGCAGCCAACCGCTTTTCCAGCATTCCGAATCAGGTGCTGCTGGCCGGCCTCATGGGAGTGCTGTTTCCGGCTTTCAGCCATATGGGCGACGATACGCGTCGGCGCACCGATGCGCTGATGCTCAGCACGCAGGTCTCGACGGTGGCGCTGGCGCCGATGATGTTCGGCCTGTGGGCGGTGGCGGAGCCGGGCATGTACCTGATCTTCGGCCCGCAATGGGCGCATGCCTGGCCGGTGCTCGGCCTGCTCGCCGTTTCCAAGGGGATCATGTCGCCTTGCAGCACCTACATTCCCTTCCTCAAGGGGGCGGGCCGATCCGATGTCTTGTGGTGGGTCGCCATGTTGCGCGCCGGGCTCGTCTACGGCCTTGTCAGCTATGGCGCCGTGACCGGCGGCCTTTTCACAGCCATGGTCTGGCTGTGCGTCGCCAACGGCATCACCCTGATTTTCTACTCCTGGGCGGTGTTCCGGACCAGCAATGTTCCTTTCCTGTCCGGCTTCTACACCACCACCCGCCCGATGGTCGCCTCGCTCATCATGGCCGTGGCGGTACGGTGGCTGCTGGACCGGATGAAGGACGACCTGCCGGGTGGCCTGTGGTGGAATGCGGCATCGCAGGTGATGGTTGGCATCGCGGCGGGCGCCGTCCTGTATGGCTTGCTTCTTTTCCTGATGGAGCGCGGCCTGTTGAGGAAACTGCTCGAACTCGTGCGGCAGCGCAAAATGCGGGCGGCCTGAATGTGGGTATGCAGGTTTCGTTACCGGCGGTGAAGGGACGTCAGGTGGCTACCCGCCTTGGAAACGTACTCCTGCGGCCGGTGCCGGTCCGGTTTTCCGTCTCGGCGGCTTAACCCGCGCTCATAAAAAGTTACCGGCCGGCTCTCCGAAATGTGGGGACGCGCCATATTGCCATCCCGCGACCGTCCTAAACGCCACTCAACATTCGCTCGAAATTGAAGCGGACCCATGTCGGGGCTGAACAGAAAGTAGGACGGTGACGATGGCGAAACCACAGGCGACGACCCTCCCGGCATGGCTCCTGACCGGCGTGCTGGCGCTGGCGGCAACGACGCCCGCGCAGGCACAATCGGCGGACCAGGCCAAGGGCGAATCCTTCGTGGAAACCTTCGACAAGCTCGACACCGGGCGTTGGTACATCTCCGACGGCTGGTCGAACGGCGACCACCAGAACTGCACCTGGTCGTCCAAACAGGCGAAGGTCGAGGACGGACGGCTCAAGCTCGGTTTCGCAAAGCAGGATTACAAGCAGCGCAGTCATGTCTGCGGCGAGGTGCAGACCCGGCAACGCTTCGGCTACGGCGTATACGAAGTGCGCATGAAGGCTGTGGCCGGCTCCGGCCTCAACACCGGCTTCTTCACCTATATCGGCCCGGTCGACAAGCAGCCCCATGACGAGATCGATTTCGAGGTGCTCGGCAAGGACCCCGCCAGGGTGCAGGTCAACCAGTATGTCGATGGCGAGAGCGTCGGCAGCGCCAAGCTTGCCGAGGTGTCAGGCGGCGCCGACAAGGATTTCCACGACTATGCCTTCGTCTGGGAGAAGGATCGCATCGCCTGGTATGTCGACGGCGCGCTGGTCGAGGAGGAGACCGACCCTGCCAGGGTGCCGAGCCATGCCTCGAAGATCTTCCTGAGCCTTTGGGGCAGCGACACGCTGAAATCCTGGATGGGCGCTTTCGAAGACCCGGGCGGCCCTGTCGCCGCCGAGGTGGACCGCGTCGCCTATACGGCGCCCGGCGAGCCTTGCCAGTTCCCGGAATCGATTGCCTGCAAGCTGAAACAGGATGCGCAATGAGCAAAGCGACCTGTGGGCGCGGCGCAATCAGCCGGCACGCCTGCGATAGGTGACAGATCACATGCTGCACGTTCTTTACCTGGTCCACGACCTGTGCGACCCGGCGACGGCCCGACGCGTCGCAATGCTGCAAGCCGGTGGCGCGCATGTCACGCTTGCCGGCTTCCGGCGGGGCGCGCTGCCCACCTTTGACGGCATTGCGCCCATCGACCTCGGCATGACAGGCGACAGGGCCTTTGCCCAGCGCCTGATTGCGGTGGGCAAGGCGGCAATCATGCTGGGCGCGCGGTTGAAAGGCCTGATGAAGCCCGACATCGTCGTCGCCCGCAATCTCGAGATGCTGGCGCTGGCCAACCGGGTCCATGCCCTCTTCGGCGCAAATGTGCCGATCGTCTATGAATGCCTCGACATCCACCGCCTGCTGCTGGACGAGGGGGCGGTGGGCAAGGCCATGCGCGGCGCGGAGCGCTTCCTTGGCCGCAACGCCGCGCTGCTTGTGACCAGTTCGCCTGCTTTCGTGCGGGAATATTTCGAGGCGCGCGGCCAGTCCCATGCCCCGGTGATGCTGCTTGAGAACAAGGTGCTCGAGCTTTCCGGCGGGGCCGGGCAACCCATGCGGGCTGCCTCACCGCCAGCGGAAGGCGAGGCATGGCGGATCGGCTGGTTCGGTGCGCTGCGCTGCGCCCGCTCGCTCGCGCTTCTTGCCGCCTTCACCCGCGCCACGCAGGGCCGGTTCGAGGTCGTGCTGCGCGGTCGCCCGGCCCATGTCGAGTTCGATAATTTCGACGGCTTCGTCGCGGCAGAGCCGCATATGCGTTTCGAAGGCCCATACCGCAACCCGCAGGATCTCCCGGCCATCTATGGCGAGGTCCATTTTTCCTGGGCGATCGACTTCTTCGAAGCGGGCATGAACTCCGACTGGCTGCTGCCGAACCGGCTTTATGAAGGTTGCCGTTTCGGCGCCGTTCCGCTGGCCATGCAGGGCACGGAAACAGGCCGCTTCCTTGCGGGACATGGCATCGGCCTGTTGCTTGACAGGCCGGAGGCCGAGCCATTGACCGCCCTGCTCGAGGACATGACCGCTGGGCGTTACGCCGCCTTGAGCGAGGCGGTGGCGGTGCACAAGCCTGAAACCTGGGTGTGCGATGCCGCCGAGTGCCGCGCTCTGGTGGAGCGCATGAAGGGGGTTGCCGGTGGCGCCTGGGCACGAACCCCGGTGGAGGCCGCAGCATGACGATGCCCGAGCCGCTCGAGAAACCGCACGACAGGGCCATGGCCGGCAGTCGCTGCATGGTGGTGATCCCTTGTCTCAACGAGGTCGATCATATCGGCGACCTGCTCGACCAGTTGCTCGACCCGGCCGAGCGGCTCGATATGAGGATCGTTGTCGCGGATGGCGGCAGCACGGACGGCACGCGCGCCACGGTGCGCGAGATCGCCGCCGCAACGTCACGCGTGATCCTGCTGGACAATCCACGCCGCCTGCAAAGTGCCGCGCTGAACCTTGCCGTGGCCGAGTTCGGCCATCAGGTTGAATACCTCATCCGTATCGACGCCCATGGCGGCTATCCGGACGACTATTGCGAGCGGCTGCTTCAGGAGGCGCGCGAAACCGGCGCCGATTCCGTAGTGGTTTCGATGGAAACGGTGGGGTTCCGGCCGTTCCAGAAGGCGGCGGCGGCCGCGCAGAATTCCCGGCTCGGCAATGGCGGCTCCCCCCATCGTGAGGGCATTCCCGGCCACTGGACCGATCATGGCCACCACGCCCTGATGCGGGTGTCGGCTTTTCGCGCCGTGGGGGGCTATGACGAAAGCTTCAGCCACAACGAGGATGCGGAACTGGACCACCGGCTTGCGGCTGCCGGCTATCGCATCTGGATGACCGACAAGACCTTCATGACCTACTATCCGCGGACGACTCCGGCCGCCCTGTTCCGGCAATATCTGGGCTATGGCCGGGGCAGGGCCAGGAACGCCATGAAGCATGGCACGCCGCTGAAGCCGCGGCAGGCGCTTCCGCTTCTGGTGGCGCCGGCGGTGGCGGGCGCGGTGCTGGCCGTCGTCAGCGCCACCGCGCTGCTGCCGGTATCGCTTTGGGCGGGCGCATGCCTCGGCTATGGCGCCTGGATGGCGGTGAGGGAGCGCAACCCCCACGGACCGCTGGCCGGCATCTCGGCCATGATCATGCATCTGGCATGGTCCACCGGCTTCTGGCTGGAATATCTGCGCGCATGGCGCCAGCAACGCCTGAAACAGCGGGGGGTGCCGGCATCATGAGCCACAATGCCCCGCAACGTACGGTGCCGGTAGACATATGCGTATGCACCTACCAGCGCGCCCATCTGGAACAGACGCTGCGTTCGCTCGCCGCTTTGGAACTGCCGTCGCAAGTGAGGCTGCGGATCGTCGTGGCAGACAATGACGCACAGCCGAGCGCCAGGGCGCTGGTTGATGCGCTGGCGAACGAACTGCCCGTCGCGTTGCACTACATCCACTGCCCGGCGTCCAACATCTCGCTTGCCCGCAACGCCTGTCTCGAAGCCGCGCAGGGAACGTTCCTCGCCTTCATCGACGACGATTCCACGGCAACGTCGCGATGGCTGGCGGAACTGATCGCCGTCGCCGAAGCGACCGGGGCGGATGCGGTTCTGGGGCCGGTGCGCGCGATCTATTCTCCTTCCGCGCCCGGCTGGATGCGACGGGGCGATTTCCATTCGACCGGCCCGGTCTGGGTCGATGGTGAAATCCGCACAGGTTACAGCGGCAACGTGCTGCTGAGGCGCGCCTCGCCCCATGTCGAGGGCCGGCGCTTCAATCTGGCGCTAGGGCGCAGCGGCGGCGAGGATACGGAATATTTCGCGCAGCTTCACCGGTCGGGCGGCAGGATCGCCTATGCGCCGGATGCGCTGGCCTGCGAGCCGGTAACGCCGCAGCGCGCACGGTTCTTCTGGCTGGCCAGACGGCGCTTCCGCTCGGGGCAGACACATGCGCGGCTGCTGGCGGCCGAACCTGTGTCACCGCTGCCGCAGGCAGGCCTCGCCGCTGCCAAAGCCGCGTTCAGCTTCTGCGCCGCGCTTGCCTTTATCGCGGTGCCCCACCGTCGCAACCGGCAGATCCTGCGCGGCATCATGCATGCCGGCGTGGCCGGTGGCTTGCTCGGCCTGCGTGAAGCCCGCCTCTATGGCGACGAGCCCGCGAAAGGACAGACCCATGCAGCCTGACGTGAGTTTCGTCATCGCCGCCTACAATGCCGAAGCCTGCATTTCACAGGCAATAGAAAGCGCGCTCGCCCAGCGTGGCGTGTCGGTTGAGGTGATCGTCGTGGATGATTGCTCGAGCGACCGTACGGTCGAGATCGCCCGCGCCTTTGCCCCCCGGCAGGTTACGGTGGTCGCGCTTCCTTGCAATCGGGGGCCGGGAGGTGCGCGTAATGCGGGGTTCGATACCGCGACCGGGCGCTGGATCGCCGTCCTCGATTCCGACGATAGCATCCATCCGGACAGGATGCGGCGCATGATCGACAGGGCCAATACGGCCGGTGCGCAGATTGCCGTCGACAATCTCGACGTGGTGGAGAATGCCGCTGCCCCGCGGACCATGTTCGACGAAGCCTTCCTTGAAGCGCGCCCCGAACTCCACCTTGCCGATTTCATCGACGGCAACATCATGTTCCAGGGCCGGTTTTCCTTCGGCTATGTGAAGCCGATCTTCCGGCGGGATTTCCTTGAGCGTCACGCCCTGCGCTATGACGAGGCGCTGCGTATCGGCGAGGACTACATCCTGCTCGCCTCGGCACTGGCGGCAGGCGGGCGCTGCGCGGTCGAGCCGCGTGCCGGCTATCGCTATCACATTCGCGGCGGTTCCCTCTCGCGCGTGCTCGAACTGCATCATGTCGAAGCGATGCTGGCGGCCGATGACGCCTTCCGAAGGGCCTATCGTCTGGAACCGCAAGCCCAGGCCGCTTTGGCGCGGCGCACGAAGAGCCTGCGGCGGGCGGCGTCCTTCCTGCTTCTGGTGCGGCATCTGAAGGACAGGGCGCCGCTGCGCGCTGCCGGCACGGCGCTGCGCGACCCGGCGGCGCTGAGACACCTCAGCATGCCGATAATGGTGCGGTTGCGCCGGCTCGCGGCTGCGTTTCACCCCGCGGCAAGCAGATTGAAAACCAACTGAATCGGCGGGGAGCCGAGCGTTAACAGGGAAGATCAAGATGAAAAAAGTCAGAAAAGCTGTGATCCCCGTGGCCGGACTGGGCACGCGATTCCTGCCCGCGACCAAGGCGATGCCCAAGGAGATGCTCACCGTGGTTGATCGGCCCGTCGTGCAATATGCGGTCGATGAGGCGCTGGAAGCGGGTATCGAGCACATCGTTTTTGTCACCGGCCGCAACAAGCATGTGATCGAGGACTATTTCGATATCCAGCCCGAATTGCTCGACACGCTCACCCGCACCGGCAAGCTCGAACAGCTTGCCTCGCTCGGCCGTCTGCAGCCGCAACCCGGCACCATCTCCTTCACGCGCCAGCAGGAGCCGCATGGGCTCGGCCATGCGGTGTGGTGCGCGCGCGATATCGTCGGCGACGAGCCTTTCGCGCTGCTCCTGCCCGACATGGTTTCCTACGGCGACAAGGGGTGCCTGTCCGGCGTGATCGACCTTTATGCGCGTACCGGTGGCAATGTGGTTGCTGTCGAGCAGTGCGATCCGATGGACACCGGCAGCTATGGCATAGTCGGCAAGGGAGCCGCCACGGGAAGCGGCTTCGCCATTACCGGCATGGTGGAAAAGCCGGCGCCGGAGGCAGCACCCTCCAACTACTACATCAATGGCCGTTACGTGTTGCAGCCGCAAATCTTCGACATATTGAGCACCCAGCAGCGGGGTGCCGGCAATGAGATCCAGTTGACCGATGCGATGGTGCGGTTGTCGGAAAGCCAGCTCTTTTTCGCATCCCCCTTCGAAGGCCGCATGTTCGATTGCGGGTCCAAGGACGGTTTCATCCAGGCCAATGTCGCCTTCGCGCTGGCCCGTGCGGACATGCGCGACAGTGTCCTCGCTCCCATCGAGGAGATGATCGTTTCCAGCAGGCGCAGCACGCGGGCGGCCTGACCGCTTCGGCCGGCCCGGCGGAAATTCCGCCGGGCCGGCCCTTCGAACGAAAGGCGGCATTGGCAGGCAAACTCATGAATCATGGAAGCTATCCGTTGCAGAACCGGGGCATAGGTCCGGTCACGGAAACGAACGAATTTATCGATCTCGACATGCTGGTCGCCGCGGTGCGGCGCCAGTTCGGGCTGATCTGCCTGTTCGCCGTTCTCGGGTTGGTTCTGGGCGGGCTTTATCTGGCGTTCACGCCGGCCCTCTATACGGCCTCGACCCGCATCCTGCTCGATACCAGCCTGTCGCAATTTGCCGAGGACAAGGACGCGCCGCCGATCGGGCCGCAGGCCGATGCGATGGTGCTGAGCGAAGTCGAGATTCTCAAGTCGAACCGGCTTGCCCGCACCGTGGTTCGCGCCGAGAACCTTCAGGACAATGAGGCTTTCCTCAACCCGCCGCGCTCGCCGCTGGCCTGGCTGAAATCCACGGTGAAGTCGGCTGCCGGTCTGTTTGCATCCGCGCCCGCCACACCGGCCGGCAACGCCGAGGAGGCAAAGGTGGGCAAGGCGGCTGCCTTGTTGCAGGCGGGTTTGACGGCCGAGCGCGTCGGGCGCAGCCTGGTTATCGAGCTTTCCTTCAAGGGCTACGATCCGAAGCTTGCCGGTGCGATCACCCGCGCCTATGCGGAGGCCTATCTTTCCGATCAGCTTGACGCCAATTTCGACGCAACCCAGCGCGCGACGGTCTGGCTGCAGGGGAGGCTGGAGGAACTGCGCGAGAATTCCCAGGAGGCAGCGCTCGCCGTCGAGCAGTTCCGGGCGAAGGCCGGACTGACGGCGGTGCGTGGCGAACTGATGTCGGAACAGCAGCTTTCCGACCTGAACAGCCAGCTCATCCTCGCGCAGGCCGACACCGCCAATGCACTCGCCCGCTACAACCAGTTCAAGGCCATTGTCGACAGCGGCCCGGACAATGCCGTCAACAGTGCCGCGATCCCGCAGGAAAAGGGCACCAACGGCAGCAACAGCGCCGCCATCAACGAAATGAAGGCCCGTTATCTGGGCATCGCCAAGCGCGAGCAGGATATCACCGACCGCTTCGGCAAGGACCATCCGCAGGCGGTGGCGTTGCGCCGCGAAGAGGCCAATCTCAGCGGGCAGATATTCTCCGAACTCAAGCGCCTGACGGAGAGCTACCGCAACGAATATCAGGTGGCCAAGTCGCGCGAGGATTCGCTGCGCGCCAATGTCGGAGAGCTCTCGGGCAAGAATTCCGCCACCGGGGCGGATCAGGTGAAGCTTCGCGAACTGGAGCAGAAGTCGCAGGCCCTTGCCACGCTCTACCAGGCGTTTCTCGCCCGCTACGAGGAAACGTCGCAGCGCCGATCCTTCCCGATTGCCGAGGCCAGGGTCATCTCGCAGGCCGACAATCCGGTTTCGCCCTCGAGCCCGCGCAAGGCCATGGTTCTTGGGCTTTCGCTGGTACTCGGGTTGTTCGCAGGGGCGGGCGGGGCAGCGGTGCGCGAATTTCGCGAGCGCTTCTTCCGGACCGGCGACGATGTGCGCGATGCGCTCAACATGAATTTTCTTGGCTATCTGCCCTTGGTCAGCAATCATGCCGCCGGGCAGGGCGCGAGAGGCAGGACCGCTGGCGGCAATGGAGGCGACAGGGGCGGCGGGCCGGATCTCGAAACCGTGACGCCGCGCATGCTGCGGGTGGCGATCAATTCGCCGGGTTCATCCTTCGCGGAAACGCTGCGCAACATGAAGCTCGCCGGCGATATCGTCCTGCATCACACGCCCTGCAAGGTGATCGGCTTCGTTTCCGCTCTGCCGCGCGAGGGCAAGACGACAGCCGCCGCGAATTTCGCCGGCCTTCTGGCGGCCAATGGCGCGCGCACCCTGCTCATCGATGCCGACCTGCGCAATCCGCGCCTCAGCCGCTCCCTGCCGCGCCTGCCGGAAAGGGGGCTTGTCGAGGTGGTTCTGGGCGAGCAGCGCTGGCAGGATGCCTGCCTGACCGATCGCAAGACGCGGCTGGCCATCCTGCCCACGGTGGGACGCCAGAGGATTTCGCACACCAGCGGCCTGATTTCCGGACCGGCCATGGCCGCCTTGCTGGACGATATGCGCCAGAGCTTCGATTACATCGTGGTCGATCTGCCGCCGCTCGGTCCGGTCGTCGACGCCAAGGCGTTTGCGCCGCTGGCCGACGGTTTCATGATGGTGATCGAATGGGGGCAGACGCCGCGCATGCTGGCGCGCTCGCTGTTGCAGAGCGAACGCCCGGTCGCCGCCAAGATGCTTGGCGCGGTGCTCAACAAGACCGACATGAAGGCGCTGTCCCGCTACGGTCCGTTCGGAGGCGCGGAACAGTATCTCGACCGTTATCAAAGCTATTATGTCGAGGAGACCACGGCGGCTGGCGGCACCGGCCGCGTGGAAACGTCATGACGGCGTCGAGCGGCATGCCGGCCCGTTCAGTTGGTCAGGTAGCGGCCCGTATCCCGCCAGATGCGCAAGGCCGTCAACTGCCCGCTGAAATAGGCGCCGCTGTCGAGGTTCACGCGCATGCCCTCGCGCCCGGCCTGCTTCACGGGCGTGTGCCCATGCACCACATAGCGCGTCAGCCGGTCGGCATTGTCGAAGAAGGGGGCGCGGATGAGAACGAGATCGTTCTCGTCCTGCTCCCTCATTGGTACGCCCGGCCGGATGCCGGCATGGACGAAAACATAGCGCTGGCTCTCCACCAGCACCGGGAGTGTTCGCAGGAAAGCGACATGCTCGGCCGGAATCGCATCGCGGACAGCGTTGTCGATGCTGCGCCTGTTGCCATGCATCTGGCGCAGGCGATCGTGGTCAATCCCGTAGGACAGCAGCGTGGGGCCGGCCCCCATGAGCAGCCACGACCGCAGATCGATGCGGCCTTCCAGATAGTCCAGCATGGCGACCTCGTGATTGCCGGCGAGGCAGATGCGGTGGAACCCCGGCGGCGGCGGCGCGACGAGATGGTCGAGTACCTGGGCCGAGGCGGGACCCCGGTCGACATAGTCGCCCAGCATCACGAGCAGCTTCCTGCCGGGCAGTGCCACCGCATCATCGGCGATACGGCGTTCCAGAGCCAGCAAGGCGTCGAGGCAGCCATGCACGTCGCCCATCGCGTAGACGATGAGGTCGGACATATCGAGCTGCAGGCGTGGCCGTTGCGGGCGTGCCTTCTTCTTCGCGCCCAACCCGAGAAGTCGGATCATGCTTCTCATGACGCTATGATTCCATGAACTCTTCAAGGAGATGAAACTTGAAGACCAATTCCAGTCCTTCCCTAAAGCCGATGGTTTCCGCCGTTCCGCCGGAACTTTCGGAACGTGTCCGGATTGCACGGTTCCTGTGCATTTTCCTGATGATGTTCGTACATGTTCAGCCGGGGATAGCCGAGAACGTCTATGACCGCGATGCCGGGTTCTTCGATGTCGTCTATTTCATATTCTCCCGGCTTCTGGGGCTCAGTTCGGTTTCTCTTCTGAGCATCGTATCGGGCTATTTCGTGGTGGCCAGCCTGCACAAGTCGGGCTTCTGGAAACTGGCCGTTTCGAAACTGCGCACGCTGGTGGTGCCGCTGGTGGCATGGAATCTCCTGATGCTGGCCTTGCTTGCGGTTTATGGCCTGCTCACCGGCAAGTGGCACGACATGCCTTCGTTCACGCCCATGGGGCTGGCGAATGCCTTACTGGCGCTCACCCAATGGCCGCTCGATGTCCCTTTGTGGTTCCTGCGGGACCTTTTCGTCTGTTGCCTTTTTGCGCCGTTGCTTCAAGCAGGCTTGAAGCGCTCCCCGCTCGCCACGATCCTCGCGGTGACCCTGTTTATGGCGTTTGGCGAGGACTGGCTTATCATGCAACGACCCCAGCTTCTCCTGTTCTTCGCATTGGGCATGTGGTTGCGCATCGCTGCTCCCGACCTGCGTACGATGGAGCGATGGGCGTGGATCTTGACGATAGGTCTGGCGGTCATGGTCACGATCTTCCTGACCATCCGCATCGAACGCATATTGTTGAGTGAAATGGATGCTATGGTGCGGCTTTCGCTCGACACGCTGTTGCGCATCACCATGGCGGGCGGTTTCTGGGCGGCCATAGGGCTGGTGAAACATTCGCGGCTGGCGGGCCTGTGCGCGCGCCTTGAACCTTATGCATTCTTCCTGTTTTGCAGCCACGCGATCCTGTTCAACTTCCTGGGGATCGTATTCCGGCGCTTCTTCGGAAATTACGGATCGGAGCTGTTTCCCGTCACCTTCTTCACCCTGCCGGTAATCGCGGTCGTCTGCTCCATCATCGGATTGCAGATCATTGGCAGGTCACGGCTGCTGCTGTTCCTCTTCAATGCCGGTCACAGTGCTCCTCAACGCCTGCTGTCATCCGCCAAGGAAAAATACCGGACGGCGACCTAGCGGAGATCGCCGCCGCGGACCTGTGGGCCCGCGGGCGTTTCCGATCGACAGGCGTCGGCCTGGTCAGGCGGGCTGCTGGATCGCGGAGAGCTTCCAGTCCTGACCGTTCTCGCGCACGAAGGTCCAGAGTTCGGTGGTCTCGCTGGCCGCGTCCGCATCGCCTTCCACGATCTTGCCGGTGGCACGGTCGCGCACCACGTCGCGGGCTTCATATCGCATGGCGGCGGTGGCGTAGTCGCGCGCACCCTCGCTCCAGCTTTCGGCGATATCGGCTTCCAGAAGGCGGACATCGCTCACCTCGTTGCGCACGCCGTTATGGGCGTTCCGGGCAAGCTCCTCCGACAGGTAGGAAACCATTTCCGGCGTGACCAGCCGGCGCAGTCCGGCATGATCCTCGCGGCCGAAGGCACCCTGAACTTCGCCGAGAAGGGCTTCGAAACGGTCAAGATCGTCCTGATCCGGCTTCATATCCCGCGTCGTCGTTGCTTCCTGCGCGGAAGTCGATCGCCCGCCGATGGTGGGGACCGTGAAGCCGACCGGCTTGCCGGCATCCGAATGGGCGTCACGGCCGTAGCGGTTGGCGCCAGGCGCGCCGCCGGCGCCGGCCATGGCGGGCTGCCGGGCATTCTGGCCACGGAAGAAGCGCAGGGCCAGCATCACCGCGCCGGCGATCAGCAGGCCCTGCAAGAGCAGGCCGAGCAGGCCGGCAAGGCCGCCAAAACCCTGCCCGAGGAGGAGGCCGATAAGGCCGCCGATCAGAAGGCCACGCATGAGCGAGCCGCCGAGCCCGTTCATGAAGCCGGGCCGCTGCTGGGCGGCCGACGGCTGGCGGGCGGCATTGGGTGCGGTGTTCGGCGTCATGGAACGCTCGACGGGAGCTGCCTGGTTCGGCGCGGTGCGGGTGGCCGGCACGCTCTGGTGGGTGCGGGTTCCGCGGCTGCCGAAGCTGCCGCCCCGCCGGGCCTCGGCATAGTCCACCGATACCATGGAAAAGGCGAGCATCAGCCCTGCAAACAGGGCGAATATCTTGGCGCGGCGTGGCTTGAACATGTCAGGTCTCCTCCGAACAGGTGCGGTCACCTCAAGGCCTGATGTCCCTTTCCCGAGGGGACCTGCGCCTTGAAGAGGTGGCTGCCCGGAAAAAGCCCGGACGCGGCTGATGTAGAGACGGAAAACGCCATGCACAAGATGCCATCCGCAAGATGCATGGCGCAATCTCCCCGCTTTATGCCGCTCATTGTCTGGCGGGCGTGTCAGGCTGGATGCTGCTGGACGCTCAGGCCGCCATCTACCGTCAGGCAGGTGGCGTTCATGAAGGGACATTCGTCGGACACCATGAACACCGCCGCCATGGCGATTTCCTCCGGCGTGGCGATGCGCCCGCCGGGATGCAGGCGCATGGTTTGTGCCCGCGCGGCCTCGGGATCGTCAAAGCTGTTCCAGTAATCGATGTTCTTCTGCGTCAGCACATAGCCAGGGGCCAGCGCATTCACGCGGACCTGCTGCGGCGCATATTCCAGCCCCAGCGCCCTGGTCATGCCCAGCAGCGCGTGCTTGGCGAGCGGGTAGGGGAAAGTGTGGGGAATGATGGTGAAGGAATGGGTCGAGGCGATGTTGAGAATGACGCCGCCGCCCTGTTCGATCATGCCGGGCAGGGCCGCCTTGCAGCAGTTCCACGCCCCTTTCAGGTTGACGTCGAAGCAGCGCTGCCAGGCGGCGTCGTCCATCTCCAGCGGCCTGGAGAACACGTTGATGCCGGCATTGTTGACCAGCGCGTTGATCCGGCCGATCTCGGCATGCGCCTGCTCGAAAGCCGCCTGAATGGCCGCCGCATCGGAAATGTCGGCTCGGGCATGGCCAAGGGTGGCGCCTGCCTCGCGCAGGGCCTCGGCCTCCTGGGCGAGCAGTTCGCCGTCCATATCGACGAGAAAGAGAGCTGCCCCCTCGCGGGCAAATCCCTGCGCGATGGCAAGGCCGATGCCTTGCGCGGCCCCGGTCACGAAGATGCGCTTGCCGATCAGACGTCCAGCCATGATGTTTTCTTCCTTATTGCCGGGATGCCGCTACCACTCGGCGAAGCTGCCATCGGCATGACGCCAGATGGGGTTTTTCCAGTCGTGGCCGATCCTGGCGCGTTGCTTGACATAGTCCTCGTCGATCTCGACCCCGAGGCCGGGGCCGTCGGGAATGCTGACGAAGCCATCCTCATAGGTGAAGACCTCGCGATTGGCGATGTAGTCCAGAATGTCATTGGACTCGTTGTAATGGATGTTGAGGCTCTGCTCCTGGATGAAGGCGTTGTAGGACACCGCATCCACGTGCAGGCAGGAGGCCAGCGCAATCGGGCCGAGCGGGCAGTGCGGGGCTAGAGCCACATCGTAAGCTTCCGCCATGGCCGCGATCTTGCGGCATTCGGTGATGCCGCCGGCATGGGACAGGTCGGGCTGGATCACATCGACATATCCGCCCTGCAGGATCGACTTGAAGTCCCAGCGCGAATAAAGCCGCTCGCCCAGCGCGATCGGGGTGGATGTGTGATTGGCGATTTCCTTCAGCGCCTCGGCATGTTCCGACAGCACCGGCTCCTCGATGAACATCAGCCTGAACGGTTCGAGTTCCCTGGCCAACACCTTGGCCATCGGGCGATGCACGCGGCCGTGGAAGTCCACGCCGATGCCGATATGCGGGCCGACCGCGTCACGCACCTGGCCGATGGTCTCGACGATGGCTTCGAGCTTGTCATTGGTGTCGAGGATCTGCAATTCCTGCGTGCCGTTCATCTTCAGGGCGGTAAAGCCGCGATCGACCATGTCGCGCGCATTGGCGGCAACGTCCGAGGGGCGGTCGCCGCCGACCCAGGAATAAACGCGGATGCGGTCGCGGCATTTGCCGCCCAGCAGTTCGTGGACCGGCACGCCCAGCGCCTTGCCCTTGATGTCCCACAGCGCCTGGTCGATGCCGGCCAGCGCGCTCATCAGGATCGGGCCGCCGCGATAGAAGCCCCCACGGTAGAGCACGTTCCAGTGGTCCTCGATCAGGCGCGGGTCCTTGCCGATCAGATAGCCGGACAATTCATGCACGGCCGCCTCGACGGTGCGGGTGCGGCCCTCGATGACCGGCTCGCCCCAGCCCGCAATGCCTTCGTCGGTCTCGACCTTGAGGAATAGCCAGCGCGGCGGAACGATATAGGTGGTCAGCTTGGTGATCTTCATGGGCAGTTCCCCCGTGCTTGCAGGCGCGCGTTCCAAACGCGCCGGGTGGTGTCAGTCTGGCCGGCGGCTGCGCGGCGCAAGGCGGATCGATCCCTCGAGGCGCTGACCCGGCTCCAGCAGCCTGAGATCGCCGAATCCGTCGCGGTTGTGATCGTCGGCCATGTGGCTCATCGGCTCGAAGCAGAAGAAGCCGGCATTCGCCTCCCCGAAGGGGGCATAGAGGAAGGCGTGTGCAAAAACCGGATCGGCACTCACCTCCAGCTCCAGCGCGTGCCGGGGGTAACGGATCAGCGCCGTGCCGTCCCATCCCGAATAACCATTGTTGAGGCGCGCAGCGGGGAAACGCCTGGCCTTGCCGAAGTCGAACGCGCCTGCCGGGATCACGGCGGGTCCGGGTAGCGATCCGGCACCTTCCGGCCGCACGCTGGAGGCCGAGAATTGCAGGGTGGTGTCGTCCGCCAGCACAAAATAAGGATGCCAGCCCAGCCCGAAGGGCAGGGTGTCGTCGCCCTCATTGGTCACGGCTAGGCGCAGCGACAGCCGTTCGTCGTCTAGGCTGAACCGCTGTTCGGCCAGATAACGATAGGGACCGTTTGTGCCCCGGTGGCGATAGGCAAGGGTCGCGCCCGATGTGCCTTGGTCCTGAAGCGACCACCTTTCCAGCCAGCCGTCGCCATGGATATAGAGCGGGTCGAGATCGGAATTCGGCTCCAGCGCATAAGTCTTGCCGCCGCAGGAAAAACGGTTGCTGCCCAGCCGATTGCCGAAGGGAACCAGAGGAAATCCTGCCGTGTCGATGGGAGCGGTGCCATCTGGCAGGCTGGGTCGCAACAGCGGCACGCCGTTTTCCCCTGCGCCCCACCACAGGCTGAGCATTGCCCCGCCTTGCAGGCGCAGATGCGCCGTCATGGTGGAAGAGCGCAGTTCGATCAACCCGGTCCCATCCATCGCGTGTGCCTCCGTCATGGTTACAGCACAACATCCGGTTCGAACCGCCCGGCGAAAGGCAGGTCGAAGGTGAAAGTCGCGCCCGACTGGTCGGCCTCGGACGTGTCGTCGAGCCCGTCGTTGGCGGAGGTGACCAGCATGACGCGGGCCTGCGGGCCGATGAAGGCCGGGCAGCTTACCTGCGAGGCAGGCAGGCTGAACGACGACAGGAACTCGCCCTCGGAACTGTATCCTTTGACGCAACCGGTGCCCCACAGCGCGATCCAGACCTTGCCTTGCGCATCGCAGACTGCGCCGTCGGGGCCTGCCCCTTCGGGAAAGCTGCTCAGGAAGGGCGAAGCCTCGCCTGTGGGCAGTCCGGTCTGTGGATCGACCGCCACCTTCATGACGGTGCCGAGCGCCGTGTCGGCGTAGTAGGCCGTGGCGGCATCGGGCGCAAAGCAGATGCCGTTGGAAATGGTGATGCCCTCATAGAGGCGAGTCAGCCTGCCGGCGCGATAGTGATAGATCGAGCCCGCCCCCCGCTGTGCGTCCCGGCCCATGGTGCCAAGCCAGAACGCGCCGCTTTGGTGAACTCGCGCATCGTTGCAGCGGGTCAGCGCATTGTCGGCCTCGATGGCCAGGTGCGGGTGCAACGCGCCGTCGGCGACCGTGCGGATATACAGGCCGTTTTCCGCAAACAGAAGCTGGCGCCGGTCGTCGATGCGGGCCAGCGCGCTGGCCATGAAGGGCAGGTCGTGGACCAGTGTGCGGCTGTCACGGAAGCGATGTTCCAGCAATTTGCGGCCGATGATGTCGAACCACCAGGCCGTGTCGGTGCGGGGGTCATAGGTCGGGCCTTCGCCGAGCTTGCACGAAGGCGCATCGAGCCTTGCCAGATTTTCCGGCTGGAGCAACTGGCTCATGCCGTTTTCCCGAACGCGGCATCATAGGCCGCGATGGTGCGTCGCGCGGCCGCGCGCACCTTGGCGGCGTCGTCGCCGGGGCGATAGAGGCTGGTGCCCAGCCCGAACGTGCTGACGCCGACCCCGGCGTAGTCGGCGAAACTGGCATCGGAAACGCCGCCGACCGCACCCACCACCGCAGTCGCCGGCAGGACGGTTCTGATGGCGGCAATGCCGGAGGGGCCGAGTGCACCGGCGGGGAAGAATTTCAGCGCCGAAGCCCCGGATTTGAGCGCCAGAAGGGCTTCCGAGGCGGTGAAGCAGCCGGGCATGGAATAAAGACCGGCGGCGGCGGCGGCGGCGATGACCTCGGGATCGGTGTTGGGGCTGACCATCAGCTTGCCGCCGAGGTCGGCGAGCTGCCTGACATTGTCCGTGCTCAACATGGTGCCGGCCCCGATCAGGGTGCGGTCGGAAAACAGCCTCACCGCTGAGCCGATCGACACCCATGGCTGCGGCGAATTGAGCGGGATCTCGATGGCCTCGAAGCCTTCCTCGACCAGGGCGGTGAGGATCGGCTCGACCTCTTCGGGCCTGATGCCGCGGATGATCGCCACCAGCGAGCGCTTGAGCGAGGGCCAGGCGGGGTGCACGGTCATGTCATTCTCCCGAAACAGGATGAAGCTGGCGGGCGGCAGCCACCAGCCCGGCGCGCACGGCCTCCTCGCCATCGATCAGGTCGACGCTGAAGCCAGCCTCTTCCATGACGGGCTTGTAAAGCGCGTTGAGCCGTTGCGAGGCGACCAGAGCGGCTCTGCCGGCGCCGTACAATTCGCGCGCGGCCGCGATCTCGGCCCCGATCAGCACCCCCGACAGATGCGGTGCGCCGTCATCGCGCCCCTCGAAGCCCAGCAACTGGCCGGCGCGGATGGGAAACAGCATGGCCATGGCTTGCGCGGGCTGGGCCAGCGCCCGACTGGCGGCGGCGCGGAAGGTCGGATGATCCGCATCGAACCGGGCCTGTGGTTCCAGTGCATGCTTGAGGATGGAATGCTGGCCGACCACTGCGAAGATCTCGCCGGTCATGAAGGAGGACATGCCGGTGACGTGGCCGCCTTCAAGGCTCACCCATTTGCAATGGGTGCCGGGCATGCATACCAGGCCGTCAGGTTGGGTGGCGGCAATGCCGGCCAACTGGGTTTCTTCGCCGCGCATGACATCGGCCGCGTCGGCCCGGTTTTGCGCCATTCCGGGCAGGATGTGCACGTCTCGCGGTTCGTGGGGCACGCGAACCGCCAGGGCCGTCAGCCCGTCGAGCGGAGCCGGGATGTCCACATAGGGCGCTTCCACCCAGCCCTGCCGGGCTCCCGCCATGCCGCTGATGACAACCGGTAGGCCGGCGGGAGCGCCCAGCTTGCCCATGTGGTTTTCGAGCACTGAAGCAAAGCCGGTCTGCGATGACTGCATCATGCCCTCATCGCTCCGGCTTTCAGCCAGCACCGTTCCTTGCCGGTCCACCAGCCACAGGCGGAAGGATGAGGTACCCCAGTCGATCAGCGCGCAGAAAGGCGTCATGGTTGTTCCGATATTGGTCAGAGGAACGGCCACGCAGTTTCGGGGCGCGGCCGTTTCGATTGTCAGCCGCGCGTCGCGATGGTGGAAGAGCGCAGATTGTCGAGCAACACCGCCAGCAGCAGGATCAGGCCGCGCACCACATACTGGTAAAAGGCCTGGATGTTGAGCAGGTTCATGACATTCTCGGCAATGCCCATGATCATGACGCCGACGATGACGCCGAGCATGGAGGCCCGCCCGCCGGCCAGCGACACGCCACCGAGAACGCAGGCGGAAATGACCGACAGCTCCAGTCCGGTTGCCGCATTGGGCTGCCCGGAGGTGATGCGGGCGGCCAGCAGGATGCCGGCGATGGCGCAGATTAGCCCCTGCAAGGCGAAGATCCAGGTGCGCATCGAGGCGACATTGACACCGGCCAGGCGCGAGGCTTCCGGATTGCCGCCGATCGCCAGCGTGTTCTTGCCGAACACGGTGCGGTTGAGCACGAAGCCGAAGATGATGAACAGCGCGCCCATCACCCAGATCGGGGTCGGAATGCCGAAGAATTTGGACAAGGCAAGCTGGTAGAAGTTGGGGTCGCCGATGCCGACGGCACGCCCGTCGGAGGAGATCAGCGCCAGACCGCGCACGATCTGCATGGTGGCGAGCGTTGCGATCAGCGCATTGACCTTGAAGCGGGCGATCACCACGCCGTTGAACAAGCCGACGATGAAACCGGAGGCCAGCGCCGCCAGAAGGCCGATCAGGATGGAGCCGCTGGCGTTAGAGGCCATGACCGCCATCATGCCGGTGAAGGCGACGGTGGAGCCGACCGAAAGGTCGAAATCGCGGGAAGCCAGGCACAGCATCATGGTGCAGGCGACGATGCCGATCGTGACTACCGACTGCAGCAGGCCCAGCATATTGCGCTCGGTGAGGAAATTCGGAACCGTCAGCGAGACCACGGCAAAGGCGATCGCGAACAGAACAACCAGTCCCTGTTCGCCGAGCAGGAGTTTCTTGACAGCCGTCATGATGCAGCAACCTTGTCGAATTCGTTTGCGGGAGCGGACGAGCGATCGGGCAGGGCGGCCGCCAGAATGGCCCGCTCGTTGAACTCGCTCCTGTCGAGGGATGCGGCGATGTGGCCTTCGCACATCACCAGGATTCGGTCGGAAATGCCCATCACCTCCGGCAGCTCGCTGGAGACGACGACAATGGCGATGCCGGATTCGGCAAGGCCGTAGAGCAATTCGTAGATCTCGGCCTTGGCACCGACATCGATGCCGCGGGTCGGCTCGTCGATCATCAGGACCTTGACGTTGCTCTCCGACAACCAGCGGCCCAGAATGACCTTCTGCTGATTGCCGCCGGACAGGTTGACGATGTCCTGCCTGCGCGAAGGGGTGCGAACCCTCAATTGCTTGATGATGCGTTCGGCCAGGTCGGCTTCCTTCGACGGATTGATGAGACCGACTGGCGAGAAATTGCGCCGGGCGGAGATGGTGATGTTTTCCTCGATCGAACGGCCCTGGATGATGCCGTCGAACTTGCGGTCCTCCGGGCACAGCATGACGCCGGCTTCGACGGACTTGCGCGGGCTGTTGCCGGACACGGCTTTGCCGTCGACGGTGACCGTTCCGGTGCGGCGCGTATCGGCTCCGTAGACGAGGCGCAGCAATTCCGAGCGGCCAGCGCCGATGAGGCCGAACAGGCCGAGAATCTCGCCCCGTCGCGCCTTGAAGCTGGCCGGCTGCGGCAGGAAGTGGCCGCTTACGCCGTCGACCGACAGGCGCGTTTCGTCTCCGATGGGGCGGCCGCGCCAAGCCCAGATGTCGATAATCTCGCGGCCGACCATTTCGGCGATGATCTGGTCGCGGGTGACGCCCTCAAGGTCGGGATGGTGGGCGGCCAGCCGCCCGTCGCGCAGCACGGTCAACCCGTCGCAAAGCTGGAAGATCTCGTCGAGGCGGTGCGAGATGTAGAGGATGACCTTGCCTTCCGCCTTGAGGCGGGCGATCAGGCGGAACAGGATTTCGCTCTCGCGCGACGACAGGGAAGATGTCGGCTCGTCGAGCGCGATGATGCGCGCATCGAGCATTATCGCCTTGGCGATCTCGACCATCTGCCGTTCGCCGATCGAAAGCTTCGCCACCTTCTGCGCCGGATCGATGTCAATGCCGATATCGGCCAGCTTGGCGGCGACCTGGTGGGTTAGGGCGCGCAGATTGACGACCCCGCCCTTGTTAGGAAAGCGCCCGAGCCAGAGATTTTCGGCCACGGTCAACTCGGGAACGAGCTGCAGTTCCTGATGGATGACGACCACGCCGGCATCGAAGGCATCGCGGGCGGATGCGTATTTCTGTTCGACGCCGTCTATGTGGATCGTACCCTCATTGGCCGGCTGGTCGCCCGACAGGATGCGGATGAGCGTGGATTTTCCGGCGCCGTTCTCGCCCATGATGCCGTGCACGGCACCCTTAGCCACGCCGAAGGACACATCCGACAGGGCCTTCACGCCGGGATAGGATTTGGAAATGTTGCGGAAGTCGAGAAATGACGCCATGACAACTCCGATGCGGGATCGACAGGCAAGGACAGGCGAACGCGGCCAGCGAAGCCGGCCGCGCCGTCAGCCAAATTATTCGATGCCAAGCTCCTTGCGGACGGCCTCGAAATTGTCGCGCAGCGCAAGCTGGCCCGAGGTGAGGATCAGCTTTTCCGGCTCCTTGCCTTCGGCGATCCAGTCGTACATGTTGACGGCGGTTTCATAGCCGTGGCGCTTCGGCGAGATGATAACCGAGCCGAAGAAGCCGGTAGCGTCGGGCTTCTTGAACTCATTGATGGCCGAGTCCGAACCGCCGATGCCGACAACGACCACATTGGCTGCGTCGATGCCGACGCTTTCGGTGGCGCGCACCGCCCCCAGCACAGCTTCGTCATTGAGGCCGACGGCGACCCAGTACTTGATCTGCGGGTTCTTGTTGAGCACCACAGTCGAGGCGTTCAGCGCGGCTTCGGTATCGGTCTTGGCCTGCGGAGCGTCGAAGATGTTGGCTTCCGGAAGGCCAGCTTCCTTCAGCTTGGAGAGCGCGCCCTCGACACGGTCGACGGCAGTCGGAAGCTGATCATAGGACACGCGGATCGCCCCGACGTCCTTCCAGTCCCAGCCGCGCTTGGCGACTTCGGCGGCGATGGCAGAACCAACGTCCTCACCGATCTTGGTTGCCGATATGCCCATATGGGCAACGTCTTCCAGCGGCTGGTTGTCAGGGCCGACGAGACGGTCGTCGACCGTCATCAGTTTGAGGTCCAGCGAAGCGGCCTTGGCGACAATGCCGGGACCAAGCTTGACGTCGGGCGTGCAGATGATCACGCCTTGAGCACCCTGTGCGCCGAGATTGTCGAGCGCGGCCTGGACCTTCTCGCCATCCTGGGCAGCGATCTTGACGAGGGTGAAGCCCTTTTCCTTGGCGGCGATGTCGGCAAACTTCCACTCATCCTGGAACCAGGGCTCTTCCGGTTGCTTCACGACAAAGCCGATCTTCACGTCGTCGGCAAAGGACGAAACCATGCTCATCAGGACGACTGCCCCTGCCAACAATATAGTATTGAGAAAACGCATAAGGATAACCTCCCGTTCCAGCCGCGTTAAGGCAATGACCGGGAAACTCTATGCATTATCATCACACCAGTCAACGGTTCTTGTATGATGAATGATTTCCTTTATAATCACGCGGCATGCCGCTAAGGCAGTGACGGAATCCGTAGCAAATACGGCGGAGGGAATGTTCGTGAATGGGTTGGAGCAGGATGCGCGCAGTGAAGTGATGACGATGGCGCGGCCCCGCGTGAAGAGCGGCGTGACGACCGCGCTGGCCCTGGACATCTGTACCTCGGTGTTCCAGCCTGGCTCGTTCCTGCCGCGGGAAAACGACCTGTGCGAACGCTATGGTGTCAGCCGCACCGTGATCCGCGAGGCCTTGAAGGTTCTGGAGGCCAAGGGGCTGGTGCGCGGCCGCTCGCGCGTCGGCACCGTTGTGTGCGAGCGCGACGAATGGAACATCATCGACCCGCAGCTGATCGAATGGCTGGGCGACACCATTCTCGAGCTCGGCCTGCTGGAATGCATTCTTGAGGCCCGGCAGGTGATCGAGCCGGCCGCCGCGGTGCTGGCCGCCGAAAAGGCCAGCCTCCAGGAGATCGCTGACCTGGAGCAGGCCTGGCAGATGATGCGCGACAGCGAGCACGATCCCGTGGCGTTTACCGAAGCCGATGCGCAGTTCCATGCCTGCCTGCTCAAGGCCAGCCACAACCAGGTCTTTGCCCAGCTTGCCCGCACCATCGAGGCGGCTCTCAACTACATGCTGCAGCAGTCCAACAACGCGGTCGTGACGCGCGAGGAGGCGGTCAGGGCCCATGGCCTGCTGGTGGAGGCGCTGCGCATGCGCGACAGCGCCGCCGCGCAGCGGCATTCCATGGGCATATTGGAGCTGAGCGCGCGCGACCTGAAGCTGGTGAAAGCCGAAACCGCATGAGCCGGCATGAGCCGGACTTGGCGGGCGTGCGCCTGATGCCGTCATGAGGAAGTGATCCATGTAGTCGGCAGTGTTGGTTGCTGACTATATCCCTACAGCTCACGTGCAATGTAGTCGGCCAGATGTTTTGCGGCATCGGAGATTTTCGACTGGCGGCGAAGAAGCAGCAGGTCAAGCTGGGGCAAGGGCGGAAAGCCGTCACGCTGCCCCAGCCGACGCACCCCCGGCTGCAGGGCGCACCGCGGGAAAACAGCCACCGCGAGCCCGGCAAGGACTGCCGCAAGCAGCCCTGCGATGGAATCGCTGACCGATACGATACGCCAGCGCCTGCGTGCGGAATCCAGTGCCTCGAGAGCCTGTTCCCGATAGACGCTGCCTTCCGGCAGAAGGGCAAGTGGCACCGCCTCGTCCGCCTCTGGATGGACTTCGGCGCCGGCGACCCAGACCAGCGGCTCGCGACGGACAAGCTGTCCTTCCATTCCCTCGGGCTGGCGCGTGACCAGGGCAAGATCAAGCTCGCCCTCCTGCAGGGCGGTTTCAAGATAGATGCTGCGACGGCAGCGCAGTTCCAACTCGATCCCGGGATAGGAGCGGGAAAACCGCGACAGAATGTCGGGTAGCAGATAGGCGGCGTAAAGATCGGGAGTGCCAAGTATGACGCGCCCCTCCAGCGGCGGGGAGGAGAAATGCTCCTGGGTCTCCTCGTTGAGCCGCAGGATAGCGCGCGCATAATGGAGCAGCATCTCGCCGTCGGCGGTCAGCACTAGGTTTCTGCGGTCGGGCCCGAACAGCGGCCGCATGATCGCCTGCTCCAGCCGGTTGAGCTGGTGCGTCACGGCCGGTTGGGTGCGGCCCACGCGCCGGCCGGCACCGGTCAGGCTGCCGGTCTCGACGACCGCCACGAATGTCCGGAGCACGCCTGGTTCAAAGTCGATCATCATAAATCCTGTGAATGACCTGGATGAAGAAAATAAATTTTTCTTAGAAGATCACAAGACCTAAGCTGACTGTGAGATCGGGCAGCGATGCTCGGCATTCGCCACCGGGCCTGGGAGGGCCGGTGCGTCATGGCAAACGGGAGGAATGGCCGACATGACGATTGCCCCAGCAGAGACCAGAGAACGGCGGTCCGAAGACGGGCGATCCACGGAAGGGCCAGATGAAACGAAGGCGATGGTGGCGGCCGTGGTCGGGCGCGCCCGGGTCGCCCAGGAGAGTTTCGCCGAGGCGAGCCAGGAACGGACCGACGAGGCGGTCAGGGCGCTCGCCTGGTCCCTCTACAAGCCCGAGCATGCCCGCGAGGTCGCCGAACTTGCCGTCATCGATACCGGGCTTGGCAATGTGGCCGACAAGATCACCAAGAAGCAGCGCAAGACCTTCGGCACGCTGCGCGATCTGCTGCGCGGAAAGTCGGTGGGCATCATCGAGGAGGATCGCGAAAAGGGCATCGTCAAATATGCCAAGCCGATGGGCGTGATCGGCGCGGTGACGCCCTCGACCAATCCGGGCGCGACTCCGGTGAACAAGGCGATGATGGCCATCAAGGGGCGCAATGCGATCGTCATCGCCCCGTCCCCGCTCGGCTACCGGACCACGGCGCGCGCCGTCGAGTTCATGCGCGCTGAACTCGCCAGGATCGGCCTGCCGCAGGATCTGGTGCAGATTCTGCCCGAGCCTGTCACCAAGGACGCGACCCAGGCGCTCATGGGTGCCGTCGACCTCGTCGTCGTTACCGGCAGCCAGGACAATGTGCGCCGCGCCTATTCCAGCGGCACCCCGGCCATTGGCGTGGGCGCGGGCAACGTGCCGGTGATCATCGATGAAAGCGCCGATCTCGACGAGGCTGCGCGCAAGATCTGCGCGTCGAAGATCTTCGACAATTCGACCTCCTGCTCGTCCGAAAACGCCGTCGTGATCGTCGACGCCGTCTACGACCAGGCCATCGCCGCACTGGAGCGGGCGGGCGGCTATCTCTGTGATGTTGCGGAAAAGGAGCGGATCGTCGGCACGCTGTGGCGCAACGGCAAGCTCAACCGCGATCTGATCGCGCGCGACGCGCCTATCCTCGCTGAGGCATTCTCCCTGTCGCCCGGCGCGCGGGATGCCGCGTTCTTCATGGTCGAGGAGAGCGGCATCGGGAAGGCCTATCCGCTCTCCGGCGAGAAGCTCGCGCTGGTGCTAGCCGTCTATCGTGCCCGGGATTTCGCGGATGCCAAGGAGACGGTGCGCCGCATCCTCGATCATCAGGGGCGAGGCCATTCCCTCGGCATACACACAAGGGACATGGACCACGCGCGCGAGCTTGCGGAAGACCTCGACGTCGTGCGGGTGCTGGTCAATTTCGCGCATACGTTCGGCAATGGCGGCGGGTTCGATTCAGGCCTCGGCTTCACCCTGTCGATGGGCTGTGGCTCGTGGCAGAAGAACTCCATCTCGTGGAACCTGAGCTATCGCGACTTCCTCAACATAACGCATCTGGTGACCGTCATTCCCGAGGATCGCCCCAGCGAGGAGGAACTGTTCGGACCGCACTGGGCCAGGTACGGGCACTGAGGAGGGCGCCATGAATTTCGTAGAGCATGTCGCCAAGACTTTTGTCCTCGCCCCCGCCGGCATCGCCGTGCCGAAGGGAAGCGTGGCCGACAGTCCGGCCGGTGCCGCCGCCGCCTTCGCCGAAATCGGCCCCTGTGTGGTCAAGGCTCAGGTGCCGACCGGCAAGCGCGGCAAGGCCGGCGGCATAAAAACGGCCGATACGCCAGACGACGCCCGCCGGACCGCCGAACAGATCCTTGCGATGACGATCGGCGGCCACCGTGTGAGCAGCGTGCTTCTGGAGGAGCGGGCGGAAATCGCGCGCGAGTTCTACGCGGCCGTCCTGCTGGACGTTGCCTCGCGCGGTGCCCTGGTGCTCTTCTCGGCCGAGGGCGGCATGGACATCGAGGAACTCGCCGCGACGAGCCCGTCGGCCATTCGCAAGCGCACGATTGCGCCGGGCGAGCGGTTCGGTGTCGAGGAAGCTGCAGCGATGCTGTCCGGGCTCGATCTCGGCAATGCCGCGCCGGCCATCGCCCGTGTCCTTTCTGCCCTCCATAGCCTCTTCGTGGAAAAGGATGCCGAGCTCATCGAGATCAATCCCTTGGCCGAACTGGCCGACGGGCGCGTGGTGGCGCTCGATGCGAAGCTCACGCTGGACGATTCGTCGGCGTCGAGGCAGCCGGAGCTGGTGGCCATGGCCGCGGAGGAGCCGATGAGCGAGCTTGAGCGCCGGGGCGTCGAGGCGGGCCTGAAGTTCATCCAGCTCGAGGGCAATGTCGGGGTTCTCGCCAACGGCGCGGGCCTGACGATGACGACGATGGACGTGATCAGTCATTTCGGCGGCCGGCCCGCCAATTTCCTCGAGATCGGCGGCGAGGCCTATACGAAGGCCGAGACCGCGCTCGATCTCGTCCTGTCCAATCCGGGCGTCAAAAGCCTGGTCGTCAACTTCTGCGGGGCTTTCGCAAGGACCGATGTGATGGCCGAGGGCGTTGTCCGGGCGTGGGAGGCGCTGAAGCCCACGGTGCCGGTCTTCTTCTCCATTCATGGAACAGGCGAGGAAAGGGCGGTCGCGCTCGTGCGCCAGCAACTCGGCATCGAACCCTACGACTTGATGGAGGATGCCGTGCAGGCAGCGGTGGAGGCGGCCCGATGAACCCGCCAATGAACCTGATCGTGCGCCGGTCCACCAAGGTCCTCGTCCAGGGCATGACGGGCAAGCAGGGCACATTCTGGACCGAAAAGATGATAGAGTGCGGAACTCGCGTCGTGGGCGGCGTCAATCCGAAGCGCGCGGGGGAAAGCCATCTCGGCCTGCCGGTCTTTGCCACGGCCTGCAAGGCGATGGACGAGGAGCCCTTCGAGGTCGCGGTCATGTTCATTCCGCCGTTGATGGCGAAGGCGGCCGCCATTGATGCGGCGGAGGCCGGCGCCCGATTGCTGGTCGCCTTGACGGAGCATATTCCGGCGCATGACGTGATGGAAATGCATGCGGCAGCACGCGCGTCGGGCATGCGCATCGTCGGCCCCAACACGGCCGGGCTGGTTACGCCCGGCGAAGCCTTTGTGGGTATCATGCCGGGACACAACTCGAACGTCTTCCGGCCCGGGCGCGTCGGCGTCATCTCGCGCTCGGGTAGCCTCGGTACGCTGATCTGTCTCAACCTGACGCGGGCGGGGCTCGGCCAGTCGGCCTTCTTGGGAATCGGCGGTGATCCGATGATCGGCACGACGACGCGTGATGCATTGCAGGCGCTGGATGCGGACGCGAACACGGATGCCGTCGTTCTCGTCGGCGAGATCGGCGGGTCGATGGAGGAGGAGGCCGCGGACTATGCCGCGACGATGACGAAGCCGGTCGTCTCCTTCATCGCCGGCCGTGCCTCGCCGGCCGGAAAGAAGATGGGCCACGCCGGCGCCATCGTCAGCGGCGACAAGGGCAGCTATGCTTCCAAGCGCAGGGCGCTCGAAGACGCCGGCGCCAGGGTGGTCGATACGCCGGGCGAGATCGTCGGGGCCGTCCGCGCCGCACTCCAGGGTCGCCCCGCCCGGTTTTCAAAGGTGTCGGAGGAGGGTGCCGGCATGGAGAGAGATATGTCGGCACCGTCATGAACTGTCCCGGCATCCAGTAAGGATGCGTCAACGCAAGGCAATCGTCGCAAGAAACGATCCTTGCCCAAGTGGAGGAGAAGAACGATGTTCAAGAAGATGGCAATGGCAGGCGCGTTTGCCGTGCTTGCATCGGTTGTCGGTGCCGGATCGGCTCTGGCGCAGGACTATCCGGCCCGGCCCGTGGAACTGGTGGTTCCCTGGGGACCGGGCGGCGGCGCCGACCAGCTCGCGCGCCTCGTCGGAAAGATGCTCGAATCGGAGCTCGGTGTCGGTATTCCCGTGGTCAATGTGCCGGGCGGCACCGGTGCCACGGGCATGGCCAAGCTTCTCGCCTCGCCCGCCGACGGGTACTCCATGGCCATCTATATCGCCGACAGCCACGCCTTGCTGGCCGGCACCGGTGCGCGCTGGAGCATGGACGACATCGTTCCTGTCGCGGTCATGATTCAGGGGCCGTCGTTTCTGTTCGCACCCAAGAACAGCCCGTATGCGACCTGGGCCGATTTCGAGGCGGCCGCCAAGGCCAAGCCGGATACGCTGAAGGTAGCCACGCTCGGCTTCGGCAGCGTGGACGATTTCAGCCTGCGCACGCTGGCCGCGAAGGACGTGAAGGTCGTGCAGGTTCCCTTCGCCAAGCCCGGCGAAAGATACATCTCCATCCTCGGCGGTCATGCCGATCTGCTCTATGAGCAGGCGGGCGACGTCCGGCAGTTCCTCGATAGCGGCGAGATGCGGCCGCTGATGATATTCGGCGAGGAGCGGATGGAGGCCTTCCCCGACGTTCCCAGTTCGAAGGAGCTGGGCTACGATGTGGCATTGCCGCAGTTCCGGGCGATCGTCGTGCGCAGCGGCACGCCGCTCGAGGCGATCGAGAAATTGTCGGCGGCGCTCGCCAAGGTCGCGGCGGCCGACGAGTACAAGGCCTTTCTCGAGGAGCAATACGGCGTTGCGAACAGTTTCCTGACCGGCCAGGAGGCGGCGGATTTCATGGCACGCCAACTGGAGGACATGAAGCGGGCCGCCGCCTTGCAATAAAGCAACCGCGGAACTGGCGGCCAATCGGGGAGGAACGACATGGAACGCCTGAAGACGACGGCCTGGCTGCCCTATGCAGTGATGCTGCTGGTGGCGGTTTTCTTCTGGTTCATAGCCGACGGGATCGACTATGCCGCGCGGCCGGGCACGTTGGGGCCAGATTTCTGGCCCAAGGCTGCTATCCTGCTGATCGGGATCACCTGCGCCTATGAACTTGCCAGGGCGTTCTTCCTCGGCCGGTCGAACGATACGCAAGGTCTCGCCGCCACCCTGACCTCCGCTGACGATGCGGAGGAAGAGGTCTCTGCGAAGTACCCGCGTCTTCTGGTAGCCGGGGCGGCGCTCACCGTGGCCTACGGTCTCCTGTTGCCCTGGCTCGGCTTTCCACTCACGACATTCCTGTATTTCGTCTGTTTCATGTATGTGGGGCGCTATCGCAGGCATCTGGCGATATGGCTCAACGCGGCGCTGGGCACGCTGGTCTTCTGTATCCTGTTTATGCGCCTTGTCTATGTCTCGCTGCCGCGAGGCGTACCGCCATTCGACCGAGTTACCGACCTGATCGTCAATATGTTCTGACCGAACAAGGTTGAGGAGAGCGCGATGCTCGACATCCTTACGCAACTGGGAGCAGGCTTCCTGGCTTGCTTTACTCCTGTCCACATGGCCGTGCTCGTGCTTGGTATCCTGATCGGCCTGCTGGTCGGGGTCCTGCCCGGTCTGACATTGGTCATGGGCGTCGTGTTGTTCCTGCCCTTCACCTACCAGATGGACATCACCTCCGCGATCATCCTGCTGACCGCCATGTATGTCTCGGGAACCTATGGCGGCGCGTTCACCTCCATCCTGTTTCGCATACCGGGCGAGCCGATCCACGTCCCGCTGCTTTGGGACGGCTACGCGATGGCGCAGAAGGGCCAACCGGCCAAGGCTCTGGGCTGGACGCTGGTCGCGGCGCTGGTTGGCGGCCTCATCTCCGGCATCATCATGGTGTTCATGACGCAACCCGTCGCCAGTTTCGCCCTGCGCTTCTCGTCACCGGAATATTTCGCCATCGTGCTGTTCGGGCTGGCGAGCGTCATCGCGCTGGGTGGCAGCTCCCTCAGCAATGCGCTCGTCAGTCTCGGACTCGGCTTGCTGGTGGCATCGGTCGGCAGCGATGCCACCTATGGCGCCTATCGTTTCACCTTCGACCTGCCGATCCTCGCCGACGGCATCGAGTTCCTCGTCGTCATGGTCGGCGCCTATGGTGTCGGTGAGGTGTTGTCGCGGCTTGAGACCGGATTCACGACCAAGACGATCGACACCCGTTCCGGCGCGAAGACCCAACTGCCCTCCTTGCGCGAGATGTTGGGATTCAAGATGCTGTTCCTGCGTTCCTCCGTGCTGGGAAACATCGTCGGCATTGTACCGGGGGCCGGTGCGACCATCGCTTCCTTCGTATGCTACGGCGTGGAATCACAGCTCGACAGGGGCAAGAAGAGACTTGGCAAAGGTGTTCCGGAAGGCATCGTGGCGCCGCAGGCTGCCGCCACCGCTTCCGTCGGCGGTGCGCTGGTTCCTCTGCTCGCGCTCGGCATACCGGGATCGGGCGCGACCGCGGTGATCATGGGCGCCTTCATGCTGCACGGCGTCCAGCCCGGCCCGCAGGTGCTGCTGACGTCTGCCGACATGGTCTACACCATCTTCGCCTCGCTGTTCCTGGGCGTCGTGCTGATGTGCGTCCTCGGCTATTTCGCGATCCGCCCGCTGGTCAAAGTGCTCGACCTGCCGGAAGCCGTGGTCTCGGCCTTCGTCATGGTCTTCTGCTTCGTCGGGGCCCTGTCGATCCGCTCAAACATCACCGACCTGTGGCTGATGATCGCGTTCGGCTTCGTCGGCTATGCCTTCGAGCGGTTGCGCTTCCCGATCGCGCCCATGGTGCTCGGCGTGATCCTCGGCCCGCTGGCGGAGGAGGCGTTCATGAACTCCATGATAAGCTTCGGAAACGACTGGACCGTCTTCTTCACGCGGCCCATTTCGGGCACCATCATGGCAGTCATCGTGCTGATCCTGGTGCTGCCGTTCATGGGGCGGATATGGCGGCGGCCCGGTCCCGGCGCTGGCCGCGAGGACGCCGGATTGCGACCTTGAAGATAGAAATGAGACGCGGCCGGCGCTCGATGCGGGCATGCCGGCCGCCCGCCACTGCAAGCTACAGGAACGACGACGATGAAGATGACGACGGAAGAAGCGTTTGTTAAGGTCTTGCAGATGCATGGGATCGAGCATGCGTTCGGGATCATCGGTTCAG